>NZ_GG753602.1:89972-199119 GCF_000163635.1 Acinetobacter sp. SH024 | reverse complement strand
TTTTTATTAGTATCCACTTATTGAAAAGGCGGTATTTTTGCTACGTTTAAATTAAAATTCTTTTTATAGAAAATAAATGTGCCTAATAAAAATAAGCCAAGAAAACCAAAGTTCCGCGCTAAATCGTAGTACCAAACCGATTTACCAAATAATAAATCAAGAATTAACATCAACCCGATAAACCTTGTATGCAAGATCAAACTCATCTTTATCTTTGGTTCAGGAGCAAAATATGTATTTCTATAACCGAGTAGAATTGAACCTAAAACAATAAGAATAGATATAATAATGATAGCAACAGTTTCAGATAACCAAGAGATCTCTAAATGTAATAAACCAGCAATAGTGAAAAACCAAAGACAGATTAATAAGCTTCTTTTCACAAAATAATCATTCATTTTTATACGTCATTTATATACTTAATTTTATAAATTATATAACGATTCTTATTTGTAAAAAATTATCATTTCAAATTAAAGTTAAATTATTCATGGCTTCTAATCGTCTTTATTAGAAGCCTTATTATTCTATTAACCTTTCTTCACTAAATAATGAAATTCTTTATGACCATTTTCATCTAAGCGTTCTTCTTGCAACAACAACTCATGGCCTAAATGCATACAAAACTTAGGAATATCCCACGAGGTCGAATTATCTGTTGCGAAGACTTCAACCACATCCCCAGACTTAGATTTGCGGATGGCTTGATGCAACATCATGACAGGTTCCGGACAACGTAAACCACGCGTATTGAGTTGTACAGTAGGTGAAATGGGTTGCTCTGACATAACAAACTCGAACAAATAGAATTTTCACATTTTAGCATAAACAAATTACTGAGCTGTTAACTGTAACTGGCTTTTACATAACAATATACGTTTTGTCTTTTAGCTTGTTTTATAGATGCATAAGCATCTTTTCTTCGGTATGATCTGTGTATTCATTTGATACATTGAGTCTTTAGGAAAGATCATGCAAGAGGAACCAAGTCCGTCGTGGGGAATGCGAGGCTTACGAAAATGGTTAGGTACAGCGCCAGAAACCCGTGATGAATTATTAAAATTAGTCCAAAATTCACGCCGCTTTTTAGAACCAGATACTGTTGCTATGCTTGAAGGCGTTCTTGACCTTCCAGCCACAAAAATTCGTGAAGTCATGACGCCACGAACAGCAATGATCAGTTTACAAGAAGATGATCAATTACTTGATATTCTTGATGTACTGGTCGAGTCTGCTCACTCACGCTTTCCAGTCTTCTCTGCCGATCAACCTGACAATGTTGTCGGGATTTTGCTCGCAAAAGATTTGTTGCCGTTTCTAACTGAACCGAATACCAAAGTCGATATTCGAGTTCTTATGCGCCAACCGTTATTTGTTCCTGAAAGTGCACGTTCCGATCAGGTACTGCGCATGTTAAAACATACTCAGACTCACATTGCGATTGTGATTGATGAATATGGTTCAACAGCCGGTCTTGTTACGCTTGAAGATATTCTTGAAGAGATCGTTGGCGAAATTGAAGATGAGCACGACACGGTCGATGAAGATGCTCAGTACATTGTTCCTGACAATGACCATACGGTAGCAAATGCGTGGATGGTGCAAGCACTTACACCAATCGAACATTTCAATACTGTTTTAGATGCTGATTTTTCTGACGATGAAGTAGAAACTGTCGGCGGTTTATTGCTTCAAGAGATTGGTCTGGTAAGTGATTTACAAGGTCAAACTGTTGAGCTTGGAAATTGGTTATTTACAATCGTTGAAGCAGATGCCCGCACTATTCATCTGATTCGAGCTGTACGTCAATGAGAGCATACTTTGAAAAGCTGTTAGATTCTTCGCAACAACAAAAACAGCTTCCTTTAATTTTTCCTTTACTCATTGCTTTATTTTCAGGTGCCGTGTTCAGTTTTTCACTGGCACCTTATTATTGGTGGTGGTTGGCAATTTTATCTCCAGCCCTACTCTATGCAACATTACATAAGCGCTCAGCTAAACAAGCCTTTGCTATTGGTTGGAGCTATGGCTTTGGCTTATGGTTTGTAGGCGCTTTCTGGCTCTATACTTCCATCCATGTATATGGCGATACCAATGCTTTTCTAAGCGTGTGTATGATTGCTGTTATGGCCCTTGTCATGGGTTTATTTACAGCATTTCAGACATGGGTTTACCGACGATTCTTCCCTGAAACTCCACTTACTTTTGCCCCACTTTGGATTGTTTTTGAATGGGCAAAAACTTGGGTATTTACAGGTTTCCCATGGTTATTTGTAGGTTACGCTTTTACTGAACGCTTACTCGATGGTTATGCACCGCTATTTGGTATTTATGCAATTTCCTTCGTTGTCATTGTATTAGCATGTGCTTTAGTCGAAGTTCTTCGTAAACGTATTTTCTGGGTTATCCCTTCTGCCCTGTTAGTTTTGGGTGCATGGGGAGCATCATATATACAGTTTGTAAAACCTAAAGATGCCAAGCCACTTAGCGTTTCGCTCATTCAAGGTAACATTCCACAAGATTTAAAATGGCTGACTGAATATCAAGTTAGAACATTAGAAATTTATGCTGGTTTGACACAATCTGAATGGGGCCGTGATCTGATTGTATGGCCTGAGTCTTCAATTCCGCTTTTCCAAACCGATATTGAACCGTTTTTGGATGCAATGGATGCACAAGCTAAAAAGAACCATACTGCATGGGTAACTGGAATTCCCTACTGGGATGTTGCAAAATCACATCAAGTTGGTAGCCCACTATATTACAACAGTATTATGGCTTCTGGTAGTGATTCAAGTGGACTCTATAAAAAGCAGCGTCTTGTTCCATTTGGTGAATACATCCCTCTTTCAGGTTTACTCTCTTGGGTGTTACCAGCCATGCAAAATGATATCAGCATGAGCGGTTTTACACGTGGTGAGAGTGACCAGAAGCCCCTCTTAATTAAAGGGCATGCACTTGCTGCTGCAATTTGTTATGAAGTGGCTTACCCCAACCTGACAAGACGTAATGCGGAAGACAGCGACTTCTTGGTAACTGTATCGAATGATGCTTGGTTTACGGGCACTGCTGGGCCTTGGCAACATTTACAAATGGTGCAGATGCGTGCGAAAGAAAATGGCCGCTGGTTTGTTCGTGCAACCAACACAGGTGTAACAGCGTTTATTGATCAAAATGGTCATATCATTGAACAAGCACCAATCGATAAAGAGTTTGTCTTGAGAGGCGATTTACCAGCCATGCAAGGCCAAACTCTTTATAACCGTTTAGGCGATTATCCAATTTTAGGATTTGCAGTCTTACTGCTGATTTTAGGTTGGGTTTATCGTCCACGTAAAGTTGACGTTTCTTTTAAATCTCGTCGCTAATTTACAATAACTTTGTACCCAGAGGCACTTCAAACTCTGGGATACAAAGTGCGACATCACCATCTGCATTATGAAACCCTGTCACCAAACATTCTGACTGAATAGGCCCTATTTGTTTTTTAGGGAAATTCACTACGGCAACGACTAATTTACCCACCAAATCTTGTGGTTGATAGAGCTTGGTAATTTGTGCACTTGATTTACGCACACCCAATTCTTCACCAAAATCTATATGTAAAATATAGGCAGGTTTACGTGCTTTTTCAAAAACCTCGGCTTGAATAATTTTACCAACACGCAGCTCTACTTTTAAAAAATCATTCCACTCGATTTGTTCCATTTCATATTTCTCATTTTCTTAAATTGCTGATTTGAAGCATATAATATGTACAAATGAAGAAACACCCTGTTTTTAAGTCCAGTTAAAAAATAAAACGTAGATGTTTAGTCTACGTTTTATCTAAAATTTGGTTTTAAAATATTATTAAAAAGCAATCGATAGTTGCAGAGATAAATAAGCAACTAAACTCGATAAAAAAACCATGGGTACATAACGGTAAGCTTTAAAAAGGAATTGCTCATATTGAGTAGAGATTTGTTTAGCTTGCCAGACGCTCGCTTTTAATGCAGTAAAGAAGCTCACCATTAACCATGCGCTCACAATACTTAATGCGAAGAAACCAATCATGATTTGGCTACTTCCCTCTGTACTCAGCCATAACTTTAATGAAACCTCAGCAATCGGCAATAAACCCAAAATCAATAGGACAGACTTGAGCATTACCCAATGAAACTGAGTCAGTTCATCTAATATGAGAAATGCTTTCATTTAATCTCTCCTTTTAATTGAATAAAGTGCTTTTTATTTATTATGCAAAGCTTTTATTTAAATATATAGCTTATTTTTCTCTACATTTTAACTTTCTTGTAACTATTAAATATGGGAATAATTCTTATTATAAATCTCAAATATTGATTTTAACTTTAATTTATATTTTTCAATTAGTTATTATATTTTTCTGATTGAGAGAGATTATCAATTCGTATTTATCATTTTAACTTTTTAACTGAATTGATAATCTCCATTACATTTTAATTAAGGTTGATAATAAATATCTGCATCATTACCTTCACCGCCTTCTTTGCCATCTGCTCCAAATGAGTACAAATCAAAAGCTCGCCCATCTGCCCCAGGAATGACATATTGAATATCATTTTTCCAGCTGTCTTTAGGATAACCACCTTTTACATAACCACCTGGCATCCAGTTTTTCGCTGTAGCAGGCTGGTTAACCAAAGCATCTAACCCACCTTCTTGCATGGTTGGGAAATGGCCATTATCAAGCTTGTACTGATCTAAAGCACCCGCTACCCCCTTTAATGCAATTTGAGTCGTATCAATTTTAGCTTTTTCACTACGCCCCATGACATTTGGTACGATTAAAGCTGCTAACACGCCTAAAATTACAATCACAACCATCACTTCAATGAGCGTAAAGCCTGAGGCACGTTTCATTCGAGCACCGTTCGAACGTGCCGCAAGTCCGAAAGCTGTGCTTGAGGAGCAAATATCTGATAGAGAGCTATGCTCGGAATGGCACGTTGGCTCAAACTGATTTGAAACCGCAGATTCACTATGTTGTTCCATCGCTGTTTCGCTTTGAATATTTTTTACTTTCATCATTATCTCTAATATCAAAGTTATTAAATCATATTGTTCATATTTACGATTGGCAGCATAACCGCGATTACAATAACCAGTACAATGCTTGCCATTAAAACCAGCATAAGCGGTTCAAGTAATGCCAGTAAGGTTGAAATAAATGTCGTCACCTCACGGTCTTGCATGGTCGATGCTCGTTCTAACATTCTGTCAAGCTCGCCTGATGCCTCTCCACTTCGAATCATTTGTACCATCATTGGTGGGAAATAACCACTGCGCTCCAGTTGCGTACCTAAGTTACCCCCCTCTGTCACTCGCTCAGCCGCATGAGCAATTGAGTCTCGGATGACCCAGTTGTTGGTCACTGCTGCACCAATTTTTAAGGCATCGACCAAAGGGACACCTGAACGGGTCAAAATAGATAAGGTACTGGCAAATCGTGCAGCATTAATACCACGTGACAGTTTACCGAATAATGGCAATTTGAGTGTTAATCGATCAAAAGCATAATGTCCAGCAGTGGTTTTTAAAAACCGAACGAATGCGATAACACCTACCACTGCAAAAAGAATAATAAACACCCACGCGTGACGAATAAAATCACTGGCTTTCATTAAAGCGACTGTAATCCACGGTAAAGCATCTTTATTTTGATCAAAAGTTTTTACAATCTCTGGCACAACATAAGTCATTAAACCCATCACAATACCAAAAGACATCAGCATTAAAATGATTGGATAAATCATGGCACCCTGAACTTTCTTTTGCATGGCAAAGCGGTTTTCAGTGTAATCCGAAAGCTGATCTAAAATGAGATCTAAATGTCCCGAGCGCTCGCCAGCAGCCACCGTTGCAATATAAAGGTCAGGGAAACGTCCAGACTGCTGCATACCTTGTGCAAGTGAATGCCCTTCTAAGACTCGAGAACGAACAGATAATAAAAGATTTTGTACATGTGTTTTTTCACTTTGCCTACTCACGGCGCGCAAAGCTTCTTCAAGTGGAATAGCAGCGGCAACCAAGACCGAAAGTTGTCTAGTCATGAGTGCCAAATCGTAAGCACTGAACTTTTTTTGGAATAACCCCTGACTCTGATGTTTATCTTTTTGTTCAACAGGGTCAACACTAATTGGTGTCCATGCTTTATCGCGTAATTGTTGGCGAATCTGGCGCGCTGAGTCTCCCTCAAGCACTCCTTTTTGCTGCTTCCCTGAAGCATCAATGGCAGTAAATTGATATGCAGGCATGGTAATGTTCTAATTTTCCAAAAATAATAGTCGCTGCTGTTGCATCTATGCTACGCAATCATTCATATTCGTTCTATAGCCTGTGTAGAATACCCAAGTCCTCTTCACGACGCTATGCCGTTTTTTAAAATTGACGAAATGAGCCTCTATGACCATAACGCCAAAGCCTGATTCAGTTGTTTATCGTGTGCGTGTAGCCGTACCTGTACATCTGTACGACACTTTTGACTATACACTCACCCAAGCACAATATGAACGGGCTCACGTAGGCTCACGCGTCGCTATTTCATTTGGACGCCAAAATCTGATTGGCATCATTACTGAAAAAGTTGACCCAAGTGAATCATTTACAGGCACCTTTCAGCTTAAAGCCATTTCTGACCTTTTAGACGATGAGCCTATTTTAGATGAACAAGTTTTAAGTTTATTGACATGGTCAGCCCAGTATTACCAATTTCCAATTGGCGAGGTCATGCAAACCGCCCTACCCGCATTATTGCGTCAGGGCAAACCAATGGATGTTTTGTTCCATCTTTGGAAAATCACACCATGTGATAATGTTGAAGCACTTCTTAAACGCTCTGTTAAGCAACAAGACGCGTATCAAATTTTAAAATTACACCCTGCCGGAACTACAGAGAATATTCTTAATTTAAGTGGTGTAGAAACGGCTACGCTTAAAGCACTTCAAAAGAAAGGACTGGTTGACTGTACGCTTGAACCGCACGACTTTAGCCCATCGCCTGTTGAATTGGCACAAATGCCGCTCACGCTAAATGAAGACCAAAAGAAAGCAACCCAGCACGTCGTAAACGCACAGCATCAATACCAAGCCTTTTTATTAGATGGTTTAACAGGAAGCGGTAAAACTGAAGTTTATCTGCACATCATGCACGAAGTGCTAAAGCAAGGTAAGCAAGTACTGGTGTTAGTCCCTGAAATTGGTCTAACCCCTCAAACGATTTCTCGTTTTAAATCACGTTTTAACTGTGATATTGCTCTATTACACTCGGGCTTAAATGACTCCAAACGCTTGCAGGCATGGCAACAGGCCCAGACTGGCAAAGCATCTATTATTTTAGGAACCCGCTCAGCCATCTATACGCCACTGCCACGTTTGGGCCTCATCATCTTAGATGAAGAACATGATCTGTCTTATAAGCAACAAGAAGGCTTCCGCTACCATGCGCGTGATGTCGCTCTTTATCGAGGTCACTTACAAAGCTGCCCTGTTATTTTAGGTTCAGCAACTCCAAGCATAGATAGTTATTATTTAGTCGAAACTGGCAAATTAACTGCACTGCAACTCAACAAACGTGCTGGACATGCACTTTTGCCTAAAATGCATTTGATTGACCTTAAAATTGTCAAAAAACAGCATGGAATTAGCCAGCCTTTAATCGAACAGATTAAAAATACCCTAGCCAGAAAAGAACAGGTTTTAATCTTTTTAAACCGTCGTGGCTATGCACCTGTACTGGTCTGTGAAAGTTGTGGATGGCAAGCAAATTGTCCGCATTGTGATGCCCATTTTACTTTACATACTCAGCCTTATTCTTATTTACACTGCCACCACTGCGGCACTGTTCATCGCTTGCCAGACCATTGCCCTGAATGCCAGCAAAAAAGCTTAAAAACCCTAGGAGCAGGGACAGCCAAGGTTGAAGAGCACTTACAAGAACTATTTCCAGACTATGATGTGATTCGGGTTGACCGTGACAGTACCAGTCGTGTCGGTAGCTGGCAAAAAATTTATGACCGTATTCATCAAAACAAACCAACAATTTTACTCGGCACTCAAATGTTGGCAAAAGGTCATCATTTCCCACACGTAACTTTGGTTGCTATTTTAGACATTGATGCTGGGTTACTGAGTGTCGATATTCGTGCGCCAGAGCGTACTGCGCAATTAATTGTACAAGTCGCTGGTCGTGCAGGTCGTGGTGAACACAAAGGCCATGTTTATTTACAGACCTTAAGACCAGATCACCCTTTACTAACCACACTCATCGAAAAAGATTATCGGGCGGTTGCTAAACAGACTCTTGCGGAACGTAAAGTCGCATTGCTGCCACCTTATCGTTATGCAGTACTGATACGTGCAGAATCTAAAGATCGTGACTATACCTTACATTTTTTAAATGAAGCGGCGGAACAATTACGCCAAATTGCAGGTGAAATTGTTGATATTTGGGGTCCGATTCCAGCACCGATGGAACGTAAAGCTGGGCGCTACCGCGCCCACATGGTGATTTTATCTGCTGACCGTGCTCGCCTACATTTTTACTTAAGACAATGGTGGTCACAATTGGTTCATGCACCACGGCAGCATCAACTTAGGCTATCAATTGATGTTGATCCGCAAGAATTTAATTAGATGATTTGAATATCATGGTGTGAAGAAGCTTTTTTGGCTTTACACTTAAAAGAGACTAATACATTCGAGGCAATGAATGTCATTCTTACTGCAAGCAACAATTTTTCTTGGAGCTTCTCTGATTTTAGTCCCTCTTGGCAAACGCCTAGGGATAGCAACAGTTTTAGGCTATTTATTTACAGGAATACTTCTGGGTCCTAGTGTTTTAAATATTGCACATGACCCTGAAGCAATTATGGAACTTGCCGAATTTGGCGTTATCTTATTAATGTTCCTGATTGGTTTAGAGTTACGCCCCCAACGTTTATGGGAAATGCGTGACTCTATTTTTGTAATGGGAAGTCTGCAAGTCCTCATTAGTGGGGCTGTTCTTATGTTGATCGTACTATTACTGTTTCAACAACAGCTTTCTGTCAGCTTTGTCATTGGGTTTGCCCTTGCGCTATCTTCTACAGCTTTTGTATTACAACTTCTGACCGAAAAGCAGCAACTCAATACGACTTATGGTCAGCAGTCTTTTTCCATTTTACTTTTCCAAGATATAGCGGCTATTCCCTTACTTGCCATCATTCCATTATTGGCAGGAACAGAATCAACCCATCATGGAGTGGCTTATTTTGCGGCTATCATTGCAACGTTTACTGGTCTATTTCTGTTTAGTCGCTATGTGATGCGTCCCTTCTTCCGCTTTGTTGCTAAAAGTGGAGCGACTGAACTTATTACAGCAGTAGGATTATTTATTATTCTTGCTGTTGTGTTGCTTATGGACACTTTAGGAATTAGCACCACATTAGGTGCATTCCTTACAGGTGTATTATTAGCAGATTCAGAATTTCGCCACGAAGTTGAAGCGAGTATTGCACCGTTTAAAGGTTTATTGCTTGGCTTATTCTTTATGACCGTCGGCATGACTACACAGCTGTCACTGCTCATTGAAATGCCTTTGCTTATTATTGGTGGAGCAGTCGGCTTATTACTCATCAAAACGCTGATATTGACCGCCATCGCCCGCTATAAAAAATATAGTTGGAATAACAGTTTGCTTTTAGGTACTTGCTTGGCACAAGGTGGAGAATTTGCTTTTGTAATTTTGAGTCTTGCAAAAAGTGAGAAGGTTTTAACTCAAGCTATATTAGAACCCGTGACTCTGATCGTGACATTGTCGATGGTACTTACACCAGTAATTTACTGGATCATGGCAACTCAGGTCATTCCTCTGTTTAATAAAGAACGTCCACCTGAATATGACGAGATTCCTCAGCAAGATAACCCGATTATCATTGCTGGCTTTGGTCGATTTGGACAAATCATCGCGCGTATTGCCCGCCTACAGCATTTAGGCTTTACTGCAATCGACAACAATCTTTATCAAGTGGACTTTGTTCGTCGCTACGGCGGCAAGCTCTATTATGGCGATGTAACCCAGCCCGATTTACTGCGTTCTGCCGGTATTGAAAAAGCTAAAGTATTTATTTTAGCGATTGATGATGTTGAAGACTCTATGAATGTCGCGCGTCATCTTAGATTAAATTATCCAAACTTAAAGCTGTTGGCTCGTGCTCGTGACCGCCACCATGTCCATCTTTTAAGAGATTTAGGTGTTGAATACATTTGGCGTGAAACGTATTTATCTTCATTAGGTATGGCTTATCGCGCTTTACGAGAACTTGGAATCTCTGATGAACAAGCCTATAACAATATCGAAATCTTTCGGGATTATGATGAGAAATTGCTCATACAGCAGCAAAGTATTTATACTGATGAACAGAAGATTTTTGAAACACATCGTAATGCCTTAGCCGAGCTTGAACATTTGTTTGAAAGTGATGCGCAGCAACAGGCTACATCAAAACATGATGTTAATTTAAAGCGTCATTTACAACCAAATCGCATCGACATTACAAGAGATCATCTAGAATAACTTGAGATTTCAGAAAATGGCTATATTAAGGACTTATTCACATTGCCTAAATAATTGGACAATGGGCCAAAGCTGCCCCTGTCCGGCTTGCGGCTTAGCTGCATTTCCTGAGCTTGATTAAAACGAAATAGTTATACTCTGCTTAGGGCCCTGGAGAATATTATGTCTGATTTACGCCAACGCTTTTATATAGAGAACTTTCCAGTACGTGGAGAAGTAGTTCATCTAGAAGAAGCCCTACAAACTATCTTAGCTCAACGTGACTATATGCCTGCGGTTAAAATTCTGCTAGGTGAAATGTTGAGTGCCACTGCATTACTTGCAAGTACACTAAAAATCAAAGGCCGTATCAGCTTGCAAATCCAGGCTAGCGGCACCTTCAAATGGGCGATGGCTGAATGTAACCATTTAGGAGAGGTTCGTGCTTTAGCGGACTATGAAACCGACCCTCGCTTTGTTGAAGCAACAGACAGCAGCACAGTTCTTGGCGCTTTAGTTAATCCGGTTTTATTTATTAATATTGAACCGGAATTTGGCGAACGTTATCAAGGGATCGTGCCGCTTGATCAAGTGACTTTAGCGGGTTGCTTAATGCAATATTATGATTTATCTGCACAAATTCCAACTCGTATTGTGTTGGCAAGTACAGATAAGCGTTCTGGCGGTTTACTGATTCAACTCTTACCACGTCATGATGAAGAAGAGCAAAACTTGGTCGATGAAGATTTATGGCCACGTTTGACGATGTTGACCGAAACATTAAAAGCTGAAGAGCTTACCAATTTAGATGCAAATGAAATCTTATATCGTTTATATAACGAAGAAGAAGTTCGTTTACCAGAAATTGAAGCATTAAAATTTGGCTGTACATGTTCAAAAGAACGCTGTGCAAATGCCCTGATTCAAATTGGTGTAGACGCTGTTCATGAAACTCTAGAACAGCAGAACCCGATTCGTATGGACTGTCAGTTCTGTAATACGCAATATACCTTTACCGCTGAAGAAGCTTTAGCGTTATTTGGTGAACATTTAAGTTAATATTTTAACTTTATAAAAAGGCGGTTATACCGCCTTTTTATTTACCTGTATTTTTTGATGATAATTTTCAACATGTTAATTTAAATAGGATAATATAAGGCTACTTTATAGCCTAATAAATAAGACGCCTAAATACCATGAATTATTTTGATTATTTTCTCTTTATTTTTAGCGTAGTTATTATGATTGCGACCCCTGGCCCTGTCATGATTTTAGTTGCAAGCGCTGGACTTAAAGGGGGCTATAAAAAAGCACTGGAAACCATTTTTGGTACAAACCTAGCATCCCTTGTTTTAATTTTTATTTCAGTACTAGTTTTAAAAGGAGTACTGAGTGTTAATGATAGTTACCTCAATATCATTCGTATTTTAGGCTGCCTATATATTGGTTATTTGGGTTTTAGTATTCTCAAAGAAGTGATTCAGGCACCTCACCCAGAAGCGATACAAACAGTTTCAGCACAAAATGGTGGCTTTAAAAAAGGTTTTCTTGTCGGTATTTCGAACCCAAAAGATATTATCTTTTTCTCGGCTTTCTTTCCGCAATTTGTCTCTATTACCCCTCAGTTAAATTTAAGTTTAACCCTACTTACTCTGACATGGATTGTTTTAGACTTCCTCACCTTATCTTTGGTTTATATATTCTTCCGTCGCCTTTCTAACAGTCATTTATATCCAAAAATATTAGGCCTCTGCGGTTTATTACTTCTACTTATTGCTCTTTACGGCTTATATCAGAGTTTCATCTAATTCATTAGAGGTATAGTCTAATTTTTCTATACCTCTTTACGTTCCTCTGTATTTCGTAATAGAACAACTCTTATACAATCTAGCTTATTGAAAACTCTAAAAATCGTTTCATAATGAAATAAACAACACCATCGTGATAAAACATTATGGCAAAAAATTATTATGAAGAATTAGGGGTTACACGCAAAGCCTCTGCTGATGAAATTAAAAAAGCTTATCGAAAATTAGCCCGTAAATATCATCCCGACATCAGCAAAGAAAAAGATGCAGAAGAAAAAATGCAGGCCATTAATGTTGCCTACGACACATTAAGCAATGCAGATAAAAAAGCCGAATATGACCAAATGTTAGATCATCCTCAAGGTTTTAATAACTTTGGTCAAGGTGCTGCACAAGGTGGTTTTGATGAAGCACAGTTTTATCGTCAAAGTTTTACAGGCGGTGAACAAGCAGACTTTAGTGGTTTTGAAGATTTATTTGGTCGCTTTGGTGCAGGCTTTGGCGGTGGCCAACAACAATATCAAAGACAACAACGTAGTTATCGCGGTGAAGATCAACATGCCAGCATAGAGGTTGATCTTGATATTGCCTATCATGGTTCAACCCAGCAAATTACTCTGCAAATTCCAACCATGAACGCTTATGGCGAGCCTGAAGTTCAACGCAAGACCTTGCAGGTAAAAATACCAAAAGGCATGAAAGAAGGTCAGCAAATCCGCTTAAGTGGGCAAGGCCAAAGTGGGATTAATGGTGGTGCTAACGGCGATCTTTATATTGAAATCCAGTATAAAGATACAGACCGTGTTCATGTCGAAGGCAGTGACGTATATCTGACTGTAGATGTAACTCCATGGGAAGCAGCATTAGGCCAAGGTATTGAAGTAAAAACACCAGCAGGATCTTTACATGTAAATTTACCTAAAAATGCAAAACAAGGACAACAGCTACGTTTAAAAGACAAAGGGATACCAAATAAAACGCCAGGGCATCTGTATTTAATTTTAAATATTGTATTCCCGCCTGCAAATTCTGAAAAAGAAAAAGAAGCGTATCAGCAACTGGCAGAAGCATTTGCTTCATTCGAACCTCGTTCATCTCATTAGGGAGCAAGATCATGACAACCATTCACTATCGAGAAATTGTATATGACGGCCATACCTTTAGTGCAGAGGTCGTTGATGAACAATCGACTTTTGATTTACAACAATTTGCCCAAGCTTGCGGCCAAAGTCCTGACTGGATTCTTCAGCTCATTGAATATGATATTTTATCAGTCGAGAACACACCTGAAGCACACCAGTTTATGGGCGAAGATGTCGCACGTGCACGTAAAGCGTATCGTCTACAACGTGACTTTGACGCAAGTTTGGCGGCAGTTGCTGTGATGTTAGATTTGATTGATGAAGTGCAACAACTTAGAAAACAGTTGAAGCATTTTCATTAGATTAGATAGTCACGACGGAGTCCTACTGGCACTCCCTATCTATTTCATCAGTTAATTACGTTACTTTTGTTTTGGCAAAAGTAACCAAAACCATTGTCATCCACAAAACCTGTTCACTACTTTCATTTAAAATATTACTTTGCAAAAACAATAATTTTTAAATTATGGGCAGGTTGTGGATGACGCTTAGCTCAAGCAAATTTGGAAAAAATTCAATAAAAATTGAAGAATTATTTCAACCGAGTAATCTTTTCCACTTCCTTCAAAGTCTGCTTAATCGGTTCATATTCCAAAAACCAGAACAAATTCATCCGATCCTGACGATGTTGTTGAGCCAATAAATCAATCACACTTTTTTCACCGCGCCCTACCAAATGTTGTCGATAGAAGTAATAAAGCAAGAAAATCGTACTTAGCAGCATGACACCCAGCATAATCCAGAAACCTACTGGTGACTTAAGCCCTGGAATAAACTCAAAGTTCATTCCATAAATACCCGTTAAAAGAGTAAGCGGTGCAAATACGGCAGTAATAATGGCAAGAATACGCATATTCTCATTGGTCTGGTTTGCAATTGCTGAGAAGTGCAAATCAATCGCTGACTGAATAGCGCTACGTAAACGTAAAGTATGTTTTTGAATACGTTCGACATGACTCATTAAATCATTCAAACGAACTAACAGAAGATCTTGAGAATTATGTGTCTTCTCACCAATAACATGATGATAGTTTTCTACAATTTCATCTCGAAACTCTTGTAAGGTTTCGATTTGCTCTTCGCATAAATTTTCAACCTGCTGAAAGGCCATGTTTTCATGAAACAGCTGATGCCATTGTTTAAAACGGCGATTACCTTGCAGCAATTGCTGTTGCCAATGCTCGACCCTTCTAGTCAAAGGTGAACGGATATCAAGGTAGCCATCCACCATACTATTAAGCAGTCGTAAACATAAATCTACAGGTGAATTAGGCAGCTTACGGGTTTTGTTTTGTTCTTCCAAAGTTTTACATAAAATATTTTCGAGACGTTGAATATAGTTTTCAATCGACTTATTGCCCTGCTCACGAACACTAATCAGAACTTTAGGAGTAAAAATAAAGCTAATCGGCGTGGTTGCTAGGCCAAATACACTCTCATGGGATTCCCCATTTTTAATTTCATCATCAGGTGTAACGAGCTTTCTAAAAATAAGCAGGTCATATTCTTCAAGCGTATCAAATGCACAAGGGTGCTCAATATTCGCAATATCTCGCATATGAAATTCATTAATAACCACACCTGAAAGCTGCTGAATCTTTTGTTGCCATTCTTCGTTATGGTTCACCACATCAGCTCTGACACTATCAATCCAGAAAAACTCCAGAATGTGTTCATTATGCTGTTCACGGCTTAAAAAGACATAACCGTCAGCTTGATGGCGATAAAAGTAATAAACCTGCATACCACAATGATCTGTTTTTGTATTACTTGCATCATGCCATAAAAAAAGTCCGCATCAAGCGGACTTTTTCATGTCACTAGAACAATTATGCTTGTTCAATGTCTTTCATAGTCAATTTGATACGACCACGATTATCAACATCAGCAACTTGTACTTTCACTTCCTGACCTTCTTTAAGAACATCAGTTACGTTCGCAATACGTTCATTTGAAATTTGCGAAATATGAAGAAGACCATCAGTACCTGGCATGATATTTACAAACGCACCGAATTCTACGATACGGATTACTTTACCGTCATAGATCTTACCTGGTTCAACTTCAGCAGTAATTGCTTGAATCTTAGCAATTGCAGCTTTAGCAGCAGCTTTAGTTTCACCAAATACGCGAACTGTACCGTTGTCTTCGATATCAATTGCAGCTTTAGTTTCTTCAGTAATTTGACGGATAGTTGCGCCGCCTTTACCAATAACATCACGGATCTTGTCTGGGTTAATGTTAATCACTTCAAACGTCGGTGCATGAGCACTGATTTCAGCACGAGCACGTGAAATGACTTTATTCATTTCGTTTAGGATGTGCATACGACCAGCAAATGCTTGGTTTAATGCAACTTCCATGATTTCTTCAGTAATACCTTCAATCTTGATGTCCATTTGAAGCGCAGTAATACCGTTTGCAGAACCTGCTACTTTAAAGTCCATATCACCTAAGTGATCTTCATCACCCAAGATGTCAGAAAGTACTGCGAAACGCTCGCCTTCTTTCACTAAGCCCATTGCGATACCCGCAACTGGTGCTTTAAGCGGAACACCTGCATCCATAAGTGATAATGAAGCACCACATACAGAAGCCATTGAAGATGAACCGTTAGATTCAGTAATGTCAGATACAATACGAATTACATACGGGAAGCGGTCAGCAGCAGGAAGAACTGCTTGAACACCACGACGTGCTAAACGACCGTGACCAATTTCACGACGCTTAGGACCAGATTCACGGCCTGTTTCACCTACAGAGTATGCAGGGAAGTTATAGTGCAACATGAAGTTGTCAGTTTTAGTACCAGCAAGGGTATCAACCATTAACGCATCACGAGTATTACCCAAAGTTGTTGTTACTAACGCTTGAGTTTCACCACGTGTAAATAAGGCAGAACCGTGTGCACGATCTAATACGCCAACTTGAACGTCGATAGCACGAACAGTTTTAGTATCACGACCATCAATACGTGGCTTACCTGACAAGATGTTGTCACGTACTGTACGGTATTTAAGGTCTTCGAATAATTCGTTTACTTCATCAGCAATACCAGTTTCGTCATTTTCTGGAACGAACTGAGCTACAGCTTCTGCATAAAGTGCATCAAGTGCTGCGTAACGATCTTGTTTAACCGCAATTGTATATGCTTCAGAAATTTTAGCTTCGAAAGCTGCTTTTAATTGCTCAAGAAGAGCTTCGTTTTTAGTTGGAGCAACCCAAGTTGACTCAACAGCACCAGCAGCGGCAGCAAATTCTTTAATCGCTTGAATTGCAATTTGCATTTCGTCATGACCGAAAAGAACAGCACCCAGCATTTGGTCTTCTGAAAGTTCTTTCGCTTCAGATTCAACCATCAATACAGCAGATTCTGTACCTGCAACCACAAGGTCAAGGTCACTTTCTTTCAACTGTTCGAAGTTCGGGTTAAGAACATATTCACCGTTGATTAAACCAACACGTGCACCACCAATTGGACCACGGAAAGGAGTACCAGCAATAGACAATGCTGCTGATGTACCAAGCATTGCTGCAATGTCAGCATCCATAGTTTTGTCAGAAGAAACAACAGTTGCTGTTACTTGAATTTCGTTGAAGTAACCTTCTGGGAACAACGGACGAATTGGACGGTCAATAAGACGTGAAATTAAAGTTTCAGCTTCAGAAGCACGACCTTCACGCTTACCGTAACCACCAGGGATACGACCAGCTGCATATTGTTTTTCTTGATAGTTAACTGTTAACGGGAAGAAGTCTTGACCCGCTTTTGCTTTAGGTTGAGCAACAACTGCAACTAAAACAGTTACGCCACCCATAGTAATTAAAACTGTGTTTGCTTGACGTGCAACGCGACCCGTTTCTAAAACGACTTGATGTTGACCGAATTGGAATTCTTTACGAACGATATTAAACATTGACATGTATTGTATTTTCCTAATTTTATTCTAGTGAGACCCCTAAGGTTTGGCATTCAGACTACACCGATTGGTAGATAAATGACAAAGCTTAGAAGCCATCACACTAGATCAATTATTTAAAATAAGTTAAACGCAAAGAAGGAGCGCACAAGCGCCCCTTCTAAAAATCACTTAACCTAACATTAAGTGAAACTCTCTTTTCAGCGATAAAGCATTGCGACATGCGAAATAGCGAAAACAAAGTGAAAATCGAATTAACGACGTAAACCTAAAGCACCGATCAAAGCAGTGTAACGACCGTGGTCTTTACCATTTAAGTAGTCGAGCAATTTACGACGTTGGTTAACCATACGGATCAAACCACGACGGCTGTGGTGGTCGTGTTTGTGAGCTTTGAAGTGACCTTGTAAATCATTGATTTGAGCAGTCAATAAAGCTACTTGTACTTCTGGTGAACCAGTGTCATTTTCAGCGCGAGCAAATTTAGCAATGATCTCTGCGCGGTCTGCATTAGTTAAAGCCATTCGATTTCTCCGAGATGCTTAAAAAAGTAAACGATATGAATCAGTTGAGGCAACTGACTGCCGTGCATCACTACAGCAAGTCGCCTATTTTAAGGTATCTATAGGTGGATTGCAAAATAGTTTTCAGTAACTTGTCATTTTAGACACTGACATGAGGACCTTAACCCTGCACACTAGCCTCGAATAAAAAGAAAGAAGCGCGAGGGACGTGTGAAAATTTTTTCAACCAACACTTGTCCAGTACCGGACAATATTGAGCAAGTCATTCGACAAAAAGATGAAGTTGCTGCTGAACAGGGTGGAATGAGTGATCACCAGATTCAAAAAATCTGGAAAAGTATAGAAGGACTATATAAAACCGGAAACTATCCACTCATTACCTTTTGTTTACGCAGACAAGGTAAAATTTTGCTGAATCGAAGCATTGGATATGCCCAAGGAAACTCTCCGGCAGGACTTCAAGAAAATGTCCTGATTGCAACACCTGATACACCTGTTTGCCTATTTTCAGCATCAAAGATGATTACAGCCATGTTGATTCATCTATTAGATGAAAAGGGTGAAATCAATTTACTTGATCCCGTGAGCTATTATGTTCCTGAATATGGTGTCAACGGTAAGCGTCGTGCAACGATCTTTCATTTATTAGCACATCGTGGTGGCATTCCTTATATTGATGGCGATGTCACACCAGATTTATTGTTTGATAAAGACGAAATTTTAAAACGTTTATATGCTGCCCGACCTGTGTCTCCTGCTGGCAATCACCTTGCCTATCATGCTGTTACGGCAGGTTATATTTTAGGAGAAGTCATTGAACGGGTGACTGGGCAGGATTTACGTGAATTTGTACATCAAACTATCGAAAAACCAATGGGGATGCCTTATTTCAATTATGGCTTAAATCCAGAATACCGTTCAGAAGTTGCCTTAAACTGTGCAACAGGTCTACATCCACGCCTTGGTACCGATCACTACCTGAATCATGTGTTAGGTGGCGGTTTACAACTTGCAGTTGATGTGACTAATGATAGTCGTTTTATGGACACCATTTGCCCAGCTGGAAACATCTATACCAGTGCAGAACAAGCCGGCCGTTTCTTTGAAATGCTTTTAAGTGGAGGAAGCTACGGCGGTCAGCAAATCTTTAGTGAGAAAACAATTTTCAGAGCAACACTGCCAACCACAGGCGTTAACATTGACCGTACTTTGTTAATTCCAATGCGCTATGCTCTGGGGCCAATGTTAGGTAGCAATCCTGTAGGTCTTTTTGGCCCAATGACAGGACAAGCATTTGGTCATTTAGGATTCTCTAACATTTTATGTTGGGCCGACCCTGAAAGAGATATCAGTGTTTCTCTATTAACAACTGGTAAATCTGTAGTAGGTACTCACCTGCCTGCTTTAGCTAAAGTGCTCTATCAAATCTCAACCCAATGTCCACGTATACCAAGAGATCAACGCCGTTCGTTATTTGGTAGTGATTCTCATGAAACTGACTTAGTGTAGAAACAAATAAAAAACCCAAGCATTTCTGCTTGGGTTTTTTGCGCTGTAGTTTTTGTTTATCGTGTTATTACTGTTTTTATTGTCGTTGGTGAGATGCTAGTCACATCCTTCTTGTTGTTTTAACTCACTTCCGATGTTTTTGTTTCTATTTCCTTATGTGATGTATTGTGACATATCCAATTATGAAGAAAAGTAGTATTTTTCTTATCATCATGTAAGTGAAAACGTACAGGTCTGTATAATATTTGGTAAATCGCCATTTTAACCTTTAACGTACAGTTCTGTATAACATATAACTTAACAATTCACAGGAAAAATGCCTGTTTTGAAATCATATTATAGATAAATATATTGATATTATTGATTTAAATCTTTAGACAAAAACAGAGTGAAGATAGTGCTAAAAACGAAATGTTGTAATGCTTTTTTTAAACATAGTGAAAAATAGAATATAAAAAAGCCCTGTAGTCTCTCCCAAAACTACAAGGCTTAGCGGCTGTAAGTTTCCTCTTTATACACCTACTTCATTGTAAGTTCGCAGTCTCTCGACTTAAGTTATTATTATTGTGCGATTTTGCCCGACATTCCGTGCCAAGCTCGTTGTGCGTTTATAATCTCAAAAACACGGGGTGTACTCTAGCAGCAAATATCTCGAATCTATGTAAGCTTTTTCTTACAAGGGTGAAAATATTAAGTTTGTCTTAACGAACTAATCGATTAACTTTTTGAACTAAACCGCTTTTTCGTGTAGTACGAACTGTAAATGCTTGTAATAAAGCCTCTTGATGTACTAAAAGACTGACTACTTTCTTAGCTCGTGTAATTGCAGTGTAAATAAGTTCTTGGCTTAATAAGTTCTTGGCAGCCTGATCTAAAACGACAGCAGTATGAGTAAATTCAGACCCTTGCGATTTATGAATTGTTAAGGCGAATGCACTTTGAATACTTTTAGGTAATCGATTTGCAGCAACCCATTTGTTCAAACTTGGAAAATATACTTCAAACTGCTGTGGCTGAGTCCTGTGCTCAAAACACAAACCAATATCGCCATTTGAAATACCGAGCTGATAATCGTTATAAGTCATCATTACAGGACGACCCACGTACCATCCTCCAAGAGTCACTATTGAAAGTTGCTGTTGCAACCAACGCTGCGCATATTGGTTTAACTGCTGCAACCCAAACGGGCCATGCCGAACCGCGGTTAAAATCCGGTAGTCATCAAATGCTTTTACTACATTTTGGACCTGTTCAATCGAGCGCTCTTCTTTTAAATAATTTTTTAGACTCTGTACATACCCTTGAAAACCGAGCATGAGCTTCTGATAATAAATTTCGACTTCTGCGTGATTTCCTTCTGGTAAATACTCAAGCTGAACAACATCAGGCATATCTCTTTGTAAAAGTATGGGCTTTAATTCTGAAACCTGAACAATATCAACTTCAAACCGCTGTAAAACCTCTACATGGTCTTGTTGATAGCTTTGAGCCTGAATAAATTTAGCCACTTGTCCAATCAATGCACCTTCAGCAAAACGACGACTGGTTTGTAATTGTACCCGGTTATCAGCCAACGCCTGTATTTGCTGCAAATCTGCAAGAACCGCACCGACATCGACAGAAGCGAGCTGATTTGCATCTCCTAATAAAATAATTCGACAAGACTCAGGCACTGCTTCAAATAAAAGAGTAGCCAGATTTAAATCCAGCATGGAAGCTTCATCCACCACAATCACGTCATAAGGCAAAGGCTGTTTTTGATTAAACCGTGGTGTCTGGCTATGTCCCATCCCCAACAAACGGTGAATCGTTTGTGTTCCCTGATTTCTGAGCTCTTCACTCACTAATCCGGACTCAAGCAATTTAGGATCATTAAACGAGTTCTGTAAGGCTTCTTGCATTCGCTGTGCTGCTTTACCTGTAGGAGCAGCCATCGCTACACGAATATGTGGAATTGCTTGGCTAAGTACAGCAATGATACGTGCAAGTGTATAAGTCTTACCTGTACCTGGCCCACCGGTAATAATACTCAAACTCTGCCGAGCAACCATTTGTAAAGCTGCCTGTTGATGAGGATCGGTAAGCAGGTCTAAATAGTCATCACAAGAGACTGGTTGAATTAATTGTTGCTTTAATCGACAAATTTGTTCTGCAAGTCGTTGCTCTAGGTGCCAATATCGGTATAATGCCAACCCCTGCTCATCGTAGACGCACGGCGCAACTTTTAAGGTTGCTTGATCGGCAGATATAGCAAGCTGACCAAGTGCTGCAATTTGCTCTGAACTGATATCAATACAACTATCGCCTTGTAAGCTCGCTTCAATAAGCTGCTGCAAGTAAGAAGTGGCTTCTGACACTTGCGATTGTTCAGTAAATGGAGCCTGATTTAAGAAGTTACTCCACGTTGTTAACCAGCTTAAATCGGCCTGTTCAGAGCTATTTAGATTGTCCACACACTTATCCACCTAGTTTTCCACACGCTTGTCCACATGGTTATAGACAGGCTTATCCACATGCCAAGTATTTGTTAATATTAAAATTACATAATTTATCAGCATTTTTCATGCAATTTTATCCTCAGCAAAATACCCTAAAATGGCATCAAGACGCAGAATAAACTCGACGCTAGGTTCCCAATAATAGTACCCCTGCTCTGCTTCACCATTCATGCCACGTAAATAAAGATAAGTTGCCCCACCTAAGTGTTGCTCAATCTGGTAATCCTGCATTTTGACTTGCAAATAGCGATGTAACGCAACGAGATATAAACCTGCTTGTAGCCAGTAACTTGCCAAAGACATGCTTTGAGCAATGCTATCGCTACGATAATCTGCAAGATCATCCCCTAAGTAATTACTTTTATAATCGGCAATGTGGTAACGCTGACCATCAAAATAAACCAAATCGATAGAACCATTAAGGTAACGCGCTGAACGAGCCTCAAGTAACTCCGGCATATTCAACCCATACTCAGCGAAGAGCTGCTGAATACGTGTCATTGCTAAAACCCGATCTGAGAGTGCCAAATAAAAAGGAAACTCTGACAAATACTGATCTTGTTGGAGCTGGTTTAATCGAAAGCCTTGAGAAAGCGGTGTTCGCAAAATATCTTTTAACCACTCTGCAACTGACTGGTAAAGCAGATTTTCTGCATCTTCCTCTTCTGGGAAGCTCTCGTTATATTTACTGAGTAAATCTTGCCAAAGGCTACTATAGTCATTTTTAAAACGACGACGTATTTCTATGACCCAGTCATCTGAACATTGAAAATCAATATGTTCAAATATTTCATGCAAGAAATTACCGGCAAGCGTTCCTCTAGGAAAGTTATTCTTTATCCAGTCAATCGGCTGAGCACTGATTGCTTCAGCAGTATTGATTAAGTCCAACTCATCTTCTGCTAATACAGCATCATTGCTCTGGCTGGCCAATAAATCTGTGCCAGCCTTATGTTTTAAATGCTGTGCCAAGTAACTGAAACTGGTTTTCCCTCTCGAATAAAAACGTTGTTCAGGAAACCGTTTTGCTTGTATTTCAATAACACTGGTTTGCTTGGTTAAATGAATTGCTTGTGGAATCTGTTCCAAAACCATTTCATCCGTACAGCAACGGTGTTGAAAAGGTTCAGCTCTATTTTTCCAAAAAGCGAGACCTGATACTGACTTGCCATCAATATCTTGTAGGACAGCATAGACGCGGTGGCTTGCTCGCGTTAAAGCGACATACCAAAGACGATTCTGTTCAGCGAGCGCTCGTTCTTCGTGCTGCTTAAGTTCTATTTCATTCAAATAAGTCTTGTCAGCAATCGCAACGACACGTTGAGTCAAAGTCTGGTTTGAGTCCGGTTTGACAATATCTTGGGTCGAAAAATTGAGTGTTTTATTATTTTCTCGAAAGGGCTTGTCTGCACCTAATAAAAATACAATCTTAAATTCCAGCCCTTTTGACTGGTGAATTGTCATGAGCTGAACACCAGCTTCACTCGATAATTTACGTTCTAACTCCCAATCACGGTCAAGAGGAGAACGCAACTGTTTGAGATACCAGTGATAAAGGTTCTGAGCACCTGAGTATTTTTCACTATGCTGACTCAGAATTTCAGTTAAATGACGCAAGTTCACCACAACCCGTTCATTATCTTTACTTTGGGCAACAACCAAATTTTGCCATATATCAAACTGGATGAGACATTGTTGCCATGCCACTAAAAAGCCTTGAGCGGACCACAACTCTCTAATCGTGTCAAAACCAGTCATAAACTGGCTTAACCCTTCGGCTGTCTGCTCAAGTTGCAAGAGTTGTTTTAAATCCATGGCAAATAGACGGCTAATCAAAGCTCGCTTCACTTTTGCCTCATCGTAAGGATGAAGTATGGCGGTCAGCAAAGCCCCCACGTCTTGAGCAATCGTGCAGTCGAAAACACTTCGTTTTGAAGGCCTGTTAACCCGAATTCCTAAACGCTCTAGCTCAAATTGAACTTTATCCAGCCCATCATGATTACGAGACAATACCGCAATATCATCTTCGTTTAAGACTTGAGTCTGAGCATCTTTTTGAAAATATAGTTGTCCAGCATGTGACTGGTTAAGTAGATCTCGAATCTTCCATGCAACTTGCTGAGCCTCTGTTTCTTTATCTTTGAGCATTAACCAGCGCAAAGGGTGAGGATTATGATTGTTCTGCTCAATCAGTACAGGATGAGGTCGAGTGCCCGCTCGAATTGGGTCATATTGAACTTCTTCGCCAAAGTCGATTTGCCTTTGAAATAAGGCATCGACCACATCAACCAGATCAGCAACAGAACGATGGTTATGAATTAACTTATATTCGCGGCCATGTTTGGCTTGAATATCTTTATAGGCATTTAAAAAGGTGAGCATATCCCCACCACGGAAACCGTAAATCGCCTGTTTACGGTCCCCCACCATAATCATGCAACCTTTTTGGTAGCGCTCTGGATGGCGCCAAATGCTGGCGAGCATATCGTCTTGATCTTGGTTAGTGTCCTGAAATTCATCAACCAAAATTAAGGGATAACGTGCCTGAACGAATACAGCAAAACGCTGCCCCTGCTCACCTTTTAAAGCTTCAGAAAGTGTACGAATTTGCTGAGAAAAAGTAGTTTCACCTTTATTTTGCAAAACCTGAGGTAAACGTTTTTTCACCTCTACACATAAATAGGCTTTTAAAAAAATATGAAGCTGGTCGAACTGCTCGGCGTAGTTTTTCAGCACACCAAATAGCTGTTGAATCTGTTGGATACAAGGATGTTGATAGAATCCATCTGAAATTTCAGCAGGACATTTCTTGAAAACTTTCTGATCGGCAAGTTGACCTAAAAACTTAAAAACAAGCTCACGTTGTGCAGTCAAAGACCCATCAAAAACCAAAATGCTGTCGCTTTGCGTTAGAACTTGCAACAGCTGCGGCAAACATTCACTAAATAACTTATTAAACGCTCCATTTCGAAATACTGTCCCGCTCACATACTTGTAGTGTTCACCATCAAGCAAGTAATATGCTTCTAAAAGGCTAATATCGATTTCTGCCGCTAATTGTTTGAGCTGCGTGAGTTCTTCAAATTGAATGGTTGGTTTTTCAGGAAGTTTAAAATGAGCAGAACTAAAATTCAGTGAGTCTTCAACAAGTTTGACAAAACTATCGACACTTTTTAATTCACCTGCCAGATACAACGCATCAATCACGGTCTGAGGTTGAGACTGTATCCATTCACGCAAAACATCATGAATCAGTTGTCGGCTATAGGTTTTGGCATCATCGGTAATTTGAGCACGTTCAATTTTGCCACTCTCAAAGGCAAACTCTCGTAATAGTTTTTGACTAAAGCTATCGAGTGTCCCGACAAATAACTCATCTAATTGATCTATAACCAGTTTTAAACGTTCACACGCATAGGCAATACGCGTCGCAAAATGTTTTAGAATGTGCTGGAGTAATAAGTCAGGTTCTTGCTCTGCCTGCGTAATTAATTCGTGTTCTGTAAAACTACGCTTGGCATCTAAATAACGGTACGTTTCAACCAAACGGGCACGAATACGGCTTTTTAACTCGGCAGCGGCTGCACGGGTAAACGTGGTCGCAATGACTTGTCTAGGCAAGTATTTTTCAAGAAAGATACGGACCATCAAACTTGATAAGGTATAGGTTTTCCCTGTACCTGCCGAAGCTTCAATTAAGTGTAAACCACTAAATTCAATATCAATAATAGGTTGATAAGACACCTGTACTCTTGAGTTCATGCCTTACTCCGAATGTTGAAATTGAAAAACCGGATGATACAAATCATACGCAAACTCATCACAAGCATGTTGAAGCAAAGCTTGCGCATCTTGTTCTTGTAAAATAAAGCTCCAGTCTTGATGCAACTTACAAGCTTCATTTTGAGTCATATCCATCGTGGTAAATGACCCTGTTTCATTCCAGTATTTTAGCAGCTCAGCATAGCTCTTCTCATCCAGTTTTGCTTTTTCTGTCTGATTTGTTGTTTCCCACTGATATGCTTTAGCTTTTTCTAGCGGCTTTAATAATAAGGCTGCTGGTAAAACCAATGGTTGTTGCTGTGCATGACGCCAGATTTTAAACCATGGCTGCAAATATTGCCGAGCTTGCTCAGAACTTACGCCACTACAAATCACAGTTTGATCACTAAAAACCACAATACGGCGCTTTTCAGCTCCTGCACTTCCCTCATTCAAATAAGCTAACCAGAGTAGATATTCTAACCAGACTTTAGCGCGTCTTTTTGCCCGAGCGCTTGAAGGTTCCATACTCACCCAGTCCCGAGTTTCAGACTTCGGAATTGTAATATTCATATGAAGCTGTTTAGCAATTCGCCAAATACGCTGAGTTGTTTGTGTCACTGCTGGTGCATAATGGTGAAGGCGCTCAAGCAAACATTCTTGCTCAAACACACCTTGTTGCCATGCACTATATTTGACTTTACCGACAGGCAACTGATCAATTAATACTTCAGGTTGTGCTTGCTGTTCAGATTGTTGTAAAAAATGTCGGATCGCATAGCGCCCTAAACCATCTAATAATAAAGGTTCATTTTGGTCGAGCACTCCGACACTTCCTAAGTTTTCTACCCCTAAAGTTTTCAAATATAATCGTGCAGGGAACGTCACATCCTGTATCCAATGCTGGCTCTCTAAAACCAGCATGTCAGGTGCTTGTAGCGGATAGGTCGTATTCGCCCAAGGTTGACGGCTTCCTGAAACTTGCTGAATTTGTGAAGCGACCTTAAACCAGTGATCTTGGTAGCGAATAACACTTTTTTCTACAGTAAAACCTTTCGGGTCGAAGGGCTGTAAATCATGTAAGTGATAGAGTTGTTTTAACTGTGATGGAATCTCAATTCCTTCAATAACGACACTTTCAGATACACCATCTTCAGCTTTCACAATCAACGCAAGATGTTCACGAAACTCTTGAAGAATACTGGAAGGTTCGCGCACCTCGCCATCGTTCACATCAAAGCCGTTATAAAACAGCCATAAATTTTCTTGGGCTAATAATAAAGCATCTAAAAAAGCACCTTGATCATCTTCAAGTCGAGAGCGGTCACCTAACTGTTGACGCAGTGCATCCATCAAATCAAATGGAACGTGTGTATCACGGTTTGGAAATTGTCCGGCATCAAGATTTAGCATGACCATTAAACGATAAGGTAACGGTCGAATGTGTCCAATTTGGGCAAAGGTAATTTGCCCTGTCGGTTCAGCTTGTGCACTTTGGCTTTCTAATGTCCGTTGAATTTCTTCAATAATATAAGGCAGAGGCAAAGTAATTTTGCGCAAAGTTCCGGTTTCTGTCTCGGCGTAATAACTTGCGAGTGTCAACATTCGCTCTTGTTTCTTAACAATTTCCCGCACAGCTTTTAGAGCAGCAACACCGACCTGCTCAAATTCAACAATATCTTTGCCCAGCACTTGGAGCCAATATTCAACGGTATAGACTTTTCCTTGTTCATGCAGCGTTAGCCAATCACGGCGCTCATTCAAATCTTGATAAATTTGAATGAGTGTACCAATCAGCTCAAAATCACCCGGTTGAACTTTGGCATAACTCAACACCTGATTAAATGTCGCATGCACAGGCACGGCAATCCCAAGAGCCAATCGTTCTAAGGCAAATTTAAAGCTATATCGATAATCATCATCACCGTCACACAAACTGCGCTTGAGATGCTCTGCATCAAGCCCTCGTTTAAAGCCCGCATCGGCAAGCAAATTTAAAATCCGCTCGACCTGAACATACTCAAGTTCGTAACGTTGCTGGGTCGCATGCAAGCTTAACCAATCAGCAAAATCATCAAAGCTAAAACGGCCCTGCATCAGTTGAATACGCCCAATTACGGTACGCCAAGCATTAAGTGCATCAAGTGATGCAACACCTGCAATTTTCACTGGCAAATGTACACCTTGCTCAGTGGCAGTAGCGGGAAATACACTTCGAATTAAAGGCTCTATATCAGCCAAATTAGGCACTAAAACTAAAATATCGTTTGGGCGGCGCGGCTGTTCATGCGGTTTAGCCAACCAACCAATCAATTGCTCTTTTAATACTTCAAGTTGACGTAAAGTCGAATGACAAACATGAATCTGAATAGAGTCATCGTCTGGAGCGAGTTCATATTGCTTAGCTTGCGGTTCTACCAAATGCAAAATATCTGACTGAACTTTACCGAGTAAACTTTCAGGAAAATCATCCACAAAAGCATCAACCCACTTACCTTCTTCACCCGTAGATAAATTCGATAATAAAGAAAAGTGGTCGCGGGCTTGTTTACCCAATCTGGTTAAAAGCGGATGTCTAGACTCACGCGCTTCAGCATTAAAGTTGAGTGTGAATTTATTAAAGAAATCGCTAATTTCAGCATCTGTAGCCTTTGGGTTTTTCGCAATAAAACGCTCTTTTACCCCTAAGTCATAACGCTGCTTCCACAGTGGATCGACACTATCGGCCCAATATTCTTGTGAAGGGTTATAGTGCAAAATCAAGACATCAATATATTGGCCTAAACGGCGCAAAAACTGTAACTGGCTTGGCGGCAAATCTAATAATGTAAAAATCACTACTTGATTAGGTAATCTTGAAATAGCACGCTTACCACGGTCTGGATGATCTAACTCTTGCCAAAACAACGCGTCAATTTGCTGCATTTGCAAAAAGTCATCATGAAAATGTTGCTGCCACAACCAACGCTGCCAGCGTTCTAACTCCTCAGTTTGATGTAATGCAAAAGCAGTCACTTCATCATCTTTTTGCACAATATATTTTTCAATATCGAGTGCTCGGCCCTGTCCCCAAGCAGACAACCAGTTTTCCGGACAGGTACAACTATTTTCACAACCACGCTGGCACTGTCCACGATAAATCATATAGTTGCTAAATAGATCGGCAACCTGCTCAGCGACCCAATACAGCATTTTTTGTTTTTTTAATTGTTTATCTATGCCTTGTTCGAGTCGATCTGCACTGTCATAAATACGCTGAACAATAGAATGTAAAGGATGCGATGTGTCTATGCTCATCGTGTCAGGTTGAATAAATTCGTGCAAAGCCTGATGCACCCGCCATTTAAAAATCAAACGCGGGATGTTCGCTTTACGAACCTGCTCTTTATGCGCAGTTAAAACTTGCTGATAGGCATACCATTGGAAACCTCGTACCCGTTGGTGAAACTGGTAATTGGCACTCATGCCTTGCTGTTCTGCAAGTTTTTGTATCAGCCACTGCTCGACCACAGGACTTGGAACAATAAAATGTTGGGTTTTCAAAACCTGTAATGGATGCGTTGAAGCTTGAGATGTAGACGCCAATACACCTTGCAACAACACATCAATACGTTGACTTTGAATAACATGGATCCCCATTTATTTCATTTCCTGCTTGCATAATTTATGCACAAAATCATAAACATTCATTACTATACAACTGAATCTGACTATGTCACGTTGGTTTAAACACAGCATAATTTAACTTAAGGTGTCACTTACACTTGGTTTGAATGACGCCATCAAGAACTTATACAGGTAGACATTATGAAAATTGACAAGATTCCTGACTATATTGATCCTAGCCTAAATCTGGAACAAATTCGCGATGAGTGCCATGATCTC
This sequence comes from Acinetobacter sp. SH024, assembly GCF_000163635.1. Classification (NCBI taxonomy): domain Bacteria; kingdom Pseudomonadati; phylum Pseudomonadota; class Gammaproteobacteria; order Moraxellales; family Moraxellaceae; genus Acinetobacter; species Acinetobacter sp. SH024. The sequence goes on along the minus strand of NZ_GG753602.1, from coordinate 169,516 downwards.
ATCAAAAAAAGAGCTTACGTCTCAGCCGGAGCGGCAATTGTACCGATTCCTTTTTTTGACGTGGCGGTAGATTTGGGAATTTTGTCGCACCTGATTCCAGATATCAATTCCCGTTTTGGTTTAGCGCCTGAACACGTGAGCGTTTACGACCCAAAAACTAAAACTATTCATTGGGATGAGTTACGTAAACGCGGTTTTGAATTTTCAGGTTTTGTAGTCGCACGTACTACCGTTAAAAAAACATTTAACGGCTTTTTAGGCAAAATCGTAACAAAACAGGTGACTAAATTTATACCGCTAGGCGGACAAATTGTAGCAGCAAGTTTAGGCTATTTCATGATGAAAAAAATAGCAGAAACTCATCTGAATGATAGTTATAACCTTGCAAAACGTATTCAGCAAAAAAGCCGTACCACCATTGTAAATTAATCTATGCCTTATGGCTGAGAGCTTAATCTGCTCTCAGCTGTTTTAAAATCGCCCTTAATACTTCCAGACGTGCCGTATATTTATCGTCAGTTGCGACAATATACCAAGGTGCATATTCAGTACTGGTTCGCTCAAACATATCGGCTGCTGCTTTTAAATAATCGTCCCACTTATCACGATTACGCCAATCTTCTGCTGTGATTTTAAAACGTTTATGCGGTGTTTCTTCTCTGGCCTTAAAACGCTGCTCTTGCTCATCTTTACTAATCGCTAGCCAAATTTTTACTACAATCGTTTGACTATCAAATAAATCTTTTTCAAAGCGATTTATTTCATCATAGGCACGCTGCCACTCTAAAGGCGAAGCAAACCCTTCAACCCGTTCAACGAGCACGCGCCCATACCATGTCCGATCAAAAATCGTGATTTTTTCAGCTTCATTAATGCGGTTCCAAAAACGCCATAAGTAAGGATGTCGAGCTTCAAAACGTTCAGGTGCACCAATACAATGAATATCATATTCACGTGGGTCTAAGTTTTTAACAATTCGCTTAATGGCCCCGCCTTTACCAGCAGCATCCATACCTTCAAAAGCAATCACGACATTGCGTTTATCAAAACGCATGGCATCGGCAATTTTTTTACTCAGTTTATCGAGCTCTTTTTTATATTCAGCTTTTTCAAGTGGTTCATTAGAAGGTTTTAATAAACTCTCTGGAATTTTAGCTTGCTGCCATTTTCCTTTAACTTCAGTTTCATGCTCTGGAAGTTGACGCATGTGTTGTAAAAGGTATTGAGCAAAAAATTGATCACGTTGCTTTTCATCTTCGCCATCAATAATGTACCAATCATCGGTAAAACGACGGCGTAACTTTTGCAAAGTGTCATATTGTTTTTTATTACGCCAGTCTAGGCCGTGGAGCTTATGCCAATGTTGTTCAGATGGATCTATTTTATCTAAACGTTTTTGCAGCGATTTCCATGAAAGATCGAACCAGACTTTAACGACATCGACATAGTTATTTTTTAGATCTTGTTCAAATGCCCGCATATTTTCAACATAAGCATCAAAGCGTGCCTCATCTAAAGGTTCAGATACATGCGTTGCGGTAACGAGCAAATCGCTATACCAATTACCAAACATCACCACAATTTGACCTTCGGTAGGAATAAAACCCGAATAAGATTGCCAAAATGCTTCTGTATCTGTCAGCACACGTGGCGCGTCTGCTTTGACTCGTAAATATCTAGGGTCTAACCACTCACGAAGTTGCTTAACAGCCTCGCCTTTTCCAGCCAGTTCAATACCACTCATTAATATCAGTGTGCTTTTAGCGTTGGGTTTGCCCCGACTTTCTTTTAACGCATATTGTGCTTCAATCAAGTCGACTGAAAGCTGTTCTTCATCACGAATCTCAAATTTTGGTTGTTGTTCACTCATAGTCCACAGCTCTAATCTTTTATTGTTTAATTTCGATGATCTTTAACTTATGCGGTTAAATGATGAATTGCTATACAAATTATGTCATTGCGACAAAAATCTGTCTAAGAATTGACGCATGAATCATTTTTTTTACATCTACTCGCCATAGTACAAGGTTACAATGCCTTTTATGATTTTTTGCAAATAGCCCAATATTAGAGCCTTAAATGTCTAAACTCGCTGCTTTTGATGAACTTTTACAACAATATAAAACATTTAATTATCACGATAATCCGGTGCTTGCTCAGCGTTTGCAAGATGTACAAACATGGCTAAAAGAGCGGATGAAAGATACGCATCATGACTTTTTTAATCTGCCAGCGCACAAGCTCATGTCAGAGTACTTTTTAAATCGTTTATATGGTGGCCCAGAATTTGATGCTCTTGCAGCTCAAATCGAACGCTTATTGAAATATGCGCATAAAGCAGAAAAAGTCTTACCTGAAAATGCAATTAAAACAGGCACTAAATCGGTAAGTTTAGCTGTACTTGCAACTCAACTTGATGAGCAAGTAGCAATGCAACTTCTTGAGGACTATCCGGCAGATACCGTACTCACTGATGAGATTATGCGTTTAACCTTAATTAAGCTCGATCAAGCAGAAGCTCGTTACCAGCAGCTTGCTCTGCTTGACGATTTAGGAGTAGCACTCGATAAATACATGCGTTCATTTATGATGTTTACTGCTTTTAAAATGTGTAAAGGTATTGCCCAAAAATATCACTTCGAATTGATGTATGATTTCATTCAAGATGGTTTTAGTGCGATGAAACCGTTAAAATCAGCCGAGACCTTTATCAAGACTTTTACTGAAAAAGAACGCCAGATTATTGAAAATGTACATTCAGGGCATCCGAATCCGTTTAGAGTGTGATAAGGTCGGCACATAGAAAAACTCAACCTCACGAAGTTGAGATTTTATTCATTATATTTGCATGATGATGCCTGTAAAAATAGACAAAATCTGTCATCATGCAGAACTTATTCCGTTTCACTTGAGTTTGAGTCTAGGAGAGACAATATGTCTAACGAAAACCAAAAGCCAACATCTCCAACTGAGCAGGCACAAAGTTCAGACAAAGTTAGCCCATTCCTAAGCTCACCTTTACCTCAAGGTACTCCTCAAGGGCAACAACAAACTTTACAGCAAACCTTAACAGACACACCTGTGAATGGTTCTGTACCTAAATACAATTTACCTCGTGGTGCTGGTAATACTGGCAACGTTGGTGAAACCACACACTTTGGTTACTCAACTGTTAGAACTGAAGATAAAGCACAAAAAGTTGCAGAAGTTTTCCATTCAGTTGCAAGCAAATATGACTTGATGAATGACTTAATGTCATTTGGTATTCACCGTTTGTGGAAGCGTTTTGCAATTAACATGTCTGGTGTTCGCCGTGGTCAACACGTGTTAGACATTGCTGGCGGTACAGGCGACTTAGCAAAAGTATTTAGCCGTGAAGTTGGTCCGCAAGGTCACGTTGTACTTTCAGACATTAACGAATCTATGCTCAATGTTGGCCGTGACCGTCTAATTGATGCAGGCTGTACCAATGTTGACTTCGTTCTTGCCAATGCAGAAACTTTAGAACCTTTTGCAGACAACAGCTTTGACCTTGTAACCATTAGCTTTGGTTTACGTAACGTGACAGATAAAGACGCAGCACTTGCTTCTATGTTCCGTGTATTAAAACCAGGTGGCCGTTTACTGATTCTTGAATTTTCTAAACCTGTATTTGAGCCATTCTCAAAACTTTATGACCTCTATTCATTCACTGCTTTACCGATCATGGGTAAATTGGTTGCGAATGACTCAGAAAGCTATAAGTATTTGGCTGAATCAATCCGTATGCATCCAGACCAACGTACTTTAAAAGGTATGATGGAAAATGCTGGTTTCCAGAACTGTGACTATCACAACCTTACTGCTGGTATCGTTGCCGTTCACCGTGGCTTTAAACTGTAAGGGATAACGATATGTGGTCGATTCTGGCACTCGGTGCAGTCGAACGTATCATTCATCATCTGATCGATCTGGATGCGGTTACACGCATTCAGCTTAATCAGTTACAGGGCAAAATGCTGCGTGTTGTGATTGATAGCCCGCAGCTTTCTGTCGATGTATTCTTTGACCAAGAAAAAGTACGTCTTGAACCTACCGTAACAGGTCATAGTGAAAAGCCTTCTATTTTTGAACAGCGCCCTTTTGATGCGCAATTCAAAATTTCTGAAGCAACAGCAACTTTGCATGTTAAAGATGTCGTCGAACTGATTAAATTATTGGTCAGCGATCCAGATCAGATTGGCAATATTCCATTGCAAGGTGATTACCACCTGCTACAGGATATTCAAAAGATTATGCAGCAAGCTGAACCAGATTTAGCTTCGCACTTATCAAGATGGGTCGGTCCTCAACTCGCCCACGAAATTGGCAAGATTCAACTTGCACCCAAACATTTAAAACGCTCTCTTCAAAGTCATCTATTTTTTGCAGAAGACGCATTAAAAGAAGATAGTGGTCTATTTGCCCCTCGTTGGGAAATGGATGATTTAACTCAAGCAACTCGCAAGCTTAATCAAGACATTGACCGTCTAGAAGCAAGATTGCAGCAACTCAACACACAACTACAACCCTCTCAAGACTAGGTAAGACTGTATATGATTCCGCACGTTTCACGTTTACTCGAACTTTGGCGTATTGCAGCGCACTATAGACTCGATACGTTGTTCCCTGCGGATGAATTACCAGTTAAAGCTCAACGTGCATTAAGTGTTATTAAAATGCACCCAGCTGCATGGTCAAGTCGCGAACGTAAAAATCCTTTAAAGCTCAAAGAAGCTTTAGAAGAGATGGGGCCGCTTGCAATCAAGCTTGGTCAATTATTGTCAACTCGACGTGATTTAATTCCACCTGAAATACTCGCTCAATTGGTCTTACTTCAAGATCAGGTAAAACCTTTTGATAGCAATGTTGCCAAACAACGTATTCAAGAATCGTTAAAAGCTGACGTTAATACCTTGTTTGCACGATTTGATGACCAGCCATTAGCTGCTGCATCAATTGCCCAAGTTCATACTGCTGCATTACATGATGGTCGCGAAGTTGTGGTTAAAGTGACTCGCCCTGACATCCGCAATCAAATCTTACAAGATTTTGAAATTTTGGCATGGTTAGGCAACACGCTAGAAAGCCGCCTTGAAGCTGCTCGTGCGTTGCATCTCACCGAAATTATTCAAGACTACCGCCAGATCATTTTAAACGAACTCGACTTGAGTATTGAGGCGGATAACACCCGTCGTATGCGTCATTACTTTACTGGCTCAACCATGATGTATGTGCCAGAAGTCTACATGGACACCAAAGATGTCATGGTGGCTGAGCGCATTACTGGTGTGCCGATTTCAGATACGGCAACCTTTGACCGTCTAGGCATGGACCGCGCACAACTTGCAGAAAAAGGGTTAACCATTTTCTTCACGCAAGTCTTCCGCGATAACTTTTTCCATGCCGACATGCATCCTGGTAATGTCTTTGTAGAAACCATTAATCCAAACAATCCACGCTTTATTGCACTGGACTGTGCGATTATGGGCGAGCTATCTAAACACGACCAGATGACGGTTGCCCGCATGTTGCTTGCGGTCATGAACAGTAACTTTATGCAGCTCATTCAAATTGTGCATCAAGCTGGCTGGATTCCACCAGGTACAGACCAAGACGCTTTAGCACGTGAAATGCGCCGCACTGTTGGGCCAATGGTGTCTAAACCAATGGATCAACTTGATTTTGCGGGTATCTTAATTCAAGTCATGGATATTGCTCGACGCTTCCATCTTGAGATACCACCACAGCTCATGCTGCTACTCAAAACTTTAGTGCATGTAGAAGGCTTAGGTACTGATCTTTATCCGAAGCTCGACATCTGGAAATTGGCAAAACCAATTTTGACGGAATGGGTCAAATCCAACATGAACCCCGTCAAAAATGTAAAAGAACTCGGCCAGCAATTACCTGACCTGCTTTTAGGTGCTCAAGATTTCCCAAGTTTAATTATTGATAGCTTAAATGGTTTAAAAAATCAGTCGGCTTGGCAAGACCGCCAGTTACGCGAAATTCAACAACTTCGTTTGCAAATGGAGCATCAGCAACGCCGTAGCTGGATGTTCGGTAGTAGCATGGTGATTTTACTGACTATTGCGATTATTAGTCCTTGGTTTGTTTCGATTATTCTAATTGTGCTGAGTAGCTTATTAGCGCTTTGGCGTATATTGAAATAAGTTCAAAATCCCTTGCCAGTGCAAGGGATTTTTTTTATGGAAAAAATTTAATTTTCAAAAAATTTATAGATCAGCTATTCGTTCATTGCTAAATTGAAGCTATAAATGCTTCAAAAGAACAAACAATGAAAACACCTCATTTTGCCATTATCGGTGCAGGTACAGCAGGTTTAGCCACCGCCATTTTGCTCGCCCGCCAAGGCAATAACGTTACTATTTTTGAACAAGTTGATGAGTTATCTCCGGTAGGTGCTGGTTTATTACTCCAACCTGCGGGCTTAGCAGTATTTGAACACTTAGGTGTGCTCGATAAAGCTCTAACATTAGGTGCAAAAGTCACAGGCTTAGAAGGCCAACTTCCAGACAAGCGTCTTTTAGTTAACAGTCATTATCATGAAGCATCAGCAAATCTTTATGGCCTAGGTCTACACCGAGCCACTTTATGTCATGTACTCACTCAAAAACTTAGCGAGTATTCAAGCCAAATTACTTGGTGTATGAGCCACTCTGTTGAAAGTTTTGAAGAACGTAACGATGAAATTCGGCTATTCAGCATACATAAAAACCAAAAGGTTGATGCTTGCTTTGATGGCCTACTTATTGCCAACGGTGCTCGTAGTCAATTAAGACCTAAAGCATGGGTAAAGGTTGACCAATCCTACCCTTGGGGTGCGGCGTGGAGTATCGTGCCTGAGTGCCAAGTTCTCGATTCTGAAATTCTGCATCAATTTTATGATCGCTCGAAAATTATGATGGGAATTCTTCCTACAGGAGCGATTCCAACTGAACCTCAACAGCGCCTTTCAAGTGTTTTTTGGAGTCTACCTACACCACAACTACAAAGCTTTTTACAAGATGAGCAGGCTAAACAAGCTTGGTTAAAGCAAGTCTCAGAACGTTGGTCCAAAGTTGCAGAATGGCTGAAAGAAATTTTGTATAACAGTCAAACTCAGCCTAAATGGCTATCTGCAAACTACCGCGATGTCGTCCTGACTCAATTTGGTCAGGGTCGAGTTGGAGTAATTGGAGATGCAGCTCATGCAATGAGTCCACAGTTAGGACAAGGGGCTAATATGGCATTATTGGATGCTTGGGCTTTTTCTCAATCATTGCAACAAGCTCAAAAGAACCAAAATATTGATTGGTCCCTACTCTGGCAGCATTATCACCAGCTTCGCCGTTCATCTACCCAGTTTTATCAATTTCTCAGTCGTTTACTAACACCACTTTATCAATCTGACCATTGGTGGGCTGGAGGTTTAAGAGATTTAGTTTTCCCTTGGATGTATCAAATCCCTTATTTTCGAAAAGAAATGGCAATTACAATTTCAGGCTTAAAGACAGGTCCATTCCAACAACTTGACTATGATCAGGTTGCTCAATTGCCTAAAGAAAACAGTGCTTTTCATTTAAAAAGTGAATCTCTGTCGGACTATTAACCCAACTAAATGATAGTGAATAACACATGAAAATCAGCCATCTTGATCATCTTGTTTTAACCGTCTCAAATATTGAAACTACCTGTAATTTCTATCAAACCGTCTTAGGGTTTGAGGTCATCACTTTTAAAGGTGATAGAAAGGCTCTACAGTTTGGAAATCAAAAAATAAATTTACATCAGCAAGGCAATGAGTTTGAACCCAAGGCACTACAGCCAACTCCTGGATCTGCCGACCTGTGTTTTATTTCAGAAACTCCCATTTCCGAAGTGATTGCACACCTTAATCAATTAAATATTACAATTGAGGAAGGCCCCGTTGAACGTACCGGTGCAATGCATCCTATTATTTCAGTTTACATTCGCGATCCAGATCAAAATTTGATTGAGATTTCAAATATCCTCACGTCTTAGCCACTTGAATAAGATACCGACTGGTAAGCGTTACAAGATGCGTATTACTATGACAAAGGCAAAAAGCGCAAAGAATTTTTCCGCAAAGCGACGTTGATGCCGTACACTATACAAGCTATTTTTTAGCATCTGATTGAAATCAATTTATAGTTCCTATTTCTTTGGTGATTCCTCATGAATAACACGCAATGGCTCGATGAAGTAAAATTTAACGAACAAGGTCTTATCCCTGCCATTGCTCAACATCATCAAACCGGACGTATTTTGATGGTAGCGTGGATGAACCGTGAATCACTTGCACTTACAGCAGAAAAAAATCAGGCTGTTTATTTCTCTCGCTCTCGCCAAAAACTTTGGCACAAAGGTGAAGAATCAGGTCACTTTCAAACTGTCCATGAAATTCGTCTAGACTGTGACGGCGACGTGATTGTATTACAGGTTGAGCAACATGGCGGTATCGCATGTCATACAGGTCGTGAGTCTTGTTTCTACCGTAAACTCACCCCACAGGGCTGGGAAATTGTCGATGCACAATTAAAAGACCCTACTGCAATTTATGGTGACAATGCTAAAACTGAAAGCCACGATCATGCTTATACTACTGAACAAGTGGATGTACTTGCTCACTTAGGGCAATTGATGCAAGAGCGTAAGCAAGCAGAAGCAGACACTTCATATGTTGCAAGCCTTTATAAAAAAGGTATCAATAAAATCTTAGAAAAAGTCGGCGAAGAAAGCGTAGAAACTATTATTGCTGCGAAAGACTACGCTGCTCAAAATACAGAAAGCAATTTAAATGACTTGATTTATGAAACTGCCGATTTGTGGTTCCATAGCATTGTCATGTTGGGTTATTTCGATCTTAATCCACAACTTATTATTGACGAATTAGCTCGTCGTCAGGGTTTATCTGGTTTAGTTGAAAAAGCTAACCGCAACAAGGTTTAAAATCACTCAGTGTCGAATATCGAAAAACCTAAAGCCACCTATGAGCAAGCAATTGCCATAGATAACGGACGTCTTGGGCAATCATTTAAAGTGATTGCCTATGCGGGTACAGGTAAAACTACTACGTTACAAATGATTAGTGATGCCATGCCTGAACGGCGCGGTATGTATTTGGCTTTTAACAAAGCAATTGCTGGTGAAGCACAAAACAAATTTCATCGTAATGTAGACTGCCGGACTTTTCACTCACTCGCGTTTCGCAGTGTGCCACGCGGTGTGACTGATAAATTACGCTTACCTCGCTTAAGTCCAAGCTTTATTGCCAAAGAATATCGACTAGAACCTATTACTTTACGACGCATGATGGGTGGACGTTATGAAAAATACGTCTTAATGCCAAGTCGCCTCGCAAGCCTTGTCGCTAATGCTGTCAGCTATTTCTGTTCAACCAGTTCTCAATATCCAGCTCCTCGACATATTCAGGCGCCCAACTGGTTACATCCGGATGATATTACCGAGCTACAAACTCACCTTTACCCTGCTGTAGAGCGCCGTTGGTTAGAGTCCATCGACCCAAATCATCAGGCAGGAATTGGTCATGATATTTACCTCAAACTTTGGGCTTTGTCTGAACCTAACATCCCAGCCGATTATGTACTATTTGATGAAGCACAAGATGCCGACCCTTTAATGCTGGGTATTTTACTTCGCCAAAAAAGTACGCAGGTCATCTATGTAGGTGATGCACATCAGCAAATTTATGCATGGCGTGGTGCAATCAATGCGATGCAACAATTACCGTTGCCAGAGTCTCGCCTCACCACTTCTTTTCGTTTTGGTGAAACGATTGCAGATGTTGCCAATGCATTGCTAGGCGGATTAAATGAAACTGTTCCTTTGCTTGGTAATCCAAATCAGAAATCAAGTGTCGTAAATAAACCGCATACCAAAATGCGTGATGCGATTTTATGCCGTACCAATGCTCGGGCCATGGAACTTTTATTAGCTGGTTTAGTTCACGGCGATAAAGTGAGTTTGCAAGCTGACCATCAAAAACTAAACCGTTTTGTAGATGCTGCAAGTCTCTTAAAACAAGGAAAACGGGTTACTGATGTGCCTGAATTAGCATGGTTCAACTCATGGCATGATGTCCATGAATACTGTGAAACCAATGAAGGTAGTGATATTAAACCATTGGTTAAATTGGTGGATGATCACGGCACTGACCCACTAAAAAAAGCGCTTGCAAAGATTACACCACTTGAGCAAGCTGACTATGTCATCTCTACAGCCCATAAAGCAAAAGGCTTAGAATGGAACCGTGTTCATATTGAAGATGACTATCAATTTAAAATTAATGGGTTAGAACACAAGATTACTGATGAAGAGTTAAGACTACTGTACGTTGCCTGTACTCGTGCTAAAGTAAGTCTAAATATCCATCATCTTTATGATCTGATACAACAATTAAAACTAAGGGCGCCTTTAAGTCTTCGTCAGTCGGTTGGTTGAAGCGCTCATATTTAGGTGAGCCTATGAAACTTAAATCTGTTCAATTTAAACATATTGCTCTGTTTCACGACCTTAAAATACACTTTCACTATGAAAAACAGCCAATCACCTTAATTTTAGGTGAACAGGCAACTGGTAAAAGTATGTTGCTCAAACATACTTACCATGCTTTAACTTGGCTCCCTGCTCGCCTTAAAGATTTGCGTAGTCCCGGTATTGTCATGCCTGATCAAGACATTACTCAGTCGCGTCTACAATCAAAAATTGAAGTGACCATTCAAGTTCCTTCTGAAATTGGTCATCTACCAGAAAGTACCTCTGCTCAGCAGGTAGATTCTTCGCTGTGTAGCTGGAAACTTTTTAAAACCTTAAATGCAAGCGGGATTGGAGTGAGCCAAGTTGAAACTCAGCAACTTGATCAAACCATGGCTCTTTATCAACAAGTCATAAAAAAAGATCCATTACAGGGGCTTCCCTTAATCGCTTACTACCCAACCGAGCGATTTGTAAATGATATTAATCTGCTTAATAAAAATTTACCCGGCATTACTCAAGCCATTTCAGCCTATGACATTAGTCCACTACCGTTTACAACTTTTACTCGCTTTTTTGAATGGTTACGAGAAATTAGCGATATCGAAAATGCTCAAGCTGCATATCTAGTACAACGGATTAGATCGAAACAATCAGATCAGCAAGATCAAACAGAATTATTAAATGAGCTTCAAAAAGAATTATCTGGGCAACCTAAACAGCTCACTTCACCCAATCTCTACGCCCTCAAGAATGCATTAAGTATAGTTCTGCCTGAGCTTAAAGATCTATATCTACAATATCAGCCTCGACTGCAACTCATGGTCGACTATGAAGATCAAACCTTACCTTTTCAGCAACTTTCAAATACAACAAAAACCTGGATTGCTTTAGTAGGTGATATAGCCCGCCGACTATGTCTGCTCAATCCTTTAAGCCTAAACCCTTGTCTTGAGGGGGATGGAGTTTTACTCATTGACCAGATTGATACACAGCTCGACTCAACGCATTGCTCCGAAATCTTAAATCGGCTTCATCAAGCATTTCCACGCCTACAAATTATTGCAACAGGAAGTCGTGAAGAGCTACTTGAACATGCCTCGACCTATCAATGCCTAAAATTAGAGCATGGTAAAATTAGCCATCTGGACCTAAATACGACCAAGCAACAGCTTGAACATATCTATACCTTACTTCAAAGAAGCGAACCTTTAACACCATCTATAGAAGCACAGCCTCTGAGTTTAATAGATCCAACACCAGCACAGATTGAGGTTTTATTTCAGCAGATTCAGGGGTTAAATGAACAACAAAAAAATGAATTATTAAAGATGATTCATGCGGGAGACACACCAGAAGAAAGCCCTTCGGTTTGAATTTTATAATCAAAAAAACCACACTCACAGAATATATGGTGGAGTACGGTTTTTTAGGCATTAAAATAACTAGATGTTGTTACTACATGTAATAACATCAGATTTTCAATGCTTTTTTAGTGTACAATAAATTTCATTTTGCGTTTTTATTCTTCAAGTTGCGCAATACAACTTGTTTCTCGCTTTATTTTCTAATTTGGTTGGGTTTTCGGAATAATAAGCTTTGGAACTCTCTTTGAATTCCTATCTATTCTGAAATTAAAATTTCACCTTTAGGTTTCGGCCTAAATCACATATGGATACGAGTGTGCTACCGATAATTATCTTATTACCGTTAATATTAGGCACCACCCTTGTTTCATTGCTTCAACGGTTCTCGCGTGGAGTAACGGCTTTAGGGGCAATTGGAGTCAGTTTAACCAGTTTTGGTTTATTACTGACTCAAGCTAAAACTGTGCTTGGTGGTGCAAGCATTCAACAAAGCTGGGATTGGCTACCTCAATTAGGGATCAATCTGAGCTTCAGGCTCGATGCTCTTGGTTTATTATTCTCTTTACTTATTACCGGTATCGGTACACTCATTTATATATACGCCTATTATTATTTAGGCCCTAAAAATTCATTAAGTAAACTCTATACGTTACTCATGCTGTTTATGGCAGCAATGCTGGGTATTTCGCTCTCTAATAATCTTATTATTTTATTAGTCTTTTGGGAGCTCACCAGTATTTCATCTTTCTTGTTAGTGGGTTATTGGAGTCATTATGAAGCTGCTCAACGTGGCTCTCGGATGGCACTCACCATTACAGGAATGGGTGGTTTAGCAATGCTAGGTGGATTTGTTCTCTTAGGACAAATCACTGGGACCTATGAAATTAGCGAAATCATGGGCATGAAAGATGCGATCCAAGCCCACGCTCTTTTTATTCCAATGTTATTGCTTATTTTGCTTGGCGCATTTACAAAGAGTGCTCAGTTCCCATTTCATTTTTGGTTACCTAATGCAATGGCGGCACCAACACCAGTGTCCGCTTACCTGCACTCTGCGACCATGGTAAAAGCCGGGATTTTCCTACTTGCCCGCTTACTTCCAATCTTTATAGGCGCTGCGATCTATCACAATATCGTTACGTTTGTCGGCCTATTTACGCTCTGTATGGCAGCGTGTTTTGCTATTTTCAAAGAAGATTTAAAAGGACTGTTAGCCTATTCAACCATTAGTCATTTAGGACTTATTGTTTGTTTACTCGGGATCGGTTCTCCTTTAGCGGTTGCCGCTGCTATTTTCCATATTATTAACCATGCAACATTTAAAGCAGCGCTGTTTATGCTTGCAGGGATTATTGATCATGAAACTGGCACACGTGATCTTCGAAAACTCAGTGGTATTTGGCAATTACTTCCTTTCACTGCCACACTCACCATGATCACCGCTGCCTCTATGGCAGGTGTACCACTTACCAACGGCTTTATTTCAAAAGAGATGTTCTTTACCGAGCTATTGGCAAATCTTTCAGGTTCAACGGTTATCTTTGCCAGCATCATTGCAACTCTGGCTGGTATCTTCGCAGTAAGTTATTCAATTCGCTTAGTACATGGTGTCTTCTTTGACGGCCCAATTGGCAAACAAGTGCCAAATAAAGACGCACATGAACCACCTATCGGGATGCGTGCTCCAGCCATTCTTCTTGCTGTGCTCTGTATCTTGGTTGGCGTTCTGCCTTCGTTATTGGTAGAACCACTGGTCAATAGCGTAACTAGAGCAAGCTTAATGCAACCAGAATTTGCGGGTACACACCTTGCAATTTGGCATGGATTCAACGCTCCTCTTGTGATGAGTATTATTGCTTTAGTAGGCGGTACGCTGTTCTACTTTGCCTTAGCAAAAGACGGCATGATTCGTAAAATTGACCTTGACCCACGTCTAGGCAAATTACAAGGCCGCATCTTATTTGATTTATTTTTAAAACATCTGCTGCTTACAAGCCGAAAAATCAAACAAAAAACTGAAAATGGTTCATTGCAAAGTTATTTGTTCTGGATCATTGCTTTTAGCATCATCATGGTCACTCTGCCTTTACTCAATCAAGGGCTGAGCACAGGTACACGTGAACTCACCCATGCTCCATGGATTGCTGTAGTTCTTTGGCTGACGTTGTTCTCAGGCTGTTGGATGATGCTCTGGTTCCACCATGAGCGTATTAAGGCAGTACTTATTAGTGGTGCAATTGGTCTAGTGGTAACGATGGTCTTCGTCACCATGTCAGCACCAGATTTAGCGCTGACTCAAATTACAGTAGACGTTGTAACGACTGTTCTTTTATTGATGAGCTTATCTTTACTTCCACAGCTCACGCCGTATGAATCTCGTCGTTCTAGACGTTTGAGAGATGCTGCCTTAGCAATTATTGGAGGACTAGGAATTGGCTGGATTACTTGGCTGATTTTAACCCGTGATCATAATTCAATTTCTTGGTTCTTTGCCCAACAGTCTTTACCACTTGGTGGTGGCTCAAATATTGTAAATGTCATTTTAGTTGACTTCCGTGGCTTCGATACCTTCGGTGAAATTACGGTATTAGGCATTGCTGCGATTGGTGCCCTATGTTTAATGGATGGTATGCGTGTACACGGCACCACCATGACGCAAGGCCTCACCTACCGTTTTAATCCTTCTCCGCTTATGTTCCGTATTACGGCCTCTTGGGTATTACCTCTAGCGCTTGTCGTCAGTGTTTATATCTTTTTGCGAGGACATAACTATCCAGGCGGTGGCTTCATTGCAGGTCTAATCACCTCAATGGCGCTAATCATTCAATATATTGCACTAGGTCAAGATCAAGCAGAACAGCTGTTAAAAGCGAAGTCTGGCCGCCTTTACGAAGTCTGGATTGGAACAGGATTAACGATTGCAGGTCTGACTGGTATAGCAGCATGGTTCTGGTTACGTCCGTTCCTCACAAGTGCTCATGTCTATGTTGAATTACCAATTCTAGGAAAACTACATCTAGCTTCAGCTGCAAGTTTTGACTTGGGTGTTTATATCACCGTTGTAGGCGCGACAATGTTGCTCATCTCTGTATTAGGCGACTCTCGTCATTCGAGTATGTCCGGTCCTGTACCACATCGGGAGGAATCATCATGATCAGTTTAGAATTCTTACTGGCTTCTGCTATTGGTTTACTTGTTGCCACAGGTATTTATCTGATTTTACGTGCTCGTACTTTCCCTGTTGTGCTCGGATTGGCTGTAATCGGTTATGCAGTAAACTTATTTTTATTTGCTATGGGTCGATTACAAATCAGCTCACCGGCAATTTTAACTGAAACAACAAAAATAACCGATCCACTCCCTCAAGCGTTGGTGTTAACCGCCATCGTGATCGGTTTTGCAACTACAGCGTTTATTGTACAACTTGCGCTACGTAGCCGTTATGAATCAGGTAGTGATCATGTTGATGCTAAAGAAGATGCTTCCCCAACATACGACCCACGTGAGGATGAGCCGTGATGTTTGATTTTTTATCTTTTTGGCAACAACACACGCCTATTTTTAGCATTCTCATCCCAGCATTTACTGCTTTTATCTTATTACTGTTAGGTAACCCTGGGGCAGGTGCTTTAAAAGATGACTGGCGCCAACCTTGGCGTCGTGGCATTAGCCTTATCTCAGCAATTGCCGGATTAATTACCGCTATTGTTTATCTTAGTTACGCCAGCACGGGGCAAATTACTGTTTACCAATTAAGTGAATGGTCAGCGCCATTTGGTATTGTGCTTGTACTCGATCGTCTTTCAGCTTTTATGCTGGCACTGACTTACGCATTAGCAGTACCAGTTTTATGGTATGCAAGTGATAACTGGGATACGCGTGGTCGCTATTTCCATGCCATGGTACATTTCCTATTAATGGGAATCTGTGGAGCATTTCTAACAGGCGACTTATTTAACCTTTTCGTCTTTTTTGAAATCCTGTTGATGGCTTCGTATGTGTTGCTCTTACATGGACAAGGCAAACCTCGTTTTCAGCTTGGCGTTCACTATGTCATTATCAATCTTTTAGCCTCTGCTCTCTTCTTAATTGGGCTTGGTATGATTTATGGCAGTGTAGGTAGCCTCAACATGGCGGATGTCTCACGTCTTATACCGACACTTGAAGCAGATCAACACAAATTAGCAGTCGCTGGTTCGTTACTTCTCTTTGTTGTTTTCGGTATTAAAGCAGCAATGCTTCCTGTCGGTTTTTGGCTACCAAAAACCTATGCCGTTGCAAGTACGCCTGTAGCTGCAATTTTCACTATTATGACTAAAGTCGGGATCTATTCTATTCTACGTGTAAATGGAACAGTATTTGACGATGCGCTTAGTCAAGAAATCTTAAAAAGCTGGTTATTGCCTATTGGCTTAATTACTTCTCTTTATGGGGTGATTGCAGCAATTGGAGCAGATCGTTTACGTCGATTTGTTGGCTTTATGGTCCTTTCTTCAATTGGTACCTTGCTTACAGCAATTGCCATGTCTAATACGCAGGCATGGTCTGGTGCTTTATATTACTTAGTGCACAGTACATTGATTGGTGCAGCTTTTTATCTATTTTGTGGATGGATCACTTCACAACGTGGAGATTTTAAAGATCATTTAAAAGTTGCCCCAAGAATCAAACAAGAAAAAGCAGCTATGCTGACTTATTTCTTGATTGCGATGATGATGGCTGGATTACCACCTTTTAGTGGTTTTCTTGGAAAAGTATTCATTTTACAAGCGACAGTTGAAGCTAGCTATCAAGGCTGGATTATTGGTGTTGTGCTTGTTGTGAGCCTATTAAGTATTATTGCACTCACACGTGTTGGTTTTATCTTATTCTGGCGCGCATCTGCTCCAGAACAAGATCCAATCCATCCAGCTTATATTCTTTATCGTGCTTTGCCGGAACGCGCACCACCACGTAACGATCAAGTCATCTATCTATTACTAGCTGGTTTAATCGCTTATGTTGTCTTTGCTGCACCAATTCAGCATTACACATTAAGCACCGCAGAGCAGATCCAAGACCATGCACTTTACCAACACTCTATTCTTAAAGTAGATCAAAACGGTGAAGTCATCAGTGTGCAACCATATGACCCAGCTTACTTACCAGAAACCAAGTATGGCGGTGAGGTTGAAGATCATAATGCTTATCTTGTTCCAGATATTATTTCGAAAGATACGTTCAATGGCGAACATATTTCTGAATATAAACAACGACAAATTCAGCAACAAGACAAACTCCAAACGCCTACCATTGTTGATGAAAGTCAATTGAAACCTATGGAGCCATAACAATGCAGTTAACTCATTTGCTTGAACGCTGGTTTCCACATCCATTTGTTTCGGTTCTCATCGTTTTATTTTGGTTGATGCTGGCGCATAGTCTTGATGCGAGTGATCTTTTGACTGCGATGCTTTTGGGCTTAATCATCCCTCGTTTAGTCAAACCGTTTATTACCCGCACACCGCATATTCACTGGAAACCTGCAGTTAAACTATGTTTTGTTGTTCTTTGGGATATTATTATTTCTAACTTTAAGGTCGCAAAACTTGTTTTGGGACCTACTAAAAAATTACACCCTAAATGGTATCGCGTACCTTTAGAGACAGAACATGAGCAGGTCAACACCTTACTGGCAATGATCATTACCACAACACCAGGTACGGTTTCTGCGGGTATCGATCAGGAACGCGGAGATATTCTGGTTCATGCTTTAAGCACAGATAATATCGAATCTGATATTCAAGACATCAAAGAACGTTATGAAATTCCTCTTATGGAAATTTTTGATGTGAAAAGTAAAACGGAGGCAAGTGCATGACAATCCTACCCTATGCTCTAGGTATTAGCTTGATTGCCGTTACAATCTCGATGCTACTTTGCCTTTTCAGACTGGTTATGGGCCCATCAATTGTAGACCGCCTTTTAGCGCTCGATACACTTTTCCTCAATGCAACTTGTCTTATTGTTGTGTTAGGCATTTATTGGATGACGACTTCTCTATTTGAAGGAGCACTATTGGTTGCGATGTTAGGTTTCGTATCTACAGCCGCCTTAGCACGTTACTTCACAACCGGTCATGTTATCGATTAAGGAGAGGTCAAAATGCAATTTACAATGGAAATTATTGTTTCGGTCTTTCTGGTTTTTGGCGCCTTCTTCATGTTAGTTGGCTCAATCGGTATGGTCCGTTTACCTGATTTATTCATGCGCTTACATGCGCCAACTAAATCGAGTACGCTCGGCTTAGGAAGCTTTCTGATCGCTTCAATGATCTTTTTTGCTTTCCAAGGTCGTTTCGGTTTTGCCGAGCTACTCATTACCCTTTTAGCTTTCATTACCGCACCAGTTTCGGCTAATTTGATTGCTCAAGCTGCGCTACATTTACGTTTACGCTCACTGAGTGGTGAAGTACCTGAAGCCATTGAACGCCCGCTCCCTTGGGACCGGTACAAAATTGGTCAACGCTTTTCACAAAACAAACCGCCAATGGAACCTCCTAAAGAATAAGAAATTGAATCAATAAAAAAGCCACCCGAAGGTGGCTTTTTTATTTTTGAGTTTTAATTACTCTTGGTCATCTGACTTACGTTCTGGTAAATCTTGTACCGCTTTTTCGATTAGACCAAACATATAGTTACCATATGCATTCGTCTTATCGTAATGGAAACGTAAGCGAGGCGTAATACGAGTCTTAATGCGACGGCTCAATTCATGACGCAAGAAACCAGAGGCTTTATTTAATACATCTAAAGTTTCTTTATTTGCTGCTTCACTTTGCTCATCGCCGAGTTCACGTCCCATAACGGTGACATAAACTTCAGCATAACCCATATCCGCACTGACTTTCACCGCAGAGATGGTCACTAGACCACCTAAGCGAGGATCTTTAAGCTCTTGACGGATCAGCTCAGACAACTCACGTTGTACTGAATCCGCCATGCGCTTTAAGCGTTGGCTACCCGCCATTAAAGACTCCGTTTAATCAATTGAACATCATACACTTCGATCTTATCTTGTGGTTTGATGTCTTTATAACCTTTCACCGCAAGGCCACATTCCATACCGGCACGAACTTCATCAACAACGTCTTTATAACGACGAAGAGATTCAAGCTCACCTTGGAAAATTACAACATCATCACGTAATACGCGAATCGGTTTATTACGATGTAATGTGCCTTCAAGTACCATACAGCCTGCGGCTGCACCAAACTTACTTGAGTGGAATACTTCACGTACTTCCGCAACACCCAAGATTGTTTCACGATGTTCAGGAGCAAGTTTACCGCTCATGGCATCTTTCACATCATCAATTAATTCATAGATGATGCTGTAGTAACGAATATCAATACCATCTTGGTCACTTCGTTGACGAGCAGTCGTATCGGCACGAACGTTAAAGCCTAACAATACAGCTTCTGAAGACTCAGCAAGGATTACATCAGACTCAGTAATCGCACCAACACCTGAGCTAATTACACGAACTTTTACTTCGTCAGTAGATAATTCATGTAGAGCAGCATTCAATGCTTCTAAAGTACCACGTACGTCTGTTTTCAAAACAACGTTCACTGTAGGAACATCTTTTTTGCCCATTGACGACATGATATTTTCAAGGCGCATAGCACTTTGACGATCAATACGTTTTTGACGCTCACGGTCAGCACGAGCATCGGCAACTTCACGCGCTTTCTTCTCGTCATTTACAACAAGAACTTCATCACCCGCCATTGGAGCATCTGGAAGACCCAGAATTTCTACTGGAATAGATGGTCCTGCTGATTTAATCGGCTTACCGTTTTCATCAGACATTGCACGGACACGACCATAAGATGAACCTGCAAGAACAAGGTCACCAATGTTTAATGTACCGTTTTGAACAAGAATAGAAGTTACTGCACCACGGCCTTTATCAACACATGCTTCAATAACAACACCTTGCGCAGCACCTTCAGCAGATGCTTTTAATTCCATCAATTCTGATTGAATAAGAATTAAATCAAGGAGTTCATCAATACCTTGTCCACTGTGTGCAGAAACTTTAGCAATCGGAACATCACCACCCCATTCTTCTGGAACGATTTGTTTCGTTGTTAATTCATTTAACACACGGTCTGGATCAGCAGATTCTTTATCCATTTTGTTGATTGCAACAATAATTGGAGTACCTGCTGCACGAGCATGGTCAATTGCTTCTGCAGTTTGTGGCATTACACCGTCATCTGCAGCAACAACTAATACAACGATATCTGTTGCTTTAGCACCACGTGCACGCATTGAAGTAAATGCCGCATGTCCCGGTGTATCAAGGAATGTAATAATTCCTTTGTCTGTTTCAACGTGATATGCACCAATATGCTGGGTAATACCACCTGCTTCCCCAGCCGCTACTTTCGAACGACGGATACGGTCAAGCAATGATGTTTTACCATGGTCAACGTGACCCATAATGGTAACAACTGGCGGACGAGTTGTTTGCTCACCACGAGCTTCTTCAGCTGCTTCAAGCAAGTTATCTTCCGCTTGTGTATCAGAAACTAAAACAGGGTTGTGGCCCATTTCTTCTACAACAAGTGCCGCTGTGTCTTGATCAATAGCTTGATCTTGATTAACCAATTCACCCATTTTCATAAGTGTTTTGATAACTTCACGTACTTTAATCGCCATTTTTTGAGCAAGATCGGCAACAACAATGCTTGAACCGATTTCTACATCATAAACTTGCTTTTTAACTGGCTTTTCAAATCCATGCTTATTCGCTTGGCTTGATTTTAAACCACGTTTGTTATGGTTAACAAAGCTTTGCTCTTCTTGACCACGACGACCACCTTTCTTCCCAGCACGTGGGTTAGTGGTTGCGCCACCGCGTTTAATTTCACGGTCTTCTTGCTTAAATGAATCTTCATAAGCTTGGCCAACTAGACCTGAAGCAAGTGGAGAATCATCAATCACACGAATTGTCGTAGTAGCATCGTCATTTGAATACTTAGACGCCATTTTGCGCATTTGTTCAAGTGTACGTTGCTGAGCTTCTTCAGCTGCTTTACGACGTGCAGCTTCTTCAGTTGCTTTTAACTGAGCTGACTGCTCTTCACGAGCTCTTTTCTGTTCTGGAGTTTCAGCTGGTTTTGGTGCAGGTTTAACTGTACCACCACCACGCTTTTTCACTACAACAGCAGCTTTTGGAGCTGTCTGTGCAGCACTATCTTGTTGATGAGCAGCACGCATCGCATCTAAAGTTGCTTTAGCTTTTTGCTCTGTTTGAAGACGCGCTTTTTGCTCGGCAGTTTCACGCGTTTGCTGTTCTACACGTGCTTTTGCTTCAGCTTCTGCACGTGCTTTTGCTTCAGCTGCAATTTGTTCAGGGTTTGGTTTAGCAAAAACCTGCTTTTTACGTACTTCTACGTTAATCGTTTTTGCTTTACCTGAAGTACTTGCAACTTTAGCGGTACTGGTTGTTTTACGTTTCAACGCAATTTTTCCTGTGTTACCACTTTCCTGACCATGAACTTTTTTCAAGTGATTGACCAAAGTATCCTGTTGTTCAGTGGTAATAATGTCGTCTGCTGTACGTTGAGGCAAACCTGCTTCACGAGCCTGTTCTAGGAGCTTCTCAACAGGACGTCCTACACTGAGAGCTAACTCTTTAATCGACTTGTCCGTCATATTTCATCTCCTAGTTAAACCATGATTCGCGAGCTTTCATGATCAATTGACCTGCTTTTTCATGACCAAGTCCTTCAATATCAGAGATATCGTCAGTAGCTTGATCTGCCAAATCGTCGACAGTAATAATACCGCGAGCGGCAAGCGAGTAAGCGATCTCAGAAGTCATGCCTTCCATAGTGAGAAGGTCTGCGCTCGGTTCTTGAATATTTTCTTGCTGTTTCAAAGCATCAGTAAGGGCTGCTTCTTTTGCACGACTTTGCAATAACTCAACCAATTCAGCATCAAGCTCAATTTCGTCAAAAGTTTCAGCAGGAACATAAGCAATCTCTTCTAAAGAAGTGAAACCCATTTCCACCAATGCCATTGCTAAATCTTCTTCAATATCGAGACGTGATACAAACATATCAAGATATTGCTGAGCTTCATTTTGCTGACGAGCACGATACTCTTCTTCAAGCATCATGTCGAGTTTGTAGCCAGTTAAATCAGAAGCTAAACGAACGTTTTGACCTTGAGAGCCAATCGCACGAGCTAATTGATCGCTGGTTGCAAAAATAATGTCGGCACTTCTTGCATCTTCATCAAGCACGATGCCTGAAACATCAGCTGGTTCTAATGCACTAGCAATGTATTGAGCCGGATCATCAGACCAGACCACTACATCAATACGTTCACCATTTAACTCTTGCTGTACAGCTTGAATACGCGTACCACGCATACCAATACATGCACCTACAGGGTCAATACGGTGATCATTTGTTTTCACTGCAATTTTAGCACGAACGCCCGGTTGACGTGCCGCTGCTTTAATTTCAATAATTTCTTCAGAAATTTCAGGAATTTCTTTTTTCATTAAAGCAATTAACATTTCAGGCTTAGCACGTGATAACAACAACTGAGCGCCACGACCTTCACGGTTAACATTATATAAAATAGCGTTTACACGTTGTTTTGGACGAAGAATTTCTTTTGGAATCATCTCTTCGCGTGCAAGATAAGCTTCTGCATTGTCGCCCAAGTCGATAATGAAGCCATCTTTGGTTTGTTTTTTCACTTCACCGTAAATTAACTCACCAACTTTAGACTCGTATGCATCAGCAACTAAAGCACGCTCAGCTTCACGAATTTTTTGTACAATAACTTGTTTTGCAATTTGTGCAGCAATACGACCAAACTCAATAGACTCTACTTCGAGTTCACGCACGTCACCAATTGACCATTTAGCTGGATCAACGTCAGAAATTGCATCTTGGCAAGCTGGCATTTCATGATCTTCATCTGCCACAACAGTCCATTGACGGAACGTACGGTAATCACCAGTTTTACGATCAATTTCTACACGAAGCTGAGCTTCTTCAGCATGCGTACCTTCGTAAAATCTTTTCTTCGTTGCAGCAACTAGAGCTTGTTCCAAAGCTTCGAAGATCGCTTCACGACTAACACCTTTTTCATTACTAACCGTTTCAACAACGGTAAGAATTTCGCGGCCCATAAGTCACCTACCGATTTCTTATAAAATTTAAATAAATTTAATCTTGATAGATCAAGTTTGCTTTATCGATATTGTTGCTGTCGATCACAAGCACATGCTTCCCATCAACTTCAACCTGAATTTCTTCATTTTCAAGGTCTACTGCGATAAGCTTTGCTTGAAATTTACGACGGTTTTCTACTGCTGCAATTAAACGCAAAGCAATTTGTTGTCCGATATAGCCTTGTAACTGTTCTAGTTGAAAAAATGGACGATCCCAACCTGGTGAAGAAACTTCTAATGAATACTCACCTGAGATTGGATCATGAACATCCAACATTGCGCCAACTTGTTGTGTTACACGCACACAATCTTGTACCCCAATACCACGGCCTAGCTCTACTTCGCCATCTTCATTAATTACAGGCTCAGCATCTTCACTTACCGCTTTATCGATATAAATACGCAATAATGAACGTTTACCTTGTGGGAGAAACTCGATTCCCCAAAGGTCGACACCACATGCTTCCACTGCAGGAACAATTAAGTCATGCAATGCTTGGGATTTATTTGATAATTTCATTTACTCTCGTCATTCTCGTGCGATTCAATCGGTTGTTTTAACCGACACAGACCTACTATAGTGAAGCATGACTATTTGACCAATTGATGTCGACACTACACGATAGCGATACGATAACCAATAAAAAAGGGCGTTAATCGCCCCTATTTAGCACAGAAAACAATAGTCCACTGTGCAAAAAGGCCCACCTGTCTGTGAGCCTCTTTTAAGAAACTTGGTAGCGGGAGCTGGATTTGAACCAACGACCTTCGGGTTATGAGCCCGACGAGCTACCAGACTGCTCCATCCCGCATCAACGTGCAAAAATTATATACAAATATCGAAAAAAGTCAATGTAAACTTATCTAATAATTCGCTTGATTAAGTTGCACCTTAATCAAATTGGTAGCGGGAGCTGGATTTGAACCAACGACCTTCGGGTTATGAGCCCGACGAGCTACCAGACTGCTCCATCCCGCATCAAAAAACTGCTTGCACTCAACTTTCTGGTTCAAAGTTGGTGCGGAAGGGGGGACTTGAACCCCCACGCCCGAAGGCACTACCACCTCAAGGTAGCGTGTCTACCAATTCCACCACCACCGCAGCTTGTGGGACGCATTCTAGTCCTTCCCACTGCAAAAGGAAAGCCCTATTTCGAATTATTGACTCGATTTTGGTGCATTTGGTGAAGTTTCAGGCGATGTCGTTTGAACAGGTGCTGTAGTTTGTACAGTTTTCAAGCTATATGCATCAGTAGTCTGTTTTTTCGCAAAAACAGCTAGAGTTAAACTCGTTACAAAAAACAACGCTGTTAAGATAGCAGTAAGTCGAGTAAGGAAGTTACCTGAACCTGATGCACCAAATACAGTTGCTGCTCCGCCACCGCCGAAAGAAGCACCGGCATCAGCACCTTTACCGTGTTGCACTAGAATCAAGGCAATCATCAGTACCGCTAAAATAATATGTACGATCAGTACAAAAGAGTGCATACCCTATCCTCGTTATTTACTTTGTGCAAAGGCTTGTACAATTTGATAAAAAGATACTGCATTTAGTGAAGCACCGCCTACCAACGCACCATTAATATCTGGACATGCCGCCAATTCGACCGCATTTTCAGCTTTTACACTACCGCCATATAAAATAGCAATATCTGAACCCGCTGAGGTAATCTGACTTAAACCTTCACGAATCTTAGCATGCATTGCCTGTGCATCTTGTGGAGAAGCAGTTTTACCTGTCCCAATTGCCCAGATTGGCTCATAGGCAATTACAATTTGCTTTTGCCACTGCTCAGTAGTCACTACAGGAGCAATATCACAAATTTGTTGCAATACAACTTGCTCTGCCAAACCTTGTTCACGTTGTTCGAGGCTTTCACCAACACAATAAATGACAGTCAAGCCCGCATTTAATGCATTTTGGAGTTTAGCTTTCAAAATTTCAACGTTATCGCCAAAAATATCACGGCGCTCAGAATGCCCAACCAGTACAAAATTAATTTGGCTATCTTTTAATAATTCTGCGCTGACTTCGCCAGTATACGCACCAGTACCCGCTACACGTGATACATCTTGTGCAACTGTATATACTGTTCTTGCAGCATCTTGCAATTGTGTTTGTACCATTGCAAGCGCAATAGAAACTGGAGCAACCCCTACATGACAGCTTTCATCTGCAATTTGGTTTTGTTGCAATAGTTGTTTAAATTCTTCTATAAGTTGTTTGGCATTGGCACGCATTGGGTTCATTTTCCAGTTGCCAACTACCCAAGGCGTAATCGTCGAACCCGACATACGGCTCACCTTTCATCAAAAATGCAGCACATTCTACACGCATTTATACAAATTTCAGATACTTTTCTTTAACGGCTTTGCCCATATCTTTTCTACTAATTGAAAACAGTTATAAAACTTTATCGAGTCTAAAGAATCGTCTTTCAAAAATTAATGAATAAAAACTTCGACTAGTTCAAGCTTTGGCGAGTGGATCAAGACCAGAGCATCATTTTCTCAGGTAGTAATTTTAGATAACAAAAGTATAATTTTTTATATACCAATTATAAACATATGAGCACAGGTAGGCAGATGTCAGTCATACATACATCTCCAAAATTTTCGGGGTTTTTTCGACGATTAGTCGAAGAAAAACATGTGTCGGCAGCGACCATGCAAACAGCTTTAGATGCAGCAAAGAGAGCTAAACGGGATACAGTTGCGTACCTGATTGAAGAGGTTCATCTCTCCCCTTCTTTATTAGCTGAAACAATTTCTATTGAATTTGCTGAACCATATTTTGATCTGGATGTTTACGATACAAGCCAAATTCCCAAAGATTTGGTCGATCAAAAACTGGTTTTAAAACATCGGGTCTTACCTCTCATCCAAAGAGGACAGATTTTATATGTCGCAACCAGCAACCCGAGTAATATTGAAGCGATTGATACCATTCGCTTTAATAGTAAGCTCATGGTTGAACCAGTTATTGTCGAGCACCATAAGCTTGAGAAAATTCTGGCGCAGCAATTTACCGAAGAAAGTAGCTTCGAATTTAGTGATGAAGAGTTTGATCTTGATGTAGACCTTGAAGCGCCCCCCTCACAAGAGGATGAGGAAGAAACGCCTCAAGGCGATGAAGCACCTATTGTTAAATATATTAATAAATTACTCATCGATGCAATTCGTATGGGGGCTTCAGACTTACATTTTGAACCATACGAGAAATCATATCGGGTCCGTTATCGAGTCGACGGCGTGTTACGTCAGATTGCAAATCCACCTTTGCAATTGGCTAACCGTTTGGCTTCACGTTTAAAAGTCATGTCTCAAATGGATATTTCCGAAAAACGAGTGCCTCAAGATGGTCGTATCAAGCTTAAGTTATCAAAGACTAAAGCAATCGATTTTCGTGTGAACTCACTTCCAACCTTGTTTGGTGAAAAACTGGTTCTGCGTATTCTCGATCCATCTAGCGCAATGCTCGGAATTGATGCTTTAGGATATGAAGAAGATCAGAAAGCTCTTTTTTTAGAAGCACTCGATAAACCACAAGGTATGCTTTTAATTACAGGTCCTACCGGTTCTGGTAAAACGGTATCTTTATATACAGGCTTAAATATTTTAAATACTGAAAGCTCTAATATTTCCACTGCCGAAGATCCAGTCGAAATCAACCTTGAAGGTATTAATCAGGTTAACGTTAACCCGAAAGTAGGTCTTACTTTTTCGGCCGCACTCAAATCATTTTTACGTCAAGACCCCGACATTATTATGGTCGGTGAGATTCGTGACTTAGAAACGGCTGAAATTGCGATTAAAGCTGCACAAACCGGTCACATGGTAATGTCCACACTGCATACCAATAGTGCGCCAGAAACACTTACTCGCCTACGTAATATGGGTGTTCCATCTTTTAATATCGCAACATCAGTCAACTTGGTTATTGCTCAACGTTTGGCGCGTCGGTTATGCCCACAGTGTAAAATACCTGCCGACATTCCTAAACAGAGCCTATTAGAAATGGGCTTTACCGACCAAGATTTAACCCATCCCGATTTTCAAGTTTTTCAACCTGTGGGTTGTAATGAGTGTCGTGAAGGCTACAAAGGTCGAGTAGGTATTTACGAGGTGATGAAAGTTACACCTGAAATTTCCAAGATTATTATGGAAGATGGCAATGCTTTAGAAATCGCTGCTGCTTCTGAAAAACTGGGGTTCAATAATCTGCGTCGTTCAGGGTTAAAGAAAGTCATGCAAGGTGTTACTTCCTTACAAGAAGTCAACCGCGTGACCAGTGAATAAAAGACAATTTAAAATAAGGATAATTCATGACTGTCAAAAAGGCACAAATGATGCCGACTTTTGCTTATGAAGGGGTTGACCGTAAGGGCATAAAAATTAAGGGCGAACTTCCAGCTAAGAATATGGCCTTAGCCAAAGTCACCCTACGCAAACAAGGGGTAACTGTCCGTAATATTCGGGAAAAGCGTAAAAATATTCTTGAGGGTTTGTTCAAGAAGAAAGTATCAACGCTCGATATCACGATTTTCACGCGACAACTTGCAACCATGATGAAAGCTGGTGTCCCACTGGTACAAGGCTTTGAAATTGTAGCGGAGGGTCTAGAAAACCCAGCCATGCGCGAGGTGGTACTCGGGATTAAAGGTGAAGTTGAAGGTGGTAGTACCTTTGCTTCAGCTTTAAGGAAGTATCCTCAACACTTCGATAACTTGTTTTGTTCTCTTGTAGAGTCTGGCGAACAATCTGGTGCGCTTGAAACCATGTTGGACCGTGTGGCAATTTACAAAGAAAAAAGTGAATTACTTAAGCAGAAAATCAAAAAAGCTATGAAATATCCAGCAACGGTTATTGTAGTTGCTGTGGTTGTTACTATTATTTTGATGGTTAAAGTAGTGCCTGTTTTCCAAGACCTGTTTTCTTCTTTTGGTGCAGATTTACCTGCATTCACCCAAATGGTCGTGAATATGTCGAAATGGATGCAGGAATACTGGTTCATTATGATTATTGTGATTGGAGCAGTGATTGCTGCCTTTCTGGAAGCCAAGAAGCGCAGTAAAAAATTCCGTGATGGATTAGATAAACTTACACTGAAACTACCTATCTTTGGCGATCTGGTTTATAAGGCGATTATTGCCCGTTATAGCCGTACTTTAGCCACCACGTTTGCCGCTGGTGTTCCGCTCATTGATGCGCTTGAGTCAACGGCTGGTGCAACCAACAATGTCATTTATGAAGAAGCAGTCATGAAAATTCGTGAAGATGTAGCTACAGGCCAACAACTTCAATTTGCAATGCGTGTTTCAAATCGTTTTCCATCTATGGCTATACAAATGGTCGCAATTGGTGAAGAATCTGGTGCACTAGACAGCATGCTCGATAAAGTTGCTACTTATTATGAAAATGAAGTTGATAATGCCGTTGATGGTTTAACTTCAATGATGGAACCTTTAATCATGGCAATTTTAGGGGTGCTCGTAGGTGGTCTAGTGATTGCTATGTATCTTCCAATTTTCCAAATGGGCTCAGTCATATAATGCAAGAAATTATTGCTTATTTTATTCAAAACTTAACTGCACTTTATATTGCAGTCGCACTATTGAGCCTATGTATTGGTAGCTTTTTGAATGTGGTAATTTATCGCACCCCCAAAATGATGGAACAAGATTGGCAGCAGGAATGTCAAATGTTGCTTAATCCCGAACTACCCATCATTGAGCATGAAAAGCTGACATTAAGTAAACCTGCTTCATCATGTCCTGCATGTCAGCAACCGATCCGTTGGTATCAAAATATTCCAGTTATAAGCTGGTTAATGTTAAGAGGAAAATGTGGCCATTGCCAACATCCTATTAGCATTCGTTATCCAGCGATTGAATTACTCACGATGCTATGTTCATTAGTAGTCGTCATGGTTTTTGGTCCAACCCTACAAATGCTTTGGGGGCTAGTGCTCACTTGGATTTTGATTGCTTTAACATTTATAGACTTTGATACTCAGCTACTACCTGACCGTTTCACCCTACCTTTGGCTGCTCTCGGCTTAGGTATTAATACCTTTAATATTTACACCTCGCCTAACTCAGCCATTTGGGGATATTTAATCGGCTTTTTATGTCTTTGGATTGTGTATTACTTATTTAAAGTGATTACAGGCAAAGAAGGTATGGGCTACGGCGACTTTAAATTGCTTGCCGCATTAGGCGCGTGGATGGGACCATTGATGCTGCCATTAATTGTGCTATTGTCATCTTTACTCGGTGCAATTATTGGCATCATTTTACTAAAATTACGTAATGATAATCAGCCCTTTGCGTTTGGGCCATATATTGCCATTGCGGGTTGGGTTGCCTTTTTATGGGGTGACCAAATTATGAAAATTTATTTGGGAGGTTAAGATGGCTTTTATTCTGGGAGTCACAGGTGGTATTGGCAGTGGAAAATCTGCTGCAACACAATGGTTTGAATCCCAAGGAATCCAAGTCGTCGATGCCGATATTGTTGCTCGCGAAGTGGTTGAAAAAGGCCAACCTGCCCTTCAAAAAATCCAACAAACTTTTGGAGATTGGGTGCTTCAACCCGACGGCAATCTAGATCGTCGTGCACTACGTGAATATATTTTTCAAAACCCTGAAGCAAGGCAAATACTTGAGAAAATCACGCATCCAGCCATTCGCCAATCTATTGTTCAACAGCTACAAAACCCCAAAAGTCCTTATGTGATTTTAGTTTCACCCCTACTTTTTGAAACCAACCAGCATGAATTGGTTAATCACACTCTATTAGTTGATGCGAGTGAACAAACTCAAATTCAGCGTGCAAGCCAGCGAGATGGGCAAAACCAAGAACAAATCCAGAAAATTATTGCAGCACAAATGCCACGCGAGCGTAAACGTGAACTTGCCAATGACATTGTGTTTAATGACGGATTACTCGAACATTTATATCAGCAATTAGAGCCTTTACATCAAAGCTATTTGAAGCGCGCCAACTAATCTTGCTTATTTTGCTGCTGAATCTTTTGTGCCAAGCTATCTTGTCGAAACCAGCGCCAAGGTTGTAAGGCACCTACTCCCATTCCAACCAAGCCCACAACAATCGATGGACTTAATGACTCATCAAGTAAAGGTACAGCTAAAATGGCAGCAATAAACGGCGCCAAAGTAACAATACTTCCCGTTTTAAAAGCACCAAGTCGCTGAATCGCTGCTACATAAGTCAAAGTTGCGATAATAACAACAAACACACCATGGAAAATACCCTCTATCGCTAGATGAACAGGACTGACTTCCATGAAATGTTTAGGTAAGAATAAAGCATACATGGGTAAGTAAATAATTGCAGACCAAATCGCAACACTCGCCATAGAGTGCCATGCGGAAAGTTTCCACTGTTTAAGTAATACAGTGAAAATGCCCCACCAAATCGCACTAATAAAAAGAAGTAAATCCCCCACGCCAAAAGCAGAAGCATTACCTTGCAACATCAACACACTCATGAGAGCCAAGGCAGTGATCATAATTGCCAGACTCACCCATGTATGCTTATCAAATGGCTGTCTAAATAAAATGTATGCTGCAATTGCAGTACAAATTGGAATACAACCATTTAAAAAAATGGCAGCATGTGCAGCGGGAGCATAGAGAAACGCGGTGTAGACGGTAAGACAATAAATAACTCCGCCAATGAGCGCCAAAATAACAGCGTGCTTACTCCATAAAAAAGCGAGATCTTTCTTATAGATCAGAATCGGCATCAAAATCAGGAAGGCGATAGCAAAGCGTAGTGCAGCAATGTCCCAAGCACTGATGTGCCATTGTGCATTTAAACGGGCAAAAAGTGTAAACCCGCCCCAAATGCACATGGTCACCAATACAAAAAAATAACCTTGCTTACGGGGAGACATATCAAGACTGCTTACAAACTAGAAAGGCAGCTAGATTATACCTCAGAACGCTGACGGCAAGCCTCATAAAGTGCCATACCTGTTGCCACACTCACATTTAGACTCTGTAAATTTCCAGACATCGGAATATAAACTTTATGATCACACTGCGCCTGTGTAATTGGGCGTAAACCCGTATCTTCTGCTCCCATTACGATCACGACTGGGCCAGAGAAATCACATTTTTGAATTGGCATTGCACTTTCATCAAGCATAGTGCCAATCACACGTGTATGAGTCGTCTCTTTGAGATGGGCTAATGTACGAGCCAAATTTGTTACTTGAATGAATTTAACTTTTTCAGCTCCACCCGCTGCAACTTTACGAGCTGTTGGGGTTAAACTTGCCGAACGATCACGAGGTACAATCACTGCTTGCACGCCCATTGCAGCAGCGGTACGGATGCAAGCCCCTAAGTTATGCGGGTCTGTCACCTGATCTAATGCCAGCAATAAAGCATCTGGGGTTTCAGCCAAGATCTGATCTAGATCTTTTTCATTTAAAGTCGGATGCGGACGTACTGCTGCAACCACGCCTTGATGAAACGGTAGACCTGCAAGCTTTTCGAGACTATCACGGCTTGCTTTTTGTACACTAATTCCAAAAGGCTCTGCCAATTGCAAAATCTTTTGCAAACGCTGGTCATCCCGTCCTTTTAAAGTAAACAGGGTTAGCACACGTTCCGGCTCAAGTTCTAACAATGACTCCACTGAATGAACGCCATAATAATATTCCGGTTTTGCCATGCATGACCTCTAACAACGTTTGAGCAAAAAAATAAAAATCCTGCAAAGCCAACTTCACAGGATTTCTTTGGGCATAGTGTACCCGATTTGAATAGGAATTTCTTAGCCTTCTAAATGGCACACGTAATCGAGTACTTCATCAGTTTCGATTTTAAAAAGACTATTACCAGGCACATAAAATGATTGGCCTGCACGGAACAACTCACTTTCATTACTGTCCGCGATTGTTACACGGCATTCACCTGAAATAATTTCCATACGCTCAGGAACATGGGTTTCAAAAGTTAAAGCTTGCTCAGTCGGCAAAATAACACCTAGTGTTTTTTTTGTTCCATCTTCAAATTGCACGGTATGGCTGATACATGCTCCACCAAAATAAACGTTTGATTTTTTGATGACCGTTACATGATCAAATTGGGTTGAACTCATGCACACTCTCCAGATAATGCCGTATTTATATAAATTATGATGAATGTAGTTTAATTGTGCCTAAATAACTAATCAATCAGTTTTCATACGGATAGACTTGTAATTTCCACTGCTGTGCCTGAATTTTTTTGGCAAAAGCATAAGGTAAGTTAATCTCAATATTTCGACTATTCGACACAATTGCATCGTATCTGCAAACTTCGACCTGATTTTCATCTAGAAGTACCCAACACACTCTCTGTGCAGTTGGATGGGCAACTGCTGTAGCAACTACCGGTGAACCGTCATTCATTCCTACATGAAAATTTTCGCTGTCGTTTTGCATTAACGCCAGATCATAAACTGGAAAATCGATAGCTTCTGAATCGAATTGCTGGCTATCGTGTATAAGCACACTTTGTTTTAAAGTCGGCCAAATACAGTAGCGCAAATAATGCTGATCCATCACCCGATTATCCAGATAACGTCCGGTGGCAACATAATCCCTGATATGTGCTTCAATATTATGAAAAATCCCCGTACATCCACCCCACATTCCCGCCAAAATTAACTCGGTATGAGAATAATTGTCTCGCATTAAGTGAAACCATTTATCACTCTTGAGCCAAGCGTCTACAGCTGCTTTTTCGCGGTGCGAGACAATGGAGTCGGCATCACGTATCAGAAAACGCTTAATTGTCGGATCATCCATTACAAAAAAGCGCCAAAACAAACCAGATAGCTGTTTTTGAGAATCTGTAACCTGAATAACTTGCGCGCCCTTCTCTTTTAAACGCTGTTGCACCAGTACTGGCACAGTATCATCGACATAAAAGCGACACGTCCATTCAGGATAAATTTGTTTGGCTAACTGAATATTTAAAATAGAAGTTTCACAATAGCGAGGATTTCCCCCAAACAAAGAAAAAGCAATAATATTTTCTTGAGGGTTTGCACTAAAGGTTAGTGGTACCTGATCTGGAATTGCCAAAACAGGTTCGCTCTTCGCTAGTTCTTTTTTAGTTGCAATTGCCAAGCGTCCAAATTTGATTGTTTCTTCTTTTTTATTTAAATGATGACAAACTTCTGTGAGTCCATCATATAAGTTTGTATTTACATTAGCTCCACTTGCTTGAATCGCTTGTAAATAATGTTGATAGGCATCGTTATAACGGCCTAAGCGTAATTCGGTATAAGCTAAATCTGATAAGGCGCCAGCATGCTTGGGAACCAAATTAACAGCTTGTTTAACATGTTGATAAGCTTTGGCATAATCCCCTTTTGCTGCTGCCTGTTTAAATGCATTAAAATGCTGATTTAAAATTTTATTCATTTCTGCAGGATTGTTTTTTTTATGGCGGTTGATCATCCCTATTGGTGGTTTCGGTAAGCTTAATGTTTTTTTCATTGTAAATATCCGCAATCTTGCTGTTCTATAATTTCAGTTAGAATAATAGATCACTTGTAGCAAATTCAAAACTTCTCTATCTTTAACCCATAATTTGGCGCGTTGGATGCGTTTATGCTCACACATTTAACTTTAATTAATTTTGCATTAGCTGATCATTTGGCTATTGATATAGAACAAGGATTTAATGTTCTAACAGGCGAAACAGGTGCCGGAAAATCATTATTACTGGATGCACTCTCTGCCTGCCTAGGGGAACGTACAGATACAAATTATGTCCGTTATGGTTCGGACAAAGCGGATATTACCGCTGTTTTTACCTATCAAAATAATAGTCCTGAAGCAAAATGGCTCCAAGACCACGAACTAGATGATGATTCTGGGGAAATTCATTTACGTCGTGTTATTTTTGCAACTGGCCGTAGTAAAGCATGGGTCAATGGACGCCCAAGTAGTCTATCTGAACTCAAAGAATTAGGCCGTTTGCTCGTTCAGCTCTATAGTCAGCACAGCCAGCAGCAGCTGCTTGAACCGCCTTATCCAAAGCATTGGCTAGATCGTTATAACAATTTTTATGCTGAAGCAAATGATGTACGTGAAGCCTATAGCACATGGCAACGTACCATTCGTTTGCATCAAGCAGCCTTAGATGCACAAGCAACCCGACTGCAACGTATTGGTACTTTAGAGCATCAAATTGAAGAGCTCGAAGAGGTCATTCAAACTGACTATAAAGAAATTGAGCAAGAGTTCGATCGCCTCAGTCATCATGAACATATCATGCAAGATTGTAGCTATAGCCTAAATGTGCTTGATGAAGCTGAGCAAAACATTACTCAAGAAATGTCTTCGATTATTCGTAGATTAGAATCCCACGCGGGGCGTAGCGAACAACTTTCTGAGATCTATAATTCTTTACTGAATGCTCAAAGTGAAATAGATGATGCAACAGCAAACTTGCGTCAATTTATTGATCGTCAAAGCTTTGATCCTGAACGAATGGAAGAACTAAACTCCAAGTTGGAAGTTTTCCATCGTTTAGCACGTAAATACCGAACTCAACCAGAAACGCTTAAAGAAGAATATGAAGCTTGGCAAAGCGAGCTTGAGCAATTACATCAACTTGAAGACCCAGAAACACTGGCAGAACAAGTTGAGAAGTCGCATAAGGAGTTCTTAGAGAAAGCTCAGCATTTAGACAACATTCGTCGTGAAGCTGCTGCTCCACTTGCTAAACAATTAACCGAACAAGTCAAACCTTTAGCACTACCAGAAGCACATTTTGAGTTTAAGTTTGAACCATTAGAGCAACCTACCGCTGAAGGCTTAAGCTTTATTCAGCTGTTATTTACTGCCAATAAGGGTATTCCTCCACAACCATTAGCACGCGTCGCTTCAGGTGGTGAACTTTCACGTATTGCGTTAGTTATGCAAGTCATGAACGCTGAAAAAACCGAAGCAGAAGTGTTAGTGTTTGATGAAATTGATGTCGGGATTAGTGGTGGTACAGCAGAAGTTGTGGGACGTTTACTTGCCGACTTAGCCCAACATGTTCAACTTTTATGTATTACCCATCAGGCACAAGTTGCTGCACAATCAGATCAGCATTTATTAGTTAAAAAGCAACAAACTGATCCGGCAAGCAGTACAATTGTGGAACTAGACGAAAATCAAATCATTTTTGAGTTAGCTCGCATGTCAGGTGGTGTTGAAATTAATGAAACAACCTTGCAACACGCAAAACAATTACGCCAACTTAAATTTCAGGCTTCTTCAAATTAATAAAAAATGAGAGAAAAAGATTGGCGAAATCCGATTAACTCTTGTATGTTGATAAAAAGAACCTATATAGATAAAAGGGTCGAGAGACCCTCTAGTGACATTTTTTGAGGGAGAACCGCTTAGGTGACCAAACAATATCTGACTCACCGTTGTCTGATTGCCCCGCCAGAAATGGCAGATGACTTTTTCGCAAACACTGTAATTTATCTTGCCCGTCATGATGAAGAAGGTGCTCAAGGCATTATTATTAACCGCCCTTCCGGCATTCAAATTAAAGAATTACTCAATGATCTCGACATTGAAGCAGACAATGTAAATCCACATGTGGTTTTACAAGGTGGGCCATTACGTCCCGAGGCTGGATTCGTTCTTCATACTGGACAACCGACATGGCATTCATCTATTGCTGTAGGTGAAAATGTTTGTATTACTACCAGTAAAGATATTCTTGATGCGATTGCCCACAATGAAGGTGTTGGTCGATATCAAATTGCTTTAGGTTATGCGAGCTGGGGTAAAAACCAGTTAGAAGATGAAATTACGCGCGGTGACTGGCTCATTTGTGATGCCGATATGGATCTGATTTTTAACCTGCCTTATGACGATCGTTGGGATGCAGCTTATAAAAAGATCGGTGTAGATCGTGCATGGTTAGCATCTGAAATCGGACATGCTTAATGACCGAAATACAATCAAAATCGATTATGGCTTTTGACTTTGGTACTCAAAAAATGGGAATGGCGATTGGCCAGTCTTCAATTGAAAGTACCAATCCCCTCCCTCTATTTGTGATGAAAGATGGTATTCCAAACTGGGATCAGCTCTTAAAAATCGTGAAAGAATGGCAACCTGATCTATTTTTGGTTGGTTTGCCTTTGAATATGGATGATAGCGAGTCAGAACTTTCTACACGTGCCCGCAAATTTGCGAGACGTTTACGCCATCAAACCAATATTGAAACATTAATGGTAGATGAGCGTTTAACTACACGTGAAGCACGAGAAGAACTCGGTTTCTACCAAGAGCAAGGTCGAGCAAAAAAACTTTCTGCAGATAGTTTTGCAGCCGCCTTACTCATTCAGAGTTGGTATCGAAATCCGGTCGGTTTGACCCCGTAATATTAAAAAGGAAGGCTAAAGCCTTCCTTTTTTATTTCTCGATAATATGTACAGTTGCCGTACGTCCAGAGACAAAAGCAAGCTGGTTCTTTGGTGTTTCATCCAATACGATTTTCACAGGTACACGCTGCGCTAAACGAACCCAACTGAACGTTGGATTTACATTGGCAAGAAGTTTAGAGCTGCTTGAGCGTTCACGATCTTCGATACCTGATGCAATACCTTGTACATGGCCTTTAATTTTCTGGCTATCACCCATTAACTGTACACTGGCCTGATCGCCGACATGAATACGGTTTAACTTCGTCTCTTCAAAATAACCCACAACATAGAGTTGTTTACGGTCAAGTAATGCCGCAACAGCCTGCCCAACTTGAACATAGTTACCTGGACGCATATCAAAGTTAGATAAAGTACCATCAGCTGGAGCAATTACCGCAGCACGATGCATATTAAGCTCGGCCAAATGCAAATTGCTCGTTGCCGCCTCAATCAGAGCCTGTTGTTGTTTAACAGTTGCTTCCGCTTGTTGAATAGCAGCTTGGAGTTGCTCATGTTCAGCGTGAGATTGATCACGTGTTGCGAAAACTTGATCTTGTTCTTGTTTAGAGATAGCGCCATCCATAAGGTTTGAATAGCGGCTTGCGTTTTTCTCGGCTAACTTAATATTCGTATCCGATTTAATCAGGTTCGCTTTTGCTTGTGCTAAACCAGCTTGCGCTTGGGCAAATGCTGCATTTGCTTTTGCTAAATCAGATTTTGCCTGCTCTACATCTAAAGCTCGGCGAGAAACATCAATTTTAAAGAGCACCTGACCTTTTTTCACAGTCTGGTTATCTTGAACCAATACTTCTGTCACAAGCCCCGCGACATCCGAAGATACTTGAATAACGTCACCACGAACTCGACCATCACGCGTCCACGGCGCTGCATTATAGTAATTCCATAAATGCACAATGGTATAGACCGCCACCATTAATGCGACAATCAAAATTACTGGACGGATGACTTTTTTCAAATCCACCTGATTCATTTCACTCACCTAACTCAATCTTTAATTTCGCAAACATCTCTACGCACCGACCCCAACAAAAATTTGATGTATTACCAACAGTAATAAGAGGTAAAAACACAAATTAAAAATACTAGGTAATGCAATCCAGCCTTGTGCAATCAACTTATTTGTTAAAGGACTTAACCCACGGAAACAGATATATGCCAAGAGTGCTTGAACGAGCAAAGAAGGCACATAAATACCATAAACATTAAACTCACCCATTTGCTGTGGCTCCTTTCATGGTGCTGTTTTCATTCATTTGCTCTGATGAAACATGGCACATGCTATAAGCAATATTGTTCAGTGAAATGAGTAGTCTTTGTCGCATAGTCATATCTTCAACATTTGAAGCAAGCTGTTTTAATTCAAATAACGCTCGGTAGATCCGCTCTACTAAAGCTGTCGTATCATTTTCATCGTTTTCTTTAGCTCTAAACAGCTCATCCAGATTTTGTTGCAAATCGCCAATATGCTGAGTGAGTTCAGATGCTTGAGGAAACTGATTGGCTAACTCTTGCAATCGGCTTAAATCAACAATACTACTCGACTCAATCAGGGCCTGATGAATTGAAGTTTTAATCTCGTCTGATTGCACCATTTTGCTGTTTAGAATCCCAATCCGATCTAGCATACTGCGTAGATGAACTTTAAAATCAAGACCATATGGCAGATAGATCGCTTTTCGCATGGCACGGTAATGCAAGGCTAAAATACGGCTTGCACTCGTGTCTGGTGACATGGCGCGAACAACATCAATGACAATCAAAGACACTAAAACACCTAAGATCATGGCAAATGAACTATCAAGATAAGACACTGCATCCATGCTATAAGCATTGTGCAGGTTTAGTCCCATCATGGTATTAATACCCAACACCATACCTACTGGCATCAGCATCTGGTTAGCCATCATAGACACTGCGAATAAGAACATCGGTAATAAAACCAGTCCAAGTTCCCAAAAAGTGGTGACATGCGGGAAAATACCAAATGCATAAACAAAGACTAAAACTGCTGAAGCTATACTGCCCCAGATAAAAATACGCAGAACTGGAACCGGGTTATCTAAGGCTGTTAAAATACAGGCGGTTACTGCACCCATCTGTGCCATCATAAATCCAGCTTTCCACCCCGAAACAATCCAGACTCCAGTCACAATAAATGTAATAAGGACTGCACTGATACCGCCTCGTATTGCCACACCATGGTCACGGTGCAAACTTGGATATTTGGTCGTCATTGGGGTAATGTTGTCAGGGATTTCTTTATTACCTTGCTGAATTCGCTGCCACAAAACTTTAACCGCTAAAACATTGCTAATGAAATGACGCACATCCATTTTCATGGCTGCAACTAAAACTTGTTGATGTGTAGAAGCCGACTCCATCAAACTTGCAAAATCGCTTTCAAACTCATCAGGCAACTGCAAAATATTTTCATCAACAATCAGGTCTTTTTGCTCTAAAAACTGTACAACATGAGCTGAAAGCTGTTGCAGTTTTTCTGCATGAGTCTCGATAAACCGAAGTTCTTTAAGCTGCTTAATACGCTCAGATAAAGCGACTAGATTAGCCACCACCATTGAGATTTGATGAAGCATTTCCTGCAAGGGTTTGGTCATACCATGCAGTTCGCCCTTTTCATAGCTCAAATGTACTGCCAAAGCATGAATATCTGTGGTGTCGCGAGTAATGGCAGCCAAGAGCTGAGTATTGTTCTGCTGCGAATCTGTATTTAATAAATTAGCAAACAGATTTTCTGTATCTTTTAGGGTTTTTATCACCCGCTGTTTAATTGCCGAGCCAATATGCATTGGAAGAATCGTGGCAGAAACCACTGCACTTGAAATCACGCCAATCGAAATTTCTATAACCCGAGCTAAAGCAATATCAAATATATTGTATTGATCAATATACGTAATCGCATTGAAGACGATCATGGCTGTCGAGTAGCCCGCCAGCATAAAAGCATAACTACGTGGAGTACGATCTAGTAACGACACATAAAGCGCAAAACCCACCCACAACGACAACACCACGGTAAATATCCAAGGTGTATTAATTAGATGGGGCGTTAGGGTTAGGGCAATCACAGCTCCGCCAATTGTCCCTACCACTCGATAGACACATTTAGAGGACACCATTCCTGAATATGGATTGGCAATAATCAGGACCGTACCAATCGACCACATCGGGTTAATCAGATCTAATTCAAACGAAACAAATAGTGCCAACATTCCGGCAATAAATGTTTTTAAGGCAAAGATCAGATCAAGCCTACTCGGGCGGAACGCCAGTATTTGCTTTAATAACATGAACTCATCTCAAATACAGATTTGAACTGATGAGCATGCCCTTCAATATTTGATTGTCTTTCTAAAGACAACACAACTTTGCCATTTGCCTCAAAGCAAATGATATGAGGAGCATCCTTCAATACAATGATTTTTCCACATCTCGCCTGATTGGCCGAAATGATTTCAGTTTGGGCGCCATTTAAACGGCCAAGCTTTGGAAAGAAGAGGTATCAAGAAATCAATCTAGAACCGACCAATTTCTCGATTAGATATTTTGTTTAGCAATTTTTTCAAAATAAAGCGATTTAGTCAACTAAAATATCTCCATTTGATAATTTGATATATTTTTTAATTATCGTATATGATGTATAAGCCGAAAGAAGTTTTCTCTTTGTCAGAGTAAAATACTCAAATCAGGCATTTATTTTAGAATTGAGACAAATCTTCTTTTTTTTCTGTTATAAAAACTCAAAGATGACTCGTTGTTAAAGGATACGAACAAGACATTATGGCAATTTCAAGTTTTGGCAAAATTTTAACCGTACTGGACCTATTTTCAGTTTCGCGTCCAATCATTAATGTCGATATTATTTGCGAAGAACTTGGCTTGTCCAAACCAACGAGTTACCGTTACCTCAAAGAGCTAGTATCAGCTGATCTATTAAAACGCATTAATGGAACCTCTGGCGATTATACCTTAGGCTCAAAAATTGCAGTTCTTGACTATATATCTAGAACAACCGACCCACTGGTTCAAATCAGCACGCCATTTATGCGAAATATTGTAGAGCGTACCGAACTGTGCTGTTTGCTTACCTATTTGAATGATGATTATTGCATTGACATACATCATGAAATATTTAAAGACACTGAGCTACTTTCATATGGCCGAGGCTGCCCAAGACCGATTTACGTTGGATCATCTCCAAAAACAATGGTTTCGCATTTAAGTAAACAACGCATGCAAGACTACTACCACCGTTACCAGCAAGAATTAAAACAATCAGGTTTTGCTGAAGATGAACCGAGCTTTATTCAGCGTATGCGTAAAATTAAAAAACAAGGGTTCTATTTCTCACAAGGTGAGATTGACCCAAATGTTTCAGGTCTAGCGGTTCCTGTTCGTTTTTCAAACAAAGAAGTACCTTTAGCTTTGACTTTAGTTGCCTCTAAAAATCGTTTTGATTTTTTAAATGTTGAAAAGCTCATCGAAATTTTGCAAGAAAATGCAGCACTTATTGAACAACGTTTTATGGAATTATCTGAAAAAGGTGAAATCTAAAACCCCACCTTGTGATAATTTAAACTTTTCTTACACTTTAAAACATTGAATATCTCACAATATTCTCATATTATGATTTTAGCTCCTATTGATGATTCTTTTCATCAGCAGCTCATCAGTAGAAGCATCCCCCTCAGAGGAATAAGCTCATGCTGCCATCATGGGCTTTTTTCTTGCCCGCTTTTTAATGAAGGTTATAAAAACTTAAATTGCCGAAAAGTAAGATTAATACGTGGTTGTAAAATCTTTGTTGAACGATTTAAACGGTGTTGCCAATATTGTTGAGTCTCACCACGCATCACAATGAGTTGGCCTGGCTGTAGCCACAATTCAACTTTCTCTTTACTTTGAATATGTCTAAAAGAAAATTTACGGGTAGCACCAAAGCTTAAAGAAGCGATTGTTGTCGTTCTTGCCAAAGAAACATCCGAGTCACTGTGCCAAGCCATTCCTTGGGTTCCATCTTCATAAAGATTTGCCAAACAAGAATTAAATTTTTCTGAAAGTATTTGCTCTACCTGTTGTTTTAGTTTGGCGAGTGCTTTGTCCCAAGGCAAAGAATCACGTGCAATACCCGAATATTTATATTGATAG
The DNA here is from genome assembly GCF_000163635.1 of Acinetobacter sp. SH024. Lineage (NCBI taxonomy): Bacteria > Pseudomonadati > Pseudomonadota > Gammaproteobacteria > Moraxellales > Moraxellaceae > Acinetobacter > Acinetobacter sp. SH024. The sequence continues at coordinate 127,715 of NZ_GG753602.1, read as the reverse complement.
TAGTCATCTCCATACCATGCAACTTTTCGAGCTGTAATAAAGTGCTTGCCATACAACTTAGCCTCGTCATGTTTCCATGCGAGGTGTCGGTAAAGGTAGTGAAAATATTGTTCAGCTTCTTCAGGGCTTAAAATACAACCATAGTCCTGAACTTCACCATCGTAGGGTAATAAATTCTCACAAGGCTCTGGAGAAAATAAATCCAAGGTCATACGGTTTCTCCGTGTTGCTTTGACATCTCCCAAGCTAACAATGCCAATTTACGCCCTTTTTGCCAATGGTATTCTCCGATCATCCCTGTGGCACGGATCACTCGATGGCAAGGAATCAGATATGCAATCGGATTCTGCCCAATTGCTGTAGCAACGGCTCTAACTGCTTTAGGCTTCCCAATTTGCTCTGCAATATCTTGGTAAGTCCGAAGTTGCCCTTCCGGAATGGTGAGCAAGGCTTCCCATACTTGTAGCTGAAATGGGGTTCCAGCCAAATTAAGTGGAAGTTTTTGCTGTAAGTGTTCTGAAAAATCCTGTTCAAACCACTTTGCAATTTGTTGATGCCAAATCGGTGACTGATTTTTCAATTGAGCTTTCGGAAAGTACTGTTTAATTAGTTGTTCAATATTGTCGTGAGTTTCGATAAACCGTATAGAACATATTCCTTTTTCACTACTGACCACCAACAACTCACCGAAGGGACTTGTCTCAACCGAATAATTAAGAATAACGCCTTCGCCTTTTTGTTTATATTCCCCAGGCGTCATCCCTTCAAGCTGAATAAACAGATCGTGTAAACGTCCTGTGCCAGATAAACCCGTATTTAAAGCGGTTTCCAATAAACTCCGTTGTTGCAACAGATGATATTTGGCCTGTTGCAAGCTCATATATTGCACAAATTTTTTCGGGCTAATCCCTACCCATTCTTGAAACTGGCGTTGAATATAGCTTGGGCTTAAATTCATATGACTCGCAACATCGTCCAGACTGGGTTGCTGGTCTAGATGTTCATATAAATATTCAATCACAGTGGCAATTACAGCAAATTGCCGAGAAGAAAGCATTTGCATGTGTCACCTCCTTAGCACTTATATCTTACATTAAAGTAGCCAAAGCCCTATGACGACCCGATTCTTGCACTCTTCAAAAATAAAAAAGCCTTTCATTGTAGAAAGGCTTAATCTTTCAATATGCACTTAAGGCTGCTTTAAATAAGGCCAAGCTGCTTTGAGGTAAATAAACATTGACCATAAAGTTAAAATGACCGCTGTATACAACAAAGCATAGGCAAGCATTTCTAAAGGCTGCCAATTAAGTAAGAACACACTAATGGCAATCATCTGAAAGGCTGTTTTATATTTACCTACCGTCGATACTGCCACACTGGTTCGTGCGCCAAGTTCTGCCATCCATTCACGTAAAGCAGAAACTGTAATTTCGCGTGAAATAATCACAATTGCTGCAAAAGCCATTGAGATCGTTGGATTCCACTGCACTAAAACAATAAGTGCAGCCGCCACCATGAGTTTATCTGCAACTGGATCTAAAAAACGGCCAAATGCTGAAGTTTGGTTTAAAGTTCGTGCCAAATAGCCATCAAACCAGTCGGTAATAGCAGCAAACACAAAAATAGCCGTCAAGATAATATGACGACTCATACTTCCTTCATGCTCACCAATACCCATTGCAGGCGGCCAATATGCGATCACCAAAAATACAGGAATAAGCGCGATACGCGCTAATGTTAGGATATTTGGGATATTCAGGATTCGCCCTGTGGTCATAAACACCGCCAATTAAGTCTTCATGCATCTTGTAACAGACAAAAATACTTTCTTCAATATTGTATCTATCTGTAACAGCCACTTTATACGAAATATATGAATCGAGGAAGTGGACTGCTTAGGTAAATACCGTAACAGTTTGCCGTAAAATTGCAATTAAATGATCATTTTGGTCCCAAAGATGGGCATATTCTGTGGAATAACCTTCACCTGCATATTCGGTTACCACTTTATATTTAAACCAGTCACATAATTGATGTTGGAACGGATGGACATAGGTAATGTGCCAAGTTAAAGAACTTGCAGGAGCAACTTGCTTAAACATCGGCAATACACCAGGTGGCCAAATATCCATCAAGACAATTAAATCTGGCAAAGTCATTTGACGATTTTCATGCTTATCGAGATTAAACCTTGACCATCCTCCAAAGTCAGCATACTGACTTCCTGTAACAGGATAATGACCTTCTGCCCAACATACATCAAAATGTTGATAGCATTCTGGCATTTGTCTAGCAAAAGGAATAGGTTGTAACTCTTCAGGTTGCCTATAAACTGGAACGATAGGCTCATGTCGCACTTCAATATTCGACGCACACGGCACACCAAAGCTTGCGACCAAAATCGTTTGTACCGCACCATCTTGCCATAAACGGGTTTCAAGCGTAGTGACCGATTTCCCTTCTCTTAAAATTTCAATAGTCAATTGAGCAGGTCCCTGCTGTACAGGCCCCACAAAAGTAATACTACAACTTAATAATCTTTTATTTGGATCTTGAATATTGCAGCAGGCCTTTTGCATGAGTAATCCAGCGACAAGCCCACCAAAAACAGTTCGCCCTTGTAGCCACCCTTCAGGTATTTCAATCCATTCCTTTTGTTTTATTTCTTCAAATAATTGCAGTAATGACATTCACTTCCCTAAAGCACTCCGACTCTTGATGAAACATCTTTCATCATTTTAAAGGGAATGTGAATGATCATTCTTGTACTTATATGCCAACTATTTGGTCACTCGGCATAGAAACCTATCTTTATTCATGCAGAATTTTATAAATCGTTCTTGCCATCATTTCACCAAAACCAGGCACAAGAGTAAGCTCTTTTTCAGATGCTTTTAAAACACCTTGAATCCCACCAAAATGAGTTAATAAATCTCGACGGCGCTTTGGACCCAACCCTGGAATTGCTTCCAAAACTGAAGTACTTCGACGTTTGTCGCGTTTAGCACGATGTTTGGTAATCGCAAAACGATGGGCCTCATCACGCACCTGTTGAATTAAATGCAATGCCTTATGGTCTTCTGGTAACTGGATTTTTGTGCCATCTGTAAAATGTAGGGTTTCAAGCCCGGGTTTACGGCCTTCACCTTTAGATACACCTACCATAAAAGCATCTAACCCAAGCTCTTGCATAACTTCCATTGCCATATGGAGCTGGCCTTTACCACCATCAATTAATAGTAAATCAGGCAATATGGCCTTTTTATAACGTCGTGTTAAAGCTTGACGCATAGCAGCATAATCATCGCCTGCAGTAATGTCTTGAATCGCAAATTGGCGGTAGTCACGCTTACGAGCGCCCCCTTGATCAAACACGACACATGAAGCAATTGGAGCTTCACCCATGGTATGACTAATATCAAAACACTCAATACGATCGACAGGTCTTCCCACCACTTGCTCTAACTGATGGAAACGTTCATTAAGTTCTAAATGATTACTCAACTGCCCCTTAATGGCATGTTGAACGTTCATTTCGGCTAGCTCCAGCCACTCGGCACGAGTTTCTCGAACATTACTCTTAATCTGAACCTTTTTGCCAAACTGCTGTGCCAACGCTTCTTCTAGTTCTTTACAATCAGGCAAAGCAATATTTACGATAAGCTCATTGGGAACTTCATCTGCAACTTGAAAGTAAAAGTTCGCCATAAAGTCACTCAGCATTTGCCCAAGATCATCACCGAGCATGTCTGGGAAATAACTTTTTCCACCCAGCATTCGCCCATTGCGTACATACATAATTTGCACGCATGTCACACCTGCCTGATATGCAATTGCCAGAATATCCGCTTCGCCTTTGACTTTAAATACGGCTTGTTGGGCTTGTACTTCACGCAATAAAGATAAACGATCACGGTAAAAAACAGCTTTTTCAAATTCAAGCTCAGCCGCTGCTTGTTCCATTTTGGCAATGAGCTCTTGATTAAGCTCTTTGGTATCACCTTGCAAAAAGCGAATACTATTATTAACGTCTTCTTTATAATCTTCGGGTGAAATTAAACCTACACACGGGGCCGAACAACGCTTGATTTGATACTGCAAACATGGACGTTTACGCTGTGAGAAATAGCTATTTTCACACTGACGCACATTAAAAAGTTTTTGTAAAACCAGTAATGTATCACGTGCACTATAGGCACTTGGGTACGGGCCAAAAAACTTACCAATTTGGTGTTTTCCTTTGCCACGCCCACTGGCAAGCCGAGGATAAGGTTTATCAGCCGAAACAAAAATATAGACATAAGACTTATCGTCCCGCAGCATAATGTTATAAGGCGGGCGGTGTTGTTTAATTAAGTTTTGTTCTAAGAGTAAAGCTTCGGTTTCTGAACGAGTAACCAAAGTTTCAATATCATAAATTCGTGCAACTAAAGCTTGTGTTTTAGGATGCTCAATCGTTTTAACAAAATAACTCGACACCCGATTTTTTAGATTTTTTGCTTTGCCGACATATAATAATTCGCCCTCCTTCCCTAGCATTTTATAAACACCTGGAAGCTGGGTCATGTTGGCTAAAATTTTTTCAATATGAGGACGAGCGTTTTGATTCACTATTGGCATGCATGGCTTAATACTGAATACCTAATGTGATGTTTTCACCCCTAATTTTCAAGTGCTTTACTGTGCCAGAACATAAATTTGGAAACAGATTTAGATATGGTCCGACAGATTGTGTCGTACTCGCTTAAGAATCTAGACGATAGTAACTATATTTAACGTCTTTTTCTTTGTAGACCGCATAGGTTTTTTGACGAAAATCCGAGAACCAACCATTGCCCGTATAGCCTGCAATATGACCATAGGTGTGACCACTTGTTCGCTCAATAATGTAAATGTCACCTTCTTGTGGACGGTTGAAAGCAGGTTTAATTTTCTTATAACCATTCTTTTCTAGCGTTTGCCCCCAATCAGAAGCAGCTACAGGATGCTTTGACACATCTGCTCCAGCCGCTTGTAGAGCAATGCGGATATTTTTGGCGCATTTCTCTTTACTATGGTTGGCAGAGATACTTTCGAGCTTACTCGAGAACTTATGCAAATTAATATTTTGGTCTTCAGCTTTATGATTTTGAGTTTTAGATCGTTTAGATTTTCCAGTCGTTGAAGCTACTTGTCTTAACATCACTTTTGTTTTTAAATCGCCTTGAGAACTGTCTTCTTTTCTCTCTTCGATATGATGAACATGTGCATGAGCTGCGTGATGAGCATGAGCCATTTTAAAACCTACTTCCGCTGACCAGTCTTCGAAAAAACCGCGCCATTGTAGAATCAAAATTGCCTATTGGCTCTTAATAGTTGTAACAAATTACCAGCACTGTGAAATAGGTCACAAAATTAATCATTTAGATCAATAATCAATACATTTTTCATATTATCTACTTAGTACAAGTTTACATAAATTTATTTTTTATAAAAAAATATTAAAAAACAAAATATTATTAAAGTCTACATAAAATAATATTTTAATAAAACTGAAAAAATAATGTCATTTAACTTTTTTAATATTTGGATTCAACTCTTAAAATATCCATAATATATGAATATATATATCTTAATCTTTACTCTAATCGGTAGCATGATCTACTCAACTCAAGGTTTTTCAAAAGACTGGAGCCAAGTTCCTCTATGCAGTACAGACCAACCAGCATGTATTACAGGCCTTTCTACGTTGAAACCTGTAAATTTAGAAAATGGAAAAATTGTCTTTGATTTCGATACAGATGGATGTTTAGCTTCAGCACCAGTACAAAAACAAGGTGAAAACTATTTCCCTAATAATGGTTTGGATACTTCAGGCACTTTAGAGGGTCAATGCAGCTATAGGGATCAATTGAGCAAAGCAAATATTATTTATAAAGAAAAATGTACGACTTATCAGAATTCCATTTACTGCGGTCGTATTTTTGCACTTTACACTGTTAAAGATAAAGCCGTAAATGGTAGTTTAGACTTCATAGGACACCGACATGATCTAGAGCACGCTGTAGTCTGGATGAAGGATGGTAAAGTGACGCATATAGGTGTAAGTGCACATGGAGAACTAATTAATACACCCGCCAATCAATCTCCATTAGCAAAAGAATATGGTAATAATGCCTACGCCGTTGTTTACCATAAAGATGGGGTATTGACACATGCTTTGCGTTTAGCAACATCCAAGACATCAAATAATATTCAAGTCGTTAATGAGGTTCCAGAAAATCCAACAGGAAAATGGGTTTTACCTAATGTGATTGAAATTGATCAGGCACCTACAAATTACATTAATACTCTTTTTAGCTCGGACTACGGTCAAGCAACACTTGAAATAAAACCATCTCGAATTATTAATTTTTTAAATAGTAAGAAACCTGCTGAATGGAACAATGTGACTTTTTATTAATTAAAACTTAATAAAAACTTAATTTATTGGAACTTTAACTATTTTTAGAGAATTGATATTTAAAATAATTTAAATAAAATTGCTTAAAGTAAAAAACGCCCTTTGGGGCGTTTTTTATTAAAATACATATGGTCGAACAAAAATCAAAAAGAAAATCCCAAGCATCAAGAACCATTTCAAGAAATAATACAACTTACGGTTCGATGCTTTTAAGGCTTTAGCTTTAATACGAATTTGATAAAGATAAGCAAAAGCTTTATTTAAGCCACCTGTTTGGTCGCCTGTTTCATTCGGTGAACTTGCCGCAGTCATCACTTTACGACCAAACCAATGGTTGAAACGCTCCATCCATTTTACTTTCATTGGACGTTCAACGTCTGCAAAGAAAATAATACGGTTTTGATCAGTCTTATTTTCAGCATAGTGAATATAAGTTTCATCAAACACGACACTTTGACCATCACGCCAAGAATATCTTTCGCCATCGACATCAATAAAACAACGGTCATCATTTGGTGTAATTAGACCTAAGTGATAACGCAAAGAACCTGCATACGGATCACGGTGTCTTACCAAACGGCTGTCAGGTGCAAGCTCGGTAAACATTGCTGCTTTAATTGTCGGCAATGTTTTAAGAAGTGCTGTAGTTTTTGGGCAAAGCTCAGCAGCAGATGGATGACTCGATTCATACCATTTGAGGTAAAAACGCTTCCAACCTGTTTTAAAGAATGAGTTAAAACCTAAATCGTTATAGGTACTTGAAGCTTTAATCCCACCTTGGTCATATAAAGCTTTCGCTTCATCTCGAATCATTTCCCAATTTTCATCCAGCACTTTTAAATCTTTAAAATGCTGTGTATCGATATAAGGTTGATTCGGCACCTTTGAAAAGATGTACATTAAAAAGTTAATCGGTGCGAGCAAGGTTGAATGGTCAAAAAATTGACGATAAAACGAGTGACGCACTTTGCCGCGATGTTGGATATACAATGCTGATATCACAAAAATCGCTAATATGATCCACTTAATCATATTGCTACTCTTTCAAAAGATTAGGGGCAACTTCACCTTATATTTAAGGAGAGAGAAACCGGAAGTTTATTTAATTGGTGCAAATTTTAACAAAATTGACTTAGAAAAAGCGAATGTAAAAAAATTAAGTCAAATAATAGACAGCGCTGGTGTAATAAAAATTTTAAATATAGTGTATTTTTCCATAAATTTAAGGAAGTTAAAATTTATTACTATTATTACTGTTATTTACAGATGATCCCACTAACAATTGACATTTTTGACAAAAAATTAACTTTTAAAACTTATTCGTTTTTATATAAAAAATTGATAATTCCTATGCTTTATCAAGAAAAAGTTAAATTAAAACAAATGTCTTTCGTTATTAGCTATCTTTATGATTTCTTCTATGCATTTCATATAGATGAATTGAATAATAAATAAGATGACCCTTGCGTCACGGCTTGATACAACTTGTCAGGTTTTTTTTAGATATAGTTATCGTAAGATTAGCGAAGCATAAATGTGTACCTAAGATGTGCACACGCTTCATAACATCAACTTAGAAGTCCTCCAAAACTAAGGAGATCAGGCATGATCCACGCTGGCAATGCCATTACCGTCCAAATGCTTTCGGACGGAATTGCAGAATTCCGCTTTGACTTACAAGGTGAGTCGGTCAATAAATTTAACCGTGCAACAATTGAAGATTTCCAAGCTGCTATTGCTGCGGTAAAAGCAAATAATGATATTAAAGGCTTAGTTGTTACCTCGGGCAAATCGACATTTATTGTTGGGGCAGACATTACCGAATTTGGTGAAAACTTCGCACAAGGCGAAAAAGCAATTGTTGACTGGCTTATGCCTGTTCACGAAATCTTCAATAGCTTTGAAGATTTAGAAATTCCAAAAGTTGTTGCTATTAACGGTATGGCGTTAGGTGGCGGTTTTGAAATGTGTTTGGTTTGTGACTATCGTGTGATGTCAGAAGCTGCACAAGTGGGCTTACCGGAAATTAAACTTGGTATTTACCCAGGTTTCGGCGGTAGCGTACGTTTAAGCCGTCTGATTGGTATCGACAACGCGGTTGAATGGATGGCGATGGCTGCTCCTAAAAAACCAGCTGCTGCCCTAAAAGATGGTGCGGTAGATGCGGTTGTAGCTGCTGATAAATTACTTGAAGCTGCAACTGACTTAGTTAAGCAAGCAATTTCTGGTCGTTTAAACTGGAAAGCAAAACGTCAAGAAAAGCTTGAAGCTGTAAAATTGAACCCACTTGAACAAATGATGGCGTTCAATACTGCGAAAGGTGCAGTGCTTGCTAAAGCAAACCCTGCTCAATACCCTGCTCCAAAATTATTACTTGATTCATTACAAGCGGGTGCAAGTCTTGCGCGTGACGAAGCATTAAAAGCTGAAGCTGAAGGCTTTGCAAAAGCTGCGATTACGCCACAAGCTGGTGCATTGATTGGTTTATTCCTCAATGACCAAGTTGTTAAGAAAACTGCTAAAAAATATGAAAAAGGTGCACACCCTGTAAATCAAGCGGCGGTACTTGGCGCTGGTATCATGGGTGGAGGTATTGCTTACCAAGCGGCAAGCAAAGGTACACCAATTATCATGAAAGATATTGGTAATCCACAACTTGCTTTAGGTATGAAAGAAGCGAACAGCTTGTTAACTAAACAAGTTGAACGTAAGAAAATGAAACCTGCGCAAATGGGTGAAACGCTTGCACGTATCCGTCCTACTTTAAGCTACGATGAGTTTAAAGAAGTTGACATCGTGATCGAAGCAGTTACAGAAAATCCAAAAGTAAAAGAAATGGTACTTGCGGATACTGAGAAGAATGTTCGTGAAAATACGATTATTGCTTCTAATACTTCTACGATTTCAATCACGCGTTTAGCAAAAGCATTACAACGTCCTGAAAACTTCGTTGGTATGCACTTCTTCAACCCAGTTCATATGATGCCGCTTGTAGAAGTTATTCGTGGTGAAAAGACTTCTGAAGAAGCGATTGCAACTACTGTTGTTCTTGCTCAAAAAATGGGTAAAACACCGATCGTTGTAAACGACTGCCCAGGGTTCTTGGTTAACCGTGTATTGTTCCCTTACTTTGGTGCGTTTGACCTTCTTGTAAAAGACGGCGCAGACTTCCAGCAAGTTGACAATGTAATGTCTAAGTTTGGCTGGCCAATGGGTCCTGCTTACCTTATCGACGTTGTAGGTATCGACACGGGTGTACATGGTGCAGAAGTCATGGCTGAAGGTTTCCCAGACCGTATGAAGCCAGACTACAAAGGTTCAATCCAAGCAATGTACGAAGCTAAACGTCTTGGTCAAAAGAATGACGTTGGTTTCTACAAATACGAACTCGATAAGAAAGGCAAGAAAGCAAAAACTGTTGATCCAACAGCGTATGAAATCATTGCTCCTTTCGTCACTGGTGAAAAACGCGAGTTTGATAACCAAGAAATCATTGACCGTATGATGCTTGCTTTCTGTAACGAAACAGTTCGTTGCTTAGAAGACAACATCGTTGCAACTGCTGCTGAAGCAGACATGGCAATGATTATGGGTGTAGGTTTCCCTCCATTCCGTGGTGGTCCATGTCGTTATATCGACCAGACTGGTGTTGCTGAATACGTTGCACTTTGCGACAAATATGCACACTTAGGTAAGGCTTATGAAGCGCCACAAATGTTGCGCGACATGGCTGCTAACAACAAAAAATTCTACGGTTAAGGAGCAACGTGAATGGCTACTTTAAATCCACGTGACGTTGTCATCGTTGATGGCGTACGTTCTGCAATGGGTAAAACCAAAAACGGTATGTTCCGTAATGTACGTGCTGACAGCTTATCTGCTGAATTGGTTCGTGCACTCGTTGCTCGTAACCAGTTTGATGTAAACGAAGTTGAAGACCTGATCTGGGGCTGTGTAAACCAGACTCTAGAACAAGGTATGAATATTGGCCGTAACATTGGCTTATTGGCTGACTTACCAAAAACTGTTGCTGGTCAAACGGTAAACCGTCTTTGCGGTTCTTCTATGCAAGCGCTTCATACTGCTGCTGCACAGATCGCAACAAACCAAGGTGATATTTTCATTATTGGTGGTGTAGAACACATGGGCCACGTAGGTATGATGCACGGCATCGACTTAAACCCAGAAGCATCTAAACACTATGCAAAAGCATCTAACATGATGGGCTTAACTGCTGAAATGTTAGGTCGCATGAATGGCATTAGCCGTGAAGAGCAAGACGCTTTTGGTGTTGAATCTCACCGCCGTGCTTGGGCTGCAACTCAAGAAGGTCGTTTCAAAAACGAAATCGTTGGTGTTGAAGGCCACGATGCAAATGGCTTTAAAATCCTTTGCGACATCGACGAAGTAATTCGTCCAGATGCAAACCTTGAAGCGTTCAAAGCATTACGTCCTGTATTTGACCCGAAAGGCGGTACTGTAACTGCGGCTACATCTTCAGCTTTATCTGATGGTGCTTCTGCAATGTTACTTATGTCTGCTGAACGCGCACAAGCGTTAGGTTTAAAACCACGCGCTGTAATTCGCTCTATGGCGGTTGCAGGTTGTGACGCAGCAATCATGGGTTACGGTCCAGTTCCAGCAACTCAAAAAGCGCTTAAACGTGCTGGTTTAACGATGGCTGATATTCAAACTATCGAGTTAAACGAAGCATTTGCTGCTCAAGGCTTATCAGTAATGAAAGGCTTAGGTATTTATGACAAGCAAGACATCATTAACTTAAATGGTGGTGCGATTGCTTTGGGTCACCCACTAGGCTGTTCTGGTGCGCGTATCACCACTACGTTGTTGAACGTAATGGAACAACAAGATACTCAAATCGGTCTTGCGACTATGTGTATCGGCCTTGGTCAAGGTATTGCAACAGTGATCGAACGTGTTTAATTAACACCAAGATAAAAAAATCCCCGCTCAATGCGGGGATTTTTATTTTAACGTCCTTTTAAACCATCCTGAATTTGCTGTTGTAATTTTATGAGGTCACTAAGGTTAACTTTCATCGTACCCTCACGATAAGCATCGACATTACTTCGATTAATATTCAAAGGTCTTAACATTTCAAAGATACCATTGGTTGGATCAGAAGACTGTATTCCACCCGCTACCGCTAAAATGTATTGTTGTAAGAATGGAGAAAGTTGAGACAAATCAGGTTGTGCCATGACTGGCTGATAATCTACTGTCGTCATACCTTCAGGGACTAAAGCATTTTGTATATCGTAATGCGTTTTATACTCACGATGTTGCAGCGCCTGACGCACTTTTTTATCTTCTTGGAAGGGTACAAATCCTACCTCTTCACGTAGCTCAGATTCAGCCATAACGCGAATTGTTGGTAAAGTCGCTACTTCCTCTGCTTGAACAGTCGGTAAACCCATAAAAGCAAATGCAGCAATGAAGGCTGATTGTTTTAGAAAGTTCATAACTTGCTCCAAAAATCAGTCACCCTATTTCAATTAAAAGATGATGATTAAATTAAAAGTATCTATAAATAGGCTACAACAAAGTCGAATTTGATTCAGTAAGGCTCAGATAAACGGTAAATATAATTAAATTTTTTAATGTAAAAGTATGGTTCTTCTATTTATTAAACTGCATCCTATAAACACTCTATAACTTGAACAAAAGTGTTCAGATTATAGAGTGCGATTTAACTTATTGGTTTTATTTGCTGTCTAACATCTCTTTTAAAGAATTCACGACTTGCGGAAATGCCGTATAACCTTCACGACCTAAAAAATGCCCGCCATTAGGAACGGTAATGTACGGCGCATCAATTTCTTTTGCCAATTCAATAGTCAGTTTGGGCGGAACCAAATCATCATTATCAGATAAATACACCAGCTTTTTCTTTGTGTCCTTAAAGTAATCCGTATCGACTTTACTCTTCGTTATATAAATATTAAGAACAGAAGAATCTGAAATGAGACCAGAGAATCCAGATACTAGAATCATTCCTCCAATATTTTGATAATCATGTTTTTGCAAAAAGTGCAGTAACGTAATCACCCCTAAACTGTGCGCAACAAAATAGGTATCCTCATCCACCTTAGGGATCTGTTGATCTAAAACCTTCTGCCAAGCATCTACATCCGGATGCTCAGAATCTGGAAATGGAATTAAGGTAACAGTCGTATGCTCATCTTCTATTTGATGCTTTAAATCTTGAAACCAGTGATCATCTATAGAAGCAGAGTAACCGTGAAGTACAAATATTTGACGCATGTTCTTCTCCTGAAGTTCAAGTGTTCTGGCATTTGCAACAAATGACATTAATCCGAATAACACCAATAAAATGAGTTTTCTGATCATTGAACAAGTACCATTTTGAAAGATAAAAACATGCTAAACTATGACACCACTGTTAAGGTCAACCCCATTTTATGAACTTAGCTAAAGTTGCCGAGCTCACAAAAGTAAGTCCTCGTATGCTGCGTTATTACGAGAGCTTAGGGCTTATACAGCCTCTTCGAGCAAGTAATAACTATCGAAGTTATACGCAAAAAGATATTGAAAACATTAAGAAAATTAAAATATTAAATGATGCTGGCATGCACCTAAAAGATATTCAGGTTTTGCTGCCTTGTTTTGATTTAGATGAACGAGTATTTACACTATGCTCAGTGGTTCAAGAAAAACTACAAACTGAACTCATGCATGTGTCTGAGCAGTTAAACAAACTGCAAACTTCTCAAAGTTTATTACAATCTTTTTTAACCAAAGGAAAAGTCGAGAGCACCAAATCATAATATTTGATGCTCATGCTTTGCTTATTCTTTTAAATCTCCTTCGAGTGCAGCTACATTCTTTTTCTTAATTTTTTCAATTTTTGCATTTAGCTTTAGAACATCTTGATAAAGCCCGTTAAATTTTTTGACCTGAGCATTTTCATGAAAAAGAATCATCTGATCTTTCTTTTGCCATTCATAATTTTTTAGAAGTTTAAACATTTCTTCTGCTTTATCTAAAATTTGTAGCTCAATCATAAAAATTGCATGATCTTGATCTGCTTTTTGTTGAGTTCCCAATTTCATTTCAAGAAGTTGCCTCATCTCTGCATCAACAGATAACTCTTGAACCTTCGCTAAGAAAGTTTTATGAATCTTTTCATATTCAGTCTGATACTGATCTGACGCTTTACGGACATCAGCTAGCATCTTTTCGGTTTCTGCAAATTTTTGTTTTTTATCAAGATCTAAACGGTCCACATTTAAAAAAGTATCCCATTTAGCTGCTTTAAGTTCTCTTAAGTATGCATTACGTGCATTAATATTTTGAATCCAATAACTTAAAAGAAATTCTGAAATTTGCTTATAGTGTCCTGCCAAACGCTTATCGTGAATATCGAGCTGGACGGGTTTAGACCAGTCTTGTGCTTGGTCATAAAGCTGATTCATTTTTTCAGTCATGACGACATCAAACATTTGACTACTGTCTTTGGCCTGCTGCTGTTTGATATGTTGATAGGTGAAAAAAATAATGCTTGTGATAACAATCAGACTTGCAATCGCAATCAAAACTCGGCGCATACACACCTCCTATTTCCCTTCTTATAGTTTTGCTCTTTATAGTTATAAAATAGAGCTTATTCTTCTTTATATGCCATTTATTTCACAATACGCAACACTGTATTCGCTACCCAAAGCTTTAAATCCTTATCCATCATCCCTATTATGATGGGTAATTAAAATTTATGAGATTCTCCCATGCGTGTTGATGTCTGGTCTGATGTAGTTTGCCCTTTTTGTTATATTGGTAAAAAACGCCTTGAGCATGTAGCTGCTGAAGCAGGTATTGATCTTGAAATTCACTGGCATAGTTTTGAATTAGATCCTGATGCGCCAGCTAAACATGACACTTCAAATACTGAACGTCTAGCTAAAAAATATGGCCGTACCTATGAAGAGATGGAAGAAATGGAGCGCAATATTGCGGCCATGGCTGCTTCTGAAGGTATTGATTTTCAATGGCAAAAAGCCAACTCAGGCAATAGTTTTAATGCACACCGTATTATTCACCTTGCGCAAAGCAAAGGTTTAGGTAATGAAGCTAAAGAAGCTTTTTTCCATGCTTATATGACCGAAGGTCTCGCAATTGGCGAACGTGAAGTTGTAGAAGAAATTGCATCTCGTATTGGTTTAGACAATGCTGAAGTTGAATACGTACTAGATACCAACGAACTATCTGACTTTGTCCGTCATGATGAAAAAATTGCACGTGAGCAGCTTAATGTAACTGGCGTGCCATTTTTTGTATTTGACCAAAGAATCGCTCTTGCTGGCGCTCAACCACGTGAAGTCTTTTTACAAGTTTTGGAAAAAGCACAAATCAAAGCAGATAGTGAAGAAGTCGAGCAAGATGATGCAGCTGCTTGTACCGATGAAACTTGCGATATTCCAAAGAAATAAATGAACACAATTAAAATGTGATCAAATCGTATGTTTTATCATCATTTTAGCAATAGAGCGTTCTAAAAAAAGAACTATCTAATTGCTAAAAATCAGTTTATTATTGCCGCTTAGAATATTCGCGCTGTAATGTTCTGTTTTTTATGTGTTTAATGATCGGAATTTGAAGTTTCCTTGATCTATCATCCCCCTTCACTGGGGGATTTTTTTTGGCTAAAAATAATCGCTAATAGCTTAAACTTTTTCATTTATTTCAAATATGTAAAAAAAGTTAAATTTACTTAACTTTTGTGTCTCCCTCTTGATTTTATTAGAAAAATCAACAAAAGTGGAAACAACAACAAAACATAAAGATAGATATGAAAACATTTCATGTAATGCCGTACCGGCAGCTTTTTGCACTTTTAACGATTGGATTTGGTTCAGTGTGCATCGCTCATGCAGAGACCGCCTCTTCTTCTGCAAACCAACAAATAGGAAGTACATCATCTGGAGTACAAACTGAAGTCACCACAGACGAAAATCTCTTAGATCAAATTCCGCGTTGGGTAGACGCAACCCCAACCATTTTTCCAGAGCAGTCTAATGAGCCTATTGTTCCGCCTACCGAACAAACCGAAGATCAAACCTGGGTTGATCGTAAGCAAAAGAAAATTCGTAATTGGGCCGATCGTACTTCTGAAAAAATTGATAATTGGTTTGGTGAAGTTGATCCACAAAAACCAGCTAGTGCAACTATTCGGGTAATGGTTGATAACTATTGGAATGAATACGACAACTTTGAAATTAAGCCCAGAATTCGCGGTAAAATTAAGCTCCCTACGCTAGAAAAACGTTTAAGCGTGGTATTTGGTGATGATTCTTTAGATGATGAATTTAATAACAGTCCAGCCAATATTAATCAGAATCCGAATCAAGATCCAAATAAAAAATTAGATGGCAAACGAACTCGAGATGACAACAGCTCAATTGCCTTACGTTGGTCAAATTTTTCTAAAAAACTGCCTTTCGAAACCGATGCCGACTTAGGTATTCGTTCTGGGGACGATATTTATGTTCGTTTAAAAGCATCGAGAGATTGGCAACTTCGTAATGATTTTAAGTTTTATGCTGAACAAATTTATCGTTACGGCATAGACAGCGAAAACTACTTACGTACTAATCTTGAACTTACCCATGCTAGACCGAATCAACCGATTTTATCCAATCAGTTCAGCCTAACCTATGCCGATGATCAAGATGACGATCTAGCTTGGGAAAACCGAACATTCCGCGAGCACAGTTTCTTTGCAAACAACCGTTTTAACTATGGTATTTATACTAGCGGTTATTACAACGACAATGACTTACGTTTAAACAGTTGGGGACCCTTTGTTTCATGGCGCCAACCCGTTTTACGTGAATGGTTCT
Organism: Acinetobacter sp. SH024; assembly: GCF_000163635.1. Classification (NCBI taxonomy): domain Bacteria; kingdom Pseudomonadati; phylum Pseudomonadota; class Gammaproteobacteria; order Moraxellales; family Moraxellaceae; genus Acinetobacter; species Acinetobacter sp. SH024. Next base: position 111,395 of record NZ_GG753602.1, on the reverse strand, counting down.
TTGTACAAGGCGATGTAAATTACTTTAATGACCACCGCGAAGACCGTAATCATTTTGTCAGCACCTTCTTACGTTTAGAAGCACTTTTCTAAGCTAGCCAATGTCACCTTGGAACCTTATCCAAGGTGATGAATAATAAAATCCCTTTAAATAAAATTTTAAGCTTAGCCTTCTAAAGTACTGTTCTATTTTTTTTATTTTTGATTCCTTCTCTCTAAAAATGAATCAATTTTCTTCTTTTTCATTTCAAAATAGATCGGCTATCTTCATTTGTATTTATAGTTTGGGTGTATTGACTTTACTTCCCCATTCTCAATTTTTTTATAACTCTTTAAAACACCAACGGTCACGGCGTTATCCCTATTCTTCTACAAGTTTCGCACAAGTAAAACGGCAATCATTTTCATACTCTCCTTGTGAAGTAGAGCCAAACAATACCTTATCTGATGCTAATTTAATTCAAGAGCTTATGGCTGTATTTGGAAATGATACGTTATGGAAACGTGCGACTCAACCTGAACAAACGTATAAAGCTTTGGGTAAAAGAAAGAAGAAGAATTCATCAACTCAGGTTTCAGTCACAAATCCACTGAGTGCGAGCTGGGCCACCATTTCAACATGGATGCCTTTTGAAAATGACCTCGATTTAGGCTCAAATTCAGATAGTGATATCTACGTACAATTTTTAGCAAAGAAGAAATGGAATTTGAGACATAACATTAGAATTGATACAGAACAGATCTTTCGTTACGGCTCTACCAGCCGAAATTATTCTGAAACTACCCTAAACTTAACGCAGAAAATGCAAGATAACACATTATTTTCTAATAAATTTAATGTGAACAAGAGCGAAAATGAAGATTACAACTGGGGCAATTGGACTTTTCAACAATTTGAGTTTGTGAAAGATAATAGCCTGACTTACGGTATTTATAGCGGTGGCGTATATACTAAAAATGATATTCGACTAAATAGCTGGGGGCCTTATATTTCATGGCGTCAACCGATATGGAGAGATTGGATTTTTATGCAAAATGATCTTAATTTTTTTAACCATATTGATGATGATCCGAAACACCAACTCAGTGTGCAAATGAATCTTGAAGCTAATTTTTAAACAAAAATCATCAGGTTGTGGATAACTCTTTCTTTATCCACAAAAAAGCCCCTGACAGTTCAGAGGCTTTTTTTATATCAAAAAATTATTTCAACAATAAGCTATTAATGCGTTTCACGTAAGCTGCTGGGTCTTCAGGTAAACCACCTTCAGCAATCACAGCCTGATCGAAAATCACATTTGCCAAGTCATCAAATTGCTCTGAGCCTTCAAGTTTTTTCACTAAAGGATGCTCAGGGTTAATTTCTAAAATTGGCTTAATTTCAGGTACGGCTTGCCCCGCTTGTTTAAGCATACGAATAAGTTGTGGAGACAACTCACCTTCACTTGTTACTAAACACGCTGGAGAATCAACTAGTCGTGTAGTTACACGTACTTCTTTAGTTTTAGCCTTTAATGAGTCACTTAGTTTCTCAACAACAGGCTTAAACTGTTCAGCTGCTTGCTCAAGTGCTTTCTTCTCTTCAGCATCTTGCAAATCGCCTAAATCAACAGCCCCTTTCGACACATTCTTTAATGGTGTACCGTCAAACTCTTGAACAAAATTCATTGCCCATTCGTCAACACGCTCTGCCATTAATAACACTTCAATGCCTTTTTTCTTAAACAACTCAAGCTGCGGCGAGTTTTTCGCTGCTGCTAGACTGTCAGCAGTCACATAATAGATGGCTTTTTGGCCCTCTTTCATACGTGCCTTATAGTCAGCAAAAGAAGTCGTTACTTCATCATTTGTTGAAGTCGCATAACGTAATAATTTTAAAATACGTTCACGGTTACCAAAGTCTTCGCCCAAGCCTTCTTTAAGTACTGAACCAAACTCACTGTAGAAGGTCTTAAATTTTTCTTGGTCTTTTTCATCTTCCGATTTAGCCAAACCATCAAGTACAGTTAATACACGGCGTGCGTTACCTTCACGAATCGTTTTGACATCACGGCTTTCTTGCAACAACTCACGGCTAACATTAAGCGGTAAATCAGCGCTGTCCACTACACCTTGCACAAAGCGCAAATAGTTTGGAATTAAATTATCCGCATCGTCCATAATAAAGACGCGTTTTACATATAGCTTAATTCCCGCTTTTGCTTCACGTGTAAAAATGTCATGTGGTGCTTTACTTGGAATATAAAGTAATTGGGTATATTCCGTACTACCTTCAACACGGTTATGTGCCCAAGCCAGTGGTGCTTCAAAGTCATGAGTTAAGTTTTTATAGAACTCAATATATTGCTCTTCAGTCACTTCGCTTTTATTACGTGTCCATAAAGCACTTGCCGAGTTAATCGCTTCCCACTCGTCAGTTTTGACCATTTGGCCGCCTTTAGGCTCTTCACCTTCAGCAACCTCTTCTTCTTGCCAAACTTCTTTTTGCATTTCAATTGGCAAACTAATGTGGTCAGAGTATTTATTAACGATTTGCTTAACTTTATAAGATTCTAAATAATCAAGCGCATCATCACGTAAGTGAAGAATAATGTCAGTACCACGTGACGCCTTATCAATTTGCTGAACTTCAAACTCGCCTGTACCACCACTAATCCAGCGCACCCCTTCAGATGCCTCTAGACCCGCACGGCGTGATTCAACCGTAATCTTGTCGGCAACAATAAAACCTGAGTAAAAACCCACACCAAATTGACCAATCAACTGAGCATCTGCTTTTTGATCACCAGTCAATTTTGACATGAAATCTTTAGTACCTGACTTAGCAATTGTACCTAAGTTATCAATTGCTTCTTGCTGGCTTAAACCAATACCATTATCAGAAATCGTTAACGTTTTATCTTCTTTATTTAAACTGATTCGTACATGTAAGTCTGGATCATTTTCATAATATTCAGGATGATTAATTCCTTCAAAACGTAACTTATCACATGCATCTGATGCATTAGAGATAAGTTCACGTAAGAAAATCTCAGGGTTAGAATAGAGAGAATGCGTCACTAAATGTAAAAGCTGGGCAACTTCTGCTTGGAAACTATAATTTTGTGATGCTTGTTCACTCATAAATCACTCCTTAAATTTTGAAGCTGTTTGTTCTCGAATGCTTTATGAATGGAGTACTTCTAGAATTTTTCAATCCTCAATATTAAAAATTTTTACTCTAATTAAAATGGGCCGTGGCTTAACACCCTATCTTGCAATATCGTATCTAACTGCTTTTGACGTTGTTGGTAAGCTTTGCTAATACAACTGACATTGGCAGCACAAGCATTTCTTTTTTTCAGCCATTGCTGCTGAGTATCTTTCTGGTTATCTCGCCCACCCATAGGTAAAGCATGTAAAACGATTTGATACGTCGTTGCCATTTTTACATCTGCATCATTTAAAGAACGGTTTTTACAAATACTTTTTTCCGTTTTCGTTTTTGCAGCATCACACGAAAAACTTGCAGCTTGTAAATTTTGAGTAAAAGCAATACCGCTCAAAAGTGCTAAACAAATCGCTAATTTGTTATTCATGTTTTTATTCCCATGCTTGTAATGAATAGAAATTAGTTTAGAAAAAAACTTGCAGAAAATATGTGTAAAACTGTCTGTTTTATGCTTTTTTTAGTGCAAATAAAATCCATAAAAAAACCTCACATAAAATATATGTGAGGTGCCTGAGTCTAGGTTTATTATTATATTTTTCTATTTATTATTATGCTTAAAATTTATAGCTATAACCCAAAGTATAAACAAAAGGATTAATATCAAGATCAAACTTGTAGTTAGCAATTGATGGATCAATTGTTACTTCCGGACTAATATCAGCATAACGTACATCTACAAATACACCCCAGTTTTTAGCATCAGCAGGTTGGAAATTAAAACCAACTTGACCTGCCAAACCAAAATCTTCTTTAACCTTTACCGCTGCACCTTCTTCATCCCAAGGAATAAATGCTGTAGCACCAATACCAATATACGGTGTGAAACGTGTAGAGTTTTTAAAATGATATTTTGCAGTAATTGTTGGTGGTAATTGTTTTATACGTGCTGCATTTTTACCATCTAGCAATACATCATGATTAATAGGTGTTGCTAATAATAATTCTGCCGAAAATGGAGACTGACCAAAAAAGTATTCTACTGATGGTGTAAATGCATATTCATGATCTGCTTTTACCACGCCTAAAGGTGTTGTTGTATCTTCAGATGGAGCAATAACACTACCACCAAATTTCACTTGCCAGTTACCAGCAAAAGTAAAAGAAGACATCCCCATTAATGCAATAACCAAAACTTTTTTGAACACTTTAATATCTCCAACCTTATTTATATTTATAATAAACATTTATTTTAAAACCATGCAATACTCATTATAAAATTATTTTATAGTTTATTTTTAAACTACTGTTTTAAATAAAATTATATATTATCCAACTATTTTAATAGGTTTTTATTCCAACCTTATTAATCAAGATTATTTTATATTACCAACCATTTTAATATACTTTTAAATTCCGAGTGTTTTAATATAATTTATTTTGAATACATGTTTTATTTAGACAATAAAAAACCTTCTTAATTTAAATCTAAAGATCGTTATTAAGAAGGTTTACACTTTAATATTTTATAAAAACTTTATAAAACCATTGCAGCGATCCAGCCAAAAATTAATAGCGGAATATTAAAGTGAATAAAGGTAGGTACGACTGTATCCCAAATATGATCGTGTTGCCCATCTACACCTAAACCAGCTGTTGGCCCTAAGGTTGAGTCAGAGGCTGGCGATCCAGCATCACCTAATGCTGCTGCTGTACCAATAAGTGCAATCGTTGCTAATGGTGAGAAACCAAACTGCACACATAAAGGCACATAAATAACAGCTAATACAGGAACACTTGAGAAAGATGAACCAATACCAATTGTCACAAATAAGCCAATACAAAGCATTAGGAAAGCAGCAAGCGCGCGGTTATCTCCAATAATCTCGACTACACCATTTACTAGCTGATTAATATCACCAGTATGAGTCATTACTGAGGCGAAACCGGCAGCAGAAATCATGATGAAGCCCACTAAAGCCATCATTCGCATGCCTTGTACAAAGACATCATCTGCATCTTGCCATTTAAAAATTCCGGCAGTAGATAGAACAGCAAAACCGACTAAACCACCCAAAATCATCGAACCTGAATACAGCTGTGCAGCAAGTGTCAAGCCAATTGCGAGCAGTGCCATCAAGATCGTTTTCTTTGCAATAACTGGTGCTTGCTCTGCTTCATGCTTTAACTCTTCAGCATCTGCTTTTAAGTCGGCTGTTTCAACTTGAGTAGTTGCACGAATAGGTTTATCTAAATCAATCGTAGTCACAGGCGTAATCGCACGATCAGCATAAATTCTTGGTTTACGATAGCTAATAAATACAGCAACCAAGGTGCCTAACACCATACCTAAAACAGGAATAGCCATGCCAATTGGCATCATTGCTCGATCAACATGTAAGCCGTACGCTGCCCCAATTTTGTTGATATTTCCCATCAGAATCTGTTCAAGGAAAATTGCACCAAATCCAACCGGAAGAAAAATATAAGTACCAACCAAACCTAACGTAAGTACACAGGCTGCGGCGCGGCGGTCTAATTTTAAATGGTTCATTACCCGTAACAGTGGCGGAACCAGTACAGGAATAAAGGCAATATGAACTGGAATAAGGTTTTGAGAGAAAATAGCAGAAATTAATAAAATACCTAAGAGGAGATATTTCACTTTAGTCTGACGGCTTTTTCCAGCTTCCATTCCCAATAGACCAATCAGCTTATGGGCAAGTAAATCAGGCAATCCAGATTTTGAAAGTGCCAGAGCAAATGCCCCTAACACTGCATAGGCAAGTGCAACTTCAGCACCATCGCCAAGACCAGCGTTAAAAGCTTCAACGGTTTGAGAAAGGCTTAAACCTGCTACGAGGCCGCCCACAATGGCAGAAACCACTAAAGTCAGTACGACAGAAACGCGCGCCAGTGATAATAAGAACATCACTGCAATCGCAATAACGACAGCATTCATGAATAAGTTCAGAGCAAAACAAAAGGCGATATTCTAGCAGATTCATATCTATGAAGCCGAAAATATCGCCGAATTAACAGTTTTATGCAGTTATTTAACTGTTACGCTTGAGCTTTAATAAACTCACGAATATGAGTTGCTATTTTCTCTGGCTCACTCAGAATGGCCCAGTGATTTGCATTAAGCTCTACATATTCAAATTTTTCAACCCACTTTGGCATGGCCTCAGTGATGTATTCTGGGCTTACAAAAGTATCATATTTTAAAATAACAGCTTTTACTGGACACTGCGCATAACGTTGACGTGGGTCGGTTAAGCGAGGAATAAAATTGGCACGATATAAATTAATGCCATATTTACCATCAGCATTAATATTATTATTTAAAGGTAAATTACTTTTCCTCTCCAACTGAGTAAGAACTTTCCCCCATTTTTCTGGGCTAAAAAGAGACCATACAGTTGGTGCTAATAACGGAAGATGGAATGCCCCGATATACCAAGATTTGGTTAATATTTTTAAGATTTGAGATGGTGAAGATTTAAATTTATCACGTAAAAATAAAGCGGCATGATCAAGACATGGTCCAGAAATGGTGGTGTATGATGATAAACGACCTTTGAACTTAGGCTCGGTGACAGACTCCCAAGACTGAATTGATCCCCAATCATGTGCAGCCATATGGAATTGGCGATTTGGCAATAGCTCATCAACAACTTCTTGGAGATCTAGAGATAAACGCTCTAAACGGTAATCACGTATACGTTTTGGTATAGATGATAAACCAGCTCCACGCACATCGTAAGTAACAATATAGAAGTCATTGATTAAATGCTCAATGATTGATTCCCATACTTCTTGATTGTCTGGATAACCATGTACTAAAACCAAGGGAGTATTTTTTTCGTCACCCCATGTTTTAGCACAAAGCGTTTGTTGATCACTTGTTGTTACTGTATGAACTTTTGGCTGCATAATCATTTCCTATCTTGTTTTTCAATCGATCATGTCGTTAGTCGGATAGAGCATTGCCATCAATATAAAAAAGATGATACTTATCTAGTATGAATACTGTTGCAATAAAAAAAATTGACTATTATGGCTATTTTAAGAAGACTTCAGAACAATCCTACGATTTCAAAATTTCTATTTAATCACTATCCCCCTTATCGTGGCGCAGGGATTTATATTGAAATCATGAATTTAGAACTTTGCCATGTGCGTGTAAAGATGCCGCTGACTTGGAAAAACCAAAATTTAGTCGGTACACATTTTGGTGGAAGCCTTTATTCAATGGTTGACCCATTTTATATGATGATTCTTATGCATCATCTCGGATCAAAATATATTGTTTGGGACAAAGCTGCCGAAATCAATTTTCTTTCTCCAGGACGCAGTACTGTACATGCAGATATTCGAGTTGATTTAGCTGAAATAGAACAAATTCGTGAACTTGCCGAGAACTATGAACCTGTTTTAAGAACTTATCATCTAAACATTTTTGATGAATCTGGAGTAAGAATTGCAGAGGTTCAAAAAACGCTTTATATCAGACGTAAAAAAGCAAAATCCTTCCCTCAATAAAAAATAAGCGCTGAAAGCGCTTATTTTTTTATTTATTAATTTTTTATCTTTTCTCTTCAATCGCAGCACCAGCACCACCACCGATCGCACCGCCAATTGCAGCACCAGAGTCACCACCAATCAGTGCTTTACCTACGACTGAACCGATACCAGCACCAATCGCACTCTTAGTCGTTGTCTGTTTACTGCCGCCTTGGGTATTAGAGCCTACGCCTGCACCTACCGCTGCGCCTAAGCCTGCACCAATACCTCCACCTACATGGTTACCTAAACCACCACCAAGTGCTCCACCTGCTGCTGCTGCACCAATACGTTGGTCAGATGGGCTCATATTTTGGCAGCCTGTGAACATAAGTGTAGACAACATTAAAGCAGAAACTAATCCAATTGTTTTTTTCATGACCGTTCTCACAATGATCTGTTCTAGAGAAAAGAATAATCCCCTTTTATGAGGAATTTGATCAGATTGTGTTATCCGTCTGTCCTAATCGATTGATATTTTGTAAAGCTCTGCCTTTTATATTTATTAAGCCAAATTTTAATTATAAAAAAAGAAGTCTTTAATCACATAAAGACTTCTATAGTTTAACAATTATGAAGGATATTTTTAGTACTTCCCTTTCTTCTCTTCATAGGCAGCACCAGCACTACCACCCAATGCTCCACCTGTAGCAGCACCAGCATCACCACCAATAATTGCTCCACCTAATACAGCGCCGACACCAGCACCAATTGCACTATTACGTATGGTTTTACTGCTAGACCCTTTTGCATTAGCCGCAACACCTGCACCCAGTGCCGCTCCTAGACCTGCACCGATATTACCGCCCACGTGTTTTCCTACCGCACCACCTGCGCCACCACCAATAGCAGCTGAACCAATACGTTGACTTTCTGGGCTTGCATTTTGACAACCAACAAACAAAGTTGTAGACATCAGGCCAACACTAACAATCATCATCATTTTTTTCATTAGATTTACTCCAGTATTCATAAGCAGGTAGCCTAATGTGTTTTTGTGGAGTCTTTATCCCGCTTAAGTAATAAAATAATTGCTCTTTAATATGTTTATGTAATTACAATTTAAAATTGTTATAAATAAATATAAATAAAAAAGGCACCCTAAGGTGCCTTTTTTAGTGCCTGTCTAAACTTAGAATTGTTCAGAGTTTAATGCTTGGCTAAATGCTTGGTCTACTTCGCTGAAGTCATTATGAAGCTCATGCTCTGCAGCTTCTGCTTCTTGACGACGACGCTCTAAGTGGTATGCAAGACCAGTACCTGCTGGAATCAAACGACCTACTACAACGTTTTCTTTCAAGCCACGTAAATCATCTTCTTTACCTGTTACAGCCGCTTCAGTTAACACACGAGTTGTTTCCTGGAACGATGCAGCAGAGATGAACGAGTCAGTAGAAAGCGATGCTTTCGTAATACCCATCAATTGACGTTCAAACTTCGCAGGGAACTTGTTCTGAGCCAAGACAGCTTGGTTCTCTTGAACAACGCGGATGTAATCCACTTGCTCGCCTTTAATGAAGCTTGTATCACCGCCATCAGTGATATCAACTTTACGCAACATTTGACGTACGATAACTTCAATGTGCTTATCGTTGATTTTTACACCTTGGAGACGGTAAACGTCTTGAACTTCGTTCACGATGTAGTTAGTTAATGCAACTTCACCTTTCAAACGCAAGATGTCATGTGGGTTTTGTGGACCATCAGAAATAGTCTCACCACGGTTCACATGCTCGCCTTCGAATACGTTAATTTGACGCCATTTTGGAATCAATTCTTCGTAAATCTCAGAACCATCATCAGGAGTAATTACCAAACGGTTTTTACCCTTAGTCTCTTTACCGAAGCTTACAACACCTGATACTTCAGCAAGAATTGCATGCTCTTTTGGCTTACGCGCTTCGAACAAGTCAGCTACACGCGGAAGACCACCGGTAATATCACGAGTACGTGATGTTTCTTGTGGTACACGACCAATAACGTCACCCACACCAATCGTTTCGCCATCACGGACAGTTACGATTGTATTTTGTGGCAAGAAGTAGAACTGTTCGCCGCCATCTGTTGTATCCAACACGATTGCAGGACGTAAATCCTTACCAGAAGCAGGACGAGCTGTTACAGGCAAGATTTCAACAGTAGTCATACCAGTTGCATCATCAGTTTTCGATGTTGCAGTTACGCCATCAGCGATTTGGCTGAAGCGCGCTTTACCAGCAACTTCTGTTACCAATGGATGTGTATGCGGATCCCAAGTCGCTACGATACCGCCAGCTTCTACAGCTTCACCATCTTTCAACAAGATGCTTGCACCGTAAGGAAGTTTATAACGCTCGCGCTCACGACCTAAATCATCGGCAATACCAATTTCACCTGAACGTGAAACTGAAACCAAGTGGCCTTTTGCATGTTGTACAGTTTTCACGTTATGGAAACGTACAGTACCTTTGTTACGTACTTGAACACTGTTCGCAGCAGAAGTTCGGCTCGCAGCACCACCAACGTGGAACGTACGCATCGTTAACTGTGTACCTGGCTCACCGATTGACTGTGCAGCCATTACACCAACTGATTCACCTGGGTTCACCAAGTGACCACGTGCAAGGTCACGACCATAACAACGAGCACATACACCGAATGTTGATTCACATGCGATTACTGAGCGTACTTTAACTTCATCGACACCAGCTTCTTCAAGCTGAGCTGCGATTTTCTCGTCAATTAACGTACCGCGAGGTAATACAACTTCATCATCAGATGCACGACGTACATCTTCAGCAGTTACACGACCTAAAACGCGGTCACGTAATGGCTCGATGACATCACCACCCTGAATGAATGGAGTCATTACTAAACCACCCGCTGTACCACAGTCAGGTTCAGTAATTACCAAGTCTTGCGCTACGTCTACAAGACGACGAGTCAAGTAACCAGAGTTCGCAGTTTTCAATGCTGTATCGGCCAAACCTTTACGCGCACCGTGTGTTGAAATAAAGTACTGAAGTACTGTTAAACCTTCACGGAAGTTCGCTTTAATCGGAGTCTCAATAATCGAGCCATCCGGTTTTGCCATCAAACCACGCATACCAGCAAGCTGACGAATCTGCGCCGCACTACCACGGGCACCAGAGTCAGACATCATATAGATGCTGTTGAATGATTTTTGTTTCTCATCTTCACCTTGTTTGTTTTTAACAAGTGTATAAGACAAGTTATCCATCATTGCTTTAGCAACTTGGTCGTTTGTACGCGCCCAGATATCGACAACTTTGTTATAACGCTCACCAGCAGTTACGAAACCTTGTTCGAACTGTTGTTCGATTTCACGAACTTCTGTTTCTGCTTTATCAATAATTGTGTGCTTAGTAGGTGGAATGAGCATGTCTTCCATACCTACAGATACACCTGAACGAGTCGCTTGACGGAAGCCCAAGTACATTAATTGGTCAGCAAAGATAACTGTATCTTTCAAACCAAGTTTACGGTAGCAAGAGTTGATCAATTTAGAGATGTTCTTTTTAGTCATCTCAAGGTTGATCATGTCAAAGCTTAAGCCTTGTGGAACAATTTCCCAAAGCAAACAACGACCAGGTGTTGTATCAACAATAATAGTTTGGTGTTCACGTTCACCATTTTCATTGATAACAGTTTGGTGTACACGTACTTTAACACGCGCATGGATAGCAACCTGTCCAGTAGCAAGTGCACGGTTTACCTCATGAGTATCCGCAAACACCATGCCTTCACCTTTGGCATTTACAGCATCACGTGTGATGTAGTAAAGACCCAAGACAACGTCCTGAGAAGGAACAATGATTGGCTCACCGTTTGCTGGTGACAAGATGTTGTTTGTTGACATCATCAATGCACGAGCTTCTAACTGTGCTTCAAGTGTCAATGGAACGTGTACCGCCATTTGGTCACCATCGAAGTCGGCGTTAAACGCAGCACAAACGAGTGGGTGAAGACGGATTGCCTTACCTTCAATAAGAATAGGTTCAAATGCTTGAAGACCTAAACGGTGAAGTGTTGGCGCACGGTTCAACATTACTGGGTGTTGACGAATTACAGAAGCAAGAACGTCCCAAACTTCCGGAGTCTCACGCTCAACCATTTTCTTCGCAGCTTTAATGGTAGTTGCCTGACCTGAAGCTTGTAGTTTCGCGAAAATGAATGGCTTGAATAATTCAAGTGCCATTTTCTTCGGAAGACCACATTGGTGAAGACGTAAAGTAGGACCTACAGTAATTACCGAACGACCAGAATAGTCAACACGCTTACCTAATAAGTTCTGACGGAAACGACCTTGTTTACCTTTGATCATATCTGCCAAAGATTTTAATGGACGCTTGTTAGAACCAGTAATTGCACGACCACGACGACCGTTATCAAGCAATGCATCTACAGACTCTTGTAACATACGTTTTTCGTTACGTACGATGATATCTGGAGCAGCAAGGTCAAGAAGACGCTTCAAACGGTTGTTACGGTTAATGACACGACGGTATAAATCGTTCAAGTCAGAAGTCGCGAAACGACCACCTTCAAGTGGAACTAATGGACGTAAATCAGGTGGAAGTACCGGAAGTACATTCATCACCATCCATTCTGGCTTGTTGTTTGAATCTTTGAATGCTTCCATCAATTTCAAGCGTTTAGACGCTTTTTTCAACTTCGTTTCAGAAGTTGTTTGAGGAATTTCTTCACGTAAACGTGCGATTTCAGCTTCAAGATCGATATCTTTCAACAAGTCCTGAACCGCTTCTGCACCCATTTTCGCAGTGAATTCATCACCGTGTTCTTCAAGTGCATTGAAGTATTCTTCGTCTGTTAAAAGTTGATACTTTTCAAACGGAGTCATACCTGGGTCAGTTACAACGTATGATTCGAAATACAATACACGTTCGATATCACGAAGTGTCATATCTAATAATAAACCGATACGGCTCGGTAACGATTTTAAGAACCAGATATGTGCAACTGGAGAAGCAAGTTCAATGTGACCCATACGTTCACGACGAACTTTCGCTGTAGTTACTTCAACGCCACATTTTTCACAAATGACGCCTTTGTATTTCATACGCTTGTATTTACCACACAAGCATTCGTAATCTTTTACTGGACCAAAAATTTTGGCACAGAACAAACCGTCACGTTCAGGTTTAAAAGTACGGTAGTTAATTGTCTCAGGTTTTTTAACTTCACCATGAGACCATGACTTAATCATTTCTGGTGACGCAAGACCAATACGGATACGGTCAAACTCAATTGGTGCATGACCATCTGAGTCCGTTTTCTTACGCATGATATCGAGCAAGTCTTTCAATTTTTTTCTCCGTGTGTCGGGAAGCAACGCTTACCCGACTGGGTCACAAATATTGTTTTTACCTAAAAAATCGTGAGTCTTACGACTTAATCACCATTTTTCAGTTCAATGTTGATACCTAAAGAACGGATCTCTTTGGTCAATACGTTGAACGATTCAGGCATACCCGGATCCATATAATGGTTACCATCTACAATATTCTTATAGATGCGTGTACGACCTTCAACGTCATCCGACTTAACAGTTAACATCTCTTGGAGAGTATATGCTGCGCCGTAAGCTTCGAGTGCCCAGACCTCCATCTCACCGAAACGCTGACCACCGAATTGTGCTTTACCACCAAGCGGTTGCTGTGTAACAAGAGAGTAAGAACCAGTTGAACGCGCATGCATCTTGTCATCAACCAAGTGGTTCAATTTGAGCATGTACATGTAACCTACAGTTACAGGACGATCAAACTGTTCACCAGTACGGCCATCAAACAATACTGTTTGACCTGTACGAGAGATACCAGCTAACTCAAGCAAGTCTTTAATTTGGCTTTCTTCAGCACCATCGAATACAGGAGTAGCCAAAGGTACACCTGCACGTAAGTTGCCTGAAAGTGCCAAGACTTCAGCATCAGTTAAGCTATCAAGATCTTCTTGCTCACCACCGACTTTGTTATAAATCTTGTCTAAGAATTCACGCAGTTCTAAAACTGTACGCTGTTCTTTCAACATTTTCTCGATTTTATCACCAAGCCCTTTAGCCGCCATACCTAAGTGAGTCTCAAGAATCTGACCCACGTTCATACGAGATGGTACGCCCAACGGGTTCAATACGATATCTACTGGTACACCGTTAGCATCGTGTGGCATGTCTTCAACAGGTAAGATGTTAGATACAACACCCTTGTTACCGTGACGACCAGCCATCTTATCACCAGGCTGAATACGACGTTTAACAGCTAAGTAAACTTTAACAACTTTCAATACGCCAGTTGTTAATTCATCACCTGTTGCAAGCTTACGTTTCTTCTCAGCGAATTTCTCGTCAATTTCTGCGCTCTTTTCTTTTAAGAACACTTGAATTTGAGTTAAACGCTCAGCGATTGCTTCATCTGCCGGTTGAATTTCAAGTAAATCAACAAGCTCTAAACCAGATAACACTTCTTCAACGAGTTTGTCACCACGTTTAGTTGAACCACCGCCATTAGACTCTTGGCCTTTAAGCAAACGAATTACACGCTCACGAGCTGCTTCTTCAAAGATCTTGTATTCTTCTTTCAAGTCTTTACGGTAAGCATCAAGTTGTGCTTTTTCGATCGCCAATGCACGGTCATCTTTCTCTAAGCCATCACGAGTGAAGACTTGAACATCGATAACTGTACCTTTTGTACCAGATGGAACACGTAAAGATGAATCTTTAACGTCAGCTGCTTTCTCACCAAAGATTGCACGAAGCAATTTTTCTTCAGGAGTTAACTGTGTTTCACCTTTAGGCGTTACTTTACCAACGAGGATGTCACCTGCTGTAACTTCAGCACCGATATAAACAATACCTGATTCATCAAGTTTAGAAAGTGCAGCTTCACCAACGTTAGGAATATCAGCAGTAATTTCTTCTGCACCTAACTTAGTATCACGCGCTACACAAGATAATTCTTGAATATGAATAGAAGTTAAACGGTCTTCTTGAAGTACACGCTCAGATAATAAGATCGAGTCTTCATAGTTGTAACCATTCCAAGTCATGAACGCAACGCGCATGTTTTGACCAAGCGCAAGCTCACCCATATCTGTAGACGGGCCATCTGCCAAGATATCACCGCGAGCAACTTTGTCGCCCAAATTCACGATAATATTTTGGTTGATACAAGTGTTCTGGTTAGAACGCGTATATTTAATGAGGTTGTAGATATCTACACCTGCCTCACCAGCGATCATTTCATCTTCGTTTACACGAATAACGATACGAGAAGCATCTACGTATTCAATTGCACCACCACGGTTTGCGATTACACACACACCTGAGTCACGTGCAACGTTCGCTTCCATACCTGTACCTACAAGCGGTTTATCCGCACGTAGAGTAGGAACTGCCTGACGTTGCATGTTTGAACCCATAAGTGCACGGTTCGCGTCATCGTGTTCAAGGAACGGAATAAGTGATGCAGCAACAGATACGACCTGCTGAGCAGAAACGTCCATATGCGTCACTTTTTCTGGTGGCATACGTACGAATTCACCTTGATGACGAACAGAAACAAACTCTTCTGTTAAGTTGCCATCTTTATCTACTGCAGAATCGGCCTGTGCAATAACAGTACCTACTTCTTCAATCGCAGAAAGGTATTCAACTGCATCAGTTACTCGACCATCTACCACTTTACGGTAAGGTGTTTCCAAGAAACCAAAGTCATTTGCTTTTGCATATACTGAAAGCGAATTGATCAAACCAATGTTTGGACCTTCCGGCGTTTCAATTGGACATACACGACCATAGTGAGTTTGATGTACGTCACGTACTTCAAAGCCCGCACGTTCACGTGTTAAACCACCAGGCCCAAGCGCTGATACACGACGCTTATGCGTAATCTCAGATAATGGGTTGTTTTGGTCCATGAACTGAGATAATTGGCTTGAACCAAAGAATTCTTTGATTGCAGCTGCAACTGGTTTAGCGTTAATTAGATCTTGTGGAGACAAGTTATCTGTTTCTGCTTGGCTTAAACGTTCTTTAACTGCACGTTCAACACGAACTAAACCAACACGGAATTGGTTTTCAGTCATTTCACCAACAGAACGTACACGACGGTTACCCAAGTGATCGATATCATCGACTTCACCTTTACCGTTACGGATTTCAACTAATGTACGTAATACATCAATGATATCTTCGTGCGATAAAATACCTTCTACTTCACGTGACTTCTGGTCAGTACCAACTTCGTATGGACGACCCAAACGACGGTTGAACTTCATACGACCTACTGGAGATAAGTCATAACGCTCAGAAGAGAAGAATAAGTTATTGAATAAGTTTTCAGCAGCTTCTTTTGTTGGCGGCTCGCCTGGACGCATTACTTTATAAATTTCAACTAATGCTTCTTCACGACCAGCTGTTGTATCTGCACGTAAAGTGTCAGCAACAAACGAACCACGGTCAATATCGTTCGTAAACAAGATATTGAACTGTTTAACACCACCTTCTGCCAACTTCACCATAACTTCATGGCTTAACAAAGTATTCGCAGCAATTACTTCACCATCACGCAAAGTAATATTTTCAGCAGTGATACGCTCATATAAGTATTCATCAGGAACTGAAAGTTTTGTTAAACCAGCAGCTTCCATTTGACGTACGTGACGAGCATTAATACGTTTACCTTGCTCAACAATAACTTTACCGTCATTGTCAGCAATATCAAATTGAGCCATTTCCCCACGTAAACGTTCAGGGACTAGGTCAATCTGGTAACTGCCCATATCAAGATACACAGGTACTTTTTCATAGAACAAATTCAAGATTTGTTCGTTGTTATAACCTAGTGCACGTAACACAACAGTAGCAAGTAATTTACGACGACGGTCAATACGTACGTAAACTAAGTCTTTTGCATCAAATTCAAAGTCTAACCATGAACCACGGTAAGGAATGATACGTGCTGAATACAACACTTTACCACTTGAGTGGGTTTTACCTTTATCGTGATCAAAGAAAACGCCTGGTGAACGATGTAATTGAGATACGATTACACGCTCAGTACCATTAATGACGAATGTACCATTTTCAGTCATGAGTGGGATTTCACCCATATAGACTTCTTGTTCTCTTACGTCTTTAATTGATTTAGTTTCGCGATCTTTAATAATCAAACGAATTTTAACGCGCATTGGTGCCGCATAAGTCGAACCACGAAGAATACATTCGCGTACATCGAACTCAGGTTTACCAAGGCTATACTCAACAAATTCTAAAGCAGCATTGCCAGAATAACTTTCGATAGGAAAAACTGAACGAAATGCGGCTTGGAGACCGATATCTTCGCGGTTTTTTGGAGTTTTGCCATCTTGCAAGAATGTTCTGTACGAATCGACCTGAATCGAAAGTAAGTACGGTGCATCCATTACTTGGGGCAATTTACCAAAATTCTTACGGATCCGTTTCTTTTCGGTATATGAGTATGCCATCTGGAGTCCTCGGAAAGTAAACTAAGCCCGCCTGCAGAACGGGCTCAGAAGGAATTACGCAGGCCGATATGGCCACCACTGTTTACAAATGCTGCAATTTTTAGTGGTATAAAAACGCTTAACAATATTTTTAAAAAAGAAAAATATTGGTAAACATTTGAAATTACTTGTCTTATTTTGATTTTCTCAAAAATCAAACAAAACTAACAAAAATCGAGCCGATTATTGTAACGCAAAAAGGCTGATGACCCAAGAGCCATCAGCCATTTTATGGAGCCGATTTAAAAACCGACTCCTTTTACAATTACTTAAGTGTAACTGTAGCACCAGCTTCTTCAAGTTTCTTCTTAAGTTCTTCGCCTTCTTCTTTAGAAACGCCTTCTTTAAGAACTTGAGGAGCACCTTCAACTAGGTCTTTAGCTTCTTTAAGACCAAGGCCAGTTGCTTCACGAACTGCTTTAATTACAGCTACTTTGTTAGCACCGAAAGAAGTCAACTCAACGTTGAATTCAGATTGTTCTTCAGCAGCAGCAGCAGCGCCACCAGCTGGAGCAGCAACAGCAACAGCTGCAGCTGAAACGTTGAATTTCTCTTCGAAAGCAGAAATTAATTCAACAAGTTCAAGAACAGTTTTTTCAGCAACTGCGTTTAAGATTTCTTCGTTAGTTAAAGCCATGAGAATAACTCCAAATGGATATTGAATGGTGTGTAAAATTGATTAAGCAGCTTCTGACTCGTTTTTCTCTTTGAGCGCTGTAATAAGGCGACCCAATTTCGAAATAGGAGCTTGAAGGACAGAGGCAAGCATAGTAAGAGCTTTCTCTTGGTTCGGAAGGTTTGCAATTACGCTAACGTCAGCACCTTGATAAACTTTGCCGTCAAATGCAGCAGCTTTTAATTCAAATGCTTTGTTAGTTTTAGCAAAATCTTCGAACAAACGTGCAGCTGCACCCATGTCATCTTCAGAAGTTGAAAAACCTAGAATTGTTGGACCAACAAGGTTGTCGTTCAAGATATTGAATTGAGTATCTTGAAGTGCGCGTTTAGCTAAAGTGTTACGTACAATACGTGTAGAAACACCTAACTTACGAGCTTCAACACGAAGTGTTGTTAATTGCTCTACGCTTAAACCTTGGTAGTCAGCAACAACGGCTGCAAACGCCTTAGAAGCAACTTCACTTACTTCCGCGACGATCTGTTTTTTGTCTTCAATAAGAAGAGCCATTGTAAAACCTCCTAAGGTGATTTATGTACCCAATGGGCACACTCCCAATTCGTAAGCCTTTCGACTTACACGCGGAGGAGGAACAAATCACACCACCGCGTCTACGCAGGCTGGTTTATTAAGAAAAGTGCTATTCGAAAATGACATCTTTTCGCCTGAGGTCTTTGACGCTGATAAATTCTCATTTATCAATTCAAAGTCCGCCTGATGAGTAAGGGATAAAGCTTTGCCCTACCCAACCAAATAGAAAAATATTTCTATTTAAGTTCTGTCCCCAATCAGGACTTTAAAATTCTTTACTAAGTCTAAACTTAGTTAGAAACGTTGTTTACATCAACAGTAAGACCAGGACCCATAGTTGAGCTCAAAGTGATCTTTTTGATGTATACACCTTTAGAAGTTGCAGGTTTTAACTTTTTCAAGTCAGCAACTAAAGTTTCAACGTTTTGACGGATAGCAGCAGCATCAAAGCCTACTTGACCGATCGCAGCATGGATAATACCCGCTTTGTCTACACGGTAACGAGCCTGACCAGATTTAGCGTTTTTAACAGCATTCGCTACGTCAGGAGTTACAGTACCAACTTTAGGGTTTGGCATTAAACCACGTGGACCAAGAATTGTACCGAGCTTACCAACAACACGCATAGCGTCAGGAGCAGCGATTACAACATCAAAGTCAAGGTTTCCACCTTGGATGCTTTCAGCAAGGTCATCAAAACCTACAACATCAGCACCAGCTTCTTTAGCAGCTTCTGCTTGCGCGCCTTGAGCAAATACAGCTACACGTACAGTTTTACCAGTACCTGCAGGTAATGTAGTTGCACCACGAACAACCTGGTCAGATTTACGTGGGTCTACACCAAGATTTACAGCTACATCCAAAGATTCTTTGAACTTTGCAGCAGGTAGGCTGTTAAGAACTTGTACTGCTTCTTCCAAAGTGTAAACTTTGTTTGCTTCAACAGCAGCAGCAATGGCTTTTTGACGTTTAGTTAACTTTGCCATGTCTTATAGCTCCACTTCCAAGCCCATAGAACGTGCAGAACCAGCGATGGTACGAACACGTGCGTCTAAATCAGCACCAGTTAAATCCGGTTCTTTAGTAGTCGCAATTTCTTCTAACTGAGCACGAGTCAACTTACCAACTTTAGTTTTGTTTGGTACAGATGAACCCTTTTGAATACCAGCAGCTTTCTTAAGAAGAATAGAAGCTGGAGGAGTTTTCATGATGAATGTGAACGACTTGTCGTTGTACACAGTAATCACTACAGGAATTGGAAGACCTGGTTCAACTTTTTGTGTAGCAGCATTGAATTCTTTACAGAATGCCATGATGTTTACACCACGTTGACCTAACGCAGGACCAATTGGTGGAGATGGATTTGCTTTACCAGCTGGAACTTGCAGCTTGATATAGCCGTCAATCTTCTTAGCCATTTTAAAATACCTCTGGGTACAAACGCCGCTAGGCTCCCCAATCTTTACGCAACACTACTGTTACAACAACAATGCCCGATAAAATCGGGCGCTTTTCAACCAATTGAGATTAAATCGTTTTTTCGACTTGGCGAAACTCGAGTTCAACCTGAGTTGGTCGATTAAATACATTAATCGTCAACGTTAAACGTGACTTATCGTATTGAACCTCTTCCACCACACCTTTAAAGTCTGTGAATGGACCGTCAATAACAAGTAATTCTTCACCTGGCTCAAACATCGTTTTAGGACGTGGCGCTTCACCAGTATTACGTACACGCGCAAGAATCGCATCTGCTTCACGTTGAGTGATTGGTGCTGGTTTTTCAGGTGTACCACCGATAAAACCTAGAACCTTTGGACATTCTTTAACGATATGCCAAGTATCATCATTCATTTCCATTTCGACTAACACATAGCCAGGAAAGAATTTACGCTCAGATTTACGTTTCTTACCATCCTTCATTTCTACCACTTCTTCGGTAGGAACAAGGACATCACCAAAGCTACCGGCAACAGCGCTACGCTGGATTCGTTCTGTAAGTGAACGCATCACTTGTTTTTCATAGCCAGAGTAGGCATGAATAATGTACCAACGTTTCATAGCTCTTTTACCCGATAATCAACTTAATTAACCAACCCAAACCATAGTCAAAGCACCATAAAACCAATGATGCAACAACTACAACCAATAGAACCTGCCACGATGTAGTGACTGTTTCTTGTTTTGTTGGCCAAGTTACTCGACGCAATTCGACTCGTGCATCTTTTAGCAAGCGAACGAAGCCTTTACCTTGATGGGTGGCGTATAATAAACCTAAAGCCACAACGATACAAGCAAAAATTGCCCCAACGCGCACCCAAACATTATTTGCAGGTGCCCAATACGCTGGCAAATGCTGATTCACCATGGTAGCTAAAAGCAACAATGCTATTGCTATCACCCATAGAACAATATCTAAAGGCGAACCAGAACGAACAACTTCAGCAGAATTATTTCTTTGAGGAATTGGCGCGTCGCTCAATGCGTCACGCGATTTATCATTCGACATTTTTGTACTCGTCGTAGAACTCGCGACTTATTATATGAACAACTAAGCCAGCATCAAGCTTTTTATTTCAAAATATGGCAGGTCAGGAGGGACTCGAACCCCCAACATTCGGTTTTGGAGACCGACGCTCTACCAATTGAACTACTGACCTATAATGCAAGTTGAGAGCCAAAGCCCTCAACCTGAGACGTAATCCGTCACTATAATATGCTTATGCAGTTACTTTCGCAACAACACCAGCACCTACAGTACGACCACCTTCACGGATCGCAAAACGTAGACCTGGGTCCATTGCGATTGGGTGGATTAATTCTACTGACATTTCAACGTTGTCGCCTGGCATAACCATTTCAACGCCGTCTTGTAATTGGATTGCACCAGTTACGTCAGTTGTACGGAAGTAGAACTGTGGACGGTAACCATTTAAGAATGGAGTGTGACGACCACCTTCTTC
>NZ_GG753602.1:0-89242 GCF_000163635.1 Acinetobacter sp. SH024 | reverse complement strand
CCCTGACGAGAAAGAAGGATGTGTTCACGAGTTTGTGGCATTGGACCGTCAGTCGCAGCACACACAAGGATCGCGCCGTCCATCTGAGCAGCACCAGTAATCATGTTTTTAACGTAATCGGCGTGGCCCGGGCAGTCAACGTGCGCGTAGTGACGAATTGGAGAATCGTATTCTACGTGTGAAGTATTAATTGTAATACCACGTGCTTTTTCTTCAGGTGCTGAGTCGATTTGTGAGTAATCTTTCGCTTCACCGCCGTAAGTTTTTGCACAAATTGTTGCAATCGCAGCAGTTAAAGTTGTTTTACCATGGTCAACGTGACCGATTGTGCCCACGTTTACGTGTGGCTTATTACGTTCAAACTTAGCCTTAGCCATGTTTATAGTCCTCGTTTACGTCGAACACAATTCTGAGCAAAAACTCAGCATCGACATATCGCCTAAAAAATCAAACACCCAATACTTGAAAAGCAGACTAATAAGCCTGCTTTTTAAATCTTTGTAGAAAATCTACTAAACTGTATCTGGAGCTCTTATCGAGATTTGAACTCGAGACCTCTCCCTTACCAAGGGAGTGCTCTACCACTGAGCTATAAGAGCGATTATCCTTCGATGGAGCGG
This sequence comes from Acinetobacter sp. SH024, assembly GCF_000163635.1. NCBI lineage: Bacteria > Pseudomonadati > Pseudomonadota > Gammaproteobacteria > Moraxellales > Moraxellaceae > Acinetobacter > Acinetobacter sp. SH024. The sequence goes on along the minus strand of NZ_GG753602.1, from coordinate 88,622 downwards.
GAGACGAGGATCGAACTCGCGACATGCAGCTTGGAAGGCTGCCGCTCTACCAACTGAGCTACTCCCGCACTGTGTTGGTATATATACCACTTCAATCGAAGTTAATGGTGGTGAGAGAAGGATTCGAACCTTCGAAACTTTCGTAGCGGAGTTACAGTCCGCCCCCTTTGACCGCTCGGGAATCTCACCATATCACACTTATTTCAGTGTTGTTCTTTACTTCACAACTACACACCTTTAAGATGGTGCCGGCACACGGATTCGAACTGTGGACCTACTGATTACAAGTCAGTTGCTCTACCAACTGAGCTATGCCGGCTCTTCTTAGTGTTTCGTACGTTTCGTATCGGAACGGTGTGCAGTTTAGCAAAACTTCCAAACGATGCAAGCGGTTTTTTAAAAAAAACCGCTAAAAACTCATAAAATCAATCCGTTTGATGATAATTCAACCGCTTTGATCACTGCGCGAGCTTTTATTTGCGTTTCATTCCATTCAGATTCAGGATTTGAGTCCGCAACCAGACCTGCTCCAGCCTGTACATAGACCTTTTTATCTCGAATAACACAAGTACGGATTGCAATCGACATATCCATTTCGCCGTGCCATCCTAAATATCCCACTGCCCCACCAAACACACCTCTTTTCACAGGCTCAACTTCATCAATAATTTCCATTGCACGAATTTTTGGTGCACCCGATAAAGTACCTGCAGGGAAAGTCGCCTTAAATACATCTAGCGCATCAATATCATCGCGAACTTCGCCTTGTACATTTGAAACAATGTGCATGACATGCGAATAGCGTTCAATCACCATTTGATCAGTCACTTGGACCTTCCCAATTTTGGAAACTCGCCCAACATCATTTCGACCAAGATCAATCAACATTAAATGCTCTGCGATTTCTTTTTCATCAGAAAGTAAGTCTTTTTCTAAAGCAATATCTTCTTCTTTAGTTTTACCACGCGGTCTGGTACCTGCAAGAGGACGCACTGTCGCAATGCCATTTTCCAAACGAGAAAGAATTTCTGGCGACGACCCTACAATATGGAATGGCTTTTTATCAGTAATCGTTTGTCCTTGTACCAAGAATAAATAAGGCGATGGGTTTAAATGACGTAAAGCACGATAAACCTGTAAAGCCTCCCCATCGAAATCAGAAACCATACGCTGCCCTGGAACAACCTGCATCACATCACCAGCACGTATATATTCTTTAACTTTTTCGACTGTCTCTAAGAATTTCGTTTTACCAGTAATTGATTCAAAATGTGGAGGTGTATGCGGCTTAGCTTGCAAACTAACTGGAGTAGCTAACAACTGTTCCAATTTATCTAATTTTTGCTGAGCGTCTTCATAAGCATTACTCTGCTCTGTATCCGCATGAACAATTAAAAATAAAGTATCTTTAAGGTTATCAAAAACTATGACTGTCTTTGATAGCATTAACCATAAATCCGGCAATGTAATTGGGTCAGCTGTAGGAACATTCTTTAAACGTGGCTCGATATAACGGACTGCATCATAGCCTAAATAACCTACTAATCCGCCCGTAAAACTCGGTAAGTTTGGCAAGAGCTCAGCAGATGGCACTTTAAATTGCTTCTGAAATTCACGAATATACTGAAATGGGTCTTGGCAATCTTGTTGTGTAATTGAGCCATCAGCATGTTGTATAGACAGAACACCTGCATTACATGAGAAAACCGTCGACTCACCTAAACCAATCATAGAATAGCGCGCCCAATTTTCGCCACCTTCGACTGACTCAAATAAATAAGCTTGCGTGTGGTCTTTAAAACGAGCAAAAACAGATAAAGGAGTTTCTGTGTCTGCTAGGCGTTGGCGATAAACTGGAATCGTGTTGTAACCAGCAGCCTTAAGTTGCTCGAATTGCGCTAATGTTGTCATGAATTTTCTCTAATATGGTTTCGATTTAAAAGTGTGTTTTTCTAGATTCGGTTTAGACACGCCATCGAAAAACCATACGCTTATTCATTCTGATCTCCATTTCATTCATTAGATAATTAACTCAGCAAGACTATCAACAACTTGCTGAGGTTGGCAATCATAGATATTTTCTCCATGATTATAGCCATAGCTAACCACAATACAATCAATTCCAGCACGACGCGCAGCCTCAATATCATTACTTGAATCGCCAATCATTAATGATTGTGAAGCAGATATTTTTAGGCTTTGCATGCAATGCAATAATGGCAATGGATGAGGCTTTCTCTCTGGTAAGCTATCCCCACCAAGTACGACTTGAAAATATGGAGAGAGCTGTAAAGCATCAAGTAAACCTTGGGCAAGTTGTACAGGCTTATTGGTAACGCATGCCATTTGTATATTCAAAGTTTTACAATGTTTTAAAAACTCGGTTACACCAGGATAAATTTGAGTATTTACACAGAGTTCTACACTATATATATCAATAAATTTTTGTAATAAGACTTTGTGCTGTTCAGGATCTAATTTTCCAAAAATATGAAGCAGAACACTTTCACAGAGTTTTGAAGCTCCTTTACCCACCCATTCTCGTATTTGAACTTCTGTTACCAATGGCCAACTTAGCGCCTCTAAACTTAAATTCATAGACCGATACAAATCAGCAGCAGAATCAACCAACGTCCCATCTAGATCAAATAAAATTAAATCGCGCTTACTTAGTTGTGCAACAGACATCTTTTTTCTACTCAAAATTAAAAAGGCATGCGTTTAGCATGCCTTGATTGTAAAAGCAGCAACGGATTATTTAAAGAATAACCATGCCAATACAGCTAAAATTACTAAAATAATAATAGTGATTAAACCAACTGAGGCATTCTTTTGTTGCTCTTTTTCTTCTGCAACACGAGAAACTGGTTCATCAAAAGCGATAGGTGTTTGCTGTTGCGCATTAATATCTACACCCTCTGGAATAGGTGCAGGTTTTGGAATAGAAATATTCTGAGGCATACCGTCACGGCGAACCTCTACTTCTGTAGCACGCTCAGCAAGACTCGGCATTCCTTGATCGCTTAAATCTGGAGATGATGTCGTATTTACTGGTTCAGCTTCAATTTCAGGCAAGTCCATGATTTTCTGTGCAGGAGCCAATACAGAAAATTTAAAACTAGCAAACTGAACAATATCACCATCATGCAACTGTTTTTCTTGCTCAATACGAATATCGTTTACAAATGTGCCATTCGATGAATTAAGGTCTTGCACCCATAGCGCTTGATCTTTTAGAAGCAATGCAGCATGGCGACGTGAAATTTCAGCAGCTTGTAACAACACATCAGCATCTTGATGACGCCCTACCAACATATCACGATCAACATTAATTTCTTGGCCAGTAATTTCACCAGTAATTGCTTGTAGTTTCCAAGTCATGCGTATGTCCTATTCATTTTTTGTCAATCATAACATGCTACTACTGTGCTGTGCTTGGGCGCAGTGTCGTTGTTGTTACTGTATTTTTAGTACGATTAACTTCAGGATCAGGTAAATGTAAGGTTTGCTTTTGCACTGCTGGCTCTACGGCTACAGGTGTAGTTACCGTCGAGGTTTTTCCACCTGAAGGAACTTGTTGATAGTTTTTTGGCTGAGAGGCAATACTAGGTGGTGTCATCTTTTGATTGTAGACATCATCAACCTGCTCAGGTAATTTTGCAAAATTGCCGTTTTTATCCATAGCCAATTGCAAGCTATAAAGCTGGCTATAGCGCTGCTGAGACAAACGGCGCACATCATTTGCATCACCCACAATTGTTGGGTGGATAAAAACAAGAAGGTTACGTTTTACATTACTTCTATTATCTGAGCGGAACAATCGACCAACATAGGGAATGCTACTTAACCCAGGTATACCTTGTCTTGAAAGTGACGTGTCATCCGACACCAAACCACCAAGCACTACTGTCTGTCCATGCTCAGCCAAAACAGCAGTTTTAATGGCACGTTTACTTGTCACCAAGTCAGCCGCTTGTCCACGACTGTCTTGAACAGCAGAGACTTCTTGTTCTACTTCCAGACGAACTGTACCGCCTTCACCGATATGTGGAACGACTTTTAATGTCACACCGACATCTTTACGTTCAACCGTGGTGTATGGGTTAATACCTGTACTGTTTGTAGTGACCGATCCTGTTACAAAAGGAACGTTCTGACCAACAACAATATACGCCTCTTCATTATCCATCGTCACAATGGATGGTGTCGAAAGCAAATTTGATTTGGTATTAGTTTTAAGTGCTTGAATTAATGCACCATAAGCCTTACGAGAATTCTCAAAATTACCCAGAGCCAAGGTTGCCCCATTACCTTTATTAGCGCCACCAGCGATAGCTGATGCAGCCCCAGCCGAACCACCCGATAAATAACCAGCAGCAATAGAAGATAAACTAGCCCCTACATTACTAAAGCTAAGTAAACCAATCCCACTAGATAAATCACCCAGTGCCCATTGAATACCAAGTTGATCTGCATCATCTCCTGACACTTCGATAATTGCAGCTTCAATCAGAACTTGCTGACGACGCACATCAAGCTGCTGAATAGCAGATTCAATTTCGCGCATTAATTGAGGATCTGCCTTAACCACTAACGAGTTTTGGGCATTATCCGCAATAATACTCACACCATTTTGGCTAAAGCTAGAGATACTGTTCTGATTATTATTGTTCGAATTACCATTTAGATTAATAGATGGCGTAGAAATTGAGCTACCATTTGAACCAGAGGTATTTGAACTAGAATTCTGGTTATTACCCATCAAATTATTGATCGGATTCGATGAATTAGAAGAATTGTTATTACTATTTGACGAAGAAACAGCTTGTCCTGTTACGAGGCCTTGCAAAATCTCAGATAAATTTTTTGCACTTGCATATTTCAATCGAAAAACTTTTAAACCACCTAAACGGTCGGCCGAAGGCACATCCAGCATTTCAATCATGTGGCGAATGCGCTTACGCGTTTCAGGATCACCCTTAACTAAAATACGATTGGTTCGGTTGTCTGCAATAATACGGATACGGGCACCGTTAAAATCTTTCGATGCTCCCGTAGCACTCATTGCCTCCAGTTGAGTAATAATTTCTTCAGCTTGGCTCGACTGAAGGCTTATTGCCTCAATATCATTCTGACCAGTACCATCTAAATTACGAATAATATTTTCAAGTTGGTAAATATTTGCTGCACGGTCCGAAACAATCAGTGCATTAGTCCCCGCAATTGCAGCCATATGCGCAAATTGTGGCATTAAAGGACGAAGTGCTGGAATTAGATCATTAGGATTGGTATTTTCAAGCCAAATAACCCGAGTAACAATCTGATCACCACGTAGTCTGTTTCTAGAATCGTAAGGGATTCCCGAATTTTTAACATTGCTATCTGGAACTAGCTTAATGGTGTTACCCGAAGGAATTGCCACCACTCCATTCACATTTAAGACCCCAAGGAATAGGTCGTAAACTTCATTTTTATTGAGGGGTTTATTCGATATTACTGTGACGTTACCACGCACTCGTGGATCTACTGCAAAGTTTTTACCCGTAATGTCTGCCACTTCATTAATAAAAGCAGTTAAGTCAGCATCACGTAAATTGATCTTCCATGTTTGGGCATAGACGCTGCTGCTCACTGTCGCAATCAATGGGGCTGCTGCAAGTAATGCCCAAAGTGGACGTTGATGATTCAATAAAGCCATAACTTGCGATAATTCCTAACTCTTATGGTGACGTGTTATCACTAAAAATTTTGTTGTATGGTCATCACTTGATCACCACGTTTTATTTCTATTTTCACTTGCCCAGCTCGACGAGCCTGTTCAAGCAACTGCACATCCGTTTGTCCCTGCCCAACCGTTTGACCGTTTAAAGAAACAATCCGATCACCCGGCCTTAAACCTAACTTATTTCGAAGCGCAGTGGGTGTACGTTCTGTAACTTCAAAACCTTCACCAGAGTTCCCACTAACGCCCATGTCACGCAGATATTGTTCACGGTTGCCTTGCATTTGCTGAATAGCCTGTCCTAACGCCTCTTGAGTCGTATTAACAGGTGCCGATGACTGAGGCGCAGTAGCAGTTGGCTGTGAAGCATCTGGCGTCATAGGTTGATATAAACCGTTTGGCAAACCTTTAAATTGGAGTTCACGAGTACTTCCATTACCTTGACGCAATATCACGTGATCCCAATAAACTTCTGCTAACTGATAAGAGGTAGAACCTATTGTTTCTCCTACACGATATCGGTCAGCAATATTATCTAGCTTAATAACAGCCGAAGAAAAACGGTTCGGATAGCCCAGCATTACGCCTTGTAATTCTAGGTTGACATTTTCCTGAGCCGCATTGGCTGAAGGTTCATTAAAAAGCGAAAAAGTACTAATGTTAGGAATTTGCGGCTGCTGTGATCCTAACTCGACTCGATCAAACTGCATCATTTGAGGAGGGGCAATTACCCACCAAAATAATGAAGCTAATTTCCAACACAACCATAAAACCAAAAAGGCAAATACAACTACACTTAACCGATCTAATTTTTGCCACTGTAATTGCTGTAATTTTTCAATCCATACTTTCATTAGTTACCCCCTTGTATTAAGGGTTGACGAGAACTAATGACAAACGTATCTAAACCAGCTTTTCCATCATAAGATGGAATATTAAGTAATAACCTTTGGGTAAGCTGTACATCAAGCATCATGTTGGCATCTAATAAAAGATTGGCCATTTTTTGACTGCGTTGATCACGTATATCAACTTGTAATTGTCCATTTTGATCCGTTAATTGCCCATTTAAAGAAGGCATATTCATACGGTCTTGACGATCACCGATATTATAAATTAAAGCACCACCACCCCAATGTAATTGACCATCAACTGCTGCGAACCCCTGCTCTTTCTTATAATTAAACTCAATATCTTTCAGCTGGATGCTGTTCGCAGGCCATTGCCAATTCACAATTTGTTTTAATGTTTCAGGTGCAACCTGACCATTCATAGCCTTTACAATTACTTTTTTCCCCACACCATAGCCCATTACCCCAGCTAATTGGGTATTCCCACTATGGATATCTACATCAGCAGCGAACCTTAATAAAAACAGGTCTAGAGGTCTAGTTTTCCAATGAATCGAGCCTCTCAAAGTACCACGCCGCCAATCTGCTTGGCCTTGCCAGATATTTCCACTTACATTGTGTAGAGTTTGATTATTCTTTGAAAATTTAGAAATAAGCCACGTCGCCGGGATCTGTAAAATAATAAAAATTAAAAATGCAATGAGGGCAAAAAACCACCACTTCCATTGCTTAGACTTTTTCTTCATTCAGCCTTACCAACATGCAAATTATCATCCTTATTTTGAGAGTAGCTCCCTAGTCTGACATTATGCATACTTTTTCAACATCGCCAATTCACTTCATATAAAAAAACCAAGCAATCGGGCTTGGCTTCGGTATTAAGACTATAAGTTGAACGTATGACAAAATCATGAAAACTTGACGCTCAATGAAGTAAATGCACATTTGATCTCAACAATTCATTTAAAGAGCAATTTAAACACTCAGTTTTTTAAATAATATTTATACCAAAATTTTGAGATATTTTTATCAATAAAAAAGCCAAGCAAATTTGCTTGGCTTTTAAAAATGGCAATTTGATTAGATTAAGAAATCTTCAAGTTTTGCGCCTTTTTCAATTTCAGCAACTAACCAGCGTGGTTGTTTACCGCGACCAGTCCAAGTCTCTTCAGCATTGTTTTTGTTGCGGTAACGAGGCTCAACAGATTTACGAGTTGTTTTCTTACGTTTTTGAGTACCAAACTCAAGAAGTTGTTCAACACTGAAACCTACATTTTCAGCAATCTCGATAATTTGATTATAAGCATCTTCGATTGCTTGATCTTTTTTACTTGCAATTAAAGCTTCTGCTTCTTCTTGTAAGCGTTTTAACTCTTCAACAGATAATTCACTGATATCCGGTTTCATTAATAAATACTCCAGTCTTACAGACAATTCAAAATAATACAGACAAAATTTAAAAACATAAAATCAAGACCAATATTATTTATAATCTATTCAATAAGCAATAGTTTGAAAGCCGTGTTCATCAGAATAATCAAAAAAATTACCTTTTAATTACATTACCAATTATAAATGAAATATATTTTATTAATATTTATTTAAGATAAATGTATTAAGTCATGCCCAACTGATTTTTCTAGCTCAATAATTTTTTGTTTTATTTCCTGTGGTATTTCACATTTTCGTTCTGTTAATTTATCTACGCATACCATAACAGCTTCACCAGTAGCGACTATTTGTTGTTGGGTTTCACTCCACAATATATAAGCCATACGGAATGCGCTATTACGGAGCTCCTCCACGCGAACACCAACTTTCAATACGTCAGGATAAAAAACAGGCTTTAAATATTTACACTGACTTGAAGCAACAACGGTATATAAATGTGGGGTTAATATATTGATTGCTTCCATATATAAAATACGTGAGCTTTCAATATATCGATAATATTGTACATTATTGACATGACCAAAAGCGTCCATATCTCCCCACGCTACTTTCTGTTCATATATTACTGGGTAGACAGACAGTTCTTTCATTTTTACCTCATATTTTAAACTTTAAAAAATTTGCATCATTTTCAAAGATTAGATTTAACTGTTTGATTAACACTTCATCTTCTTTAAGCGTAGACTTAATACGTAAATAGCTCATTAAAATATTATCTGGATATAATGATAATAATGTTTCAGCTTCTATTTGACGTCCAGTTGCCATATAGACATGCCATTTTGCAAAGGTTAAAACTGGCAAATTCATATATTGATTTTCAAATTGAATAATTTTTTCTTCAACATCGGCATAGTCTGGAACTTGTTTAAGCAACTGTTGCTGAAACCATAGATAAAACACTTCTGGGTCAAACTGCTCTTTTAACAAATGTAGCGTTAAGGCCGCATGCTGCATGCTCATATCTGGCATACGTGCTAATAGTTTTAGCCATAATAACTTACTGCTATAAGGTCGAGTTTGAATCTCAGACTCTAAATCCAAATAACGTTGCTGTAAGGCATGTAAGTCATCGATAGACGCTTGGTCAAATTGCTGAAGAAGCTGCTGTAACCATAAATCACGGTGTTCTGCATCTAGCAAACCGTATTTCATAGAACGTAAATATACCCATGGATGTTGCAGCGCTAATTGCCCCCATAAAGCCGTTAATCTTTGCTGGTAAGCAGTTTCTATTTCTTGTAACCACGGTGATAACTGGTGTTGATATAAAAATTCGAGATGAGTTAATGCACGATCGGCTTCATTTTCGGCTAAAAAGATTTCAATTCGCTGTAACTCTGCCAATTCAAATGCCATCGGTGGTGATTGATCGAGAGCAGCCAATGCTTTTGGATAGTCCCCACTTAAAACCAGAAACTTGGCATCGATAATATTTTTTAAAAGCCCTGATTGAGTAAAAACACGTTCAATAAATACACGTTGATCTTCGGCCGCTTCTAATAACCAAACAATACCTAATTGTTCATAGGGATGAAGGTTTTTAAACTGGAAGATGTTTTCACTTTTTCTTTGTTCACGAGATGAATAACGTTTAATCCACAGCCACAAGAGTTGAGCAATAAAACTCATCACTACAAAAGTAAGAGTTAATCCCCAGACATTTGTTTGCAGCTGCAATTGTCGCCAGTAAATATAGACATACCCCATTCCATAGCCATAACTAAATAAAGCTAGGGCTGCAAAGAGTATTAAGCTGATTACGAAATAAACCCACAGGAGGTGTTTCATATATCCTCCTTATGAGCCGATTAGCCCAAGTGTAGAGAGTTTAGGAACAGGCACGATAGATAAATGTGCCACTTTAGCAATACGTTTTTTTAACTGCTGACTGGTTGCATCAGGCATTTCATCTAACTTTTGCATCACAGATTGCAACTCATTTTGATACTCAGTCATTTTTCCTTGATTGAGTGCCTGTTCGGCAATCAACAATCTTAATTGCACTTCTTTAAGCACAACGCTTCGACTCATTAAATTAATAGACGGCGTTTCTACTTTTTCTATACGGAACCACTTTTTCCACCAAGACACAGTCTCGGATTGATCCATTTCAAGTTTAGGCTGGGCTAAGGCTTGTTGAATATTCTTATCAATGTTCTGTAATAAATCATCGATTAATTGATGACGTTGATTTTGAGCCAAAGTGAACTGTTGAACTGCCTGTTTATCCTGCTCGAGCGATTGATTCAAGCTATGCTGCAATGCAGGAGCAATTTCATAGTGTACAAGCGATTGCTGTAACTGATTTAATTGATCAACTGCATAAATCAACTGCTGCTGATCAATCGCAAATTGAATTAAATCTAACTTTTGTTTAATTAAAACTGTAGGTGCAATACCTGTCGGTGGAGCATCTGGTTGAACTACTGAACTCGTTTTATTCCCTGTACTTACGGGTTGATTCTGCAACTGTCGCTGTAAAGCAACCAATTGATCATTTAAATTGGCATAGTGCTGTTCTGATTGCAGCAGACTTTGTTTAAGCTCGGGAACAGTACGAGAAATTTGCCACATATCGTAACTGAGCTTAGCCAACCAAGCTACGCCCAGTAAAATGATGATAGAAACAAGTTTTCTCATACGAATCCTTATAATGCCTGAATGTGATGAATCATCCCCGAAGGCGATAAATTTTCAAGTTGAATAATGTGAAAATGAGTCTGTTGCTGATCGCGATACTCTTTAACAATTTGAAAAAGACGAGGTCCTAAAACCAGATATACACCATCAGGTTGTACATTATTTTTTGAACAAAGCTCTAACCAATATTTCCAGCTCGCTTCACTGGTGATTAAGACGAGCCATTTATTTAAATTATAATTTGAATTCTGTGTCAGATGTTTGAATGTAGAATATGAAGCTTCTGGGCACTGCCGATGATATAGAACAAAATTTAAAATCTGAATTCCTTGTTGTTGCAAGGTCTCCATCATAAATTGGCGTCCACCTTCTCCCCGCCAAAAAGCCACACTACCCGTCTGTTGCATATTGTGCAGAATAGGTAGGTTCAACATCCCCTCAGAAGTTTCAACATCTGGGATATGCGCTTCTATTCCATATTCGTTTAGACAATTGGCTGTTGCTTGCCCTACCGCAATCCACTGAATATGTTTTAAGTCGCTAATTTTTAAACCGCTTTTTACTAAATACTCCATACCCGATTCAACAGCAGTTGGGCTGACGACAACAATAGCTTGCGCCTTAACTAATTGTTGGTAAAGCTGAAGTAAGTGTTCGGAAAAGGGGGTAGCAACGAGCTCTAAAAGAGGTAAAGACTCAACCTGATAACCTTCATTTTGCAAAGCTTCTGTTAATTCAGCTGCACGCGTATCAGGTCGAGTATTAATAAACAGCATGGTTTAGTAGAGGGCCTTTAATAGTTCGCCAGCACCTTGATCAAGTAAGTTTCGAGCAAGGTTTTCACCCAATTGCTGAGCATTATTGGCTTCATCTGTTAGTTCAGCACGTAATAATGTTTGGCCATCAGGGCTTCCAACACGACCTTCGATATGGATTTGACCATTTTGCAGTGTGGCATAACCTGCAATTGGGACCTGACAACCGCCTTCAAGATAGGCATTAAATGCACGTTCAGCACGTACACAAACATCTGTTTCTGCGTGTAATAGCGGTTGAATTAAAGCCAATACATCTTGGTCGGCTGCACGGCACTCTAAACCCAATGCACCTTGTCCCACAGCAGGCAAACTAATATCTGGTGTTAAACAATGACGGATACGTTCCGATAACCCTAAACGCTTCAAACCGGCACTGGCCAGAATAATTGCATCATATTGTCCTTCATCTAGCTTCGCCAAACGTGTGCCAACATTTCCACGCAAGTCAATAATTTGCAAATCAGGACGTTGTTTTAAAATCTGAGATTTTCGACGCAAGCTTGATGTACCGACTTTTGCACCTTGTGGTAAATCAGCGAATTTTTCAAACTGATTTGAAACAAAAGCATCTAACGGATCTTCACGCTCACAAATCACTGCTAAAGTTAAACCCTCTGGCAAAGCCATTGGGACATCTTTCATTGAATGTACAGCTAAGTCTGCACGCCCATCTAAAAGTGCTGCTTCTAATTCTTTAACAAACAGCCCTTTGCCCCCAATTTTTGCTAAAGGCGTATCTAAAATTTTATCGCCCTGCGTGACAAATTTAACCAGTTCCACCGTTAAATCAGGGTGAAGCTCCTCTAAACGGGCACGAATATGTTCTGCCTGCCAAAGAGCAAGTGGGCTTTGTCGTGTAGCAATTTTCAAGGTTTTCATAAATTCAAGCATGGGCTGGTCAAACAATACACCCTAAACTTAACTTGATCCCTTAAAATTGCAAGTAAAATCTCGCAAGTCCCAGATAACTCTTTTAAATTTAAAGCTGATGAATTCGCTCTCTAAGCGTAGATAAATGCCGACGGCTCACTGAAAGTCTTTCATCAAGACCGCGCAATCTAACCTGATATTGCCCCGAACTGACTAGCTCCAAACCATCTAAATATGCAACCGAAACCAACGCATTTCGATGAATACGAATAAACTGATCTGCGAATTCGGTTTCAAGCTCTTTTAATGTTTCATCTATTAATACACTGCCATTTTTATGTCTCACAGTGACATATTTCTGATCTGCTAAAAAGTAATAGATATTTTCAACAGGAATCAGTTCAACACCACGATAGGTTTTTGCGGCAATTTGATGACGCTGTGTCTTTAAATCTTGTAAAAGCTCAGAATTTGGTAATGCATTGAGCTGTGCTTGAGTAAGTTGGGTTAGCTGACTTAAAGCTTGCTCAAGTTCAACAGGATCAATCGGTTTAAGAAGATATGCTTGAGCCTGAGCTTTAAAAGCTTCCAATGCATGCTGATCGTAGGCGGTACAAAACACAATCGCAGGTCGAGGATTGAGTTGACTTAACTGTTCTGCACAGACAAGCCCATTCATACCTGGCATTTGAATATCAAGTAAGATTACATCCGGTTGATGAAGCCGTGCCTGTTCCAAGGCCTCCTGTCCATGATGAGCCGTTGATACAACCTCATGTCCCATCTTTGAAACTAAACGTGATAAACGCTCCACTGCAAGTGGTTCATCATCACAAATTAGCACCTTCATTCATCCTCCTTGTCACCGTTAACTTGGTCCATTTTTTTATGGTTAACTCTGACTGACTTATTATTTTGTTTGATATTGATAGCTCATAATAGTGGTATATAAAGCTTCACCTTTATAAACCTGAAATCTAACGGTGTTCCCATAATACGCTTTCAGGCGCTGCTTAACATTTTCAAGAGCGATTCCATGCCCTTTCCGTGAATTTATTGTATCGTCTGTATATGGGTTGGTAATGACTATACTGACCTGATTTTGCAATATTTCAACCAATACCCCTATGGTTGCTTTGCCCATCATTGGTTCTACCCCATGAAAAATACTATTCTCTAACAAAGGTTGTAATGTCAATAAAGGAATAGTGATCTGTTTTAATTGCACAGGTGAAAGCTCGATCTTCCAATCAACTTTTAAACGCTCACCTAGACGGACCTGCTCAATCATTAAATATTGTTTACTCAGCTCGATTTCTTCATGCAGACTCACCAATTTTAATTCTTGGAAACTCGCTCGAAATAAACGCGACAAACTAATGAGCATGCTTTCTGCTTTATCTGGATCTATCGCAATTAAACTCACCACATTATTTAAACTATTAAATAAGAAGTGAGGGTGAATTCGTGCTTGCATGGCCTGAATACGTGCATTTAATTCGGCATATTGCTGATGCAACCATTGTTCCCTGACATATAAATAACGTAAGCAGAAGGCCCCGAGTAATATTCCATAGCTTAGATATAAAGGTACATTGGTAAAATAAACACCCCAGCCCTGCGTTAATGACGCATGTTTATGTAAAAGACCAAACTGAAAAAAATTACTCATTAAAGTGGTCAAAACAACAATACTTTGCAGCATGACAAAACCAATAACCAAAGCAAATTCTTGACGTAAGCTGCTAAAAAAACCTTGAAAGCGTTCAACCAATGCAAAAAAGGACAATATTACCCAATTAATAAAAACGATGTATTGAAAAAGCCTTCCCCCGCTTAAGGCTTGCCAAGACTGCGCTTCAGCCAATGCCAGAACCAGTGCCAAAACATTACTTGCGATAATTAATTCGAATAAGTGTTGCCAACGCCCACTTTTCGTAAAAAAATAGGAGGAATTTTGATTTCGGTATGCTGTAGGAAACAACTTTGTTTGTTGAGCTTCGGCAAGTGATATACTCTTTTTTATTTTACTGAGCCACCATGACCACATCTTCAAATCCCCCTAATTCAGTAACCCCAGACCAAACCTCAGGTATGTGGGGTGGTCGTTTTTCTGAAGCGACGGACGCTTTTGTAGCCGAATTTACCGCCTCTGTTCAGTTTGACCAACGTTTTTATAAGCAAGACATCGCTGGTTCGATTGCGCATGCTACCATGCTTGCGAAAGTTGGCGTACTCACAGAAGCAGAACGCGATGACATTATTGAAGGTTTAAGCACCATTCGCTCAGAAATTGAGGCTGGAAACTTTGAGTGGCGCATTGATCTTGAAGATGTTCACATGAACATTGAATCACGTTTGACCCAACGTATTGGCATTACAGGTAAAAAATTACACACAGGCCGTAGCCGTAACGATCAGGTTGCAACTGATATTCGTCTTTACCTACGCGACGAAATTGATGATATTTTAAAATTATTAGAACGTTTACAAAAAGGCTTGTTAGGCTTGGCTGCTAAAAATGTAAATACGATTATGCCAGGCTTTACACACCTACAAACCGCTCAACCAGTAACTTTTGGTCATCACTTGTTAGCGTGGTTTGAAATGTTGGTACGTGACACTGAACGTCTTCAAGACTGCCGTAAACGTGTTAACCGTATGCCGCTTGGATCTGCCGCTCTTGCTGGTACAACTTATCCGATTGACCGCGCATATACAGCAGAGCTTTTAGGGTTTGAAGCTGTATCTGAAAACTCTCTTGATGCTGTATCTGATCGTGACTTTGCCATCGAATTTAATGCGGCGGCTGCACTTATTATGATGCATTTATCACGTATGTCAGAAGAACTGATTCTTTGGACTTCTGCACAGTTCAAATTTGTGAATATTCCTGACCGTTTCTGTACTGGTTCTTCAATCATGCCACAGAAGAAAAACCCAGATGTTCCAGAACTTATTCGTGGTAAATCTGGCCGTGTATTTGGTGACTTAATTAGCTTACTTACGCTCATGAAAGGTCAACCATTGGCATACAACAAAGACAACCAAGAAGACAAAGAACCTTTATTTGATGCAATCGATACGGTTCGTGGTTCACTCATGGCATTTGCAGACATGATTCCTGCATTGGTTCCAAATATTGAAATCATGCGTGAAGCTGCTCTTCGTGGATTCTCAACTGCAACTGACCTTGCTGACTACTTAGTGAAAAAAGGCGTTGCTTTCCGTGATGCGCATGAAATTGTAGGTAAAGCTGTTGCATTAGGTGTTGCGGAAGAAAAAGACTTATCTGAACTCACACTTGAGCAATTACAGCAATTCTCTGACTTAATTACAGCAGATGTGTTTGACAAAGCCTTAACTCTAGAAGCTTCTGTAAATGCTCGTGATCATATTGGTGGAACTTCTCCAAAACAGGTTGAAGCTGCAATTGCGCGTGCCCATACACGTTTAGAACAGTTATACGCTTAAGGATAAAACATGAGTCGCCAAGTATTTTGCCGTAAATATCAAAAGGAAATGGAAGGTTTAGACTTCGCTCCTTTCCCAGGTGCTAAAGGCCAAGATTTTTTTGAAAATGTTTCTAAACAAGCATGGCAAGAATGGTTACAGCATCAAACTACGCTCATTAATGAAAAGCGTTTAAACGTGTTTGAACCAGAAGCTAAAAAGTTTCTGGAAGAACAACGTGAGAAATTTTTCAATAATGATGAAAGCGTAGAAAAAGCTGAAGGCTGGAAACCAGAATAATCGGTTTGTTTTAGCTTACTCATCATTAAAAAGGCGGGTCTATATACATAGATCCGCCTTTTTTTACGTGAAACTTACACAAACATAAAAAGCCTTACATAGAGCGCACAGGACTCTACATGACATCAAAAGGTGAAGAACTTAATATCACTCTATAGCAAGAAGAACACGATCCCTGTCGTGTTTATGTACTTGATTTTCTGTCCTGAACTTCCCCCCAAAGTTCGGGACATTTTTTTATCTATTATTTTTTAAAAACAAAAAAGCCTTGTTTTAAACAAGGCCTTTAAATATTTCAGCTCAAGATTACTTTTCGTGGACTTTGGCTTCAATTTCTTCAATTTTGGTATGACGAGCATCAAAGCCTTTCGCCATATAAATCACTTGCTCAGCAATGTTACGTGCATGATCGCCAATACGCTCTAATGAACGTAAAACCCACATGACATTAATCACACGAGCAATATGGCGCGGGTCTTCAATCATATAGGTCATTAATGTACGTGTTGCTGATTGATATTCACGGTCAATGTCAGCATCCGCTAAAAGTACACGTAAAGCTTGATCTGCATCTAAACGTGCAAAAGCGTCAAGTGCATCATGAATCATGACACGAACTTGGTTACCAATATGACGTGTTTCCATGTAGCCACGCGGTGATCCACCTTCTTCACACAGATTTTGTGCAATACGGGCAATTTTCGCTGCTTCATCACCAATGCGTTCAAGGTCAGTATTGGCTTTGCTCATGGCAATCACCATACGTAAGTCAATCGCTGCCGGATGACGACGCGCCAAAATCAACGTCAAGCCTTCATCAATATCACGTTCATATTGATTGACTGCATTATCTTTAAATTGAACATCAATCGCTAAATTTGCGTCGGTATCAAGTAAAGAATGAGTTGCATTTGCAACCTGCTGTTCGACCAAGCCACCCATGGTCATAAACTTTGTGTTTACATCTTGCAAATCTTCATTAAATTGAGAAGAAATATGATGGCTTAACACCGGATTACTCGGACTCAAGGGAAGCCTCCAACATGATGGCGCGGGAATAAAATGATTGAGCATTAAAACACAGCAATCATTAAGTTTTTATGACAAAATTAAATTTCAGATAAAAGCATTTAATTACTGATAAGTTAACCAGCTATTAAGCTCGACTAGATCTTTTTCGCCTAACTGGCCTACCGCAGCTTTTAAACGAAGCACATTCAATAAATAGTCATACTGAGCATTAAGATAATCCTGTTTTGCAGAAAAAGCATTACGCTGCGCCAATAAAACATCAACCATACTTTTCAAGCCTTCGTTATAACTCGCTTTTGAAGCTTGAGAAACCAAAGAAGATGAATCCATTGCAGCCTTTCTTGCTTCAAGTTTGGCTTGATCTGTGTCGACCTGCATAAACGCACTTTTCACATCGACATTGGCACGGCGAATGGCTGCATCAAGTTGTGCCTGCGCTTTACTGGCTTCTACAGTGGCTTTTTTAATTGATGTTCGGGTCCGTCCACCATTAAATAAATTCCAATTCATTTCTACACCGACCTGATCAAATTTTCCGTCAGTCGAAATGAGTGTCTCTGGTGTTTGTTTAGTATACCCATAGCTCGCCACAGCATCTATTTGAGGATAAAGTGCTGCCTTTTCGACACGGCGCTGGTCTTCACTATATTTTTGCTGTAAACGGGCTTGCTGGATCTTTAAGTTTTTTTGCTGTGCCAAAGAAAGCCAGTCATTAAGCTCTGCTGGATAAGGCTTTTGAAAATTAAAATCACTTCGCAGTACAGCGAGTTTATCTTGATAAGAACCGATATATTCAGAAAGCTGCTCTTGGGCTAAAAGTAATTGAACATTGGTTGAAATACGATTGGCTCTAGCATTTTGATATTGAGCATTTGCTTCACTCACATCACTACGTGCCACTAAACCTTCTTTGAGTTTGGCATTCATCATATTAAGCTGCTCAAGCAAAGCCTTTTCTTCTTGTAAGTATGCAACACTCAGAGCCTGCTGACGCAACACATTAAAATAGGCTTCTGCCACATTTAAAACATGATCTTGTTTTTGCAGCCTTAAAGTGATTTCACTAAGTGCAACCGAAGTTTTAACTTGTTTATAACCTTCCCAAGCATCCATTCGAAATAATGGCTGACGTGCAGTGAGAGTCGCTTGTCGAGTCGTTGACGTACTACTTACCAAAGCATCTGACAGGCCTTCTTGATCAACACCCGGAAAGTTTGAACGTTTTACAGTTTGTCGATTACGGGTAATGTTTCCAGACAATGTGACAGTAGGTAATAACGCCCCCGTTGCTAAGCCTAAGTTCAGTTGATCTGCTTCATATTGTTGTTGATTGGCTTGCCACGTTGGGTCATTTTGTTTTGCGCGCTCATAAGCTTCAACCAAATCTAGAGCAAAACTCGAAGATGCAAAACTCCAAAGGCCAACAGCGACCATTAATTTTATTTTCATTGTTCAAATCAACGATAAAACTTGCCTTTAAGACTAAGAAAAATTCAAATCAAACTCAAGCCATTAAAAGTTTTAGTTTTTTAAGCGTTCTTAGTTTTTGACAAGATTAAAATACAAATAAAAATCAGCAACATGCCTATCCAACCCAGCCATGAAACATGCTCACCCACCAAAACGATGGCAAAAATCGCAGCCACTAAAGGTTCAAATAAAGTTAAGGTCGTCGCTTTGCTGGCATTTACTGTTTTTAATCCAAAACCGAAAAGTAAATAACCCAAAAACATAGGAATCAGCATCATATAACCAGCCACAAGTAAATTGGTTGAGCTATGCAATAACCCTCCACCTGTAACCAACAAAGTAGGAAGCAAAATAACTGCCCCACCACCCATAATCATGCCCATTGCAGCTTTAGAGGCAACACCCCGATCTATTAATCTTTTTGCGGCCCATGAATAAAGTGAATAAGTTGTAGCTGCGACAAGCCCAAGAAAAATACCGAAGAATTTATTCCATTGATTTGTACTCTCTTGGATCGCATGACTTTCCCCCATCGATAACATACTTACACCAAGCACACCGCACACAAAACTTAGAAACCAGATAGCCGATAAAGCTTTGCGGTCAAAAAATCGCTCTAAAATTGCTGCTATTAATGGAGCGGTACCAATTGAAACAACGGTGCCAATCGTAATGCCCGCATAATGCATTGAGGAATAAAAAGCTAAAGGATAAATACCAACCGCCGCTACCCCTAAAAGCAGTATTGAAAGATTTTCCCTTATAAACTGACGGTTTTCGCGTATTGCTCGTGATGCAACCAAAGCTTGTAAAAGTCCTCCACCGCCCATCGCTACGGCACCAATAGCGAGTGGGCCAAGTGTCGGTGCAAATGCTGCCGCCGTACCTGTTGTTCCCCACAAAACAGAAGCAACCAAAATCGCAATTGTGCCCCCATAGCTACTATTTTTAATGAGGCTAATCATGTAGGCATTCTCTATTTAAAATATCTTCTGCCATTTGTTTTGCTAATAGAAGTTGACGACTGTTTCCTTCTAAACCTGCTCGTGCCATAGAACCCTCTAAAAGAAAAGAAAGCTGCGTGGCCACATAGTTAACGCGCTGTGAGTCTGGTATTAATTTTTTTAAATGCTCAGCAACAATACCTTCCACTTCTTCTTTATGCTGCCTTACAGAACTACGCCCTGCACTATTCGCTGGAAACTCTGCGGCAGCATTCAATAACCCACAGCCTCGAAACCCTTTTTCGTAGGCAAATTCTGCATGGTCCTGATAGGCATCAAACACAGCCAAAATGGCTTCTTTAGCTGTGTTTGTTTTTGCTAAACGCTTTTGATAGAGATCGAGCCACTCTTGATGGCGTGCAGCAATATAGGCATCAACAAGATCGCCTTTTGAAGAAAAATTATTATAAAGCGACATCTTAGCGACATCGGCTTTAGCCGTAACTGAATTGATTCCTGTTGCAGTAATGCCATCGTTATAAAACAAGGTTGCTGCTGCATCGAGAATTTTCTGTCTTGCTGTTTTATCATTCATAGCTTTAATTTAAGTAGACCGACCTACCTAATAATAAAGATTTCTAACAATGATGCAATCTTTTTCCGAGTTATAATTTGAGCAATATTCACTTTGATAAAAAAACAATGATGAAAAAAGTTCTAATGATGAGTATGTGCAGCGCACTACTTTTAGCTGGATGTAATAAAACATCAGAGCAACATCAGGCTGTATCTAAAGAGCAAAAACCAACTGAACAAAAGGCTACTCAAAAACAAGACAGCAGTTGCTTACAAATTATGGCTGCTACGCAGAAAATCAACCAAAACAGCAAAATAGAAGATTTAAATCAAATTAATGAAAAGCTTAAAAGCTGTGTTCCCTCTTTAAAAAATGATGAGCAGCTTAAGCTTATTGATGCTTCAACTGCGATGTATCAACGTTTTCTTAAACAAGACTACACTGAAAAAACAGGGAGAGCTTTTGAAGCATTTGGCTATGCCGTTTTAGAACAGAAACAAGACCTTAAAAAGGTCATCCAAACCCAGAAAAAACTCTTCGACCAACTTAGCCCGCGTGATCAATATTTACTTCAACATGAAGGCCAAGCCTACATTGAACTTCTCTATCAAGGTGAGGGCATGTTTACCTATCGACGTCAGCCAAGCTATTTAGTTGACGTTTTTTCTAAGTCCTTACCCGCGGACCAAAAAGAGTTTTTAACTCGTATGGCGAAAGACAATCAAAATATTTTCTATAATGATGGTGCGTTGGCTATTTCATGGAAAGAGCTCACTGAACGCGCATTATTTTGGGAAAAGTTTATTCAAAAGTATCCAAAGAGCCACTTTATTGATGATGCAAAACTACTATTTAATGAATATCGTTATTTTATTTTCTTTGGCTTAGACAACACGCCCGTGTCAGATGAATATGCACCGAATACATGGTTTGATAAAGATGCGCTTCAGCAAATTCGGTTTCTCTCTACACAAAATGAGTCGAGTTTAGCCAAACCTGCTCAACTGTTTCTTAAGTTTATTGCTACGCCTATCGATGAGCGCAATAAGCAATTTAAAATAGATTTAACTGATAAAAATGGTGATAAAAAATCAAATTATCAGATGACTCATGAACAACTTGAGCAGCTCTTAAAATTTGATTCGCCATGGAACACGGAAGTCTATCGTGACTGCCATATGGATGCGGTTTGTATAGATACAAATTGACAATGCCAGCCAACCTAAAACATGTTAGTCTTTAAATCGCTTGACGGAGCGCGAGTAATAGCTCGCTGAGATTGTGTAAATTCCGTGTTATCGCAACACAAGTTTGATCACAAGTACCGTTGAACCTGATCAGGTTAAGACCTGCGTAGGAATCAAGCCATCTGAAAACTTACAGCCTTAAATTTATCTAGCAAAGATAAATCCGCCATCGTTTTTGGTCGTGCTTGATTCGTTGATGTTATTCATAAGGATCATGTGATGAACCAGTTAACGAATCTTTCTTCTGCTGAAATTTCAGCACAACATGAACAAGATGCAAAAGATTTAACTCGCATCTTACCCGCTTCTAAAAAAGTTTATATTGAAGGCTCTCGCCCTGACATTCAGGTTCCAATGCGGGAAATTTCTTTAACCGACACGCCTACCGGTCTTGGCGGTGAACATAATCCTCCTGTTATGGTATATGACACTTCAGGTGTTTATACCGACCCAAATGTTCAAATCGATTTAGACAAAGGTTTACCTTCAGTTCGCCAAAACTGGATTGAAGAACGTAACGATACTGACGTACTTTCTGGCTTGACCTCAAAATTTGGTCAGGAACGTTTAAAAGACATTCGTACCGCTGATATTCGTTTTGCCCATATTCAAAATCCACGCCGTGCTAAAGCAGGCAAAAATGTCACTCAAATGCACTATGCCAAGCAAGGTATCATCACACCTGAAATGGAATATATTGCAATTCGTGAAAATCAACGCCAGCGTGAAGGTGTTGATATGCGTCAACATGCTGGTCAGAATTTTGGTGCAAAAAACTTAAAAGAAATTACACCTGAATTTGTTCGCCAAGAAGTTGCTGAAGGTCGTGCGATCATTCCTGCCAACATTAACCACCCAGAACTTGAGCCAATGATTATTGGTCGTAATTTCTTGGTTAAAATTAATGCCAATATTGGTAACTCAGCGCTTGGCTCTTCAATTGACGAAGAGGTTGCGAAAATGACTTGGGCAACCCGTTGGGGTGCCGACACCATTATGGACTTGTCTACAGGTAAAAATATCCATGAAACACGTGAATGGATTATCCGTAACTCACCTGTTCCAATCGGCACCGTGCCAATCTATCAAGCACTTGAAAAAGTTGATGGTGTTGCAGAGGACCTGACTTGGGAAATCTTCAAAGACACACTAATTGAACAAGCTGAACAAGGTGTTGACTACTTCACTATTCACGCAGGTGTATTACTTCGCTATGTACCACTTACAGCAAACCGTTTAACAGGTATTGTATCTCGTGGTGGTTCGATCATGGCGCAGTGGTGTCTAGCGCATCATGAAGAAAACTTTTTGTACACACATTTCGATGAAATCTGTGAAATCATGAAAGCTTATGACGTTTCATTTAGCTTAGGTGATGGTTTACGTCCGGGTTGTATTCAAGATGCAAATGATGAAGCACAGTTCAGCGAACTTAAAACATTAGGTGAACTGACTCACCGTGCATGGGAACATGATGTTCAAGTCATGATTGAAGGCCCTGGTCACGTACCAATGCACATGATTAAAGAAAACATGGACCTTCAGCTAGAAGTGTGTAAAGAAGCACCATTCTATACACTTGGGCCTTTAACGACCGATATTGCTCCAGGTTATGACCACATTACCTCTGCAATTGGTGCAGCCATGATTGGTTGGTACGGCACAGCAATGCTTTGCTATGTCACACCGAAAGAGCATTTGGGTCTACCAAACAAAAAAGATGTTAAAGACGGAATTATTACCTACAAGCTTGCAGCACATGCTGCCGATCTTGCGAAAGGACATCCAGGTGCACAGGTACGTGATAATGCCTTATCAAAAGCTCGTTTTGAATTCCGTTGGGATGATCAGTTCAACCTAAGTCTAGACCCTGATACAGCACGTAGTATGCACGATGAAACCTTACCAAAAGAAGCTCATAAATCTGCACACTTCTGCTCAATGTGTGGTCCAAAATTCTGTTCAATGAAAATCACTCAGAATGTACGTGACTATGCCAACAACCTCACCAATAACGATTCAGAGGTTGAAGAAGGCCTCAAAGCGATGAAAGAGGTTTATCAGGAACAAGGTCAAAAACTGTATCATAAAGTGTAAATATTCAAAAAAAACACTTGCCTAGCCCTGATTCTCGGTTAGGATGAAATAAATAGATTTCGTCCTGACCGAATCATGAGTATTGTTGAACGTCCAAGTTATACATCTGAAGATGTCGAAGTAACATCACGTGAATCTCTATTCCGTGGTTTTATTCAAGTTGAAAAAGTCAGCCTTCGACATCGTCTATTTAATCAATCTGAATATACTCATGTATTGCAGCGTGAACTCGTTCATCGGCCTGAAGCAGCTGGTGTACTACTCTACAACGATCAAAAACAACAGTTTGCACTGATTGAACAGTTCCGTGTTGGGGCTTTAGATGACTCTCAATCCCCATGGCAGCTGGAAATAATTGCAGGCGTGTTAGATGGTGATGAATCACCAGAAAGTTGCATTCGACGCGAAAGCCTTGAAGAATCAGGTTGCGAAGTTCAAGATTTAGAGCATCTATTTAGCTTTTACCCGTCAGCTGGTGCTTGCTCAGAGTTATTCCATCTCTATGTTGCTGAAACTGCATTACCCGCTGAAGGGGGTGTATTTGGCGTAGATGATGAGGGGGAAAATATTCAACTGCACTTATTTAATTATTGTGAAATCCAGACTCTACTCGACAGCGGACGTTTAAGAAATGCTCCTGTCATTATGGCATTACAATGGCTGGCCCAACACAGCAAAACGATAATAAACCCGAAGAGGTAGGACGGTGACTTTTCAAGTCTCAACACTTTCACAAAAAGACCATGTCATTATACAAATTACCGATACCCACCTATTGGAGTATCCGCATTTAGAATTTGTGGGTATGAATCCTGAAGAAAGCTTTCATGCCATTATTCAACAGATACTTAATAAACATCCTGAAATTGATGCAATTATCCATACTGGGGACCTAGCTCAGGCACCAACGCCTATTACCTACAACCGTTATATTCAATATATGCAAACCTTGGGGCTGCCCTTTTTTCAGACCTTAGGTAATCATGACAATATTGATCATTTCCCATTGCACAAAGAGAATCATCAGGAACCTGTAGTTATTTGCTTAGGGAACTGGCGAGTTATTTTATTAAATAGTGCGGTAAAAGGTCATATTGATGGACATCTATCAGCAGAACAGCTAGACAGCTTAACGAATTTACTTGAAGAGTATGCAGATAACCCGATTTTGCTGGCTTGTCATCACCATCCTTTTGCCATGAAGTCAAAATGGATTGATCATCACAAGTTACAAAATTCTAATGCCTTGCTTACTACCTTGGCTCCATTTAAAAATGTAAAAGCTTTAGTCTGCGGGCATGTTCATCAGGACTCAATAAACACTTGGCAAGGGATCGAATTTTTCTCGACTCCATCAACAAGTGTGCAGTTTAAACCGTTTAGTAATGATTTTGCTTTAGATCAAAATGCTCCCGGCTACCGTTACATTCGTCTAAAAAACGATGGTAGTTTTGAAACCGAAGTCTTCCGTCTTGAAAATTTTCAAGGCCATATAAACACTGATATTTCAGGCTATTAGCCCTATTTCTTATATGCTTATATATAATTATGACTGGGGTAAACACGTTTTGAAAATATTTACGGGTCGGAATGACTATCATCTTGCAGGAAAAATCTATATGATGACGACCCGATGGGAAAATCCCATCGATGGTTTTCTATAAAAACACTTGCATATCACCATATTTTTTGCGTATAGATAATACGTGTATGATGAGGAATGCCCTATTATGGCGAATGACAACCACAACCAAGTTTTGGATGAACATACAGAAGTTGTAGTGGAAGGTGACAAAGCTTCTGCAAAACGTGCACGTAAAGTGAAACCTAAAACTTCTGACATAGGCACAACTGCAAGTTTATTTGGTATTGCACCTTATCAACCTAAGAAAAATGAAGAGTACATGTCTGAAGGACAGCTCGAGCATTTCCGACAAATTCTGCAAGCATGGAAAGCTGAATTAATGTCTGAAGTTGATCGTACTTTAAATACGATGCAAGACGAATCAACTGCACTGCCAGATGTAAACGACCGTGCTACCCAAGAAGAAGAATTTGCAATTGAATTACGTACACGTGACCGTGAACGTAAGTTAATTCGTAAAATCGAACAATCTATGGAAGCTATTAAGAATGAAGACTACGGTTTCTGTGAAACGTGTGGTATTGAAATCGGCTTACGTCGTTTAGAAGCGCGTCCAACTGCAACGTTATGTATTGACTGCAAAACTTTGGCAGAAATTAAAGAGAAGCAAAATAACGGTTAATATGACCGCTGTAGCTACTCAAGAAAAGCCTAGCTTTTCATACTCAGGTCGGTTTGCGCCATCGCCAACCGGCCCTTTGCATTTTGGATCACTCATTACTGCTGTTGCCAGCTATTGCGATGCAAAAGCCCATCAAGGCAAATGGCTAGTTCGTGTCGAAGATACAGATATTCCTCGTATTTATCCCGGCAGTGAAGAGCATATTCTCACATCACTTGAAGCCTTCCAGTTCGAACCCGATACAGAGATCATCTTTCAAAAAAATCGTTTAGACATTTATGAAAGCGTATTAGACCAACTCAAAAGAGAAGGTCTTATCTATGCATGTCAATGTACGCGCAAAATGCTTGGTTCAAATGCAATCTATGCAGGTACTTGCCGCGATCTCAATCTTGATTTTCAAGGTCAAGCGATTCGGGTAAAAGTTCAAGATCAGCAGATCTGTTTTGATGACCGATTACAAGGACGTCATTGCTCCAATCTACAACATGATCTTGGAGATTTTGTTCTTAAGCGCCGTGATGGAATTATTAACTATCAACTTGCGGTCGTTGTGGATGATTATCTACAAGGTATTACCCATGTCGTTCGAGGCGCGGACTTATTAGATAACACCGAACGTCAGATTTGGTTAGGTCAGCTTCTAGGTTATCCTCAACTAAGCTATATGCACCTTCCCCTTGCAATGAATGGCCAAGGGCAAAAGCTCTCTAAACAAAATCTAGCCCAAGCACTCGATTTATCAAAAGCGCCTGAATTACTTCAAAAAGCAATACTGGCCTTGGGACAACCCAACGTTGATTTAGATCAACCTAGATTGATGCTCAAACAGGCTGTAGCACAATGGAATGTTGATTTGATTCCTCATGGACAAGAGCTCAGCGGAACATATCTATAAATAATAAAAAAGCCCGATATCAAATCAGGCTTTTTAAACTTCTAAATACTCAATTAGAAGTTTGACTCTTCTCGTTCTGGGTTGACTTCTTGTGTTGATGCATCAATCTTTAAGATTAAGCTAATCATCGCCGCACACATCATTAAAGACGTACCACCATAACTAATGAATGGCAAAGTCAAACCTTTCGTCGGCATTAAACCCATATTCATGCCCGCATTTACCAAAATCTGGAGCAAGAAAATAATACTAATACCGTAAGCTAAATAGCCTGCACGAAGGTAATGATGTTTCAAAGCACGGTGACCAATTTTGATACAACATGCCAGCATCAAGAAAGACAAGCCAATAACAATAGAAATACCCACGAAACCAAATTCTTCACCTAGCACTGCCAACATAAAGTCAGTATGCGCTTCAGGTAAATAAGATAGTTTTTGTACACTGTGACCTAAGCCTGTACCAAACCATTCACCACGACCAAAAGCCATTAGTGCATTTGATAACTGATAACCTACACCTAATGGATCTGCCCATGGGTCAGTAAACGAGATCAAACGCTGGAAACGGTATGGTTCAAATAAGATCAAAAACACGATACCCGTGACAATCGCGCCAAGCATGATTAAGAACTGAGTTGGCGGCGCACCCGCTAAAAAGAACACCCCAACCATCATCATGACAATAACGACAGTTGCTCCCAAGTCAGGCTCAGCAATAATTAAACCAACCGTGATTGCCATAACCCCACTTAAACGCAATAAGCCTTTCCAATGAGTACGAACTTCTTTGGCACGGCGTACAACGTAGTCTGCGGTAAAGATTGCCATCATGACTTTGGCAACCTCGGTTGGCTGCAAGGTAAAACCACCGATCTTAATCCAACGTGTAGAACCGTTGACTTCCGAACCCACCACCAAAGCAGCAAGCAACAGAACCATAGTTAATAACCACAGCGGGAAGGTATTTTTAAACCACGTATTTAGTGATATTCGATAGGTCAAATAAGCCACCACACCCGCAGCGACAATCGAAATACCATGACGAATCACATAGTGAAACGGGTTTTCATGCATATATTCAGCATAGGGCATCGAAGCAGATGCAACCATCACGGAACCGATACACAATAATGCAACGACACAGAAAATCAGGACATTACGTGGCGTCACTTCCGCTGGCCATTTAGGCAATATCCGTTCATACCAATGATTGATTTTCTGGATTGTGGTCTGAGCTAAGCCTGCCATACTACATTCCTAATCATGTTTTCTTTAAACCAACGAATTGACGCAGGCAACAAACTGCTGACCACGGTCATTATAACTTTTAAACATATCAAAACTTGCACATGCTGGTGATAACAACACCACATCTTCGGCCTGAGTTTCACGTTGAGACAGCTCTACAGCTTCTTTAAGCGTTGCTGCATGTAAAATTTTGGTTGCACCTTGAATTGCTTGTTCAATAACCGGAGCATCCTCACCAATCAATACCACAACTTTGGCATATTTTTCGATAGAAGAACGTAATGGGCCAAAATCCTGACCTTTACCTTGCCCACCTAAAATCAAGGCAACCTTACCTTTTTTCACTTCAATGGCAGCGCCTAAACCATCAATCGCTGCAAGCGTAGCGCCAACGTTAGTGCCTTTAGAGTCATTGTAATAACGTACATCATGCACAGTCTTTACATATTCACAGCGATGCTCTAAGCCTTTAAATTGTTTTAAGGTTTCAAGCATAGATTCCATAGGCAGGCCTATTGCCTCACCTAATGCGAGACAAGCTAAAGCATTTGCTACATTATGCATGCCTTGAATATATAAATCTGAGCTTTTAATTAAACGCTGTAAACCACGCGCAAGCCAAAGCATGCCATCACCATCTCTTAAAACACCATATTGATTTAAATCTGGTGCATTTAAACCAAAGCTTTGCATTGGCGTGGTATCTGGAACAAGAGGACGACTTAAAGCATCATCACGGTTAAATACTACTTTTTTAACGCCTTGGAAAATACGGTGTTTTGCTTGATGGTAACCCAACATATTGCCGTGACGATCTAAGTGGTCTTCACTCATATTGAGAACCACAGCAACTTCAGCATTTAAGTGAGACGTGGTTTCTAGCTGAAAACTTGATAGCTCAAGTACAATTAACTCAGGTTGATCTTTTAATAAATCTAGAGCTGGGCGTCCAAGATTGCCACCTACAGCAACTTTCTTACCCGCATCTTTAGCCATTAAGCCAATTAAAGTCGTTACTGTACTTTTCGCATTAGAGCCAGTAATAGCCACAATAGGCACATCGGTTGCACGGCGTAATAATTGAATATCCCCTACCACAGAAATACCCTTAGCAATAGCTGCCTGAATTTCCGGTAATTGAGGTGCAAGGCCTGGACTTAAAATAATTTCTTCTGCTTGTAATAATAATTCTTGATCAAGTTGACCGAAACTTGTCTTTACTCCTGCCGGAATCTGATCATACCCTGGTGGCGTGGGACGAGAGTCTGTTACTGCAACTTGGTAGCCTTGTTCATGCAAGAAATTTACAGCAGAAACGCCTGATATTCCCAAGCCTGCTACAACTTTTAACCCACCACGTTGTATTAACATTTTTGCCCCACAATTTATCAATCGACAGAATGGCAAAAATGTTAGCACTTTGCTGTTTTGAATGCTTTTTCAGTTTGAACTTTATTCATCTTTTTTTGTGTCAGTGCGTAAAAAAGCCATCAATATGATGGCTTTTTAAACGAAACAAGAAATACTGAATCTACTGCCATTTAATCGGCTTAATTTCTTGAACTGTATTCGTAGGTTTATCTTCGCTTGAACAACCACAACCGCCAGCACAACCAAAGGTCATTTTCGGTTTAAGCCACTTTGCCAAAGTTGCCCAACCCTGCTTTTCGCAAAATGCAGAGAGTGAAGAAAAGACTAAATTTGCTGTTTTCGGAAATACTTTCTTAAAAACAACTACAGCACTCCAAATCACTAAAACCGCAATAATCAGATATTGAACCATATACAACCTCCTTTATTGCCTTAGCCCCAATAGTGGGAAGCAATTTGATAGGTAACAAACGATGCAAAATAAGCTAAACCAAACAGATATGCAGTCATAGCTGCAACATGTTTCCATGAACCTGTTTCACGGCGTACCGTTGCCAATGTTGCCAAACAATGTGGAGCATAAATGAACCACACTAAAAGCGATAAACCTGTTGCCAAAGACCAACCTGTTCCATCTGCACTAATCAGATGTGACAAACCTTGTGCCACAGCATCATCATCTGTTGCAGACAGGGCATAAACTGTACCTAATGCCGCAACTACCACTTCACGAGCTGCCATAGCTGGAATTAAAGCAATACAGATTTGCCAGTTAAAACCAATTGGAGCAAATAAAGGTTGTATAAGATGCCCAAGCATACCTGCAAAACTATAATCTATGGCAGGTAATGTCGCCCCTTCTGGTGGCTGCGGAAAAGTACACAAGAACCAAAGCAAAATAGAGAGCGCAAAAATGATTCCACCGACGCGTTTCAAGAAGATCTTTGCACGATCCAATAAACCGATTCCCACACTTTTTAAATCAGGGAAACGATAACTTGGTAGCTCTAGCAGTAAAGCATGTTGAGACTTATCTTTTTGAAAGAATTTCATTAAAAATGAAACACAAAGCGCACTCACAATACCAGCCATATACAGACCGAAAAGCACCAAACCTTGTAGATTGAAAATACCCCAGACCATTTTCTCTGGAATGAAGGCAGCAATCAGCAAGGCATAGACAGGTAAACGTGCCGAACAAGTCATTAAAGGCGCAACCATAATGGTCGTAAAACGATCACGAGGGTCACTAATACTACGCGTTGCCATAATTCCCGGTACTGCACAAGCAAAGCTCGAAAGTAAAGGAATAAAGGCACGGCCACTTAAACCAGCTTGGAACATTAATTTATCAAGCAAGAATGCTGCACGCGGTAAATAGCCTGATTCTTCGAGTACTAAAATAAAGAAGAACAAGATCAAAATTTGTGGCAAGAACACAACTACGCCACCCGCGCCTGCAATAATTCCGTCAACAACCAAACTATGCAGTAGTGGTTGGGTAATCACAGTTCCCACTACCTCACCAAGCCAGCCGAAGAAGCCTTCAATACCATCCATGAATGGAGCTGCCCATGCAAACACTGCTTGGAACACAATAAACATCATGATGGCAAGGCTAAGTAGGCCTAAAACCGGATGTAAGAAAATTCGATCTAGAAAATCAGTACGCTTATCTCCCTGATCAACATAATGAACCACATCTTTAAAAATCATATCGATTTTTTGATGATGAGTTCCAGTTAAACCACTCAGTTCAGTTTGTGGCACACTGTATTTTTCTTGATCAAGGGCATGTAATAGATTTTCAATACCCGCATTACGAACAGCCACTGTTTCAACAACGGGTACGCCCAAACGTTGAGACAACTTTTGAGTATTAATTTGGATGCCACGACGACGCGCTTCATCCATCATATTCAGTACAAGTAAAATCGGACGACCTAACTCGATCATTTCGAGCACTAGCCCTAAATGCAATTTTAAGTTAGTGGCATCAACCACACATAAAAAGGCATCTTGCTGCCCTTCTTCTGCAATTTTACCCAAGCAAACATCACGGGTAATTACTTCATCAGGACTGGTTGCATTAAGGCTATATGTACCCGGCAAATCAAGTACACGCACAGCTCGACCTGAAGGCAACTGAAAATGACCAACCTTACGCTCGACCGTTACGCCTGCATAGTTTGCAACTTTTTGTCGAGTTCCGGTTAAATGGTTAAAAAGAGAGGTTTTACCACAGTTAGGGTTTCCCACAAGGGCAATACGTAACGCATCACTCATGCGGGTACTCCTTCTTCTACTTGAATTTCAATTTTTTCCGCTTCTGCTTTACGTAAAGCGAAACGAGTAAAGCCTATTTGGATCAAGATCGGATCACCACCAAAAACACCTTTGGTAATCACTTCCACTCGTGTGCCCGGTACAAAGCCCAGACTTTCCAAACGAATTGCGACCAAATCTTGCTGCTCGGACTCTACTTCTATCCGATTCACTTTGGTGATGGTCGCCGCTTGCTTCACTTTTAAAGCTGATAAACGCACCGCATCCGATCCTAAACCTTTTTTAATAGTATACATATAAATGAGAATAATTACCAAATAAGGTTAAATTTCACTTCTTATTCAGTTTAATCGACAAACCTTAAAGTTTCTTTTAAAGTACAAAGGTTTAGAGGATGTAGTGTATGTTGAATAAAAAACCGCGTATTCCAAGCCCTGTTCAAATTCCTGAACATTTGAGCTTTTTACAAGGTTTTCGTGACTATCTCGTTGCTCAGACGGTAAGTCCACATACACGTAATGCTTATTTATCTGACCTTATTCAATGCAGCGAACTTCATAAAAAATCACTTCTTCCAGAGTGGACAAGTGATAATATCGCTGATGTTTTGATTGAGTTGACTAAAGTTGGAAAAAGCCCGCGCTCGATTGCCCGCTGCTTATCTGCCCTACGTCAGTTTTACAAATTTTTACGTGAACAGAAATTACGAAGCGATAATCCTGTAGCAACCCATCATTCTCCAAAAATTGGCAGAGCCTTACCCAAAGATTTATCAGAGGAAGATGTCGAAGCACTGATTCAGGCTCCAGACATTAATACAGCACTTGGTTTACGTGATCGGGCCATGTTTGAAGTCCTTTACGCATGTGGTTTACGTGTTTCAGAACTGCTGAACTTACGCCTAGAGCTTATTAACTTAAAACAAGGTTATTTAAGAATTACCGGTAAAGGTAATAAAGAGCGTTTGGTCCCGCTAGGGCAATTTGCTTGTGAATGGGTAGAACGCTACTTACAGGATGCTCGACCTCAACTTTATAAAAGTTCAACCGACTACCTCTTTTTAACTCAGCATGGCGGGATTATGAGCCGTCAGAACTTCTGGTATGCCATTAAGCGTTACGCGCTTCAAGCCAATATTCAAGCTGAACTCTCACCTCACACCTTACGTCACGCCTTTGCAACACACCTGCTTAATCACGGCGCCGATTTACGCGTAGTGCAAATGTTACTGGGCCATAGTGACCTATCAACTACTCAAATTTATACACATGTAGCACAAGTAAGAATGCAACAATTGCATGAAAAACATCATCCTAGAGGTTAAAAAATTTAAAACTTATTATTTTAAATACACCCAACAATCAATTGATTTCGTTCACAAAGGTTAAGAAAGTTTTAACAATACACACTAGATTTTTTGTTATGCTTAGCAGCTTCTGACTATAAATACTGATGAAATAAGGGTTATCTATGTCTTTTACCCGATCTCAACTTTTTCTTGCCTGTGCGTTGGCCTCTAGCCTGTTATTCAGTGCTTGTTCTAAAGAAAACAAACCACAAAAAGAAGATGCGCTCACTGCGACCGCACCTGCTACTGGGGAAGCTTCAACCATCATTGAACGCAATGCTAAACAGCGTTTAATTGAAACTTTGCAAAAACAATTTAAGAATGCAAACATCAACGCCAAAATTCTAGATATCAAGCCTACTGAAGTGCCTAACTTATATTGGGTAAATCTCGAAGGAATGACGTCGATTTATACAACCAGTGATGGCAAATACCTGATTCAAGGTGATGTCATTCGTTTAGGCGGTAAAGAACTGCATAATATTGGCGATAATCTTCAAGCTTCAGAAAACAAGAAGCATCTTGCTGCTTTAAAAAATGAAGATTTGATTGTCTACCCAGCTAAAGGTGGTAAGGCTAAACATGTGATTTATGTGTTTACCGATGCAAGCTGTCCTTATTGCCATAAATTACATGAGCATTTACCTGAAATTAATGAAAAAGGTATTGAGGTACGCTATATCGCTTGGCCACGCGGTGAACAGTTTATGCCGACTATGGAGGCTGTATGGTGTAGTGCAGACCGTAAAGCTGCATTTAATCAAGCAGTACAAGGTATTAATATCCCACCT
The DNA here is from genome assembly GCF_000163635.1 of Acinetobacter sp. SH024. Classification (NCBI taxonomy): domain Bacteria; kingdom Pseudomonadati; phylum Pseudomonadota; class Gammaproteobacteria; order Moraxellales; family Moraxellaceae; genus Acinetobacter; species Acinetobacter sp. SH024. Next base: position 54,935 of record NZ_GG753602.1, on the reverse strand, counting down.
GCTCAATGCAAAAGCCCTGTTCGAGAACAATATCAACTTGGCTTAAACATGGGTGTAAATGGAACACCAGCTATTTACAATGTTGATGGCGAGTACTTAGGTGGATACCTAACACCGGATGAATTAATTAAACGTCTGGATAAATAACATCCTTTAAGCTGGTGAATGATTAATCATCTATCTCTTTTAAAAAGCGCTGCTCTGATTGCAGCGCTTTGTTTTTTCAATAATTAATATTTAAACAACCTCTGTTTAAAGACTGATCTACTCTTCTTTTCCAAACATCGCACTCTAATTCATTGAACAAGCACTAAAAGCGCTAGAGTCTGGCGTTTTTTTTAGCTATGATCTAGCTTCAACTAAATGATTAAATGATGAATGGAGTGTGACGTGAAACCAGTTCGCCTGGCAATACTCGGTCTAGGAACCGTAGGTGGAGGAGCCCTTAAACTACTACAAGAAAATGCCGCTGAAATTAAACGTCGCACCGGTCGAGAAATTCAAATTACCCACGTTGGAACACGCCGCCCTCGTCCAGATCTTGAATTGGAAGGGATTAAACAAAGCGCCGATTTACTTGACATCGTTCGTCAACCAGACGTTGATGTAGTTGTAGAAGTTATGGGTGGGATCCACCCTGCTTACGAAGTTATCATGGAAGCGATCAAACACGGCAAACAAGTCGTGACTGCAAACAAAGCGTTACTCGCTGAACATGGCAATGAATTATTTAAAGCAGCAGAAGACAATGCTGTGCAAATTGCTTATGAAGCAGCAGTTGCTGGCGGTATTCCAATTATTAAAGTGATCCGTGAAGGTCTTGCTGCAAACCATATCGAATGGTTGGCAGGTATTATTAATGGTACAGGTAACTTTATTCTGACTGAAATGCGTGAGAAAGGTCGTGCATTTGATGATGTATTAAAAGAAGCTCAAGAACTCGGTTATGCAGAAGCAGACCCAACTTTTGACGTTGAAGGTATCGATGCTGCGCATAAACTTACCATTTTAGCGTCTTGTGCGTTTGGTATTCCTCTTCAATTTGATAAGGTTTATACCGAAGGTATCAGCAAAATCACTGCACAAGATGTGAAATATGCAGAAGATCTTGGTTTCCGCATTAAACATCTCGGTATTGCACGTCGTGCTGAAAAAGGTATTGAGTTACGTGTTCACCCAACACTCATTCCAGATGAACAGCTGATTGCGAATGTAAACGGCGTTAAAAATGCTGTTTTAGTTCAGGCAAATGCCGTAGGTCCAACACTCTATTACGGCGCGGGTGCAGGCGCAGGTCCTACAGCTTCTGCGGTTGTTGCTGATGTTATTGATATTGTCCGTGACATCTCTTATACCGAAGACGGTGCAGGCACAATTCCTCAGTTGGCTTTTGAAGCATTAACCAATGTGCCAATTTTAAGCCGTGAAGAAATGACCACAGGTTATTACATCCGCTTAAATGCAGAAGACCAAACTGGCGTACTTGCAGATGTAACTACCATCTTAAGTCGCGCTGGAATTAGTATTGATGCGATCATGCAACAATCTCGTTTAAAAGACCTTATTCCAATCGTGATTCTGACCGATCCAATCGTTGAATCAAAAATGGATGATGCTCTTGCACAAATTCAAGCATTACCTGCAATTCGTGGCGAAATCGTAAGAATTCGTTTAGAATCGCTCGATAGTTAATCAGGTTGAGGGAAAGATTCCCTCTCCCGCTTCACCTCTAATTGGAACACCATCATGTCTAATGCCAATCGTTATACTGGTCTTGTAGATCGTTATCGTGACCGTTTGCCAGTTTCGGCAACTACTCGTGCTATCTCTCTGGGTGAAGGCAACACCCCACTCATTAAACTTGAGAATATTCCACGTATTATTGGCAAAGATGTTGAAATTTATGTGAAATACGAGGGCTTAAACCCAACTGGTTCATTTAAAGACCGTGGTATGACCATGGCTGTAACCAAAGCGGTTGAAGAAGGCTCTAAAGCGATTATCTGTGCATCTACTGGTAACACTTCTGCTGCTGCTGCTGCCTATGCTGCACGTGCAGGTATCAAAGCATTTGTTTTGATTCCAGAAGGCAAAATTGCGATGGGTAAAATGGCACAAGCGATGATGTATGGTGCGATCACTATGCAAATTCGTGGTAACTTTGATGATGGTATGCGTCTTGTAAAAGAAGTCGCTGATCAAGCGCCTGTAACGATTGTAAACTCAATCAACCCTTACCGTTTGCAAGGTCAAAAGACTATTGCTTATGAAATCGTTGAAGCTTTAGGCCGTGCACCTGATTACCACTGCTTACCTGTAGGTAACGCAGGTAACATCACAGCTCACTGGATGGGCTATACAGAAGCTGTAGCAAACCAGCCTGCTGATCAGTTTGAACAAGTGATTTATGATGCTGCTACTGATCAATTCACTGGTCCAAAACCAGAAGGTTTACCAACTATGGTAGGTTACCAAGCTTCTGGCGCAGCTCCATTCTTACGTGGCGCTCCAGTTGAAAGCCCTGAAACTGTTGCAACTGCAATCCGTATTGGTAATCCACAGAGCTGGAACCATGCAAAAGCTGTAGTACGTGACTCTAAAGGCTGGTTTGATGAACTTCAAGACAGCGAAATTTTAGAAGCTCAACGCTTACTTTCTATGTATGAAGGTGTATTTGTTGAGCCAGCGTCTGCTGCTTCTATCGGCGGTGCGATTCGTGATATTAAAGCGGGTAAAATTGCTGAAGGTTCTGTAATTGTATGTACAGTAACTGGTAATGGCTTGAAAGATCCTGACACTGCAATCAAACAATGTGCTGATGCAGTTATGTTGTCAATTGATGCAACAATGGACCAAGTAAAAGATTCGATTTTATCTAATATGTAAGATCTGATTTTTCAAAAACGGCTGTCTTAAACAGCCGTTTTTTTTATGTCTTTTTTTATAGCTATAAAAAAACGCTTCTTGATAGAAGCGTTTTTAGAATATTGAATTTAAATACGTTTTGGTAAATTACTTAACCAACCCAATAAGTTAGTTGCATCATTATTACGTGCCTGTGTACTTGGTTCACCCAGTAATACAATGACTGCCGGACGTGAGTTTACAGTCGTGTGCATTACAACACAGCGACCTGCTTCATTAATATATCCAGTTTTAGACAAGTTAATATTCCAACCACCATTACGCACTAGAGCATTGGTATTATTAGATTTCAACACGCGATAACCCAAGTTAAAATCATAAGTCGGTGTGGTTGAGAATTGACGAATCAAGCCATATTGAGAAGCTGTACTTACCAAAATTCCTAAGTCACGTGCTGAAGACACATTACGCGGATCTAAACCAGTTGACTCATAATAGTGAGTCGAATTCATACCCAAAGCACGAGCTTTAGCATTCATTGCAGCTACGAATGCAGGGCGACCACCTGGATAAGTACGTGCTAAGGCAGCCGCTGCAGGGTTCTCAGATTTCATTAAAGCAAACAAAAGAACTTCTGCACGGTTCATCTTGTCGCCAACACGTAAGGTAGAGCTAGAATTTTTCCCACCAGCACCAGCAAAGTCAATTTGCTCGAGTGTAATTTCTTCAGACATGTTTAAACGGGCATCCGCCGTTACAACCGCTGTCATCACTTTTGTAATAGATGCAATTGGTACAGAAGCGTTGGTATTTTTACTGTAGAGCACTTCACCAGTTTGCGCGTCCATCACAAGTGCAGCTCGAGCACTTACACTCGGCTGGGCATTGTAACCAGACGTATCACGGATTGGAGCAACTCTAGGTGTAGAGCTAATAACTTTTGGCGCATTACTGCCACGCAAAGTTGTAGTTACAGATGTTGAACCTTGCGGAGTTGGTTCATCATCTTCATCATTTAAAAGTTGACTAGCATCCGCTGCTGACCAATTTAAGCTTGCAGTACCACTATTCCCTGAGGACGGGTTATTGACGAGTTCTGCAAAGCTTGTTGAACTCAAACTAAGCAAAATAGACATGCTTAGCACATGCATTAAAGACTTTTTAGAATTTTTCACGGCACAATACTCGACTCAGGGTGATACACATTTGCGCTTACTATAATTATGCCTTACATTTGAGGGATAAGGTATAACGCTTTTACCGACACAATTGTGCACAACTATTCGCTCACTATATAAGAATAGGATTGCTAATTTTGTCATTCCATTGCAAGCTAATTTTGCTTTATGTAACAAAAAACTTGTTTTTTGAAAGAAAGGAGGTCTTCTTGATTACAGTTTTAGTTGTGGATGACCATGAACTTGTACGTACAGGTATCTGCCGTATGTTAGAAGATCATGCCGATGTAGAGGTCATTGGACAAGCCGAATCGGGTGAAGAAGCAATTGCTATTGTTCGTCAGAAACATCCTCAAGTTGTTCTACTTGATGTCAACATGCCTGGCATCGGTGGCGTAGAAACAACCCGCCGTTTACTACAAACCGCACCAGATACAAAAGTGATTGCAGTCAGTGGCTTAGTAGAAGAACCTTACCCTTCTCTTTTGCTTAAAGCAGGAGCTAAAGGTTACATCACCAAAGGTGCTCCAATTACCGAAATGGTTCGGGCGATTAATAAAGTGATGCAAGGTGGCAAATACTTTAGTGCCGATATTGCGGAGCAATTAGCAAGTTCTTATTTATCCGATACACAGCAATCACCTTTTGATTCTCTCTCTGAACGAGAAATGCAAGTTGCAATGATGGTTGTAAATTGTATTAGCGCTCAAGAAATTGCAGACAAACTTTTTGTAAGTGTCAAAACAGTGAATACTTACCGCTACCGTATTTTTGAAAAGCTAGCCATTGATAGTGATGTTAAGCTAACTCATCTCGCGATTCGTTACGGTCTGATCAAACCTTAATCAGACTTACATGCAATTTCCCGTAAACTCATCCTTGTCCCATACGATATTTCGTTTGGGCACGTGGTATGGTTTATATCGCCTTATTATTGCGGTTAGCCTGAATATTATTTTGGTTTTAACCGATGCTCAAATCGACAATAGTCTACAACAACCCACTTTATATTCTTACACACTACTCGGCTATTCGCTCTTAAGCCTTCTTCAACTTTTATGTTTTAAGTTTATTTCAACTCAGGCAACAAGGCAGCTCATTTTATTTTTTGTAGTTGATATTATCTGTCTGAGTTTACTTACATTTTCTGTAGGTGAACCAAATCTTCAACTCAGCTTGCTCTATGTGATTGCCATATTTACTTCGGCCATTTTACTTAGCGCAAGAATGTCTTTGCTCATAACATTACTTGCAGTCATTGCGGTTATTTATCAACGCTTCGTTGGCAGTTTATTTGACTACAATAATTTAAATACGATTGGTAATAGCGCCTTATTGGCCTTCTTGTTTTTTGTAGTACATGGAATCGGACAAATTGCGGTCCAGCGCTTTAAATTACTTGAAGCACTAACTTTCCATCAATCAATAGAACTCTATCAACTACAAAATATTAACCGTTATATCTTGGAACAAATTGAAGAGGGCTATTTAGTTCTAGATGAAAACTATGACATTGTTTTAAGTAACCCAGCCGCCTGCTCTCTTTTAGGAATTCCACCTCAATTTGCCAGTGAAAAATATTCTTTAGCAAAATGGCATGCTGACTTATTTGAAATTCTTAAGTTTGATAACCTAAAAGAAGGTGATCGATTTATTTTTGAGTCCCGACTGTCGGCTTATTCTATTAATATTAAAGTGCAACATCTTTTGGTGCCACAGCAAACATTAACACTACTCATCTTACAAGATGCGCAGCAGATTAATCAGCAAGCTCAACAACTCAAACTTGCCGCTTTAGGACAACTCTCAGCAAGTATTGCCCATGAGATCCGTAATCCTCTTGCGGCCATTGTTCAAGCAAATGAATTACTCAAAGATAGTAATGCGGAACAGCAAAACACTTTGCGCAATATGATTGGTAAGCAAACGAAACGCATTGATAGTATTGTTCAAGACACCTTAGGACTTGCCCGCAGTGAAAGAACGCACCCAATCCAGATCGAATTAAACGACTTCATAAAAACGTTATTAGATGAAGATTTATCTGATGTTAAACATACGATCCAGCTTAAAAGTTCTGATTTATCCTTAAAGCTATTGTTTGATGAAAAGCAACTCAGACAAGTCCTCATTAACCTTGTTAGGAATGCTCTACGCCACAATGCACCCGACTCTCCCTATGTTCTGATCAATATCCATTCACAAACAAATAAAATTTATATTGATGTGATCGATTACGGTGAAGGTGTTTCAAAACGTGATATATCTCAATTATTTAAACCATTTTTTAGTACCGAAATTAATGGAACTGGTTTAGGATTATATTTGTCTCATAGTTTTTGTGAGGCAAACCATGCAAAGCTCACTTATGTAGAGCAAAAACAAGGGGCATGCTTCAGAATAGAATGCCCAATAATATATTGATTTTTTATTAGGTTTTTGGGGAAATGGCAGAACAGCAACCACTCGTTTTGCTTGTAGACGATGAAGAAGATTTGTGCCTGTTAATGCAAATGACTCTTGCACGAATGGGGATTAAGACACATCTTGCTTATCGGGTTGAACAGGCCAAACAGCTTTTTACTCAGTTTCATTACGATGCATGCTTGACCGATTTAAATCTACCTGACGGTAGTGGTTTAGAATTGGTTCAACATGTTTCTCAAACTTACCCATACACTCCCATTGCAGTCTTAACTGCATACGGCAATATGGATATTGCAATTGCAGCATTAAAAGCGGGAGCTTTTGATTTTGTCAGCAAACCTATTAACCAAATTCACTTAGATCAATTGTTAAAAAAGGCGCTCAACCAGCCAAAACCAGAGCATGAGTTCGGTGAAACAACATTAGAAAATGACTTATTAATTGGGCGTTCACCACCTATACAAAACTTACGGACAGCTATTAAAAAAATAGCCCGCTCCCAAGCTCCTGTATTTGTTACAGGCGAGTCTGGTACGGGTAAAGAAGTTGTTGCTAATCTGATTCACCGATTAAGCAACCGCAGTGAAGGACCATTTATTGCAATTAACTGTGGAGCAATCCCAACTGAGCTCATGGAAAGTGAACTTTTCGGGCATAAAAAAGGGAGCTTTACTGGCGCGACTCAAGATAAACAAGGTCTTATTTTATCAGCACACGGTGGCAGTTTATTTTTAGATGAAATTGCCGAATTGCCTTTAAGTATGCAAGTTAAATTGCTTCGGGCAGTACAAGAGAAAAAGATTCGCCCTGTAGGTTCAGATCAGGAAATTGATGTTGATTTTCGAGTAATCAGTGCCAGTCACCAAGACTTAGATTTATTAGTTCAACAAGGTAAATTCCGTCAGGACTTATTTTTCCGTATTCATGTTATGGATATTATGTTGCCGCCACTACGTGACCGTGGTGGAGATATTTTGCTATTGGCCAATCATTTTATTCAAAAGGTTTGTACGGAATGGGGAATTTCAAGCAAGCAATTAACGGCGAGCGCTGAGACTTACTTATTGCAGCAAGACTTCCCGGGTAATGTTCGTGAATTAAGAAATATGATTGAACGGGCTATTACTTTAAGTGATGATGAGTCCATTGATTTAACACACTTAGCGCCTCCTCTTAGAGGCAGTAGCGTGAGCCCGCAAATCGTAACGAAACAACTAAATCAAACACCGGCTGTTCAGACTCACCCAAAATTTCCAATGGAAGGTTTAGAACGCTACTTAGAAAATATCGAAAAAGATATTTTACTGAATGCTCTGAACATGACGCATTGGAATCGAACTTTAGCGGCTAAAAAGTTAGGAATGACATTCCGTTCTTTACGCTATCGACTAAAAAAGTTTGGCTTAGATACTGAAATGGGAGAGGAAGTATAAAAATTACTTCCTCTTTAGGAATAAATCTGCAACGCGCTCTAAATATACGTCTTCTTTCATTTCTGCAGGTAATGGATAGGTCTGGTTAGGTTGAATACCCTGACCTTCAATCATATTGCCATTTGGCGTGTAGTAATGAGAGACCGTCATCTGTAGAGCCGCCCCACTTGGCAAAGGAAATAGCTTTTGTACTACACCTTTTCCATAACTTTTTTCACCCATCACCCAAGCACGCTGGTGTTCTTTCATGGCCGCAGTAAAAACTTCTGCCGCCGATGCAGAGCGGTGATTAATTAATATACCCAGTTTTATATTCTGGAATTCATTACCGGGCAAAGCTTGAAACTGCTGGTTACCTTCCGAACGGCTTTTGGTCGAAACAATAATTCCGTTATTTAAAAATAAATCTGCTGACTCAACTGCTGCCGATAACAACCCACCCGGATTGTTTCGCAAATCGATTAAAACAGCCTTTAAACGTGGAGAACTGTTTTCTTCAATTAATCTTTTAATTTCATTAGCAGTGTCTTGTTGGAATACTCTAATTTTGAGTACGAGCACCTGATTATGTAACATTACAGGTTCTATATCGGTTTCTATTTTTTTATTACGGACTAAGTTAATGTTTCCGTTTAGCTCTTCTGCTTGTACTTGAAGTGTACTTCCTATAGAACCGTAAAGTAGTCCAAGCACCTGATCTTGGTTTAAATTTTTTAAATCTTGGTTATCAATTTTGAGAATCGTCTGACCATTTCTCAAACCTAATTTATAGGAATCAGAACCGGTTTTAAGATCACGAATCATCCATTTATGAGCATGTGATTCAGGGCTTAATGCAAAATCAACTGATGCAAGATCACCCTCTGTGTATTGAATCAGTTGGCGATATTCTTCTGCCGATAAATAACGCGAATAACGATCTAACCCACTCACTAACCCTTTTATGGCTTGTTGAAACAAGGCATCGTCAGATTTCACATCAACGTAGTTATCTCGAACAATTCCATAGATTTGCACAAACTGTTGAATCGACTCGATCGGCACCTCTGCATAGCTATGTTCCGGTTCTTCCGAATCCGAATGCAAAGGTGACATTTTTTCTTTTACAACTGGCGCTGCAAAGGTAAATTGGCTGCAACACAGCAACATACTTACAATAAGTTTTTTATATTTAATGTGTTGCAGCATCCAATCACCTTTAACTTATGCAGATAGTGTAATCAGATTACGTCCTTGCATTTCGGCAGGAACAGGAATCTGCATTAAATTGAGAATTGTCGGTGCTACGTCTGCAAGCACACCACCTTCTGCAATTGTTGCTTGTGTTGGACCAACATAGATAAACGGCACAAGCTCGGTTGTATGTTGAGTATGCACTTGCCCACTTTCATAGTCTTGCATTTGTTCAACGTTACCATGGTCAGCAGTAATGAGCATATGGCCTTTTTTCGCCATAACTGCCTCATAGACACGACCTAAACAAGTATCAACCGCTTCAACTGCTTTAACCGCAGCATCAAATACACCTGTATGACCGACCATATCACCATTTGCATAGTTCACAACCAATAAGTCGTATTCACCTGAATTAATTGCCTTAACCAACTCATCAGTGACTTCATAAGCACTCATTTCAGGCTTAAGGTCATATGTCGCCACGTTTGGAGACGGAATTAAAATACGTTTCTCACCCGGATATTCATCTTCACGGCCACCACTAAAGAAGAATGTCACATGCGCATACTTTTCAGTTTCAGCAATACGTAACTGGGTTTTACCTAAAGAAGATAAATACTCACCCAATGAATTTTTAAGGGCTTCTGGCATATATGCAACTGGTGCATCAATGCTTGCCTGATAACGCGTTAACATCACAAATTTAGAAAGATTCGGTACAACTTTACGTTCAAAACCAGCAAAGTCTTTCTCTACAAATGCGCGAGTAATTTCACGAGCTCGGTCAGCACGGAAATTCATAAATACAACGCTATCACCATCTTGAACTTTAGCAATATCACTAATACGAGTCGCTTTTACAAACTCATCATTTTCGTTGGCTGCATAAGCCAATTCCAACCCTTCAACCGCTGTTTGCGCAGTACGAAGTGCTTCACCTTCGGTCAACAAGCGATAAGCTTGCTCAACGCGATCCCAACGGTTGTCACGGTCCATTGCAAAGTAGCGACCAATCATGGTTGCGATACGGCCTTGGCCCGGATATTGAGCAAATAATGCATCTAATTTTTCTAAAGACGGCTGAGCACTACGTGGAGGTGTATCACGACCATCAAGGAAAGCATGCAAATAAACTTTTGCACCGCGTTTTAATGCAAGTTCACACATCGCCACAATATGATCTTCATGTGAATGGACGCCACCTTCTGAAAGTAGCCCCATGATATGGACAGCACCGCCAGCAGCTTTGGCTTTTTCAACAGCGTCGATCAACACTTCATGTTTAAAGAAGTCACCAGTACGGATATCTTTAGTAATGCGGGTAAAATCTTGATATAACACACGGCCAGCGCCAAGATTCATATGGCCGACTTCAGAGTTCCCCATTTGCCCATCAGGCAATCCAACATCTTCACCTGAACCAGAAATTAGACTATTCGGATGCTTGGCTTTCATTGCCGCCAAATTTGGTGTTTTTGCTGCAAGAAAAGCATTATCTTCAATCGCTTCACGGTGTCCAACACCATCCATAATGACCAGAACGTGAGGGATCTTGCCAGCAGTTGCATCCGTCATAATCAATTTCTCTTTTGTCTACAATTTCGTCACAATATCTTACCGAATTTTCGGTCAAGACTCTATTTATTCCTATGGCTTTCACCAATATCCGCGATTGATGAAAACCATAAATATCACTTATTTCTAGCGAGCGCGGTAAAGCAAATAACTTCCGGCACCAAACATTAGCAAGATAGGCACAAGTACGAACCATGCTGGAGATGGGGAATAAACCAAGCTCGCATAACCCAAGAAATCTTGCAAATAATAGAAACTCAAACCAATAAACAATGCGATCACCAAACGGAAACCCATTGATTGTTGGCGTAACGGTCCAAAAATAAAAGAACACGCCACTAGAACTAATGCAATGAGTGAAAATGGCGAAGCAACTTTTTGCCAGAAAGCTAATTGGTAAGTCTTTGGTACCTGACTATATTCATCCATATAACGCATAAAGCTAATCAGTTGGCTTGGCGATAAATCTTCAGGATCTAAAGTCACCATATGCACATATTTAGGCTGTAATGCTAAAGCAAGTGATTGTTCTTCATGGTCAGTTTTGATGGCATTGCCTGCCGCCAAAATGTCCATTTGTTCAGCTTTTTTCAAAGCCCATTGACCATTTTTAATAAACTGTCCTTGCTGAGCATTAATTAATGATTGCAAGTAATAGTTCTGGTCAAAGTCGACCACTTGAATGTCTCTTAAATTGCCTTGAGAGTTAGCATAGTCGATATAGATAAATCGCTGCCCTTCACGTGACCAATAGCCTTTAACTTCACCTAAAGCAGCTACTGAACGATGGCTTTTAACACTTTGTGCTTTTTCATTGGTATAAGGAATAACCCATTCACTTAAAGCAAACGACAAAATAATAAGCAGTAAAGCTGAGCGCATAACCCAACCAACAATACGCCATAAGCTAACACCCACTGAACGCATAACAATGAGTTCACTACTCGTTGCCAATGAGCCTAGTCCAATCACAGCACCAATCAAGGCAGAGATAGGTAAAATTTCATAGAGATAGCGAGGAGCTCCCCACAAAACATAGACGAGAGCTTGCCATGCGTTATAGTCTGGTTTGAGCTCACCCAACTCGCCAAGATATGTAAATAAGACCTGAAGAATGGACAAAACAACTGTGGTGCCAAACATCGCAAGCGCAGTGGTTTTCGTCACATATTTGGCGACTATTCGACGTGCTAACATTATAATTTCACTCGCTTGATCTGTTTCTTGATTTTTGGTCCCAACTTCTGCTTTCGTGAGAATAAGGCAGCAGCAACGCCATACACAACCAACACGGCAGGATAAGCCCAAATATCGAGTTCTTCTTTACTAATACGAGTCTTGATTGCAATCATTAATACGATCAGACTGGAAAAAATAAAAATCGCCGGAATAAGACGGTAATAACGGCCCTGTCGTGGACTCACCTCAGACAATGCCACTGATAGCATTAACGCAATAACAATCGTGAATGGCCCAAATAAACGCCATCCCAACTCACTTCTGATGACTGGATCATTCGTTTTTGAAAAGAGTTTTGTTGTTGATAGTGCTTCTACATCGCCACTCTCAAACTTAACATCTTTGTCATTTTCTAAACGTAGACGATAAGACTGAAACTCTGCTTGTGTATATTTTGGTTGTCCCGGGAATATTTCATAGCGACGACCTTGTACCAGATCAACGACATTGGCGGTATCATTTGCAACTTCTACACGAGTCGCTTCCTTTGCCAAAATCATAACATCTGGCTTATCTTCTTTAGCAGCGCGTTGATAAAAGAAAATATCCTTCAAATTCTTTCGGTCTTCTGACAATGAACCTGCATAGATCGTATATGGCCCAGAGGAAATAAACTCTCTTGGTCGAACCAAATCGAAACCTGTCCGAACAGCTTGTGTTGTTGTCAGTTTTTCAAACTCACGTAGTCCCCACGGCGTCATCCAGAGCATAAGCACAGACTGAAAAACCATATAAACAAGCGTCATTGGAATGAGTAATCGTGCTAATTGATGACGGCTTACACCACTACCATTTAATACAGCCATTTCATGGTCAACATATAAACGACCAAACACCAACATTAAACCAATGAAAAAACCCAATGGTAAAATGAGTGTTAGAAATTCAGGTAAACGATATCCAATGATGCTAAATAAGATACTGGCATCTAAACGCCCCTGCGCCGCCACACCAAAGTATTTGATCAGACGACCACCCATCATGATTAAGGTCAGTAAAGAAATGACCACCAATGAGGTAGAGACAACTTGCTTGACGAGATAACGCCGAATAATCAAAGTAATACTTCCAAAAGGCTAATCGGGACGTGTGCTAGTTTACCCGAATGTTAAAAATATAAAACCGCACATTGCAACGCTATGCTTGAAAGTGTTTCAATGTTTTAATCCAACATAACTTTCTATAGGCAATCACGGCAGCCATGAAATTTACAACTTATACAACTTTTCCCGAACAGACATCTAATGAATCTTTGTGGGTTTTAGTTGATTCAGAACAGCTACAAAGCAACATCAACACATATCAAATCAATAACCTAGAAAGCGTTCTTACTGCCACCCAATTCAAAGGCAACTTCAATGAAACTCTGCCTTTATTCGGGCAAGTTTCAAATCAACCTCATAGCCAATTACTTGGCTTAGGAAAAACAGCCGAACTTCATGCGGTTAAGCTCGCTAAACTTGCCCAAACCATTATCAAATCGACACAAAATAAATTTAAGCATATCGCAATTGATATTGCTGCGTTACCTGTCGAATACCATTATTTATTCGCTTTAAGCTTAACTCAAGCAGCTTATGGTTATGATGAGTTTAAATCGAAAAAAAATGAATTTGTGTTACAACAGGTTGATTTAATTAGTTCAACAACGAGCCTCGATGAAAAACAACTGGCTTTAGTGCATGCCGTACAATCTGGTCAGTCGTATGCACGTGACCTTGGAAACCGTCCAGGTAACATTTGCTTCCCTGAATATTTGGCAGAACAAGCATTAGCTTTAGCTGCAGAATTCCCTGACTTACTCAAAGTAACTGTCTTAAATGAACAGCAAATGGCTGATTTAGGTATGTATGCTTTTCTTGCAGTCAGCAAAGGATCTGAACGTCCGGGTCGTATCGTAACACTCGAATACCAAGCTGGAATCGATCAAGCGCCTGTTGTGCTTGTTGGTAAAGGCGTTACTTTTGATACAGGCGGTATTTCTTTAAAACCAGGCCTAGGCATGGATGAAATGAAGTTCGATATGTGCGGTGCAGCCTCTGTACTAGGTACTATTCGCGCGCTATGCGAGGCAAGACTTCCTATTCATGTCGTTGGAGCAATTGCAGCTGCAGAAAACATGCCATCAGGTAAAGCAACTCGCCCAGGTGATATTGTGACAACCATGAGCGGACAAACAGTTGAAATTTTAAATACCGATGCAGAAGGTCGTTTGGTACTGTGCGACACATTGACCTATATCAAACGCTTCAATCCAGCAGTTGTGGTTGATATCGCAACATTAACTGGTGCATGTGTAGTCGCTTTAGGTAAAGTACTGAGTGGTTTGTTCTCACCAGATGATGCTTTAGCAGCTGAACTTCAACAAGCGGGTGAGCAATCATTTGACCGTGTATGGCGTATGCCAGTGATTGAGGATTATCAGGAATTACTTGATTCACCATTTGCTGATATTGCAAATATTGGCGGTCCATACGGCGGTGCAATTACGGCAGCATGTTTCCTTGAGCGCTTTACACGTGAGTACCGTTGGGCTCATTTAGATGTAGCAGGAACAGCATGGTTATCTGGTCCAGCTAAAGGTGCAACAGGTCGCCCAGTACCATTACTCATGCAATTTTTAGCGAATCGTGTAAATACGAATGGCTAAAGTTAATTTTTATCTGTTTGAAACCAGTGAAGAACGGCAAGTCGATAGTGCTTGCCGTTTATGCCGAAAGATTTTGCAGAAGCATCCTAAAATCTGGTGGTATTGCCCAGATGTGCAGCTACAACAAACTCTTGATGAAAGATTATGGGATTTCGACCCTGCAAGTTTCATTGCGCATGGCATTGACCAAGCTGAAGCTGCTGTATGTATTTCGGCTAAACAACCGCTTGAACAAGGCTTGTTAGTATTTAATTTTAACAATCATGCACTTGAACAAGTTGATCATTTTAGCCACATTATAGAAATTGTTGAAAATAATGAAACAGCCAAGCAAATTGGCCGAGAAAAATTTAAAATGTATCGCCGTTTGGGTATAGAACCGCGGACCTTTAAATTATAACGCGCTAAAATGTAAATACTGTTGAACAAAGGAGAAGCATGGTGGCATTAAATGTCGGGCAAGATTTTAAAAAAAGATGGTTAAATGCGCCTGAAGCTGTCCGTCATGCCTATCAACAAGATCTGGCACGTATTTGCGACCTATTAGAACCACAAACCCCTATTCAGCTTTGGGTTTTAAATGATGAAAAAGCGCAGTTAGAATCACAGCAAAAAATTGAACAAGCTTACGCGGACCTTAAGGCAGAGCTTATTGAGCAAGCACGTATCCGTCGTCAACTCGCTTTAGAAAAAGCACTTGCTGATAAACGTGCATCAGAAGCTGCTTATGCTGCGGAGTTGCAAGCAGACGAAATTCGCAAGTTTAATGAACAAACTGAAACATTACAGACATTACGTAGTCATTTAGAACAAGAAGTTGCAGAACAAACCGCACGTTATCAGAAAAACCCTGAAACCCCAGCCGTCAATTACTCTGCTGGCGTAAAACTTAGTATCACCGATGATCAAATCTTATCTGAGCTTGAAAGTTTACGCATTCGTTTAGAACTTGAAGCTGAAAACTTAATTGAAGAGTCTATAACGGCTTTCCGAGCCAAACTACATTCGGCAGCTCAAGAAGAAATTGAATATATTTTAAAGAACTCTAAGTTTTCTGATGAAAAAATAGAGAAGTAATGTTGTAAAACTTCTTCTGTCATAAAACTGACACCTATATGTCACAAAATAGACATAAATATTATTTTTGTAGATCAATTGATTATGAGAATAGAAAGTAGCGTTTTTAAGATAATTAATGAGGGTAAGAAATGGACATTCCGCATCAGATTTCAAAGCAACTTGAGCAGCTTAATCAGGGTGAGCAATGGACATTTTCAGCACAAGAACTTTATATGAGTCATAACGACTTTAATTCGCTTTCAATCTTGCTGACACGAGCGTCGGAAAAAGGTGAGTTTTCAATTACAAGCACTCAGCATACTAAACCATGGGTTGGCACACATTCGGTTACACTCACCAAGCATTAATTTTTAAAAATAAAAAAACCGGAACATATGTCCGGTTTTTTTATTTTGATGATCTGGCTTTTATTTTAAAAAACCATTTTCAGCTAAAAAAGCCATACTAATATTTGACTCAGTTTTTTGTTCAGCTGCTTTATCACCTAGCAATAAACGTTCGATATAACGCGCCAACACGTCGACTTCAAGGTTGACCTTACTGCCTACTTGCCATGTTCCAATATTGGTACGTTCTGCGGTATGCGGAATCAAATTCAAGCTTAAAATATTTCCACGTAAGTGGTTAATCGTTAAGCTAATTCCGTCAACGGTTACAGAACCTTTTTCCGCCAAATATTTAGCAAGTTCTGTCGGTGCTGTAACTTCATAATAGATTGAACGAGCATCTTCACGCACTACGGTAATTTCACCTACGCCATCAACGTGACCACTTACAATGTGCCCGCCAAAGCGCGTTGTCGGTAACATTGCCTTTTCAACATTGACACGTTGCCCAACTTTCCAGTTACCCAATGTTGTTCGATTTAAACTTTCACGAGAAACATCTGCCGCGTACCAGTTATCGCCCCATTCAATCACTGTAAGACAAATACCATTGGTTGCAATCGAATCACCCAAATGTACATCAGACATATCCAGATCTGTCTGAATACGTAGACGTACATCACCACCTACACTTTGCAGGCTTTCAACTTTACCTAAACTTTCAATGATGCCTGTAAACATGGCTCAATCTCCAAATCTTTTTACACTGCTTAAATTGCAGCGCTTACCAAAGTGCGAGCTGTGTACTATTGCCTGAGGTATCTACACCACCTAGCTCGGCGAAGTGGTAAAGCTGGCCTAATAACTGACGTAATGGTGGTCCTGACTTAGCATGAGTATCAGTAATCACAATAAACTCAAGCACCCGTGCACGTTCAGACTGTCGTTGTTTACTCACTCGATAACGCGGAACATCTTGTGTTAACAAGGTCACTTTGCCTCGTTCCAGATTGGCCATAAGTAAATCTTTCGGCTCGATATTACCATCAGTTGAATAGCTGGTCAGAATATAGCGTGCATTGATCGTTGAAAGTAATTTCTCATACGCATCTTTTGCATGTTTAGAAGAGTTATATGGACTTGGGCGTTCTTTACGCCATGCTCTATCAATACCACTCTTATAACCTTTGGTATCCGGTGAAGGTAAATCCACCTGATCCCATAAAGTTAATGCATTTAAAACATGGTAATTACTACTATATGCGTGCTGGTTATATGGTGGATCGAGATAGGCAACATCAACCTCAAAACCACTCATTTGATTTGCTAGATGTTGTGAATCTACACACCACATTTCAGCAGCCGGACGTTTGCGATCACCAATCTCACAAAAACGGCTCGGTGTTAACCAAAGTAATGATTCAATTCGTTCTAACGCAGTTTGAGTACGTCCGCCCCACCCTTGGTGGAAGCTTTTAAATACACCACTCGTGTTACTGACAAAACTAGCTGAATAGAGCAATGGCGCAAGCAAAGCACTCATCTCTACATCATTAATTGCACCTTGTGCCTGCCATGTTGCAATCTGCTGACGAATTGCATCGATACGCATACCGTTACGGCGTTTAAAGAATAAACGGTCACGGGTTGGATCGTATACATCATCGTTACGTGGGCAAAGGTTATGCGTTACCCAACCTTTAACTTCAGGTAAGCGATTTAAATAATCGATTGCCTTTTGATAGCCACCTAATTCTTTAAAAGCAGGTGCATCTACACAGGCTAAAATCGCATGATTTAAAGCATGACTATAAGGTTCCCAGTCGTTTGCAATGACTCGGTAACCATTTTGACGTGCTAAACGAGATACAACGCCACTGCCGGCAAAGAAATCGGCAAAAATCGGTGGATTCTTTTTCTTGCTATTCAGTGTCCCTGTAATTTCAAGGGCTTCTAAAATTAGATGGAGCAATCGGCGCTTGTTACCCAAGTACGGCACAAGCTGATGGAAAAGATATTCGTCTGTCGTACGGGCTGCATGACGACGTTTGTGATAAACCGAAGGCTCTGAATTCATACTTTCTCTTGCGTAGGGATTAACCTTAAGCGTATATCTTGATCAATTTGTGTCACATCAAGAAGTGTAAAACGAAGTTGCTCTGCCATATATTCAAATTCTGCATTGAACATGGCCCTTGCACTTTTCCCCAATAAGGTCGAGGCAATATAACTGATCAATTCGTCCACCAAACCTTCTTGCAAAAAGGCAGTAGACAATGTTGCGCCAGCTTCAACCAACACATCATAAATTTGATGTTGCTTAGATAGGGTCTGTAACAGCATTTTTAAAGGCTGAATTTCTAATTGTATCACGCCTAAATCAGCAAGTTCTTGACGATACGGCCCCATTACCATCACAGTTTCAGGATTTTCTAAGATCTTAGCGTTAAGTGGTAAACGTCCTTGGCGATCTAAAACGACACGTTTTGGCTGAGCAACTGTCTCGATATCAAAATTATTGAGTGAACGCACGTTAAGCTGACAATCATCTGCAATCACAGTTTCAATACCTGTAATCACTGCTCCAGAAATGGCACGCCAATGTTGTACATCTTGGCGTGCAGCCGAACCGGTAATCCACTTCGACTCACCTGATGCCATTGCAGTACGTCCATCTAAACTTGAGGCTACCTTTAAACGTACATAAGGCATGCCTGTAGACATTGCCTTTAAAAAACCTTGATTAAGTTTTGATGCTAAATCTTCACAAATGCCAACTTCTACTTCAATTCCGGCATTTTCCAAAATCTGAACACCCTTACCCGCCACCAATGGATTTGGATCAGGACAAGCAACCACTACTTTTTTAACTTGGGCTTTTACCAATGCTTCGGCACAAGGAGGGGTTCTGCCATAATGTGCACATGGTTCAAGCGTAACGTAAGCTGTTGCACCTTGTGCATGTTCACCCGCTTCGCGTAAGGCAAAAACCTCTGCGTGTGGCTGACCCGCTTTAGGATGAAAACCTTGGCCAATTAACTGATCATCTTTGACAATCACACAACCAACATTTGGATTAGGCTTGGTCGAATATAGTCCTCGTTTGGCAAGTTCAATGGCTTGCTGCATCCAGTATTGATCTTGTTTTAACTCAGACATAAAAATCTC
This sequence comes from Acinetobacter sp. SH024, assembly GCF_000163635.1. Taxonomy (NCBI): domain Bacteria; kingdom Pseudomonadati; phylum Pseudomonadota; class Gammaproteobacteria; order Moraxellales; family Moraxellaceae; genus Acinetobacter; species Acinetobacter sp. SH024. The sequence continues at coordinate 35,818 of NZ_GG753602.1, read as the reverse complement.
AAATGATTAGTGCTCACGTTGTTGCATTTGCTCAATTTGGCGGCGAAACGCTTCAACATCCTGAAAGTCTTGATAAACCGAAGCAAAACGAACATAGGCAACGTGGTCAAGTGCAAATAAAGATTGCATGACAATCTCACCAATCGTTCTGGATTTCACATCACGCTCACCTAAACGGCGAATCTGCAACTGGATATCACTTAAAACTGTTTCGATCTGCTCTTGTGTGACCGGACGTTTTTGCAAAGCATGCATTAACGAACGACGTAATTTGGCCTCATCGAAAGGTTCATTTTTTCCATTCGATTTGATCACACGGGGCATTACCACTTCATAGCTTTCAAAAGTGGTAAAACGTTCACCGCAACTTACACACTCACGACGTCGACGAATCTGACAGCCTTCGGCGGCTAAACGTGAATCGATGACTTTACTATCTGCGGCGTTGCAAAATGGACAATGCATAGCGGATTTATAGGGTCGATTACTTTGACCTAGTGTAGCAAAATTTCTACACTTACAGAACCAGCATTCTATAAGACAAAAAAACAGTCCGAAGACTGTTTTTTTGATTGGAATATATTACGAATTATTCGATACGTTCGCCATGTTGGCTTAAATCCAGACCCATGCGTTCATCATCAGCATTAACACGAATACCAATCACAAGATCAATCACTTTAAGAATAACGAAAGTCGCGATACCGCTGTAAACCATGGTTGCCAATACGCCTTCAACTTGTACCCATAATTGGCCAGCGAATGTTGGAGCTAATGCAACGTTGGCTGCTTTAATAATTTCGTCACTGTAGAATACGCCAGTTAAAATCGCACCGACAATACCACCTACCGCATGCAAACCAAACGCATCCAAAGCATCATCGGCTTTAAGTAAGCGTTTAAGTGCTGTAATACCCCAGAAGCACACTACGCCACCAATAAGGCCCATCACTAAAGCACCGCCTACCCCAACAAAACCTGCTGCTGGTGTAATCACAACTAAGCCAGCTACCGCACCAGAAGCACCGCCTAATACAGATGCTTTACCACGGATCATACGTTCAACAACTAACCAAGAGAATGCAGCAGCGGCAGCGGCAACTTGAGTCACTAAAATTGCCATACTTGCACGAGCACCAGCGCCTAGAGCACTACCACCGTTAAAGCCGAACCAACCCACCCAAAGTAAGCTTGCGCCCACTACAGTTAAAGTCAGGTTATGCGGAGCCATAGATTCGCGGCCAAGGCCAATACGTTTTCCAAGCATGTAAGCAGCAACTAGACCTGCAACACCTGAGTTGATATGTACAACTGTACCACCAGCAAAATCTAATGCGCCTGCTTTAAATAACCAGCCATCTGCAGCCCACACCCAGTGGGTAATTGGTGCGTAAACAACGAGCACCCAAACTGCAATAAACACCATGAAAGCTGAATATTTCATACGGTCTGCAATAGAACCGCTAAGGATCGCCACTGTAATAATGGCAAAAGTCATTTGGAAAATAACAAAGAGACTTTCAGGAATTGTCCCACTTAATGCATCAAACGCTACCCCGTTTAGCATTGCTTTAGACAAATCACCAAAAAATGCACCTGTGCCAGAGAACGCGATTGAGTAACCAGCAATCACCCACAGCAAACTTACCAAGATTGCAGCTGAAAGGCTGAACATCATCGTACTGAGTACATTTTTTTTACGTACCATACCGCCGTAGAATAATGCCAATCCCGGAATGGTCATTAATAGAACCAATGCGGTTGAAACTAAAATCCAAGAGGTATCACCTGTATCAAGCGTAGGTGCCGGTGCTGGAGCTGCTGGAGTTTCAGCAACTGGTGCTTCTGCAGTAGTTGCAGTAGCTGGAGATGTTGATGCAGCCGCAACTTCCGATGTTGGCGTTGTTACAGCTTCTTCTGCCCAAACGGCAGTACCACCCAAAAGAGCGCCTGATAGACTGAGCGCCATAAGCATTTTTTTCATTCGTGTCCCCCAACCTCATTTGCGAGTTATTTTCTACTCAGCAAGCTTTGTGCCAATTTAGACAGCATCCGGTCCAGTTTCACCCGTACGAATACGGATTACTTGTTCCAGGTTAGTCACAAAAATCTTACCATCGCCGATTTTTCCAGTGCTTGCGACACGTGTAATTGATTCAATTACTGCGTCGACCATTTCATCACTAATCGCAATCTCGATTTTTACTTTAGGTAAGAAATCAACCACATACTCCGCGCCCCGGTAGAGTTCAGTATGCCCTTTTTGACGACCAAAACCTTTAACTTCAGTTACGGTAATCCCTTGTACACCAATGTCAGAGAGTGCTTCACGCACGTCATCCAATTTAAACGGTTTTACAATTGCAGTTACAAGCTTCATGTTTGTTTCCTTCGGCTTCTTTTCACCAGTAAGGTTTTATGTTCAATTTTCATGCCAATATTTCAAAGGTTGAGGGAAATGAATCTTTTGCATGAACTTTCTTTATAACCTATTTAGTGAGCAAGATGTAGAAGAGCTATCAAAAATAAAATGAATTTTCAGTAGTGTTATATGCTGATTTAATGATCTATTTGCACTAAAAAAATTGAAACCTATATCCAGCGCTTAAGCAGTGTTAAACTGTAAAGCATAAGGTAATACAACACTTTGGATATTTCATGCTAGAAACTTTGCTACAGGCCATTCTGGAACAAATTGATGAGCCTAAAAAAGATTTGGAAAAAAATTTACGTGCATTATTAAATGAAGCGGTTGAAAAGTTGGATCTTGTTTCCAAACAAGAGATCGACCGTCAAAAGACTGCACTTCAATCAGCCAATCAACGTTTAGAAGAGCTACAAAAACAAGTAAGTTTGTTAGAAGAAACTTTAAAGAATAAAAAATAAGCACCAACGTAGCGCATTTATACTTTACAACGATTAAAAATGAAGCACCATAATGGAACAATAAGATGTCTTTTTCTAAAATTTATACACGGGGACTTTTAGGTTTACATGCGCCTCTGATTGAAGTTGAGGTACATGTGAGTCAAGGTTTACCTTCTCTTACTATTGTCGGCCTAGCAGAGGCGGCGGTAAGAGAAAGTAAAGACCGGGTTCGCTCAGCCATTATTAATAGTGGATTTCAATTTCCAACTAAAAGATTGACCATTAATCTTGCACCAGCAGATTTGCCCAAAGATGGTTCACGTCTAGATTTACCTATTGCTGTAGGTATTTTAATTGCTTCTGGCCAGCTCCCAGAAAACTGCGCCGAAGATTTTGAATTAATTGGTGAATTAGCTTTAGATGGCCATGTAAGGCTAGTGTCAGGCACTTTAACTTTGGCAATGGCATGTCAACAGGCCAAGCATAAAATGCTTTTACCTCTCGATAACAGTCAGGATATTAGCCATTTACCGAATCTTGAATGTTATCCAGTGAGCCATTTAAAAGAAGTTTGTGATCATTTCTTGGGCATGAAATCACTATCTTCGATTGAACCTGCAACGACCTCAAACCAAATGCCTTATAAATTTGATCTGGCAGATGTAAAAGGTCAGCTACGTCCACGTCGCGCACTAGAAATTGCCGCCGCAGGCGGGCACTCGCTGCTCTTTAAAGGACCACCAGGTACAGGTAAGACTTTACTCGCTTCACGTCTTCCTTCAATTTTGCCACCGCTTTCTAATCAGGAAACGCTTGAAGTCGCGAGTATTTATTCTATTTCAAATACACCGCATACCTTTGGTCAGCGTCCATTTCGCGCGCCCCACCATACAGCATCAGCCATTGCACTAGTTGGGGGCGGCTCGCATCCTAAACCGGGTGAAATTACCTTATCTCATTTAGGCGTTTTGTTTTTAGATGAACTCCCTGAGTTTGATAGAAAAGTTCTAGAGGTCTTACGTCAGCCGCTTGAGTCAAAAGAAATCATTATTTCACGTGCAGCTCGGCAAATTACTTATCCTGCAAACTTTCAGCTCATTGCAGCAATGAACCCTTGTCCATGTGGTTATGCGTTTAATCAAGACAGCCGTTGCCAATGTTCGCCAGAGAGTATCAAGCGCTATCAAAACCGTATATCGGGACCATTACTTGACCGTATCGATTTACATATTGATGTACCGCCTTTAAAAGCTCAGGAACTGCAAGATCCAACACCTGCTGAAGACTCTACGGCTGTAAGACAGCGTGTGATTTATGCTTATGAACAACAAATGCAAAGACAAGATTGTTTAAATCAAGCACTTTCACCGAAACAACTTGAGCAATATGCTGTACTTGATAGTACTTCTCAACGAATGATTGAAATGGCTCAACAACGTTTGAATCTGTCGGCTCGTGCTTATCATCGTGTTTTACGGGTTGCTCGTACCATTGCCGATTTGGCGCAAAGTGAGATGATCCAAAGTCCTCATCTTACAGAAGCGCTCTCTTATCGAGGCAATCATTCTTAAAATAAAAACAGCGGATTATGAGTCCGCTTTTTTAATATTTATAGAAGTTATTAATAAGAGAATTTATTACTCCCTATGTATTAATAGAAGTAAAGAGGATGCTATGAAAATTTTGGCTATCTCAGGTAGTGCAAGAAAAGAATCTACAAATACTGCTCTATTAATAGCAATGAAGGATATAGCACCGTCCGACATTGAATTGACAGTTTTTGATCATATTAATAATCTGCCTGTCTTTTCTCCAGATAATGAAGGAGAAAAAACGCCTACTGTAGTGGAAGATTTCATCAAATCTGTTTCTGATGCAGATGGCATTATCATCTCAAGTCCAGAATATATCCGTTGTATTCCAGGTGGTCTCAAGAATGCAATTGATTGGATGGTTTCCCGTACCGAAATTATAGATATACCTATTGTTCTGGTTCATGCATCTAGCCGCGGCGACGACATGCTAGTTTCTTTAAGAAGAGTATTGTCGACTGTTAGTAGCAATTTCTTTGAAGATTTATTTTTAAGGATTTCTCTCATCGGCAAATCTCCTGAACAAATTAGCGAGATGCTACAAACCGAAAAATATAAGTCACAAATTACTCCCTTTCTGCTTACCTTTGTCTCAGAGATTCAAAAATGTAGAAATGAATTAGAGTGAACTTTCTTAAAATAAAACAGCGGATTATGAGTCCGCTGTTCTTTTATTAAAAGCTCCATTTAAAGTCTCAATTAAGCAAGTAATTTCTTTCTCTGATAAAGCCGCAAAGCCAAAACGGATACAATGATTAGTACATTCTTCCTGTTTAAACTTATGCTCTGTATCAATGTTAAGTTCTTTTAATTTTATAAGCTGATCTTGAGTAAATGCTTTCTGGAATTTCGCCCATAAGGCCATTCCACCTGCAGGTGGTTGTATCTGAACAGTCTCAGCAAAAACTCGATGGAACTCAGCTAAGGCATGGTCACGGCGTAGTTGATATATTTTTTTCATTTTACGGATATGCCGCTTGATTTCCCCTCGCTGCATTAAATCTGCTAAAGCAAGTTCCGTAATGTTATTGCCTTGCCGATCAATCAATAGAATATCTTCTGTAATCGATTGAATGATTATTGACGATGCCACGACGTATCCCAAGCGAATACCGGGTGCGAAGACCTTTGATAATGAGCCCACATGAATGACCAATTCAGAATGAGGCAAACTTGCTAAGGGTGGCATAGGCCGGCTGTCATAATGAAATTCGTGGTCATAGTCGTCTTCAATAATATAAAACCCCCATTTTTTTGAAAGCTCTAAGAGTTGAAGACGGCGAGACATGGCCATGGTGACAGTTGTAGGATATTGGTGATGCGGAGTTGTATAAATGGCAGCAACTGAGTGCTCTTGTAAAATCCGTTCTAGGTCGTCAATGACAATACCTTGTTCATCTAATTTAACAGAAACCACTTGAAAGCCATTTGACTGAAATGCTTTAAAAGCAGATGGATAATATAATTCTTCAACAACGATAACTCCCTGCCGATTGGGTAATGCTCGAGAGGCAAGAAAAATTCCCATTTGACTACCACGTACAATACAAATCTCATCTTCAGCAACATTCATAAAACATTCCATTGACAACATTTGTTGTAAAGCCTGTCTTAGCTCAACCATCCCTCGTGGGTCACCATATCCCATGTACTGGTTTTGCGTAATTTTAATCAGTGCATGCCGGTATGCCCGCGAAAATAGTTCGTAGGGAATAAGCCTCGGATCTGGCACACCATCGTTATGTGGGCGTTGAATCACTTCTTGAGTGATTGGTTTATCATTAACTTTTCGCTCAGATACTGGCTCTATTTGAAGCTGTTTTTCTGGCAAAACATCCGCCACAAATGTGCCTTTCCGGGGAAGGGTCACAAGCCATCCTTGTGCTTCTAATTCTTCATAGACTGCTTGTACGGTTTTTCGATTAATTCCTAGTTCTTTTGACAGGCTACGAGACCCTGGCAGCATAGTCCCCTGCACTAAACGGCCACTTAAAATTTCCTGACTAATCAAGTTAGTCAGTTTTAGAAAAACCGTTTTTTCTTCTCTTTCATCGATACGAAAATGTACTTGCCAAGGTCTTAGCATATCCACCCCATCTGGACCATACAACTTATAAAAACTGGATGTATTGATTCATCCAGCTATTTTCTATTCTGCCTTCACCTACTTAATTTGGTCAACTGGACTGGAGAAGAGATGAAGACTGCTGCTGTAAACAAACAAGACCTGATGCAACACGCACAGCAAGATATGCAAAAGTGGATTAGTGACTCAGATTTAACTGATCGTCAAAAGCTTGCACTCACTTGCCGTATTTTATTTGACCATGGCCATGATGCTGGTTTAGCAGGCCAAATTACCTGCCGTAGTGAAAATAAAGAGTCCTTTATTACCCAACGTTTTGGTTTAGGTTTTGATGAAATTACTGCCTCAAATTTACTTGAGGTAAATCAAGATTTAGAACCCATCAATCAAGAAGGAATGGCAAACCCAGCTAATCGTTTTCATACATGGATTTATAAAGAACATCCAGAAGTGAACTGCATTATCCATACGCATCCGACTCATGTAGCGGCTCTATCGATGCTACAGGTTCCACTTATGATTTCCCAAATGGACGTCTGCGCACTTTACGAAGACTGCTCATTTGTAGGTCATTGGCCAGGTGTTCCTGTGGGCAATGAAGAAGGTATTTTGATTTCTTCTGCGCTGGGTAAAAACCGTGCTGTTTTATTGTCTCACCATGGCCAACTGGTTACAGGAAAAACCATTGAAGAAGCCTGCAACTTGGCTCTTTTAATTGAACGAGCAGCTCAACTGCAACTGCTAGCGATGTCTGCCGGACAAATCCAGCCGATCCCACATGATTTAGCAACAGAAGCTCATGACTGGGTTTCTATCGATAAACGTAACAAAGTGAACTTTGCCTACTACGCACGTAAAGCTTTGAAAAAACATTCTGACTGTATTTAAAAAGAGATTTCGACCATGAAACTAAACGGCATTATTGGCTACCCTGTTACCCCATTTTCTGATGACAACACCATTAATCTTCCTGTTTTGAAACAAATGCTGGATTTGCTGATTGCAAATGGCTGCGATGCGATTGCGCCTTTAGGCAGTACAGGCGAAAGCGCTTATCTTGAATGGGATGAATGGTGCTTAGTCGCAAAAACTTCAATTGAAAGTATTAATAAACGCGTGCCTGTCATTATTGGAATTTCAGAACTCACGACTGATCAAGCCATTAAAAAAGCCCAAATCGCGCAAAGCTACGGTGCAGATGCACTCATGGTGATTCCTATATCTTATTGGAAGCTAACAGACCAAGATATTTTTGAATATTATCAAGCAATTGCCCAAGAGACCACACTACCAATTATGATTTATAACAACCCTGCGACTAGCGGTGTTGATATGTCTCCAGAATTAATCGTGCATATGTTTAATAGCATTGCAAATATTACGATGGTGAAAGAAAGTAGCGGTGATATTCAGCGCATGCATAAGATTTATGAGCTATCAAAAGGAGAACTCCCATTTTATAACGGGTGTAACCCTCTAGCTTTAGAAGCTTTATGTGCGGGAGCAAGCGGCTGGTGTACAGCAGCACCAAACCTATTAGGTCAACGACCTCAACAGCTTATTGAACATGTAAAAAATGGTGAGTTAGAACAAGCCCAAAATTCATTTTATCAGCAACTTCCTTTACTACGCTTTATTGTAAATGGTGGTTTACCTAAAACGATTAAAACTGGTTTACAACTAAAAGGTGTCTCTGCGGGCTTACCACGCAAGCCATTATCTAAAGCTACGGATATTGAGCTTAACCAGTTAAAACAGCTACTTTCTGAAATAGAAAACTAATAAAAAAAGCGGGTTACTCACCCGCTTTTTTAAAACTCAAACTTAGAATGTTTTAGTTAAACTAAACACCAAGCCCGTGTCATAAGGTTTCTTACCAGCATCAGTCATACCAGAAGTACTAATGTCTGTACCAACAACATCTAGCTCAGCAATAATACCCAAGATGTTATAATTCACACCAACTTTATAATCGATATAGCTATCGTCTTCACCTGGCCCACCCGCAACTACAAGTAAAGAGTCTTTGTTTTTGAGTTTGTTATAACCAACTGAAGCAAGTCCAGTAAATCCTGTGTCTGCAATTGGTGCTGAATAACCGACGTTGAAATACCAGAACTCATCAGAGTGGCCCCAGTAATCATCTGAATAGCTTACGCCCACACTAAGTGCATCACCTTTAAATAAAGAGTCTGCAAACGTTAATTTTCCGTAAAATTCGGTGAAGTCGAAGCCAGTATCACCATTGTATGGGTTAGTAAATTTTGAGTCAGAACCAATATAGCCATAATGAATTACACCCACATCATACGTTGGTGCAAGCGTATCAGACAATTTTAATGTATTTGTATAACCTAAAGAGATATCGGTTTCAGTTGAAACGCCAGGTGTATTAAAGTCTACGCTTGACCCCCAAAGCGCAACATAAGCACCTGACTTATGAGAAAAGGTGAACCCACCTTGAATAGCTGGGTTATTTGACGATTGGGTAACACCACGGAAACGGTAGTCTGTGGTCGCTGCCACACTACCTGTTGCCGTGATTCCATAAAAAGATGGAGCATCTTCAGCCATAGCCATAGTTGACCCTGCTGCAAAGATACCAAGAGTTACTGCCTTAAGTGCAAATTTCATCATTTTGATCTCCCCCACAATGAACGCACGATTTATAGGAATTAAACAAATTGTGTTACTTGAGCTTTAGCAATTGCTGTGCCAAGTACGAATTTGCTATCAGTTCTCTTCATTAATTTTGAGATCAAACTCACTTTATTATAAAATTTCTGGGTAATTTTTATAAAAATATATCCATAAAAAACATAGCGATAAAATAAAATTCTTATGCGATAAAAAATACTAAACATACGAAAATCCCTTATCGGAAATTAATGAGCGAGGCGTGAAGTATTCATTTGTTGCACATAAATTTTCTATTTAATCTTAGAGGCGAGATATAAAAAGTATGTAAATTTCTGGAAGACAATGCTTGTATTGATCTGTGATTGCGCATTTCTACTCATTGGATTTGTTTATTTATTACTTGTTTAAAGTAGATGTACTATTTTGGGTCTTTTTTAAGCAATAATATGGATAAAAAGAGTAGTGCACAAAATACAAGCAATTTATTGCACTAAATTTGATCAATCTAAACATATTTTGTTATCCGCCTGTAGTGATCTATTTTTGTACATTCCATTTTTAAAATAACGTTATATAGTAACAATTTAAAGGGTATAAAAATAAAAGTGATGAAAAAAGAAACTTAAAATAAGATTAAAAAGTAAACATATCCAACAAAAAAGAGTAAAAAATGAACACAAGAATCAACTATTTTTTGAACTTTAAATACAAAATAAATGGTAAAAATCCACTAAAAATTAAATTACTTTTTTTATTTTAAACAATAGATTAAGTATAAAAGACGAATTATAAATTTATTAAACAACCCCTACCACATTAATCAAATCCTGCATAGCATATATAAAATAAAATGAACAAAAATATATCTTTTTTACAGATTACTTATACAATTGATGGAAATCCTAGGCCCTGAACAATAACAAGGCACAGGATTTATCGTTTTTATGAGGTTCTTTAAATATGCTAAAAGCACAAAAACTTACATTAGCAGTTCTCATTTCTGCGGCAATAATTTCCTCAGCTCAGGCAAGCGAGCAAAGTGAGGCAAAAGGATTTGTTGAAGATGCGAACGGTTCTATTCTCTTCCGTACAGGTTACATCAACCGTGATAAAAAACAGGGCGCAAAAGATACTAGCTCATTTGCTCAATCAGCAATTGTAAGTATTGATTCTGGCTTTACCCCTGGTATTATTGGTTTCGGTGTTGGCGCTGTGGGTGATGGTTCATTTAAGATCGGTGAAAATAAAAATGCCGGTAACCAAATGATCCCATTACATAATGATGGCTCCGCTTATGATCACTGGGCTCGTGGTGGTGGTAGCGTTAAAGCACGTTTCTCGAATACAACAGTACGTTACGGTACTCAAGTACTCGACCTACCTGTTCTTGCAAGTAATACTGGACGTATGGTTCCTGAATATTTTACAGGTACTTTATTAACTAGCCATGAAATCAAGAATCTTGAAGTTGTTGCTGGTAAATTTACTAAAAACCAAATGTCTGATCAAATCAATACCGATGCTGACGTAAATGGTAAGGGTCTTGATCGTGCAATTGTGTGGGGTGCTAAATACAAGTTTGATGATAATTTAAATGCATCTTACTATGGTTTAGACAGCAAGAATAAGCTTGATCGCCATTATGTAAATGTGAACTTTAAACAGCCATTGGCGAATGACAGTTCATTAACATATGATTTCAGCGGTTATCATACTAAGTTTGATGAAGGTGCTTTTACTTATTCTCAAACTACTGATGATCTATCTAATCGTCAAAATAACATTTGGGCTATCTCTACGGCTTATAATACGGGCCCACATAACATCATGGTTGCTTACCAACAAAACAGCGGTAATGTTGGTTATGACTATGGTCAAAATGCTGACGGCTTCCAAAGTATCTATTTGCCAAACTCTTACATGTCTGACTTCATCGGTAATGATGAAAAATCTGCACAAATCCAGTACAGTCTCGATTTTGGTAAATTAGGTGTATTACCTGGTCTAAACTGGACAACTGCATTTGTATATGGTTGGGACATCAAAGTTAAAAATGTAACTGATGATGCTCAAGAACGTGAGTTCTTTAACCAAGTGAAATACACAGTTCAAAGTGGTTTCGCTAAAGATGCAAGCCTCCGTATCCGTAACTCGTATTATCGTGCAAGCGACTCATACCAAGGTGCGTACATTGGTGATACCAATGAATGGCGTTTATTCCTTGATATTCCTGTGAAATTATTCTAATTCACAAATCTATCAAGCATAAAAAAACCTACGTCTGGTAACAGATGTAGGTTTTTTATTAAGCTCAAAATATCAATTGAGACATTCTGAGCTTATAAATTAAAGCTTATTTAGCAGCTTCAATTGCTTTTAATACTTCGGCTTTAGCAACATCAGCACCTTCCCAACCACTGATTTTTACCCACTTACCTGGTTCTAAATCTTTATAGTGACTGAAGAAATGCTCAACTTGGCTAATCAATAACGGAGGAAGATCTGTATATTCCTTCACATCTTTATAAAGTGGAGATAATTTTTCGTGTGGAACAGCGATTAATTTCGCATCAATACCACCGTCATCTTCCATATTTAATTTGCCCACTGGACGGCAACGAATGACTGAACCAGCAGCAACAGGATGAGGAGTTACAACAAGTACGTCTAATGGGTCGCCATCTTCAGACAAAGTATTTGGAACATAACCATAGTTCGCTGGATAGAACATTGCTGTACCCATGAAACGGTCTACGAACAATGCATCAGAATCTTTATCGATTTCATATTTAATTGGTGCTGCATTTGCAGGAATTTCAATAATGACATAGATGTCATTTGGCGCATCTTTACCTGCTGGGATATTGCTGTAACTCATATCAATACTCTTTCGTTATGAAGTCAGATGTAAAATCCACTCGATTATAGCGTGGATATCATCAAAATGATGCCGATTATACAATGGGCACACGCGAAAGTTGATATGAATGATGACAGAATGACACTCAAGTCAGTTTAATCGTGACCACAAGTAATAAGATTGGACACAATATAGATAAGAACCAAACAATCGAGCGCAAAGTTGCCCAATTACTTAAATAGCAAATACCATAAATAACTCTTAAAATAATATATGCCCAACCTAATCTCAGAATAAAATATTCCGGAACAACCATATATTCAGCCATTAAAATAGCAGTTAAGAATAAAGGTAGGCTTTCAAAGCTATTTTGTTGTACGGCATTAGCGCGAGCAGCAAGGCCTGTTGTTTTAGCCAAAAAAGCTCTTGGGTTTTGATTATCGACGGGCTGAAAACCACCTGTAAATTTTGCAATTACGGTAAATGCGTATGGCAGCAAACATGCCACTAAAATAATATAGATAATGCCGCTGATGCCCTGCATAGTGCCATCCATCACTGAAAATACTGTTGATCATGCTATCATAACATTGCGTTTTTACCTGAAATTTTATGCAATCACTTGTCATCACTGATTAATAGGGCCATGTATGCAACAACCTGATCAAAAAGAATTGTTTGACGTCTTAGACAAGCAAAAACAAAATCAGCTTCAGGTAGACCGTATATTAAAAATCGTATTTCCTATTGTCGCTTTTTTATTGAGTGTGATTTGTGCAAATCTAAATTGGCAATCGACATTGGGCACCTTTGTTATTTTAACAATTACTTTTATTGCAGTCGGTATTAAACGGCTTCCTTTATGGCATTGGTTAATTGTGATTACCCTATATTGCCTAGTAGATAATTATTTAAGTTATGGTCAGCTCGATTTAACTCATTTGCGTTTGCAATTGGGCACAATGCTAGTTTTTGTTGGGATGGTAGGAATTGGTCGTCCTTACATAGACCGCTGGTTTATGAAAAGCCACAACAAAATGTAAAAACAAAAAAAGCGCCCTAAGGCGCTTTTTTATTAACTTTTTAGGCTGGCTTACGTAAGTCCTTACGTAAGATTTTGCCTACGTTTGATTTAGGTAATTCATCCATAAACTCAACATAACGAGGGCGTTTATAACCTGTTAAGTTTTCTTTAGCAAAGTTCAAAATTTCTTCAGTCGTTAAGCTTTGATCTTTTTTCACGATAAAGAGTTTTGGCACTTCACCTGATTTTTCATCAGGAACACCAATTGCTGCAACTTCCAATACTTTTGGATGTTTAGCAATAACTTCTTCGATTTCGCTTGGATAAACGTTAAAGCCAGAAACCAAAATCATATCTTTTTTACGGTCTACAATTTTAGTATATCCACGGCTATCCATAACGCCGATATCACCAGTACGGAAGAAACCGTCTGCAGTCATGACTTTCGCAGTCTCATCAGGACGCTTCCAATAGCCTTTCATGACTTGAGGACCACGAATAGAGATTTCACCTTGCTCACCTAAGGCAACTTCTTTACCGTCATCATCTAAAATAGCAACTTCAGTTAAAGGTAACGGAATACCAATAGTGCCGCTAAATTCAGTAGATGCAGGAGGGTTTGCAGTCGCTACCGGAGAAGTCTCAGACAAACCATAACCTTCAATAATGGTTGTACCAGTAATCTTCTTCCACGCTTCTGCTGTAGAAGGTAGAACTGCCATACCACCGCCCATCGCCATTTTTAAATTGCTATGGTCAAGTTGTTTAAATTCTTCATTGTTTACTAAAGCATTAAATAATGTATTTACTGCTGGGAAGAATGATGGCTGATATTTACGTAATTCATTAATTACCGCTGGTAAATCACGTGGGTTCGGAATCAAGATATTTGCCTGACCTTTATACATACCGTACATCGCGCAAACCATGAACGCAAAAATATGATAAAGCGGTAATGCGCAAACAATACGGTCGCCTTTAGCACCATCATTTGCACCAAATTTACTTTGGAAGATACCATCACACTGTAAAAGGTTGGCAACCAAATTAAGATGTGTTAATTCCGCACCTTTTGAAACACCTGTAGTACCACCCGTATATTGAAGCACGGCAGTATCACTTAAAGTTAAATTTGGACGCTTATAATTACTCGGACTTACTTTATTTAATGCTGTATTAAATTTAACGTACCCTGGAATATTCCAAGCAGGAATTTGCTTACGTACTTTACGTAATACAAAATTTACTAATGTACCTTTAAGCGTACCAAGCATATCTCCTACTGTCGCAACTACAACATGCTTCACAGGAGTTTTACCTAAAATGCTTTGGTAAACACTGGCAAAGTTTTCGATAATCACGAGTACTTCTGAACCCGAGTCATTTAATTGATGCTCAAGCTCACGCGCAGTATAAAGTGGGTTTACATTCACTAATACTAAGCCTGCACGTAACACAGCTAATGCAACTACAGGATATTGCAATACGTTTGGCATCATCACTGCCACACGAGTTCCCTTTGCTAACCCCAAATTTTGCAAATAGGTCGCGAACTTACGGCTTGCAAGTTCCAACTCGTTAAATGACATCGCTTTATCCATAAAGATAAAGGCATCACGAGAACCAAATTTTTGGAAATTACTCTCAAAAATATCAACAAGAGAGGTATTTTCCGCAGGCAATGCTACTGTTTCTGGAATCCCTGTTTTTTGGTATTCTGCAAACCAAATCTTTTCCATAATGCCATTATCTCCGATTCGTAATCCTTAGTAATAACTGTTATTCAATGCCCCAGCTATTCTTTAGCTTCTTGGTGCCAGAACATATTTAAAACTTATTGGCACATTCATGACACTTTCGAACAAGATTATGAGACAGAAGTTTTGACAATTTGACCCTGCCAAATTTTTTGCATGGAGTACAAATTGCGTACTCCAAATTGCTGTCCTTTTAATCGTTATCCAATACCAATAAGTTCAGTTCATTGCTTGAACTTATTGCCATATATAGCGTATTTATGTTGCCCGACGCTAGCTTTATCTCTGAATCAACAGTTTATTTGCTTTTTGATATCCACGTGGTAAGAGGTGACCTTTTGAAGCTCGTTTACCCATGTATTTCTGTAGATCATCACCTTTTAGTTTTAGATGTTGTTGACCTGCAACCACCTGAATTATTTCATCTAAGTTCAGGGTTGTCATGGATAAAATCTGCTCTTTCGCTTCAAGTTGTATCAACTTATTACCTTTACCCTTATTTAAATTTGGCAGTTCTGACAAATCAATAATCAAGAGTCGACCTGCTGAGCTGAGTACAGCCAAATGTGTCATGTTTTGGGCAGATATTAACGGTAGTGCTTTTGACTTTTCAGGTACCGACAAGAAGCTTTTCCCTGCCTTGGCATTGGTATCTAACTGTTTGACTTGAGTTTTAAAACCATAACCTGATGAGCTAGCAGCAATAAGTTCTGACTCTTCATCATCTAAATAGACCTGAATAAACGCAACTCCACTTGCAGGAGCAAGTTTTGAACTTAATGGCTCGCCTAAACCTCTTGCTGATGGCAGACTGCTAATAGGCAAGGCATAACTACGCCCTGTCTCATCGAGGAAATAAATTCGTTGATTGGTTTTACCCACCGCATGACTTAAATATTGGTCACCAGCACGATAGTTTAAATTCTCTGCATCAACATCTGCACCTTTTGCAGCACGAATCCATCCCGCTTCAGATAAAACCACTGTTACTGCTTCAGCCGGCATTAAATCTTGTTCTCTAATTTGAACAGCTTCAGCACGTGCAACAATTGGAGAACGGCGTTCGTCACCAAACTTTTTCGCGTCTTCTTTTAATTCGCCAATAATCAGGTTTTTTAAAGATTCTGGGTTTTCTAATTGCTCACGAATAATCGCTGCTTTTGCTGAGAGCTCATCCTGTTCTTGACGGATTTCCATCTCTTCAAGTTTTGCTAAATGGCGTAACTTGAGTTCTAAAATTGCTTCTGCTTGTATCTCATCAATTTTGAAATGGTCCATCAATACAGGTTTAGGCTGATCTTCTTCACGAATAATACGAATAACTGTATCAATATCGAGATAAGCAATTAAAAGGCCTGCCAAAATATGCAGGCGTTTTTCAATTCGGTTTAAATGATATTCCAAACGGCGAGTAACCGTTTTTTTACGGATCTCAATCCACTCAAGCAAGATACGTCGAATCGACTTAACCTGAGGACGACCATCCTCACCAATCATGTTTAAATTAACGCGGTAGCTTGATTCTAAATCGGTAGTAGCAAATAAGTGGCTCATCACCGCTTCAGCATCAATACGGTTAGAACGAAGTACAATCACGAGTCGTGTTGGGTTTTCATGATCCGACTCGTCACGCACATCCACCACTAATGGTAGCTTTTTGGCCTGCATTTGGTCGGCAATTTGAGTGATCACCTTAGAACCCGATACTTGATACGGCAATTCGGTAATCACGATTTCATTTTTTTCGATGGTATAAACCGCTCGCATGCGGTAACTACCACGTCCAGTCGTCTGGATTTTGAGTAATTCTTCAGGCGGAGTAATAATTTCAGCTTTGGTTGGTAAATCTGGCGCTGGAATATATTCAGCCAATTTCTCGTCTGATGTTTGCGGATTACGAATTAAGGCAATTGTTCCTTTAATCACTTCACGCAAATTATGTGGCGGAATATCAGTCGCCATACCAACCGCAATACCAGTTGTACCATTCAGCAGAATATTAGGAACTCGTGCTGGCAAGGTAATCGGTTCTTTTAATGAACCGTCAAAGTTATCTTGCCATTCACTCGTGCCTTGTCCTAACTCACTTAGTAATAACTCACTGTAGGCAGAAAGTTTTGCCTCGGTATAACGCATCGCAGCAAACGATTTAGGATCATCTGGTGAACCCCAGTTCCCTTGACCTTCAATCAAAGGATAGCGATAACTAAACGGCTGAGCCATCAACACCATGGCTTCATAACATGCCGAATCACCATGCGGATGATATTTACCTAGTACGTCACCTACAGTACGGGCCGATTTTTTTGGCTTACCACTGCTTTTTAAGCCCAACTCGCTCATGGCGTAGACAATACGGCGCTGTACAGGTTTTAAGCCATCACTGATATGTGGCAATGCACGGTCCATAATGACGTACATGGCATAATTCAGGTAAGCCTGTTCAGTAAATTCGGCTACAGAGCGGTTTTCTGTCGCTTGATGCGCAAGGCTGGTCATAGTCAGCTTATCTTCCAAATCAGTCGTTATTTTAAGTGAGTCTTATGCTAAGTGGGCTATGTTACAGACACAAGAGGGACTCTGTCACCTGAGCGTCAAATTATGTCTCATCTCTCTATATTTTTAGTTACTTGCTATAAAGTTAGGCAAAACTAGAGGCCTATCGACTCTAGTCTTTTACCTTGGGTTTCTTCACCTAATATTAAAATTACAGCTGCAACCAAAAGTAAAACAATAGTAAACATCATAAAAACATGGCTAAACCCATTTTTGGAAACCATCATATGAGTGACGACTATCGGCGCCAAAATTCCACCTAAACGGCCCATTGCCGATGCCCAGCCCGAACCAAAAGCCCGAATGTTGGCTGGATATTGCTCTGGTGTATAGGTATATAACACTCCCCATGCACCCAAATTAAAGAAGGACATGAGACAACCCCAAAACATAATGCTGTTTACACTGTCGGCTTGTCCAAAGAAATATGCAGACAAGGCACAAAAACCGATAAATGCAGCGAGTGTAATTTTTCTACCCAATCTCTCTACAAACCATGCCGCTGCCAAGTAGCCTGGTAGCTGCGCCAAAATCATAAGCAAAACATATTCAAAAGATTTAACGATGTCATAGCCCTGTTTCACTAATAAACTTGGCAGCCACGTAAAGATCCCGTAGTAGGAATACACAATTCCAAACCAGATGAGCCAAAGCATTAAGCTTCTGCGAGCAAATTGACCACTCCAAAGTTGTTTAAAAGAGACTTTTTGTCGCATGGCTACAGGCACGACTTCAATATGGTGAACAATTTGAACGCCTGCTTGAGCTTCTAATTTTTGAACCAATGCATGTGCTTCTTCAACACGTCCACGGTTAATCAGGTAAGGTATGGATTCAGGGAGTTTTTTCCAAATTACTAAAATATAAATCAGTGGGAGGCCACCCATAAGAAATGCAATGTGCCAACCAAATTTAGGAATAATAAAATAAGAAATGAGTGCAGCAACTAACCAGCCTAAACCCCAAAAACTTTCGAGGAGGACAATAAAACGACCACGTACATGTGCAGGTATATATTCACTCACCAATGTCACTGCAACGGGTAACTGTCCACCAAGTCCAAGACCAACAATAAAACGAAAAATTAATAACCACTTTAAGTCTGGAGCAAAGGCACATAAGGCAGTCGCAATGCTATAGATCGCCATGGTTATAGCAAATATTGTCTTGCGGCCAAAGCGGTCTGCTAAAGCTCCTGAGCAAACAGCTCCAATAGCCATCCCTACAAAACCAATACTTACAATCCAACCGCTTTCTGCTGGCGTTAATGCCCAGTCTTTAACAAGCGTTGTCATGATAAAAGCAATGATACCGGTGTCCATCGCATCAAACATCCAACCTAAACCAACCACCCACAGTAATGTGTAGTGAAATTTGCCAATTGGAAGATTTTGTATACGTGAAACCAGATCCATAGGAAAAACTCTACTGGAAAAAATAAGTGAGCAAGACAATATATTTAATTGTTATATCATGCTCACATCGAATTCTGCATGATTAATGTTCGTCAGTTGAAGAAGCCGATTCTGCATCATCATCTTTATAAATAAATTTAGGCATTTCTAAGCCAAAATAGATCGCAATCAGACGCAAGGTAAAGCCAAAAATTAAAGTTGAAATGACTGTTAACTCTAGGCTTAATCCTAAATCCTGACAAACCCAGTAACAGATGACTGCCACAAAAGAGATACTCGCATAGAGTTCTCGGCGGAAAACGAACGGGACATCGTTACATAAAATATCACGTAAAATACCGCCAGATACTCCAGTCAACACCCCTGCTACTGCCGACACGACAAAACCATGTCCCATTTGTAGGGCAATCTGACAACCAATGATCGTAAAACCAATCAAGCCTAATGCATCGAGCACCAAAAAGATGTTATGTAAATGACGCATCCATTTGGCAATAATAATCGTGACAAATGCAGCACAACAGGTCAGAACTAAGTATTCCGGATGTTTTACCCAAGTTAAAGGATAGTGGCCAAGCAATACATCTCGCACCGAACCACCACCTAAAGCAGTCACACAGGCAATCAGTACGACACCGAACCAGTCCATACTCCGTCGACCAGCAGACAATGCACCTGTCATGGCTTCCGCAGTAATCGCAATAATATAAATAACGGTGAGTAACATCGCCCTTTCCCTCAGGCCAAACAGTGGGCGTATTTTAAGATAAACTTACAGAAATTGTGCACAGCATTGCTTAAATTTTTTTCCTGAACCACATATACAAGGTTGTTTCATTGTGACGTGCATATCGACCGTTGGGTCGAGGAAAAACCATTTTTGCTGGTGATAAACAAAATGTGAAACCTCATGATGAATTTGGGCTTTTTGTCCATCATGATAGTGAGCCTTAAACTCAACCTGTGCGTGGGTTTTATCTAATTTTTCGTTGGCATTAACCACCTCTAAACCCAACCATTGATTTTGTTTGCTCCACTCTGCGATGGCATCTTTATCTAGTGCTGTTTGCTGACCTAAAGCAGTCGTTTGCACAATATAATCGATTTGCTGTAATGCAAAAGCGCTATAACGTGAACGCATAAGCTGCTCTGCCGTTAGTGCTTTGGCTGTGCCTAAATGTAAAGGCTCACAACATTGTGTATAGCTGCCTTTTCCACATGGACAAGTTTGTTGGATCATTTGGTGTTTCTCAAATAAAAAATAGCTCAGAGTTGAGCTATTTTATGATGTTTCTAGACTTAAAACGTCATTTAATCTTTTGATTCATCTTGCTCGATAGAAACAATATGAACTTTCTCAATTTTATGACCTTCCATCGTAATCACTTCAAAGCGATAACCGTCTGCCTCAACAGCTTCACCATTTTCCGGTAAACGGCCTAAATGGAATAACAGGTAGCCCGATAAAGTTGAATACTGTTCACTTTCGTCAACGAGATCACGACCTAATAAAAGTGATACATGGCGAATATCAGTTGAACCTTCAAGCATTAATGAACCGTCTGCCAAGCTTTCAGCAGCAGCGTCTAACTCATCTTCATCAGGGAATTCACCAGCAATCGCTTCTAAGATATCAATTGGTGTTGCGATACCTTCGATGGAACCATATTCATTTAATACGATCGCCATTTGTAAAGGTGCTTGACGCAATTGCTCCATCACCATAAGCACTTGAGCATTTTCATGCACAATCACAGGTTCACGTAGATGCTTTTGGAAATCAATTACACCTGTTTCAATAAAGTTGTTTAAAACTTTATGCGTAAGTGCAATACCCTCAATATTATCAAGTTCACCGCGTGCAACGATCAAACGAGAATGTGTCATCGACATTAAACGTTCTTTTAAAACTTCAGGTTCATCGTCTAAGTCAATCCACTCAAGTTCAGGGCGTGGAGTCATAACAGATTTTACAGGACGCTCTGATAAACCAAGCACACCTTGTACAAGCACACTGTGATAAGCACCATTTTCTTCGTCAAAAACTTCATCAGCAAAAGCTTGCGTCGCTAATACATCTTCTTTATCAGAAGATTGAGTATCTGAAGAACTACTATTTTTACTGCCTAACATACGTAAAACCGCAGAGGCAGTGCGATAACGTAAATCTGTAGTGGTAACTAGCTTTTCCTGATTGCGACGCATGCTCTGATTGATAACTTCTACCAAAACCGAGAAGCCAATTGCAGCATATAAATAGCCCTTCGGAATATGGAAACCAAAGCCTTCCACCACCAAAGAGAAACCGATCATCATCAAGAAGCCAAGACACAGAATGACAACTGTTGGATGTTTATTGACGAAGTCCATGAGTGGTTTTGATGCCCACAACATGATTCCGACAGCAATAACAACCGCAACCATCATCACTGACAGCTCTTTCACCATACCTACAGCTGTAATCACACTGTCTAACGAGAATACAGCATCAAGCACAACAATCTGGACAATAACCATCCAGAATGCAGCATGAACAGGATTATCTTCTTTATGAAGTTGTTTTCCTTCCATCCGTTCATGCAATTCCATGGTGCCTTTAAATAATAAGAACACACCACCGAATAACAAAATCAGATCACGACCAGAGAAAGGATGGTCAAAAATATGGAAAAGTGGTTCAGTTAGTGTCACAACCCAAGCAATCGAGGCTAAGAGTATAAGACGCATTCCCAAGGCGAGCACCAAACCGACTATACGTGCTTTAGCTCGTTGCTCGGGCGGCAATTTCTCAGCCAAGATTGCGATAAAAACGAGGTTATCGATCCCCAATACAATTTCAAGAACGATTAAAGTTGCTAAACCCACCCAAGCAGAGGGATCAGACATCCATTCAAAGATCATTGATCCTGCTCCTGTGTTGTTTGAATTTTATCTTTATTTGGCAACACAACAGGCGCGCCTATACAAAGGGGGGAAAATGTTTTTTTAAGACAAGAAATTAAAACGGAGCGACTACAACCACTACCCATATTTGTTCATATGTTGTTAAACGATTTTTTAGTATAGGCAAGATTTAACATAAATTCATCATTTTTATTTGTACATAACCAGCATTCACCAAACCCATACAAAACATGAATCTTTCTTATAAATCTGCTTATAAAGTTGTCATATCTTTTGCTTAGTGTAGACAAGAAATATGAACGTGATAAGGTGAAAATAAAGCAATGAATAGCGTATTAACAATGGCAGTAAATGATTCACCAATAACAGCTGTAAAAACAAAACAACCTCTTATTGCATTATATTGTGGTTCACGTGCAGGAAATAACCCAATCTACCGAGAAAAAGCAATTGAACTTGCTCACGGAATTGCTGAACAAGGCTTCGGTTTAGTCTATGGCGGTGCAAGTATCGGTTTAATGGGACAAGTCGCAGATAGCGTTCTCGCAAATGGTGGAGAGGCTGTCGGGGTGATCCCTGAATTTATGCTTGATTATGAAGTCGCACATGCAGGACTAACTGAATTACATGTCGTAGAAACCATGCACGAACGCAAAGCCATGATGGCAGAGCGCGCAAGTGCATTTATTGCGTTACCGGGTGGTCTAGGAACATTTGAAGAAATATTGGAAATAGCCACTTGGGGCCAACTCAACCAACATCAAAAGCCGATGATTTTATATAACGTAAATGGCTTTTATAATGCATTGATCGCCCAATTAGACCATGCAGTTCAAGAAGGTTTCCTTCCCCTTCAGCACCGAGCTAAATTAATTGTATGCGAAGAGGTCGATCAAATTTATAACGTCATTAAAAACTTAAAAATGCCAAAAAGATTTGTTGTCTAGTTGTCCCCCTACTCTATTTAAAAAAGCGGTTCTGCCGCTTTTTTTGTTTTAACTATTTTCACCGTTGCCTTCATAAGCACTTAGATTTTGTAAAGAGGTATTCAACATTGACTTACTTCTTTTAAATTCAATTTGTTTTACACTAGATCAAAACGTTAATTTTTAAATGTTATGAATGCCACGCCGACTCACCAAGCCTTGCAACCCGAATATCGCTTACTCGTTCTTTTGGTTTCTATTGGCTTTTTTATGCAGGCCTTGGACACAACGATTGTAAATACCGCTATTCCTGCAATGGCTCATCATCTCAATGAAGATCCTTTACGCATGCACAGCGTAGTGGTGGCCTATGTATTATCGGTTGCCGCTTGTATTCCTTTAAGTGGCTGGTTAGCAGACCGCTTTGGTGTCAGAAGTATTTTCTTGTCGGCAATCGTCATTTTTACTCTGGCTTCTTTAGGATGTGGACTTTCACAAAGTCTCAATGAACTCTTATTTTTCCGCGTTATCCAAGGTGTGGGCGGCGCCTTACTACTTCCTGTAGGTCGACTATCACTTTTAAAAATTATTCCTCGAACTCAATTTTTAGCTGCAATGAGTCTAATGAGCCTTGCAGGTTTACTCGGACCGTTGGCGGGCCCAACTTTAGGTGGCTGGTTAGTTGAAGTTGCAACTTGGCATTGGATTTTCCTGATTAATATTCCTATGGGCATACTTGGCATATTAATGACACTAAAAGTCATGCCAAATGTAAAAGAACCCTCAGTCAAAACATTCGATTTGGGTGGCTTTATCTTATTAGTCGTGGCCATGATTGGATGGTCTTTAGGGATAGAACACCTAGCCTCACCTGAATATTCAAAATGGTTTAGCATTTCATTATTAGTCGTCGGAATAATCGCAACACTTTGGTATGCCTATCATTCACATACTCATCAAAATGCATTATTCCGCAGCCGACTCTTTAGAAACAAAATTTATGCGATTGGTATTTTAGGTAATTTCTTTGCTCGCTTTGGTGGTAATGCTTTGCCTTTTGTTTTACCACTCATGCTACAAGTTGCTTTTGGTTTTGAACCCTTTATTGCAGGTTTAATGATGATTCCCTTGGTCTTGGGTTCATTATTTTCAAAGCCAATTGTCAGACCTATTATTCAGAAAATTGGCTATCGACGTTTTTTACTCATCAACACAACACTTGTTGGATTATGTATTGCCTCTTTTGCAATCATGACCGTCGATACTCCAACTTGGTTTAGAGCCTTACACTTTTTCTTATTTGGCACATTAAATTCACTGCAATTTGTTGGCATGAACACATTGACCTTGAAAGATTTGCCTCAACAAGATGCAAGTAGCGGTAATAGTTTTCTATCAATGATCATGATGCTATCAATGAGTATTGGCGTGGCACTGGCAGGTACACTCATTAACGTATTTACCAATTATTATGGCCCAGCTTATGTAACCACTGCATTCCATGTCACTTTAATTTGCCTCGGTTGTATCAATGTCATTACTGCATTTATTTTCTGGCAAATTCCAAAGGATACGCCTGTATAAGCAGTTGCATTTTTAGCATGGTTTCTCGCTCGCGAATCACGCTATGATGTCGACTTCAAATTTTAACGAGTTTTGAATGAGCAAACTGGCTAAAACTTTTTTCACATCACGGCACAATACCCTAATCGGAATTGGCTTAGCTTGTGTTATGGGAGTCTTAGCTTATTTTGGTCTGTTCTATCAACAAAAAGCAGTTGCGCAGGACTATCCGGTGCAAGGGTTCGATGTTTCTCATCATCAAGGTGATATTAACTGGAAAAAAATATCACCGGAAAAATTCCAATTCGTCTATTTAAAAGCGACCGAAGGCGGCGATTACAAAGATTCAAAATTTCAGGAAAACTGGCTCAAGGCACGTGAACATGGGTTTCATGTAGGTGCTTATCATTTTTATCGTCTATGCCGTGATGGAAAAACACAAGCGGATAACTTTATTGCGACTGTACCCAACAAAGCCGATGCCCTTCCTCCTGTTATCGATCTAGAATATGACGGTAACTGTATTAATGCGCACACCAAAGAACAATTACTTAAAGAAATAGGCATCATGCATGATCGCTTAAAACAGCATTATGGCAAACAGCCCATCTTTTATATTTCCAAAACTTTTTACCACATTGTATTAATAGGAAGTTTCCCTAATACACCACTTTGGGTCAGAGATTACGAAGGAAAACCTGAGCTGAAAGACAAAAGAAAATGGCTCTTTTGGCAGCATAGTAATCAAGGTAAAATTGAAGGCATGACAAAACCAGTAGACTTAAATGTTTATGAGGGTTCAGTCAAAGAATGGCATCATTTTTTACAGCAGCAAGGCATCGTGAAAGCACAATAATATGCGCAAAATCATTCATATCGATATGGATGCCTTTTATGCATCGGTCGAATTGCGAGAGCGTCCTGATCTAAAGCATCTTCCCGTCGTTATTTCTTCGCATCATCCGCGAGCTGTGATTGCTGCTGCCTCCTACCCTGCCCGTGAATTTGGTTTGCGTTCTGCTATGTCGATGAGTCAGGCAAGAAAACTATGTCCTCAAGTTGTCATTATTGAACCAAATTTTGAAAAATACCGTACGGTTTCCGCTCAAATTCACTCAATCTTTCAGCAATATACGCTACTTATTGAACCTTTATCTTTAGATGAAGCCTATTTGGATGTCACTGAAAATCTAAAACAAATTGCGAGTGCAACTGAAGTTGCCATGCAAATTCGGGAAGATATTTTTCGATTAACTGGGCTTACTGCATCGGCTGGTGTAGCACCAAATAAATTTTTGGCAAAAATTGCTTCGGATTGGAACAAACCTAATGGCTTATGTGTAATCAAACCTTCGCAAGTTGCTACTTTTATTCAAGACCTTCCGCTTAAAAAGATTCCAGGCGTGGGTAAAGTCACTCAGGAAAAATTACAACAGCTTCAGCTACATACTTTAGGTGACTTACAAAAAATTGAAGAAGCTGTTTTGGTTCACCACTTTGGTAAATATGGACAACAACTCTATCTATATGCTCAGGGCATTGACCATAGACCTGTTCAAGCTGAAAGAGCTCGCCAACAAATTTCGAAAGAGACCACTTTTGACAGTGATTTTACTTTGGCTCAATGTCAGCCCTATTGGCAGGGATTAGCTGAAAAAGTCTGGCAAACCCTAGAGAAAAAGCAACTCAATGCACGTGGTGTGAATATCAAACTTAAACTCAAGAATTTTCAGACTCTACAACATAGTAAAAGCTTTAAAAGACCGATCCAGTCGCTACAGGACCTAATCCAAGTTTTATTTTTATTGTTAAATGAAATGCAGATACCCGAACATTTCCAGTTTCGCCTGATTGGTATAGGCGTTTATCAATTACAAACGCAAGCCGATGACTTCCAACTTAACCTCTGGTGACTGATTAATTTTTACCCGAAAGAGCAACTTTTGAACAAAATAGGCTCCCTTTTACTCAAACTTTAGAGTAACCTAATCAACGCATATTCATTACCCATGTATTTGCAACATGCCAAAGCAACCTTTACTTTCGGCATATCGTCCTGTGATTGGCGTGACGACCAAATCCGAATATTGCAGGGCTCTTCTGATACATGGCTTAGATATCCCTTCCTCACAATAATCTACTGAAATTCTTTTCTACTTGCTTGCACCGACCTAGCAACTCTTCATAAAATCAAAACTATTAAATAAAGCCACTTTAGAGCATTTTTATGACGGTAAAGCGTTTACACGTTACTTCACGCTACTGCGAAGTTGCGATTTCAGGTAATTTGGTACACCTAGCTGGGCAACTCGCCGATGATACAAGCGCAGATGTCACAGGGCAGACTCAACAAACTTTAGATAATATTGACCGTCTATTGGCAGAAGCTGGAACTGATAAAACCCATATTCTTTCTGTCATGATTTTTTTAAAAGATATTGAAAAAGATTATGCAGCAATGAATGCGGTTTGGGATGGATGGATTAGCGAAGGGAACCCACCAGCACGTACATGTGTAGAATCAAAACTCTATGCACCCGATGTACTTGTAGAAATGACGGTTGTTGCGGTACTTCCATAATTTTTATAATTATAAATCCATGTAAAATTGAGCAATATCTTAGGTGATATTGCTCAATTTTTTAGTAATTTTAAAATTTTGAATTTCAGCATCTTATTAAGATATTCTTAAATGAGCTCTCAGATTAGTTGCGCTAATGTCGAATTTTTAAGGCTTCACAAAAGCATTTGACATTCTTTCTAGCTGGGGTGTCGCATGCAAAGTTGCTAATTCTGATTCAGGACTCAATAAGTCTCTTCTTAAGTCATGATAATCAGGCACACTACTATAATGAAGCACACGATAGCCAGCCAATTGTAATAGGCGACGCTCATATTGTTGATGCGCTCGGCGTAAACCGTTTTCCCCTAGAACAACGACTACAATTACCTGATAATTTTGATCAAGCACAACAAAATCAGCTGACATATTTTGATATTTACGACGTGTATGCGCGTATTTTGTAGTTAGAAGTGCATCAAAAGATACATGCGCTAATACGGTAAATTTGGGCAAAACAGTTTGTAGTCTGGTTAAGGTCATTTGCTCATGGCTAGTTAACACTGCACGGCGCTTTAAAGCACTATCATGTTGATGCCTTCGTGACAGACTTTTCACTGCCATAACAACAACCAGAAATAATAATAAGATCGTGATTAAATAATACATGGGCCTAATCCTTTAAGTTTTTTATAATGATTTTGCTAGATCACACTTTGTTTTAATTGATAACGACACAGCCGTTTTTTAAAAGGTTCACTTAGTAATTTCACTTGTAGTTATCAAGCTTGGCTTAAATTTAGCCACCCTCACATTATTTATAATCATAGAATCAATAACAATCAAGTGCAGCTCGTCAGATTTTGGTTATTTATCATTATTCGTTACGTTTTTTGTACTTTAAATCCTCGAAAATCTCATTATACGATTTAAATAGAGTCATAAAAAACAAAACAGGCTCTATTTAAGAGCCTGTTTTATCATTATCCACGAACTTTAGATTTAGGTTTACTTTTCCCACCAAACGGTCTTTTCTCACCTGTTTCACGAGGAGGTAAACCAGTATGTTGCGTTAGAACCTGTCCTTTTTGTGGACGCTTTTGATTCGAATGATTATTCGTTTGCTGATTATTTCGTTTAACCGAATCACCTGCTGCAGACGAATTTTTCTTACGAGCAGACTTATATTCCCCTTCTGTGCCTTTTGGCTGATAAGTCGGAATTAAATGCTGCTTCGAATTACCAATTAAATCTGCGCGCCCCATCTCTTTTAGGGCCTCACGAAGTAATGGCCAGTTGTTTGGATCATGATAACGCAAGAATGCTTTATGCAGACGACGGCGTTTCTCGCCTTTTACAATATCAACTTTTTCAGTATAGCGAGCGACTTTAGCAAGCGGGTTTTTGCCCGAATAATACATGGTTGTTGCAGTTGCCATTGGCGATGGATAGAACGTCTGTACTTGATCGGCACGGAAACCATTCTTTTTCAACCAAATTGCAAGGTGCATCATGTCATAATCTGAAGTACCCGGATGCGCAGCAATAAAGTAAGGAATTAAATATTGCTCTTTCCCTGCTTCTTTACTGAAACGGTCAAACATTTGTTTGAAACGATCATACGTACCAATACCCGGTTTCATCATCTTAGATAACGGACCTTGTTCGGTATGTTCAGGAGCAATTTTTAAATAACCACCAACATGGTGTTGTACTAGTTCTTTTACATATTCAGGGTTGAGTACCGCAAGGTCATAGCGCAGACCAGAACCAATCAGAATTTTCTTCACACCTTTAATTGCGCGCGCTTTACGGTAAAGCTGTACTAAAGGTGCATGATCCGTATGCAAGTTTTGACAAACACCCGGATATACACAAGAAGGTTTACGACAGTTTTTCTCAATTTCAGGATCTTTACAGTGCAAACGGTACATGTTTGCTGTTGGGCCACCTAAATCTGAAATAATACCGGTGAAGTTTGGTGCCGTATCACGGATTTTTTCAATCTCACGTAAGATCGAATCTTCCGAACGGTTTTGGATAATACGACCTTCATGTTCTGTAATCGAACAGAATGTACAGCCGCCAAAACAGCCACGCATAATGTTGACCGAGAATTTGATCATATCAAATGCAGGGAAACGCGCATCACCATAAGTAGGATGTGGCAAACGTGCATAAGGTAAATCAAACACATAATCCATTTCCTCCGTAGTTAGAGGAATTGGAGGCGGGTTAATCCACACATCTCGTTCACCATGGCGTTGAACGAGTGCACGAGCATTACCAGGGTTGGTTTCAAGGTGCAAAATACGGTTTGCATGCGCATAAAGCACTTGATCATTTGCCACTTCTTCAAAAGAAGGTAAGCGAATAACCGCCAACTCTCGTGGTGGTAATTTGTGTTTAATTGCTTTTGACGGTGCTGGCTTTAATTGAACGATTTGAGTGTCGTCATCAAGTTTGTCGCCTTCACGCACAATGGGATTTGCAACAATCTCTTTTTGGAAATTTTGATACTGAGCTAAAGAGTTACCCTTTTCTTTTTCAACCTCACAGCCATCAATATCTTCTGTCATGACATATGGGTTAATAATTGGATCAACACGCCCAACCGTATCTACATCATTACTCGCAACTTCAACAAACTTTGCTTTTGATGCTTTGTTATGTTTATTAATAATAAATGCCGTACCACGAACATCTGTAATCTCGTGGATTTTCTCACCTTTAGCCAAACGATGCATTACATCAATAATGGCACGCTCACCATTACCATACATCAGCAAATCAGCTTTTGAGTCCATCAAAATCGAACGACGGACTTTATCTGACCAATAATCGTAGTGTGCGATACGGCGTAAACTGCCTTCAATACCACCTAATAACACAGGTACATCAGGGAATGCTTCTCGACAACGTTGGCAATAAACTGTTGCTGCGCGGTCTGGACGTTTATTTGGTTCATTATTTGGAGAATATGCATCATCCGAACGGATTTTACGATCTGCCGTATAACGGTTAATCATCGAATCCATATTACCTGCGGTTACACCCCAAGCAATTGTTGGCTTACCTAAAACTCGGAAGCTTTCAACATTGGTCCAGTCTGGCTGCGCAATAATTCCGACACGGAAACCTTGTGCCTCAAGCACACGTCCAATCACACCTGATACAAATGATGGATGGTCAATATAAGCATCACCACAGACTAAAATAAAGTCACACGCATCCCAGCCGAGTTGGTCCATTTCTTCTCGTGACATCGGCAAAAATGGCGCTGGTTCAAAACACGACGCCCAATATTTGTCGTAATCAAACAGCGCTTTTGGCGCAGTTTGCATGGTATAAGCGGTAGACATGGCTTGCGAATCTCGGCTAGCAGATGAAGGAGAGACATCTAAAGATGAAAGCCGATCATTTTAACATGAATTTCATTCATTTTCCCTGTTTATAAAACATGCGAAAACAACGATATAGAAATTAATTTGATTAAACTTTACTCAATATTTTATTCTTGTAATAAATACGGCGGACCAAAATCCGCCGCAGTTTTAATTTTTATTTATAGAGCTTAGAACAAAGCTTTTGGCAAACGAATTTGAATAATCTCGTTATCGTCAGCCAGTTTTGCGTTACGTCCTGTCGAACCAGGGAAATTATTATCATTGAAAACCGTCAGCGTTGTGCCATTTTCAATAATTACATCTTCAATGGTTTCAAATGGAAAAGCAAAAACCTCCCCCGTACCAATATCCCCTGCTCTAGCTGTGCCATACAACAAATTCGGGTTAGCAATTTTAATTAAATCGACTAAATCTTCACGGCTTACTAGCTGACCTGACTCATTCAATTTAATACGGATTAATTTTTTATATCCACCTAAATTGTTCTGAGTCGCATCACGTTCAATAATAATTCCTTCTTTATCATTAAAGAGTTGGAAGTCACCAATATTGGTTGCCTTGCTGTCTAACTGGAACCAATAATATTTTCCTGTATACACTTTTTTCTTCACATCAAATTGCGAAATCAGCAACTGTCTTTCCGTTTCTCGAATTGATTTAATTGGCTTTTCTATAAGAGGGTAAAGATACTGCCCATCTGGCGAAATCGCCATTCCTTCAAAACCACCACTTTGTTGAACTAGAGGTTCTACAAAATTAATTTGTGCTTTATTAAACTGATTTTGTGGTGAACGTAATTCTTGAGTCGGATGTAACGGATTTGGCAGAGCAATCGGTGCATCTAATAACACACCATTTGCTGAAAAATGAAGTAAATAAGGCCCAAACTCATCTCCAATCCAGTAGGTCCCGTCACTAGTACGCTGCATCGACTCTGGGTCAAAATCAGCGCCCGTTAATAAACGCTCAGGTGTATTACCATTGATGATATTAAATGGAATTAATTTATTCGGATCACGCAGTTGGATAAAGCTTTGTACAGTAACTTGGCTCGTGCCTTTAGCTTTAGTTTTGAAATCAGGCTTTATTTTATAAATACGAAGTAAAAAGTCTGCTGAATTATCTTGAGTTCCAAAACCGTTATCGGCCATTGCCATATAACTGCCATCTTCATTTTTTAATGCAGCAGAAAAGCCTTGTACAGGTTGACCTTTAAATGGAGGATAAATTCCATTTGCACCTTTCACATATGCACCAGAGTCTGGACCAGCAGCATAAGTTTCTACAGGTAATTTAGCAAAAGAAATTAAGGTTGGTTCGGTAACGTTTTCAGTAGGTGAAGTTTGTTCTTGGTCGTTATCATCATTACATGCCGCCAATCCTAAACTGGCACAGCATAATAATACCGCTAATGTTTTTTTGCTCATGGTTTTATACAGTTGATAAAAAATTAAGCAAATTTAATCAAGCTTATATGAAGTTTTTACTTCAAAAAGATGAAATCTTTATGGCGAAAATATGACAAGACCAACTATTTAATACAACTTCAAAAATTAGACCTCTTCGCTAAAAACTGCTTAAAGTTTTGTTGGCTGATATTCTCCAGCAATTGCTGCTTTTAAAAATTTTTGGAAAGTTGGACATTCCATATGATTTTCAGCAGGACATACAGCAGCGTGTTCTAATCCCTGGCTGATAAAATGCAATCGCTTTGCCATTTGCTCTAATTGTTCAGCTTTATCTTTTAGTTTTTGACGGTCAAGATCAGGCTTACCATCTTGCCCAAACATTGTGGCAATTTCATTTAAAGAAAATCCTGCAGCACGACCTAAAGCAATTAATGCCAGTTGATCAATTACTTGTTTGCCATATTGTCGACGTAAGCCTTGCCGCCCTATCGATTTAATTAATCCTTTCTCTTCATAAAAGCGTAGGGTAGCCGTTGTGACTTTTGCCTTCTTAGCGACTTCACCAATATCCATAATACCCTCTTGACTTCAAGTGAACTTTAATTTGCACAATAAATTTATCACGTTTCATACGTATAAAAGCAAGGTGTAAAAATGAATACATCCACTCTGTTCTTTCAAGCTTTATGTCTTGGTATTGGTGCAACCATCGTTATGGATATATGGCTGTTAATACTAAAAATATTTAAGGCCCCGACTTTAAACTTTGCCTTTCTTGGACGTTGGGTGGGCTGGATATTTCAAGGAAAACTCGTCCATCAATCTATTGCTAAAAGTACCCCAATAAAGGGGGAATATTTATTAGGCTGGATTGCTCACTATAGTGTCGGGATTATCTTCGCATTGAGCTTTCTCTTCATTGTAGGTTCGACTTGGCTCGACCACCCTCAGTTTTACTCAGCACTACTGTTTGGTTTGATCACCGTTCTCATTCCTTTTTTTATTATGCAACCAGCTATGGGTAGTGGTTTTGCCTCATCAAAAACACCTCATCCTTTTTTGAACTGTCTGAAAAGTTTGCTGAACCATAGTGTTTTTGGCTGTGGTTTATATCTCACTGCAAAACTATTTCAAATTTAAATAAAGGGAAATTTCCATGAAAACTGTTGCCATTATTTACCATAGTCGCCAAGGTCACACCCAATTTATTGCTCAGCAAATTCAAACTGGTATTTTGAGCCATAAAAATATGAGAGCAGATTTACTCAATGCCGAAGATATTATCAACAGCCCAGAAATTCTTATCCAATATGACGGCTTAATTTGGGGCTCCCCCACTTATTTAGGTGGTGTATCTTCCAAATTAAAACAACTCATGGATGCAACTGGTCCATTATGGAAAAAACAAAGTTTTAAAGGAAAATTAGCGGCTGGATTTACCGTTTCCTCCCTTCCTGCTGGTGATAAACAATCGACGTTAATTTCGATTTTCACCTTTTGTATGCAACACGGCATGTTATGGGTCGGTAATCCAATCATGCCTGAACAGCACAAAGGCATTCCTTATACGCAAGCAGCCAACCGTCTCGGTTCATGGTCAGGCTTAATGGCTCAAGCTGAACATGGCAGTAATGCAGATGGTTTTGATGAAGGAGATATTAAAACTGCTCAACAATTTGGAGAAAATTTTGCATTGACCTTAAATGCTTATCAAGGAATATAAGGCCATGAAAGCACAGAAACTTTTATTCCTCTTAATTTTATCAGGAATGATGTCTTTTATAGTTTCAGGTATTTCAACTTTCAAGGCTGTAGGGCTAAATCATCACTTCGTTTCATTATGGTTATCGGCTTGGATCATTGCATGGATATTAGCTTTCCCAAGTGTATTGATTTGTGCTCCTATAGCCCAAAAATTAGTCGACATCATATCTAAGAAAGTTGAAAAAAAACGACTGTAAGTTAAAACGTACAAAACTTGCGGTGATTTGCGGATATTCAGCTTTAGTATTTTTTCATAGTATATAAATCATAGAGAGACAGGATGTCTCATTGAAGAAGAATAAGAACGCAGGAAGCGGTAGTTGACAGGAGTTAACTACATAAAGCTGAATACGAAGAAACCTCGACAGGATGTCGGGGTTTTTTCATTTTAATTATACAAAATTCTTACTTTCTAGATGTGCTGAGCAACAGAACTTACATTGATCCGATAAGTACAGCTGAATACCATCATTTCATTTGAAATTTGATTATTGGTTTTGTATTTTGCTTACCTCATCTTTAGCTCAAGATCATTTTGAACCATCAGAATTACACCGCCTTAGCCTCAAATTTTTTATTATTGCATTGATGACAATAATGACAGGGTGTACAAGCTTAGGACCGAATAGTGGCTCATTTTCTTGGCGCTCCAATAAACTCTCGTCTGGCTTACAAAAAGCTTATTCTGTTCCAGCGAGTACAGCCAATCGGCTATCTCCAATGATTATTCAAAGTGCTGACCAATATAATGTCCCCCCTCTTTTACTCGCAGCAGTCATCAGGCAAGAGTCTAGTTACAATAGTAATGCTCGCTCTCCTACTGGCGCCGTCGGTTTAACTCAAATTATTCCAAGTTATTGGCAACAAACTTGTGTGGGGAATTTATATGATGAAACCACTAATATTCAATGTGGTGCTTATATCTTAAATCACTATTATCAGTCAGCTGATAGTTGGTTCAAGGCAACAGCTTATTATAATGTGGGACCAACTGGATATGAGCGAAGCTTCTGGACACGACACAAAGCAAAAAAATATGCTCGATCTGTGAAACGTCATCAGAAAACTTTAAAAAGTGCATTATAAATTCAGATCAAATAAAAAAAGCCCATCTATTAATGGGCTTTTTTACATAGTTAATTTTATTCGTCAAATAAACCT
This sequence comes from Acinetobacter sp. SH024, assembly GCF_000163635.1. Lineage (NCBI taxonomy): Bacteria > Pseudomonadati > Pseudomonadota > Gammaproteobacteria > Moraxellales > Moraxellaceae > Acinetobacter > Acinetobacter sp. SH024. The sequence goes on along the minus strand of NZ_GG753602.1, from coordinate 1,326 downwards.
TCAAATAAAACAGAAGATAAATAACGTTCTCCGCTATCAGGAAGAATAACAACTATTGTTTTACCAGCATTTTCAGGACGCTCTGCAATTTTAGCTGCAGCAGCCAAGGCAGCTCCACTTGAGATACCTACCAAAATACCTTCTTGAGTTGCACAGTTTCTCGCCCATTGAATTGCTTCTTCACTATTCACTGGTAAGACTTCATCAACCAAATCTAAATCAAGATTTTTTGGAATAAAGTTTGCACCAATCCCCTGAATTTTATGGGGTGCAGGCGTAATACTTTCACCACTTTTAGTTTGAGTAATAATTGGAGACTCAGCAGGTTCAACTGCTACTGAGTACAATGGCTTATTTTGGACCTGTTCAAAATAACGAGAAATACCAGTTATCGTACCTCCAGTACCTACGCCAGCAACTAAAATATCAACCTGCCCACCTGTTGCTTGCCAAATTTCTGGGCCAGTTGTGTCCACATGAATTTGTGGATTGGCTGGGTTTTCAAATTGTTGTGGCAAAAAATAAACATCTGGCTGCTCAGTTGCTAATCGTACCGCTTCATCAACCGCACCTTTCATCCCTTTCGCCGGTTCAGTTAGAACTAAATTAGCACCTAAAGCTTTTAATACTTTTCTGCGTTCAAGACTCATGCTAGCTGGCATAGTCAAAGTAATTGGATAACCCTTCGCCGCCGCAACAAAAGCCAATGCAATCCCCGTATTACCACTAGTTGGTTCAACTATATGCATGCCTTCTTTCAACACACCTCTTTTTTCTGCATCTGCAATAAGTGCAGCCCCAATACGGCATTTCACAGAAAAGGCAGGATTACGACTTTCCACTTTCGCTAATACAGTTGCACCAGTTTTAATTAAACGGTTGATACGAACTAAAGGAGTATTACCAATAGCTTCTGCATTATTTGAATAAACTGCGATACCTAAATTATTGGGTGTTGGGAATTGTTGATCGGTAGACATGTTATATCCTTATTAGACTTGATATGAATTTCTTCCATTATAATCATATAAAGAATTATAGGTATAAATTCCGGGCAATAAAAGAAACACCCCCATTCGTTAGAACGGGGGTGTTTAGAATAATGAGCTGGCGATGACTTACTCTCACATGGGTAACCCCACACTACCATCAGCGCTAAGAGGTTTCACTTCTGAGTTCGGGAAGGGATCAGGTGGTTCACTCTTGCTATGGTCGCCAGCACAACTGGTATGGATACTTGCTTCGTTTTATTCACTGTGTGATACGTTGCGTTTTCCAAATCTTTACAGATGGGCTGATTGGTCTGATTTTTCGTGTTCATTTTAG
>NZ_GG753603.1:316748-472110 GCF_000163635.1 Acinetobacter sp. SH024 | reverse complement strand
TCTTAAAAGTCAACAGGTAATTTCGATATTTTTAAAACTTATCTCTTAAACCAACTTACCATCAAATTCATCACTTAAAGCAACCAATCTAATCACAAGTAACTGTTTTTCAACAAGTTTCCATCTGCATCACCGCCGATGGATGTGCATTATAGACCATCTCATCCCCTTTGCAATACCTTTTTTAATATTAGCGCAACAACAGTTCGCTTTTTAATCAAAAATGATAAAAATAGTCATTTTTTATACAAACATGGTTGTAAAAGCATCAATTTATCTAAAATTTTCTCGTCTTGATTCTTTTCTTGCCATCTAAGTGGGCGACAATCAATATATTCACAGTACCCACCCTCTCCTTGCAAACACTGTTCATTCCAGCTTAATTGATATTGAAAGCTTCCCACATATCCAGCCGCCAAACCAAACTTATAGTCACCTCGGCTTTGTGCATAAAGTTCAAAAATTATTTTTCCATTTTTCTCACATTGCCAAGAAAACTCCCTAGGCAAGTACATCTCTTTACCATTCGGTGTTTTAACCTTTGGATAAACTCGGTGGATATGTAAATTTACGTCTTCTGTAAAACTTTCAACAGGCTTCCCAAATTCTTGAATATCTAATCTTGAACATAGGATGATATTCCACTGATTTCTTATTTGTAAGAATGTAAGCTGAGTAGTTTCATTTAAGTTAATAATTTGGCACGTATAGAAACATAAAGATAAGAACGGCAAGTGCAAAGCTCGCGCGTGTTTAAATCGCCCCAACCCTTCAATTTGATATTTCTGTCCTTTATAAAAAATTTCCCCTTCACATACACATAGTGTTGACCAATAGTCAGAAACACCCCACTGCAAAGCAGAGGCATTAGATATATTTTCTGGAATCTGAATCGTAAGATCACACCCCATTTCTGGGTCTAATCTCTGAAGGCGAATCACGGGAATTTGCCATTGAATCAGATCGGTTTTATCAAATTGATATAGCGTCGAATCAAACTGGCATTGGCGTCGAATAGAATATGTTTTTAAATGTCCCACACTATGTTGGCTATTACTTACAAGCACTGTTGCAGTGTCGATAGCTGAAGTTGTAATGCTGTGGCTGTTATAACACAGAGGAATACGTGGCTGTCCCACTAAACTAATATAATTAAAATAACGAAGTGGGGTTGGTAAATTTGGAAGGATCAAGCCTTGATAAACAATTTTAAAAAAGCCACGAGAAGGTTGATAAACAACCCCCTCTTTAGCATTAGGGCCCAGCTGCTGTAATTGATTAATTTCACTTATCAACTTAGGCATACTGAACCTCTTCTATTTTATGTTTTTAGTGTTTCATTACTCTTGCGTGCAAATAAAGTCGTAACAAAACCAGATAGAGCATAGATAATTGAAACTGTCAAAATGCCCATTGGAATATTATAAGTGATTGCCGCAAAAATCAGTACTACTGGCAACATAACTACAAAAGGAACGCGTTTACGATCCATCTGTTTGAAAGAATAATATTTAATATTGGAAATCATGAGTAATCCCACAATTACCATAAGAACAGCATTAATAGTTTGAATCGCAATATCACGTAAATCAAAAATGAAAGGATAATCGCGAGCAACCCAGACGAGTGAAATAATGATAATAGCAGCGAGTGGACTTGCAATGCCGATAAAATAACGCTTATCAACAACGCCAATTTGCACATTAAAACGCGCTAGTCGGAAGGCTGCGCAGGCTGTATAAACAAAACAACAAGCTAAACCAATACGGCCTAAATCATGCAAACTCCAGCTATACATCAGCATTGCTGGAGCCACACCAAAAGCTAACAAGTCTGAGAGAGAATCATATTGTTCGCCAAAAGCACTTTGTGCACCAATCGCTCGAGCAACTCGACCATCTAAGCCATCTAATAGCGCTGCAATAAAAATGGCATAGATCGCTTGGTTAAAATCCCCATTCATACTTGCAATGATGGAATAGAAACCGGACAACAGAGCAGCGGTTGTAATTAAGTTAGGCCAAAGATAAATACCTCGGCGCTTCACTTTTTGTCCTTCCGGATTATCTTCTTCTTCAACCACTTCAAATGTAATCCCATCAAATGAATGTTCATTATGAGTTAAATCTTGCTCTGGTTTAGGCGCATTTGTCATTATTTTCTATTCCAAACATGTGCATTGATTTAAGTTAACTGTTACTCACCTACCAACCAGCGAACAGCAGCATGACCACCGGTTTCTTGCATGCGAAGATGCGGGAATAACCACTGTAGTGCTTGGTCTGCTTGTTCAGAGAACTGCCAAGGTGGGTTAATCACTAATAGACCACAACCATTTAGACCTACAGGTGTGTCATCTGGCCATACACAAATTTCACAAACTAACTGACGGCGGATGCCCGTTTTAAACATTTTCTTTTCAAAACGCTCAATCATCGCTCGGTCTTTGATTGGATACCAAACTGCAAAAACGCCTGTTGGCCATTTTTTATAAGCTTGTTGTAAAAGTTCAACTAATTGCGGAAAGTCTTTACGTTCTAATTCGTAAGGAGGGTCGATCATAACCAGACCGCGCTTTTCTTTTGGCGGAATTACGCCAAGCAAGCCCTCATATGCATCACGCTCATGTAAACCTGCACGTTTATCACGAATGTTATGACGTAATTGCTGAAATACATCGCGCTGCATTTCAAATATAGTCGCCTTGTCGATTTCACGCATGCCTTGCAGAGCGAACCAAGGAGAACCTGGATAGCTTCCCTTACCTTCTTCAGAACGCAATTGTTCGACTAACTTCAAATATTGTTGGATTGCTTCAGGTGCCTGACGCTTTTCCATTTCAGATAGTTGAACTAGACGATGAATGCCTGTGAGAAATTCTCCAGACTTTTGTGCAGGTGCCAGAGATAAATCATATTTGCCTGCCCCTCCATGCGTATCGATATAACGATAAGGTTTATCTTTAGCATTTAAACGGTTGAGAAGCTGTAGCAAAAGCACATGCTTCATAACATCTGCAAAGTTGCCCGCATGGAAATGGTGACGGTAATTCATGTTGACTTTAATTCCTCAATTCAACAAATAGTTTAACATGAAAAAAATATTCTTTCGTAAGGTTGTGATCATCTAAAATAGAGCTGCTTGATATTTTTACGATCTACTCGAGGTTATATGCGTTCTCACTCACTTCCTGATTCATGGAATTTGGATCAAATTTTAGATGATTTAAATGCGCATGGCTTTGCCATTATAAATCAAGCATATCCAGATCAATATCGCGCACAGGTTTCTCAAGAATGTAGCCATCATATGGATGAATTTAGAGAAGCAGGCATTCAAAACGGCGTTGTAAGCAATATTCGTAGCGACCATATTCTCTGGATTAATGATCAGCTCCCTATTGCTCAGCAACATATTGAAACCTTAACTTTATTTTCACAAAGTCTAAATCAAGCATTCTACTTAGGGATTAAAGAGGTTGAAGCTCATTTTGCTCGTTATAATTTGGGTGAATTTTATGCTTTACACCGAGACAATCCTCAACAAAAAAATGATCGTATTATCTCAACTGTCTATTATCTACATCCAGAATGGCAAGAGGATTGGGGTGGGCAATTGCGACTACAAGATAAAAACGAGAAATGGCATATTGTTAATCCCGAACCCAATCGACTGGTAATATTTCAAAGTGATTTACTACATGAAGTATTAACTTCAAAACAGCAAAGACTCTCTATTACAGCTTGGCTTCGTAGTGGAAATTCCATTTGGGTCTAAAGGTTACTCTTTAAATTTGGTAAATGAACCCGATATAAGAGCTATTGATTAAAAAAGGTGATGGCGTATGTCTATTGAAAGTAAAACAATTGTGAGCCGAATTGGTGAAACAGACCAACTTTATTTGACTGAAAATACGCCTGAGCTTGCTTTAGAGCGTGCCGAGTTACGCATGCAACTTGTAGTATTAAGTCGTGTTCGCCAAGAACAACTTCATTTCTTACAAGAAGCTATTGTCTTGCTTGAACAAGCTCGTATGGAATATGAAGAAATGCCATTGAGCTTATACCTTAATTTGTCTCTACACTTAGCCAAAGCCTATATGCTTTATTTTGAACTCAATAAAGAAAAACGTTTTGCGCTGATTACTCAACAAATTTTGAAGCCATTAGCACATCATGAACATGCAGATATCTATTTCTTTCTGGCATATGCGTCAGCAGCACGACAAGAGTCAGCATTAACCCGACATTGGTTAACTAAATATTTATCAACGTCTACATGTGATCTTGAATTGCTTCATGGCCAACCCGTATTTGACCTTGTACGTCATGAGCCATGGTATAAAGATAAATTAAAAGTAAAGACACATTAAACTCTTCATGTAATAAAGCCTGTTTTACATATTACTTGTAAAACAGGCTTTATTTTTTGAAATTATTTTTTCACACTGTCTTCATGCAGTTGTTCATTAAGCTCATCAATAACCACAATCCATTCATCATCTTTTTCCCAATGACTCTTCAAAAAATCGCTTTGGCCTTTTGACCAAAAAGACGCTTCATGTAATTTTTGCTCGGCTGGCAATTGATGTGTTTTGATAAAGTTTTCAATACTTGCTTCATCAGAATCTAAACCCAACTGATCAAATAAAAGCTCTAAAGTCGGTTGCTGTTCAAACATTGTTATTCTCCTATAACTTCTTTTAAATCATCTATTAACTAATCTAACAATAAAACGTTTTTACTTGCATGATAGTGTATATATTTTCTTGTTGCTTTTTGTGTTTGCTTTTTCAGTATTTAATAAAAAAGCACTCTAAAAGAGTGCTTTTTAACTCATCAAGCTGATGAATTATTTTACCATGTCAGCAATTGCTGCACGTTCTTCTTCAAGCTCGTTTAGAGTGAAGTTGATACGCTCACGGCTGAATTCATCGATTTCTAAACCTTGAACGATTTTGTATTCACCGTTTTCAGTTGTAACAGGGAAACCGAACATAACGCCTTCAGGAATACCATAAGAACCATCAGATGGAATACCCATAGTTACCCATTTGCCGTTTGTACCAAGCGCCCAGTCACGCATATGGTCAATTGCAGCGTTAGCAGCAGAAGCAGCCGAAGACAAACCACGCGCTTCGATGATCGCAGCACCACGTTTACCAACAGTTGGAAGGAATACGTCTTTGTTCCAAGCTGGATCGTTGATTTTGTCTTTTAAGCTTTCGCCATTTGCAGTTGCAAAACGGTAGTCAGCATACATTGTTGGAGAGTGGTTACCCCAAACTGTTAAGTTTTCGATATCAGCAACTGCAACACCAGCTTTTTGAGCAACTTGAGTCAACGCACGGTTGTGGTCAAGACGCAACATAGCTGTGAAGTTTTTCGCTGGAAGATCTGGAGCAGATTTCATTGCGATGTAAGCGTTAGTGTTTGCAGGGTTACCTACAACTAATACTTTAACGTTACGGCTAGCAACTTCGTTTAATGCTTGACCTTGGCCGATGAAAATTTCACCGTTAACTTTTAACAAGTCAGCACGTTCCATACCAGGACCACGTGGACGAGAACCTACCAATAATGCGTAGTCAGCATCTTTAAATGCAACTTTCGGATCATCAGTCCCGATCATGCCAGCCAATAAAGGGAAAGCACAGTCATCAAGTTCCATCATTACGCCTTTAAGCGCTTGTTGTGCTTTTTCAACTGGAACTTCAAGCAATTGTAAAATAACAGGTTGATCTTTACCTAGCATTTCACCGCTTGCGATACGGAATAATAAGCTGTAACCAATTTGACCTGCAGCGCCAGTCACGGCAACACGAACGGGTTGCTTCATGTAATTGTCTCCAATGAGTGTCCTTAATCGGGCTAAATAGGAATTCCATCTAACCAAATCATCATAAACGGCAAAGATTGTACTCTAAAGATTTGGCAGATGCATGTAAAAGCGACTCGTTTTCACCAAAAGTCTGATAGAAAATACAAATTAATCTTTACAAATAGATTCGATGTATGGTGAGCATTTCCTTACGAAATGTTCGTAATCTTTAATAACTACCTTTAATCATGATTTCACCAGGGCAATTCGATACCACATGATTTGCACACTGTTTATATTGGCCCTTTACCGTGTAACAAACTTTCACTTCCGTTAAGACCACATCCGAACGTGATAATTGACAACTAAAACGGATACCATTTTGAGGTAAGCTCGGATTAAGACGTACAAACTGCTGTCTTAACGCGGATTGCTGCATTTCAACATTTGTTGAACTTGTGAGACTAGCCGGAATTTTTAAACGTTCAGCAAAATTAATAACCGTACGGAAATATTGGCTTGCATTCATAGGAACGCATCCGCCTACACTTTTCCATAGCTGTACACGAGCATTATTATCAGGCATAACCCGAGCCACGACTTTAGCTTGCAATGGAGACAAGGTTGCAGAACTGTCTGTTGAGCAATTACTTTGGTTTGTTTCTGGCATGAGACCTGTAATTGTCAGTGAATATCCTTCAAGACATTTACGTTGTTTTTGTTTAGAGGGATCTAATGCACATGCGGCAGGTGTCATTTGCACATGCATAACATACCCCTGTAAATTAACAGGTTCGGCATGTAAAACGGAACTCATCAACCCTACTCCCGCACAGATGAGCCACCATGCAAGTTGCAAAATTGAACGAAGTTCCAAATATCTATATTTCATTTAATTAAAACTTGAATATGCCAATTAAAAGAAGATCCATCATCAACCACCTTAAAGTTAAGGCGACGTACGCATTGGAATGACTTTCATACGCTGCGATAACGACTGGGCCCCTTGACCCAATATTACGCCATAATGTGTTGCATTCGTCATAACGTGCTTGACGTAGTCTCTGGTTTCTAACAATGGAATTGTCTCAGTATATTGGTCAGCCGAAATTGATTGATAGTCCGGTTGCCAACGTCTAGCCCGATTAGGCCCCGCATTATAACCTGCTGTCGCCAAAACAGGGTTATTGCTTAATTGTCCCTGAATCATCGACAAATAAAATGTTCCATATCGAATATTGGTATTCATTTCATTTAATGCAGCCGGATTATAAGTTTCACCCATTTGACGTGCAATCAACTTCGCTGTATCAGGCATAATTTGCATAAGACCACCCGCCCCAACGTGAGAACGCGCAGAAGTTACAAACCGACTTTCTTGACGCATTAAACCATAAGCCCATGCAGGATCAATTCCTGCATTGTAACTATGACTTACGACATTAGTCTTATGAGGAGTCACATAGCGATAAGCATCATTGTGCTTATTTTTTGTACGATCTGCTGCATAAATTGCACGGTCATACCACCCCATGTCATGAGCACGCTTTGCCGCAGCTAAAAGTAAACCGTCATCATGCTGAAGATACGCTTGACGAACTGCCCAATTCCACTCTCGATTCGTATAAGTTGGATTTGCATTAATACGTCTTAAAGTAAAAGCACGATTAAAGTGAATATTCTGATCTAAACGTCTTAAATCACTTGCTGTCGGCTGATCATCATAAGGTTGGTGGTTATAACGCTCACCTAAGCGATCTTTTGCTAAAAGGTTATGATAGTCATCACCCGCCTGAGCCAGTTTTCTATAAATTTGTTGTGCTGTTGCTTTAGAAGCACTATCACCACGCTGCTCTGACGCACGAGCAAGCCAATATTGCCAACGGTCTTCTTGTTTTTGGGTTACCGTCATACTATCGATAGCGCGAATTAAACTTTCCCACGCCCCAAAACGAATCGCCTGACGCGCATAAATTTCAGCTTCTTCCGGACTTAATGGATAACCATAACTTGCATCAAAGTATTGAAGAACTTCACGATTAAAATTATTTTTCATTACCGTGGTGCCACCAATATAGGCTACCGTACGATATAAATATTTTTGAACATTTTGTGGCGTACCTTGGGCAACACGCTGTACATTTGAAAAAGCATTACTCAAATCATTATTAGCTAAACGCCCTAAAGCAAAAATTAAATAAGCATAATCTGCATCATTTGTCTTAGGCGCACTCCATAAGTAGTTAAGTGGGTTGGCCTGAATTTGGTTAAGCTGGGCCAAAGAAAGATTCAAGCCCAAAGTCTGTGCTGTCGCGAGTGCCTGTCCCGACAAACCTGCACGCAATTGTACCCATAGACGCTGTTGTTTATCTTGTGCGCTCATTAAAGGACTAGATAACATCATACGCCCTAAACCTAAGCAAGATTCCGGTTGTGATTCAGTTGCTAACCAAACATCTTTATATTCAGCAAAAACTAATGCATCACCGCTTTTCGCCCGCACTTGTGCTAAAGCACAATTTTCGGCTTGGTCAGGATTGGTAACATAAGATAAGACAGGTTGTGCAGATGCAAAGTCAGCTTGTTTAACTTTTTCTTCAACATAATCGGCTGCTAATTTTTCAGCCATTGCTGATTGTGGATAGCGTTGAGCAAAGCTTACGATAGAGGCAGTAGGTTGAAAGCCAAGGTTGGTATTGAGTTTCCAATACTCTGGATAATATCCCAATACATCATTTTGCATTGCAAGCTGATATTGGTCTAATAACGCAGTATTACCGCTATTTGCAGCATTTAGTGCATCATTAAACTGCTCTTCAGCAGCATAGGTAAATGAACAACCAAGTAAACACATAGCTCCTAACCAGCTACGATGCATATATTTATTTTTCATTACACGACTACGTATTGATGAGCTCTTTCTACTTGGTCTCATATATGTGCTAAACCCTGACTATTCACCTTCAACGCATAGTTTAATTATTCTTCGTGCTTTCTTTTGTTGTGTTATGTAACTCTATGATTCAACATCATTAAAATTCACCTAATTTACTTCACAAAAACCGCGTCATATTCTGAAAGTTTACTGTTATCGGTTCAGCTCAAATACTGCTATAATAGACGGTTTGACCCATTTTGGGCCAATTTATTTTTTTAGATCGATCTGTTAGGAGCCTGCATGACGGTTCAAACCTTCATTCCCAATGGTGCCAAAGCTGCCTCAGAAAACACTGTTACCCAGCCAACGCACACCACTGATGTTTCAATAAAAAAACTTTATATTGAAACTCAAGGGTGTCAGATGAATGAGTATGACAGTCACCGTATGGCAGACCTTTTAGGGGATTCTCACGGTTACGTTTTGACGACCAACCCTAATGAAGCAGACATTCTGCTCATGAATACGTGTTCTATTCGTGAAAAAGCGCAGGAAAAAGTATTTAGTGAATTAGGTCGTTGGCGCAAACTAAAAGACAAAAATCCTGATCTTGTGATTGGTGTCGGTGGATGTGTTGCATCTCAAGAGGGTGACAATATTCAAAAACGTGCGCCTTATGTAGACATGATTTTTGGTCCACAAACATTACACCGTTTACCGCAAATGCTTGATCAACATAATGCTCAAGTAGAAAAACCTAAAAAAGATAAAATCAAACTGGTTGATATTTCTTTCCCAGATATTGAAAAATTCGACTTCTTGCCCGAACCACGTGTAGAAGGCTTTAAAGCATTCGTTTCTATTATGGAAGGCTGCTCTAAATACTGTTCTTTCTGTGTAGTTCCCTACACACGCGGTGAAGAAGTTTCTCGTCCATTAGATGATGTACTTGCAGAAATTGCAGGTCTTGCGGAAAAAGGTGTCCGTGAAATTTCACTTCTGGGTCAGAATGTAAATGGATATCGCGGAGAAACCTTTGAAGGTGGTATCTGTACCTTCCCTGAATTGTTACGACTCGTTGCAGAAATTCCAGGTATTGGACGTTTACGTTATACAACATCGCACCCACTTGAGTTCTCTGACGAGCTAATTCAGTGTTATGAAGATTTACCTCAAATGGTGTCGCATTTACACTTGCCTGTTCAAAGTGGATCTAATGATGTTTTACAGGCAATGAAACGAAATCATACGATTGATGTTTATATCGACAAGATTGCCAAATTAAGAAAAATACGTCCTGATATGCACTTATCGAGTGACTTTATTATTGGTTTCCCTGGTGAAACTGATGAAAACTTCGCCGAAACACTTCAATTTATCAAAGACTTAGATTTTGATCACTCATATAGCTTTGTTTATTCAAAACGTCCGGGTACACCTGCATCAGACTTACCTGATACTACGCCTGAGCACGTTAAGAAAGAGCGTTTAGCTCAAGTTCAGAAAGTGATTAAACAGTCTAGCATTGAAAAAACTGATGCAATGCTTGGCAAAATTGAACGTGTTCTTATTGAAAAAGTTTCGGACCAAGACCCTAATATTTTACTAGGTACAGCCGATAATACACGTCTAGTCACTTTTGTAGGTGATGCTTCTTGGGTAGGTCGTTTTGCAGAGATCGAGATTACTGAAATTAAAACTTTAAATTTAGTTTACGGTGAGCTCTTGAATCTTGAGCCTGACGTGGCGTAATGTAGAGGTATTCTAAAGTCTACTGAAAGGTTTTCTCTTGACTGCAGCGATTCGACGTACCGTAACATTTCCTGAAATTTCAATGGAACGTTTAAAGAGCATCTTGGGTGCCTATAATGGGCACCTTAAGCAAATTGAACAGCGTTTAGATGTCAAAATTACTCATCGTGGAGATGTTTTTCATATCGATGGTGAGATAGATGCTGTTGGGAGAGCCGAAGCATTATTGCAACGACTCTACGAAGAGTCTGAGGTATCCCAACAAATCAGTGCGGATCTGTTGCATCTGTTAATTCAGTCTTCTCAAACTGAACGTAATTTCGAGTTAGTTGGAGAAGAAATGGATGAACATGATGCACCAATGGATGTCTATTTCCAAACTAGAAAAGGTCGTATTAACCCACGTGGTGCTAATCAAAAACGCTACGTACAGCGTATTTTGCAAAGCGATATTTCTTTTGGTGTTGGCCCTGCGGGTACAGGTAAAACCTATTTAGCAGTTGCCGCCGCAGTAGATATGCTCGAACGTAACGAAATTCAGCGTATTTTACTTGTACGTCCTGCTGTAGAAGCTGGAGAAAAGCTAGGTTTCTTACCGGGTGATTTAACTCAGAAAATCGACCCATACCTACGCCCTCTTTACGACGCTCTTTACGAAATGCTTGGCTTTGAAAAAGTTGCCAAGTTAATCGAGCGTCAAGTGATTGAAGTTGCACCTCTTGCCTATATGCGTGGTCGCACACTTAACCATTCATTTGTAATTTTGGATGAAGCTCAAAACACAACACCTGAACAAATGAAAATGTTCTTGACCCGTTTAGGTTTTGGTTCTCGTGCAGTGATTACAGGTGATATTACCCAAGTAGATTTACCTCGAGGCCAACAATCTGGTTTGGCACATGCACTACGTGTACTCGAGAACATTAAAGAAATTCATATTACCCGTTTCCATTCCCGTGACGTTGTACGTCATCAACTTGTCCAAAAAATTGTTGAAGCGTATGAAGGTTGGGATGGTGAACAACAGCGTCTTAATGCTGAAGCACGTGCTGAACGTAAAGCACGTCAAGAAGCATTAGTTGCTGAAAACGATACAGCAGCAGACTTGCAACATCAGGATGCTTAAGGATTCATTTTGAAAATCAGTTTAAGTTTACAACAAGACTTTCAATCACCTGAGTTAGAGCTCAAACGAGCTCAACTCAAAAAAATTATTGAGACAACTTTACACCACGTTGGTTATAAAGAAGATTGTGAAATTGGAGTTGCTTGCGTTGATCTGGATGAAAGCCAGCAACTCAATTTGCAATACCGAGAAAAAGATAAACCAACTAATGTTTTATCTTTCCCAAGTGATATTCCAGAAGAAGTTCTACCAATGCTAGATGCCTTACCACTAGGTGATTTAGTTATTTGTATTCCAGTGGTATTACAAGAAGCATTAGAACAGAAAAAAACTGCCCAAAATCATTTTGCACATCTATTAGTACATGGTGTTTTACATTTGCTTGGCTATGACCATGAAACTAGTGATGAAGATGCAGAAGAGATGGAAGGCTTAGAAATTGAAATTTTAGCAAAAATCAATATTGCTAACCCTTATCAGGAATAATGTGATCATTAGTAAAATGTGGATATCCTAAAAGTTATCCACATTTTTTAATTAGTGAACCTCAAATTCAGCTTCAGCTGGGTCAAAACGCCAAGTACGTACAATACGCAACTCCGAAATATCTTTCATATTGGCATCAAAATGCCCAAATGGTGCGCCGCGGCGTACTGAAGACTTCGCTGCTTCGTCTAGTATTGAATGCCCTGAACTTTCAAGCAGACGGATTGCACGAATTCCCCCTTGAGCATTCAAAATAACCATTAAACGCACTTCACCTCTTAGCTGTTGCTGTTTGGCTTCTTCAGGGTAATAGCGATTACCGTAAAGCTCTACTTTTTCACGAAATTTATCTAAATAAATAGCTGAAGCATCTTTCTTTGCTTGAATACCATCTACTGTTTTAATTTTTTGCTGACGGCTGAAATCTTGTTGGCGTTGCAAATATTGTGCTTCAAGGCTTGCAACCATGGCAGCTTTTGCTTGAAATTGACTTTGTAGTTGTTCTAGTTCTTTTTTTCTTTGGCTTGCATCCGCTTGTTTCTGCCAACTCAAAACCGTCATTAAAACTTTTTCTTCAAATTTAAGCTCTCTTTGTTGATGAATCTTTTGCAAACTTTCTAACTCAGTATCTCCAGTTGAAGCATCATTGAGCATCGGATTTGGAGTATCACTAGAAGTCCGATGAGCTTCACGAAATGCGCCCGAGCCTTGCTGATCTGCTTGTGCCAAAAAATCTGCCTGATGAACTGGCTCATTGCTTGGCCGAATTGAAATTGCAATTTCTTTAGTAGATTGCTCTGATGGGCTAGGCATGGCAAAGTGAATGAGCAACACAAAAATATGCAGTAAGATTGCCAATATTGTTGCAGCAATAAAGACTCGGTCTTGCCACCAATGATGAAAAGGCTCTATGGATAAACTTCTTTTGTTCAACATAATCTTAAAAGCATATAAATGCCTTTTCCCCACGGTTTAATACCGAATAAAATACAAACTAATATTCAAATATGGATAAAAGTGTGATTCACTTCAAATATAGGGTTTTATCCATTTTCATTTTGTCAAAATGTATCAAGTAAATTTGCTACACTGCAATATCAAAACCCGTTTTTTATCATAATAAAGATTGTGTGGGCTCTTTAGTAAATTATCTTCTGGAAGTTCTTTTATGCAAACGCTATTTTCCTCATTAGTCAGACGCCTTCAAAAAGTTTATAAAAAAGCAGAAGCATTCATTGAGGAAGAAAGAGATTTTACATTATCGCAAACCTTTCTGAATGCTACTTTGCAACGTTATGTCACCAATAATGTTGAGTTTTTAGATGACCTGCATGCAGATCTTTATCATGACTGGTTAAGATTATATGCAACTATGCATGTAAAAGGTTTAGAAACCACACTATCGGTTGATTTAAAATTGATCCAGATGGAATTTAATAAAGAACAGCAACTTTTAGTTTTTGAACAAATTAGTAATACACAAATTATTGAAGCGAAATATAAAAACTTTTGGCAAAAGATCGCCGTAAAAGCCGCAATTTTTTATTACCATAAAATTTTGAAAAAAGACCCTTTGGGGATGATTCTTGAACGTTTTAATGTAGCAGAAGAACGCGATGAACTTATATTTCTTGATCTCAACCGTTGGTTTGGCAAAAAAGCTAGCATCATCGAAACATTAGGCAAAGTACATATAAATTACGCACGAGTTCGTGAAGCTGAGTTAGTTGTATTTGGAAATGTGAATTTAGCAGCCTTACTTTCTCGTGATCAGGACGACGATTTTGAAGAAGAATTCGCGGATTCTGAAATAACGCCAATTCAGCAAAAAGATGAATAAACGGTTTATAAATGAAGATTAATTAACTGCCAAAAAACACAAATAGATTACACATTTAGCATAAATCCTGATTTTTTCTCCATGATCAACAGGCATAATATGTTGAAGTTACAGATGCATCAGCACTGACTTTTTAGTCTGTACAAGGATATTTACTTATGGCAACAAAATTTCTGAAATCATTTGGCATCGCAACAGGTATTTCAACAACTTTGCTTTTTGCAGGCTTCTCAAGCCATGCACTTGCCATGAGTCCATTTCAGGCGAATTATCAGTTTACTTACAATAATAAAGGCATGGGGTCGGCTACACGTGCCTTAAGCCAGCAAGGTAATAACTGGACTTATAAATTCACTGCAAAAGCAGGCGGAATTGCGTCCGCAAGTGAAACAAGTAAATTTAGTTTCACCAATGGTAAAATTGGGTCTCAAAGTTTTAGCCGTACCAGCAAAATTTTGATTCATAACAACACCATGAGTATTAACTTTAATCCAAATAGCAAAACTATCTCTACCAAGAAAGATGATAAAGCTCGTTCATTTGCTTGGCAGGCAGGCGTTCTTGATGAGTTAAACGCAGAGTTACAACTGCGTGAAGACTTAAAAAATGGTTCACTGAAGTCGTCTTATCCACTTGCAGATGCAAAAGAGGTTGAAAATCGTCGATTTGTAAAACAAGGTAATGAGAAAATTAAAACCTCTTATGGAACATTCGATACCATTAAAGTGGTTTTACAACACAACAAACCTGAACGCAGTACAATCTTTTGGTTAGCGCCGAAATTAGATTATTTACCAGTTAAAGTAAGTCATATTGATGGTAAAACTTCTTATGGATTGTTATTAACAAGTTATACAGGTAAGACGAATTAAAGCTTGCATTTTTTTGGATGCTTTTTAAAATACGCATTTGCTTTAAAAAGCATCCGTCTAGAGGATTCTCCCGTGCACGCACTAGAACAGAAAATCTTAACAGAAGGTATCGTTCTATCTGATCAAGTCTTGAAAGTCGACGCTTTCTTAAACCACCAAATTGATCCTGTATTAATGCAGCAGATTGGTAAAGAATTTGCCGCTCGCTTTAAAGATGCAGGGATTACCAAGATTATTACCATTGAAGCATCAGGTATTGCACCTGCAATCATGGCAGGTTTAGAACTTGGTGTACCTGTAATTTTTGCTCGCAAATATCAGTCATTGACTTTAAAAGATGACTTATATCGCTCTAAAGTATTTAGTTTTACTAAACAAACTGAAAGCACGATTGCGATTTCAAATAAACATCTTCATTCAACTGATAAAGCATTAGTTATTGATGACTTCTTGGCAAATGGTCAAGCAGCATTAGGCCTGATTGATTTAATTCACCAAGCAAATGCAGAAGTTGTAGGTGTGGGTATTGTGATTGAAAAATCATTCCAGCCAGGTCGTGATTTATTGCTTGAAAAAGGCTACCGCGTTGAATCATTAGCACGTGTTCACTCTCTTACAGATGGCAAAGTAACTTTTGTAAAAGAATAAGATGTACATCTAAAAAAAGAGCGGATATCCGCTCTTTTTTATTTGCTCAAAGTTAATCTAAAAGCTTTTTAGCAATCTCTCCTAAACGTTTTCCTTGAGCTTCACACAAAATCTTTTCGTCCTGACTTAAGTTCTGGTCATGACGCGGTCCACTTACATGGCTTGCGCCATAAGGTGTTCCACCTGTTTTAGTATTAGATAAGGCTGGAATTGCATTAGGTAATCCCAAAATCATCATGCCATGATGAAATAACGGCGGCAGCATAGTCAGCAAAGTACTTTCCTGCCCACCATGCATTGAACCAGAAGAAGTGAAAACGCAAGCGGGTTTATTATGTAATGCCCCATTGAGCCAAAGACTGGTTGTTTGATCCCAAAAATATTTCATTTCACTTGCCATATTGCCAAAGCGAGTTGGAGAACCTAACGCTAAACCTGAACAATTCGTTAGATCATCTAACGTACAATAGATATCACCTTCTTCCGGAATGCTTGGCTCGGCTATTGTGACAGCTGGAGCAATATTTGGTACTGTCCGAATTTTCACTGACATACCCGCAGACTCAACACCGTTGGCAATTAAATGAGCCATTTCTTTAGTAGAACCATATTTGCTGTAATAGAGTACAAGAATGTAAGGTTGCATCGGTTTCATAAATTTTGTTAAAAAGAACACTATACGGGATTTTTTATTTTTTTGGCGCAACCAATTTTATGAAATTCTAGAGGTGATTGATGGTGCAGTACAAAAGATAACACGAGCAAATTTCTCGGACTCATCGAGTAAAAAGTTTATCTACTTTTGGTAAACCCTTGCTTAGACAACAGAAAGCCTACTTTGTTGAAAAAAGTTTATGGCTACAATTCTTTCTATAGCACATAGTAAACTTACAGAACGACTTTAATTCTATAAGTTATTATTTTGCTTTAATCTACGATTTGAGTTCTTAAGCTCATACTTTGATAAGCTATCAATCGCCCAACATGATGATTAAAAAAATCGGGATAGACGACGCATGTTACAACGTTTTTTAAGTAAGCTTCCTTTTTATAATAAAACCTGGTTTCAGTTCGTTTTATATGTATTTAAGCGTTTTGAAGCTGATCGGTGCCGTGAACAAGCTGGCTCTCTCACCTATACAACGCTATTCGCAGTTGTGCCGATGTTAACAGTTTTTCTAGTAATTATTTCTTCAATCAAAGCGTTAGAACCCGCAAGACAACAGCTGCAACATTTAATCTATAGTAACTTT
This sequence comes from Acinetobacter sp. SH024, assembly GCF_000163635.1. Classification (NCBI taxonomy): domain Bacteria; kingdom Pseudomonadati; phylum Pseudomonadota; class Gammaproteobacteria; order Moraxellales; family Moraxellaceae; genus Acinetobacter; species Acinetobacter sp. SH024. The sequence goes on along the minus strand of NZ_GG753603.1, from coordinate 455,435 downwards.
TTACCAAAGAGCACGATCGCATTTGATAAAGCGCTAAATGCTTTTACAGAAAAATCTAGCAACTTAACCGTTATTGGTGTGCTTTTTTTATTCGTTACTACTGTCTTAATGCTGACCTCAATTGAAACCGTCTTTAACCGTATTTGGCGTGTAAAAGAAACTCGTAGTGGTATTATGGGCTTTATGCGCTATTGGACAATCATCTCTTTAGGTCCGATTATTTTAGGTAGTGCATTTGTTATTTCATCAACAGTTGCATCGATGAACTTATTAAGCAATAACTTCACAGGTTATCAACTTGATGGCGCATTTCTACTCTGGCTAATTTCTTTTGTACTCACTATTTTGGGTTTCTTCATTTTATATTGGACCATTCCCAATCGTACAGTCCCAGTTTATGCAGCAGGAATAGCGGCTTGTTTAAGTGCGGTACTGTTCGAAATACTCAAAAATTTCTTTAGCTTTGTGATGTCAAATTTCACTAGTTATGAAATTATTTATGGTGCATTTGCAGCAGTGCCAATTTTCCTTCTATGGATCTTTCTTTCATGGAACATTATTTTACTTGGTGTAGAAGTAAGTTTTGCTCTAACTGCTTTTCACTCGGGTAAAGAGCAGAAACGTCATCCTGTTTTAATGCTATTAGATATTCTCGAGCTGTTTTATAAAAAACAGAAACTCGGTGAAAGTGTAAGTGACAAAGAAGCTTTAGAAATTTTAGGTCGTGGAGAGATTGGCCGCTGGCCAGCTTATGTACTTTTGCTTGAAGAGCAAAATTTGGTTAAACGTACCGATAAAGATGAATATGTTCTTGCGCGCAATTTATCCCAAGTTGACTTCTGGAGCTTTTTCACTGCTCTTCCATACCCTCTGCCATTACGTGAAGATGTTCTAAATGTACACGATGACGATGAATGGATGGAAAAAATAGGACCTGCCTTGGTCGAATCTAATGATTATTTAGCAGCAAAACTTTCTATTCCGCTCTCAACAATTTTTGAAGAGAAATAAGAAAGTAAAACTATTTAACAGTATAGGCACTCTTTCCTACCCAATAAAAAACCCTATTATTAAAAAAATAATAGGGTTAAAAATTGGCAATTTTAGGAATGGGTTATGCTTTTACAAAAGTTTCCCATGCAAAATCTTGCGTTGCACCTTTTAATGTCATTTTCAACTGATCGCCTGCATGTAATGGTCCAACCCCAGCAGGTGAACCTGTCATAATCACATCACCTGGTTCTAGTGAAAAAACCTGATTAATATCAGTTAAAAGTTCACCAATAGTAAACATTAACAGTGCAGTATTACCATCTTGACGCAATTCATCATTAATATGGAAAGTGAATTTGGTCTCTTGCCAATTGGTAATTTCTTTTGTATCAACCCAATCTGCCAAAACACAAGCACCATCAAAAGCTTTAGCTCGCTCCCATGGGTGGCCTTTACTTTTCAGATCATTCTGTAAGTCACGCATTGTTAAATCAAGACCTAAAGTTACTGCCCCAATCGCTTTTAAAGCTTTTCCAGGGTCAGTTTCACCTTTCAAAGGTTGATCAATACGTAACACTAACTCACACTCAAAATGGCAACTGCCCCACGCTGGATTCCAAGAAATACCGTCATTTAAACCAATCAAACTACTCGGTGGTTTAATAAATAATATAGGGCTGTCAGGCATAGCATTATTTAATTCTTTGACATGATCGGCGTAACTTCTGCCCACGCAAACGATTTTTGAAGGACGTGTATTCATGAGGCTTCCTTTGTTATTGCGGCTAATAATTCCAATAATTTATTTCTTAAATGTATTTTCAAATATGGTTTGATCTGAAACCTGTGCAAATGCACGCTTTGGTACAATAATTACAGTTTTATTCTTTAGCTCAAGCATGTAGGTCAATTTACCTTTAGCAAAAGTTTGCACATCCGTATATTGCATCACCTGCTTACGACCATTGGCATAAAGCTCAAAGTAATCTTGATATAAGTCGATTCCCTGCTCACTCTTTCCAAATTGGTAACGAACAAATTGACGCTTAAATAACATAGGTAAAAGCCAGTAACGCATCAGGCCTTGCATCACCAGAAAAAATACGCCTAACCCGACATAATATCGTCCAACCCCAGAGAGACCTAAATAAAATCCCCAAATAATAATTGCGATACTAATTGCAGGTGTAAGAAAACGGGTAAATTGCTTTTTCCCAAATGTCACTAATGAAAATCCATCTTGTGACTCTTCTAAATTCAAATAGTAACGTAAAGATAAAGCTGTTTTTTGCTCAGTCATTGCACTGCATCAATACTCAATAAATCGAAACTATTAGAGCATATTCATTTCAGCTTTAAAATGAATCAAAGGCTATTTTTTATTTTGTTTAAAAGTAGAGCTTATTATGAGATTCGAAGATCAACTACGTTGCATATATAGAACGTAGATTCATATTTTTTGAGCTTATTTCAGTTTTTAAAATTTCTACAATAAGAGCATTACCTTCTTAGTGGAATGTCTCATGTCTTTCTTTGCAAAATTATTTGGCTTAAATCAAAAAGCAACAGTCTCAAAAGATGTGGTTACTCAAGCCACTCAAGAGTCCTCTCTTTTCAATCAGCCAAGCTTTTCAGAATTAATTAAAAAACGTCGTTCTATCTATTCGATCGGGAAAAACTTACAACATACTCCTTCGGAGATTGAAGGATTAATTCAAGAAGCGGTCAAACATAGCCCCTCAGCATTTAACTCTCAGTCATCTCGCGTTGTAATTTTATTTAATGAGTCTCATCAAAATTTCTGGAATATTGTTTTAGATGTATTAAAAACGATTGTTCCTGCCGAAGCACTAGCGGGAACTGAACAAAAAATTCAAAGTTTTGCAGCGGGTGCTGGTACAGTTTTATTTTTTGAAGATCAAGATGTGATTAAAGGTCTACAAGAACAATTTGAATTGTATGCTGATAATTTTCCAGTCTGGTCTGAACACTCAACAGCAATTGCACAATTTGCAGTATGGAATGTATTGGCTGAACAAGGTATTGGAGCTTCTTTACAACATTACAATCCAATTATCGATGAGAAAATTAATACTGCTTTTGATATTCCTGCTCAATGGAAACTAAGAGCCCAATTAGTATTTGGTTCAATTGAAGGCGAAGCAGGTGAAAAAGCTTTTATTGAAGACGAAAGCCGTTTTAAAACATTTGGCTAATTTTTTTCAACTACAAATCATTTAAGAGCTGGTTGCCATGAGCACTAGCTTTTAAATCGAAATAATAAAAAATAGGTACAAAAAAACCGCTATATATAGCGGTTAATTCTTCAAGTGGTGCGCTCAGAGAGATTCGAACTCCCGACCCCTTAGTTCGTAGCCAAGTGCTCTATCCAGCTGAGCTATGAGCGCGTACTTGATGTTGCGCATTATACGCATTTTTTAAGTCTTAGGAAGCCTTTTTTCATCTTTCTGTCATCAAACGTCTAGTTCTTAGCCATCACTCTAGTTTACATAGCTTTGTAGCTAAAATTATTGAAACTTTGCTCACCAAAGATGTATCTGAAATATTTTTTTTCAAATAAGTTTTATAGAATTTTTGAAGCTTTTTGCCATCTATCTAGAAGATAAAGGCTACTGTTTTAGTCAACATTATATAAATAATATATTTCTGGTTGAACCTAACTATTATAAGACTGTTTGAAATTTAACTAAGATAATGCTTCAAATAAGTGAAAATATGATTAAAAAAATGATTAGTTAAAATTATATAATATAAAAATTATTATTATTTTTATGTCTAAATTAAATAAATTATTATTTCTTTAAATATTATTTAATAACAAAAAATGTGACTAAAAATACACATTGACAGCTTTTGAGATCTAACCAATACTAAATCGCAATTATTGAGATACACATCTCATTAATTATAAAGCGCAATAAATAATACTTACTTAAAAATACAAAATTATATAGGAAATAGACCAACATGTTCTTACTAACAAACCTCGTATCTTCGATATCAAAAATTACTCAAGATTTGGGTAATATTGTATCGGTGAACACTACTGTAACTGGTAGCTCTTCTGTTGAAGGCCAGATATCAACTTCTGGTTTACTTTCAGATACTTTATCTACAGTAACAAATACTCTTACAGCAACCACAACAGGCCTTGTTTCTGATGCGGTTGGTACTGTTACTGGCAGTATCGGTTCTACAAGTCCTGTAGACACAGTAACTAATATTATTGGCGGAGTAACTGGCGGTATTGATCTTGGAACTTCTCCAATTGCTCCAGTGATTGACGTTGTTCAAGGTGGCATCGACATTCTTCAGGGTGTTGAAAGCCTAAAAACTGAAATCATCAATACAGGTATCGACACTGTTGCTGATACTATCATTGGTGTCCTTCCTCAAACTGAACACCCTGTTTCTGAAATTGCTGATCTTGGCACTTTAACTTTCGAAACTTCTCGTGACACAGTAAATGGCACGCTTGAAGTCATTTCTGATCTAGTGGGAGGAGACATTCAAGGCGCAACTGAGTCTGCTACTGGTGTCGTTGAAACATTAATCACTAATGGTACAACTGCTACAGGTATTGTTACTGACGTTGTCGGAAGCATTACAGACGTCGTTGGTGGTGTAACTGGTGGCGTTGATGGCAACCCGCTTGAAGTAATTACTGACATCATCGGTGGCGTAACTGGTGGCGTTGACGGTAACCCGCTTGAAGTAATTACTGATATTATCGGTGGTGTAACTGGTGGTGTTGATGGCAACCCGCTTGAAGTAATTACCGATATTATCGGCGGCGTAACTGGCGGTATCGGTGATGGCACATCTCCAATCGCTCCAGTGATTGATGTCGTTCAAGGCGGTATTGATATTCTACAAGGTGTAGAGAGCCTAAAAACTGAGATCATCAATACTGGTATCGACACTGTTGCTGATACTATTATTGGTATTCTTCCACAAACTGAATATCCTGTTTCAGACCTAGCAGATCTTGGCACTTTAACTTTCGAAACTTCTCGTGACACAGTAAACGGTGCACTTGAAGTTGTTTCTGATTTAGTCGGTGGTGATATTCAAGGTGCTACTGAATCTGCTACCGGTATTCTCGATACGCTGATTACAAATGGGTCAACTGCTACCGGAATTATTAATAACATTATCGGCGGTGCAACAAGTGGTGATAGCCCACTTGGCGTGGTAACCGACATTATTGGTGGTGTAACTGGCGGTGTTAGTGGTAATCCTCTTGAAGTCGTGACTGACATTATCGGCGGTGTAACTGGTGGTGTTGACGGTAACCCGCTTGAAGTAATTACTGACATCATCGGTGGCGTAACTGGTGGTGTTGATGGCAACCCACTTGAAGTAATTACTGACATTATTGGCGGTGTAACTGGTGGTGTTGACGGTAACCCACTTGAAGTAATTACTGACATTATTGGCGGTGTAACTGGTGGTATCGGTGATGGAACCTCTCCAATCTCTCCAGTGATTGATGTTGTTCAAGGCGGTATTGATATCCTTCAGGGCGTAGAAAGCTTAAAAACTGAAATTATCAACACTGGCATTGATACAGTTGCAGATACAATTATCAGCATTCTTCCACAAGCAGAACATCCTGTTTCTGAACTTGCAGACCTCGGCACATTAACTTTCGAAACTTCTCGTGACACAGTAAATGGCACGCTTGAAGTCATTTCTGATCTAGTGGGTGGAGACATTCAAGGTGCTACTGAATCTGCTACCGGTATTCTCGATACGCTGATTACAAATGGCACAACTGCTACTGGCTTAGTAACAGAAATCATTGGTGGATTGACAGGAACTATTGGTGGAGTTACTGGTGGAGATAGCTCACTAGGCTTAGTCACTGATTTACTTGGCGGTTTAACTGGTAGCGTAGATGGTGATAGTCCTCTTGGCTTAGTGACCGACCTTCTAGGCGGCTTAACTGGTGGCGTTACTGGCGGTACAGACAACCCTATCGGCATCGTAACAGATATCGTGGGTAGCTTAACGGGCGGTGTGACTGGTGAAGGCGGATTAGATGTTATTTCTAATTTACTAGGTGGATTAACTGGTGGTAGCTTACTCGGTGGAGTAACGTCGACAGTATCAAGCGTAACTAATACAACGCATACTATCGTACCTACATCATTACTTACCGATAACTTCTTAGAAAACTCTTTCAATACTGTTTAATATAAGTCATTAAAATAAAGCCACTTATTACAAGTGGCTTTATTTATTAATATATCTTTAAATATTAATTCACTTCTTCCCATCTATAATATTTCTTATGCGCTAGCTCTAACATTGCATAATCATTAGGTGTATCACCATAAGCATAAATTGTAGAATACTGAGTTAAATCATATTTGTTTTTTATTCTATTTACTTTTTCTAAATAACCACAATCACCATTAATAAAATCACCTGTCAAAATACCATCACGTATTTCAAGTTGATTACATATAACTTCTAAATCTAAAGATTGGCACCAGCTTTCTAAATAAACACCTAATGATGCAGATACAACAACAATCCGATCACCTTGTTTTTTATGCCAAAGAATACGTTCCAAAGCATTTTGACGCACACAGGTAGGAAGGATATTTTTAGCAAACTCTTCCCCCATATATTTTAGGGAAGCCGCATCATAGCCCACGTATCCCACCTGACAGAGTTTAGTTCGAATAGTTTTATCGGTTACCCATCCAAGCTTATAACCCGCTATATAAGGTGCAAGTCGAATACCACCTAGTATTTGAGTTTTTTTATTTAAAGAAAATTTAAGGAATAGGCTGAATGTATCGCTGTGAGTGATCGTGCCGTCAAAGTCAAATAAAGCTAAGTTCATTTATGATTATCTCTAATATAATTAAAAAGTTATAAATTTAGATTTTTTAAAGTACTAAAAAATAGGCACAAAAAAACCGCTATAAAAGCGGTTAATTCTTCAAGTTGGTGCGCTCAGAGAGATTCGAACTCCCGACCCCTTAGTTCGTAGCCAAGTGCTCTATCCAGCTGAGCTATGAGCGCGTAACTTGTGTGCCTTTCAGCGATTCGTTCTATTTTACTTGGTGCGCTCAGAGAGATTCGAACTCCCGACCCCTTAGTTCGTAGCCAAGTGCTCTATCCAGCTGAGCTATGAGCGCATTAAGTAAATGGCGGTGAGAGAGGGATTCGAACCCTCGATACCAGTAATAGGTATGCTTCCTTAGCAGGGAAGTGATTTCAGCCACTCATCCACCTCACCGGAACGAGCCGCCATAATACAAACTAAAACCCTATTGTTCAAGTCATCATAGTGAAATTTTCTTGTTTTTTAGTTCAATGAATTATTTTTTAAGCAATTTTCTCATTATTTTCGTCTTTTTCGATCAAACGCTTGTTAAGATAGATATTATTTCTTCATCAAAATACTGTAGTGCATAACACATTATTGCAAACCTAAACGTGCAGTTCGGGTCTGCATGACTTATGCTAAACTTATCTGCCAAGCGTGAAACCAAACGACATGACAAAAAACTGGGCTGACCCCGAAGCGAAAGCTGAAGCTGAACGTTATGACAATCCTATTCCAAGCCGTACTCTTATTTTAGATACATTGGAACAATTGCAGACACCGCAATCTCATGCAGAACTTGTCGATCATTTTAATATTCATGACCAAAAAAGTATTGAAGCACTCAGTCACCGCTTAAGTGCTATGGTTCGTGACGGTCAAATCATGAAAGACGGGTTTAAATTTCAGTTGGTGGCAGATCAACCGACCTATGAAGCAACTGTTTATATCAATAGTAAAGGTTTAGGCACAGCGCATATTGATGGTCAAAGTGACCTTTTACTTCCTGAACGTGAATTACGTTTAGTCTTTAACGGTGACCGAGTTAGAGTGCGACAGACTTCAGTTGATCGTAAAGGCAAACCTTGGGGATTTATCACAGAAGTTTTACAACATCGTGTTAAACAATTAATTGGTAAATTGTCGGTTCACGATGGCGAATATTTTATTCAGCCCAACAATCCAAATCAGCACCAGCCTATTCCTTTAGAAAAAGAACTGGTAACACATGCTGAAGCAAATGTTGGCGATATGCTACGTGTCGCAATAGACAGTTATCCGACTCGTGAAGAATTTGCGACGGCGCATATTATTCAATCTATGGCCGACAAAGCTGATACAGAAATTATTATTCCGCAGACTATTCTTGAGTTTGGCTTACCTTACGAATTTCCAGATGAAGTTCTAAAAGAAGCTGAAAGCTTTAAAGAACCATCTGCTCAAGACCGTGAAGGCCGCATTGATTTACGAGATTTAGCATTAGTTACGATCGATGGTGAAGATGCTCGAGATTTTGATGATGCAGTTTATGCAGAAAAACGTCCGGGTGGTGGTTACCGCGTTGTAGTCGCAATTGCCGATGTCAGCCATTATGTACGCTTAGACTCAGCCCTCAATGAAGAAGCTGAGGAACGTGGTACTTCGGTATACTTCCCGCATTTCGTATTACCGATGCTACCAGAGGCATTGTCAAATGGCTTATGCTCTCTAAACCCTCATGTAGACCGTTTATGTATGGTCTGTGACTTGAAACTCTCTCGTACAGGCCGTGTAACTGGTTACGATTTTTATCCATCAGTGATGCATTCAAAAGCGCGTTTGACCTATACACAAGTAGCACAATATTTTGACGGCGCAACAGATGCGATTCCAAAAGATCGTGATGTTCATAAATCTTTAAATACGCTTTTCCAGCTTTATCAGATTTTGAAAAATTTACGTGCTGATCGTCATGCAATGGAATTTGAAACCATTGAAACTTACATGACTTTTGATGAGCTAGGCGGGATTAAAGAAATTTTGCCACGTACACGTAATGAAGCACATAAACTTATTGAAGAGTGCATGTTACTTGCTAACGTTGCTGCGGCTGAATATGCATTAGAACATGATGTTCCAATGTTGTATCGCGTGCATGAAGCTCCAGAGTTTTCACGTATTCAGAAAGTAAAAGACTTTGTTAAATTACTGGGTCTACCCTTCCCTGACCAACCAACTCAAGCAGACTATCAAAGAGTAATTGAAGCAACTAAAGATCGTATTGATGCTCCTAGTATTCATGCCGTCTTATTACGCTCAATGATGCAAGCTTATTATGGCGCAAAAAATGCTGGGCACTATGGTTTGGCCTATGAAGCTTATACACATTTCACTTCGCCAATTCGTCGTTACCCAGATTTATTATTACACCGTGCCATTAAAGCACATCTCAAACAAAAGCCTTATCCACTCTCTGGTGCTGCACTAGATGATGCAGGTGAACATTTCTCTCAAACAGAGCGCCGTGCTGATGAAGCTTCTCGTAGCGTAACAACTTGGTTGAAATGTCACTACATGCAGCAGCATCTAGGTGATGAATTCATTGGTATTGTAAGTGCGGTGACCGAATTCGGTTTATTCGTGACACTGAAAGATCTATATGTCGATGGCATGATTCATATTAGCCAACTCGGCGATGACTTCTTTATTTATGACCAAGCGAGCCAAAATCTAGTAGGTCAAAATCGTGGACAAGTCTTTGGTTTGGGCGATGAAGTTAAAATTCAGGTCGCTGGTGTCAATCTGGAAGAACGTAAAATTGACTTCCAGCTCATTAAGCAAGTTACCCATGCAGGCCGAGTAGTTCGTAGCCGTGCGCCGCGTACGACTAAAACTACTACGCAGGCGACTGAAGAAGTTTTCAGTAAACCAACTGTCAGTAGTGATGGTGAGCGACCTGTTCACAAAAAGAAAGAAAAAAGTAAGCCAAGTTCTTACACCAAAAAATCTGGTAAAAAAACCTCAGCAAAAGCCGAGACTAAATCAGAAAAGGTGAAGAAAAAATCTAAGCCTAAAAAGAAAAAGTCGAATGCAAAATCAAAGGCTGAATAGTGAGTAAATAATTATCACGTTTCAAAAATAAGTCTCCAATAGGAGGCTTATTTCTTTTTAAAAGGGGTTATTTTACACATTAAGCTTGATTTCCGACTTGAGAGGACCTACATCTAATACCATGTTTAAAAAATAATGTGGCTATTAGCAATGACTTTACAGCAAGCGACTTTACCAACTCCGCGTTTTGACCAAATTGAATTAGAAAATTTAAAACAAGACATTCAACAAGCGATCCAAGCAGGTCAGGAATTTTTAAATACTCTTACGGCTGCACCTACAGATGCAGCTCAGCAACTTGCCGTACTTGAGCAAGTCGATACGCTTGAAAATAATCTAAGTGAATCATGGGGCGTTTTATCGCATTTAAACGCTGTAATGAGCAATGCAGAAACGAGAGAAGTCTATAAATCTTTATTACCAGCATTAAGTGAATATTACACTCAGCTTGGTCAACACACGGCGCTTTATCAGACCTATCAACACATCCATGATGGTCAAGGTTATAGCTCTCTTAGCCCTGCACAGCAAAGTGCTATCCGTCTAGCTTTACGTGACTTTAAACTTTCAGGTGTAGCCTTAGAGGGTGAAGAGAAAAAACGTTATGCAGAGATTTCTGCGCGTCTTTCACAGCTTTCTTCTGATTTTTCAAACCACGTACTTGATGCAACACAAGCTTACTTTAAACCACTTACCGAAGATCAGCTAAAAGGTCTTCCAGAAAGTAATATTGAGTTATTAAAACAGTACGGCAAACAACGTGAACTTGACCAAGCTGTAGCAACCCTAGATTTCCCAGCATATTTTGCAATCATGACTTATGCAGATGACCGTGCATTGCGTGAAGAGCTTTATAGAGCTTATGTGACTCGCGCATCTGATCAGTCTGAACCAACTGAATTTGATAACAGCAAAATTATGGAAGAAATTTTGAGTCTTCGTCAGGAAATGGCGAAACTACTTGGTTTCAATAACTATGCTGAATATTCTCTTGCAAGCAAAATGGCACCGGACGTAAAAACAGTACATGAGTTTTTGGTTGACCTAGCAGAGCATGCGCGTGCTCCTGCGCTTCAAGAAGTTGCCGAACTTCAAGAAATTGCTAAACAAGATGGTGTTGATGAGCTTAAACCTTGGGATACAACTTACTATTCTGAAAAACTTAAACAGCAACAATTCAACTTATCTCAAGAAGCATTAAAACCTTATTTCCCTGCACCTAAAGTTATTCAGGGATTATTCCAGATTGTGCAGCGTCTATACGGCATTAACATTATTGAAAGACAAGCACCTGTCTGGCATCCAGATGCACGTTATTTTGAATTAGAAGATCAAGGCCAAGTGATTGGTGGCTTCTTCTTTGACATCTATGCACGTACAGGCAAACGTGGTGGCGCATGGATGAATGGCTTCCGCTCGCGCATGCAAACACTTCATGGTTTACAAAAACCAATTTGCTATATGGTGTGTAATTTCACTCCTCCTGTAGGTGACCAACCTGCGTTATTGACTCATGATGAAGTGATTACTTTGTTCCATGAGTTCGGACATGGTTTACATCATATGTTGACCGAAGTAGATAATATCTCGGTTGCAGGAACTCATGGCGTTGCTTGGGATGCAGTAGAACTACCAAGCCAATTTATGGAATTCTGGTCATGGGATAAAGAAAGCCTAGATGTATTAAGTGAACACATCGATAGTAAACAGACTTTGCCACAAGAATTACTAGATGCTTTATTAAATGCTCGATTCTTCCAATCTGGTATGCAAACTTTACGTCAGCTTGAATTTGCATTATTTGACTTGACCATTCACACCAAAACGCCAGCCCTGAACAGTGAGCAAATTCAGCAAACCTTAAACGATATTCGTAAGCAATATGCGGTCGTTCCTACTGTCGACTACAACCGTTTCCAACATAGTTTTAGTCATATTTTTGCTGGCGGTTATGCCGCAGGTTATTACTCTTACAAATGGGCAGAAGTCTTAGCGAGCGATGCATTTGATCGTTTTGAAAATGAAGGCATTTTTAACACTCAAACGGGTAAAGAATTCCGTCAGGCAATTCTAGCTGTGGGTGGAAAAGACACTGCGCTTGAGGCATTTGTGAATTTCCGTGGACGCGAGCCTAAAATTGACGCATTGTTACGTCATCAAGGTTGGACGAATGACAACAAAACCGCTTAAACTATGGGCCTAAATTGATCGTGTGGTTAGGGTGATAAAGATGAAAAAACGTTTCATTGCTGGGGCAAAATGTCCAAAATGTGAAGCCATGGATCGGATTATCATGCTAACCACCGCAGAAGACCAATGGATTGAATGTATCGAATGCGGTTATAGCGAAAATCGTCCGACTCATGTTGATGAGCCTGAAACACCTGCTGAACCGGATGAAATTGGGGTAATACAGTTCAAGCCACGTCGTCCCGACTAAAGGTCTTAAACATGCCACTACAAAGAAAACAAAACTCAAAATTATTATGGATTTTAATTGGGGGCTTAAGCATTGTCGTAGTGCTTTTTTTTGCAGCGCAATGGTTTTTTAAAAAAACCGAGTCGTCAGCACCACTGGTTGATCCACAACCTGTCTCGACTCCTGCTCCTGCTAAACCGAAACCAGCTGACCCATTACCAAGTTCTGAACCCTTAGCTGAAAATGCAAGCTCTCAGCAACTTGTTAGTGAAAATGTGCTTAAAGAGCCTGTCCCTGTCCAAGAGTCTTTAGCAAAAGAAGAAGTATCTAAACTTGAAGATGTTCATCGGCAGCTAAAAGATCAGGAAGCAACCTTAAAAGCTCAGCATGCAGATGCGGATCAATTAACTAAACTCAAAGAAGAACAAGTTAAATTGCTGGAAGCTCAGCTTAAACAGCAATAGTTTTTCAATCAAATCTAAAAAAGCTAAAGTTATCTATCTTTAGCTTTCTAATTTTAAGAAGAAAATTAGATTGTTATCGAACGCAAAATACTCATATTGTATCATCCAAAAAAACACCCTCTTTAAGAGGGTGTTTTTTAATCAAGATATTTACTTCAAATTATTAGATTAGTGATACCAACCGAATAATTTAAAGAAGTAAGGTGCATAAGCAATAATAAGCATTGCAGGCACCATTACAATTAGTGGAAGTACCCATCGCTCGAAGCGGTAGAAGAATGATTTATGACGAACTTCTGCATCTGCTTCAGATACCTCATCGTCGCCAATTGCTTGTCTGGCCAATAAGTGGTTTAAAGCAACTGGAGGAGTAATATAGCCAAGCTCAAAACCAATTAAAGCGATCATCCAGAAATGCACAGGATCAATTCCGTATTTATATGCTACGGGTGCTACGGTTGCTGAAATTAAAATAACAGCACCGAATGGATCCATGATCATCCCAACAAATACCATGAGAATCACAATCAAAGAGATCACAACAAATAGACTATTAATATCTGTTGGGAAAGCCTCCATAATTTCGATTCGTTCCAAGAATCCACCGACACTTACAGACAATGCCATTAGAATAACTAATGCACCAATATGTCCAACAGTTTCACTTGTAGCTGTGTGTAAAGCTGATCGGAAAGAAACTCTACGCTCAGGATTACGTGGATCATCTGTAGACTTTACTTGAGGTACAGGCTGAGAACCATCGGCTGGAGCAGTATAAACATTAAGGGTACTATCCCAATGACCGACTGGTGCTAACGGAGCAGGCTCCCTACGTAACTTATCAAATAGCACCATTAGTAATAAGATTACAGGCATCATGACTGGTGCTGTGAACTCATTCAAATCTGTTGCCAAGGCATGCTTGTAAAACAACCAGATTAGGATAAAAATAACAATATATGGCGATACAGGAACAAAAGCGCGTAAGGATTTAGGAAATGCTATTTTTACTGGTGCAATACGAAATTTTTGCTCAGCAAAAAATAAAGAAACTATTAAAAATAAAGTTGAAGACAGCAGAAATGTATATATTCCATAGTGATATAACAAATCTGTTGTGACTTCTTTATTCAAAGACGCAACAACAACAATCAGCAAACATGGTCGTAACACAACACCTAATGAACCAGACATAGCTGTTGCTGCCAAAGCGAATTGACGGCGACCACCTGCATTCCAGACTTCTTTATAAATAATTGCACCAGCTGCAATAACGAAGATACCCGAAGCCCCTGTATAAGCTGTAGGTAAAGCTGCTGCAATTAGAATTAACCAAGTTAAAGTTTCAGGTGCTAGATTCCAAGGCCGTAGTATATTAAGAAATAAATCAACTATGCGTGTTTGTTTAAGTAACATACCTGCCCATATAAATAGAGCAAGATTTAAAAAGATACTTGAGAATTCAACCAACTGTCCAAGGTAAATACCTTGTCCCATTGGATAATCCATAAAGAAAGTAAATGCAATACCAGTAATAATTGCCATATAGGCATAAAGTGGCACACTTAAGAAAGCAAGCCCAAGATTTCCCCCCTTTTTCGTCGGAGTTGGAGATTTAATCAACTGAAATAAACTGATTAATGTCAAAATCGCAAATAACGTAATCCATAACCAGTAAATCACTTGCATTTCAATTGCTACAGGCACCCCCGAACCCGTTACCGAACGATATTGACTAATCGTTGATGATGTTAAAAGACCATTAGCAAATAACATCGCAATTGAATATACACGAAAATCAATTTTCGTTGCTGGGCTACGTAAACCGATATGATGTGTCTTCAATGTCGCAGTTATCGCGGCCAAAACAACCATCACAACTAAAAGCATTGCCCTATTTTCAGTACCAAATTTAAAGAGACCAAAAAAAGAGGTTTCTATTGTTCGATACGTACGGATACTTGGATGTGCATCCATATAAGCGATTGCTTTATCATAGAACTGATATTTTTCATCACATTGTTGTTGCGCTGCGAGTAGTGATGCACGGACATCACTTTCCGATGCTGCACCAAAGAAACTCGCGAAATCATCAGACGCATTCGCTTTCATTTGTTCTTTTACTTGAGCCTCGATATTTGGATGTCGATCACAAGTTGGCTTTTCAGGCTCAGCACGCAAAAAAGAATATTGCATACCTGTAGCAGGGTCGCCATATAGACGCTCCCCGATACGCAATAATTGTCCGTGGATCATTTCCCCGGTACCAATAATTAGCGTCATTAATAGCAGAATGAGGATGACGAATGTTGAGATCCATTCGTTCCAGATATAACCCAGCAGACCTAATCCAGATCTTTTTTCTTGATGTTCTTGCATAAATATTCCAATTTTGTTCTCTCAAGTCCTTAAAAATTAAAGAATTGAGTCATGCAATTTTTCTTGGTCAGGGGTTAAATCCATCCCCCTTCTACCAATCCCTTTATTCAACGATCAAATTTGCATCAAACTTTGTTAATAAAGAATGACTAAAATCTCTTTTTTAACAGTTTGTATTGTCAATGTTTCTTTTTTAATCTCTGAAAAAGCCAATAGCATCCTCCAAAGATTGCGCCACCAATTGCTCCATATAGGTGAGCTTCAGTTAAAACTGGACTCCCTATTAACTGAGCGGTCCCTGTTTGCCCAAAAGTGTTTTCCCATATAAGTTTGGCAATAATTAACCCTAAAACCAGCAAAGCAAAATTTTGCTCTTTACGATATTGCAGATAGACCAAAGCAACCGCTGTATATAGTCCATGTAAGACACCAGACAGACCTGCGTAAGCTTCGATATAAGGTAAATAAAAGTAGAACACCAAACTAATAAAGAGTGGCAATAGTAAAAGTAGACTTAGAAGATGCCATGCTTTTGTATGTGGAAAGATAAAGGGTAAACAGGCGAATGCCATCATATTTAAAAGAAAATGAACCCATCCAACGTGTACCCAATGTGCAGTCCATAAACGCCAGAATTCGCCAAGTAAACTTTCGCGCCAATAAATAAAAGTATCAGGAAACACCTGTAGACAAGCAGATATGGAAATGCACACTGCGACCAGAAGCACTTTACTATTCAGTACATGATCCTTCATGGCACACTCCTTGAAATTAAACTTCTTACGATTATTGTAGAACTTAACAATAGACTCGCAAGAAGTTAGCCTTTCAAATATTCTTTACTGCGCTGCTGATGGAGCAGATGAATCAGCAGGAACTTCAGACGCGGCTCCCCCATCAAACAACTCATCTAGCTCTGCTGCACCTTCATTCTTATCATCCCAGAAATGAGACATACCATCATCTCCGGTACGTACACCAGTATGTTCAGTCCAGTAACGGTCAGAGATACCACGTACAATAAGGCCAGCCATACTATCAATTAACTTAAAGTTAGGATTGACAGGTTTGTCATCAGCTTGAGACGCCGCATAAGATCTTAATGCATCACGGATTTTTGCATCATCACCGCTTGCTTGGGCAGCTACGGCATATAAGGCATGAGATAGGCGAACACCTTTTTTCTCACCAATCTGAATTGACTGTTTTAAAGTTTGGTATGGATCAGGTTTCCCTTCATCAGCACCTGGCAATAAAGTCCAGATAACAGCACGCGTTGCGTTAGGTGCGCCCCAGAATTTTTCATTATCTAGACAAACCATGCCACGCTCTACAATAGCAGCAATATCTTTAGGAACATTGACTGCGCCGCCTGAGTTAATATCGTTGGTCACAGCCTGAAGACCACTGATCATGCCAAGTAAATAAACGGTTTGATCAGTATCATTACGCATCGTTGGGCAAGAGTCACCTAAGTGATATTTATATTTAGATTCCCAACGATCAGCAAATAACTTATAGCCTGTATACTGACGTTCAGCTGCAATTGCTGCCCAACGCTTCTGTGCAATACGTGCATCTTGGGCTTCTGTCACTTGACCTGCTTTTGAAGCACGTAAATAACGCAGTTCTTGTTCTAAAGCTTGATTTTCCGCACATACACCTGATGCTGCATACATTAATACTGCAACACGTGTCGGATCTGCACCCATCCCTTTAGTAGACATGATTGCAGGTGTTAACGCACTACCGGTATTACATACCATTTCAGCATCTTGCATCGCCAAAATAGGTGGAACGACATGCTTTTCCGTAAAACCTAGAGCAACATTTGCTCCGGTTTTCACGACGTATGAACAACCTGATAAAACTGAAGCTGTAAGAAAACTCACCGCCAAACCTTGGCTTATTTTTTGGACTTTAGACATCTTCCTGTCCTCTATGTAATTTGTTTTTTCCTTTTCAGATGTACATTAGCAGATGCATATCTTGAATAAAAGAGTAATTACTCTAATTGTAGCGCTTATACTTTGACACACTTCACAGCAGATAAAATTGACAGTTTTTTGAGGAAACACAAATTTTAGGCAAAAAAAAGTAGCATTGCGACGGTTCAGCACATGCTACTTATTAACTGGGATAAGCTTTTAACAGCTTATATTATTTTTGTTCTATATAATCCTTAAGTAAAGTTCCTGCTCTTCCTACTACTACAGCCATAACAACTGAAATTAACAGAAACATCCACATTGAAATCTCCATGAGAGACCTCCTTACTACAATCGCACCCAGTTATAAACTGGACACTTGATGAAATTAATCGATTAACCAATTTTAATAATTGACTGATCGACGACCTTGCATCCTCTGTCTCTTAACCTTGTTAAAGCTAACTTTGTTAAGATGTTCCCTGAGTAAAGTTCCTGCTCTTCCTATCACCACTGCCAGAATGATGGCAATGACCAAGAACGACCATGTTGGCATCTCCATTTTGAGACCTCCGACACACTTTACGTTGGTGTTTGTACTTTAACCGATCAAATAGCTACCCATAGGCGAAATTGTCAGACAATTGTCTTTCCTTGGCTTTTTTCTATATTTTAATTAGACAATCCGAAGTTTAATAAAGAAAATAATTATTAAGTTTTTGTTTTTTATGTATTTTAAATAAATATACAATTGTAGAATTGTCTAACAATTAATAGAGTTTTTCTAAAACTTTTAATCTTTTCCACTGCTGAATAGGAAGCTGATCGAACCAAACAATAGCTATATTCGTAGGAGTTTCTTCAAAATAAATAACTACAAATAACTGATAATCAATTATTTTAGTAATTTCCCCACGGTAAATTTCTTTTTTCGAAAAATATGCAATCGACCATAATTTTTGATCTAAATATTCAATTTGAGATATTTGTGCTTGCTTTAGAAAGAAAATAAAACCAATAAATAGAAGAATGACAGCACATAGCCACCATATCGGTGTTAATAATTGATA
Organism: Acinetobacter sp. SH024; assembly: GCF_000163635.1. Taxonomy (NCBI): domain Bacteria; kingdom Pseudomonadati; phylum Pseudomonadota; class Gammaproteobacteria; order Moraxellales; family Moraxellaceae; genus Acinetobacter; species Acinetobacter sp. SH024. The sequence goes on along the minus strand of NZ_GG753603.1, from coordinate 437,226 downwards.
AAGCAGGATTGCTAAACCCAAACCAACAAAAAGCTGAAATATTACCGAGACACGGCTATATTTCAGCTCAAAATTTAATTCTTTTATCAAAACAGTTTAGCCATGCACATACTGTTTTAGTTTATAAATAAATTCACGTAACTCAGTACGTGGAGGCTCAGAAACTTCCATGAACCAATCTAATAAATCTGGATCTTCTTGATCAACTAGCTCTGCAAATAATGCTTTTTCTGCTGGATCAGCTTTTAAATAATAATTTTTTACATACGGGTCAAAATAGACGTCAATTTCTTTTAAGCCACGGCGTGCTCGATAAATTACTTTACGTTCTTCCAAGGTCATTTCGTCAGACATTTACGTCCCCATCTGTGTTGATAGTGCGCCTAGTTTACCTGATCACATCCTAAAGATCGCTAAAAATATCAAATTGACCAAATTTATCATCTTGTCCGCATAATTGAGCATTCATCACATTGTGGGGCATGAAATGCTTACGTATGTTTAGGGCATAACATCACACCTGAACCAAGGAAGAAATACAAATGCAATCTGGTGCCATCCGTCCTATTCCAAATATGTTACCGAGAAAATTATTCAATGAAGAACACGAAGCTTTCCGTGAGACAGTGCGTAAATTCTATGAAAAGGAAGTCGTTCCCAATATAGAAAAATATGAAAAACAGCAACATGTTGACCGAGATCTTTGGAATAAAGCTGGAGAACTAGGTCTTCTTTGCACCACAATGCCAGAGCAATATGGAGGCTCTGGGGTAGATCGCCTATACAGTATGATTCTTATAGAAGAACAAGCGTATGCGATGGACTCAAGTACTGGTTTTTCTCTACATTCCGATATTGTTGCTAATTACATTAATAATTTTGGTAATGAAGAGCAAAAACAAAAATGGTTACCCACAATGGCAACTGGAGAAGTTGTTACTGCTATTGCAATGACGGAACCAGGCACTGGCTCAGATTTACAAGCGGTAAGAACCACCGCCGTACTTGAGGGTGATGAATATGTCATTAATGGTTCCAAAATTTTTATTACAAATGGCTACTTATGCGACATGGCCGTAGTCGTTTGTAAGACTGGCAATAGTGATAAAGGTTCGGCGAACTTATCCTTAATTATTGTAGAAGCAAATCGTGCTGGTTTTAGTAAAGGTAAACCACTAAACAAAATTGGTATGAAAGGCCAAGATACCTGCGAATTATTCTTTGATAACGTTCGCGTTCCTAAAGAAAACCTTTTAGGCATGGAAGGTATGGGCTTTATCATGCTCATGAAAGAATTAGCATGGGAACGAATGTTAGTTGCTATTATTTGTCAGGCAGGTGCTGAAGCAGCATTTGCACATACCGTCCAATATACAAAAGATCGCAAGGCATTTGGTAAACCTATTGGCGCATTTCAGAATACACGCTTTAAACTTGCCGAACTCAGAACAGAAATAGATTTCTGCCGGACATATTTAGATCGTTGTATGGAATTACAACTTGAAGAAAAGTTAAGTGTAGAAGCTGCAGCAGCTGCTAAATATAAAATTTCTGATATGTTCTCAAAGATTGTAGATGAATGTCTTCAGTTACATGGGGGTTATGGCTATATGCTTGAATATCCAATTGCACGTGCATACATTGATCATCGAGCAAATCGAATTTATGCAGGTACAAATGAAATCATGAAAGAATTAATTTCAAGAACACTTTAATACCTTCATAAGAAAAGGGGCATTACGCCCCTTTTCTTATTTAACACGACTTAAGATACTAATTTTGGTTTACGCTCATTCGCTTCAGAACGCTTATGAAAATGAAGAATGCCATCTTCAAATTTTGCATTTTTCAAAGACTTTCTATCTTCTAAATAATTATTAGTCACCTGCCATGGAGCACGCTTACCTTGTTTAGGAAGTTCATGTGCTGCACGGTTAATATAACCTGAAGATAATTTACCCATTACAGTATCTTCTTCCATCACAGTCTTATCACCCGATGGAATCACTTCATCATAACTATTTTTGTCCATATAGTTTAATAAGCGACAAATATATTCGGCAGCGATATCTACTTTGAGTGTCCATGAAGCATTCACATAGCCAATAATCATAGCCATATTCGGCACATCACTTAGCATTATACCGTTATAAAGCATATGTTCAGATGAGTTGATTGGTTTCCCATCAAGAGTCGCCTGAACTCCGCCCATAATCTGAACTTGTAATCCTGTTGCAGAAACAACGATATCAGCATCAAGATGTTTGCCAGATTTAAGTAAAATACCTTTTTCAGTAAATTTCTCGATTTGATCAGTTTCTACGCTCGCTTTGCCTTCACGTAAAATCTTAAACAAGTCCCCATCTGGCACTACACATAAACGCTGATCCCAAGGATTGTATGAAGGTGTAAAATGCTTCATATCAACCTTACCTTTAAGCTGCACTTCAATTGCTTTTAAAAGTAAACGACGTACAGTTTTAGGATGTTTCTGAGACAGCGCATAAATAGCGCGCTGCATACCAATGTTGCGAGCTCGAGTAAATTTATAAGCTGCCTCTTCAGACATAAATTTACGCGTTTTTTCATAGATAAAATCGATAGAAGGAACGCTAGCAATATATGTTGGTGAACGCTGCAACATGGTCACATGACCTGCCCCACCTTTAGCCATTGCTGGTACTAAAGTAATCGCTGTTGCACCACTACCAATAATAACCACCTTTTTACCTGTGTAATCTAAGTTTTCAGGCCAATGCTGTGGGTGAATGAGTTGCCCTTTAAATGCTTCTTGATTTGGGAAAGAAGGCGCATAACCCTGATCATAATTATAGTAACCTGTACAACCGACCACAAAGTTAGCAATCCAAGTCTGCTGTTTTTTATTGCTATCTTCGACTACAACCTGCCATTTTTTTGAAGCCGAATCATAATTAGCAGAAAGTACGCGATGACCAAAATGAATTTTTTCTTTTAATTTAAATTCATTAATTACTTCACCTAAATATCCTTTAATAGAAGCACCATCAGCTAATACATTCGCTTTACACCATGGTTTAAAGTTAAAACCAAAGGTAGACATATCTGAATCTGAACGGATACCAGGATAACGGAAAAGATCCCATGTTCCACCAAAAGACTCACGACGTTCTAAAATCTCGAATTGTCGTTGTGGTGAATTTTTTGACAAATGGGCAGCAATTCCGATTCCTGAAATACCTGCGCCAATGATTAAAATATCAACTTGCTTTTCCATTTTATTTTTATACCCATTGTTGAGAATATAAGTTTATTAAAACACAATTTTGACAATACACAATGTCAAGTTTGACCGTTTATCTGCTTTTTTATGTCACTTGAGGACATTTTTATAATTTATTTTGTGAATAGAAATAAAAAAGACCGGTATAAAACCGGTCTTTTTTGAATAAAATCAATTATTCAGCTGAAGTGTTTACTTCACGATCTACAAGCTCAACGTAAGCCATCGGTGCTGCATCACCAGCACGGAAGCCCGCTTTAAGAACACGTAGATAACCGCCGTTACGTTCTTTGTAACGAGGGCCGAGTACGGTAAATAATTTACCAACAGTTGCAGCATTACGAGTACGAGCAAATGCTAAACGACGATTTGCTACAGTATCGTTTTTTGCTAGAGTGATTAAAGGCTCAGCAACACGACGTAATTCTTTAGCTTTAGGCACAGTTGTTTTGATCAACTCGTGTTCAAATAAAGAATTAGCCAAGTTTTGGAACATCGCTTTACGATGGCTGCTTGTACGGCCTAATTTCACACCACTATTACGATGACGCATGGTGATAGTCCTACTTAATTAACGGCTACGATAGGCAAAACGGTCGTCCATACGAAGACTAGCTGGTGGCCAGTTTTCAAGACGCATACCGAGTTGTAAGCCTTTCGATGCCAAAACATCTTTGATCTCTGTTAACGATTTTTTACCAAGGTTAGGAGTTTTTAATAACTCAACTTCAGTACGTTGAACAAGATCACCAATGTAGTAAATATTTTCTGCTTTCAAACAGTTAGCAGAACGAACAGTAAGCTCTAGATCATCTACTGGGCGAAGCAAGATTGGGTCAACTTCTTCACGAGGCTCTTGAGCAACTGGAGTTTGGTCTTTCTGAAGATCAACAAAAATTGCAATTTGTTGTTGCAAGATTGTTGCCGCTTTGCGGATAGCTTCTTCAGGATCAACCGTTCCATTTGTTTCAAGGTCGATTACCAGTTTATCTAAATCGGTACGTTGTTCTACACGCGCATTTTCAACGGTGTAAGAAACACGCTTAATCGGGCTATAAGAAGCATCTAATTGCAAACGACCAACAGGACGTGTTTCACCTTCAGGGAAACGAGAATCAGATGTTTCATAACCACGACCTTGAGCAACTTTCAAGCGCATTTTTAATGAGCCTGAAGCACTTAAAGTACCGATTAAATGTTCTGGGTTAACCACTTCAACATTATGAGGTAAACGAAGGTCAGCAGCAGTAATATCGCCAGGACCTTGTTTTTCTAATGTTAAATATGCTTCATTTTGATCGAACAGCTTAATAGACAATCCTTTTAGGTTCAGCAAGAGCTCGACGATGTCCTGCTGCAAGCCTTCTAAAGTACTGTACTCGTGCTCGACACCTTCTATTTCTACTTCAACCACAGCAGCGCCAGGTAAAGAAGACAATAGAATGCGACGTAAAGCATTACCTAGAGTGTGGCCAAAACCACGCTCTAAAGGTTCTAGAATCACTTTTGCCGAGGTCCCGCTTACCGCTTCGACCTTGATCGCTTGCGGAGTTAGAAACTCGTTTGCAGTACGCGTCATTATTGCTACCTCAAGGATTATTTAGAATACAATTCTACAATCAAGCTTTCGTTGATTTCAGCAGGTAAATCAGAACGATCTGGTGCAGCTTTAAACGTACCTTCAAGCTTAGAATGATCAACTTCGATCCAAGCTGGAATACCACGTTGTGCAGCTAACTCAATCGCGTTTTTAATACGCAATTGTTGTTTAGCACCTTCGTGAACCGCAATTACATCACCAGCTTTAACTTGAATAGATGCGATGTTTACACGACGACCATTCAAAGTAATGCTACGGTGACTTACTAACTGACGAGCTTCTGCACGTGTAGAACCAAAACCCATGCGATAAACAACGTTATCAAGACGGCTTTCAAGCAATTTCAACAAGTTCTCACCTGTTGCGCCTTTAACACGAGCTGCTTCTTTATAGTAGTTACTAAATTGACGTTCTAACACACCGTAAATACGACGGACTTTTTGTTTTTCACGTAATTGTAGTGAATACTCAGATTGCTTACCACCGCGTGCCTGACCATGTTGACCAGGTGCTTTGTTAGCTTTTTTAGTTTTGACGTCAAATGGTTTAACGCCAGATTTAAGTTGCAGGTCTGTCCCTTCGCGGCGAGAGAGTTTGCATTTTGGACCAATATAACGAGCCATGAATGTTTCTCCTTACACGCGACGTTTTTTAGGTGGACGGCAACCGTTGTGAGGAATTGGAGTCACATCGGTAATGCTGTTAATCTTATAACCCACTGCGCCTAATGCACGAACCGCAGACTCACGACCTGGACCAGGACCTTTTACAAGGACGTCCAGATTTTTCAAACCGTAATCTAAAGCTGCTTTACCAGCAACTTCAGCAGCTACCTGAGCAGCAAACGGAGTTGATTTACGTGAACCACGGAAGCCTTGTCCACCTGAGGTGGCCCAAGCCAATGCATTACCTTGACGATCAGTAATCGTAACAATGGTGTTATTAAAAGACGCGTGAATGTGTGCAACACCTTCAGAGACGGTACGAGTGACCTTCTTGCGTGTGCGAGTATCTTTAGCCATCTTTTAGCTTCCAGAAATCTTACTTTTTAATCGGTTTGCGCGGACCTTTACGGGTACGTGCGTTAGTTTTGGTGCGTTGACCACGGACAGGCAAGCTGCGACGATGGCGAAGGCCGCGGTAGCAACCCAAATCCATTAAACGTTTAATGTTCATGGAAATTTCGCGACGTAAGTCACCTTCGGTAGGAACCTTAGCAACTTCTGCACGAATCGCATCAAGCTGAGCATCGTCCAACTCACGGATCTTAGTAGTTTCAGTAATACCAACTGTAGCTAAGATATTCTTAGCAGTGTGGCGACCGATACCAAAGATGTAAGTGAGGGAGATAACAGCATGCTTGTTATCCGGAATGTTTACACCGGCAATACGAGCCATTCACTTTCTCCAAAAAGGCAGTAGAGATAATCAACCGCCCCACAAAAATCTTGAGGGGCGGATATTAACCCAATTCGCCTACTGAAATCAACAGGTCTTGATTAGATTAACCTTGACGCTGCTTATGACGAGGTTCTGCGCTACAAATTACGCGAATAACCCCATTACGACGGATAACTTTACAGCTACCACAAATTTTCTTTACAGAAGCTTGTACTTTCATGATGAAACCTCTAAGTGCGCTTATCCCTTAGGATGAGCAGTCGTTTTTCTCATTAATGTTTGATTGTCATATTGATGAGATGTTAAATGCGCTTGTAGCTGAGCCATAAAGTCCATAACCACGACAACTACGATCAATAATGAGGTACCACCCAAATAGAATGGAATCCCAAAAGAGCTTTGTAGAATCATTGGCATTAAACAAATGACCGTAATATAAATCGCACCAATAAACGTCAAACGATTAAGAATATGATCTAAGTAACGAGCAGTTTGCTCACCTGGGCGAATACCAGGCACATAAGCTCCGCTGCGTTTTAGATTTTCTGATACTTCCTTAGGGCTAAATACTAAAGCCGTATAAAAGTAACAGAAAAAGATAATTAACGCACCAAAGAGCACCAAATACAAAGGCTGTCCAGGCGACAATACTAAAGCTAAATCTTGTAAGCTGCTTTTAATAAAACCAGCATTTGGATCTGCACTTCCCACCCATTGACCAAGACTTGCCGGGAACAAGAGTAAAGAACTTGCAAAAATCGCAGGAATAACACCCGCCATATTAATTTTTAATGGCAAATGCGTCTGCTGTGCTGTAAATATACGACGCCCTTGTTGCTTTTGCGCATAGTTTACTGGAATGCGACGTTGTGCTTTTTCAATAAACACAATAGCTGCCAATACACCTAAAGACAAAAGACCAAAGATTACAAGACCAATTAAACTTGTCTGACCATTATCTACAGAAGAAACTGATTGCATAATTAGTTTAGGCAAACCAGCGACAATACCTGCAAAAATAATCATTGAGATACCGTTACCAATACCTCTTTCAGTGATTTGCTCACCTAGCCACATTAAGAACATAGTTCCAGCGACAAGTGAAGTTACTGCTGGGATGTAAAACGCAAGACCAACTGACAGAGTAATACCCTGACCAATCAAACCTGCGCACATACCAACTGCTTGAACCACTGCAAGCAACAATGTGCCCTGACGTGTATACTGATTAATTTTACGCTTACCTTGCTCACCTTCCTTTTTCAAGGCTTCAAGTGATGGAATTACAGTAGACATTAACTGCACAATAATTGACGCAGAAATGTACGGCATAATCCCTAAAGCAAGAATAGACATTCGCTCTAAAGCACCGCCAGAAAACATATTGAATAGCCCAAGAATAGTTCCTTGGTTCGCATGAAATAAATTTTCTAACGCAGCATTATTAATGCCTGGTACTGGAATATGCGCTCCTAGTCGAAAGACCAGCAATGCACCGATTAGAAAACTCATCCGGCGAATAATTTCACGGTATTTCACATGAAATGGCTGACCTTTCATCATGTTGACATGACCTGAAGAACTAGGAGACATAGACACTCGAGATTACTCCTCGACTTTACCGCCAGCTGCTTCAATCGCAGCTTTAGCGCCTTTAGTCAATGCAACACCTTGAACAGTGAATGCACGAGTGATTTCACCAGAAAGTACGATACGAGCACGAATTTGGTCACGACGAACAACATTCGCAGCTTTCAAAGTTTCTAGGCTAACGATGTCGCCTTCAACTTTGCTTAACTCAGATAAACGTACTTCAGCAGTTTTTAAAGCGATTTGGCTAGTGAAACCGAATTTAGGTAAACGACGATAAATCGCAGTTTGACCGCCTTCAAAGCCTGGACGAACGCCACCACTTTTACGTGATTTTTGACCTTTGACACCACGGCCACCAGTCTTACCAACGCCAGAACCGATACCACGGCCTAAACGACGGTGTTCACGTTTTGCACCTTCTGCAGGCGCAAGTTCATTTAAACGCAGAGTCATGGCTTATTCCTCTACACTAACCATATAGTAGACTTTGTTGATCATACCGCGGTTAGAAGGCGTATCTTGCACTTCTACAGTATGACCAATACGACGCAGACCTAAACCTTGTAAGCAAAGCTTGTGATTTTTCAAGCGATGTGAAGAAGATTTAGTCTGGGTAACTTTAATCGTTTTCATGATTGATTACCCTTGAATTTCTTCTACTGATTTACCACGTTTCGCAGCGACTTTCTCAGGAGAAGTCATATCACGCAAACCTTTGAAAGTTGCGTTTACTACGTTTGCAGCATTAGTAGAACCATAACATTTAGCAAGTACGTTATGTACACCTGCAGCTTCTAGAACGGCACGCATAGCGCCACCAGCGATTACGCCAGTACCTTCAGAAGCAGGTTGCATATATACACGGCTTGCACCATGACGAGCATTCACAGGGTGTTGTAAAGTAGTACCTGCAAGGTCTACAGTAATCATGTTGCGACGTGCAGCTTCAAGTGCTTTAGAAATAGCAGCTGGAACTTCACGAGCTTTACCACGACCAAAACCAACACGACCATTACCATCACCCACCACAGTTAATGCTGTGAAAGAGAAGATACGACCACCCTTAACAACTTTGGCTACACGATCAACGGCAACCAGCTTTTCAACAAGACCTTCGTTTTGTTCAACTTTAGCCATGATTAGAACTCCAAGCCGTTTTCACGAGCAGCATCAGCCAAGGCTTTGATACGACCATGATATTTAAAACCAGAACGGTCAAATGCAACTTTAGTTACACCAGCTGCTTTCGCACGCTCTGCGATTAAAGCGCCTACTTTAGTAGCCGCGTCTACATTACCTGTAGTACCGCTACGTAAAGATGCATCCAAAGTTGAAGCTTGTGCTAAAACTTTGCCACCATCTGCTGAAATAACTTGAGCATAGATGTGACGCGGAGTGCGGTTTACACACAAACGAGTCGCACCCAATGCACGAATGTGCAAGCGTGTGCTTTTCGCACGACGCAAACGGGATTGTTTCTTTTCGTTCATAAGAACCTCGCGCCTTATTTCTTCTTAGCTTCTTTACGAAGAATGACTTCATCCGAATAACGAACACCTTTACCTTTATATGGTTCAGGAGAACGATATGCACGGATTTCTGCCGCTACTTGACCTAACAACTGCTTGTTTGCTGATTTCAAAATGATTTCAGTAGCAGTTGGAGTTTCCGCTGTTACACCTTCAGGTAAAGCGTAGTCAATTGGGTGTGAAAAACCAAGGTTAAGGTTTACAACAGTACCTTTAACCGCAGCTTTATAACCAACACCAACTAGCTGCAACTTACGTTCGAAGCCTTCACTAACCCCTTTTACAAGGTTATTCAATACAGCGCGAGCAGTACCAGCTTGCATCCAAGCATCTTTCGATTCTTTAACTGGAGCAAGTTGAAGTTTACCTTCTTCCTGTTTTAGCTCGACCAGCGCATGCAGGTTGAAAGACAATGTACCTTTGCTGCCTTTCACTTCGACCTGCCGGCCGTTCTGAGTAACTGCTACACCATTAGGTACAGTTACTGGGGCTTTAGCCACACGAGACATGAGGAATCACCTATTAAGAAACAAAAGCAATAACTTCACCACCAACGCCCGCAGCACGTGCAGCGCGATCAGTCATGATGCCTTTGCTTGTAGAAACAATTGCAATACCTAAACCTTGCTTAACGCTTGGAAGTTTATCTTTACCACGGTATTGGCGAAGACCTGGACGGCTTACGCGTTTAACCATTTCGATAACTGGTTTGCCTTCGAAATATTTTAAAGTAATTGTCAAAGTAGATTTTGTCTCTTCTTGAGCAACTTCTACATTTGAAATATAACCTTCTTGTTGAAGTACGTTTGCAATTGCAACTTTCAACTTAGAAGAAGGCATAGAAACAGTTTGTTTCTTAGCCATTTGTGCGTTACGAACACGTGTTAGCATGTCGGCAACGGTATCTTGCATACTCATTTAGTCGCTCCTTACCAGCTTGCCTTAACAACGCCTGGTACATCACCCTGCATTACTGTGTCACGTAATTTGTTACGGCTTAAACCGAACTTACGGAAGTAACCATGAGGACGACCAGTTAAACCACAACGGTTACGAAGACGTACCGGAGATGCATTACGTGGCAATGCTTGTAACTTTAACATCGCTTCGAAACGCTCTTCTTCACTTGCATTTACGTTTGCAATCGTAGCTTTTAATTCAGCACGTTTTGCAGCGTATTTAGCAACTGTTTTTTCGCGTTTCAATTCGCGATTAATCATACCTTTCTTAGCCATATCGACCTCTTATTTGAACGGGAAGCCGAATGCACGCATAAGCGCACGGCCTTCGTCATCGGTGCGAGCAGTCGTAGTAATAGTAATATCCATACCACGAATACGATCAATCTTATCGAAATCGATTTCAGGGAAAACGATTTGCTCTTTCAAACCCATTGAGTAGTTACCACGACCATCAAATGATTTCGAAGAGAAACCACGGAAGTCACGGATACGAGGGATTGCGATTGAGATCAAACGGTCCAAGAATTCGTACATTTGGTCGCCACGTAAAGTAACTTTACAACCAATCGGCCAACCATCACGGATTTTGAAACCAGCGATAGATTTACGAGCAAGTGTAATTACTGGTTTTTGACCAGCAATTAATTGCATATCGACAACAGCGCCATCTAATAATTTCTTATCAGTTGCAGCTGCGCCTACACCCATGTTTAGGGTAATTTTTGTGATGCGTGGAATTTCCATCACGTTCTTAATGCTAAGTTCTTCTTGTAACTTCGCTTTAAGTTCTTCGTTGTAACGTGCTTTAAGTCTGGCCATTGCCTTTTCAACCTATTACTTCGCTACCGCCACTGATTCACCATTTGATTTATAAACGCGAGTTTTCACGCCATCAATCACTTGGTAACCAACACGGTCAGCCTTCTGGGTTGTAGCATTTAAAATTGCCACGTTTGAAATATGAAGCGAAGCTTCTTGAGTAACGATACCGCCTTCAGCGCCAGTTACACGATTCGGCTTTTGATGCTTCTTCACTAAGTTAAGGCCTTCAACCTTAACGCGGTCTTCAGAAACAGACAATACAGTACCCTGTTTGCCTTTTTCTTTACCTGCGATCACGATAACTTGATCGCCTTTTTTAATCTTAGCCATGATTGCCTCTTATAGAACTTCAGGAGCCAATGAAATGATTTTCATGAACTGTTCAGTACGAAGTTCACGAGTCACTGGTCCGAAGATACGAGTAGCAATCGGAGCTTTGTTGTTGTTCAGGATAACTGCAGCATTATCATCAAAACGGATCACAGAACCATCTGGACGACGAATGCCGAATTTAGTACGAACTACAACCGCATTCATCACGTCACCTTTTTTAACACGTGCGCGTGGGATTGCTTCTTTTACAGTAACTTTAATAATGTCGCCAACAGAAGCATAACGACGATGTGAACCACCAAGTACTTTAATACATTGTACGCGGCGAGCACCACTGTTGTCTGCTACGTCGAGCATAGTTTCGGTTTGAATCATTGCCCTACTCCAAAACCGAGCATCACCGGTCACAATTTCGAAAGGCTCAAAGAGTACTCGAAATTGACCGATGATGCAACAAGAACGTCGAATTACTCAGCAGCTGCTTCAACTACTTCCACTAAAGTCCAAGCTTTAGTTTTAGAAATTGGGCGGCTTTCTTTAATGGTCACAACATCGCCAAGTTTAGCAACATTGTTCTCATCATGAGCGTGTAACTTAGTTGAACGGCGAATTGATTTGCCATACAACGGGTGTTGAACGCGGCGTTCGATAAGAACAACAATAGACTTGTCCATTTTGTCGCTTACTACTTTGCCGGTTAACGTGCGGACTGTTTTTTCACTCATTGTCCGTTCCCCTGTTTTTCGGTAAGGAGTGTCTTAATACGAGCAATTGTCTTACGAGCAACTTGCACTTCATGCGATTTACCCAACTGACCAGTTGCTTTCGCCATACGAAGACGGAATTGATTAAGCTGTTGCTCATCAAGCAAAGCTTTCAACTCTTCTACCGATTTTTCACGTAGATCTTTAGTTTTCATTACATTACCGTCCGAGTCACGATAGTGGTTTTAAACGGAAGTTTAGCAGCAGCTAAAGCAAATGCTTCACGCGCTAATTCTTCGTTCACACCTTCAATTTCGTACAGGATCTTACCTGGTTGGATCTGGCAAACCCAGTACTCCACGCTACCCTTACCTTTACCCATACGCACTTCAAGAGGCTTTTGAGTAATTGGTTTATCCGGGAATACGCGAATAAAGATTTTACCACCACGCTTAATACGGCGGCTAATAGTACGACGTGCAGCTTCAATCTGACGAGCAGTCATACGACCACGTTCAGTTGCTTTGATTGCAATCGAACCAAATGATACTGTACTACCACGATGCGCTAGACCAGTATTACGGCCTTTGTGCACCTTACGGAATTTGGTACGTTTAGGTTGCAACATGGATTATTCTCCCTTGTCAGCAGCACGGTCACCGCGACGACCACGACGCTCTTGACCTTCACCACGACCACGACCACGTTTAGCTGGACGATCTTCAGCAGGAGCAGGGTTCATGACTTGTTTCATGCCACCTAAAATCTCGCCACGGAAAATCCAAACTTTAACACCAATCGTACCGTAAGTTGTTTCTGCACGCATAGTTGCATAGTCAATGTCTGCACGTAGCGTATGTAAAGGTACACGACCTTCACGATACCATTCTGTACGAGCAATCTCTGCACCACCTAAACGGCCAGACACTTCAACTTTGATACCTTTAGCACCAGCACGCATAGTGTTTTGAACCGCACGCTTCATAGCACGACGGAACATTACACGCTTTTCTAATTGAGAAGCGATTGCTTCAGCAACTAAACGCGCATCTAAGTCTGGGCGATCAATTTCGTTGATACTTACTTGCGCTGGAACACCCATAATGCTGGTAAGTTCGCGCTGTAATTTCTCAATATCTTCGCCTTTTTTACCGATTACGATACCAGGACGAGCTGTGCTAATAGTTACTTTAGCAGCGCCTGATGGACGTTCGATAAGAATGTTGCTTACCATCGCATTCTTAAGTTTTTTAGTTAAAAACTCACGAACTTGAAGATCTTTAAGCAAGTATTCAGCGTATTGTTTCGGATTCGCATACCAGTTAGCGTTATGACGTTTCACAACACCTAGGCGGATACCGATTGGATGAACCTTCTGACCCATATCAAACCCCTACCTTAACGGTGATGTGACAAGTACGCTTAGTAATACGATCTGCACGGCCTTTAGCACGTGGCATAATACGTTTAAGGCTCATGCCTTCGTCAACGTAAATCGTAGATACTTTAAGATCGTCAACATCTAAACTGTTATTGTGTTCAGCGTTTGCAATCGCAGATTCCAATGCTTTTTTTACTAAAACAGCAGCTTTTTTATTGCTGAAGTTTAAGATATTTAAAGCATGCGCAACAGATTTGCCGCGAATAAGATCTGCAACCAAACGTGCTTTCTGTGCCGAGATAGCGGCACCGCGTAATTTAGCAGTTACTTCCATCATGACACCTATTAACGTTTAGATTTCTTGTCAACACCGTGACCACGATAGGTACGAGTTGGCGCGAATTCACCGAGTTTATGACCAACCATATGCTCAGTAACAATTACTGGAACGTGGTTACGACCATTATGAACAGAAATTGTTAAACCAACAAAATCTGGAAGGATCATCGAACGACGAGACCAAGTTTTAATCGGCTTGCGAGAGTTACTAGCAACAGCCGCTTCAACCTTAGCGAACAAGTGCGCATCGACGAATGGGCCTTTTTTCAGAGAACGAGGCATTAGTCAGATTCCTTTACTTGACGCGACGGTCGCGAATAATCATCTTAGTCGTACGCTTATTGGTACGTGTCTTGTACCCTTTAGCTTTTTGACCCCATGGGCTTACAGGTTGAATACCTTTGTTACGCCCTTCACCACCACCGTGCGGGTGATCAATCGGGTTCATCGCCATACCACGTACGGTAGGACGAACACCACGCCAGCGCGAAGCACCAGCTTTACCCAATGAACGAAGGTTGTTTTCTTGGTTAGAAACTTCACCAATTACAGCGCGGCATTCAACATGTACTTTACGCATTTCGCCTGAACGAAGACGAATAATTGCGTAAGAACCATCACGACCCAACAACTGAACAGAAGCACCAGCAGAACGCGCTAATTGCGCACCCTTACCAATTTTAAGTTCAACGTTATGAAGTGTAGAACCGATCGGCATATTACGAAGTGGCAAGCAGTTACCTGGACGAATTGGAGCATCGTTACCAGATTGTACTTTATCGCCAGCACGTAAGCCTTTAGGTGCGATGATATAACGACGCTCACCATCAGCATATTTCAACAAAGCAATATGTGCTGTACGGTTTGGATCGTATTCAATACGCTCTACAACAGCTGGGATGCTGTCTTTGTTACGTTTGAAGTCAACGATACGGTAGTGTTGTTTATGACCACCACCAACGTGACGAGTAGTAATGTGACCGTTGTTATTACGACCACCAGTACGTTTTTTAGCTTCAACCAACGGTGCGTAAGGAGCGCCTTTGTGAAGATGGTCATGAACCACTTTCTCTACAAAGCGACGTCCTGGAGACGTTGGCTTACATTTTTGAATCGGCATAATTTTCGTCCTTATTCCGCTGCGCTTTCAGCGGTATCGCCCAAGTCAGCCATTTCAACATCTTGGCCAGCTTTCAGGGTGACGTATGCTTTTTTAACATCAGAACGGCGTCCCAATGTACGACCAAAGCGCTTAGTCTTACCTTTAGTAATAGTTGTGTTAACTTTAACAACTTCTACACCAAAAAGTTTTTCAACTGCTTTTTTGATTTCAAGTTTAGTAGCATTGATGTCTACTTTAAATACTTGAACACCAACAGTATCACCTAATACTTGTGCCTTTTCTGAGAAGACTGGTCCTTTTAGGACTTGATAGATACGTTCGTTGTTCATCCGAGTTCTACCTCAATTTTCTTAGCAGCAGCTACAGACATCACAACTTTATCAAACGCGATCAAGCTTACAGGATCGATTGCAGTTGCATCTACCACATCTACATGCGGAAGGTTGCGTGCTGCAAGATATAAGTTCTCATCTACAGCGTCAGTAACGATTAATGCACGAGCAGCATTTAAGTCGTTAAGCTTTGCAAGCAATTCTTTAGTTTTTGGAGCTGCAACTGCAAACTCTTCAACTAATACAAGACGATCTTGGCGAACAAGTTCAGCTAAGATACATTGCATTGCACCGCGGTACATCTTACGGTTTACTTTTTGAGACCAGTCTTGTGGACGAGCAGCAAAAGTTTTACCACCGCCAACCCAGATAGGGCTACGAATAGAACCCGCACGAGCACGACCAGTACCTTTTTGACGGAATGGCTTTTTACCACCGCCAGAAACGTCTGCACGTGATTTTTGAGCACGAGTACCTTGACGACCACCTGCTAAGTAAGCAGTAACAACTTGGTGTACAAGAGCTTCGTTAAATTCACGTCCGAAAGCAACTTCAGACAATTCAACAGCAGAGCCGGAAACAGTTTTCAAATTCACGGTATTTCCCCTCAGGCCTTGATGGTAGGACGTACAATCACGTCACCGCCAGTTGCACCAGGAATTGCACCTTTAACAACTAAAACAGAACGTTCAGCGTCAATAGATACGATTTCAAGACCTTGTACTGTTACGCGTTCATCACCTAAGTGACCAGCCATTTTCTTGCCTTTGAACACGCGCCCAGGAGTCTGGTTTTGACCTGTAGAACCTAATACACGGTGAGAAACTGAGTTACCGTGAGTAGCGTCTTGGGTACGGAAGTTCCAACGTTTAACACCACCTTGGAAACCTTTACCTTTTGATTGACCAGTTACGTCAACTACTTGACCAACTGTGAACAAATCAACGCCAATAGTACCGCCAACTTCACGGCCTTCAAGCTCAGCTTCAGTAACACGGAACTCTTTAACTAAACGACCAGCAGCAACACCAGCTTTCGCGAAGTGACCTTTCTGAGCGTTAGTTACGCGAGATTCGCGACGTTCACCAGTAGTTACTTGAACAGCTTGATAACCATCAGTTTCAAGTGTTTTGATTTGCGTAATGCGGTTTGGATCGACTTCGATGACTGTAACAGGTACAGAAACACCTGCATCTGTAAAGATGCGAGTCATACCACATTTGCGACCGACTAAACCAATAGCCATGTGCATAAACCTCTAAAAAAGCGGCCTAATTAACTTAGAAGTTAATCAACCGAAAGCCTTAACCCAAAGCGATCTGAACATCAACACCAGCCGCAAGATCTAATTTCATCAATGCATCAACAGTTTTATCTGTAGGTTGAACGATGTCGATCAAACGTTTATAGGTGCGGATTTCGTACTGGTCACGCGCATCTTTGTTAACGTGCGGTGAAGTAAGAACGTTGAAGCGTTCGATGCGAGTAGGCATCGGAATTGGACCACAAACTTGTGCGCCAGTACGCTTAGCGGTTTCTACGATCTCTTGAGCAGATTGATCAATCAGACGATGATCAAAAGACTTCAAACGGATACGAATTCTCTGGTTAGACATACCAGTAAACTCCAAGCCAAACATATAAAGAATCACCCTTGACGCATCTCACCCATTGGTAAGTGTCAAAGGCAGTGAAAATCACTAAGGTCATGATCGATGCCACGACTGTAATGCACATTTACTACTTTCTTCGCAGTAAATGCCCCTCCTTTTGAGGGTCGCCCATTATAACGATTGTTTAAGTCTTATGCAATTCTCTTTTTCTATTTTTTGTTCAAAACGTGCTTTAACCTAGCATTCATAATTCATCTAGGCATTTATGACAAACTCAATCGCTTTATTTAAGAGTTGATTACCTTGTTCAAATTTTTGTGCTTCTGAATATTGTAGTTCACTCACAGGCTGAACATATTCCCCATTAAAAATAGATAGCTCTTCTTCATTTTCAAGCAACAGTTCTAACGTTGCTGGTGTCATTTCTGGATGAAATTGAAAACCGAGCACATTTTTTCCAATTTGATACATCTGATTACGACAAGCTATATTCTCGGCTAAGTGTATAGCACCTTTGGGTATTTCAAATGTCTCGCTATGCCACTGCATCACCTTTATCTTTTCAGGTAAAGGAAAGCTGTCTTGAGGTAAATTTGCTACTCTTTGAACTGTCGACCAGCCAAGTTCCTGATAGCGGTTTCGACTAACTGCCGCCCCAAGTGCATTAGCAATTAGCTGTCCACCCAAACAGAGACCTATTGCAGGCTTTCCAGCTGCTAAGTAACGACGCAACCATCTTTTCTCTATCTTAAGCCATGGATAATTCGCCTCATCATTTACACTCATGGTGCCACCCATGACTAATAATAAGTCAACCTCATCAATTTGTGGTAAAGCTTCTATTTCAAGTGACCGATCAACCGGAAGTGCAAAAAACTCCGTAGAACTAATAGTCGCGTGGTGAGCTTTCAAAAATGAATAACAACTCCCAAAACCCTCACCCGCGATATGTTGAAAATAATGAACTCTTAAATGCGACTTCATGCGCTTAAACCTATTGTTGTTAGAATGTTGTAGTGGTCTTTGCAAAAATAAAGCCAAGTTTTTGTTTTATAGGTCTACTGTAACGAAACGTCTTACAAAACTTTATAAATCTAGCGAAGAATTTAAATTTCTCTTAATCTAACTTTATCATTTAAAACATAACGCACTATGAAAAAGCATAACGATTTCCAGACTCGTCTCATTCATGCCCCAAGAAAGGCTCCGCAATTCATTGAAACAGTGCAACCTCCCTTATTTCGCGCATCAACTATTATTTTCAAATCAACTTCGCACCTTTTTGATCGTCATTGGACTGATAAGTATGACTATAGCTATGGAACACATGGCACCCCTACCACATTCACCTTAGGCGACAATATTGCGCAAATTGAAGGTGGCTTGCATTGTTTACTTGCACCGAGTGGCCTATCCGCAATTAATATTGTGAACTCAGCATTTTTAAGCACTAATGACGAAGTATGGGTTCCAGACAATATTTACGGTCCAAATCTAGAACATTTAATTTATCTACAAAGTCAATATGGCATTATTGTTAAAGTATATAACCCCATTGACGCTGCAAGTTTTCAACCCACCGAAAGAAGTAAACTATTATGGTTAGAAGCTGCAGGTTCGGTTACTTTAGAGTTTCCTGACCTTAAAAATCTAGTCAAAAAAGCTAAAAAGCATGGTGTATTGACTGCTCTAGATAATACTTGGGGAGCTGGGCTTGCGTTTAATGCTTTTAATTTTTCTGATGAACATCTATCGGTCGATTTAACCGTTCACGCACTAACAAAATATCCAAGTGGTGGTGGTGACATTTTAATGGGCAGCATTGTAACTCGTGATGAGAAACTTCATCACCGCCTATTCCGCACACATGCCATTTTAGGCATCGCAATCTCTGGAGATGATGCAGCTCAAGTTCAACGCAGCCTTGCTCATATGTCTTTACGCTATGAACAACAGTCAGCCAATGCTCACACTCTCCTTAAATGGCTAAAGAACCAGCCTCAATTTGCACAAGTTCTACACCCAAGTGATGAATCCTCGCCAGGCCATCAATACTGGCAAGAAATATGCACAACTGGTCAAAGTGCAGGCTTAGTGAGTGTTATTTTTAAACCTGAATATGACATTACAGCAGTACGTCGTTTCTGCGATGCATTAGAGTTATTTAAGCTCGGCTTTAGCTGGGGTGGACCCGTTAGCCTGATTATGCTTTATGATTTAAAAATGATGAGAAAACTTGAGAATACACATTTACAACAAGGATTATTGGTTCGATTCTGTATAGGACTAGAAGATCCGCAAGATTTGATACAAGATATCGAAAATGCACTGAAACAACTGTAAAACGACAAGATTATAGTGACTCAAACCATAGGATAAAAATATATGGGTACACCGATTGTTATTGCTAAAAATATTAAGGACACATCAAAAGAAATTGTTTTACTTCCCCAGTTTGCTAACCGTCATGGACTTATTGCAGGCGCGACAGGTACAGGTAAAACAGTTACGTTAAAAGTTCTAGCAGAGAGTTTCTCTCGAATCGGTGTGCCGGTATTTCTTGCCGATGCTAAAGGCGATGTTTCGAGTCTTGCAAAAGCTGGTGAAGCTTCGGATAAATTTAATGAACGCTTAAAACTTTTACAAATTGATAGTGTTCCATTTGCAGCGAATCCAGTTGTTTTTTGGGATTTATTTGGTCAGCAAGGTCATCCTATCCGAACCACCATTTCTGAAATTGGGCCAATTTTATTAGCACGCATACTAAACTTAAATGATACCCAAGAAGGTGTTTTATCTGCTGTATTCCGTATTGCAGATGACCAAGGTTTACTTTTAGTCGATTTTAAAGACTTAAAAGCCATGATCACTTTTGTGAGTGAACATGCAGCTGAATTTAAAGCCGAGTATGGCAATTTATCTCCAGCAAGCCTAGGCGCTATTCAGCGCAATTTATTAGCACTTGCCGACCAAGGTGGAGAACAGTTCTTTGGGGAACCAGCTTTAAATATTCTGGATTTTATCCAAACTGATGCAAACGGACACGGCTATATCAATATTCTTGCTGCCGACAAGCTCATGAATACACCTAAGTTATATGCCACTTTCCTCTTATGGATGCTTTCAGAGCTATTTGAACAGCTACCAGAAGTCGGTGACATGGATAAACCTAAACTCGTGTTTTTCTTTGATGAAGCTCACTTATTATTTGATAATGCCAGCCAAGCACTCCAAGACAAGATTGAACAAGTTGTACGTTTAATCCGCTCCAAAGGGGTGGGTATCTACTTTATTACTCAAAACCCACTCGATTTACCCGAAAGCGTTCTTGGTCAACTTGGTAATCGCGTTCAACATGCATTACGTGCATTCACCCCTAAAGATCAAAAAGCTGTAAAAACCGCAGCAGACACTTTCCGTGCTAATCCAGAGTTTAAAGTTGATGAAGCTATTACCCAACTTGGTGTTGGTGAGGCACTCATTAGCTGTCTAGATGAACAAGGTACGCCACAGATTGTAGAACGTGGTTGGGTTATGCCTCCGTACTCTGCATTTACACCGATCACTCCAGAAGAGCGTCAGACTTTAATCTCGCAAAGTATTATTGCTGGCGTTTATGAACAAGCTGTAGATCGTGATAGTGCCTATGAAATGCTACAGAATAAAGTTGCTGAGCGCGAACAACAGCAGCAAGACGCCGAACTTGCAAAACAACAAGCTAAAGAACAAGAAACTTTAGCAAAACAGCAAGCTAAAGAGCAGGAGCGCTTGGCACGTGAGCAACTAAAAGAGGAAGAAAGAGCAGCCCGTGAACGAGCTAAACTCACACAAGACATTGTTGGAACTTTTGCCAAAAGTGCTGCACGTAGCTTAGGAGGAAGTACGGGACAAAAACTCGTAAGAGGCTTGCTCGGCTCTTTATTTGGTAAATAAAAATATTAAAAAAATTGCGTTAATTTTAGGGGATTTTATATCCCCTAATTTTTTTATGGTTTTTTATAAAAAAGTTATTGCCATTAATTTTTTAAAGATGTATTTTAAATACATCTTATATAGCCAGATAAATAAGGTCTAGCCATGACTCCACAACAAATTGAACTTGTTAAATCTACTGTACCGGTTTTACGTGAACACGGCGTTACGCTGACTACATACTTTTATAAGCGCATGCTTAATAACAACCCCGAATTAAAAAATGTTTTTAATTTAGATGACCAAACCAGCTTACGTCAGCCACGTGCTCTTGCAGCTGCTGTGCTTGCTTATGCAGAAAATATTGAGAACCCTACTGTTCTAGCTAAAGCGGTAGAACGCATCACTACTAAACACGTGAGCTTAGATATTCAACCAGACCAATATGCAATTGTTGGGGACAACTTGCTTCATTCAATTAGTGAAGTACTCAACGTACCATTCGAATCAGAGCTTATTGAAGCGTGGAAACAAGCATACTCACAGTTGGCTGATATCTTGATTGGTGTTGAAAAACAAAAATACGAACAACTTGAAAGCTTAAAAGGTGGATGGGCTGGCTGGCGTTCATTTGAAATTACTCAAATTGATCCTTTGGAATCTGGCAAACGCTTCACTTTAAAAGCAACTGACCATGAAGACGTACTGACTAGCCCAGCAAATGCCTTTATTTCAGTTAAAGTACAAGTTCCCGAGCAACAACTTGAACAACCGAAAGCTTTTAAATTTACCGAAGCTCAAGAAGATAACTCGTATCACTTTGAAGTGCAGCCCGAAGAAAATCATACTGAGTTTTCAGTTGCTAATATTTTACTTGAGCATTATAGAGTGGGTGATCAAGTACAGGTTTCAGCCCCTTTAACGCTGTAATGTAAAAACCTCTTGCCTGAAAGTTTTCTTATTTAGACTTTCAGGCTAAGATGATCATCCTTTTCATCTCTTCCATTTTTGGTAATCATGCAGCTTAATAAATTTACCGATTATGCATTACGACTCTTAATGTATGTTGCACGCCCAAGTGATGCACCTTACACGATTGCAGAAATCGCGAAAGATTTGCATGTTTCACAAAACCATCTAGTTAAAGTTGTTCACTTCATGGGCAAGCAGGAATGGATTATTACCATTCGTGGAAAAGGCGGAGGAATTCGCTTAAATCCAGATGCACTTAACTCAAATTTAGGTTCAATTGTTCGAATATTACAAGGTGATAATCAAATCGTTGAATGTAATACGCCACCTTGCGTATTACGAAGTCACTGTGGTTTAAAAGGTATTTTAGATCAGGCTTTAGAGAGTTTTTATCAAAGCCTAGACCAATACACACTCGGAGAAGTTTTGCAGCAATCAAAATCTGCTCCTGCCAACTCCCCTATTGCATTTTTACAAATCTAAGCTCTACTGATTTTGATAAGTCGACTTATTGAAAATTAGCAAGAATACCCAAGCTCCTTTATACTAGGCGCGAGCCCTCTCATTTAAAAAGTTATTTTTTATGCGTCGTAGTGAAAAATCGAAAGACACCAAAGCCAGACTCGCACCCAAGCAAAAGATCAGCTATGAAAAGAAACCAGATCCAGCGATCACGGCATATGCTGTGCAATCACTCAACTGGTTACGCCAAGCTGAGTTTCTAATGAGTGCACCTAAATTGGCACTTTGTGTTGAAGATAGTGGCTACGAGATCGCTTTTGCAGGACGCTCAAATGCCGGTAAGTCTAGTGCTATCAATGCCTTAACTAACAAAAAACAGCTAGCGCGCGCCTCTAAAAAACCTGGCCGTACTCAGATGATTAACTTCTTTAGTTTAGGTAATCCTGATCAACGTTTAGTCGATCTTCCCGGCTATGGTTATGCAGCCGTACCTGAAGATATGAAACGAGTATGGCAAAAAGAATTAGAGAACTATTTAATCCATCGTAAAAGCTTACAAGGCTTAGTATTACTGATGGATATTCGCCATCCTCTACAGCATTTCGACATGATGATGCTAGAGTGGGCTTATTCACGTCATCTTTTTGTTCATATTCTCTTAACGAAAGCAGACAAACTTAATCGTGGCCCTGCAAACAAAGTGCTATTAGAAGTTAAGCAACAACTGAAAAAAATGAAGCTTGATTTCTCGATTCAACTTTTCTCATCACTTAATAAGTTGGGTTTAGAAGAGCTAGCAAGTGTTATGGCTGGACGTCTGCATTTTACGCTTGATCAAGAGCCGGAATTTGACGTTGACGCGATCCCTGAAGCAAGCGATGAGGATACTGAAGAGTAAATCGTCAAAAAAGATACTATTTCTTTATTAAATTTATTTTCAAATTGGCCCCTATTGCTAAACACAAATGTAGGGGCTTTTTTTATACTCGTTATAACTTCATCGAGTTAAAAATCAGGACTAAATGATGAAATTGTTATCTTTTTTGAAGAACAAGGCTTTAGGTTCTTCTATTGACTATAAAATTCTTCCACGTAAAGTAAAATTTGACTGGAAAGATACCCCTGTTGACTGGATTCCAAATCAGCCTTTCGCAAGTTATTTTATTAATGAAATTAATAATATCTTGCCTGCCGGAGAATTCTGGTTTTGCCGTTTGTACAATAAAGTTTTACCGCAAATTAAAGATGAAAAACTTAAACAGGATGTGCAAGCATTTATCCGCCAAGAAGCTATGCATGCCAATGCGCATACTTCTGCCAATAAAGAATATTTAAGCGCACGTAATATTGATATCCAGCGAAATCTGGACATTATGAATTATCTATTTACCACTGCCTTAGCAGATAAACCTTTCGACAAAGAAGTCCCTCAATTTCTACAAGGACAATGGGACCTTTTGCGTTTAGGCGTTATTGCAACTGTTGAGCATATGACCTGTGTATTAGGGAAATATGCACTCTATAACACGCGTTGGGAAGAATTAGGCGCTGACCCTGAAATGGTCGATCTGGTTAAATGGCATGGTTCAGAAGAAATTGAACACCGTACCGTTGCTTTTGATTTATATCGCCATTTGGATGGTGGGTATATTCCACGCTACTATTTAAGCCTTGCAGTGATTGTACTGGTGCTTGGATTATGGGTAGATGGCGCTGCACATATTATGAAACAAGATCCACGTTTTGCAGACGCGGCTAAATCTAGATTTTTCCCAGTATGGGTTGCTGTAGAGTGGTATAAAATTAGCAGAAAAGATAATCAGGTTTTACCAAATCCATTTTGGCTGATTGCCCAACAAATTGATTACCTCATGCCTTGGTATGATCCAGTCAAGGAAGGCAGTACTGAAGATGCGGTAAGTTATTTATCGCAATCTCCAGCAGCAAAAAGAGCCGAGTTACAAGCGGCTTAAAAATAAAAAAGCAGGATTTAAAGTCCTGCTTTTTTATTTAGGAGATTAGACACTGATATCTTTATCTTTGGTATATCGATCTACAACCACACTAATCATCATATCACCCTGCACATTTACCACTGTTCTTACCGTATCCAATAAGCGGTCAATCGGAAGTAAAATTGCAATTGCTTCAGCCGGTAAACCTACAGACTGTAAAACCATAATCATGGTAACCATACCAGCACTCGGAATTCCAGGTGCCCCTAGTGATGCAATCATTGCTGTTAAACACACAATAATTTGTTGTGTCAGGTTTAAGTCTAGCCCCACCAAATTTGCGACAAATAATGCAGCGGCTGCTTCATATAGTGCAGTGCCATCCATATTAAGCTGTGTACCTAAAGGAATCACAAAACCAGCTGTTTGCGGACGAACACCTAAGTTTTCTTGTGCGCATTTCATACTAAGGGGCATTGTGGCAGAACTAGAGCTGGTTGCAAATGCTGTAATTAACGCTGTACGTGTTCCTTTGAAAAAAGCCCAAGGACTCATGTGGCCAAAAATCCAAAGTAGTAAAGGTAAAACAACAGCACCGTGAAAAATGGTAGTGCCCGTCACTACAACAGCAAACTCAGCCAAACGACTGAGTACCGAAACATCTTCCGTTGCCATTAACTTTGCTAATAAAGCAAAAATACCCAAAGGTGCTAGCTTCATTACCCAGCCGACTAGCATCATCATCATTTCAAAAAACTGGTTACTCAAAACACGAATACTTTTAAAACGCTCACCGCCATGGACTAAAGCAACACCAACAAATAGTGCAAACACAACAACAGCTAAAACGTTACCATCGCTAAATGCTTTAAATGGGTTAATTAATGTATTTTGAATAAAATTAGTGAAAAAACTTGCAGGATTTAAACTATCTGGTGCCTGATAGTTTTGCATAGATGACTGAAAAATAGAGATATCTATACCACGTCCTACTTCAAATAGATGAGCACAACTTATACCTAAAATTAAAGCTAGTGTTGTTGTGGTCAAACAACATAAAAAGGTAATTTTCCAGACTGGACCTAACTGCCCTCCCGCCTGCAAATTAGAGACACCCACAACAATCGAGCTAAAAATCAAAGGCACCAACAACATTTTAAGCAGCCCAATAAAGACACTACTTAATATGCCTAACCCATATAAACTATGTTTTACAAACGCAGTATCGGGATACAACGTTAATATAAAACCAAAGGCCAAGCCTAAAATGGCCGCAATAAGAATTTGTGTATTTAAGTTCATATCAGCATTATTTTTTTTCAGTTGGCAATCCTGTTGCAAATATGACATGAGCGCGCTTTTCATACGAGCAATTTTTTGTCACATCGTTTCAATTAAAAATAAAA
The DNA here is from genome assembly GCF_000163635.1 of Acinetobacter sp. SH024. Taxonomy (NCBI): domain Bacteria; kingdom Pseudomonadati; phylum Pseudomonadota; class Gammaproteobacteria; order Moraxellales; family Moraxellaceae; genus Acinetobacter; species Acinetobacter sp. SH024. Next base: position 411,525 of record NZ_GG753603.1, on the reverse strand, counting down.
AAGCCATCTAATCAGATGGCTTTATAAATATAAATAAGCTTATTGCGTTTCAATTTCCCGCAAACGAATTAAACCCTCTTGTACGGTACTGCATACTAGCTGACCATTTTGCCACATACGGCCAAAGTTTAAACCACGAGAAGCTGCGCTGACTGTTGCTTCCATATCGTAAAGCATCCACTCGTCAGCACGCAGCGGGCGGTGGAAATAAATAGCATGATCAATACTTGCACACTGCAAACTTGGAGAAATATAGCTAAGCCCATGCGGTCTTAAAGCAGTTGTCATTAAGGTAAAGTCTGAATAAAACGCAACAATTGCTTGATGCAAAGCAATATCATCTAATTGTTTTGGAATACGGTCATGTGTGCGGATATAGTGCGCATTATACGGCGCTTCAGGTTGCGGTTGAAACGGATTTACCGGATCAATTGGGCGGATTTCTACATGGCGCTCACGCATAAAACTAGCACGAACATTTTCAGGTACGAAGTTTAAAATACCTTCTTTGAGCTCATTTTCAGATTTAAGAGTCTCTGGTGCAGGGTACTCTGGTTCTTGATGTTGATAGTTCAAGCCTTCTTCGGGGTTAGCAAAAGAAACCATCGCCGAAAAGATAACTCGTCCGTGTTGAATAGCACGAACCTGACGGCTTACGAAACTCTTCCCATCACGTAAACGGTCTACTTCATAGATAATTGGGGCATTAATATCGCCGCCATATAAAAAATATGCATGCAAAGAATGCGCTGGACGATCGGTTGTATAAGATGCTGCACGTAAAGCCTGACCCAAAACCTGTCCACCAAAGACACGTTTACCGACGAGATTACGGCTTATGCCACGGTAAATATTTTCTTCTAGCTTTTCTAAAGTAAGAAGATCGACAAGTTCTTGGGTTAACGCATTCATGAGAGATACCTTCATATTTCAGGTAAAAAATCGTATTAAAGTACAGATGTGTAGAATCTATTGTGCCACAAAAAACTATTTGAACATGGAACAATCAGTCAACTTCTGACGAAGATTGCTCATATAACAGCTAAAAATACGATTTTTAACGATAAAATATGCCAAAAGCATTATAATTTATAAGAAAGTAGCATATTGTTTTTTTTAATAAATGCCGCAAAATAATTACCCTCTGCATTTGGTGCTGGGATTTGTCTTTAAGAAGTAGGAGTTCTTATGTCCAAGAGTGGGTTTGGTCAAATGTATCGTCGGCTTTCGAGTAAACTACTTGACCTCGTGGTAACACCACATGTTCTTGGGGAAGTTCCTACTGAACCAGTATCAGAAACAACAGAAACAGAAGCAAAAACTGACCGCCAAAAAGTGGTTTGTTACGTCTTACAAAACCACTCTCGAAGCAATGCTCTGGTGGTTGATGGAGAAACGCGTCGTTTAAATTTAAAACCTGCGTTAGACCCACTCATTGTGGGTACTCATCAGGAAAAAGCATCAGTTTTATTTTTACAGCACAATGATGAAAATAATTTACTGAATCCGCCTCCTCATGCTTTTCCACCGCGTTTAATAAAACTGATTGAAGTTTTACAAGAAAACCCTGAACTTGATATAGAGCTTGTTCCGGTTACAGTTTTATGGGGCCGTTCGCCAGATAAAGAAGATTCTTGGTTTAAATTATTATTTTCAGACACATGGGCAACACCAAGCACAGTTAAGCAGCTGGTTAATATTGGTTTGCATGGCCGTCAGTCTTATTTAGAGTTTCATGAACCACAATCGTTACGTGAATTGGTTGAATATGCACAGCAGCATTATCCAAATCTTTCACCAGCAACTTATATTGTAAGTACGTTAAATGATTATTTAGACCGTCAGCGTGAAGTCGTGTTAGGTCCCGATTTGTCAGATCGCCGCAATGTCATGCAATCGGTTGTTAAATCTCGTGATGTGCAAGAAGCAATCCGCCGTGAAAGTATTCGCGGAAAAGTGAGCATGCTTGAAGCTGAACGCCGTGCGATTGGCTATGTGAATGAAATCGTATCGGATTATTCACATTCAGCAGTGCGCTTTGCCGATCTTGCCTTAACACGCCTATGGACTCAGCTTTATGACGGCGTAGAAGTACATAACTTTAGTACCGTTCGTGAACTAGCGAAAGACTATGAAGTTGTCTATACGCCGTGTCATCGCAGTCACATTGACTATTTATTATTATCATATGTGATTTATAAGCGTGGCTTAATGGTTCCGTATATTGCTGCGGGTGACAACTTAAACCTACCTTTTGTTGGACAGCTTCTACGTGGTGGCGGTGCATTCTTTATTCGCCGCTCTTTCCGTGGAAATGGACTCTACACTACTGTATTTAAAGAATATCTATATAGTATTTTGTCACGCAACACGCCTCTTGAATACTTTATTGAAGGTGGACGTTCACGTACTGGACGTTTATTACCGCCTAAAACCGGTATGCTTGCCATGACAGTTCACAGCCATTTACGTGGCCGTGCCAAACCGATCGTTTTCTTACCAACTTATATTGGTTATGAACGACTCATGGAAGGCTCAACTTACGTAGGCGAAATGCAAGGTAAGCCAAAAGAAGCCGAATCTATTTTTGGTATTGTGAAAACCTTACGAAAAATTGAACGTATCTTTGGTAAAGTCCACGTGAACTTTGGTGAACCCGTTTTCCTTGATGATCTGCTTAAGCAACATAATGCAGAAAACGTTTATATCGAGAAAAATGACGACCCAATTCCTCAAGCTGTTTCAGATGCAGTAAATAGCTCTGCACATGCAATTTTAGAAAATATTAACCGAGCTGTGGTGATTAACCCTGTTTCTTTACTTTCTATTATTTTGCTTGCAACTCCAAAGCATACGCTTGATGAAGAAATTTGTATTAAGCAGCTAGAAGCTTATCGTAACTTGGCATCGAACTTCCCATATGACCAACGTATGGAAGTAACACCACTTTCTGGTAAAGAAATTATTGCGTATGGTTTAAAGCTTAAACTCATTAAACGCGTTCAGCATGCGCTTGGCGATATTATTGCGATTGAAGATAACCAAGCTGTTCTTCTGACTTACTTCCGTAATAACATCTTGCACGCCTTTGTTTTACCTTCTCTAGTAGCATCGCTTGTTGAGCATAATGGAAAAATCAGTCGTTCAGATTTAACTAATGTCATCTATACGCTCTATCCATTCTTGAAAGCTGAGTTATTCCTTAAATGGAAGAGCAGCGAGCTTAAAGCACAAGTTGAGCAATATGCAGATGCTCTAGTTCAATCTAACCTTATTCAACAAGACGATGAAGGTAATTTGATTAGCTCTGCGCCAAATACAGAAGAGCATAATCAGCTTGTTGTTTTAGCTACTCCTGTTAAGCAAAGTCTTGAGCGCTACTACATGACACTTGCGCTCATTACTCAACGTGGTTCAGGTAATATCTCTGCTAAACAAGTTGAAGAATTAAGTCATTTATTAGGACAACGTTTATCAGTTCTCTATGAATTTAATTCGCCAGAGTTCTTCGACAAAGCTTTATTCCAAAGTTTCTTAAAAGTACTTACTCAGCAAAATTACATTCGTACCAATGACCAAGGCCAAATTGAGTTTGATGACAATTTCCGTCAAATGGCTGCTGGCGCACAGTTGGTGCTTGATGAAGTAACCTTGCAAATGTTGCAGCACATCACCACCTTTACTGACGAAGAATTGAAAGATGCTCTTGAAGCAATGGCATCTCAACAAGCTAAACGCCGTTTAAAACGCAAAAAAGCTTAAAGTCTTCAGTCAAAATAAAAGGCAACTTCGGTTGCCTTTTATTTTATTAGCGAATTGGACATTCAAAATAACGTGGATCGTCCATACAACGTAAGCGCTTCATAAGCTGAACGAAATAAGCATCGTAATAACCTGAAAGAACGTACTGATTACGTATTTTGGCAACCATTACGTCATAACTTTGCTTCTCATAAAAAGAGACATCTACCCAATAATAAGCAGGTAAATGATTTTCCCATTGTGTCGCACGATTAGTCAGCAATTGGCTATTATGAACAAACCATCCTCTGATTTTTCGGCCAAAATTAGCAGGATAAGCTTGCGGTTTAATAATTAAATTGACACCGAAATATGCCAAAGGAAAATTGATGACTTGAGTATCTGGTCCAAATTCTTTTTGTAAGTTATATGGCAATAACCCATACACTGGTGCAGGAACAATATCGATTTTATTTTGCTTAAACTGCGCAATCGCGTTTGATAAATCAACATAAACTGGCTGAGCACCTACACTTCGTACCAATGCTTGTTGTGGTGGATTGTTGGGTAGCACCCCAATACGCTGATTTCTTAATTGAGCGACTCTAGAGAGGTTCTTATTTTTTAGAACCATGTAAGCAGTTCCAATTGGAATCATTCCTATAGCTTCATAATTCTTAGAAACTAACCTTTTCTCGATTGTAGGATGATTTAAAAGCTGCAAAAAGCTTTTGGCCGTACGGTTATTAGGAATAAGCCCTATACCCGCGGTACTTCCCATAAATTGGTTATAACGATAAGTATTGAAATTGGATGCAGCTAAACCTGAACATTTTCCACCATCAAAAGCTTGTATGGCCTGCTGTTCTTTTTGATAGGTAACTACTTTAAATTTGACTTGATATTGCTGGGCATATAGCCGAATGTCATTTAAACGGCGAGTAATATCCCCTTGGGACCCGATAGGATCATAGGCACACCACACCTGATCCTCAGCCCAACTCGCAACGGCTGTTACGCTCAAGATAAGAGCTAAACAAATTTTTTTCACTTTCAACCTTTTTATCTTTATCGGCAATTTGACTGCCTCATCAGGTATTTATGTTCTTATTTAAAGTTTAATCAAAATTTCATTTAGTGCTATGAACATTTAAACATAATAAATAGTCATTAAAGCAAATTGGATGTTCCAACTGAAAACCTGTTGTAGATAAATGTTTTGCATAAATTCTTTTACCTGAAATTTGGTTTGATTCTAAAGTTAATTCTGGCAATCCCAATTTTTTTTGAAACCAGACTATAACTTCATGCAAAGGTAATGGTTGATTATTAGTCACGATATAGCTTGCTTGATGACTTTCATAATCAGCCATAAAAGCTAAAAATCTTGCTAAATCATCAATATGTATTCGATTGCTATAATGTATATTTGGATAACTTTGATGATTTTCAGCCATTTTTTTTAAACGGGCAATGGAAGTTCCATAAATACCTGTAGGACGAACAATTACAGATTGAGTTGGATAATATTTTTGCCAGAATAACTCCATATTACGCAATATATGGCCTTGTGCATCATTTGGATGAATTTCACTAAAATCATCAATGATCTCCCCTGCATTTTCACCATACACCCGCGTAGAAGAGACAACAATTATTTTTTTTACTGGATGTATTTTTAATGCTTCTCGAATCGGTTCAATACTATCTACATAAGTATGTTGATAGCCCTCAACCGTACTTTCATTTGGAGAAAGTAAAATATATACGACATCCACAGGTTCAATTTTACTTAAATCAAGTTTAAAGATATCTTGAACAAGATGTGTTGCGTAACTATCCGTTTTTACACTACGGCTGATTGTGGTAATTTGATGTTCTTTCTCAAATAGTTGTTTAGCAACACGCTGAGATGTTTTACCATAACCGATAAATAATATATGCATAGAAAACTCGTTGAGGGGACATGACTTCAGTCCATCAGTTACAAGGCGTTGGATCGGCTTCAGCAGCCCTGCTCGAAAAACTAAATATTTTTACCACAGATGATTTACTGTTTCATCTGCCACGTGATTATGAAGACCGCAGTACGATTATTCCAATGAATCAACTTGTGGTTGGGCGGAGCTATTTACTTGAAGGCGAAGTCAAATCAATTGATTTCCCTCCGGGAAAAAGAAAATCTATGGCAGCCTTGGTGCAAGATGAATTCGGTAAAGTCACCTTACGCTTTTATCATATTTATAAAAACCTGACTGATAAAATAAAACCCGGTCATCGCTTACGTATTTTTGGTGAAGTCCGTGTAGGTGCTCGCGGCCTTGAGATGTATCATCCTGAAATTCAACTCATTCATGAACATACACCTCTACCAAAAACTCAGCTGACAGCAATTTATCCAAGTACGGATGGATTAACTCAACCCAAATTACGCGAATACGTTAAACAAGCTTTAAAGCACCATAGCGACGCCTTACCAGAGCTACTCCCAAAGCAATATACCAATGGCTATGCGCTTAAAGAGGCTTTGTATTACATTCATGAGCCTCCTGTGGATGCCAACATGCTGCAATTGGCTCAAGGCTCGCACCCTGCACAGCAACGGCTTATTTTTGAAGAGTTGGTTGCGCACCAAATTAGTTTACTTAATCGCCGTGCTTATATTCGACAAATTGCGTCACCTGCATTTTCAAGCAGTAAAGTATTAGCTAAAAAACTATTAGAAGCTTTACCATTTCAAATGACCAATGCACAAAAACGTGTATCTAAAGAAATTTTAAATGACTTAAAACAACACCAACCTATGCTACGTCTAGTACAAGGCGACGTAGGTGCTGGAAAAACCCTTGTTGCCGCTGTAGCTGCTTGCCATGCTTTAGAAGCAGATTGGCAGGTTGCATTAATGGCTCCGACTGAAATTCTTGCAGAACAGCATTATTTAAACTTTAAACGTTGGTTTGAACCATTAGGTATTACCGTGGCATGGTTATCTGGCAAACAAAAAGGTAAAGCCCGTGCCCAAGCAGAACAACAGATTAAAGAAGGCCACGCGGAACTTATTGTCGGTACCCATGCCTTATTTCAAGATAATGTTGGCTTCGCTAAATTAGGGCTAGTGATTATTGATGAACAACATCGTTTTGGTGTAGACCAACGTTTAGCTTTACGCAATAAAGGTGCTGAGCAGTTCACTCCACATCAACTCGTGATGACAGCCACTCCGATTCCAAGAACTCTAGCAATGAGTGCTTATGGTGATTTAGACACATCTATAATTGATGAGTTACCTCCAGGCCGTACCCCAATTCAAACAGTTACGATTCCTCTTGATCGTCGAGAGGAAGTACTTCAACGTATTGCTTCAAATTGCAGAGAGGGGAAACAGGCCTATTGGGTATGCACATTGGTTGAGCAGTCTGAGACTTTAGACGCTCAAGCAGCGGAAGCAACTTACCAAGAGATGAAAGAGCGCTTTCCTGAGCTCAACATTGGCTTGGTGCATGGCAAAATGAAAGCCGATGAAAAGCAAGCCGTAATGCAAGCATTTAAAAATAATGAATTACAACTTCTTATCGCAACGACAGTGATTGAAGTTGGAGTAGACGTTCCTAACTCTTCCATTATGGTGATTGAAAATGCCGAGCGTTTAGGGCTTTCTCAGCTACACCAATTACGAGGTCGCGTAGGTCGAGGTGCTCAAGCTAGTTTTTGCGTACTTTTATATAAAACGCCTCTCTCTCAAAATGGACAAGAGAGACTTTCTATTTTAAGAGAAAGTAATGATGGCTTCGTGATTGCAGAAAAAGATCTGGAACTACGTGGACCAGGTGAATTACTAGGGACTAAACAAACTGGGGACATGGGATTTAGAGTGGCTCGTTTAGAGCGAGATGATCACCTACTGAGTCAAGCCCACTATGTGGCACAGCAAGTTTTAAAAGATTATCCAGAACAGGCAGATGCTCTATTAAAACGTTGGCTTCCTGAGGCGCCTCGCTACGCCTATGTTTGATTTTTTAAACTTCAAGCATCTTATTCAGTTATTTTCACCTTGCTCATTGTGCGAGTTAGACACGCGAGAAAAATACTCGCTCTGTAAAGACTGTTGGGAACAGCTACCTTGGCTTAAACAAACGATTCAACGTAATAATCAATCTGTTCTTGTGGCCTGTAATTATGCTTATCCAGTTAACCGGATTATTCAGCAGTTTAAATATGAACAAAAGTTACATTATCAAATCTTATTAGGTGAAATTTTAAAACAATTAAAATTTCCCAAGGTACAAGCTATTGTACCCATGCCTATTTCCAATCAGCGTTTAATCGAGCGTGGTTTCAATCAATCATTACTACTTGCCAATATCTTAAGCAGACACTTAAAAATACCTGTTTGGCAACCAATCCAACGTTTAAACGAGCACTCTCAAAAAGGACTTACTCGGCTAGAACGCTTTGAAAATATAGAACAACAATTTTTACCCCATCATCAAGAGAAACGACGTTATCGCCGCGTTCTCATTATTGATGACGTGATAACCACAGGAAGCTCTGTTCATGCGCTCAGTCAAGCCCTTAAACAATTAGGCTGCACATCCATTCATACGGCGTGCCTAGCAGCGACGCCGAAGAGTTAAGCTATTGCACTGTAGATAAATACTCTTCACACCAAGGAATGACAATTTCTCGGGTCAATGGTGCAAGTTGAGTTTCCGAATCATTTAAATCTATCCACTTCATTTCTGCAATTTCGGCTGCAATTTTAGGGGCCTGATCAAGCTGAACAAGATATAAATGACTCACCAGAATATGATCTGGCTCATTGGCAGCTGCTGTTTCGAAATGACCAATAAATTGCTCAATCACACAAGAGCTTCCGACTTCTTCTAAAATTTCTCGCTGCATGGTGATCTCTGGTGCCTCATTAGGTTCCAGCTTGCCACCCACTTGCATAAAAGCGTGTGTATTACGCTTTCTTACAAGCAACAACTGATTTTGCTCATTTAAGATCACTGCGGCAGCGACCGTAATTGTTTTCACCTATTTAACCTCGTTTATGGTTGGACATCTGCGTTTGTCCATTTTGGAGCAGGAGCCTGATATTGCTCAAATTGTTGAAGAATATCTTCAATTTTGTCTGATGCGATCAATTTATCGACGAACCGTGCTTGGCTGAATCCATTATCCACTGTTCCTTGAATCATTTTAAGTAAATCTTCATAAAAGCCCGCTACATTTAAGAAAGCACATGGCTTTTGATGAATCCCTAATTGCGCCCACGTCCATTGTTCAAAGATTTCTTCCAATGTACCAGCGCCACCCGGCAAAGCAATAAAGCCATCTGAAAGATCCGCCATCTTGGTTTTACGCTCATGCATATTCTCAACCACATATAATCTGGTTAAGCCCGGATGAGCTAACTCACGATCAACTAAAGCACGAGGGATCACGCCAATGACTTGTCCACCTGCTTGTAAGGCGCTATCGGCTACCACACCCATTAGGCCTGAGCGACCACCACCATAAACCAAGGTCTTCCCTTGTTTTGCAATAGCCTCGCCTGTAGCTTGAGCAATTTGTTGGAAAATTGGATTTGAACCAAGAGATGAACCACAGAAAATACAAATTGATTTCATAGTGTAAAAAACCGTTTTATTGAACTGTCATGCTGACAAACTAAACTATCGATAGAGTTTTTTTTTGCAAAATAGCGTATTGGCAAGTGTTTTTCGGCAAATCCTTGTCTAAAATACACCCATCCATTTCCATCAGACTGCGTGAGGAAAAAAGACACATGCTTGAAGCCTTTTATGCCACAGAACGCGGAAGTCTGGAAGATGCCACCATCAATGGTGGATTTGATCTACATCCCGAATTAGTCTGGCTTGATCTTATTGCACCCTCGCAAGAAGAGCAACAATGGGTATTAGATGCCTATGACCAAAATTTACCAACACTAAAGTCGCTTGAAGACATTTCATCTTCTGCACGATTTTACCGTGATGATGACGGTATTTTGCACATCAGTACTTATTTTTTAACGAAAAATAAAAATTATCAGGTGGATGGCGACGCTGAAGAGTCATCACATATGCTTGCCATGGTGCAAACCGTAGCTTTCATTTTACATAAAGACCGCCTCTTTACGATGCGTGGAGAAAAACTAGTTGCGTTTCGTGCCTTTCGTGCCCGTGCTCGCCGAAATGACTATGACATGGACTATAAAGATCCAACGTGGATTTTATTAGGCCTTCTTGAAGCAAAACTCGATGAGCTTGCGGATATCTTAGAAGATATCCACAAAGATTTAGAAAAATACTCCACCGAGGTTCTTAATAACCACCAACGTGAAAAAATTCTAGATCTCGATGACATGATTACACGCCTAGCTCAACAAGAAGACATGCTAGGGAAAGCGCAGCTTTGTCTCATTGATTTAAGACGTGTACTTACTTTCTTATCGCGTCCACGTGCATTAGGCAGTCATATTTATGATGCAGACATTCGAGAGCTCAGTGAAGATGTGCGCTCACTGGTAGAACATGATGCGTTCTTATTCCAAAAAGTACGATTCTTACTTGATACGACGTCTGGATTCATTAACACAGAACAGAATGACACGATTCGTCGATTCTCGATCTTACCAAGTATGTTAGCTCCTCCGATGCTTATTGCCAGTATTTACGGTATGAACACAGACGTATTACCTTTTGCACATGGTACGACCAGTTTCTTCGTTGTTTTGCTGATTATTATGGGTTTCTTTATTGGGCCGATCATTTATTTCCGCTGGAAAAAATGGATCTAAGCTTTGTAATAAAATGCTAATTTCGAGCATAAAAAAGCACCTAAATATAGGTGCTTTTTTACATCAAAAACATCAGATCATTTGCAGATCATCCTGCAAATGACAGGCTTGAATGATCTTCAGCATTTTTTCAGGGACATTTTTAAAATGCAAACCAGTATTTTTTGGAGTCTCTCGTAACCATTGAACTAAAACAGCCAATGCCAAAGTACTACCATGCTCAAGCTCAGTTAAATCCACCACAAGTGGGAAGCTTTGCTGCTTCTTTATGATGGCCAAACCTGCTTGATACTGTTGTTCCGCATTTTCAAAATCAATTTTTCCCGAAACAACCAATTGTTGGTTGAGATACTGAACCACACGTCACCTACTTATTTCTTTTTGTTTTGATTAACAGCTGCGTCTGCATCAGGTTGGAACGTAGCAATTGCTTTATTTAAATCACCGCCATTGCGTTTCACTGTTGCAGCAAACTGATTACGGAACTGTAATCCTAGATCAATACCAGAAACATTGATATTACGGATTTTCCATTGAGTACCTTTGTCAGCCAACTGGAAAGAAACAGGAATTTTTTCACCATTGTGATTAAAGTCCAATGTCACTACAGGGTTTTTACCCGCAGTTGCCTTGTAAGGACGCATGGTATAGCTTTGATTTGTATATTTAGCAAATGCGCTACCGTAATTTTCAATTAATGTATTACGGAAGTTTGTTTCAAACTGAGCACGCTGTGCAGCTGTACTATACTGATTCGTCGCATAAGTACCCATCACAATACGAGTGAACGCTTGTGAATCAACATATGGGTCTAAGTTCTGACGTACAATTGATTTTACTAAAGCAGGATTGTTCTGCAACTTAGCATGATCTGCTTTTAAACGAGCGATCAAGCCATCAGCAACACGCTTGATAAAATCAGGTGGTGCTTCTGAAGGTGCAGCAAAAGCTGTACCTGCAATCATAGTAGACAAAAGACTTGCTGTCAGGGTTTGTTTAAACAACGTATTCACCTGGAACCACTCCTTCAAATAAACTCTTACTCAACAAATGACGGCTGTGCACTGCTGTCGGTACTTGCAGGAGCTTTTTCTTCTGCTGAGGATGAACCAGCGGCAACTTTACCTGCGCCACCACCAGTAATAAATTTACTAATTAAATCTTCTAAATCCATGGTTCCTTGGGTATTTGAAATTGTATCGCCACGTTTAAGATAGTTTAAACCACCACCTGGAACGACTTTCAAATATTTCTCACCCAACAAACCATTGGTTGCAACCATTATATAAGCATCTTCATCAATACTGGTGATGGAGGACATGTTACTGATCAGTTGCTGTTCCATTGCTTTTTGTTGCTCTGGAGAAGCCTGCGTATAGTCAGAACTATAACGTAGTTCATCTAAAGCATTTTTTTGAACTTCTTTTAGCTGCTCAGCATTAAAACTTGTCAATTTTCCATCTAAACCAAAGGTTACCGTAGCCAAACGCGTAACTGGATCAAGGGTAATTGAATCAACACGACCAATTGTGACACCGCTCATCGTTACTTTAGCACGAGGCTTTAAACCATTAACGTTATCAAACTGAGCCTTCATGGTATAACTATCATTTAAGTTAGTACCAACAAGACCACTAACTTTCATGGCTAAAAAGAACAAGGCAATACCGAAGATAATAACAAAGATACCTACGGCCAGCTCACTACTACGTGATTTCATTAAATCCCTCCGAACATGACCGCAGTCAACACGAAATCAAAACCTAAAACACATAATGAAGAATATACAACTGTTCTCGTCATTGCAGTTGCGATTCCTTCTGGAGTCGGATCACACGCATATCCTTGATATACCGCAATCCATGTACATAACAAAGCAAACACAATACTTTTGATAATGCCATTTACGACATCATGCCCAAATTGCACGTTGTTTTGCATACCGCTCCAGAATGAGCCTTCATCGACGCCAAGAAAATCGACACCTACCATTTTACCGCCCACAATACCAATCGCAGCAAAAATGACAGTTAGCATCGGTAAACTGACCACTCCCGCCCAAAGACGTGGTGATACAATTTGTTTTAATGGGTCAACCCCGATCATTTCCATGCTGGCAAGTTGTTCACTTTGCTTCATTGAACCAATTTCTGCTGTTAATGCAGAACCTGCTCGACCAGCAAATAATAACGCAGCAACCACAGGTGCCAATTCACGCAGCAATGTTAAAGACACCATGGTGCCTAGCATTGATTCACTGCCGACGTTCACTAAAATTGAATATCCTTGTAAACCCAGTACTAAACCAATAAATAGGCCCGATACAGTAATAATTAACAAAGACATCACCCCTACCCGATGCATTTGGTAAATAAATCGTCCAAACCCACCAGATGAAGGAAAAGAAAAAACAATTTGTAAGAGCATTAGTGCCGCAACACCAATCCCTCGAATCCGCTCAATAACGAGTCTACCTAACCAGGCAATCGTATTCATGGACGAACCTCGTTATCTAAATAGGCTTGATGACTAAATTGGTATTCAACTGGTCCTTCTGCCGAACCTGTTAAGAATTGGCGCACAAATGGAGAAGCATATGCCTGTAATTCTTCTGGTGTTCCTTCCCCCTGAATTTTTCCTTCTGCTACAACATAAATGTAGTCAGCAATAGAAAGGGTTTCGGGAACATCATGCGAAACAATAATAGTGGTTAAATCTAAAGCTTCTCGCAATGAACGAATTAAACGTGTCAACACGCCTTTTACAATTGGGTCTTGCCCTGCAAACGGTTCATCGTACATGATTAAATCAGGGTCAAGTGCGATCGCACGTGCTAAGGCAACACGACGGTTCATACCACCTGAGAGTTCTGTAGGCATTAATTGTTCAGAACCACGCAAACCAACTGATTCCAGTTTTAATGCAACCAGTTCAGCAATTAGATTTTCAGGAAGCTTGGTATGTGCTCGAATCGGAAATGCCACATTTTCATAGACCGACATATCCGTAAATAAAGCACCGCTCTGAAATAACATTCCCATACGTGCACGGGCTGAAAAAAGTTCCTGACGGGACATTTTTGCAATATCTTTACCGTCGAGCAAAACTTCGCCCTGATCAGGAACTAATTGTCCACCGATCAGACGTAATAATGTTGTTTTACCTGTACCAGAAGGTCCCATAATGGCCGTAATCTGGCCACGACGTATATTTAAACTAATATTGTCATAAATGACGCGTTCCCCTCGATTAAAACTCAAATTTTTCACTTCAATAAGTGGTTGAGTCGAGAGAGGAGTTTTATTATTCATAATGGCAATCGTTCCTGCACTTTTATGCACGCATACTATAACACTGAAAATTGGCAAACTTGTTGTTATTTTGACAAATGCAAAGCTAACTTAGTTGGTAGAAATAGAAGAGGTATGTTCGTAAAAAGAGGTTAATTCAGAAATTTGAAACTGCTCAATAGAACTTCCAGTTATAAAAGCATAGGCAAAATAAACCCCATTACACAAAACAAGTGCAATAAAAAGATAAGGCAAGCCGTGCTGAACTAATAAGTTCTTCAACTGTGCCATCATCGTTTCTTTTCGTTTACTTTTACTCATTATTTAATAAAATATTGAACCAATTCACACTTTGTTATTTTATAGCAAAACTGAAAAATAAAAAAGGCCAGTATTTCTACTGGCCTTTCTTTAAACGAACTTTTGATTAACGGTCGAATTTACGACGCGGTTTATCATCAAAACTACGACGTGGACGATCTTCACCACCGAAGCTACGTTTTGGACGGTCTTCTCCACCAAACGCTGGACGCTCACCACGTGGTTTATCATCAAAGCTACGACGCGGTTTATCATTAAAACCACCTTCGCGACGTGGACGATCTGAGTTGAACTCACGACGTGGACGATCTTCGCCACCAAATGATGGACGCTCACCACGTGGTTTGTCATCAAAACTACGACGTGGACGATCTTCACCACCGAAACTACGTTTTGGACGATCACCAAAACCATTTTCACGACGTGGTTTGTAATCTACGCGGTTACCACGGTTGTCATCATTTGAGTCAAAACGCGGTTTATCGTTGAAACCACCTTCACGACGCGGACGATCTGAGTTGAACTCACGACGTGGACGATCTTCAAAACCACCTTCACGACGTGGGCGATCTGAATTGAACTCGCGACGTGGACGATCTTCACCACCGAATGGACGTTCACCACGTGGTTTATCATCAAAGCTACGACGTGGACGGTCATCACGACCACCTTCACGGCGTTTGAAGTTGCTTTCGCCTTCAAAACGACGACCACCGCCAAAACCGCCACCACGACGACCATTGCCGCCACGACCACGACCACCGCCATCACGACCTGAACGAGCAGGAGGTGGAGATGGCTCTAAGCCTTCAATTTCAGAAACACTTAAACGTGCATCTAAATAGTCTTCAAGCGCACGGATTTTACCGCGTTCACGATAAGTCGCTAAAGTAATTGCTTGACCTGTACGACCAGCACGACCTGTACGACCAATACGGTGTACATAGTCTTCATGTTTCATTGGTAAACCGAAGTTAATTACGTGTGAAATTGTCGGTACGTCAAGACCACGTGCAGCAACGTCTGTCGCTACCAAGATTTTTGCACGACCTTCACGAATACTACGTAAACGACGGTTACGAACTGTTTGTGGCATTGCACCGTGAAGTGCAACTACAGAGTGACCTGCTTCTGCAAGTTCTTCAGCCAACATATCTGTATCTTCTTGAGTGCTCGCGAATACAACCGCTTGATCAAGAGTTTCATCAGCCAACCAGTGAGTCAGAAGTTTCTTCTTGTGTTCGAAACCATCAGTCCAGTGTAAAGTTTGGGTGATGTCAGTGTTTGTACTGTGACCTGTTTCAATTGCAATACGCTCAGGTTCATTCATCATGCGCTCAGCAAGACGAATAATACGGTCAGCGAAAGTTGCAGAGAACATTAATGTTTGACGACGGTTACCAGCTAAATCGCTGATCGCTTCTAAATCTTCAGAGAAGCCGAGGTCTAACATGCGGTCAGCTTCGTCAACGATTAAAGCTTCAACTTTATCTAACTTTAATTGACGACGGTTAACTAAATCTAATAAACGACCAGGAGTCGCAACAATAACTTGCGCGCCTTTAAGTTGTTGGATTTGCTTACCAAAAGGCATACCACCCATGATTGCAGCAATACGAACACCTTTCATGTGACGTACGAAAGCAATCGCATCTTGGCTAACTTGTTGAGCCAATTCACGTGTTGGGCATAAAACTAAAATGTTAGGTTGGGTCACAGCTTTCATACGTTCTTTGAACGGAACAAAAGTTTCTTGACCAGCTAAATTATGTAATGTCGGTAATAAAAATGCCGCAGTTTTACCAGAACCAGTCTGGCTAGATACTAGAAGGTCTTTTCCTTCTAAAGCTGCAGGAATAGATTGTTCTTGCACAGGAGTCGGGGTAGTAAAACCTAAACCTTCAAGCGCTTGTTGTAAGGTTTCATGCAAAGAAAATTCGGCAAAAGTTTTGCTCATAGAGAGTTTCACCCTAGTGGGTGCTCCATTTTTAATAAATACAAAATAGACATCGGCACAAAGCGGCAAAGCAAAGTTAGCTGAAACGTTTTTTTCAGCAGCAATCCGAGTAACGACGATGTGGACTAAACGCACGCTTGATTACGGCCGAACCTGAAGAATCGCTGAGCGATCGGGGCGCAAGAAATGGTCCTCTCTATGGACAGCGTGCGCTTACAATGAATAGAACAGAATGTTCAGGTAATGAACGGAAATTTAAGTGCGTGGGCGGATTATAGCAGAAAGAAATTAAAAGTCATGTGTTTTAATCAACTTTCTTCATATTTATTGAACTAATTAAAATTTACCAATTACTTAAAAAATAAAACCCTCTGATAATAGAGGGTTTTATTTATAAATAATTAAATTATTTTGCAGCTTGACCCCAAGCTGGAACTACAGTTTGCATTAAAGGTTTTAGCATTTTGAGTGAACTTGCAAGCACTTGACCGTTTTCAAGAGACTCATTACCACCACGTGCGTCAACCACTACACCGCCCGCTTCTTTAATAATAAGCTCACCAGCAGCGATATCCCATGGTTTTAAACCAAGTTCAAAGAAACCATCAAAACGACCAGCAGCAACATATGCTAAATCTAGGGCAGCTGAACCACCACGACGAATTTGTGCGCCAGCTTGAGTAACAGCTAATAACGAAGCAAAGTGCTGTTCTGCATAAGATACAATCTCACCAGCACGTTTAGCACGGTAAGGATGGCCTACTGCCAAGAATGTATTTTCTAAAGTATCTTTTACATTTACACGAATACGGCGTTGGTTCATAACTGCACCGCGACCGCGACTTGCAGAGAATAATTCGTCACGCACTGGGTCGTAGATTACACCGTGCTGAGTAACGCCTTTATGCTGAACTGCAATAGAAATACAGAAATGAGGGAATCCATTAATAAAGTTTTGCGTGCCATCAAGCGGGTCGATTACCCAGCACCAGTCTGCATCGTGGCCTTTCCCTTCTTGCAAACCGAACTCTTCACCTAAGAAGCTATGGTTTTTATAACTTTTACGTAATGTATCAATCGTCAATTGTTCCAAATAACGATCTACACGTGTTACTGGGCCATCAATACCTTTCTCTTCAACTTGCAAATCGAGTTTATGACGATTTTGATGCGCTTTTAAAAGCTCTTGACCAACTGTTTGAGCCGCACGCGCAGCCATAACCACCATAGGTTCCATTGAACACCCACTACAATACAAATTTGAAGATTTTGACAAAGAATAATGCATAAAAGCGCATACATTTTAGCAAATGAATGCGCTTTATGGGAAAAAATGTTTCAAAAATTTTATTAAAGGCTTAAACCACCTGATTTAGCTTAAGCCAAGCTCGTTCAATTGAGCTCAAAATACCTTTAGCATCTAGCCCACAATCTTGTAGCATTTGACCATGTGACGCTTGCTGCAAGAACAAATCTGGCAGACCTAAATTAATGATAGGTTTAACAATTTGTTCTTGTGCCATGAACTCATTTACTGCACTGCCTGCACCACCCATAATTGCGTGTTCTTCAACAGTTACAAATAATTGTGTATGTTCAGCCAAATCACGAATAATTTTTTCATCCAGTGGTTTCACAAAACGCATATTTACAACACGCACACCAACATCATGTTTTTGTGCAAACTGCTCAGCAGCTTCTATGGCAACCATAACGCGACTACCAAACGCTAAAATCGTAATCTGCTCATCACAAGCAGATTTAATTTCAGCAACTACCTCTGCCTTACCTAACTCAATAGCAGTTAGCTCTTGCTGAATTTCAACGCCTACCCCAGCACCGCGAGGATAACGTACTGCTGCTGGTCCATTATAAGCATAAGCGGTATGTAGCATTTGACGGCATTCATTTTCATCTTTTGGTGCCATGATGACCATGTTCGGAACTGTACGCATATATGCATAGTCATATGCACCAGCATGAGTTGGACCATCTTCACCAACCAAGCCTGCACGGTCAATTCCAAAAGTCACATCAAGATTTTGTAATGCGACATCATGAATAAGCTGGTCGTAACCACGCTGCAAGAATGTTGAATAGATCGCAACAACAGGTTTTAAACCTTCACACGCCATGCCTGCTGCAAGTGTTACTGCATGCTGTTCCGCAATTGCAACATCGAAGAAGCGCTTTGGAAATTCTTTAGCAAACTTAACCATGCCTGAGCCTTCACACATGGCTGGGGTAATCGCTAATAAACGCTCATCTTGTGCAGCTTCGTCACACAACCATTGACCAAATACATCAGAATATTTTGGTGGCGTTTTACCTGAAGAAGTCGCATTAATTTTGCCAATTGCATGATAGGTAATAGGGTCTGCTTCTGCCGGAGTAAAGCCTTTACCTTTTTTAGTATAGACGTGGACTAAACGTGGACCTTTACGTTTTTTCAAAGCATTAAATACTTGAACGAGTTGATTTACGTCATGTCCATCGAAAGGACCGAAGTAATCAAAACCAATCGCTTTAAATAAATTATCGGCCGCATCCGTTGCCGATTGATGTAAACGAGAGTTGTACGTCCATTTCGGATGTGGCTGTACATACGCCTCGCCATGTTCATCGACATTAACTAAATGGCCTTTTTCCCAAATTGCAGCTAAATGCTTAGCAAAACCACCTGTACTGCAAGAAATCGACATGTCATTGTCATTAAGTACAACAATTAAATCGGCATCGTGTGCCACAGCATCGTTCATGGCTTCAAATGCCATACCTGCTGTCATTGCGCCATCACCCACAATACAAACGACTTCACATGGGTCATTTTGATAGCGACGTGCTAAAGACATTCCTAAACCTGCCGAAATTGCAGTTGATGAATGCCCTACGCCGAAGGTATCAAAAACTGATTCTTCTCTAGCTGGAAATGCTGCTAAACCGTTTTTAGCACGGATTGTTGTCATTTGCTCACGGCGACCAGTCAAGACTTTATGTGGGTACGCCTGATGTCCTACATCCCAAACTAATCGGTCATTTGGAGTATTAAAGCAATAATGCAGCGCAACCGTCAGCTCAACCACGCCGAGGTTAGCACCGAAATGGCCACCACTCTGGCCTGCTGCATATAAAATATATTGACGCAACTCATCAGCCACTTGAACCAATTGGCTATGCTCGAGCTGACGTAATTGTTGAGGATGATCAATTGCATCTAACAATGGCGTAACAGGGCGTTGAGTTGGAATTTCGGTATACAACATATGTGGCAAAGCCTTTATAAGCCTGGCAAATCCTAAGCTGGGTCAAAATGGGTCGATCATACAATCGAATGAAGTCACCTTCAATCAGCCACATTTGCGAACGAGGTCATGCAAAGCAGTCTCTCATACAGTATGGGTATGGTTGGCAGATTATCCTGAATAATCTGACTATTTATCAACTATTATCGTCTTCTTTATACAAAAAAGAAAACCTTAGTGCTCAAAATGATTATGACAATTCGACCAATCTCCCAGCATTACGCTATACTTTAAACCGTTTTCGGTTAAAAGATGAGTTAATCTGTGCCTATAGAGTTCATTGCAACATCAAAACTCCCGACCGCTTTTGGTGAATTCAATATTTCTGTGTTTCAAGATCCAGTATCAGGTGAAGAACATGTGGCACTTTCTAAAGGGTTAGAAAATCCACCCACAGGCCCTGTTTTAGTACGTGTTCATTCAGAATGCTTAACAGGTGATGCTTTTGCGTCATTAAAATGTGACTGCGGCCCTCAATTACAGGCAACTCAAAAGCTCATTAACGAAGCAGGTCAAGGCGTTATTTTATATTTACGCCAAGAAGGCCGTGGTATTGGGCTTACAAATAAAATTCGTGCGTATGCCTTACAAGATCAAGGTCATGACACGGTAGATGCAAATTTACTTTTAAATTTGCCAGCTGATGCACGCCGTTATGACATGTGTAGCATTATGCTTGATCATTTAAAAGTAAAAGAAGTTAAGTTAATTACTAACAATCCTTTGAAAATTCAGGCACTCAAGGATCAAGGTATTAATGTGGTTGGTCGTGTTCCGTTAACGGTTGGACGTAATCCTTTTAATGAACAATATTTAAAAACTAAACGTGAACGCATGGATCACCTTTATCAAAAAGATGATTTCTAAAACAAAATTATAAATTTAAAGATAATAAGAAGGGATTTTTAAGACATTTCTTAAAAATCCCTTACTTTTTTTATGGTTTTGTGTTTTGATGTATCTATCTCCTATCTCAATCATCTTTGAGGGTCACTATGCAGCATCCGACTTCAACAGATATTCAACGTGTCCGCGAATTTCTCCTCGATTTACAAGCCCGTATTTGTGCTGGTTTAGAACAACAAGAAAAAGCTGGCGGTGGTACGAGTGAATTTATTATTGATGATTGGGAACGTCCAGAAGGTGGTGGCGGTCGTTCACGAGTTTTACAAAATGGCACCGTGATTGAAAAAGGTGGTGTGATGTTTTCTCACATCAACATTAGTAAACTGCCCGCTTCTGCTACAGAAAGACATCCTCAAATTGCTGGTGCTAAAGCACAAGCGCTCGGTGTGTCATTAGTGATTCATCCTAAAAACCCAAATATTCCAACTTCTCATGCCAATGTACGTTTATTTGTTGCAGAGCCTGAAGGACAAGATCCGATTTGGTGGTTTGGTGGCGGTTTTGACTTAACACCGTTCTATCCAGATGAACAGGATGTTATCGATTGGCATCAAGCCGCACATGACCTATGCCAGCCTTTTGGTGACAATGTCTATGCTGAACATAAAAAATGGTGTGATGATTATTTTTATTTAAAACATCGTGATGAACAGCGTGGTGTCGGTGGTTTATTCTTTGATGATTTAAATTGCTGGGATTTCGAAACCTGCTTTAAATATATTCAAGCTGTAGGGAATGGTTATTTAAATGCCATTCTGCCAATTTTTGAAAAACATCGTGAACAGCCTTATACCGAAGCTCAACGAGAATTCCAGCTTTACCGTCGTGGTCGCTATGTCGAATATAATTTAGTCTATGACCGCGGAACATTGTTTGGCTTACAAACAGGTGGACGTATTGAGTCTATTTTAGTCAGCCTGCCTAATCTTGCAGCTTGGTCATATCGTCCGGAATGGGATGAAGACTCACCAGAAAAACGTTTAACCGACTATTACTTGAAACCTCGTGACTGGTTAAACCCAAAAGAAAAAGTCGCTTAATTTTTTGCTTTTTGGAGATTCTTTGGCTTCCACCCTAAAGAATCTCCTTTTTTATTTCCAATTTTCTGAATCTCATTCAAATATTTTTTCTTATTAAAATTTGGCTTATAGTGAGGCCTGCTGAAAATTCAGTACAGACCTTATCTGCCTCATGCCATTTTAAAATTTTGGATATAAGAATGACCAAACAGTTTGCAGTAATTGGCAACCCCATCGAACAATCACGCTCTCCTGAATTGCATCATGCTTTCGCTCAAAAAACAGGTATTGACCTAGACTACCAAAAACGTCTTGCCCCTCTTGATGGTTTTGAGCCGAGTATGCGTAGTTTCTTTGAAAATGGCGGGAGTGGCATGAACGTTACCGTGCCGTTTAAAGAACAGGCATTTGCTTTGTGTAATGTGCTGACTGAACGTGCTCAAATTGCCAAAGCTGTAAATACACTTTGGATGGAAGATGGCAAATTGCATGGTGACAATACAGATGGCCAAGGCTTAGTTGCCGCAATTCAAGCTTTAGATTGGAACTTAGAAAATACAGCTATTTTAATTTTAGGAGCCGGTGGTGCAACTCGTGGTGTTATTTACCCGCTTGTGCAGGCTGGTGCTAAAAAGATTGTGATTGCAAATCGAACTCTTGCTCGTGCTGAACAACTTGTAGATGACCTAAAAGCGGCAGTTCCGCAAGCTCAATTACAAGCAATTTCTCTAAATGAGTTAGAAGGGAAATTTGATATTGTAATTAATGCAACTTCTGCAAGCCTGTCTGGTGATGCATTACAACTACCAGAAAGTCTAGAGTTCAAATATGCCTATGAGATGGCCTATGGCAAGCCATCTAGCTTTCTTGATCAAGCTAAACAACGCAATGTGCCTTATGCAGAAGGTTTTGGCATGCTAGTTGGCCAAGCCATTGAAGCCTTCTATATCTGGAATGGCGTAAAGCCAGAATTAAAAGATTTTCTATAAGTCAAAAAAGAACCTACACGAAGTAGGTTCTTTTTTTATCTCATCTATTATTTTTTAGCTGTAACCATCTGCTTATAAACATCTCGGAAAATCTCATAATCAATAAATTCATTATGTTCAGGTTTTAAATTCTGAATTGTTTTTTCCGTAAGTTGCTGTTTGCGAGCAGCGACATAGACTTTACCTAAAATATCAGCTGTTTCTGACAACAAGTGTTTTTCTTCATCAGAACTACCATTTTGTTTTTCAAACTCTAATTGATACTGTTTTGAGAAAAGCTGTTCAGGTTGCTTATATTGTTTCTGTAGTTTTTGCCATGCTTCACGCCCAGCTTCACCTTGTATTGTTGTGATCACAATATGGTCCACAGCTCGACCTAAGTCATTATCAAACTGATCTTCTTGTTCAAGATGATGCTTTTTCTGCAATGTCTCAATACGTTCTAAAGCTTTACCTTGAGGGTTATAAGTTTCCTCTTCAGAGAACCAGTAAGCATAAACCTCGGCAATTTCTTGCAACTGTTGAACTGAATAATAATGAATATATGACGGTTTTTCGGCAGTCAATTTTGCAATAAACACAGCCTTATACGTTTTGTCATAAGCACTTGTTGCATCATAAGTTTGGTTAGCCAACAGCGCTAGAGTCGAGTCTAAATCTTGTACATCGCTATGTGCACCAACTGGATGCTCAGAAACATCACCCTGTCCAAGTTTTTCACTAAATCCTTTTACGAAGTTTTCAAATAAAGAACCTTTGCTTGCCTCTGCAACTGATTTAGCCTGTTTAAGCTGCTGCTGATTAATTGGGGTCGCTTTACCATAATTGAGAATTTGCATGTCTGCTTTAATATTAAAGCGATGGTTAAATTCAGCTGGTGTATACGCAATATCATAATCCGCGTTGACTAAACGGCCCTTTTCATCCAGTCCGACATCAATCGCAACTGGATTTCTTTGTTTTGGTAAAGCTTGTTCAATTTCTGCCTTATGCTTGATCCATAGAGCTTTGAATGCCTCATCATCAACAAACTGGTTTTGATCATAAGCAGCAAAAGTTTGTTTCAACGCAGCTTGACGAGCTTTAATCTGAGTTTTTTCGGTATTTCCAGCGCTCTGATCAAGCACATCAATACCGTAAATTTGACAGTAATTAATATCACCTAAGGCAACGGAACTTTTTTGAGACTGTAATTCGACACACTGATCTTCTGTAAGTGAAGCCACTTCTTCATCTTGTGTGACTTCTTCAGCATCTGCTACAGCAACATCTTCGGCTTGGGCCGTATCAGAAGCATCCTCTTCGGCTTGGGCCGTATCAGAAGCATCCTCTTCGGCCGCCCCATCTTGAGCTGCACTTGATTGGTCTTCATCATACTCAGAATCTAAGGCATTACCGAAATGAGCATTAATAAGTGAATAAAGTTGCTGGCTAACTGCTGCTGCATCTTCTGAAGAAACTTTCTGCTCCTCAGCACCACCTACCTTTCTCTTCGCTTCCGAAGCAGCTAATTCAGTTGCTATAGATTCGGCAATTTTTTCTTCATCAAATCCTAAAACATTTTTTTGCAAATATTTTGCATTGACCTGACTATAGAGCTCTGATTGTAGCAATAACGCTTCAACCGTATCTTTTAAACGAATTTTTTCTACAATCCCCGCTTTACGCTCAGCGTCACTAACTGATAAACGCTGTAAATTTTGTGGTTCAGCCAAACGATAAGATACAGCGCCAGAAGCTTTCGCATATTCAACGAATTTCTTCATATCGACATTCGTAAACAGATTTTTATACTTTGAAAAATCGACATACGCTAAATTATTTTGATTATCTTTATTGACCAGATAAGGCATTAATCCAAAATAATTAACGTAAAATTTATAATCTTTCAGATCAAGTACCATTGGCAATTTTGCCTGTACCAAAAGTGTCGGTTTTTCATACCTTGCTGTAAGGTTTAAAGACCCCATTTTTTGACGATAATGAACCGAACCATCGTAACTAAATTGAAGATCATTTAATAAATTAATTAATACGGCGTTTACTTTTTCTGAGCGTGATTCACCAGAAATGCCTGAATCCGCTTGCTCATTTGCAATTGCGGCATACAGCGCCTGCTTCTGTTTTTTATTCAAATTAATTTTTTGTTCACGTAAATATTGATCTACTTTTTTTTGCACTGCAGCATCTAACTGCACTGTTTTTTCTACATTATTTATTTTTTCTGACTGATTTGGATCAACACTAACTTTAAAATGCCCACGATAGTCATAGCTTGGGTATTCATATATTGCATTCATGCCCTGAATGACTTTTTGATCTAACTGAGTAGATGCTACCGATGGACGTAGGTTATGCTGCGCACAAGCAGTCAAACCCAAACTAAATAAACATAAACTGAGATATTTTAAATGCATAACCTTTTTTAAAACCTTATCGCTTTATCTTTTTAACAAAACTTGCTAAAAATAAGAAAATTAGTTGTTTTTTCACATAAAAGTATAAGTCCTGAATGTAGCAGAAATTATAATTTCAGGTGTATTTATTTTCGACAAAATTCGCTTTTCTGACATTTCTTTCGGGTGCGATTAACATTGTATTTTTATCATGCGAGTGAATAATCAAATCATCGATACAGATAATCCCACAATGATTCAAAATTAGGATTAAAGCCATGCCAGCATATAAAGCTCCGCTACACGATATCCGCTTCTTAATGAATGAAGTACTAGATTACCCTGCTCACTATAAAACTTTATCAAATGGTGAAAATGCTGATCCAGATACTGTTGATATGATTCTTGAAGGTGCGGCAGATTATTGTGAAAACGTATTGTCGCCACTTAACCAATCTGGTGATGAAGAAGGTTGCCATTTTGACAACGGCGAAGTAACTACTCCTAAAGGCTTTAAAGAAGCTTATGACCAATTCGTAATGGGCGGTTGGCAAGGTCTTTCTTACCCAGAAGAATTTGGTGGTCAAGGCCTTCCAATGTCTTTAAACCTGATTAAATCAGAGATGATGGGTACTGCAAACTGGTCATTTACCATGTACCCAGGTTTAAGTTCTGGTTGTATGAACACTATTTTGCAATTCGGTACTGATGAGCAAAAACAAACATACATGCCTAAGCTTGTTGAAGGCACTTGGAGCGGCACAATGTGCTTAACCGAACCTCAATGTGGTACAGACTTAGGGCAGGTAAAAACTAAAGCTGAACCTCAAGCAGACGGTAGTTACAAAATCACTGGTACAAAAATCTTCATTTCTGCTGGTGAACATGATTTAACTGAAAACATCATTCACATCGTACTTGCACGCCTTCCAGATGCACCTGCTGGTACTCGCGGTATCTCATTATTCATCGTACCAAAATTCATGCCTACAGCTGATGGCGGTGTTGGTGAACGTAATACAGTTGCTTGTGGTTCAATCGAACACAAAATGGGGATCCGTGCATCTGCAACTGCGGTACTCAACTTTGATAATGCAACTGGTTATTTAATCGGTGAAGTGAACAAAGGCCTACATGCAATGTTTACCTTCATGAATACAGCACGTATTGGTACTGCTGTTCAAGGTATTGCACACGCTGAGTTATCTTTCCAAGGTGCATTACCATATGCTAAAGATCGTATGTCAATGCGTGCCCTTTCTGGTAAAAAAGATCCAGATAAAGTTGCTGATGCAATCATTCACCATGCAGACGTACGCCGTATGCTGTTAACTCAAAAAGCAATCGCTGAAGGCGGTCGCTCTATGATTTACTACGCTGCTCAAATCGCTGACAAAATGACAGATGCTTTAGCACGTGGTGATCAAGCTGCTTTTGAAGACTACGATGATAAACTTGGTTTCTATACACCAATTTTAAAAGGTTTCTTAACTGAACTTGGTTTAGAAGCTGCTAACCACGGTATGCAAGTTTACGGTGGCCATGGCTACATTAAAGAATGGGGTATGGAGCAAATCGCACGTGACGCACGTATTGCGACTTTGTATGAAGGAACAACTGGTGTTCAAGCACTCGACTTAATTGGTCGTAAAGTGTTGTTAAGTTCAAAAGGTAAAGTAGTTCGTGAATACACTGCTGAAATCTTAAAATTCTGTGCTGCACATGCACGTAATAAATATTTACGTCGTTTTGCTTGGGACTTAACTAAGCTTTGTGCTCAGTGGAACACTTTAACAGTTCGTATCATGCTTGCTGCACGTAAAGACCGCGACATCGTATCTTCTGCTTCTGTAGATTTCTTGATGTTCTCAGGCTACGTGATGATGGCTTATTTCTGGGCTCAACAAGCTGTGGTTGCTTCTGAAAAATTAGAAGCAGGTAACGGCCAAGAAACTGCTGAGTTCTATAAAGCAAAAATCAAAGTTGCTGATTTCTACTTTGACCGTTTATTGCCACGCGCTCAAGGTCATGCAGAATCGATGGTGACAACATCTCGCACATTAACATCATTACCAGTTGAACACTTTAGCTTCGACTACTAATGATTTTTAAGTCGTGAAATAAAAAGAGCGCAATTTAATATTGCGCTCTTTTTTATATTTATCGGATATCTATTCTTTAGTTAAAACATAAGCCTGATTTGGAACAAAATAATTTTGCTCTAAAAATTCACGATTTTTTCCATAGTCGCTATAAAGTAATTTTTCTAAATTTGTGACCAATCTTTTATTTGAATCAATATTAAAATAAAAATTAACTTTAGATAATGGACATTGAATTATTAACTCACGCTCTTTTTCATCTACTTTCCAATTTAGAGTAGGACACAATTGATTTACAGCGGCACTTTTAGCACCGTCCTTACTTCCCACACGACCAAAATGGACAACATTCCAATAAGCCGACCCATTTGGTAATAAATTTAAAATGTATTCTGCTTCGCCTGATTCACAATCAGCAAAAGCATCCTCGCATGAAATACGAGTGTGATATCGCCCTACATATTGCAATGAGACTGCGTTTAATTTTTGGGTTTGATCTGAGGTATCTTCAGGTAAGAAAGTTCGTCCAGCGACATAATCCAATGTTTTTATAGATGTACTACTTTTTATTAAATTTTCTTCATGATTAGAACTAGAACTTGTAGTCGAGTGATCTTTTGAATTGGTATGGTTTATATCGCAAGCACTCAGTGTCATGCACAGTGCAGCCACTACAACCACATGCTTAACTAAAAAACGAAACCACTTCAAAGACATATACATTATTCACAGATAACAGCAACAGCTATATTTACACTTCAAATCAAGTATTAGCTGATTGCCGCTTTAAACTCTTAAGCCCTGAAAGGGTGCATTTTAGTAGATGTTGGTTTCGTTCCTTTCAATCCTTTACATATTTTAACTATTTTACTTTTTAAAAGACTTTAAACCCGTTATTTCGTCTCCATATTTTTATTAAGCAAGAGCAATAGCTTCTTGTAACTTTTATCTTTAAGGAGAATTAGATGGCCAGTTCTGGTTTATATCGCTCGAACCGACACAGCATGATCGCCGGTGTAATGGGTGGTATTGCTGAACGTTTTGGTTGGAACGTAACTTTGCTACGTGTCATTTTTGTTTTGATCTCAATTATGAGTGCTGCCTTTCCAGGAATTTTAGTTTATCTGGTTTTATGGTTAGTGATTCCGAAAAAACAGCCAGAACATATTGAAGGCTATCGACAATCCGTCCGAACAGTAAATGAAGAACAAGTACGTTAATTCATAACTTTGGTCGCTACGGTTGCATCCCCTAATCAACCGTAGCTTTTTTTATTCTAAAAATTATAGCTTTCGATTTAACTGTTGCTGTAATGCAGCAATCATATCTGCACGGCTAATCATTCCTATAAGCTTACGATCTTCAACAACAGGAATGTAATTAAAAGACTTTTCAACAAAGTATGGCACCAAATCTTGAATAGGTTGAGTTGGCAGTACGGTAACCACTCGACGGCTCATAATTTGTTTTACATAATGCTGCCAAGAATTCCTTGGGTCGGCTGCACCTTTAAACCACTCTACGACTTCATATAACGCTAAAGTTCCGACCAAATGGTTTTCTGCATTTACTACAGGTAGGCTCATTAAGTTCACTTGTTTAAACTTATCGAGTGCCTGATGAATATCATCATCTTCATGTAGTTTAATCACATCACGACTCATAATATCCTGACAGATATATTGATTTACCATACGCTCATTGGCATGTTCCTGAGCTTCTAAAATGATTTTTTCTAAGTCGTATTGGCTAATATCTAAAAGTTCAGTGTGATGGCCTAATGCATACTCAATATCTTTCGGCTGAATTGATACTTTTTGAGTTGGCGTTGGGTCTTTACTACGTTCATTTAAATGCGCGGTAACCGGATAATGTCGCCCAATCAATCGATTAAAGAAAATAGCAACCCCAAGTAGAAGTAACGAGTTGAGTAAAACTGGATAAAAAATAAAATAAAAGCCTAATTTATGAATTGTCGCCCCACCTAATACCGCGGTAATTGCGACTGCGCCACTCGGCGGATGTAAAGAGTCGGTGGTCATCATTAGAAATATAGCAAAACCCACAGCCACACTAAAAGCCGTGGTTAAATCAGGAATCCACTGTGCACAGGCAACACCAATAATTCCGGCTAAGGTATTACCAACAATTACATTCCATGGTTGAGCCAAGGGACTGGTCGGCACAGCAAAAAGAAGAACAGATGAGGCGCCCATTGGGGCGATGTACCAAGCATTAATTCCATCCAGAACATACCAGCTAATTAAGGAGGAAATTGCTAAACCACACAACGCTCCAATACCGCAAAGTAACCGTTCTTTTAAGGGTAAAATCTTAAAATTTGGCTTTAAAATCTGTAACCATTCTCGCTGTATAACACTCACAGTACACCTTAGGGGATATGCCGTCATTTATAACGGGCAAAAGTATACGCCCAAAGCCACATAAAGTGCATTTAAATTATACCTTTCAACAGTAAGAAAACTGGCTGAACTATTTTTTATGATTTTAAAACTTTAATATTCCATAAATTTTTCATTTAAATAGCGCCAATACCGCTTCGGCAAATATTGCACATGAAGTTTTATATTCTGGCGTTCAGTAATATTTACGCTGTTAAAATAATCCTTCCAAAGCTGATCATATAAAACTTCCTGCTCATCAAGCTCAAGCTGAAAGCTTTGACTCATCCCATTTTTTAAATTGCGGTCAACCTCAGAGGCTTCGAGTGAAACTTCATGTATTTCACATAAATCATAATAAAGCCCGAACTTGCGTTGCTCGTCATAAATAAGCCAACGCTGATCTTGATAGCGCCGTTTAAAATGTGGCTGAATAAGCGGTAAAACATTAAAATCAGGACGCACCAAACTTAAAAAAAGCTCATCTTTGGTTTTCTTAAATCGAATAAAAGCCTCCATCCGATGCTTCTCTCGCCCGACCTTTTTCGTCCATTGTGCAATCGCTAAAACACTTGGATGTGAATAATCTTTTTCTATGGAAACATGGCTAGTAAACACATAAATACAGTAATTAAATAAATGCTGATAGGCATCTAAAGATTCAGATAAAGAGGCAAAATAAAATTGTTTTAACGAAGAAGATGAAAGCTTTTTTTGTAGCGCTGACCAAACACGTTCTGCATGTTGCTCGTTATTTGAAACCTCAATTTTATCAGCAAATAAGCCATGTTGAGCCGCATCATTCAAGCAAAGCCTGACCTGTAATTCTTTAAATTGAAATGCACGAAAAACACAGCTCAGCAGCCCAACCATCGAACCATCAAAATAGTAAGCTACTTCATCATTAAACATGACTAAAACCCAAGGCTTAATTGTGGCGAGAGTTGCTGCACATATTTCGAAGATCCCTGAGTTAAAATCTGCTGCCGAATAAAACTTGAGGATAATTCTTTTTGGAATTTAGGACTGTCTTCACAGCGAATAAAGAATTTTGCACGTTGGTAAGCTACGCCGAGTTTTTTAAGTAAATCGATATGGATTTTTCCAAAACGGCGAGCCTGAACAATTTTCTTCGCCGATTTCACTCCAATACCCGGCACACGCAAAATCATTTGGTAATCTGCGCGGTTTAAATCTACTGGAAACTGTTCAGGATGCCTCAAAGCCCAGCTTAATTTTGGGTCTACATCCAAATCTAAATTCGGGTGTTTTTCATTGACGATTTCATTGACCTGAAAACCATAAAAACGCATCAGCCAATCGCTTTGATAGAGTCGATTTTCACGAAGCAACGGCGGTGCAGAACCAACTGCTGGCAAGTAATTATTTTCGGTATTAATTGGGATATAACCCGAAAAATAGACGCGCTTGAGTTTAAATTCTTTGTAATGCTTGTCTGCCATAAACAAGACATCTTGGTCTGACTCTTGATGAGCACCAACAACCATTTGCGTAGTCTGCCCTGCCGGTACATATTTCGGTACATGCTTAATGATTTGCCGTTCATCTTTAAGCTGAATCAGTCTATCACGGACCAAACCTAAATCTTTTTGAACTTCCTGATGTGATTTTTCTGGTGCAAAAGTTTTTAGACCAATTTCGGTCGGCATCTCTAAATTAATACTCATCCGGTCAGCATATAAACCTGCCTCATGAATCAGTTCAGGTGATGCTCCCGGAATAGTTTTTAGATGAATATAACCATTAAAGTTTTCTTCAAGACGTAACTTTTTCACGACTTGGAGCATACGTTCCATCGTATGATCCGCCGATTTAAAAATACCTGAGCTTAAAAATAACCCTTCGATATAATTACGGCGGTAAAAATTAATGGTTAAGTCTACGACCTCTTGCACCGTAAATGCTGCACGCTGGACGTCATTAGAACGACGTGAAACGCAATAGGCGCAGTCAAAAATACAAACATTACTGAATAGAATTTTTAAGAGAGATACACAGCGGCCATCTTCAGTATAGCTATGGCAAATTCCTGAATGACTAGCATCTCCTAGACCTTTATCTTTGTTTTTACGGTCACTGCCACTTGATGAACAAGACACATCATATTTAGCAGCATCAGCAAGAATCTGTAGTTTTTCTCGAATGCGATCAGACATATCAAACGACTCATTTATGGCATCGTTTAAAAAATATCATTTTGCATTCTTAAATTTAATCCAGCAGAGTACGCTCGGCGTCATGAGGTGACGTTTAAAATAATCCATCTTAATTAACGTATTCTTCTAGTTGCTTTACACGCTCGGCATACTCTTGCATTGGGCAATATGAATACATCGGTGAACCAATGTATGAGCCTGCATTATTACACTCCTGATCTACATAAGCTTTCCAAAGTCTCTGAGATTTTAAAATATCTTGGTAACGTTCTGGCTGTTTGTATTCTTCGCTTTGTGTACGAATTTGATCAATCAGAGCAACAATTTTTTCTTCATAAGTCTTTTTTGCTTGTTCAGAACAGCTATGCACAACCATATTGTTAATACTCTCGAGCTGCATTTCTTTAATAGTCTGCTCTACACATTGGTTGTATTCATCTTGCTCGTCAGCATCAGTCTGCGCATATAGCCATGGACTACAAAAAAGGCTGGATAAAACAATGAGTTTGCAGCAAAATTTCAGCATAATTAATTCTCGATTCTATAATTTTTAATATGCTTCAATATAACAAAAATTCTGTAACGGTTGCCTATAATCCAAGTTCAAAGAGCAGAACATCAACATTGAATGAACGCTCTCCTCTTTGAATATAGAATTCTTATAATCTGGATGATATTAATTAAACATTTTTATTTAATCGCATTCTTAAATACATTAATTTGCATTCATGTTATATAGTTATAAAAATCAAATTTACATTGATTTATATGAAGAACGCTATCTTTAATAATTTAAAAAACTTCATTCAAAATTTAGATCCAGATAAAGATCAAATTTGGCATTGTCTAATCATGACACCAATCCACCTATATATTATTGGTTTATTCCTATTATTAGGCCACATAACTATCTACGGAAGATTTGCTTTTGGAACTATAGGAGATATTCCTATAATTTTGCTTTTCATGACAGTAATTTATTACGTATTAGTTTTTATACCTGCATATTTTTTACAATTATTCTTGTTGAAATTCAATTTCCTTAATTTCTTCTCCATCCTTGCAAGTGCAATTATTCTCACCTTTTTAATACCTAATATCTTAATATTTTTTTTCGAGACTCATGGGAACTAATGCCATTAGAGGGCTTATTTTTCTTCAGTTGTTTTTCTCTAACTTTCGCTATTACATATTGGATATTACTACTCAAAAGTATAAAAAAAGCAGCTAAACCATCAAATCTGAAATTCCCAAACTAGCCTTTGCCACTCCCCCACAAAATCCTTATACTTAGGGGCAATTTTTCTCATAAATTTGTGGATGCTACATGAGTCGCGCCATCTCGCACATTGATACATTTCAGGGCTTAATTCTTGCCCTACAAAACTATTGGGCCGAACAAGGCTGCGTCGTACTACAACCTTACGACATGGAAATGGGCGCTGGAACATTCCACACCGCAACATTCTTACGTGCTTTAGGGCCTGAAACTTGGAATGCTGCATACGTTCAACCTTCACGTCGTCCAAAAGATGGTCGCTATGGTGAAAACCCGAACCGTTTGCAGCACTACTACCAGTTCCAAGTGGTGCTTAAGCCAAATCCAGACAATATCCAACAGCTTTATCTCGATTCTTTAAAAGCAATCGGGATTGATACGCTTACTCACGACATTCGCTTCGTAGAAGACAACTGGGAATCTCCGACGCTTGGGGCTTGGGGCTTAGGTTGGGAAGTTTGGCTTAACGGTATGGAAGTAACTCAGTTCACTTACTTCCAACAAGTCGGTGGTGTTGAATGTTACCCAGTAACAGGTGAAATCACTTACGGTTTAGAACGTCTTGCAATGTACCTTCAAGGTGTTGACTCGGTTTATGACCTTGTTTGGACTAAAGGCCAATTTGGTACTGTGACTTACGGCGACGTATTCCATCAAAATGAAGTTGAACAATCGACTTATAACTTTGAATACGCTCCAGTTGAAAAACTATTTGAACTATTTGATTTTTACGAATCAGAAGCAAACCGTTTAATTGAAGCAAAACTTTCTCTTCCTGCTTATGAGCAAGTTGTTAAAGCATCCCATACCTTTAACTTACTTGATGCACGTGGCGCAATTTCTGTGACTGAGCGTCAACGTTACATTTTACGTGTACGTACTTTAGCGCGTGCTATTGCACAAAGTTATGTACAAGCACGTGCAGAGCTTGGCTTCCCAATGGCAGAACCACACTTACGTGATGAAGTATTGGCACAGCTAAAAGCACAAGCTGAAAGTGAAGCAGCAAAGGCGGAGAAAAACTAATGAGCAAACATACTGTTTTATTCGAACTTGGCTGTGAAGAGCTTCCACCAAAAAGCTTAAAAACTTTACGTGATGCACTACAAGCGGAAACGGTAAAAGGCTTAAAAGATGCAGGCTTAAACTTCGCATCAATTGAAGCTTATGCTGCTCCACGTCGTTTAGCGCTTAAAATTGTTGATATCGATGCTGCTCAAGCGGACACTCAAAAACGCTTTGATGGCCCTGCTGTTCAAGCGGCTTACGATGCGGAAGGCAAACCAACTAAAGCACTTGAAGGCTTTATGCGTGGCCAAGGCATTACAGTTGATCAGCTTTCTACTTTCCAAGCAGGTAAAGTTGAAAAAGTTTGCTATTTAAAAGATGTGAAAGGTCAAAGCCTTGATGCTTTACTTCCACAGATTTTACAAACTGCATTAGACAATTTACCAATTGCTAAGCGTATGCGTTCTGCTGCAAGCCGTACCGAGTTTGTACGCCCGGTTAAATGGGTTCTTTTACTCAAAGACGACCAAATTGTCGACGCAACTATTCAAGATCACAAAGCTGGTAATGTGACTTATGGTCACCGTTTCCATGCACCAGAAGCTGTGACGTTAGCGCATGCAAATGACTATTTAACTGCTTTAGAAAAAGCTTACGTTGTTGCGAACTTTGAAAAACGTCAAGCAACCATTCAAGAGCAAGTAAAGAAGTTAGCTGATGAAGTTAATGCAACTGCGATTGTTCCAGCTGACTTACTTGATGAAGTAACAAGTTTGGTTGAATGGCCTGTAGCTTTACGTGCAACTTTTGAAGAACGCTACTTAGCTGTTCCTCAAGAAGCTCTTATTACGACAATGCAAGACAACCAGAAGTATTTCTGTTTGATCAATAGCGAAGGTAAATTACAGCCTTACTTCATTACTGTTTCAAATATTGAGTCTAAAGATCCGACTCAAATTATTGAAGGTAACGAAAAAGTTGTTCGTCCTCGTTTGTCTGATGCTGAATTCTTCTTCTTACAAGATCAAAAGCAACCGCTTGCATCTCGTAAAGAAAAATTAGCAAACATGGTATTCCAAGCACAGCTTGGTACGCTTTGGGACAAATCAACACGTATTGCAAAACTTGCAGTTGCATTATCTTCAATCACTGGTGCAAACCCAGCAGATGCTGAAAAAGCTGCATTACTTGCTAAATGCGACTTAACCTCTGAGCTTGTTGGTGAATTCCCAGAACTTCAAGGTATTGCGGGTACTTACTACGCACGTATTGAAGGTGAAAACACTGAAGTTTCAGAAGCTTTAGGTGAGCAATATTTACCAAAATTTGCGGGTGATGTTTTACCTAAAACTAAAACAGGTACAACGATTGCTCTTGCTGACCGTTTAGATACACTTGTTGGTATTTTTGGTATTGGACAAGCACCTACAGGTTCTAAAGACCCGTTTGCTCTTCGCCGTTCAGCAATTGGTATCTTACGTTTAATCATTGAAAATGAATTAGATGTAACGATTGAAGAATTAGTTAATCTTGCCCTGCAAGGTTATGGCGATATCGTTAAAGACCACGACAAAACCCGTGCTGATGCTGTTACGTTCTTGGAAGGTCGTTACCGTGCTAAGTACGAAGACCAAGGCGTTGCTGTTGACGTACTTCAAGCCGTTCAAGCACTCGCACCGAAATCTCCACTTGATTTTGATAAGCGTGTAAATGCTGTTAACCACTTCCGCACATTACCTGAAGCTGCTGCGCTTGCTGCTGCAAACAAACGTGTTGCGAACATTCTTGCCAAAGAAGCAACACCTGAAGGTTCTGTAGTTGAAGCAAACTTGGTTGAAGCTGCTGAAAAAGCATTATTTGCTGAGCTTCAAGCAGTGACACCTGTGGTTGAGCCATTACTTGCAGCAAAAGATTACACTGCTGCCCTTTCTAAGCTTGCAGCACTTCGCGCGCCGATTGATGCATTCTTTGATGGCGTAATGGTAATGGCAGATGATGCTGACTTAAAAGCAAACCGTTTACGTTTATTAGCTCAGTTGCGTAACTTGTTTACTGCTGTAGCTGATGTGAGTGTCTTGCAGGGTTAAAATTATATAAAAATTAATTTTTGTATAATTAGACTTTAATAAAAACCATGTTTTCACTCTAGTTGGAAACATGGTTTTTTATTGAAGAATTTCATTCAATATAATTATAAATGATTATTTTACGTTCAATTAATAAATAAGAATTATTTACTTCCTTCACTTTTTATCCACAATTCAATAAACTAAAACAAATAATTACCAAACTTAACAAAGTCCCATTGCAATGAAAAACTTAAATTTATTACTCATATCAACATTACTATTCACTGGATGTGCAACGACCAAATCGATTCAATATCCAGCAGCGGGTAAACAAACCTCTCTTTCTGTTTCTTCAGAACAACTTTCTTCAATGACTGAATCAGGTGCAGGTGATTACTTTGTAAAGGAAAGCCAAATATTAGTTGGTGATGCAAGTAGTGCTTCAGCCAGTCCAGTTTCTGGAATGTTTGGCCTTATCGGAGTAGGTGTTGCAATGGCAATTGATAAAAATGCAAATAGTTCAGCCATTGAAAAAAGCTCTCTCAATCAACCTATTAAATTTGACCAGTTAATAAATCAAAAAATTAACGATTCTCTCGCCAAAAATAAAGCAGATCCTACTCTAAAACTTCTAAGTTTAAATCAGGCATCTGAAATTAAAATTGTGCCTTATTCACGCCTTTCTTTCCGTGAAAAGCCAATTGTAAAAGTAAATTTTGGTTTAAAGACCCAATTTAAAAATGCGGCAGACAATAATGCAGATATAAAACGCTTATATCACTATGTAAGCAAAGAACGTATTTCTTTAGCTGAATGGGAAGCTCAAAATAATTTATTATTTATGAAAAAAGCAGATCAAGCATTTAGCGCTCTTAGCCAAGTATTCACTTTAGATTTGCAACATCAATTAAACTTAAAAGCATTTGATGAGAACAAGCAAAAAAACTGTAAAACTAATGCAGATACATCCTTAGTTTCTTTTATCCAAACTCCTGACAATTTATGTGTTGGTGTAGTTAAAACGAGTAAAGGAGATGTATTCGAAAATAGTATTTATATTGTTGAGCAATAATAAATATTAACCAAAAGATTAGAGAACTACTTAAATTTAAGTAGTTCTCTAATGTAATCAAACAAATTCTTTAATTTCTTCTAAACTTTTTGATGGCTCAAACCACATAAAATCATAATCAGCCACATCATGAATATAAAACGGATCGTTTTTCATGATTTCTTCAGCTTCTGGAATCGAAGAACTTAAAACTAAAATCACCCCACCTACTCTATTTTCGCGGCGCCCCGACGCTAAAAACTTCTTTTGCTCATAGTAATGATCTAAAAATGCAATATGCTGTTTCAGTACAGCATCAACTTCGGCTAATGGTTTTTTATAGGTCAAGGTAACAACAATCATTTCATTCTCTTAAAGCAAGTAGCGCATGACATAGCTTATTCGATAGTACGCCTATTCCCCCAATTCATCCATACCAAACTCCCCACAATAATTACTCCACCCAGCAGCACCATCATTGATGGTTTTTCATTTAAGAAAAGCACTGCCAAACTCATTGCGACAATCGGCGAGCAATATAGAAAATTCGATGCAATCGTTAATGGCATATTTTTAAGTACATAACCCCACAGCACATAAGCCATCGCACTTGGGAAAATACCCAATAAGACAACCGACATATTGGCTTGCCAAGTAGCATGTAAAATTTCATGGGGTAAATGAGTACTATAAAATAGTAAAGGAATGGTTCCGAACCAAATGATGTAGCACATCATGCTCAAAGCGTCATAATTTAAAGCAAATTTCTTATATAAATTAAAGTAGAGACCCCATGCAATTGCAGCCAAAACAATCAATAAACTATAAGGACTCGGTACACCAAAACCATGATCTCCACTGACCACCAACACGGCGCCGCAAAGTCCCAATAAAATACATAACCATTGTTTGAAACTAATTTTTTCCTTAAAAAGCAAAGCTGAAATAATAAAAGTAAATAACGGAATAGATTGACTCAAAATACTAGATGCGACCGCAGTCACATACTGCTGCCCTGTATTGATAAGCAAATGATGCAGAGTTACAGAGAAAAAACCTAATACAGCAAGTGCAGGGACATCTTTCCACTTTAAAGGTTGAATGCCTTTTTTCATGACCAAAAGCAGTAAAAAAAACGATGCAATCAAAAAGCGGAGCAAGGCAATGTGCTGCGGTGTATATGAATGCAAAGCACTATGTACGCCAATAGGTGAATAGCCCCAACAAAAGACAGTCACAGCAATACATAAATAGAGCTTAAATGCGGGAGGCTGGGTTTCGGCAGCAAGAGAAATTGCCATGTTAAATCTGCACTAATGAAATGGAACTCTTTCATCATATGCACATAGATAGTTGAATAAAATTAACTTATATTGAGTCAAATATTCATTAAAAGTGAATGATAAAATATGGATATCACACAGTTAAAAATGTTTCAGACAGTGGTTGAGTGTGGCACGATGGCTAAGGCCTCACTACAACTGCATTGCGTACCATCCAATATCACGACGCGTATTAAACAACTCGAAGAAGAACTAGGCGCACCACTGTTTTATCGAGAAGGAAAAAGTTTAAAACTCACCCCATCAGGAGAAATCTTTCTTAATTATTGCCATAAAATTTTAGCGCTATGCGATGAAGCAAAACGCAGTATTCACCCTGATGCTCGCCCCTCTGGTCCATTAAAAATTGGAGCGATTGAATCTTCTGCTACAACTCGCCTACCCAATTTACTTGCGAAATATCATCAACGTTTTCCAGAGGTTTCCATTCAAATTATTACAGGCACATGGAAACAGCTATTAGTCGATATTTCTCAGCACAAACTTGATGGTGCAATTGTCGCGGGCAATATTGATTTTCCAATGTTAAATAAGCTCGGTATTTACCAAGAAGATATGGTCTTAATTGCATCTCACTCTTTGGGAGAGATTCATTGCCAAGAAGACCTGATTGGTAAAGAAATTTTTATGTGGACTGAAGGCTGTCCTTACCGTGCAGCCCTTGAAGAATGGCTTAAACTGAAGAATATCTCTCTTCCCATCACCAGCATTACCAGCTATGCCACGATTATTGGCTGTGTCAGTGCAGGCTCAGGGGTAGCTCTGGTGCCTAAGAGCATTTATGAGCAATATAAAAATTTGGCCCATATTCAAAGTTATAAATTTGAATATCTTGCTTTTATGCAGAACCACTTTTTCTGGCACAAAAATGTGAGTAACCATAAAGCTAGAGACATGTTTATAGAATTGATTAAGACTGAATTTAGTTTATGAATTATTGCAATGATTGGTTTAGCGCCATTAAATGATGATTTATCGTAATCAAATCGTATGGGTTTTATCTCATTGCAGTACAAGCTTTATTTTTAACAGTAAGATCACCACTTCATCTTTTGATTCTGGTTGGGGAGATTGATCCATATGAAAACCTTACAAGTGTTATGCGTTGCAAGTTCTATATTGGCTTCATCAACCTTATTTGCAGAAACAACACAGCCACAACAAGTTGTTGAAACGACACCTAAAACACAACCTTATGGTGACAATCCTAGCTTAGGGCGCGTACTGTTATATAAAACAGGCAAAGGCATACAAAATTTAGGAAACTCTATTCAAGGTGCTTCTGAAAAGACATCGAATAAAATTAGTGAGAAATGGCAAAACACCAAAGAATTTACTGCTGAAAAAGCAGAAGTCGTTCAACAAAAAGCAGATACAGCCAAAGTATTTACTGAACAGAAAATAGAACAAGCCAAACAAAATATTACCAGTAGCCGAAATGGTGAAAATATCCCGATCGAGCAAGGTGAATTAAGTAAATCGAGCACAGCAGCTAACTAATTTTTTGGATAGCGCGATAACTTCGCGCGCTTATAAACACAGATATTTATCTATAAATAATGTCATTAACTATAAGAAAGCTAGGAATCTGCCTTATGAATAGTCAAAAACTCTTCTTTTCAACACTATGCTGCTTAGCATTAACTGCATGTGCAACCTCTACACCTCCTTCTTCATCTTATTCTCAAGCACAAGTTTTAGAACAAGATACGAATATCGAGGCTTATCCCTCTACCACAGGTAATGTAGCCAAACTCATTAAACAAGATAAACAGGCTTGTATGATTGAATTTACTGGCTATTTAGGGGGTGGACATGTAACTGAGCACTGGACTTTTAATAATAATGGTCTGATTTCAGCGACCTCATCGACTATGCAGTATCCTGATGAATCAGGCATATTAAATCAGGCAACCAACTCCACAACCAAAAGCTCAACTACATTTAATATTCAAGATCCAGAAATTCAGAATAATTTCAAGAAACTCCAAAACAACTTTAATCCAGCGAATCTAGCAAAGTGTAATTAATACTTTTTACATAAAAAGCCCGTTGCAGAAGTTACCCTTTGCAACGGGTTATAGCTATTTAAAAATTTCTTGGACCTAATTTAAAAAATTATAAATAAGCTATTAATTAATGGTTAAACCATTTGTTGCTGCCAGTAAATCAATACGTGGGAAAACCAAGCCCGTTCTTGAATCAGTAATTGGTTTACCTGTCGTTTTTAAACGGCTGATGGTTTGATCAATACTTTCTGTTGGACTCACGCTATTCGCTCGTAACAAAGCAATTGCACCTGCCACATGTGGTGTCGCTTGAGATGTACCACCCATGGTATAACCACCCGCCGTGATCATTGCTCCCGGTGCTAATAAGGTCACAAGACTACCACCATTACTAAAGCACGCCACCTTATCTGCCGCTGTGGTTGGGTCCGAACATTTCACAGGGTTCCCCCATGACACACCACCAATATTACTATCATAAACAGCCCCCACTCTTACTGCACCAGCAACACAAGCAGGAGATGAGATACCATCTGAAAATGCATCATTACCTGAAGCGACTACAGGCACCACACCAGCAGCTCGTGCATTGGCAAATGCAGTTCCATAACTGCTATCACTACACTCCGAGGTATATTTAACACCTGGTACGCCAAGGCTTAAGTTAACTGCTTTGATGTTATAAGTCTGAGCATTATTTACAGCCCAATTAATCCCTGCGAGGATATCACTATCATAAGCTGTGCTTACCCATTTACCTTGGGATCTGACCTTTCTAAAAACATCTATGCCTATAATTTTGGTTTTGGTAGCAACCTTAGATACGATGCCTGAAACATTACTTCCATGCCCATCATCATCTAAAGCGCCATCATCTGGTGCACTATCAAATGAATAAACCACTCGACATGTGCTTGATGGTGTATTCACTGCCGTACAGCCAAAATCAGAGTGAAGATAATTCACACCTGTATCAATCACTGCCACACTAGAGCCCTCACCCGTAAAACCATTGGTATTGGCTTGTGGTTGATTAATTAAAGGTAAACTTTCATTGGTCGTAGTCCGGTTAATACGGTTCGGATAAACTGCTTTAACATTTGGATCATTTAATAAAGTCACCAAAGCTTCGCGATTACTAATTCGATAGAAAGCTAAAGGTAAATTATTGTAGTCCCGAAGTACTTGGACACCACCAGCACGGTTAAACCTTGCCTGTATATTCTTTTTATTTGTTGCAATATAACTCCGCCGTTCTAAACTGGAAGGCACACTCACCGAAGGAATATTGTATTCGACGATTAAATCATTCGAATCATTATTAACCAAGGCATCCAAATCAATTTTGCCCTGAAATACTTTTTGTTTTGCTGCTTGATTTAACCGCTGTTTAGCACTTTGAGAATCCAAAGGAAGAGCGGATGCAGTTGTACTTAATATCGTACATAGACCTAATAGAAATAACGTT
This sequence comes from Acinetobacter sp. SH024, assembly GCF_000163635.1. Taxonomy (NCBI): domain Bacteria; kingdom Pseudomonadati; phylum Pseudomonadota; class Gammaproteobacteria; order Moraxellales; family Moraxellaceae; genus Acinetobacter; species Acinetobacter sp. SH024. The sequence continues at coordinate 369,891 of NZ_GG753603.1, read as the reverse complement.
TTACTTTGCATTATTTTTCTCCGTAGTTTTTCAACTAACAATTTGCTTATTTCGCTTTTATTTCATTTGCTGGATCTTTTTCTGGATCAATCGGTTGAATAGAAAGATCACTTTTTGTGTCATAAAAAGGAACGGTATCAGCTGATACCGATTGAGGATGAGTTGAATGTTGAGATAAATTTTTAGGTTGAGTAGGCTCCTTAAGTTTAGAAAGAAAGGAAGATGTGTCTGGTTGTGGCGAATTCGACTCATGTAAAGCAGAATTGAACACATCAGATGCACCACTTGTCGGCTTAAGATAGAGAACAACGGCGACCAAGCCGACCAATACAAGAAGGGAAGCAATAATTTTCATCTGTCATATCTCTGTTTTTTTGTTTATAGATATCTATTTTTATTTTTGATTATTCGAAATAAAGCGCTATTTCTTTCAATATATTTCATGTGAAATTTCTATTTCATGAAATATACAAACCTGAGAAAAGCTAAAGTACCTTTTCCCGAATAAGCAAAAATACAGTTCTGCCCTGTACATTTATATTTCTGGCAGAATATGGTTCAAAAAAGTGCTAAAAAAACACTCCATTCTCATAATAAGCAATAATTATGCCGTTTCCTCTAATAAATAATTAGATTCACATCACATTTAAAGATATAAAGGACAAGTCGAGAAAAACCGAAAGAGAAAAATTAAAGGATATTTTTTAAAAAAGGAAAGACAAGAGAGTCTAATTAGAATATCTAACAAATAAATGTTCTTTTTCACTTTATTATTAATTTTTATTAATCTTCACAATTTATCCCTAGTCTGTTTACTCAACGTAACACTGTTGTAACATTTTGATGAAGACAGTTCACAAGACTATATTCCCTTGGCTATGATTCGTTTGCGTTTATGAAATACCTCACTAAAAGGGTATATTCTTTGAAGGATATCGCAATGAAAATGATGAAAACAGCTATCGTTACTGCAAGTGTTCTTGCTTCTGCCTCTATTTTTGCACAAAGTGCGGGCGTTAATGCAGGTGCTTCTGCTCAAGTAAATGTACAACCGGGTGGTCTTGTTAGTGGCGTAGCCAACACAGTCAAAAATACTGCTCATAATGTAGGTAGCTCAGCGAAGCATGCTGGTCATGTAGCGGCTGACACTACAGTTAAAGCAACAAAAAAAACAACAGGAAAAGTGACTGAACTTTCTTCTAAAGCTGCAAATGGTACAAAACATTTTGCTACCGAAGCTGCGACAGGTACTAAAAATGTAGCAACTAAAGCCGCAACTGGTACTAAACATTTTGCTACCGAAGCAGTAACAGGTACTAAAAATGTAGCGACTAAAGCTGCAAACGGTACTAAAAACTTAGCAGTTGAAGCGAAAGCTGATACAAAAGCACGTGTTGATGCTGTAAAAGCTAAAGTTGCAGAAAAACAAGCAGATCAAAAAGAGTTTACTGCGGAAAAACAAGCTAATGCTCAAGCGCATGTAGATGCAGTAAAAACTCGTGTAGCTCAAAACCAAGCTGAGCAAAAAGAGTTTGTAGCTGATACAAAAGCAGATGCTCAAGCAAAGTTAAATGCAGCTCAACCAGCTCATGGAGTTAACGCTCAAACAGGTGTAAACGTTGGTGTTAATGTTGCTGGTATTAATGCAAATGCAAACGTAAATGCAGGCGCTCAAGCGACTACACAAAAAGCTGAAAAGAAATCTTTTATTAAAGGTCTTTTCGGTAATAACTAATCCGTTATAAATAAAAAAGGGCAATTAATTGCCCTTTTTTATTTCTCAAAATCAAGTATTCAACTCGTTTCAGTTAAAACTAAGCCTGCACGCAAACCAAGCTTCACTTTTGGGTTTGGAAATAAAATCCAGACCTGATCTTGCTCAACCACATAATTACCAGAAGGTTGAGTTGCAATGATTTCACCTTTGGTAAAAGTCGAAAAATTCGGAGCTTCAGCAGATAAATTCATCTGGAAGTCTTCATCTTTTTTAATTAAAGAATCAGACACTTTAAAGACTCGAATTTTTGTTTTATTGCGTAGCGGTAAGGCTTGCTCAGAAACTACATTACGAATAACTTCATCAATTGCAGCAAATTGGCTCAAGTCATTTTGCCCAAATGGCAAGGCTTTGCCTAACTCTAAAGTTGCGCTCGCCGCTTTAAAATTCTCACTCGTAAAATGTGTAAACGTTTTACCTACCGCATTGTGATAAACCAAAGCATCTAAATCGGCTGCTTCAAGACTTGCTGTTAAATCAGCATCATAGCCATGCGTTTGATAGGGAAATAAAGCAAACGTTGGTAACAATGAAGCACGAATTGCTGTGTGTAAATCATAGTGATAGCGTTTAGCGTCACTTGCACTTTCTTGAAAGAAGTTTGTGACAACTTGCTCTAAAACTTCAGCACGCTTTGACTCTTCAGTCACGGCTAGAGTTTTATATCCACCACAAAACATTCGATTTACATCGTCATGCACATAGCGTTTGCCTTGACGCATTGCATAAGGGTTACCCAATACAAGCAGCAACCTCACAGCAAGGTTTAAACGCCCTGCAAATAAATCCGTGCAAAGATGAGATAATAATTCAATTGGTGCTGTTTCATTACCATGCACTCCAGCTGACAGTACGACAGCTTTGTCGTACTGTGCGTTTGGCGTACATTCAAGAAGTCCTTCACCCAACCAGCGCCAAGAAAAATTATTTTGTTTTCCTTCGCGAGTTGTAGGCTGCTCACCTTGTAAGGTTAATGCTAGAAAATCTTGCATGTCACCTCCTCATTATTTTTGGAAAGGATAAACCGAACCTAAACCTAAAATTTTGGTCAGTTCGTCAAGTGCCATACGGCTTTCCATTAACAAATGCGGATCAGCCAAATCTTCTTGTGCTAAACGATCACGATAATGTTTATCAACCCATTGATTGAGTGTGCCAAACAACTGATCGTTCATGAGTACTTTTGGATTTACGGCATTTAACTCAGTTTCGTTTAAAGCTACACGTAAACGTAGACAAGCTGGACCACCACCGTTACGCATACTTTCACGTAAGTCATATACCTGAATAGCATCAATTGGTGTGCCCATTTGAATCATGTCATTCAAATAGCCCCACACTGCTGCATTTTGACGAGACTCTTCTGGTACAACAATAGTCATTCCACCATCTGGACGAGTCAAAATTTGGCTATTAAATAAATAGGTTGCTACAGCATCGTCAACGGTAACACGGTTTTCAGGGACTTCAATTGAAATAAAGTCTTCACCGATGCTTGCCATTTTTTGACGAATTTCAGCAAAAGCCTGATCTTGATTTAAAAAGGCATGTTGGTGATGGAATAAAACCTGTTGGTTACTTACCGCGATCACATCGTTATGGAAAACGCCCTGATCAATTACATCCGGATTTTGCTGAACAAAAACGGTATGTGCATCATCTAAACGGTGCAAACGTGCAATAGCTTCACTTGCCTCACGCGTTTGACGAGCTGGATAACGTTTTGGTCCTGGCAAGCCATTATTTAAATGTTGTTGACCATAAACAAACACCTGAACACCGCGCTTAGCATAATCACCACCTAAACGATTGTGATTGGCTGCACCTTCGTCACCAAACAACGCTACTTGTGGCAATGCTTCGTGGTGTACAAAGTGGCGTTCATTTTTAAAAATTGCTTGTAAAACTTGGCTTGTAGTTTCAGCTTCAATTGAACGGTGAAACTTATTGTTCAAGTTCGCTGCTGTAAAATGCACGCGCTCATCTTGACTATCTGCCGAAGGTGAAACGGTAGCCGCATTGGCAGTCCACATTGGAGAAGCTGAACTTAAAGATGATAATAGTTCAGGTGAATGACGCATTGCTTGAGCAACAACGCTAATGTCATCACCTGTAAAACCTAAACGGCGTAACATTGGAACATGTGGACGCTCATGCGGAGCAAGTACACCTTGTTTCATTCCCATGTCAGCCAAAGCTTTCATCTTTAGCAAACCTTGTTTAGCTGCTAATTTTGGATTCGAGGTATTATTACGGTTTTTTGTCGATGCTTCATTACCAAACGACAAACCCGCGTAGTGATGTGTTGGTCCCACTAAACCATCGAAATTTACTTCATATCCTTTCATTTTTTCTTTCCCTAGTGTTTAAGGCAACACAATCCCTGGAGATAATTTTTCTGGTAAGGTTAAGCTGTCACTTTCAAGTGATGCCATTGGCCAAGCACAATAGTCGGCAGCGTAAAAAGCACTCGCGCGGTGATTACCTGACGCCCCTACACCACCAAATGGCGCGGCACTTGAAGCCCCAGTTAATGGCTTATTCCAATTCACAATACCGGCACGTGCTTCGATGAGTAAGTCATCAAACAGTTCACGTTTTGGTGAAACCAAACCAACTGACAAGCCAAAACGAGTTGCGTTAGCAATTTTTAATGCTTCATCAAAGTTGTCATAACGTTGAATGGTGGTAAGCGGGCCAAAATATTCTTCATCCGGAATATCTTTCACGCCTGTGACATCAACAATACCCGGAGTAAGTAGAGAGCTGTCTTCTTGAGGACGTGTCATGGCTAATAAACTTTTTGCACCCAGCTCAAGTAATTTTTGCTGAGCATTCATCATGTTTGTTGCAGCAACCGACGAGATTACCCCACCCATAAATGGTTGTTGCTCGTCGTTCCAACGGCCAACTTTTAGGTTTTTAGCAACTTCAACAAAACGTTGAATAAATGCATCACCTTCAGCACCATTTTTTACCAAGATACGGCGTGCACATGTACAACGCTGACCTGCCGAAACAAAAGCAGATTGAATAGCAAGATTAACTACTGCATCGACATCAACAATTTCATCAATAATCAATGCATTATTGCCCCCCATTTCAAGCGCAAGAATTTTTTCAGGTGCACCCGCCATTTGCTTATGCAAGTGATAACCTGTGTTCGCACTTCCGGTAAACAATAAACCATCAATTTCATGTGAAGCAGCTAGCGCTTCACCCGTGGTACGACCACCTTGCACCAAATTCATCACACCATTTGGCAGACCAGCTTGCTGCCAAAGTTTTACAGTTTCTTCAGCAGTCCATGGCGTTAATTCACTTGGTTTAAATACAACTGTGTTGCCAGCAAGTAATGCAGGAACAATATGCCCATTTGGTAGATGGCCCGGGAAGTTATATGGACCGAAAACCGCAAGTACACCATGCGGACGATGACGTAAAGATGCTACACCATCGGCCATTTCAGTTGAGCTTTCGCCTGTACGCTGGTGGTAAGCGCGAATCGAAATCGCAACTTTGCCAATCATTGATTGAACTTCAGTTAACGTTTCCCAAAATGGCTTACTGGTTTCTTGGCTAATGACTTCTGCTAAATGCTTTTTATTTTCTTCAAGCAAAGCGGCAAATTTTTCAACAATCGCTACACGCTCTGCAAGTGGTAAACGCGCCCAAGCTGGAAACGCAGTACGCGCTGCCTGACAAGCTTGCTCTACATCAGTAGCAGTAGCCTCGGCACCTGACCATACAGTTTGGTTATCAACCGGATTTGTTTTTTCAAATGTTGCGCCGCTGCCTTGTAACCAGACACCGTTTATAAATAAAGAGTTTGACATCAGGATACTTCCATTGGATTTAGTGATAACACACGAACAACGTGACCTTCTTGTACACCGAGTTTTTCAGCTTGTTCATGTGTTAAATTTATTGTGTTATCAACAAGATCAAGCTTTAACAGCATTGCCTTATAGTCATGATAATTATCATTGGCAATGAGATATTGGGTCTTACCGACCGCAGCTTCACTTGTAATTTTGACGTTTAGTAACTGACTTTCTTTTACTGCTCGCAATTCATCAATATTGGCTTCAATGGTTGGACCAGCATCAAAAATATCGACATATCCTTGATAGCGTAAGCCTTCCGACTCAAGCACATGATAAGCAGGCAAAGTTTGTGGATGCATTTTTCCAATTACCTCTTGCGCATCTTTTGGCAAGAGATCTACATAGACTGGGAAACGTGGCATAAGCTCTGCAATAAACACTTTTTGCCCAATTCCACTTAAATAGTCTGCTGTTGAAAAATCCATATTAAAGAAATGGTGACCAATCGCATCCCAAAATGGAGAACACCCATTTTCGTCTGAGAAACCACGCATTTCAGCAATTAACTTTTTCTCAAAATATTGCTTAAAGGCAGCGATAAACATAAAACGGATTTTCGATAAGAATTTACCGTTTTGGTTTTCACGACGCTCTGGATCTAAAAATAGTGTACAGAGTTCACTACTACCTGTTCTGTCATTACTTAAAAATAAAGTAGGTAATGACTTATAGACATTTAATGCTTTTGAAGCGTGTACTTGAGTACCAACATGAAAGTTGTACCAAGGTTCAATGAGTCCCACAGCAACTTCAATTGCACTTAACCCAATAACACGTTGAGCTTCTGTATCTTCAAGAACAAATAAATAGCCTTGTTCACTTTTATGGACATTGCCATTTAAAGTATTGCGAGTACGTGAAATTCGAGCCGAAAGTGTATCCATATTTTGTGGCAAGGAAGTCAGGCCTACACCCGACTTACCTGCTAATTTATAAATATCTTCAAGGTCTCGAAACTCGGCATGACGGACGATCATCATGGCTAGCTTTCCTTTTTTTTATTTAGCCAACTTTGCCAATGCGCGTTTTAAACGAGCAATCCCTTCATCAATATCTTGTTCAGGAATAATTAGAGACGGTGTAAAACGAACCACGTTTGGTCCCGCGATTAAAGCAAGCAAACCTTCTTCGCCCGCCCAAGTCGTAATGTCTTTCGCTTTCCCTGCATACTCAGCTTTTAATACACAACCAATGAGTAAGCCTTGACCACGAATTTCTTCAAAAATCGGGTACTCAGTATTTAATTTATTTAATGCGTCTAGGAAATATTGATGACGATGTTTTACACCTTCAAGTACTTCAGGCGTATTAATAAACTCAAAGACTGCACCAGCAACCGCACTTGCTAACGGGTTACCACCATAAGTCGTACCATGTGTACCCACTGAAAAATGCGGAGCAAATTTATCTGTTGTTAACATTGCACCGACTGGAAAACCACCACCTAGTGCTTTTGCAGTGGTTAATACATCTGGAATAACGCCAGAGTTCATGTAGGCATATAGTGCACCTGTACGGCCAACACCAGTTTGTACTTCATCAAAAATCAGTAAGGCACCAAACTCATCACACAGTGCTCTTAAGCCTTTTAAAAATTCGATGTCAGCAGGAATAACGCCGCCTTCACCTTGGATTGGCTCAACAATCACGGCACAAGTTTGTTCATTAATGACCGCTTTTGCAGCTTCTAAATCATTAAAGGCAACATGGTTGATACCATTTGGAAGAGGTGCAAAGTCTTGTGAATATTTAGGTTGACCACCCGCCGAAACGGTAAATAAGGTACGGCCATGAAACGCATTGTTAAATGCCACAATGCCACTTTTGCCAGCAATACCGCTGTCTAGTCCAACTTTACGAGCCAGTTTTAAAGCAGCTTCGTTGGCTTCTGCACCTGAGTTACAGAAGAAAACCTTATCTGCAAATGTATTTTCGGTGAGTTGTTTTGCAAGGCGTAGAACCGGTTCATTTGTATAACCGTTACCAACGTGCCAAAGTTTTGTTGCTTGTTCTGTTAAAGCATTTACTGCCACTGGATGCGCATGACCTAATGCGTTTACTGCAATCCCGCCTGCAAAATCGATATATTCTTTATTTTCTTGATCCCAAATACGTGAACCTTCGCCACGTACTGGAATGAAATTTGCCGGTGCAAAAACTGGAACCATCCAGTCGTTAAAGTTGCTTCGAGTTACAGAAATTGGCTGTTCCATGCTTACCTCAGTATTTATTTAATATATTCGATAACACTTAAATTTGAATAATTCAGAAAAAGGGACTGAACAAATAAACCCTATAACATCCTTTATATTTGTTCAGACCACTTTTTCTAAAAGTAATTTCCGCAGATTAGCCTGGGAAAATACCGCGTTCTTTACGAGCTTTTAAGATACGCTCACATGCCAAGATGTAAGCTGCTGTACGTAAAGTACAAGCGTTGCTGTTTGCTGTATTCCAAACATCTTCCATAGCTTGAACCATCAACTTGTCTAAACGTTCGTTGATTTCTTCTTCGCTCCAGAAGTAGCTCGCCATGTCTTGAACCCATTCGAAGTAACTTACAGTTACACCGCCGGCGTTACATACCACGTCAGGAACTACAACAATGCCACGCTCAACTAATACGTCTTCAGCTTTAGGATATGTCGGGCCGTTTGCGCCTTCTAAAATCAACTTAGCTTTAAGTTTTTGAGCACGTTCAACAGTGATTTGGCCTTCCAATGCAGCTGGAACAATAATGTCAACTTCAGCTGTCCAGAAATCTTCGTCAGCAATTGATTGAGCGCCGGCAAAACCACCAACACCTTGATTTGCATTTACGTGATCACGTAATGCTTCAAGATCAATACCATCAGCATTGAAAATTGTGCCAGTGTGGTCTTGAACGTGTGTAACTTTCGCTTTCGATTCAACAAATAAGAAAGCTGCTTCACTACCTACGTTACCAAAACCTTGAATAGCAACTTTCGCGCCTTCAATTGGTAAATTAATTTTTGCTGCTACTTCACGACCTGTAACGAATACGCCACGACCAGTTGCTTTTACACGACCTAAAGAACCGCCTAAGTGAACTGGTTTACCAGTTACAACACCAGTTACCGTGTGACCTTGGCTAGTAGAATAAGTATCCATCATCCAACCCATGATATTGGCATTCGTACCAACGTCTGGAGCAGGAATATCTTTTTGAGGCCCAATAATATGACCAATTTCAGTCGTATAACGACGAGTCAAACGCTCTAATTCACGAGTTGATAATTTACGTGGATCAACACGGATACCACCTTTTGCACCACCAAATGGCAAGTTCAAAACAGCAGTTTTAATTGTCATCCATGCAGACAACGCCATCACTTCATTCAAATCAACATTTGGATGGTAACGAACACCGCCTTTACCCGGACCACGAGACAAGTTGTGTTGTACACGGTAACCTTCAAAGTGCTGGATCGAACCGTCATCCATCACGATTGGCACGTCAACAATAAGCGCACGCTTAGGACGTTTTAAAGTATCGATATAATCAGCTAAGTGTTCTAAATATGGCGCTACACGGTCAATTTGTGCCAAGTAAGTTTGCCATGCATCGCTATGTTCGTTTACGTATGAAAGATCTGACATCTTTTTTCCTATATACCTTCATAGACTCAGATTTGATAAACCCGTAGTCTTTATTATTCAGCAACCAAAACCTTGCAATAACAAAGTCTTAGTTTATTTACTAAACCTTCTGCTCTTCTAAAGCATTAGATTTTTTAAATTCCATTTGTTGATACTAAAAGTATGATCTACTTTTATATATCGATATCTTTTACAAGCTTTCTTTCATGTAACTTACTGTTTATAAAGCTATCTTTATAAAAGCAAAGTTTAACCACAACCCACTTAATCCAGTCGGCTGAAATATAAATACAAAAGAAATGGCATAACCGTTTGGGAGTTAAAAAGAACGATGATTTATAAAAAAATCATATGTCCATAAAAATTATTTTGACTAATCGATAGATCCCTCCATTAGTCTTTTTAAAAATAAACATTGTTCAATAATGCTACAGATTAATTATCTCTACACATACCGCTTAAAATTAAGCCGGAACATAGCTATAAAATCTTCCAATAAATATAGCATAGAGCACACTCATTTAGAACATTTTAAAATAAATAAGCAGAGAAAAAATAATCAAATCGCACTAATCTTTATAATAAAAAAACAACAAATATTAAAAAAAGCTTAACTTTAATAAAAAAAATTTATAGAAAACATAAAATCATAATTTAAAAAAATACACCAAATTAAAATTATAAATAACAACAACTTAAAAATTAATCATCTTTGTTAAATTGTCAAAAAATTATACCTTCTCTACATGAAATCTATAATAAGTCCATTTCTAATTCATATTTTATAAAAACCCAAAAATCTCTTTATCAAATAACCAAGCTAAACATAGACTTAATCAAATATTAATAATAAATAAATATTAATAAGAATCCGATAAATGGTAATTTTATAAAACAATATTTGTTTTCATGATTAAAAATAAAACTTCATTTTTAAAAAAAATACAGAAAATCTCTCTTTTGTAGTTCCTGTAAGGCACAAAAAAGGCCCCTTTCGGGACCTTTAAAAACAAATTTTTTTCAACTAAAAAAGCTTAGCTTTGCACTAGATCTTTCTTTCGATAAAAAATGAAGTAGCTTGCATAGCATAGAATGATAAAAATAATGCAACAGATAAAACCAACCTGCATAGATGGGTCAAACACCATACTGATACAGGTAACGATACAGAACAGCCCACCTACAATTGGAGTAAGAGGGAAAAGAGGTGCCGCGAAGCGTAAATCTTTTGCTGTTTTACCCGACTTATACCACTGTCTACGGAAGTTAAACTGTGAAACGCAAATCGCAATCCAAACCACAACCATCGTAAAAGCAGCTACTCCCAACAAATTCTTAAAAATTGTTTCTGGCGCGAATTGTTCTGAAAGCAACCCAGGAATTGCACCAAACATAGTTACAGTAATGGCAACAATCGGTGTTCCAGAAGGAGTTAATTTAGAAAATATTTTTGGTAATTGATTTTTTGCCGAAAGCGACCACATCATACGTGAAGCAGCAAACAAACCAGAATTTGCAGCAGATAGTAAAGCCGTAATAATTACAAAGCGAATAATGTCTTCTGCGTATGGAATACCAATATAGTTAAATACCGTCACAAAAGGACTATTACTTACTTCATTTGCACTAAGGCCTGCAAGCTGGAACGGCAGTAATGAACTAATCACCACAATTGTACCAACAAAGAAAATCAGTAACCGCCAAATAGCTGCGTTGATTGCTTTAGGAACTGTCTGTGCTGGATTTTCAGCTTCCCCCGCCGCCACTCCAATCAATTCAGTGCCCGAAAAAGCAAAGTTAACAATCAGCATAGTAGCAAAAATTGGGAAGAGACCGTTTGGGAACCAACCGTGAGCAGTCAGGTTACTAAATAATGGCGCTGTTTCATGTCCTTGGTAAGGAATAAAGCCAAAAATTGCCAGTAGACCTAAACCAATAAAACAGATGATTGTAATAACTTTGACGAGTGCCAACCAGAATTCAGATTCGGCAAATAATCGAGTTGAACTGATATTAAGAAAAAAAACTAAGGCACCAAAAAAAAGAGTCCAAGCCCATACCGAGGTAGATGGAAACCACTCCTGCACCAATAAAGCTGCCGCAGTAAACTCAGTCCCCAAAGTTGCAGTCCAAGTTAACCAATAGAGCCAAGTAATCATATAGCCCGTACCCGGACCAATATAACGACGCGCATATTCCCCAAAAGAACCTGATTCCGGCACATGAACCGCAAGCTCACCAAGGCATAACATCACGGTATAGGCAATTAAACCGCCCAAAAAATAAGAAATAATTGCGCCAATTGGACCTGCTTGGGAAATTACATCACCAGACCCTAAAAAAAGACCTGTACCTATGGCACCGCCAAGGGAGATCATCACCAAATGTCGAGTACTCATTGCTCGTTTCAAAGGTGCAGAACTTCCATGTTGCGATGCATCATTATTCCGATAATTTAATGATTGCATATAAAAAACTGTAACGACAATTTAGTAAAAAATCATTTTAGGAGAAAAAAATAAATATGCAATTATCTTTGAATAGTGAACTTATTTTAACCAAGCCCTTTAGGCAAAAATAAAATATATAGTAAAAACATTTATTTATATTTTTTTGTAGCTATAACTGTATTTTAATTAATCTTATATTATTTCTATAATTTATGTAGTAGAAAAACCCATTTATTTTTAAATATAATATTTATATACATTACTGGTTATGTCTACTTTAAATACAGCAGATCACCATATAATAAACCTACTATTTATTTAAATAATGAATTTTAAAATAATATACAAATAAGTTTATAAAAAAATATTTTTTAAGCAAAAAATAAAGCCCAAACCTAAAGGTCTGAGCTTTATTTAAACACTATAAAGTTTTAATAGCTGATGGTAGTCAACTGTTCTGTAGGTTGAATTGAACCTTCCGTAAATTCACACAGCCCTTGTTCATCACAAGATAAATTTAGTTGCTTATAGCTAATCGCAAAGCAGTCGGAATATTTTTTGATTAGAAAAGGACTCATATCCGATGTTAAAGGCTCTTCACTCTTGAACAATTTAATGACTTTGCGATCATTCATCGCTAACAAATAAATTTCATTATTTAATTCAATATTCACTACACCAGTTTGCTCAGCCACAATTGGAACCAAATAAGATTTATTCGCCAGTAGAGTGTCTACCGTGTAACTTTCAAATTTTGAGTTGATGAGGTTGAATACCAAAATTAAACCAAAGCTAGTCTGCAAGCCTTCTTTGTAATTTGCATCTTCTTGAATTCTTTGTACTTTAATACCGAGCTTTTGAAAGTCCAACTCAGTTGCTTGATTTGTTTTTATCAGACTACGTGTAATAGCCTGTTTAAGTGGGATATCAAAATAACGTTCATCTAGCTGAAAATCATTTTGGCGTAATATTTTTAACAACATTTCATCATGTTGGGTAAGAACATGCGCAAGTACATTACGGAAGTAAAACTTACTTTGTTTTTTGACCTTACGAACTTGCTGATAAAAATAGATTTCATCGAAATCATGTTCAATAAAATCATGTAATAAACTTGAACTAGCCAATACAGACAATGCTTCATGACCAGTAAATGGCAAATGAATCGTATGTAAGCTTGGTAACAGCTCTTTTATTTTTAAGTAATGTTCACGGTCAATCGAGAAATATGGGTCATAAACAATGACGTATTCACGCGCTGCATCAACATCTTGCGGCTGAATCTGCATGTCCTTGTTTGCTACCGAATCAAAAAACTCAGCATAGCGTCGGTCTTCAACGTGTTCAGGGTCAATTGAATATTGAGGCACAAATGCAATCACACGGTTCATATTCAATAAATTAGAATATTTGATTGCCGCATAGCCGCCCATTGAACCGCCATAACCCACAATATTTTTAAAGCCTTCTAGAATAGGCGAAATTGCTTTTGCCAACTCAACCATGCTTGCTTGAGGAAACCATGATTTTTGTTTTGGCATTACCCCAATAACATTATATTGGTATTTAATTAGAGACTTTTCAGCATTGATAGATAAGCCACTCGCTCGGGTAATCAAATCGCCAAAAGAGAGAACCAATGTATTAGAATCGCCTGGTAAAAAAATGGCTCTAATGTGTTCGTCTTCAAAAATAATTTGCTTATCCATGCTCACACCGAAAGAAAATTTACTCCCACATACAACGTCAAAAATGAAACAAAATAGGTGTTTTGCCAATTTATGATTGCGGAGTATCTTATTTTATAGATGCCAGTCAGATTAAAAAGCGCAAAATATGACACAATCCTTACATCCTGCCGCTCAAAAAGGCTTCAGTTCAGCTGCTGAACTATATCAGCAAGTTAGACCCAATTATCCCGCAGAAATAGTAAGTTGGCTGCAAAATTGCCTACAAATACAGGAAAAATCTACTGTTATTGATCTTGGATCGGGTACTGGCAAATTCTTACCCTACTTAAAACAAACACATGCTGATGTTATTGCAGTTGAGCCAATTGGCGAGATGTTACAGCAGCTTCAACAAGTTTATCCTGATATCAAAACATTACAGGCTTTTAGCAATTCAATTCCTGTAGCAGACCATAAAATTGATGCCATTATTTGTGCGCAATCTTTTCACTGGTTTGACAACCTCGATACCCTAACAGAAATGCATAGAGTATTAAAACCAAAAGGACATTTAGGGCTAGTCTGGAATCAACGTGATGAACGTACAGATTGGGTCAAGGCTTTAGCTGACTTCCTACTTCCTCTTGAAGGTGACACACCTCGTTACCATAGTGAAAAGTGGAAACGCGTATTTGAACAACAAGATTTATTTTTATTTGATAGCCTACAAACATTCACACAGTCACAACACGGTTCTGTCGAACAAGTCGTGAGTAAACGTTTACTCTCTACGAGTTTTATTGCTGCAATGACTGAAAAAGATCAATTACAACTCAAAGCACAGTTTGAAAAAATTGTTTATGATTTTACGGGATTAGGTCCTCAAGATCAGATTGATTTTCCATATATTACGTATGCATATCACTTTCAGAAAAGTACGTTACCCATTAAATAATTAGTGAATAGGTTTGGTTGAAAGTTATGAAGAAAACACCTCAAATCATATTAATGTCTTTGCTTTGCTCTAGCCTATTTCTGACTGCTTGTAAAAAAGCGGATGAGCCTGCTAAGACGGAGCAACCTTCTGCCACCTCATCTACCGATCAGGTTTTAGAAAAACTGAATGAAAGACCTGTTAAGACGTTCCCTGCCACTGCTGATGATGCACACGATATTGCGCTGTTAGAGGATTATGACCGTCGCTTTACAGAAATGAGTGACGAGATGGAAAGTGAATTAGCAAAAATGCATGAAGCTGGAACCCTCACTACAGAGTTTGAGCAACAGCGTACTCTCGATAATGTGCGCTCTGCTCTAACCATGTTAAAAGATTTAGATCTAAAAACTGAGCAGGGCCGTTACATTCAGGGTTTACTTTATCAATATTGGGAAAACCAAGAAAAACACTTGAGTGATAAGCAAGCCAATAAAGATGAACAGATCAATGATCTTGCCGACTATTTACAAGCACAAAATCAATTAAAATATTGGAAAGCATCGCAACAGAAATAAGTAATGTAGTGGTTATAAAAAAGCCTTCAAACTTATGAAGGCTTTTTTTCAAATTATATATTTTGCTTTTCAACCCAATGAATTGCCTGAACGCGGAATAACTCACATGCACCATCACCCGTATCAGTCGGCGTAAGTGAAGATTTCCAGACCAAATTTTTGTCCTTAATCTCGACAAGGTCACCTTTTAGATAAACTAAATCACCGCGTTTAACCTGTTTAATCTGCTCTGCAATTTTCGGGTTGGCAGGAATGATGTGCATGTTAGACACCATTTGCATTGCTTGCTCTGCTGGAACAGGTAATTTAGGAATTTTCCAGTTTAAATAACGGTCATATTGTTTCACTGAAATATGACGTGCGATTTCAGGCTGTGCAAACAATCCCCAACTTACGGCATAGTCAATAGGAGAAAATTTAGCTTGTTCATCATTTTGATAAACTTTTGAACCCAAGATTCTGAAATTGCCTTGAAAAGGTTGTAATACAGAAATAGATTGATCTTTTTCTATCGGGCTCAAACCATTGGCAATATTATATTCACTTGAGGTCGATGCAAATGTTGAACTCATGCCAATCGCGGCGAGTAAGCCCATCATCAAACGTTGTTTTTTCATCGTGTTACACCTCAAATATTGCTAGATCAAAGTGAATAGATCTTCAATTTATAATAGCTTTAAGCGATGAAAAAAATATCGAAATTTAGTAACAATACAGATCAATTTCGTCTATTTTTGTGCTGAATTAAACAGCTTGTTAATCTTCGAAATCTATTCTCAACGTTTCAAAACGAACCTTACCTTGTTGAACAGCTTGAGCAATTGCCTGTTGACCTTTCGTAAGTCTAGCTCCACCACTTTTTACATCGAGCAAAATAATATTGATGTCTTCTGCCGTACCATCGCCATCGCGAAAATCGGTATATCCATCAAAAATAATATAGTCCACCGGATCGCCCATGAATTTTGCATCGCTTGGTAAATACTGAAATTCAGGTAAAACCGGAGCAAATTGTTCTGCCATTTTTCCTTTCAACACCGCACGACTTGTATTTACACTTCTCTTTTGTGCTTGAGTAAGCGCTTGTTGATGCTCTAGTTCAAGTTCAGCAATATATTGCTCATATTCAGCCTTAATTCGTCCATTACGTGTATTTGATAAAATAAGAGTAGTGATAATGATGCCAATTCCAGCACCAATAAGCATGGCAAGCCATACAGACATAAATTTTCCTTAAAAAGCACGAATTAAGATTACAGATCTAATCATATCTAAAATAACGAAACAGCTTAAACTTTTGTCAAATGTGGTCATCTCCTTCACATAAAAAGATGCTAAGGTATAAAACATAAACAAATGTGCTGCTGAAAATAATTGGATTTATGAAAACGATACTTATTGCAAATCAAAAGGGCGGATGCGGAAAAACCATGACGGCCATTACGTTGGCAACAGCATTGGCACAAAAAGGATATAAAGTAGCATTAGCAGATTCGGACAATCAAAAATCGGCTTTACAATGGTTAAAACAGCGCCCTGATACCGTTGCAACGATTCAAAGCCTAGACTGGCGTCATGAGAAATCAATTGGTGATGCACCCAAAAATCTGGACTATTTAATTATTGATGCGCCTGGTGCACTTTCAGGTGAGCATGCTGAACAACTTATTAGTGAAGCTCATGCCATTATTACTCCGCTTCAGCCTTCATTTTTTGACATAGATAGTACGCGTCGATTTTTGAAGCATTTACAAGATATTAAACGTATTCGCAAAGGCAAAGTACAGATTTTGCTTCTTGCTAACCGTGTAAAACCAAACAGTGCCAGCTCAAAAGATATTCAACAGTTCTTTGAAAAAATTGAACAGGAACCTGTTGCATGGATTGCTGAACGCACTGCCTATGGCAGCTTAGCAATGCAAGGTTTAAGCATTTTTGATAAACCGCAAAAGAACTTTATTAGTATCCAAAATCAATGGCAACCTGTTCTAAACAAGTTAATTGAAGATAAAGCTGAGTGGTTTTAAAGGAATTTTAGCCTTTGAAACTGGATGTATAAGGTTCTTTACATTACGGCCTTAAAATTTGCCTCAGGTTATTTTTCAGTTAATATGACTTTATTCTATGTAGAAAATTAGAGAAATATTGTTCGTGCATCCATACGCTCCTAATTTACAGCGCGTTTTATTGTTTGGGCTGTTTTTTATTTTGATTTTTTTAGGATTTAATATCCTGAAATATTTTATTGTTCCTGTACTTTGGGCTGCCATCATTGCATATATGACTTGGCCTATTTATTTAAGAATTCAGCGTTTTTTTGGAGAATCACGTAATACTTTAAACGCAACCCTAATGATTAGTCTGGTCATTTTGGTAGTTGGTATCCCCTTTACATGCGCGGTTTTTATTTTGCAGCATGAGGGACGTAACTTATATTTTGATTTACAACGTCAGGTTTTTTCGGGCCATTTAAGCGTTCCAGATTTTATTCGTGATCTTCCTTTTGTAGGAAAAGAGATTTCTCGTACACTCAATGAATTAAATAACGATCCTAATAGTACGATTCAAAATATCGCAGCTTGGGTACAAAGCCATTTAAGTTATGGCCGTGTGCTGCTTGGTGAAATTAGTAAAAATATTGTCAAACTTGGCTTTGCAGTATTTAGCCTATTTTTCTTCTATCGTGATGGACAAATGATTTTATCTCAAGTGAGTAAAGCTTTAGAAATGGTCATTGGCCCTCGTATTCATCATTATCTCGATACAATTTCTGAAACAACTCGTGCAGTAGTCTATGGTGTGGGTTTAACTGCAATTGCTCAAGCCGTTTTAGCTGGATTAAGTTACTTCGTAGCAGGTGTACCAAACCCTATGGTACTCACTATTGTTACTTTCTTATTGGCTTTAATTCCATTTGGTACTCCAATTTCTTATTTAGGCGTTGGCTTATGGTTGTTCTCTCAGGGACAAACTATGGAAGCAATTGGTGTTGTGGTTTGGGGTGTGCTGATTGTCAGTAGCTCAGATAATGTGATTAGACCACTCGTCATTTCTGGTGCCACCAAAATTCCATTCTTATTAATTATGTTTGGCGTATTAGGCGGTATTGCGAGTTTTGGCTTGGTCGGACTATTTATTGGTCCTGTAATTTTGGCTATTTTACTGGCAATTTGGCGTGAATGGTTGCATGAGACGATTGAACCTGAACCTATGCCAAAAACGACCATGATTTATGATTCTGAGAGTGAATCCTCCAATGACAAAGAGTGACATAGTTATTTAATTTAAAAATGTTTCTAGATACAAATTAACTATTTAAATTAACTTGTAGGTCAGACCTCTGTTTGTTTGAATCAAATGATCATATATATTCATAAGGACATCCAATCATGCAGATGTTTAATAAAATTGGCGCAGTCTGTGCGCTTACAGCCCTTTTTACCGTTGGCTGTAGTTCGGTAATTAAAACTGTATCTGACACAGCCCAAGCATTAACCTCAATGCATACTAAAAAAGTGGTCGACGTAAATGAAGTGACAGCTAACGGTATTGGAAAAAAAATAGGTACGATTAGCTTTCAAGATAGCGACAAAGGTTTAATTATTACCCCTGCTCTTGCTGACTTACCAAGTGGTACTCGTGGTTTCCATATTCATGAAAACGCTTCTTGTGCACCTGCTGTAAAAGATGGAAAACCTGGCGCTGCTTTAGCTGCTGGTAGCCACTATAACCCGAACCAAGCCCCTCATCATGGTACTCCAACCACTGGCCATTTAGGTGATCTACCTGTTTTGGTTGTCGATAATACAGGTGTTGCAACAACTGCCGTAATCGCACCTCGATTAAAACTTGCTGATATTCAAGGTCGAGCGATTATGATCCATGCGGGTGGCGACAATTACTCAGACTCACCTCAACCTCTTGGCGGTGGCGGAGCACGAATTGCGTGTGGTGTGATTAAATAATTTATGTGTTTTTCAAATTGTGGGTATCTAAAAAGATATCCACAATTTTGTTAATTTATTGATCGTTACAACTTGATTTAAGTCTAATAAAATCTTAAAAAATGACTGACTTTTGTAGATAAAAAGAATAATATTTTTGAAGTAATAAAAATTTAAAGTTACATACTGCTTTCTCACGTATTCTCTAATTTAGAACAAAAGCCGTGAATTATCTGACCCAAATATTTAATAGCTTTAAGACAAACTCTATTTTAATTTATTGCCTGCAAATTCTGATTGTACTCACTGGCACAACTTTAGGTTTACTTTGGCTGGGCTATAATCAACTTATTGTTCCTGTAACATTAGGGGCTATTGCAGCAGCATTAACAGACTTTGATGATCGTTTAAGTATTCGATTACGCAACTTGGTTTATGTCTGCCTGCTCTTTTTTACAGTCAGTAGCATTCTCGGCTTTTTAGCACCTTACAAAATTTTCTTTATTTTATATCTCTCTATCTCAAGCGCTTTTTTTATTTTACTAGGCGCCTTAGGGCAACGTTATGCCACGATTTCTTTTGGCACGATTCTGCTCTCTATTTATAGTATGTTCGGTTTAGGCGAATATACACATTGGTATCAACAACCTACTTATTTTGTTTATGGTGCTCTCTGGTACGGTTTAACTTCTATTTTATTTTTTATTATTAAACCGACACTCCCCTTACAAGATAAGCTCTCACAAATTTTTAAAGAAATTTCTGTTCTACTACAAGCAAAAGCTCGTTTGTTTGATCCGGACAATAAAGAGAATGTTGAACAGCTTTTATATGAATTATCGCTACAAAATACGCAAGTTGCCCAAAGCCTCAATCAAATACGCAGTTCACTACTTACTCGGCTTAAAGCTTCCAGAGTCAGTAATAAAAGCATCTATTGGCTAAACCTATATTTTTTCGCACGAGATATTCACGAGCAAGCCACTTCAAATTATTTACATTATGAACATATTCAACAGAATTTTAGCCGTAGCGATCTTATTTTCCGTTTCCAAAAAAACCTGCGTCTACAAGCACAAGCATGCCAAGACTTAGCTCAATGTATTTTATATAACCAGCCATATCAGCCTTCGCAAGAAAGCCAGAAAGTCTTGGGACATTTGGAAAGTTCTTTAAAAGATTGGATACAACAACATCCACAAAATTTTGAAGTTAAAAATTTAAAACTTATTTTTGATAATTTAAAAGGAATGCATGAACAGTTTGAACAACTGCAATATGCCCAACCTGTTCCTGAAAATAACACTCAAACAAGACAAGAACACTTAAATTTACTTGATGATGATATTCAAGGATTTTCAGATCTTATCTTAAAACTTCGGCAACAACTTACGCCACAGTCAGCGCTGTTTAGGCA
Source organism: Acinetobacter sp. SH024 (assembly GCF_000163635.1). Classification (NCBI taxonomy): domain Bacteria; kingdom Pseudomonadati; phylum Pseudomonadota; class Gammaproteobacteria; order Moraxellales; family Moraxellaceae; genus Acinetobacter; species Acinetobacter sp. SH024. The sequence continues at coordinate 349,613 of NZ_GG753603.1, read as the reverse complement.
TGCCATACGAATTGCTGTGGTTTTCGCCGCAGGTTATGCAATTTCACTGTTACCCTTTGCGCAGCATGGCTACTGGATTTTACTCACCAGTTTGTTTGTCTGTCAGATTACTTATTTTGCGACTAAAAGCCGTCTTAAATTAAGAACGATTGGTACCTTACTCGGTGTTTTATTAGGAATACCTATTTTATATTTTGTGCCGAGTATTGAAGGCCAGCTCATCATTACAATTATTTGTGGAGTCTGCTTTTTTTACTTACGTCAAAAAAAATATGCTTTGGCTACACTCATGGCCACCCTTATGGTGCTATTAATTTTCAACTTAAAAGGCGCTGGCTACAGTATTATTTTGCCTCGACTGATAGATACCTTATTAGGCTGCTTTATTGCATGGCTTGCCGTAAACTTTATTTGGCCCGACTGGAACTTTCGAAACATCCCCAATAATATTAATAAAAGCAGCAAAGCGACCTTAGATTATTTCAATGTGATTGTTGAGCAATATCAATATGGCAAAAATCAGGATATAGAGTACCGTCGAATTCGTCGTGCTGCGCATAACGCTCAGATTGAGCTATCCAACATGATTTCAAGCCTAAGTGCTGAACCCAACCCGAACCCTCAACTCATCCATTATGCTTTTCGTTATTTGGTTTATAGCCACAGCCAACTGAGTTACGTAGCAGCGTTAGGAAGCCAACGACAAAAAATTGATGATCAACAGGTATTACAACTCTTACTGGATTGTCAGCAAATTCTTAAACAGAGCTTATTTGATCCGGCTTATATTGATTTCAATTTCCTTGAGCAGACTTTAGCGCAAATTCAAAGCCTAACTACTTATGAGCACTTTTCAGAAAATTACACACTCGTGTTAAAACAAATCAGTTTATTGCTAGAAACTTTGCCAGAATTATTAACACTTAAAGACAAACTTTTAGAACAAGAGATTAAGTAGAATAAAAAAATACCGGAATATCAATTCCGGTATTTTTTATTTAATTGTTGCCTTGTTGCAGTCTTTCTTGCATTTCCTGCCTCAAAGCACTTCGCGGTTGGCTAAACCAAAGAGCAATAAAGGTAAAGGCAGACAATGCAAAAGCCCATAAATGAAATTGTGTATAGAGATAACGTACAAGCTCAATCATTGCAAAGAAGCTCATCATCAGTAACATTGAAACTGCTGCTGCAACTGTTCCTTTTGATACCTCAGATGACATGAGTGCAAAGCGATATAAGACTGAAAAGCTAATTCCCTCACCAAAACAGATGAGCGTCATGCCTGTAAGCAAACATGGTATGAGATAGGTTTGCCACACTACACCTAATATTAAAATGAGTGTACCAGTGAGCATAATCGGCAAACCCATCATGACGGTTTTACCCAAAGGCAAACGGTCAATAATTTTGATTAAGACAATGTTGCCTACAATCAAACCCAAAAATACGGGAAATTGAGCTAAGCCATATTGCACACTAGTGAGCTTTAACTCATCTACTAAAATGATTGGAGACAAAGCAATCCATAGCATTAAAGGCATACCCACTAAAGGTAATGCGAGGCTTAAACCTAAAAAACGGCGGTTGGTAAACACCTTTTTAAAATCATCAAAAAGATAACTAAAAGGTTGTTTGGTTACACTGACTTGCTGGCTTGGCATCTGTTTTTTCAACCCGATCCAACTGAGTAATGCCAATACTGCGATGGCGACAAAGCCCCAGTGCCATGACACATAATCAATTAAGAAAGCGCCAAGTACAGGTCCTAGCAAGGGTGCAAGTAATGAGATATTTGCCATGAGTGCCATGACTTTAATCGCATCACGTTCAGCAAAGCTTTCTTGAATAGCCGCATATCCAACTGCTGAAATTACGGTTAAGCCAATTCCCTGCAAGAATCTTAAAGCTAGAAATTGCTCGATTTGCGTCGTCAGTAAAATTAAAAAACAGCATAGAGCAAAGAATAAAACTCCTGCTAATAGTACTTTTTTACGTCCGAGACGGTCCGACAAAGGACCAAGTAACCATGCAACAGATGCGCCACCTAATAAATAAAATGACATCGAAGATGGTGCCCAAGTTGCACTTACACCAAAATCTTCAGTAATTGCCAACATGGCTGGCTGAATCAGGTCGTTACCAATATAAACCGCAAATTCAAATAGCACTAAGGCCAAAGGAAACATCAACGTTGTACGGTTCAACGTTGTCGTTTGAATATTTTTCATGAGTTGTACACTTCAAAATAGCGGCCATATGTCTGTACGACTACCTATAAAATAAGATGTAGTCATGACGATGACATGTATGGTCAATCAATCTTTAGTTAAGTTGTTATATGCCGTGAGAGTGCATGTTTAGAGTGTGAAACACCGTATTCACAAGGTGTCTAAAACGAGAAAAAATATATGACGTGAGATTCGGTAATTTTTACCAATTGGCACAATTGCCGAGCGCAACAATAGCACTTTTTAAATTGATCAGCAATCATGCAATTTCAAGAAGCTTAAATTTCAGTTTTTTGCACAAAAGGGCATGTAAATTATGGTTGTGCACAAACTCAAAGTTATCCACATATTCGATAAAAAATTAAGCATCATGGGCAAGGATTAACTTGAAAATCTGTAGTTTCCTCTCCTTTTGTACATTGATAGCTTTGCTTTTTATTCACAATTTTCCAGATTTGCTGATCTCGTTTTAATAAATATTCAGTACGTGTTTTCGACACCGCATCTGGACTAGGCTCTGTTTGCAAAATAGTAACTTGAGCATTGGAAGGATCATCCGAAGCATTCATTTGCTGTGAAATATCTAAATTGCTTGCATCATTTAAAAGATCTGGTTGATCGAGTAATACAGCCTGTATAGGACTATCAGCAAGTTGAGCAGAAGAATTTTGAGATGGAGCACAAGCAGTTAATATACTTAGGCTGAAAATAATCAACAAACCATTCTTTTTCATCACTCTTCCCCTCTATTTACTCAAAATTAATGCTAAAGATAATAGGCCACTTTTTCCTTTTGAGCTTTGTAAATAGGCATAAATTTATTGATATTAATGAGATAGATTAATTTTAAATAGAAATCCAATAATAATTATTGATTTTTTATCAACAATATTTTTCCTATTCATGCATTTTTCTACAACAGTAAATCTCATAGAGTATGCGTCAAATACAGGAATTTAATGAGAGCAACCTCCATGAGTAAGATTTTAGTGATTAATGGTGCTAAACAATTTGCCCACTCAAACGGTGAATTAAATGACACATTAACCACCCTTGCAACGACACATCTCACGGAACTCGGCCACGAAGTTCAAGTCACCCGTGCAGACAGCAATTATGATGCTGAAAGTGAAGTTGAAAAATACTTATGGGCAGATGTTGTTATTTATCAAATGCCAGGCTGGTGGATGGGCGCACCTTGGACAGTCAAAAAGTATATTGATGATGTCTTTACCACTGGCCATGGTTCACTTTATGCAAGTGATGGCCGTAGCCGTTCTGATGCCTCAAAAAAATATGGTTCAGGTGGTCTAATTCATGACAAAAAATATATGCTGTCTTTGACTTGGAATGCTCCAATGGAAGCATTTGAAGATGCAGATCAATTCTTCCATGGCGTAGGTGTAGATGGTGTTTATTTACCATTTCATAAAGCCAATCAGTTCTTAGGCATGAGTACCCTTCCGACATTTATCGTAAATGACGTAATTAAAATGCCTAACGTTGATAGTTATGTTGAAGAATATAAAGCACACTTAAATACTGTATTTGCAGCAGCCTAATAAGGAGAAATCCATGCTAACCATTATTGCGGAAATTCGTACTAAATCGGGTGGACAGCATCGCCATAACGTATTGGATGCCTTTCAAAAAATCATTCCAACTGTTTTAGCAGAAGATGGTTGTCATGGTTATGAACCTCTAGTTGATCACAAATCAAATGCGAGCTTCCAAACCCAAGAGCCTGATACGATTGTCATGCTAGAAAAATGGCAAAGTGTTGCTCATCTTGAAGCGCATTTAGCGACGCCTCATATGCAAGCGCATCATGCAGCCGTTAAAGATGATGTAGTTGACGTCAAAATTAAAATTTTAGAAAGCGGCGTATAATTTAGACTATAAAAAAGACGATATATTTATCGTCTTTTTTATTTTTAAGAGCAAAGTTGTGTTTGGAAACCTCTAGAGCCTTTCCCTCTCGCGCATTGATAGCTCTTTTGCTTATTTTGCAATTGCCACTTTTCATCAACTAGCTTAAATGAATATTCTGTTCGGATTGCAGAAACAGAATCATCCATTAAACCTGTTTGGATAACGGTAATACGGGAAACTGTTGGAGATTCTACTCGGTTAAATACTTGCTGAACTGAGGTATTGTTATGCTCTTTTACGATCTCAGGCTGGGCTTTAAGTACTTGTTGCATCGGAGTTTCCGAACCCACAAAAGGAATTAATTTACTGGTCGTCGCACACCCAGTGAAAAGCCCAGCACAAAGCGCTGAAATTAAAAATAAACGTTGCATTTTTATCACCAAAACAAAAGGCATAGCTTTATGATGCTATGCCTTTGTCGGTTACTCTGTAGAAACTATGTAGTTCTAAGGATAGCTACTCTTTTACAGGTCAAATAATTGTTCTTACTCACTCAACTTTAACGACAATCGTTTGATAAAATTAATTTCTATTACACATAACAAATAGGATCATTATGCAACTGACGTATGCGGGACAAGTTTTCTTGGTGGTCGTTGCAGTTTTGATGATTTGGTCATTTGTAATCACCAAGTTTTGGGTCAAGCGTTTAGCTAAAAATCGTAAAAGTAGTAAGTTTGAATTTGCCTATTTATTTGCCGTGGTTTTTAGTATTAGTGCTTTATTTTTCCCATTTACTTATTGGGTTTCTCAGGCAGTCTACGGCTTAGCAACCAAACCAACTTACGATGCAACTGTAGTGAGTTATACTTCGGAATGGGTAGATACTGAACGCACCGACTCAAATGGGCGTAAATATAAAACTAAGACACTGATGCATATTGCTCAGGTTCAATTTAAAGATAATCAAAACAGAACTCTAACTTTAGACAACTCAGTTCGCTCTGGTGATGTACCTGTAGTTGGTGAACATATTACTGTTGTTTATGAATCAGGTGATCACACCGCACAAGAAAAGAGCTGGCGAACAATTCTATTGTTTGCAGCCGCTTTATTTATGCTGTTTATTTTAGGTTATGTGTTGCTCATGATTATTGCCTACAGTCTAAAGCGCGACATGGAACCCTACAAAACATTTGCTAGCAAGTTAATTTTTAAAGTCACACTTCCACTTGGAACAATGGCGATGTTTTCGATGTTGTCTTATTCTATTTTTGCCTATTTCTTCTTAGGTAATCCAAGGGATTTACCTGTGTGGGCCATTACGCTTTGTAGCTTTTTTGCTCTTAGTCTTTTACCGTTGATTTATCATATTGTGACGGGTTGGAAAGCTTACAAGAAATAACTCTATCTAAAGCCACTTGTAAGATAAGTGGCTTTATCAAAAGTTACCCAAACTAAGTTAAATCAACTGGTTGAATATTATTAATTTCGACAAGATTAGGATTAGGCTCGAACTTTAACCAACCATTTTTCATCCACCTTTCCACTAGATTGCTCCCAAGAATGGAAAGTAAGTTATTTAACAATTCGAATTTTGCATAATTATTGAAATAAAAAACAATAATATTACAACGCTGCTGAATAAACTCTCCATTAAAGGAGAATATTTCTTTAATATAATTTTCATCTGATTGGTCCAAAGAGTGTCCCCATATTTGAATATTGTAAGTTTCTTCAGAACTTTGCTTCAACACTCCGTAATCTCTAGTTTTAGCATCAAACATTGTTCTAAAATATACATCTACACTTAAAGAGGGGTTATCTAAGTAACTATTGATTTCATCCTCTAAACTTTTAACTTTTCTTTCCGTAGAGTAAAAATGATTAATAATTTCACTTAAAAAATATAATCCGTATTTTTATACATTTTCTGATGATATTTAGTAAAACCATATGCTTTTATATTTTTTAATGATTCTGACTTTAAATCTGAAATCCCTAAAACAATATTTTGATTAACACCCGCCTTACCATGTAAGAAATCAACATATCGATCATTATTACAAATCTTAGTGTAAGTATTAGTATAATTAAATGAATAAACCTTATCATAATTAGAAATATAACTATCATCTATACCATTTTTAAACTTAAGATCACAAATCAAACAAAGATACCAGTTAAAAATATCAATAAAATTATTCAAAGATTCATTCAAATCCCCAATACTATTTTCAACTATATAAAAATCATATTTATCAAAGCGCTTAATATATTTATCACTTATAAAATAATTGTAATTCTTTGACTTCAAATCTGTGTAATTAAATTCTCTATATCCATCTGAATCTCTTACTGATTTATAATATTTCTTTTCTAAAATTTTCACACATGATAGAGCATCGCAAGCTCTTTCCCCCAGATAAATAAATTTATTAGAAGTAGAATCGTTACTTATAGATGTTTTTACTTCCAACTCAAGATTGTTATCTTTATTATAAAAATCAGTTATTTTTTCAAATAATTTAGTAAAATAATTTAATACTTCTTCAATCTTTTTTTCGAAATCTATCCAAGTTCTTACCTGTCTTACATGATCAGAGAAATATTGGTACCAAACATTTTCTTTCAAATGTTGCTTTAACTCTATGATTTGGTCAACCGAGATTTTGGTCTCATCTGTTTGATACATTGCTTTTGTATATCTGAAGAAATAATTCTCTTTTTCATACAAAGAGCCAAATAGATCATCAAAGCTCATCTCCCCAACAGATAAATCCCAATTTTCTATAGCTTCCATTGCAACCATAAAATGGTCATACTTTGTAGGCAAATAGTGAGATAAATCGAAGCCATTACCAACTATTAGAATATTCATTGTTATAAAATTCTCATAATAAAAAAGCGCATCTTTCGATACGCTTTTAACAGAAATTCTTTTATTCAATCAAGCATTAAAGATCAAACAATTTACCTGGGTTCATCAAACCATTCGGATCAAATACTTTCTTCAAAGCTTTCATATATTCAATTTCTTCAGGCGAACGTGAATATTCCAAATATGGCTTTTTCGTCATACCTACGCCATGTTCGGCAGAGATTGAACCATCGTATTTTTTAACGGTATCGAACACATATTTATTCACAACCTGACACTTCGCAAAGAACTCATCTTTGGTTAAGTTTTCAGGTTTCAAAATATTTAAGTGCAAGTTACCATCACCGATATGACCGAACCAGCAAATTTCAAAGTCAGGATAGTTCTCTTGAACAATTGCATCAATCTCACGAATAAACGCAGGTACATGAGTAATTAATACTGAAATATCATTTTTGTATGGAATAAACGGCGCGATTGATTCAGAGATATCTTCACGTAAACGCCATAAACTTTCTACTTGGTCAAGACTCTGGCTCATTACGCCATCAAGTACCCAACCCTGCTCCATACAATGCTCGAAGATTTCCATTGCTTTATCGAGAATCGGCTCATATGGAGCTTCAAACTCAAGTAATACATAGAACGGGCATTGAGTTTCAAATGGGCGTTGTACATGTCCATGATCTAAAACTTTTTGCATTGCAAGTTCACCAAAGAACTCAAATGCAGTTAAGTCGATGTCTTTTTGGAAGGCATGTAATACAGGCATTACTGCATCAAAATCAGGAACACCTAAAATTAAAACTTGTAAGTTTTGTGGTTGACGCTCAAGTTTAATTTCTGCTTCAGTCACTAAACCTAAAGTACCTTCACCACCAATAAACAAATGCTGTAATGCATAACCAGTGGCATTTTTAACCATGCCTTTGTTTAAACGTAAAATATCACCCTTACCAGTAACAACGGTTAAACCAAGTACCCAATTACGTGTCATGCCGTATTTAATTACTTTAATACCGCCAGCATTGGTACCGATATTCCCGCCAATCTGGCTAGAACCTGCTGACGCAAAGTCCACTGGGTAATACATACCTTGCTCTTCAGCATAGTTTTGCAATTGTTCAGTCACTACACCAGCTTGCACTCGTACCATACGATCTGCCGGGAAGAACTCAAGAATTTGGTTCAATTTGTCCATGCTAATGACAATTTCACCATTGGTTGCTACAGCACCAGCAGAGAGACCAGTACGACCGCCAGATGGTGTAATCGCAACATTAAACTGGTTCGCAAGCTTCACAACAGCTTGAACTTGTTCAGTCGTTGACGGAAAAACGATGACCGATGGGTTCGGATTAAAATGCTTGGTATGATCTTTACCCCAGTTTTCGAGACTATCAGCATCGGTTTTAATACGGTTTTCACCGACGATTGCTGTTAATTGGGTGAGTAACTCAGGTGTTAAAGCGACTGGAGCATTCATCGTTTGCAGACCTAGCAAGAAGTAAACTATGGTGGGACTATGACTTCATATTCTCAAGGTTTTCACCTGAGCGAAGCCATAATGTTCAAGGAACTCCTATATTCTACATGTATCCGCACAAGCGATAAAGTTCAGAATAGAGATACTGTCAATACAAAACATGTTTAACGCCAATAAATGCGTTTTTATAAGGCTTCCAGATAAAAACATGCTTCTTTAATCTGCCAAGCATATTTTGAAACACTCGACAAGCCATAAACAGAAGTGATTAGACATAGATAAAATTGCCATAAGGCAATGGTATAAACGAAATATCTATAGCACCGCCCAATATGTTATTATACCGCCACCAAATTTGGCCTTTGTAGCGGAGCCGTAATGAGCCAACATCTTTCACTACCTAAAGATAAAATCCGTTTCCTTTTGTTAGAAGGCGTTCACCAAAACGCAGTCGATACTTTAAACGCTGCGGGTTACACCAATATTGACTATCGTAAAACTGCTCTTGAAGGCGAAGCGCTTAAAGAAGCAATTAAAGATGCTCACTTTATTGGTATTCGTTCGCGTACCCAATTGACTGAAGAAGTTTTCGAAGCTGCAAATAAATTGATCGCAGTAGGTTGTTTCTGTATCGGAACAAACCAAGTTGATCTTAAAGCAGCGATGGCACGTGGTATTCCTGTATTCAACGCACCGTATTCAAATACGCGTTCGGTTGCAGAGCTTGTACTTGCTGAAACAATTCTTCTTCTTCGCCGTGTTCCTGAAAAATCGGCGGCTTGTCATCGTGGTGGTTGGGACAAATCTGCTGTGGGTTCTTTTGAAACTCGTGGCAAAACTTTAGGTATTGTGGGTTACGGTTCCATCGGTTCTCAACTTTCAGTTCTTGCTGAAAGTATGGGTATGCATGTTATTTATTATGATGCAGTAACTAAGTTACCAATGGGTAATGCTCGCCAAGTTGGTTCTTTAGATGAACTTTTAGCAACTGCAGATGTTGTAACGTTGCATGTACCAGATGTTCCGTCTACACGTAACTTCTTCACTAAAGAACAATTTGCGAAAATGAAAGAAGGCGCGATTTTCTTAAATGCTGCACGTGGTACATGTGTAGTGATTGAAGATTTAGCTGATGCAATCAAATCTGGTCATATTGCTGGTGCAGCGGTTGACGTATTCCCGAAAGAACCAAAAGCAAACGGTGAAGAATTCCAGTCTCCACTTCGCGGATTAGACAACGTGATTTTAACTCCTCACGTTGGTGGTTCAACCATGGAAGCGCAAGCAAACATCGGTTTAGAAGTTGCAGAGAAATTTGTTGCTTACTCTGATAAAGGTATGACACTTTCTGCGGTGAACTTCCCAGAAATCGCATTACCATTGACAGCTGGCCAACACCGTTTATTGCACATCCACAAAAACGTGCCAGGCGTATTGTCTAAAATCAACAACTTGTTTGCTGAACAAGGCATCAACATTTCTGGTCAGTCTCTTATGACTAAAGGCGACATCGGTTACCTCGTCATGGACGTTGACGCTTCTGCTTCTCACGAAGCTTTAGATATGTTGCATGAAGTTGAAGGTACAATTCGCGTGCGCGTATTGTTCTAATACGAACTGTAAATTTAAAAGCCACAGCAATGTCTGTGGCTTTTTTATGGGCATTTACATTATCATGTGAAAAGTATACCAATCGATCAAATAATAAAATGTCCAGTTCGAACCAGAAATCTCAGCTGCATGCTTTGGGCTTTCTCATTCTCGCTATGCTAAGCGTACAAAGCAGTGCATCTTTAGCAAAAATTCTGTTTCAGAACTTCCCTGTACTGACTGTTTCAGCAATGCGCCTATGTTTAGGTGCAATTATTCTTGCCTTTATTTTTAGAATTTGGCGAATTAATTTTAGTCAGGTTCGATGGAAAGCAATTTTAGCTTATGGATTTGCGCTTGCAGGCATGAACGCACTGTTTTATCTGTCGATCGAACGCTTACCGATTGGGATCGCGGTTGCTTTTGAATTTATTGGACCTTTAAGTGTGGCGTTATACCACGCACGCCAAAAATATGATTTTGTTTGGGTGAGCTTCGCAATTATTGGGCTGATTTTACTTTTCCCTTTCAATCAGGCCCATAGTCTAGATTGGATCGGCGTTTTATTTGCTATTAGTGCAGGGGCTTGTTGGGCGCTTTATATTATTGCCGGTCAGAAACCTTCTGGTATTTCAGGTAATCATACGGTGTGCTTGGGAATGAGTGTAGGTGCATGCATCTTATTACCCATTACCTTTTTTTCAGGCTCAATTGCACAAGTTATAGAACTTCCCTATCTTTTTTATTTTATTGGTTTGGCTATTTTAGCCAGTGCTCTCCCATTCTCTTTAGAAATGTTAGCACTGCGCAATTTGACACCTTTAAGCTTTGGAACATTGATGAGCCTAGAACCCGCAGTTGCAGCGCTATCTGGTTTTATCTTTTTAGGCGAATATCTGTTATGGAACCAATGGCTAGCACTTGCAACCATTATTACCGCTTCTGTTGGTTGTACCATAACCACCCAAAAAGCTCGCCAAGAACGTGAAAAAGTAGCAAGTTAATTTAATGAAATTTGCCAGCTAAAACACAGTATTCGTTATAATTGTCCACCATTATTTTTAGACATCAGATGAAGCGCTAGAGTATTTTCCATGCAAAATCTTCCAATTATTGCTGTGCTGTATATGATTTTGTCTATGGTCTCATATCAAATCAGCGCTTCATTTGCCAAACAGCTCATTGCAACATTAGACCCTCTCACCGTTACAATTTTAAGGCTGAGCTTTGCAACAGTCATCGTCGCGATCATGTTTCGCTCTTGGAAAATCTGGTCACGCTTACCCTATTTAAAATGGCGTGATTTATTGATGTACTGCGCATCTTTAGGCTTAATGAATATCCTATTTTATACCTCACTTGGAAAATTACCCCAAGGTATTGCTGTTGGATTAGAGTTTATTGGTCCATTAGGCCTTGCGCTTCTTTCTATTAAACAAAAGAGCGACTACATTTGGGTAGCACTAGCCATGTTAGGCATTGCACTCATGGTACCTTGGCAAAACCCTATTCAACACCATTTCTCGTATGTAGGTGCAGCATGTGCGCTAGGTGCAGGACTTTGCTGGGCCTTCTATATCTATTTCGGTCATAAAGTTGTGACCCAAAATATCGGGATGCACGCCTTAACGATTGGGATCGGTGTATCTGCACTTGCCTTATTGCCAATTGGAATCTGGCATAATGCTCCTGCATTACTTGAGACACAGTACTGGGGTAAAGCCTTACTTATTGCGGTGTTAGCGACTGCAATTCCATATGCACTCGACTTAATGGCTCTCAAACAACTCAATAAGTTAACTTACGGGACTCTAACGAGTTTAGCACCTGCATTGGCAGCATTAACGGGTTTCTTATTGCTTCACGAAGAAATCAGCATGCTGCAATGGGTGGCTTTGGCTTGTGTAATGTTGGCCTCGATTGGGGTTACTTTAAGAAGCACTAGAAAAGCTGCGTAGGTTTGCTCTACTGCTGCTTTTTATACTTTTTATATTCCTTTAAATATTTATTACCCAGCGTTTCTTTTTCACTGTCTTTCAGAATTTTTCCGGCTTGCTGGAAAAACTTATGCTCTTCTTCTTTTAAATGGTGATGGACTTTTTCACTCAACTGTTTGGCGGTTGCTAACCAGCTTGGGCTACTCATATCGGTTTTTTCGAGCTGCTCAACCAACTCATCCATTTCGTGATGCTCAGATAAAGCATGTCTCGTAATATCTAAACCGACATCGTCAAACATTAAAGGAATATAGAGGTAACGGTCTTCGGCAACTGAATGGGCATAAAGTTCATTTTTTAATGCATCAAATAGTTCTTTTCTTTCTTCAGTTAAACCATGTGTCTGAATAAGTTGTTCAGAAAGGTTACGTTGATTTTCATGGCTTTCTCTTAATGCTTCGAAAATATTCATTCTCTTCCTCATTTTTTAGCTAAAAAATCTTTTTTATTTCAAGGTTTATCATACGTTGAAATTTATAATGTTTAAGTAGCTTAAAATGAGACTATTTTTTACACAGTTTTCTTTCTAGTAAACTTCTGTAATGATTTTTATATTTCTAATTTCAAATGATACAAAAAAGTATGAACTGCATTTTAGGGACAGCTCATACTTTTTTAATCTTATTTAACCCGTAACAAACATTTGATAGCCCAAACGGCAAATCAGAATACTCACCAAGATTAAAAAGATAATTCGCACAAAACCACTACCATATTTAAGCGCAGTACGCACCCCAACAATAGAACCTAGCACGTTAGCCGCCGCCATCATTAAACCAATATGTAAAATCGCGTGACCAGTTGGGATGAGGAAACTCAGCGCAGCTAAGTTAGTCATAAAATTACCGATTTTTGACAAAGCTGAAGCATGCAAGAAATCAACTTGTAAAAAACGGATAAAGAAGAAAATAAAGAAACTACCTGTACCTGGCCCAAAAATACCGTCGTAAAAACCAATAGCCAAACTACCGATACCAGCTAAAATTAACATTTTCGTGGTAATTTTTTGCTCAGTATGAACTTGACCGAAGTTCTTTTTAACTAGGGTATAAATCGCAATCACAATCAACATTACGAAAACGAAAGGACGCAATACGGATTGTGGAATAAGTGATAAGCATGCCGCGCCGGCAAAAGAACTAATCAAGGCACAAATGGCAATAACGGCTAAAAGCTTCCATTGCAACTTAACTTTTTTAGCAAATGTATAAGCCGCTGATGCAGTACCAAAAATGGATGAGACTTTATTGGTACCAATCACCGTAGCAGTCGACATGTTAGGAAAAGTGCTCATGATCCCGGGAATCTGGATGAGTCCACCGCCACCCACAGCAGCATCAATTGCTCCTGCAGTAAACGCAAAAAAGATCAAACTAAGGATAACGTCCCATTCCATGCCCATGCTTTATACTCTACATCTACTACAAATTTAAGATACGCTTAGGTACCAACCGTTTTTTATCGGTAATCTCGGCTAAGCCTAAACAGCGCTCACCCGAAAACACCAAAACTTCTGCTTCTGCAGAATGCTCAATATTGCTTTCTAAACCGTTGCAAAAATATTTTTCACGCCCTTCTGGAACCTGAATTTTTAAGAAATGGTCAACTGGTGCATAAACTGGAAGTAGCAAAGCTTCTCTTTGCTCTTCTGTTAAACTTTCCAGATATTCAATGGTATAACTCGGTATAAGCTCAAAATGTCCTGTTTGAGTCCGGTTTAGCATCGTTAAATGTCCACCACAACCAAGTGCTTCACCAATATCTTCACCTAATACACGGATGTATGTACCTTTAGAGCAGGTTACATCCAGAGTGATACTATTTTCGGTAAACTCAATAAGCTCTAAAGCATAAATCGTGACTGGACGCGCTTCACGCTCAATCTCTATACCTTTTCTCGCCAACTCATATAACGGCTTACCTTCTTTTTTCAAAGCCGAATACATGGGTGGAACTTGTTGAATATCTCCTCTAAATTTCTCTAAGGTTTGTTCAATAAGTTCTTGGCTAAGCACCGGAATAGGACGCTCTTGTAAAATCTCCCCTTCCACATCACCTGTTGTAGTGGTCTGTCCCAATCGAACAGTGGTTTGATAACGCTTTGTTGAGTCCAGCAAATAATGTGAAAACTTGGTCGCTTCTCCCAAACAAATCGGGAGCAAACCTGTCGCCAAGGGGTCTAACGCTCCAGTATGGCCTGCTTTTTGGGCGCGATATAACCAACGCACTTTTTGCAAAGCGGCATTTGAACTTAAGCCTAATGGTTTATTTAATAGAAATACACCACTGATATGGCGACGAGAAATTTTTTGATTTTTTGTCGTCATTTTTACTGGAACACAAAGCTAGAAAAAAGTGCCGACATGTTAGCAAATTCGGCAAGATATTTTCACAATATTTAGGTGCCTTTTCACTTATTTTATGGCACATTAATGATCGAGTAAAAAAACAACAAATTAAAACTTAAGGAAGATATCTTTATGCAAGGGATGCAGAAGAAGGTATTGTGGTGCGTGCTCGGATTTTTTATTTTGGGCCTCATTGCATGTGTGTATTGGCTAAGCCCAGAATCAAAAAATACATCGACTCAACTAAATCAGAACGAAGCTAAAAGCTTAGCATCTATTCCACCTACAAATCATTCATCGCTAAATGCAGATGCTTACCATAGTAAAAGTCAGCAAGATACTGAAGTTAACTGTCAGTTAAAAATTGATAGTACCCAACATTTGGTCGTTAACAGTCAAACACGCGACTGCTTTGAATATTTTATTACCCAATATGGAGAAAATGATTTAGAGCAAATTAAAAATCACTTTGGACAATTTATTCAGGGAAAATATTTAGAACCAGCTCGCTCACAGATTCTGGATTTATGGACCCGCTACTTAAAATACCGTGAACAGCTTGCTCAAATCCAAACACCTCCATCAAAACAACAAGATAAAAATTATTTTCAAAAGATTTTTAATTCAATTCAAGATTTAAGAAAACGTTTCTTTTCGGCCGCTGAAATTGATGGACTCTTCTCAACCGAAGATATCTATCAGAACTATACGCTTGATCGTATGCAAATACTTGAGGACTCATCTTTAAGCGAAATTGAAAAGGCTCAAAAACTTAAAGAACGCTTTGAACAACTACCAGAAGACTGGCAACAAAACCTACAAGAGCTCTCAAAACTTGATGATTTACATGCACTGACCAAACAAATTAAAGCTCGTCATGGTTCTGCAGAAGAACTTAGACAAATGCGTACAGCACTTGTTGGAGCCGAGGCGACTCAACGATTAGAAACTTTAGATACACAGCGTAGTGCTTGGCAGCAAAGGGTCACAAGTTACTTGAGTGGACGAGATGAAATTATTAAAAGCAATATGAGCGATAGTGCTAAAAACCAAGCCATACAACAATTACGCCAACAACAATTTAACTCATCACAAGAACAATTAAGACTTCGAACTTTTGAAACGGTCCATGATCAGGGAGGTGAACTGCCATTTAATTATTAAGCCTTTTCTTTTAGGAACTGGCTAAACAAGCACTAGCAGTAAGAAGCTGCTTTTCATACAAAATAAAAATAGTGAGTAAAAAATGAAAAGGAAGTTAACGTTTTTTTGCACTGCAATGCTCTCAGGACTGAGTATTTCAGCGGCCCATGCAACAAATGCTGAACAAGTTAAAAACTCGTTCGTCTATTCATCTTATGCACAAACCAAATATCCACTGGTTTTTAACCACGGTATGGCGGGTTTTAACCGAGTTGGGACAGATACACTTGGTCTCGATTACTGGTACCAAATCCTTCCGGATCTTGCTCGTAATGGAGGAAATGTCTGGGCCACCAGAGTGTCACCTTTTAACTCAACAGAAGTGCGTGGTGAACAACTTGCCCAGCAAGTAGAAGAGATTATTGCCATTACTGGTAAGCCTAAAGTCAACTTAATCGGTCATAGCCATGGGGGCCCGACAATTTGCTATGTGGCCGGTATCATGCCAGAGAAAGTTGCCTCACTCACTACGATAGGTGCACCTCATAAAGGATCACCAATGGCAGATGTGATCCTGAATGTTGAGGGTACTCCTCTGTCTGGACTGGCAACGTTAGTAAACTGGTTTTCAGCAGCCATTACTTGGGCAGGAGGCCTAGACCCAACAAGCTATCCGCATGACTCTTTAGCAGGTGCTCATAGCTTATCAACTCAAGGTTCAGCTCAATTTAATGCTCAATTCCCTATGGGTGTACCAACTACTTCTTGTGGTGAAGGGACATATCAAGAGAAAGGTATTTATATGTATTCTTTCTCGGGGAATAAAGCGCTGACCAACCCATTAGATCCATTTGATATTGCGCTTACAGGCAGTAGTCTAGTAGTCGATCCATTTGGTGATAATGATGGACTTGTTTCCCGATGCAGTGCCAAATTTGGTAAAACAATTCGTGATGATTACAACTGGAATCATTTAGATGAAGTGAACCAAGTACTTGGTATACGTTCTATTTTCGCTTCCGATCCTGTATCAGTTTATCGTCAACACGCAAACCGTTTGAAACTTCAAGGACTATAGTTTTTAAACAAAAAAATGCGCCAAAAGGCGCATTTTTTTACTCGCTATAAGCTTACGCTTTACGAGCTGGTAATTTTTCACGAATACGTGCAGCTTTACCAGACAAGTCACGAAGATAGTAAAGTTTAGCACGACGAACGTCACCACGACGTTTCACTTCGATTTTAGCAACAACTGGTGAGTGAGTTTGGAATACACGCTCAACACCAACACCGCTAGAAATTTTACGTACTGTGAATGCAGAGTTCAAACCACGGTTTTTCTTAGCGATTACAACACCTTCAAATGCTTGAAGACGTTCACGATCACCCTCTTTTACTTTTACTTGAACGATGACAGTGTCACCAGGAGCAAAAGCAGGGATATCAGATTTTAACTGTGCATTTTCAACAGCTTGAACTAAAGGATGTTTACCACTCATTGTGGGAATCTCCAATATGTGCGGAGTCAGAAGAGGTCTGAATTTCCGCTGGGGATAGAGGCTAAAGCGCATATCAACCCGTTTATCTTTCCCTTTACGACAATATGTCTATAAAGAGCCTTTAAATTTACATAAAACTATTCATTAAATAGAATTATGCTTTAACTCGAAGCATTGCTTCTCGTCTTGTTGCAGAACTTTCGTTCTTGAGAATAACGATTAAGAGTTACCGTTATTCACTTGCGTATCTTTTAGCCATTTTTTTTGCTGCTTAGTCAACTCAACCTTTTCGACCAACTCTGGTCGGCGCTCTAGAGTTCTTTGATATCGCTGCAAAAAACGCCATTTTTCAATATTGCCATGATGTCCAGATTTTAATACCTCTGGCACATCCAGCCCTTCAAAATGGTCAGGCTTTGTATATTGTGGACAATCTAAAAGACCATCAACAAAAGAATCTTGTACTGCTGATTGTTCATCTGACATTACATTCGGCAAACGGCGAATAATACTGTCAAGTAACACCATAGCGGGCAGTTCACCACCAGATAAAACATAATCACCAATTGACCATTCTTGATCAACATAATGCTGGATCAAACGTTCATCGACTCCTTCATAACGTCCACACAGTACAATTAAGCCGTCATAATCAACAAACTGCTGTACTGCCTGTTCATTTAAGGTTTTGCCTTGTGGGGACATATACACCACAGGGACATGAACATGTCCTGCTTGTGAGGCAAGCTGTTTGGCATGTGCAATTGCTTTCGCCAAAGGCTCAGCCATCATCACCATACCTGGGCCGCCACCAAATGGACGTTCATCCACTCTTCTGTAGTTTCCCTCAGCAAAATCACGAGGATTAATACAAGTGACTTGTACAATATCTCGCTTTGCCGCACGTCCGCTGATGCCGTAGGCTGTAATCGCTTCAAACATTTCAGGAAAAAGCGTAATGACTGCAAAAAACATCACAGACTCCTCTATTTTCCTGCTGTATTAATCCTAAAAGGATTAATAATCTACGCCCCAATTGACGTAAATACGACCAGCTTCAAGATCAACACGTTGTACTACATCTTTATGCCAAGGAATCATGCGCTCTTCTGAATCAATGCTGTCTGGGGTAGCATGGACCACCATCACATCATTAGCTCCAGTTTCAAACAACTCATGAATTTTCCCTAAGTTTACTTCCTGTTCTTCTTCATCAAGACCTAATACAGTTAAGCCCTTTAAATCTGACCAGTAGTATTCATCTACATCTGCTTTTGGCAGTTGAGACTTAGCAATCCAGATATTAGCGCCAACCAAGCTTTCCGCCCCAGTGCGATCACTCACACCTTTCAACGCAACAACTAGGCCTTTGCCATGTGGTTTCCAACGTTTTACATCTATTGTTTGCCAACCGGCCTTGGTCTCAATGTACCAAGGCAGGTAGTCAAACATGTTGCTCATAGGTTCTGTATTTGAATACACCCAGAGCCACCCATTCAATCCATAAGCTGAACGTAACTGTCCAATCTGAATACGATCTTCGGGAACATTCTGTGTTGATGTCATGGGCTACCTACTACAAAAATTATGCAGTAGCTTTTTTAGCTTGAGCAGCTAAAGAAGCAACACGTTCAGAAGGTTGAGCACCTTGAGAAACCCAGTGAGCAAAACGGTCTGCGTCTAAACGAAGTTTTTCTGCTTGACCTTGTGCAGTCGGGTTAAAGAAACCGATACGCTCGATGAAACGACCATCACGTGCATTGCGGCTGTCAGTCACAACGATTTGATAGAATGGACGTTTTTTTGCGCCGCCACGTGCTAAACGAATAACAACCATGATAAAAGCCTTATAATTCTTACGGATTATCCCTGCACCGACCATCGGCAACACTTCAAACCCCTTTCATAGAGGGCGACATTCTACGTGATTTTCGCCCTGAAAGAAAGATTATTTTTTGAGTTATCCGCAGTTTTGAATTTAAAATTACTGTAGCCAATTTGATGTGGCAGATAATGCACAATCAGTTGCACCTTTTGTCCAAAATTTTTGCCCTTGATCATTAAGACAAATGATCCCATCACCAGCTTGAGAACTAGTAGCAATAGGTGTAGCAGTTAACACCCAGCTTGAATCAGTTATGCTAGCAAAAGCTAAGTTATATAGGGCTTGGCCTTGTTGAGGACTGACACTAGAACCATAAATCGAAGTAATCGTCGCATTCGACGGATAACGATTATGAACTACTTTTTCTGATTCTAATGTTTGGGCAATATTCATCATTTCAGATTGAACAGCTGTACGATGCCCTTTGCGTAAATACTGCAAATACGAAGGTGTCGCTATAGCTGCTAAAATTGCAATTATTGCTACTACAATCATGAGTTCTATTAAGGTAAAACCA
The DNA here is from genome assembly GCF_000163635.1 of Acinetobacter sp. SH024. Classification (NCBI taxonomy): domain Bacteria; kingdom Pseudomonadati; phylum Pseudomonadota; class Gammaproteobacteria; order Moraxellales; family Moraxellaceae; genus Acinetobacter; species Acinetobacter sp. SH024. The sequence continues at coordinate 330,167 of NZ_GG753603.1, read as the reverse complement.
TTCTTCATTGCCAATTCTCACTATTTGTTTCACATACATTGCAAGTGACTGTTCCACCACAGTCATTATCAACAGCTGTAGCTGTTAAACTTTGGCAACGCAAACCTGAATTCTTAGCAATAAAATTAAAATTTCTTGAATCTGTAGTTGTCGCTTTAATGACCCATGTCTGCCCATTTGCAGCAGCATTCGTCAATAAATTTCCTGTCGTCGTATCATCACTAATTTCAATCGTATAACCACCCCGTGGCAAAGTTACAGATGTCGTAGTAAATCCTCTATAGGTAAAGTTCTTGGATTTATGCCGTTCCAACTGTTCTGCCAATTTTAGAATTTCACCTTTAGCAGCAGAGGCAGTCGCTCTGCGGCTATAACTTTGATATGAAGGGATAGCAATCGAAGCAAAAATAGCGACAATCACGATGACAACCATGAGCTCAATCAAGGTAACACCCTGATTAAACCGTTGGATATAGTATTTATTCATAAGTCATCCTTTAGCGATAACGCTCATACCAGCGCGCAGGAACTAAGTGACTTGTACATTGCCACTCGCCCGTTCCACTCTCGTTTCCAGACAGCTTTAATTTCCCACAACTATTAGTCGCAGGTGGGTTATCCTCCGTTGGTACAAATGTTACGCCACGAATACCGGAGCCAATAACGTTTTTATTACATTCGGAAGCTCCTACTGGGCAATTAGTACCAGTTTGTGTTTTGAATCCACTTCCATTCTCTTTATTTTGATCAATTGACCCATCAGAATTAAGGCAGGCGCCAAATGGTAAACAGAACGTCTGCTGGTCAGTTTCACCTACTACACGTGGTAAACATGGGTCTGCCGCTACAATGCCTGTTCCCTGCGGATCATAAACAGGCACAATTAAAGTCCCCGTAACGGCCATAGGTTCTTCAAAAGCTTTAAGACCTCCTTTAATACGGAAACTATTATTAGCTTTCTCTGTGCCATCGCTCATACTAGAAAGTGAGCGATACCAACCACTTTGCCCCACCCCAGTGTTTGGAAAGAAAATCTGTGCTACTCGTGTTTCCCCAGACCGTAAAATTTGTGGATTTTTTCGAAGCGTCAATCGAGTAATATCTTTTGTTTCAAGTTGGTTATCAGCTAAAGACATTAAATTCTTTTTGATAAAGTCTTTATCGATAATCCCATAGACATTGTTTACAGGTCTTCCGCTTAATGCGGTGCTCGGTGACATCCCCTCACGACCTGTAAGCGGATAAACATCTAAAGGTGTACTACGGTCACCTGAAGCAATACCGACAGTAATAAAAGTGCGGATTCCATAATCATGAATTGTCACTGTTGGCGGTTCATAAAAACGCGGCGCATTCCCAGCGGTATAGTCATTCGAAGCATCATAAGTTGAGTCATTTGTTGCTAAATTCGCTAATCGAACAACTCGAATACCGAAACTGCTATAAGTTGAATTTGTTTTTGTCTGGTTATTATTAAGATCGATACGGAAAATTTGCCCGCCTAAATCGCCAAAATATAAATGGTCTACCAAACCATCAGCATCTCGATCTAAGGTACTAATGCGACTAACAATACTGTGCTTCATATTAGAGTTATCTATATTAGAGCCTGTATCACTAGTCCACCATAAGCGTTCCCCAGTTTTAGCATCAATAATATAAACAGCATTCCCTTTTGCTTTTCCATTCGTAAAGCAAGAATTACTCAAGGTAATATTCGGGTTTTCATAACATTGGTCGTAGCCACCACCAACAATCATAACCCGTTTAATAACTCCGTTATAACGTATATTTGCAAGTACAGGTTTAGACCAACTCTGCCCCATGCGACTATAATCAGTTTGATCTGCTCCTACTCTAAACAGGAGCTTAGGTGAGACAGGATTTAAGACATTTAAGCCATAATAGCTGCTGCCACCCATTCGCATGCCACCATAAATATTCATTTGCTTTGCAGTTACTTTTGATACTGCTGAGCTACCGCTTCCCGTTGTAGTAATACTATATGCAGGGTCAGATACCCAAGCCCCATCCATACCGTGAGCAGGAGCTGAGGCATCACTTTGGCCAACCACTAAAGCTTTTGATGCAATTGGATCATTTAATATATCAGCCGGAACGAAAGCCATTTGTTCTACGCCAGTTGAAGCATCCACAAGATGCAGACCACCTTCCATCGTTCCATAGAGAATAGATTGTTCACGCGCAGATGTTAAATTCCCATTTTCATCTAATGTTCCATTATAGGTAAGCTGCACCGGTAAAGAATGAATACTACCGCCCATCGATAAATAGGGTTCATTCGATGTAACTAATGACGAAGGTAAAGTCGTAGCGCTAATATCAGTTGAGTAACCTAGATAATTTAATATTTTTAATTTCAAGCCAATCGGGAAAGCTTTTAAAATATCTTGTCCAGTTGATGCATTAAATTTTCCTAAAACATAACTTGCTGTATTAGCCACACTATCAAAAGGATTAGTTCCTTCTGGTGGAGTAGCTGGAATTTTTAGCAAATTAGTTCCAGAAGTCGATATTTTCGTTAAGCTACCATCTGCCGCAACAGCGGAAACATCAGTAAATAAGTTGCGGATTTTAGTTTGTACTGCGTAATAATATTTTGTGATATTTCCTTCTTCATCACGTGTTTCATTTTGTCCAGCAATTGGTAAAGGAACTTTTGCATATGAACCACCAAAAAAGACTTTACCTCCATCATTATAATTAGAGCTATTCCAATAATCTTTTGTACCCGTTCTAAATGCCCCAGTTGCGTTGTAAACCAACCCACCAGTATTAGCTTCAAAAGCACCAGCATTTGTTCCCGATAAAACAACATGATATTTCTTTAAATTTCCTCGCCATGTTAAGTAGGTGTTAGCTGGGTTTGGCTCAAAAGCACGTAAGTAACCATATTCCTGTAAATTTTTAGGATTTAGTGCATCATAAGGAACAGAGATAGCACCTGTGGTTAAGGGTTCTAAAGGAACTTTATCTAAGTTATTAATAAATGCGATAACACTATCTGTTACACCTTGCGCACTTTGGGTAGGGAAAAATCCTCCATTTCCATAACCAGGTGCAGCGACCGCATTTGTGGTCTGATTCGGCGAACAATTATCATCACTTTTACGATCAGATTGGGTTCTCGAACTTAAACGACAGGCATTTTTTACATCAGAAGAACTTAAACTAGAAAAGTCACTACCAAAACCGACAAATGCTGTTTGAATAGAAACTCCAGCTGGGTTTTTTGTTTTATCAAATAATCTTTTTGCAAATTCCCCCATACAGGCCCAACCAGAGTCTGCTGTCGTGTTAGACAAACCTCCAGAACAAGTAAAATTTGCTCCCAAAGTGCTGCCTAGGGCTGTCGACATGACAGTTGCCGAACGTGTATTTGTGGTATTGTTCGGTTCTCCATCTGATAAAAAGTAAATACCCTGCCCATCACAACTCTGGCGATTGGCCACTGCAGGCAAAGGAGATTGGTAAATGGCATTTAAATTAGAGGCATTTCTATCTACAACAATATTCGGATTGCTGGTTGTATCGTTTGATTTTGATTTTGGGATACCACTATCCGCATTTGCTACAGCATAATTAAAAGTGGTGTAGTAATAAGTATAAGAATAGGTCCAATCCGACGAAGTATCATAAGCAGTTGCCGCATCCACACCCGGATTAGAAGTTGACCAGTTACTCCAATAGTTATTAGAACGACAAGGTTGCCATAGATTTGTAGTATCGATTTGTGAATCGCGATAATTCGTACAATAAGAGTATTCCGTTCTATTATCAGATTTTCGCACACGCTTTATATAGCTATCTTTTCGAATGGCATAATTTGCCTCTGAATACGTCGTTGTGCCCATCAAATAAGCAGCAGCTTCCGCATAAGCATGTGCTGAAGGCGTTGACCCGCCAGCAGTTAAATTTGCAACAGCCTGTTTTAATTTATAACGTTGAGAACCCACTGTATTTAAAGTACTCGCATCACCTAAAGGAGCAGCAGCCACTAGAACCTGCCCACTTCGGCTATCACCATTTGCAGAGAAATTTCCCAAGCCCACACGAGTATCATTTAAAACAGGATTATTGCTGGCTAAAAAAGCATTCATACCATTTTTAAGCATAGCCAGACGGTTTTCGCCATAACTATTGTTGGTCATACTTCCTGATGTATCCAACATCATCACAATGGTTTTTTTACCAGCTGTAGGTGAAGCATAAATTTGTAAATCACTCGCCTGCACAACGGAGCTTGTCATTAGCCATGTAAAAGCAACTGAACTCGAACAGATGGCATACCATAAATTATTTGGCTTAAAATTCTTCAATTTTAGTTTCACGATATTCCCCGTTATGAACCTGGTGCCGTAATTTGAGTGAGTTTATTGGTATAGTTAAATTCTTGAACTTGAGTACTAAAAGGCACGTTATGATTTGCCAAACACTCCGCCAATGTTTGTTTAGCCGTTAATGCGGTATCAAAATTATCGCTAATTTTTGCCGAACTCGTGCTTAAACAATCTCTTTGTAAAGTTTCAATAGAGGTAGATGCATAGGCTGGCAAAAAAGCAGTTGTAATCACTCGAATACGTTGCGTAGACAACATGCTTTTAGGAAGTTGCGTACCTTCCGAGGTATTTGTTCCTCGTGGTAAATTTGAGCCTGGAATATCGCTAGCAGCATCTGTTGGAACACTTACAGCAACTTGGGTAACCACTGCTTGACGATTACTTCCATAGTCAGTTGTTAAATTGCAGAAACCCGCCACGCCGCCATCTTCGACAACCGCATTATTGGCGCTTCCTGCTCGAAGTAAACTTGCACCTCTGGTCTGAGCAAAATTTGTTGCTGTAGAAACAGGCTTATAACAAAAGTTGTATTCCGCTCCAGGATTACTTTCATGCTCTTTAAGCGCGGCACCAATCACATTAGTAATATTAGTTAGGGTGGTAGGATTCATCTGCACAATGAGTTCTAAAGGAGTGTCAGATGACTGAAAATTTAATTGGCTAACTTGGCTATTGGTAGCAACTTTTAAAGAAACAATAGCCACTCTTATTGCTAAAACGCCTACAGAAATAACAATCAATAAAATAATAAGCACAACAATAAGGGTTGCCCCTTTTTCCTTAGATCTACTCTTATGAATTAAATGGGTCATAGACTTTCCCCCATCGCGTTGCGTAGAGCAATTGTTAAGTTATAAGTGCGGCGTAAGAATCGAGTTGTATTATCAGAAGCATGCACGGTTTGATCTAACATAAAAAAAGATTGCTCAGGATCTATTGCTTTGCTTTGGGCATTATTAGTAGAGCGCGCTAATACAGATATTTGTATTGAAAGAATTCGTGGCGGCATCACAGATGGCGTGGCATCTCGGGCAGCCTGTGCAGCAGCGCGATATTGGGGAATGGTATAATAAGCAAAATTGCCAGCCGCATTTTTTGCACCAAACAGCACATGGAAATGATCAATACGCGGCAATACAATTTGACCAGCGTCGCCTAACCCAGCAACAGTGGTCGGTTGAGCTGTGGCTACAGCAGAGGGAGTATTTGCATCACATGCAAGTGCATAATCTTGCTGGGAACTACCATTGCTATCCAGACGTAAAAAATAACGCTCTACAATTAAATCACCTGCAAGTACATTTACACCTTCACAATTGGTCATATTCGTAGGTGCAATAAATTGGATAGTCAGCTGATCACTTTGCACAGCAGCATCTGAACTGTTCTGTATATTTGAAAGACCTTTCCAGTGATTACTCACAGTACTCACCGTATCCCCTGCACCACGACTAAGTAATGTGTCAGCAATATAAGTATTTGTTCCAACGTTAGGGACAAAATTAACATTGTTGTTATTGGTTGCAGTTGAAGCAGTTAATACAACACCGCCCCAAGGGGTCGTATCAGTTAATATTGGGTTGGTTACATTTCCATAATTTAGAAGGCGTATATCACGGGCAATATATTCCAAGCCAAAAATACCGCTATCTTGTATTTCAGCATTTGCTTTTTGTAGACGACTTGATAGAAGTCCACCAATAAATAATTGAGTTGCCGCGGCTACTAAAATTAGACCTAAAGCCAATGCAACCATCAGCTCAATTAATGTAAAGCCTCGTTGTTTCCATAATACAAATGAGTGAGCCATTAATATGCCTCCATCATTAAACAGTTCGAATTATTGACATAAACGCCATTTGTACTCATACAGCTCGACACATCCGCGCTCGTGACTCCCTCATTTGTTGTAATTACTGGAGCGGTTTTTCCCCAAAAAACAAAAAGACATTGCCTCTGCTGGGCCATCGTGCTTGTAACCCCTGGGCAATTTGTCATTGTGATTTTCATGCCAAGTTGATCAGCATTTTTTGCTGCTTGATATGCATCAAATTGGGCAAGCTGAGAAGGTGTACAAGCTGTATTGAAACACAACGTAGGAGCTGCGGTGGTAGATGAATAATTGCTATAACTACGGACAAATGCGGGATACTGACTAGCTTGAGAACTATTTACGCGAATGTTTTCTGCTAATCCTCTCATGATCATAATCGCTTGAGATTTGCTTAATGCCTCTGAAGAAGCATCCATAGCCCGAACTTGCAAGGCAACATATCCTAAAACCCCTATCGCAATTAAAATTAAGGCAACCAACACTTCTAATAAACCCACCCCGACTTGAGCTTTTTGTTTAGAACCCTGCATTAACATGTCTCCTCAGCTTTAAAAATTAATGTGCCAAGCTTTGTTAAAATAAGAATTTTCTTTTTATTTATTTTTGAATTACAGATAGATAAAATTGTGTCTTGGGTGATATTGGTTATTACCCCATTCGCATTAAAAGTTAAAGTCGTCGCTGTTAATGAACTCTGCGTACCATCAGCAGCGATATTTTTAAGTTCAAGACTGTTATTGGAATCAGCTTTCCAATTCAAGGAAGTGGGAGTATTTAAAGCTGTTGAATTCAGATTAATAGAAACGTCTTGTCGACCAAGTATGGCTTGGCTCTTTGCTTCCGATAAAGTATTGATTAGATCTCGTTGATTTCCATCTAGTCGTTTGCTTTCTAATAAATTCGACATAGATGGTGCAGCCATCATCGCGATAATAGCCATGACCGCAATCGTCACCATAAGCTCAACCAAGGTGAACCCGTCTTGCGGAATAATTCCCCTCATCCCCACACCCCAAATAAACTTTAAAATTTTTTATTTATTAATTAAATTTTACGTCTTATGTTTACAAAACAAATACAAAGCAGATAAAGGGTATAAAAAAACAGATAACTGTCATATCAACAATTATCTGTTTAAATTTTTAAAATCAGTATGTTAAATACATCACACTTTACGCTTGAGTCACATGAATGCGTAATTCTTTAGGAAGACTAAAAGTTATGTTCTCTTCACGCCCATCTAATTCTTTCGGTGCTTGAGCACCCCAATCTTGTAAACGTTGAATCACTTGTTTAATCAAAATTTCTGGCGCAGAGGCACCAGCAGTAACACCAATTTTACATGTCTCATTGAACCATGACTGCTCTAACTGATCAGCATTATCTACAAGGTAAGCGGCTTTACCCATACGCTCTGCAAGCTCACGTAATCGATTTGAGTTTGATGAGTTAGGTGAACCTACAACTAAAACCACATCACACTTTTCAGCTAAATCACGCACAGCATCTTGTCTGTTTTGAGTTGCGTAGCAAATATCATCTTTACGCGGACCTTGAATATGCGGAAATTTTGCACGCAAAGCATCAATAACTTTAGCTGTATCATCAATAGAAAGCGTTGTTTGTGTTACGAAAGCAAGTTTTTCAGGATGTCGTACGGTAAGTGCAGCAACATCTTCTTCATCTTCAACCAGATAAATATCACCGCCTTTTAATTTGTCATATTGCCCCATTGTACCTTCGACTTCCGGGTGCCCTTCATGACCAATTAAAATAGCTTCAGTACCTTCACGCGCATATTTAGTCACTTCAATATGTACTTTAGTCACCAATGGACAAGTCGCATCGAAAACTTTTAAGCCTCGACGCTCTGCTTCTTGCTGAACTGCTTTTGAAACACCATGCGCACTGAAAATTACAATAGAATCATCTGGCACTTGGTCCAGCTCATCAACGAAAACAGCCCCTCTTTGACGCAGGTCATCTACCACAAATTTATTGTGTACAACTTCATGACGTACATAAATAGGAGGATTGAAACATTCTAAAGCCCGATTGACGATTGCTATGGCTCGATCAACACCGGCACAAAAACCACGCGGATTAGCTAACACAATTTCCATAACAGCCTCAAAATTAATAAAACAGGGGAATTTCTCTTGAATATTTGCAATTAAAACTATTCAGTTTAAACGCACGGTACACTACAATAGCGAAGATATTTTATCATATCAGGAAAAATATCATGTCGGGTCTATTGTTTGTCGTTTCTGCTGCATCAGGAACGGGCAAAACATCTTTGGTAAAAGCCCTGCTTGACCGTGTGAGCAATTTACATGTTTCAGTCTCACATACAACCCGAGGTCAACGTCCCGGTGAGTTAGATGGTGTTCACTATCACTTCACTACAAAAGATGAATTTCTAGACCAAGTCAACCATGATGGTTTTATCGAATACGCTGAAGTATTTGGTAACTACTATGGCACTTCTCAAGCTACGGTAAAACAACAGTTAGCTCAAGGACACGATGTCTTACTTGAAATTGATTGGCAAGGTGCAGAACAAGTCCGCAAGCTTTTCCCTGAATCCAAGCAAATATTTATTTTACCTCCAACTCAATTTGATCTACGTCAGCGTTTATCTAATCGCGGCACTGACTCAGTTGAAGTCATTGAGCATCGTTTAAGCTGTGCAGTAGAAGATATGCAGCACTACACGAACTTTGATTACATCATTATTAATGATGATTTTAATAAAGCCTTACATGAGCTTGAAGCTGTAATTACAGCAAACCGTTTGGTGCTATCTCAGCAAGCAAAACGTCATCAAGCTTTAATTCAGGACTTGATTACTCCTCAACCAAAACAGGAATAACTTGAGTCTAGATCGAAAGCCTTTTATACTATTTAGTCTGTTCAAATTCACCATTCCAAAACGAGAACTTTTATGGCACGCGTCACCGTTGAAGATTGTTTAGATCATGTAGACAACCGTTTTGAGCTTGTGCTCGTTGCAAGTAAACGTGCTCGTCAATTGGCACGTCAAGGCATGGAGCCAACTGTAGAATGGGATAACGACAAACCGACTGTAGTTTCTTTGCGCGAAATCGCGGCAGGGCACGTTACGAAAGAAATCCTTAAACAACGTGAGCAAGATTACCAAACTTCTAGTCTTGATCTTGCCCTTTCTACAAACAGCTTGAATTTAGAAGGTTTTTCTTTCTAATTCACCCTGTTTCATAAAAAAACCATCGTTTTTCTGCGATGGTTTTTTATTTGGCTTTGTCCCATATTTAAATATATTGAGAAAAGCAATTATTTTCATTGAAAAAAAAATACACTTTTTCAAATGAAAAAATTGACAAGTTCCGCAATATGCTTTTCATTAAGAAGCAGATAGATTTAGTTTTTCAGCAATAGGAAAAAGGGTGATTTATGCCAGGCGAAGAGGTCAGCCAAGCCAAGCAACAGCTCAAATTAATTATCGACCCTTACTTATCGGTAAGTGAAGTCGAAAAAGTGCTTGCTGCCTGCGATTTTGCCGATCTAGCGCACACTGGCATTACGCGTAAAAGTGGCGAACCCTATATTTTGCATCCGATTGCGGTAAGCTGCATTCTTGCAAACATGCGTTTAGATGCTGAAACTTTAATGGCAGCACTTTTGCATGATGTTATTGAAGATACTCAATATACAAAAGAAGATATTATTGAGAAGTTTGGCCTAACAGTTGCAGAGCTAGTTGATGGTGTAACCAAACTTAGCCAATCAAGCGATAAAGAATATAACAAGGCAGCTTCATTCCGAAAAATCTTGCAAGCGACCTTACAAGATCCACGTGTCATCATTATTAAATTAGCAGATCGCTATCATAATATGACCACTTTAGGTGCTTTACGTCCAGATAAACGTGCCCGCATTGCTCAAGAAACTTTTGATATATTTGTACCGATGGCAAGATTAGTCGGCATGAATGAAATGGGCGATAATCTAGAGAATCTTTGTTATCAAAACCTTGACCTTGATATGTTTGATAACGTTCAAAATGCTCTGCTTCAAACAAAGCCCGAACGCTGTAAATATCAAAGTATCTGGGAACAAAACCTCGCTGAACTTCTGCATAATTATCATATTCAAGGCCGTATTAAGAAGAAAAATAACAATATCGAATTATTACGCCATTTCGTTAAAAACGAGATGGATCTCCAAGAGCTTACTCATAGTCATGCTTTTGAAATTGTTCTACAAAGCATTGCCGACTGTGACCGCTTAGAAGAAGCATTAAGAGAAAATTTTCAGGTTATCCAGTACCAAGACCATATTCGTCGCCCACTACCTGGCGGTAATCAGTCTTTACTGATAAAGCTTAAAGGCGAAAAAACAACACTATCTCTTACCATTCAAACCGAGCTCATGCGTAAAGCTGCCCGTTTTGGGGTAGTGTTAGGTGAAAATGCGCCGCAAACTTGCCGCTCCGCCATTCAGGCTTCAATGCAGAACTTAAATACATTGATTGACGGTGAATGTGCTAAAACAACTTTTAATGATTTGCTTGATTATCTACACCAAGAAAAAATCTGGGTATATACACCACACGGTCAACTGCATGAGCTACCGCAAGGCGCTACCGTAGTTGATTTTGCTTATTCAGCAAGCTTATTTTTAGGTAACCATGCGGTTGGTGCAAAAGTCGATGGAGAGATTAAACCACTCTCTACACCATTAGTTAGCGGTCAGGTTATCGAGATTATTACGGATGTTTTGGCAACACCAAATCCAGACTGGCTAAGTTTTATTAATACGCAGAAAGCTCGTCGTGCATTACAGCATGTACTAAAAGATCAAGATATCGAAGAACAACGTCTAGTTGGTGCACAAGCGCTTTCTAGAGCACTGAAACTCTTTAATCGTTCAATCAATGATCTTTCTGAAGCTGACTGGTTAGATCTATTGCAATGGCGTCACATCGATAATAAAAATACATTGTTTGAACAAATTGCGGTTGGCGATTTACTACCTCAACTTGTAGCAAACCACCTGTTTGCTCATGATAAACATCCGCAAGTGGAAAACTCAGATCGACTTATTCAAAGTACTGAAGGAGTTGACGTTAAATATGCACATTGTTGCAACCCTATTCTAGGCGATCCAATTCAAGGACATTTAACGCGTCGCGGGTTAATTGTTCATCGAATTCGCTGTCATAACTTATTACATGAACAACATCTACATCCTGAAAATATCATGCCGCTTCAATGGAAAGCAGATGATGTAGATGATGTACGTTTTACAGCCTACCTCGCTATTTATATGGCAATGAATGATGAACAGGTATCAGACCTTATCTATCAATGTCGTAAAAATAACGCTGGGGTAGAGATGGTTCACTCAAATGAGCAAAGAACTTTTGTGAATATTGTAGTGAATAACCGTAAACATATTGCAAAAGTCATTCGTGATTTACGCATGCACTATGGTTTCCCACGGATTGAACGTTTAGACGCTCCTGCTCCACAAATGGAAATTTCAAAAGTAAGTTAAATCTTTATAGAGACTATTGGTTATAAATTTTTGTTTCCTTAACAAAATCAAACTTTCCAAATTCACTTAATCAATTAAATCGATGATACTTTTGTCCAAAGCTATCATCGATTATGATGGAAATAGATTTAATCAAGGAGAACCAAATGTCCCGCCAAGTCATTCATACTGAAAATGCCCCTGCTGCTATCGGCACATACTCTCAAGCTATTTTAGTAGACAATACGCTATATCTTTCAGGGCAAATTGGTTTAGACCCATACAGTATGGAACTTGTAGAAGGTATCGAAGCTCAAATTCGCCGTGTATTTGATAATTTAAAAGCAGTTTGTGAAGCTGCTGGTGGTTCACTTGCAGATATTGCTAAGCTCAATATTTTTTTAACTGATCTATCAAATTTCCAACTCGTAAACCAAATTATGGGTGAATATTTTGCTCAGCCCTACCCTGCACGTGCAGCTCTTGGTGTAGCAAGCTTGCCAAAAGGCGCACTAGTGGAAATGGACGGAATTGTAATTATTAATCAATAAGATATAAATTTTCAAACTATCCAATTTTAAATATTTAGTTTTTAAAAAACGAACCACCTTGGCATAAAAATCTAAATTCTTTTTAGATTTCCGCTTAGGTGGTATTTTTTTATCCAAAATCCCAATAATGATAAATGAGATTTTAAATGAATTTCATTGACAAACGATAATAATTATCAATAATATCAATTATCGCATTTATATTTGGGGATCACTCCCATGTACGTTTGCTTGTGTCGTGGCATTACCGATCAGGATATTAAAGACGCTATTGAAAATGGCGCTGAAAGCTATCGTGAAATTCGCGATTTGCTTGATCTTGGTACATGCTGTGGACGCTGTGCACCAGAAGCTCGCGCTATTATTAGCGAAGAATTAGCAGAAATCGCTGCTCGCATTTCTGTAGCTGCATAATAAAAATTAATATTTAACAAAATTTATTGACTCCTCCACCGCTTTTTGCGGAACCTTTATAGTTCCTCATTCAAGCGGTTTTTTTTGACATAAAAACATCCTTTCTAATATTGTGTTGTTTTTGATTGCGATTTTCATTTGCTGTTCCATAAATTACTCGCCATCTCCATCATTGTTCACTAAAATGGATTTATAGATTGCCTTAATTAAGTTTGAGGCAGAAATTGTTTTGGAGTAGCTACAATGAAAGGCAATCGTGATGTCATTAATCAGCTCAATCAAGTGCTGTATCATCATTTAACTGCAATTAATCAATACTTTTTACATTCGCGCATGTTTAATGACTGGGGAGTCGAGCAGCTTGGCTCTGCTGAATATAAAGAATCAATTCGTCAAATGAAACATGCAGATAAAATCATTGAACGTATTTTATTTTTAGAAGGACTACCTAACCTTCAACATTTAGGCAAGCTTTATATTGGTCAACACACAGAAGAAGTTCTGCACTGTGACATTCGTAAAGTAAAAGAGAATATAGAAGCAATTCAAAAAGCGGTTGCTTTAGCTGAAACAGAGCAAGATTATGTCACTCGTGACCTTGTTCAAGAAATTCTAGAAAAAGAAGAAGAATACTGGGACTGGCTAGATACTCAAATTGATCTTATTGGCAATGTTGGTATTGAAAATTATATCCAGAGCCAAATGTAATTTCTCATAAAAAANCTCTACTACGTAGTTA
>NZ_GG753603.1:291885-316201 GCF_000163635.1 Acinetobacter sp. SH024 | reverse complement strand
TATAGTAGGATTTTTTATTATTTCTCTTTTAGTAATTCCGATAGCGTTATTTTTTGCTTATAAAGATGTTGCAAAATAAATATTTGCTGCTGTGCCTGTTCTACTTTCCCGTTGTAAGCGAGCAATTTTGCGTATTTACGTAAGTTATATGGAGTAGGTTTATTCTTTATAAAATTTTCCCATTCAACCAAATCACCTTCAGATAAAATATTTTGGGGATTAAGTTCTATCCAACTTAAACGCTGCTCAAACTGTGTTAAAACAAAAATTTTACCACTTCCCATAAATTCAGCGTTTGGACGCTTATTATTAAAAAGCAAATTACTATTCAGAACATAGACATTGTAATCACGTAGAATTGCAATAATAAGCAATAAACTTACAACCCATGATAAGCGAAAAAGATGTTTGTTGAGGATAATTCCCTTAAGTACAGTAGTTTGTGCTTGTACAATACCCAGTAGGAATCCACAAGTAAGTAAGAAATAAGCATAGCGCTGTGGAAACTCTAACATGGCATGAATAAGCACTGTACAGACCATCATAATCGCTATAATCGAGATGGTATTTTTAGCCTGTTGATTTAACCAAATAAACCAGCAAGCAAAGTAGGTAATGATTACAGCACCCAAGGGAATACCATTCCAGATAATTAAATCAAGCAGTACATTATGTGCACTGGTAGTCCACTCTCCTGTTGGGAAAGCATGGTAAACTGTCATTTGTGCCACACTGGTTTGATTCCAACCATAACCTAACCAAGGGTGCTGCTGTACAGCAAGCAACATTTGTGACCAGATATTAAAACGCAAATACCCAGAGCTTGCTCTTTCAACCAAACCACTTGCTTCGGTTACATCAGTACTTGACCATGCTTCAATTAAATTAGTAGCAAATGGTAGAATTACACCAGCCATTACGAAAAAACCGACGCACCACAAAAAACCTTGAAAAACTCCAAATCTTTTTTGTTTCCCAAATTGTTTAACTCTCCAATAGATGAATAAAAATGGAAAAACGATCCATGATGTTCGTGACTGACTCAAGGCGATCGTAAACAGAATAATGAGGGCTGAAGGCAGGAGTAACCAGATGGTTGCCTTATTTTTTTCATATAGATACAAACATCCTAATAACCCAATAATTAAGAATGTTGCCATGTTGTTGGGTTGACCAAAATTTCCGTAAGGACGGTTACCAATCAGATGAAGGGTATAAATTAAATGTGATTCAATATTCAACCATTGAAAAATTGCTATAAGACTAGTTAATAGCGATGTAATAATTACTAATAAGCTAAAACCTGAAAAAATTTGATCTCTCTTTTTTTGATCTAAAGATAGGTTGTAGCCAGCCAAGACCATAAACCAAAAACCTAATAAGTAAAATGTACTTAATAAAGCCGTACTTAAATCAAAAACTAAACCAAAGCCCCACTGCACAATAGGAATTAAAGTAAATGGTAGCAACAATATCTGTGCTCTAGGAATTTTAATATTTTGTTGAAGTAAAGCAATTAATACACATAGCCCAGCCCCAAAAGTACTGACTTCACTTGAGAACATGACCCACGGGCTGTAGTGAAATGGAGACAACCATGCAAAACCCAACAGGATTGCAGCGAAGAACAGAAAGAATACTTGCATAGTGAGAGGCTAGAGACCAAAACTTGTGGGAATTATACATGGAAGCCTAAAAGAAAATGTATGAACTCCTTATGAAAAGATCTTGATAAAATGTACTTCAAAAGTTAAGGAATTTGCGAAGCTGGTACTAAGTGCTCAGCAGCACCATAAAACCAAAAATTTGGCGCCATTCTTCCAATATAACTACCACAACCCCAACACATTAAATCTTGTCCTAAATACATGATCGTAATGTAAAAAAATAAAGACCCCCATAAAGCAATTAGTAGTTTTGTAGCTCTATAAGGATATTTCAAATATTCTTTAGACTGCTCCGGCTGAGAAAAAGCAAATGCTAAAAATAATATACAGGCCATTTGTGAAGCGGGATAAACCATACTTCCTGAGAACATCGCATCAACTAAAATTGCAATTAAGCCAGCTTTCGTAATAGGTAAAGCATCCTTATCTCGAAATAACTTAACAACTTGATATATCATCCAAACTAAAAAAATACACCCAACTATTCCCCATTCAAAAATTAACCTTAAATATAAATTATGTATGTGATGTCCATATTTATATTGGATTTCTGAGAGATATCCTCCCCCAACTCCAGACCATGGCTTTTCTTTCCATTGCTCAAAAACAAAACTCCACATCTCTGCACGCATGGATGTCCCCACTCTCATTACGGTCATGGTATTTTTATCAGCGAAATAAATCGTAGTTTTATAAACTACAAAAGCAAAAAAAATGTAAATACAGCTTTGCAAAATGAGCTTTCGATTTTCTCGAGAGTAGATAACGAAAACTAACAATCCTGTCGCTACAGCAAGTAAAGCGGATCTAGCTCCATCAAAAAACCATGCTAGAGCAAAAAAGAAACTAGCAAATGGATAAAAGTAATGAATATATGGATACTTTTTATTTTTCAAAAAAATTAGAAAAAAGAATATAGGCACGATAATACTGTCATAAATTCGGATCGTGCCAGAGTTAAATTGCCAATCAAACCATTGTTTATATAAAATAAAATTAGCGATAGAGATGCAAATAAATAAACATGGAATAAATGCTGAAACAACGATCAATGCTAAGCCATGTTCTATATTTTTTACATTCTTTAAATCATATGGCAAAGCAGAAAATATAAATAGTAATGCTATCGCAGACCAAAGTTCTTGAAACTGAAAAATGCTATAAGTTGTTATCTGTATAGCAATTAATAAACCAATCAGAAAAAAAGTAATTTGAGTGGAAATTGAATATTCTATTTTTTTTGTAAAAATCAAAATTAACAAAGCAAATAGTGCCAATGGAAACTGTAATAAACGAAGTTCATCATATTGGAAAACTGACCAACCAATTTGATAACCTAATAATGCTGTAATGAGATAAATTCCTATTAGTAGGAACATTATATTTTTTTTCAACATATTTATTTTCTTCAATAAAAAAAGAGAGGTAGCAACCTCTCTTTTTTATTGGAATATTAAGATTGTGGGCACGATTTTGGAGCTAAATCTTTTTTATCATTATCTAGCCCAGATGTAGCACAAGACCAAGTACCAGCTTTATTTCTTGTCCAAGTAATAGTTGCTCCACGAACTTGAGAAGGCGCATTTAATACTGCACATGCAATAGTACCTGCACCTGCTGTCATTGTCGAAGTAATAGTACAATTAGAAGTTGTGCCTTGTAGACCGATATCTGTCGGTAATGTCCAATCTGAACCATCATTAATTTTTTGTTCAGCAGCGGCTTTACCAGCAGAAATTTCTGACAAACCAGCTGTTAATTTACCTCGTGCCTGATAATTACTATAAGCAGGAATCGCGATTGCTGCCAAAATACCAATAATGGCAACTACGATCATGAGTTCGATTAATGTAAAACCTTTTTGTGCATTCATAGCCTTTTCCCCAAAGATTGTATGTATGTTTTTATATAAGCTTTTTCAGCTATTAACTATATTGCAGCATCCATGCCAACTTTTATTTTAATTAAAAAACAAATACTTATATTAAATTCAACTATTCTTAAATATTAAACAGGTGTAAGTAAGTGACAAAAAATGTCATAAAAATTTTTATAAAAACATTTCACGTATTAAAAAAAATAAAATACACAATTCAAAGTTTATATTTATTTATGTGAACAAAATCTCTTTAAAAATAAATAAGTAGGTGACATTTTTTGTCAGTCACCTTAAAAAGTAAAATTATGAAATTAGCTAATACTGGAATGTTACAAGGCGAGTTAATTAAGAATAATCGGAGCATTCCCCAATTCATTGGATTGATCAGGCATGTTTTCGTCATAAAACCGCGACATCACTTCCCCAATTTGTTGTACGCCAATCACTACAGCTTGTTGATATTCTTTTTGCTTAAGCTTTTGTACTATTACTTCACAAATCTGTTGCCAGACTTGATCGTTAGTCGCATTTCTAATACCACGGTCAAATATAATTTCTACTGTTCGTTCACATAAATTTAGGTATAACAATACGCCACTATTTAAGGCGGTATCCCAAACACCTAATTCTGCAAATAATTGCTGTGCTCTTAAACGAGTATTTTGTCTGTAGGCTTGTGACACTGGAATATGGCCTTCAATTACAACCTGTATTTCTCCAACATGGCCATGTTCTGCTTGTTGTACAGCATCAGCAATAGCTTGCTTATCTTGTTTTGAAAAATAACGACTACTGGCAGGTAAATAGCATAGATGTTTAAACCAACGTTTTAGACTTGGCTCTACAGATTCCTCAATTTTTGGTTGAGTAATAATTTGTGTTGTTTCTGATGTTGTTACCATGAGCCTGAAGCACCTCCACCGCCAAAACGGCCTCCACCGCCACCATAGCCTCCGCCACCTCCGCCGAAGCCTCCTCCACGTCCACCACCGCCAGAACCACTTAAAATGGCCTGTAAAATAAGTTGGGCAATTGATGTAATAAGTAAAAAGAAAATACCAAAACCAAGTAGTAAGCTAGTGACTAGCCCCGCCCCATTTACAAATCCTGCTACCGCAGCAGCCACACCTGCTGTAGATGCACTAAGCGGACGACCAACAATAAACGAACCCACAATTCCAGCAACAAGAATAAATAAAGCCATTGTCAGCGTTGTCTGCTTGGCTTGTTGCTCCTCCGCAGCTTGATGTTGGCGTTCTTTTAAATCTTGAGCAGCTTGCTGTGCTACTTCTGGGTCAAGATTTAAAATTCTTCCGATTTCATCGATACCTGCACTCAAACCTTGTGCATATTGGGCTTGTTTAAAATAAGGTGTAATTTGGTTTCGAATAATCCGACTTGCCACAATATCCGGCAACACACCTTCTAGGCCATAACCAGTTAGTATTTGTATACGGCGGTCATTTACAGCGACTGCAATGAGTAATCCATTATCACGTTTAGATGATCCCAATTGCCATTTTTCACCAACACGTAATGCATAATCAAAGATATCTTCTTGGCCAGTGGTAGGAACAATCACAATACCAATCTGCGCTTTGCCTTGTTGGTATAAACTTAGAATTTTTTGATCAAGTTGCTGCTTCTCAGCTTCGCTTAAGATATTGGCTTGATCAATAACAGGCTGGTTTAAAGTTGGCAAACCACGAATTGATTCCCCATCAGCCATATCATTAGTAACTTGGACTTGAGGAGCAAGACTTGAAGCAGCTTGCCCCTCTAATTTAGTTGCAGCAGCTTGAGTTTGTTGCTTTTGAATAATTTTGCCAGCAACTATTGCATCAGCCTCATCGGTAGCAGTTGCAATATTACTTTCACTCCATGCCGTATTCTGAAAAAGAACACCACAACAGAGCAAAATTAAGGTCGAAATAAAGACCTTAATTTGCTTTGATTGAAGCAATAGAGTATTTCTCATACGGCACTCCTTTGATTTATAAAATTAATCAAAAGAAACTTTTGGAGCCTGTTGTGCAGATGCTTCTGCAGAGAAATTGGCTTTTGGATGCATACCAATTACTTTTGCTGTTACTGCCTGAGGGAACTGACGCACATATGAGTTATAGTCTTGTACTGTTGTAATATAACGATTACGTGCAACAGCAATACGGTTTTCAGTACCTTCAAGCTGAACTTGTAATTCTTGGAATTGAGTATTGGCTTTCAAATCTGGGTAATTTTCCGAAACAGCAATGAGTCGAGATAATGCCCCTGTTAATTGACTTTGAGCCTGTTGATATTTTTCAAGTAAAGCCGGATCTTCTAAAACTTCTTTATCAACTTTTAAACCTGCAACATTAGAACGAGCCTGTGTTACTTCGGTTAATACTTGCTCTTCATGCTTAGCATAGCCTTTAACGACGTTTACAAGATTTGGTACCAAATCTGAACGACGTTGATATTGGTTCTGTACTTCAGACCACGCTGCTGTTACAGCCTCATCTTTTACTTGTAGAGTGTTATAGCCACATCCCGAAAACAGTAAGGTACTGGCAAGTGTTGTTGCGATCGCAAATTGTTTCAACGTTTTCATCGGCACATTATCCTCAAGTTTTTCTTTATATTTTTAACCTCTTTACCTGATTGTATGATGAATTAGGCATTATTGTGTTGCTTTTATTTTATTGATTTTAAAAAACCGGACTTTTAAATCCGGTTATCTATTAGCTCAATCGCTGATCTTTTTCTTGTTCAAAACTTGCCATTTGATATTCTTCTGCTAAAGAGCTTTTCCAATAATTAACCATCCTGCCATAATCCTTTTGACTCGGATGAAAGTCTTTTTTGTAATATGCAAAGTATTCAGGCATTAACTGAACAAGCATCTTTATCAGTAAATATAATCCAAATAAATTACCCCCGATTTTAGGTAAGCTATTCCATTTATCTTGCCAAAATAAACGAGTTGTCCCATAAAAAGCGAGGCTCGCAAATCCTGTAGTGACGCTACGCATGAGTAAACGACGGATACGATCATCACCATATACATGTTGATAGACATCAAATGCAACTGAACGGTGTTCAATTTCTTCAATCGCATGCCATACCCAAAGTTTTAACGCATCTTCATCTAGGGTTTTTAATAACTCTGGATGTTGTAAAACATATCCCCCAAGTAAAGCAGTGAAATGTTCAA
This sequence comes from Acinetobacter sp. SH024, assembly GCF_000163635.1. NCBI lineage: Bacteria > Pseudomonadati > Pseudomonadota > Gammaproteobacteria > Moraxellales > Moraxellaceae > Acinetobacter > Acinetobacter sp. SH024. The sequence continues at coordinate 309,459 of NZ_GG753603.1, read as the reverse complement.
ATGCACAGGTGAGTGCCAATTGCAGCTTAGGTGGAATTGTTCTTAAATATTTATCGCGCTCATTTAGCCAATTTTGAAAACTGTCCAGATTATAATCATCACGTCGCCAAGCTTCATTAAACTCACCATGTGCTTTGGAATGCATGGCCTCTTGTCCAATAAACGCTGCAATTTGCGCTTGTAGCTGAGGATCTGAGACTTTATCACGTACATTACGTACGCTATTTACAAAAAATTGCTCACCCACCGGAAACGTTGATGAGAGTGCAGTTAAAAAATGCGACATGAGAGGTGAATTTGCAAAATAGTGCCGCTTGATCGCCTTTGGATTAAATTCAAGACGACGCACTGTAATACCCAACGCTTTCCGACGATTTAAATATGATTTTTCTGCCGTCATACCTGCGATGTTCATATTCAACACCTACTGTATTGAAGAAGGAAGTTTCGAGTATGTCGCGAACTTAAAAAGCTAAAAAGGGCAAAAAAGCTTATTATATTTGCCAAAAACATCAAAGTGACTAATGGTAGACAATAAAAAAGCCTACTTGAAGTAGGCTTTTTTTGAGTGTTTTAACAAATTAATTTATTAAACACCAAGATAATCCAAAATACCTTCAGCAGCTTGACGACCTTCCCAAATAGCAGTCACGACAAGGTCTGAGCCACGTACCATATCACCACCAGCAAAGATTTTTGGGTTTGATGTCTGGAATTTGAATTCTTGCTTTTCAGCTGCGACAACACGGCCTGAACCATCAAGATTAATATTCACATTACCAAACCAGTCTGCTGGGCTTGGGCGGAAACCGAAAGCAAGTAAAACTGCATCAGCTGGTAATACTTCTTCAGAACCAGGGATTGGCTCAGGGCTGCGACGGCCACGACTATCTGGTTCACCCATTTGTGTCGTTACCACTTTTACGCCTGTCACTTTGCCGTTTTCACCAACGATTTCGACTGGTTGACGATTGAATAGGAATTTCACACCCTCTTCGTAGGCATTTTTTACTTCACGCGCAGAACCCGGCATGTTGCTTTCATCACGGCGGTATGCACAAGTTACATCGTGAGCACCTTGGCGTAAAGAAGTACGGTTACAGTCCATAGCGGTATCACCACCACCAAGAACAATAACTTTTTTACCATCTAAGCTAATGTATTCACTTGGATCTTTTTCCCAACCTTGGCAACGGTTCACGTTAGAGATTAAGAAATCAAGTGCATCATAAACACCTTCAAGATCTTCACCCGGGAAACCACCTTTCATGTAGGTATAAGTTCCCATACCCATGAATACCGCATCATATTCTGCAAGTAATTCATCAATCGTGATGTCTTTACCAATTTCAGTATTTAAACGGAATTCGATGCCCATACCTGTGAAGATTTCACGGCGGCGTTTCATTACATCTTTTTCCATTTTAAATTCTGGAATACCGAATGTAAGTAAGCCACCAATTTCAGGACGCTTATCGAATACAACTGGTTTAACGCCACCGCGAGCTAGAATATCCGCACAGCCTAAACCAGCAGGACCAGCCCCAATAATTGCAACTTTTTTGTCAGTCCATTTTACGCCTGACATATCTGGACGCCAGCCCAAAGCAAAGGCCGTGTCATTGATATATTTCTCAGCATTACCAATGGTTACTGCACCAAAACCATCATTTAAGGTACAAGCACCTTCACACAAACGGTCTTGTGGGCATACGCGACCACATACCTCAGGTAGTGTATTGGTTTGATGACAAAGCTCAGCAGCTTGGAAAATTTGGCCTTCAGCGATCAGTTTTAACCAGTTTGGAATGTAGTTATGTACAGGACATTTCCATTCGCAATATGGGTTACCACAACCTAAACAACGGTGAGTCTGATTAGTAACAGTTTCCGATGTAAAAGGCTTATAAATTTCCACAAATTCTGCTTTGCGGACAGTAATATCTTTTTTCTCTGGATCTTGGCGTGGTACATCCAGAAATTGAAAGTCATTATTTAGGCGTTCTGCCATGTCTCTCTCCGTGGGTAGGCGCGGATTTCCTTGTTGCCCGCACCTGCCTATGTCTTTGCAGTCGTGGAATTATTGTGGGTCAGCTTGTGTTGTTTTCAAAAGCGTTTGCAAATTAGCAGCTTTTGGTTTCACAAGCCAGAATTTACGGCTGTAGAAATCGAACTCATTGCGGATTTTATAAGCCCAAGCACTACCAGTTTCTTTGATATGCTCATCGATAATACGCAACAAGAACTCTTTATGATCTTCCATAGATTCTGTTGAAATACGATTTAAATCAATCAATTCGTGGTTGTAGTAATCTACGAAGTCATTATCGAGGTCAAGTACATAAGCAAAACCACCAGTCATGCCCGCACCAAAGTTATGGCCTACTTTACCAAGTACAGTCACAACACCACCTGTCATGTATTCACAGCAGTGATCACCCGCACCTTCGATTACAGCAAATGCGCCAGAGTTACGAACTGCAAAACGCTCACCCGCTGTACCTGCTGCGAAAAGCTTACCGCCAGTCGCACCATACAAACAGGTATTACCAATAATTGCTGTGTTTTGTGTTTGGAAAGGCGAACCTTGTGGTGGGAAAATCGAAATACGACCACCCGCCATACCTTTACCTACATAGTCGTTTGCATCACCTTCAAGACGGATGTGTAAACCACCAGCATTCCAAACACCAAGAGACTGACCAGCTGTACCAGTTAAGTTCATTACAACTGGATGTGCTTCCATACCCAAGTTGCCGTAGCGACGAGCAATTTCACCCGAAACACGAGCACCGATTGAGCGGTCACAGTTCACGACGTTGAAGTTGAACTGACCACCAGCGCTTGACTCAATTGCAGGAAGCATTTCAGCGACCATTCTCTCAGCCAATACACCTTTATCAAATGGTGCATTACCTTCTACTTGACAGTATTGTGCTTTACCTTCAGCAGAAGGATGAGAAGTTAACAGAGCACTTAAATCAAGGTGAGCATGTTTTTCAGTTTCACCCGGCAATACTTCAAGCAAATCAACACGACCAATTAAGTCTTTCAATGAAGAAACACCTAATGCTGCCAACCATTCACGAGTTTCTTCCGCAATAAAGTGGAAGAAGTTGATAAGCATTTCTGGCTCGCCAATATAGTGCTCTTGACGTAAATGATCTTGTTGAGTTGCAACACCGGTTGCACAGTTATTTAAGTGACAAATACGGAGGTATTTACAACCTAGAGCGATCATTGGTGTTGAACCAAAGCCGAAACTTTCAGCACCTAAAATTGCTGCCTTGATTACATCAAGACCAGTTTTTAAACCACCATCAGTTTGTACACGTACTTTTCCACGCAAGTCGTTTACACGAAGTGCTTGATGCGCCTCACTCAAACCTAATTCCCATGGAGAACCCGCATGGTGAATTGAAGAAAGTGGAGATGCTGCGGTTCCGCCGTCATAACCTGAAATGGTAATGAAGTCTGCATACGCTTTTGCAACACCAGCAGCAATCGTACCTACACCCGGCTCAGATACCAATTTCACCGATACCATTGCTTTCGGGTTAACTTGTTTCAAGTCAAAAATTAACTGAGACAAATCTTCAATTGAGTAAATATCATGGTGTGGCGGAGGTGAAATTAGCGTTACACCAGGTACCGAGTAACGTAAACGTGCAATTAAACCATTTACTTTACCACCTGGTAACTGACCGCCCTCACCTGGTTTTGCACCCTGAGCAACTTTAATTTGCAATACTTCAGCAGAAGTTAGGTATGCAGGAGTTACACCAAAACGACCAGATGCGATCTGTTTGATTTTCGAGTTACGAATTGTGCCGTAACGAACAGGATCTTCACCGCCTTCACCAGAGTTTGAACGACCGCCAATCGTATTCATCGCGATTGCAATTGCTTCATGTGCTTCTGGAGAAAGAGCACCTAAAGACATACCTGCCGAGTCAAAACGAGGCAAGATATCTTCAACCGATTCAACTTGCTCAACTGGAATTGAGTTCGTTGTTTTTAACTTAAATAAGTCACGAATAGTCGCTACTGGGCGGTTATTCACCAGCTCAGCATATTCTTTAAAGTCTTCGTATTTACCAGAGCGAACGGCTTTGTGTAATGCATTAATTACATCTGGGTTGAACGCATGATACTCTTTATCAAATACGAATTTGAGCAAACCACCCTGATCAATTGGCTTACGATTTGACCAAGCTGTCGCTGCTAATTTTTTCTGGTCTTTTTCAAGATCAGCAAATGTTGCGCCCTGAATACGACTTGGAACACCTAAGAAACATTGATCAACAACTTCAGATGACAAACCTACTGCTTCAAAAAGCTGACCGCCGCGGTAAGAAGCAACTGTAGAGATACCCATTTTTGAAAGAACTTTTAATAGGCCTTTCTCAATACCTTTACGGAAGTTTGCTTGCGCATGAATTGGGTCACCTAAAAGCTCACCTTTAGCGATCAAGTCATTGATCACGTCATATGCAAGATATGGGTAAACTGCGGTTGCACCAAAACCAAGTAATACCGCAAATTGATGCGGATCACGTGCAAAACCAGTTTCAACCATAATGTTTGCATCAGTACGCAGGCCAGTTTTGATGAGGTAATGATGTACCGCACCTGTTGCAAGTGCTGCGTTTGCAGGTAATAAACCTTGGCGGATATTTTTATCAGTTAAAACAATTAAAGTTTTACCATCACGAACCGCTTGCGCCGCTTCTTCACAGATACGCGTGATCGCAGCTTGCAAACCCTCTTCTTCGGCATAGTTTAAATTGATATCAACTGCTTCATAACCCGGACGCTCAATGCTACGGATTTGCTGCATTTTTGAATTTGACAATACAGGGCTAGAGATGATGATACGATCAGCATGCTCAGGGCCTTGCTCAAATACATTCTGCTCACGACCCAAACAGGTTTCAAGCGACATTACAATTGACTCACGTAGCGGGTCAATTGGCGGGTTTGTCACTTGAGCGAACTGTTGACGGAAGTAATCTGTTACGTGGCGTACTTGACGAGACAATACAGCCATTGGCGTATCATCACCCATAGAACCAACAGCTTCTTGTCCACTTTCAGCAATTGGACGTAACAACTGGTCGCGCTCTTCAAATGTCACCATAAACATTTTTTGAGCCGCTTTTAAAGCGTCGCCAGTTAAGCCTTTATCGACTAATTGTTCTTCAAGTTCTGGGTTTGCATTTAAACGAATCGCATGATCACGTAACCACTCACGGTACGGACGCATGTTTTTCAAATGTGTACTAACATCTTTAGTATCAAGTACTTTGCCTGTTAAGGTATCAACTACCAAAATTTGGCCAGGACCTACACGACCTTTAGAAACTACATCTTCAGGCTCATAACCCCAAACACCGATTTCAGATGCCAAAGTAATGTAATCATTTTTGGTAATTACCCAACGCGCAGGACGCAAACCGTTACGGTCAAGCATACAGATCGCATGACGGCCATCTTGAATAACAAGACCAGCTGGGCCATCCCAAGCTTCCATATGCTTAGAGTTGAACTCATAGAATGCACGTAAGTCTGCATCTAAAGTTTCTACGTTTTGCCAAGCTGGTGGTACGAGCATACGTAAGGCACGGAATAAATCCATACCACCACCAACTAAGATCTCAAGCATGTTATCTAAGCTTGAAGAGTCCGAACCCGTACGGTTAACGATTGGGTTAAGCTCAGTAAGACCTGGTAATAATGGGTTTTCAAATTTAGGAGTACGCGCCAACGCCCAGTTACGGTTTGCTGTAATTGTGTTGATTTCACCATTATGAGCAAGGTAACGGAATGGTTGAGCCAACGGCCAACGCGGCAATGTATTAGTAGAGAAGCGTTGGTGGAATACCACGATATGTGATTTTAAACGCTCATCAGCTAAGTCTGTATAGAACTCAGCAATTGCAGCCGGCATCATCAAGCCTTTATAGCTGATTACTGTCGAACAAAGCGTAGTCACATAGAATGACGGATCATTTTGTAATTGTTGTTCTGCACGACGACGTGCCAAGAATAATTTACGGTTAAATTCAACTTCAGTTACGCCCATTGGACAGTTCACAATGACCTGTTCAAAAGCTGGTAAAGATTGAAGCGCAATTTCACCTAGTGCATCGTTATTTGTAGGGACAACACGCCAAGCCAGTACACGTAGGCCATCTGACTCGATTTCTTTCGTTAAAATATTTTTAGAATGTTGCGCTAATGCCGGATCAGTATTTAAAAATACAGTACCCACAGCAAAAATTTCACTCAGTGTAATATCACTCAGTTTTTTTGCTTCATCACGGAAAAATTGCTTTGGCATCGCCAATAATAAGCCGCAACCATCTCCCGTCTTGCCATCTGCGGCAATACCACCACGGTGCGTCATGCAACTTAAACTGTGAATCGCGGTTTCAACTAGATGATGACTTGATTCACCCTTCATATGGGCAATCAGTCCAAAACCACAGTTATCCTTAAACTCATCAGGTTGATATAAACCTTGAGCGGGAGCTACAGTATTAGGCGATGGCATGTGCATAGCGTACCCTTCTTTCAATAAGGCTCTTTCGAGCGTCAAACAAACAACTTCTTTTTGCGATAGTGCCTACGGACGACAGTTAGCTCAATGTTTCACAAAAAAAATTTTTGGGCTGATAAGCCAATATACGCTGTTCCATTTTTACGTACACTGGTTTTTGCTAGAAAAATGTTTTGACTTATTTCGCACTCTTTTAAAGCAGTTCGACCCCTCGACTCTGCATAGAATTTACTCTTTAGAGCGCTAAAATAGTTTACAGCACATTAATAAGCACAAGAATAAAGCAAAAAATATGCCAATGTTATTTTTTGCAATTAAGTATTTATAATTATTGAAAATAGATTGATTTTATTCGCGTTATCATTTTAATAAATGACTAAATATGCACCACAGGTGATCAAAAAAAATATATAACTATTATTATTGCACCATATCTGTGCAACACATCCTTATAATTAATTACCTCTTGTGCCCTCATTTGTTGCATTTTTTACTGAAGGTTCTATTGTACGATTCTGTTGAGTCTTTTTAGCCATATCAACTGCCGAATTAGACTGATGTACATCTACAACATTCCCCTCAGCATCTCGACGAATAATCGTTGTACGAGTTGTAGAGTTTGTTGCTGGAGCCGCCACTTTAGGTTGTGTAGCCACACCGCCCCCTATAAGTAAAGACTCATCAATTTTAGGCAGAGCAGCTGGACGTAACCGCACTTCATAAGTTTGGCTAATACCACCTTTCATTTCATCCGCACCTAAATCATTGACTAATGGCGCATAGGTCGAAAATTGTTGCGGCTGAGGTTTAATTGATTCAGGTAAATCAAGATTAAGTTGGGTTAACTGCTGAATTGCATCTTCAGAACGTTTAAATACACCATATGTCAAAACATATTGTTCAGATTGCTTATCTCCGCTTAAACGGAAGTAGATAAATTTATTCCGTTCTGGACGATTTTTTAAAAAGTTTTTAATAATATCTTCATCAGACGCACGGAAAAGCTCAAGCGTCCATTGTTTCTTGTTTTCATTAATAAATTTTGTACCGCGGAACTCTGCCTCATGTTGACCAGAAGCAACCGTACGGGTTGTTAAATCAAGAGGTCTAACTTCATCAGCTAAAGCCCCTAAATTAGCTGTTGTTGCCACCTTCTCTGGCTGAATTTGCACTGGCGCATCCGAATCAGCTGATTTTTCAACTTCAACCAGCTTTTTACTATCGGTCATTACCCAAAAAATAAAAGCGAGCAACAAGCAGACGATACCACCCACCAACCAGATATATTGTTGAACATTCTGCCAAAGTGTACGTGATACAGTCATGTGTTACCTTAATTTATTATCCGTGTTGATTTGCCAAAATAGCTTGTTTCATGAGTTCAACATCAAAGTCTTTAGTAATTACTGCTTGCCCAAGTTGCTTTAACAGCACTAAACGTAATTGACCATTGAGAACTTTTTTATCATGCGCCATATATCCAAGGAATTCATCCAATGGAATTTTTGGACATGATATCGGCAAATTAGCGCGTTGAATAATTTTTTTTGTACGCTCTACATCATCGCTTGAAATCCAACCTAAACGTTGTGATAAATCAGCCGCCATCACCATGCCTGTCGCTACTGCTTCACCATGCAACCAAGTGCCATAGCCAAGGTAAGATTCAATCGCATGACCGAAAGTATGACCCAAGTTGAGTAAAGCTCGTTCGCCTTGCTCTTTTTCATCGTTAGCAACAATACGCGCTTTATGAGCACATGAACGATAAACAGCTTCTGCTAAAAGTTCAGCATCTCGCCCAATTAACCCATTCATATTCTGCTCTAACCAAACAAGAAAATCAGCGTCACCCAACAAGGCATATTTAATGACTTCTGATAATCCAGCAGATAATTCTCGATCTGGTAAAGTATCGAGTTGAGCCATATCAGCCAAAACAACTTGAGGTTGCTGAAATGCGCCTAGCATGTTCTTACCAAGAGGATGATTAATCCCCGTTTTACCACCCACACTTGAGTCTACTTGTGAAAGAAGTGTAGTCGGAACCTGAATAAAATAAACACCACGTTGGAAACATGCTGACGCAAAACCAGCCATATCCCCGATAACACCACCACCCAAAGCTAAAACCGTACAATCACGATTAAAACCAGCTTCAAGTAAAGCATCAAAAATTAAATTTAGATGTTGAATATCTTTATATTTCTCACCGTCTGGCAAAATACAAGTCGCTACAGTTTTACCCAAACTTTTTAAAGCTTCTTGATAATGAGACAAATATAAAGGAGCGACCGTTTCGTTACTCACGATCATGACCTGTTGACCATGAATATAAGGCTCAAGCAACTGCTTAGGATCAAGTTGACTGCCAATAAAAATAGGATAACGGCGTTCGCCTAATTCAACATGTAAAGTTTGCATGAGTTTATAAAACCACAAGTAAGTTTGGCTATTTTAGCGGGTTGGACAAAATAAGTTGCAAAATCTTTTGAGCAAGATCACGAGCAGCACCCTGATTGGTTTCAATCGTGTAATGCGCAACTTCACGATATAAAGGATCACGTATTTTCAACAAATCACGTAATTTTTGTTCAGGGTTTTCAACTTGTAATAGAGGTCTATTTTTATCGCGGTAAGTTCGTTGTAATTGTAGTTCTACAGGAGTGTAAAGATAAACAACAATACCACGTTGCTTTAGAAATTCGCGGTTGGGTGCTTGAGTAATTGCACCTCCACCTGTCGCCAACACTAAGGCTTTACGGGAAGTCAACTCATTTAACACTACGGTTTCACGAGTGCGAAATCCAAACTCCCCTTCTTTCTCAAAAATCCAGGGAATAGTGGCACCTGTTTTGCGTTCAATTTCATGATCACTATCTAAAAATTCACGCCCTAATAGTTCGGCTAAATGACGTCCAACGGTTGTTTTTCCTGCCCCCATGGGCCCTACCAAATAAATATTTGGCAGGGTTTCAAACGCTTTGCTTGGCAAGGCGCCACCTATTTCAATTGCTTTCATTAAAAAATATATTAATGATTTCTCACCAAAGTGTCATTAACAATTCGTGGCGTAACGAAAATCAGTAACTCTTGCTTATCATCAGATTTCTGATCTTTCCTAAATAGGCGTCCAATTCCCGGTAAATCCCCAAAGAAAGGAACTTTGGTTTGAGAGTTAAGGGTTGTCTGCTCAAACACCCCTCCTAAAATGACTGTCTCACCATTATTCACCAACACATTTGTCTTGATATTATTTTTATTTAGGATCAATTCACCATTAGGAGCCGCACCCGAAACCGAATCCTTTGAAATATCCAATTTCATTTGAATTTTACCATCAGGCGTAATACTCGGGGTAACATCTAGGCTTAATAGTGCATCTTTAAAAGAGGTACTTGCTGTAGCACCAGCAGCAGAATTAGTTGTAGTTTGATATGGGACCTGTTGACCTGTTGCAACTTTTGCAGGCTGTTTATCTGCAGTCATTACTTTAGGGGTAGAAATAACCTCACCATAGCCATCAGCTTGTAATGCAGAAAGTTCAAGATCAAGCATAAAATCAGACATACTAATCAAGCCAAAGGCAATACTCCCAGCCGGATTGGTTACACCTAAATCGACATTTAAGTTATCTGGACGTTCAATCGTGTATTTATAACCACCCGTAGTCTCATCCTTTTTGGGCTCTCGTAAATTCCACAAGGTCGTTTCACTACCACCAACTAACAAATTATTATTGTTAGTGATCCCTTGCGATAATATACCCCATTTAACACCGAGCTCTTTGGTAAAAGAAGTAGATGCTCTTACAATTCGCGCCTCAACCATAACCTGTTTAACTTGTACATCCAACAGATCAATCATTTTACGAATTTGATCAATCGACTGAGCCGTATCATTAATAATTAAGGTATTGGTACGATCATCTTGAGTAATTGTTCCACGGGGACTCAATAAACTTCCTACATTATTACCTAAACTATCAACACCAGTATTTAAATTAGTAGATGTAGAATTTCCACCATCAGATGTGCGCTGCATACCATTGCTATTATTTGAGCCTTGAGTAATTAAACTCATAATATCCTGAGCTTGCGCATATTTAAGTTGAATATACTCAGTTTGTAATGGGGCTAATTTCACGCTCTGTGCAACAGCTTTTGCTTCTTCTTCTTCAGCCTTGATCAGTTCCGCAACTGGAGCAATCCAAATTACATTTCCATTTCTGCGTTTATCTAAATTTTTAGTTTTTAAAATAATATCAAGTGCTTGGTCCCATGGTACATCTTTTAAACGCAAAGTGATATTACCTTGCACACTATCAGCCGCGACCATATTAATGCCAGTAAAATCAGCAAGTAACTGTAAAACGCGACGAACTTCAATATCTTGAAAATCGAGAGAAAGCTTATTACCAGAGTAATTAGGCGTCTTATATAAAGAGGTTACATTTTTGTCCTGCGGACGCTTGAGGCTAATGGTTAATTTATTTTCTGCCTGATACGCCATATATTCATAGCTACCAGTAGATTGAATCGTAATAACGCCATTGCCTTTTTCATTATAAGATTCAATGGTCGAAACAGGCGTCGCAAAATCATTTACATTTAAGCGTTTAGCTAGATGTGTAGGAATTTTAGAGCCTAAAGTTCTTACTACAACTTTGCTACCTTGTTGTTGCACATCAACAGGGGTATTACCTCCCAACAGGTCAATAACGATAAGGCCTTCCCCTTGACTACCGCGTTGGAAGCCGATGTTTGAAACACCTTGGGTTTGCATTGCACTTGCTGATACAGGTTTAGCTACAGCTTGCGCAGAATTAATCTTTAAAATAAAAGTGTTGCCTTCAATACGAGTTGTAAAAGCACCTGCCTCTTTCAAATTTACAGTTAAACGTGAACGCTGATCATCGGAGCTTACATCGACCGAACTCGCTTCATTCGTTCCAATCGCTACTTTTGACTGTATTAAATTCTGCTGCGCTTTATTAAAATCTAAAATCAAACGTGAAGGATTCTCAAGCTGATAGGCCTGTGGTTGCGGTGGCAAGCCATTAAATATCACTCGAATTTCTGTTCCCTGACCCGCTATTTGCATCGGTACAATATTAGTCATGCTGACCTGTGCAGATGCAACCTGCATAATTGCAATCGCCACAGCTCCCATAGAAAACTGACGGAATACGTGATTCATTGTCTAACCATCCCCAATAAATAATCTTTAAAAATAATTTTTTCTTTGTTATTCCCTAAATTTTAGGGTGCGGGTCCAATTAACACTAAGGTTCTTGGTCTCTCCACATAGCCTTCTCGCCCATCAGGGACAATCTCCACCAGATCAATCTGAGTAGGACCAATATGGGTAATTCGACCTTGATTCATCCCGATATAGTTCCCTACCTGTACTCGCTCAATTTGATGATCAGGTGTTTGGATCAGAGCCATGACTTGCCCACGGCTGTTACGCATACTTCCTTTCATATTTAAGGACTCTAATGCATAGCTTTCGAGTGGCTGTGATGCACGTGAGAAATTCGGATATACTCGTTTCCCCGCCATAATTTTGAGCTCAGCAGCAAGTGAGCTTGGTAAAAATGGGCTCTTTAACTGATGGGCTGCATAATTAAATTGTGGCACAGGCGTAAAAACAGGCGCTGGTTCTATGGCTTGTGGTGGCTGATTACGTATATCGGCCATTTGCTGATTTACGGCGTCGATTCTAGAGTCGCATCCAACCAGAACCAAGCCTATCCCCAGAGAAAGTAAAATTTTCTTTAGTTTCATTAGTTATCCTCCTACTTTCGCTTTGACTTCTTTATAGAAGGAATATGTACATTACGGCTATCGGAGGCGTTTATCTGACTTTCACCATTTATCACTTGAGGATCACTATTATTTTGGTTTTCAACCGCACCCATATAGCGATAAGTTTTTGCTTTGATAGAATAATTAAGCACAGGAATATCTGATTTACCATCCTTAACAGGAGCAGCCTCAACAATAAAATCATGTATCGTCACAATACGTGGTAATGCCGCAATACTGCTAACAAAAGCACCGAAAGCGTGATAATCCCCAGTTGCTTCGATAGTAATAGGCTGTTCAATAAAAATTTCCTGCTTCACTTCATCTTCTAAGCGGATATTTTTAAACTTCAGACCAGAATTCACCCCCGTTAAGTTAATATCTTCAACTAAACTTGGAATTTCGGTTTCTTTTGGCAATTGTTCTAACTGCTGATTGAAGTTGGCTTGCATCTCTTGAAGTTGAAGCTGGTATTGCTGCAAGTTGCGTAATTTTGAGTCTTTTTCTCGAAACTCATTTAATAAATTACTTTCTTGTGCTTGAGCATTATCAATTGCTTGTAGCTTTGGTTGAATAGCAACAAAATACCCTAAAGCCAATACAGCAAAGAAAATAAAAATCCAACACGTAATTTTCACAGATAATGGCCAGCTGCCATAACTGTTCATATCGAGCGTGTTAAATTGCTGAAGAAATTTTTCTAAGGTGATCTTTTTTTTCTTAGATGGAGCTTGTTCTAAAGACAGCTCATGAAGTTCATCAGGACTCATTTTGCCACCTCCTTATCCGTACCTATAGACGTATTGGCGGTATCATCTGTTGTAGTCACCCCCATTTCCCCTACATCAACAGTAACAACAAAACTGCCATAGCTATCTTCAACTCTAGGAAGCAAAGAACTGACAGCCTTATCTTTTTTCTCTTCGGTCGCCAAGAAAGAACTCATAAAAGCGTTGCGATACCATGGCGATGCTTCGAGATTACGTAATAACTCTGCAACTGTATTTGGACTTTCCGCTTTACCTTCAATCGTAAATTTATCTCCGGTTCGACTGAATTTAGTCAAATACATGGCTGCCGGGGTCACACGTACTAATTCATCCACCAAACGTACAACGACCGGACGCTGGCTTTGCAAACCTTGAATGAGCTTCATACGCTCAATAATTGCGTCCCGCTGTTCTTGCAAGCCATTTAAGGTTTTAAGTTGTTGATCTAGATTCTGGTTTGTACTGATGATGAGCTGATTTGCTTGTTCTTGATCATTTAATTTTTGATTCAAATAAAACCACCCTGCAAATACAGTGGTTATCCCCAAAATAACGACCCCAAAACATAAAATAATAAATTGTTTTTTACGCTGCTCCCTAAGCCCATCACGCCAAGGGAGTAAATTAATTGTTGCCATTAATCAAAACTCCTTAAAGCCAAGCCACATGCCACCATTAATGAAGAAGCATCATTTTCAATTTTTTGAACGTCGACTTGAGGAGAGAAACCCATTTGTAAAAATGGATTGGCAATAGTGACTCGGTAACCGAGTTTCTGCTGCAACAATTTAGCAAGCCCTGGAATGTTGGCATTGCCACCCGCTAGCAAAATATGGTCAATTTCATTGAATTGGGATGAAGAGAAGAAAAATTGTAGAGATCTAGCAGCTTGCTGAACTACAGCATCTAAAAATGGTTCTAAGATTTCGATGTCATAATCATCTGGCAAAGAACGTTCTTTTTTAGCGCGTCCCGCTTCTTCTAATGACAAACCGTAACGGCTTTGAATTTCCAAAGTAAGCTGTTTACCGCCAAAGACTTGTTCACGGGTATAAATGATTTTGCCATTTTGCATAACCGATAATGTGGTCATGGTATGGCCAATATCTAAAATACCAATGGTATTTGCACCCATGGGTAAGCTATCAGCAAACACACTAAAAGCACGCTCGACAGCATAACTTTCAACATCAGCAAGCTTAGGCGTTAAATCAACCAGTTCCAGTACTTCTACGCGTGTTTCAACATTTTCTGTTCGTGTTGCGACTAAAAGTACATTCACACGATTTGGATTCGGCAGTCGATCTGGTAAAACCTCAAAATCAAGGCTCACCTCATCTAAAGGGAACGGTATATATTGCTCCGCATCTAATCGAATCTGAACTTCACGTTCATCATCGTTCATATCTGCATCCATTTCGATGGTTTTATGAATAACCGTCGATGTTGGAACAGCAATTGCAGCGTTAGTGGTGTGGGGATTTGCTAAATTCATCGCCCGTTCCAAAGCTTCTGCAACTGCTTCTGGATTCAAGATATTTTTTTCAACTACACTGTTCTCAGGTAAAGGCGTTAAAGCATAGCTTTCTACCCAATATTTACCGTTCTTAACAGAGAGCTCTAACAACTTAACAGAAGTCGAACTAATATCGACACCCATTAACCCCTTATTCGGTTTACGATATAACCTGAGCACACTATTGTCCTATTATTTTTTTATCCCCAAAAAAAATTACAAACCAATAATCTAGGTCTTTATTTTTACACGGATACAATATCTCATCTAACAATCCGCATGTCTAAAGGCTATACTGACCACAATTAGTTTGTATTCGATCTTATTAAAGCTTACTTATCATGAAAAAGCTATCCAGTTTGGGCTTCGTGCGTCCAATTTTTTTGATCATTATTATTATCTTAGTCTCACTTCCGATGGGCTTTTATGGCATGTATCTCTATATCGCCCCATCGCTTCCAGAAATGAGTTCACTAAAAAAAGCTCCCCTTTTAAAACCATTACAGGTCTACACTTCAGACAATCAACTGATTGCCGAGTACGGTGGTAAGCTTTCTATTCCGGTTGAATACAAACAAATTCCCCCTGCTTTTATTCATGCATTTTTAGCAGCAGAAGACTCTTCTTTCTTTGAACATAGCGGGATCAGTTTTAAAGGTTTAGGTCGTGCTTTGAGCGAAAGTGTGACGGGTTCAGATGTGCAAACTGGTGGTTCAACGATCACCATGCAAGTTGCAAAGAACTATTATTTGAGTCCAGAAAGAACTCTAAAACGTAAAATAACCGAAATCTTTTTGGCTCGAAAAATTGAGCAAAATTTATCCAAAGAAGAAATTCTCAGCCTCTATGTGAATAAAATCTTCTTAGGGAAAAATGCGTATGGTATCGCGGCAGCAGCTAAAATTTATTATAACAAAAGCATTAATGAGCTCAGCATTGCTCAAATGGCAATGATTGCAGGTTTGCCCAAAGCACCTTCTAAATATAACCCTGTAGTTAATCCTGAGCGCGCACTCGAACGACGCAACTGGATTTTAGGCCGTATGTTACAGCTGGGTTATATTTCTCAAGCAGAATATCAAAAAGCAGTTGCAGAGCCGATCAATTTAAATATGCCCAATCGGGATTTAAATAATATTCATCCCTATGCTGGGGAAATGGTTCGTTCAGAACTTGTAAAGCATTTTGGTGAACAAGCCATTGATTCTGGTTATAAAGTCTACACAACAATTAATGCTAAACGCCAAGCGATTGCAGAAAAAGCTGTGCAAGATGGTCTTGAAGCTTATGATCGTCGCCATGGCTGGCGTGGTGCAGAAGCACATGACAAACCGTTAACTGAATTTAGAGCATATGCCAACACCTATCCTGCACAAGTTACTAAGGTAAATAGCAGCTCTTTTGAAGCATTAATGCAAGATGGCTCAACCGTTACGGTTCAATGGTCAGGCATGTCATGGGCACGCCCCTATCGCAATGCAAATAGCGTAGGTGGCGCTCCTTCACGTGCATCTCAAATTGTTAAAGTTAAAGATATTGTTCGTTTACGCCCAAACGATAATAAAACCGCATGGTCTTTAGTTCAGGTTCCAAAAGTTCAAGGTCAACTCATTGCAATTAACCCGAATGATGGTTCAATTGAAGCAATCGTAGGTGGCTACAACTTCTACCAATCAAAATTTAACCGTGCCTTACAAGGCTGGCGTCAACCGGGTTCTACAATCAAGCCATTCCTCTATGCTTTAGCATTAGAAAGAGGTATGACCCCGTATAGCATGGTGAATGATAGCCCAATTACGATTGGCAAATGGACACCGCGAAACTCTGATGGGCGTTACTTAGGTATGATCCCATTACGTCGTGCTTTATATTTGTCTCGTAACACTGTATCAGTAAGACTTCTACAAACAGTAGGGATTGAACGTACTCGCCAATTATTTATGGATTTTGGTTTACAAGAAGATCAAATTCCACGTAACTACACTATTGCCTTAGGTACTCCTCAAGTATTACCAATTCAAATGGCAACTGGTTATGCAACGTTTGCAAACGGCGGCTACCGTGTTCAACCGCATTTTATTCAACGTATTGAAGATGCTTACGGCAAAGTCATTTATGAAGCCAAACCAGAATACGCATGTATTCCATGTATTAATGCACCTGACACAACGGATGATGAGCAAAAACCTAAAACAACTGATGATGAAGTCATTGAGGTTACGAATAAAGATATAGAACAGAAAGAAAACGCAGCTAAGCAGCTTAATCTTAAACAGACTGACAAAAACAACAGTCAATATCGCCAAGCTCAACGTATTTTAAAATCAAGCTCTGCTTATGATATGGCGAACATCTTACGTGATGTAATCGAGCATGGTACAGGTCGTGCTGCACTTAAAATTGGCCGTAGTGATTTAGGTGGTAAAACAGGTACTACGAATGATGCAAAAGATGCATGGTTTGCAGGCTTCAATGGCAAGTTAGTGACCGTAGCATGGGTTGGATTTGACCAACCGACTACGCTTGGCCGTCGTGAATATGGTGGTATTGCCGCATTGCCGATCTGGATTAACTTTATGGGTCAAGCATTGCAAGGTACGCCAGCAGCTTGGGTCCGTTTAGATAAAGATGCTAAAGGTCCTATTTCACGTGACCAACAAGAAACCACAACAGAAGTAGCTGATAAGAAGACTTATCGTGCGGCTCCACCACTAGCACGTCCGCTCTATCGACCAGCACCGCCACAACCAAAACTAAGCAATGACAATGACTTTTCCGATTTACCAGGTGAAGAAATTGTTATTCCGTCAAAAGCTGCGCCTCCTGCCATGAGACCTTCACAGGAGTCCACTCCTAAGCGAGAAAAAGATGAATTAGAAAATCTGATTAATCAGATTGAATAGCAAAAAAAAGAGA
>NZ_GG753603.1:234468-291345 GCF_000163635.1 Acinetobacter sp. SH024 | reverse complement strand
AAAAAAGAAGCCATCATCAGATGGTCTTCTTTTTTTGCGCTCTTAAAATAGATCGTTAGATGGCTTTTTTATTGCGCTTCTGAAAGACATAAATTTGAAAAGATGCAGTTATTTCTAATTGTGACTGCTGCTCTAACTGCGAACGGCGCTCAGGAGAGGCTTTATAAGCATAAGGTGTCATAGCAATCAGATTTTTTAGAGCCTGTTGATCAAGCACAAAAGGCGCATCAATAATTTGCTCTTGCTTTAATTCAAACAAATCTTGTAGTTGCTCTACAAACTTTTCTGGTGTGTGAGGATTAACTTGCTCAAATAAAGCCTCACGCATGGCATACAAATGTTCAGAAGCAGGCGTAACAACAATTAAATGACCCTCATCTTTTAAAACACGCGCAATTTCTGCTTGCGGAATTGGGCTAAATAAACTGGTGCAAGCATCCATACTCCTATCCAATACAGGTAAAGTTGCTCCTGTTCCCACCACCCAAGTTACTTCAGTGTTGAGTTTTGCCGCACGTTGTACCGCGTTTTTTGCAATATCAACTCCAACACACTGCTCAACAACTTGCTGCATAGCACTTGTATAGTAGCCCTCACCACATCCGATATCGAGTATTGCTTTTACATCTAATTGCTTTAATAAAGCGACTACAGCCTGCTGTAAAGGCTGATAATAACCACCTTGCAAGAAAGCTCGTCGCGCATCGACTGACTCGGGCGTATCCCCTGGGTTTTTACTATGTTTATGTTGCACCACATGTAAATTGACATAGCCTTGTTTAGCTACATCATAACTATGTCCTTGCTCACATCGCCAAGTTCGTTCAGTTAAATTCAGGGACTGACGACACACAGGACACATTAAAACTTGCTTAGCCACTTTTAATTATTCTCTTGTTCTTTTTGTTGTAAATAAGTCTTTGCGTGTAGTCCAACAAAGGTGCGGCCTGCATTTGTACCATTAATCCATTCATCGACCTGAAACAAATCAAACAGACCTACTTTGACTAACGTTGGAATTGCGATCTTCAGCTCTTCCTCAATTTGTCCTCTTTGCCCTGCATTATATAATTCAATATTGTGCAGCATTGTCGCTACAGTTCCTGTTTGCACCTGACTTCCATCTTTAAGTATGACTTGAGGTAATACTTCGCCCTCTCCAACTACTTTTTGATTAATCACAGATAATTGGTCTAGACCAGCAACTTTTGTCATTCACCTCTCCAATAAAAAAAGCCAGTAGAACTGGCTTTATATTGACACTAAAATAAGATCTATCGCAATTTTAAAGTCATTAGACCTAAAACTACTAATATAATTGTAATAATCCAAAAACGGATCACAACTTGCGTTTCTTTCCAGCCCTGCTTTTCATAGTGATGATGCAGCGGCGCCATTAAGAACACACGTTTATTACGCATACGCAAGGAACCGATTTGTAAGAATACAGATACTGCCTCCATTACAAATACACCACCCATAATTGCAAATACGATTTCTTGACGAACCATAACTGCAATTGTTCCAAGCATCGCACCTAAAGCTAAAGCACCGACATCGCCCATAAACACTTGAGCAGGATGCGCGTTATACCAAAGGAATGCCAAACCAGCACCAATCATGGCAGAACAGATTACTACGAGTTCAGATGTATATTTCACATATGGAATATGTAAGTAGTTAGCGAAACGGATGTCACCAGACAAGTAAGCAAATACGCCTAAGCCCGTAGCTACCATGACAACTGGCATGATTGCCAAGCCATCTAAACCATCTGTTAAGTTAACTGCGTTAGAAGCACCATTAATCACTAGATAGGTAAATACAATAAATGCCAGACCTAAAGGAACAATTGAGAGTGGAATTGAAAGATTCTTAAAGAATGGAATCAATAAATCCAACATGTTTGCGGTATGTTCTGCATTTGACTGTTGAGTTGCGATTAAATATAACGCAATACCAGCACCCAGCGATGCAACAGAAGTCCAGAAAAACTTCTTACGTGCAGGTAAACCTGCATTGTCTTTATAGCGAATTTTAATCCAGTCATCTGCCCAGCCTACAGCACCGAATACAACCATTACACCAAGCACAATCCAGACATAAGGGTTAGATAAATCAGCCCATAGTAAAGTACTAATACCAATTGAAAGCAGAATTAAAATTCCGCCCATCGTTGGTGTACCCATTTTTTTAGCATGATTTTCAGGAGCAAACGAACTTACTGCCTGACCGTATTTTAACGCTTGTAATTTACGAATCATGATCGGCCCAAGGACCAGACCAATGGTCAGTGAAGTTAATACACTGAGTAAAGAACGTAATGTTAAATAACGAACGACCTGAAACGAGCTGTGATAGCCCGCAAGTTGTTCAAACAACCATAACAGCATTTAAAGTTTCTCCATCAAATCAGCCATCAACGTTTCCATATGAGTAAAGCGAGAACCTTTAAACAGGAAACTCATGGACTGGGGTTGATGTGTTTGGATTAGATTGATTAAAAATGGAAGCGCCTCAGCTTGTGTCTGAAATGCTTTCACTTTATTAGAATGAGAGTCTGCACCCTCGAGAGCAGCTGGAGCGAACTGTCCAACTGCAATAATATGATCTAAAGGAAGTTCGGCAAGATCACGACCTAAATCATAATGCTCTTGCCAACTGCTATCACCTAACTCACCAATATCCCCCATGACCATCACTTTTACGCCTTGTTGCTGCAACAACACTTGTGCAGCAGCACGCATAGAAGTCGGATTGGCATTGTAGGTATCATCAATAAATAAGTAAGGTGACTTTTGAATAAAGTTAAGACGACCTTTGGCCCCCTGAGCTTGCTCTAGTCCTTGGACAATATCTTCTAGTCCAATACCAATTGCTAAAGCAAAAGCTACAGCTGCGGTCGCATTTTGAACATTATGCTCACCCGCAAAAGGAAGCTTAACTGCACTGCTACCTTGTGGTGTATGAAGGCTAAAATTCGTTGATTGAGGCAATAACTCCACATCTGTTGCATAGACATCGCCTCCTACACCAAATGTAGAAATACGATGAGCTTTCGCAGCATCAAGAATTTCGGCAGTGAAGTCATCTTGTTGCGGCACGATTGCAACGCCATTTGGTAAAATGTGACGATAAATTTCCGATTTTGCGCGGCAAATACCTTCACGGCCACCAAACTCGCCTAAATGAGCTGTACCAATATTTAATATGCCCGCAACATGAGGCTGAACGAGTTTTGATGTGTAATCAATCTCGCCTTGATGGCTTGCACCCAACTCCATCACCGCATATTGATGTTCCTTGCGAAGCTCTAGCAACATCATTGGTACACCAAGGTCATTATTTAAATTGCCTCGGGTGATTAGTGTCGGTGCTAAGCGCGACAATATACTTCCCAGCATTTCTTTGGTTGTAGTTTTACCACTACTTCCAGTTAAGGCAATCACCTTTAATTGTGAGTTTTGCTCACGGCGATAAGCGCCGAGTTGCCCTAAAGCCAATCGGGTATCGGCAACAACGAGTTGCGCAATATCTACATCTAGCGGACGTTCAACAATAGCTATTTGACAACCATTTGCAGCAACTTGCGCAACGAAATCATGCGCATCGAAACGCTCACCTTTTAGTGCTAAAAAGGCATCCCCAGTTTCCGCATGACGAGAGTCCGTCAAAATACGTTTAATTTCAGTTTGAGGGATTTGGTCTTTATGCCAGTAGCCCTGTGTTGCCTGTTGTAATTGTTGAGCTGTCCACGGTTCCAAAGGCACGGTACTGGTGGTTGAAGTATGCATAATTTGTCCTATTGTGCAGGGTAAGCAGCGTCTACAGTGTGATGTTGTGCATCAATCGCAGAACGCACTTCAACAACATCATCAAACCAGTGACGTACGCCATTAATTTCTTGATAATTTTCATGTCCTTTACCGGCAATCACAACAATATCACCAGCCTGAGCCTGCTGTGCAACAAATTTAATTGCTTCACGGCGGTCATGAATTTCATGCATACGGTGCCCTGAAAAATCGATTCCTTGCTTCATGTCAGCAAAAATTTGTTCAGGGTCTTCTGTTCTTGGGTTATCCGACGTCAAAATAACTGGATTTGCGCCGTCTAAAGCTGCTTGAGTCATTAATGGGCGCTTACCGCGATCACGGTCCCCGCCACACCCAAATACAGCCCAAAGTTGATTCGAAACATGACGTTTTAATGTTTTAAGCACTTGAATTAATGCATCTGGTGTATGCGCATAATCAACAACAAATAAACGCTCACCATCACGAATAACTTGCATTCGACCTGGAGCACCAATCAGCTCAGGAACGAAAGCTACTAGCGCTTTTAAATTAAAACCTGCTTGCTCAGTAGCAATAAGAGCTGCAACCAAGTTTTCGACATTAAAATGCCCTAACAATGGACTTTGCACAGCAAAAGAACCTTGCGGGCTCACTAAATTAAATGTCGCCCCCGCTAAACTGTAACTCAGGTCAGTAATATAATAATCAGCAGTATTTTGAGTAAGTGAATACGTTAAAATTTTCGGTTGAGCAGGATTTTGCTTTGCTGCATTAATCATGAGAGCTGCATGCTCATCATCTAAATTAATAACAGCTACTTTTAAAGAGCTAAAACGGAATAAAAGAGCCTTCGCTTCAGCATACGCCTCTAAAGTGCCATGGTAATCCAGATGGTCACGACTCAAATTGCTATAAACAGCAATCTCAATCGCACAACCATTTAAACGACCTTGTTCCAAACCATGTGAACTTGCCTCTAAAGAAGCAAAAGTCGCACCTTGTTTTGCATAATCATGCAATGCATTTTGCAGTTGTAAAGCATCAAGCGTAGTGTGAGTTGATGGTGTTAAGTCTGGTAAAATACCATTGCCTGTAGTGCCCATCACAGCACAGCGCTGTTGTTGAGAGCTAATTAATTCAGCCACTAGACGCGAAATTGTGGTTTTACCATTTGTACCAGTCACTGCAATAATACGCACTGGTACTACGGGATCTATATGCTGTAAATAACGTTCTTGCCATTCACCCATACGTTGACGCACATCAGAACGCACCCACTCATTTGCTACGCCCAACTCAGTCTCGCTAATAATGGCAAGTGCACCATTAGCTAAAGCTGACTCAGCAAAAGCGCGTGTTTTTTCAGGTTGGCTATAACTGGTCAAAGCGATAAAGATCTGGCCTGACGCAACCTTACGGCTGTCTAAACTAAAGCCTTGAAAAGGCTGTTTAGACCACTGTGCATCGATCTCGACTGGATTAATTTCTTGGAAAGAAACAGACATAGCTTACCTGCGAATAGGATTTTCTGGAGTATCAAGGGGCTTATCAAGCGGCACATTCATTAAGCGCAATGATTCTTGCATAATTCGTGCGAAAACAGGGGCCGCAACCAAACCACCGTAATAACGGCCTTGTGGATTTTCAACAACTACAATAACCGCTAAACGAGGATCACTAATCGGAGCTACGCCTGCAAATAAAGCACGGTATTCATTATTTGAATAACCTTTACGATCTGCACGAAGTTTATGAGCTGTACCTGTTTTACCACCAACGCGATAACCCGGAATATTAGCTTGCTTTGCAGTACCGCCCGGCATCGTCACCTGCTCAAGCATAAGCAAAACCTGATCAGCAATTTTTGGAGCAAGAACTTGCTCACCTTTAGGAGCTTGGTCGAGTTTATGCAAACTTAGAGGCATTTTTACCCCATGGTTTGCAAGCATTGCATAGCCTTGCGCCAACTGAAGAATAGTTGCATTTAGACCATAACCGTAAGCCATGGTACCAATTTGGGAAGAGTTTAACTTGCTTACAGGAAGTACTAAACCAGAGCTTTCACCAGGGAACTTCACAGCAGAACGCTTACCAAAGCCAGCACGGTTAAAGAAGCTTGGTAATGTTTCCTTAGGAAGTGACAACGCAATTTTTGCCGAACCCACGTTTGATGACTTAATAATTACGCCACTAACAGTCAAAGCACCATAGTTATGCGTATCACGAATAGTATGCCAGCCTAAACGCATTGAACCTGGCGAAGTGTTGACAATCGTATTTGGGGTATATTGTCCAGTTTCGAGTGCAGCAGAAACTGTAAAAGGCTTCATGGTAGAACCCGGCTCGAACATATCAATCGCACCGCGGTTACGCATGGCATCTTTATTAGATAAACCGTTTTTATCATTCGGGTTATAAGATGGCCAACTGGTCATAGCCAGAATTTCGCCTGTTTTAACATCTACAGCAATTGCTGTCGCCGAACGGGCGTTATTTGCGACACCAGCAGCAGTCAACTCACGGTACATAATGTATTGCAAACGAGAGTCGATACTTAAAGTGATGTTTTCGCCTGGTTCACCTTCACGAATAACCTCTGATACTTTTAAGCGGTTACCACGTTTATCACGAATAATTTTTTGTTCGCCATCTACCCCAGACAGTTGTTTATTCAACTGCATTTCCAAGCCTTCAATCCCTTGGCCCTCACTATTGGTTAAACCAATAATCTGAGCATTTGGCTGCGGTTGAGGATAATAACGTTTATATGTTTTTTCAGCATAAACGCCTTGGAAGTTACCCTTTGTAATGAGATCGGCCTGTTGTGGCGGCACTTCTTTTTTCAAAACCAAATAACGAGAACGTGGCCGCGCATTCATCTGTTTTTTTAGATCTGCACGATCTAAACCAACCACATCCGCTAACTCATCAAGGTTTAGGTTTTTATCTGGTAATTGTCGTTTTAACTTACGATTATTTGGATCTTTTTTTAATTCCGCTGTAATTTCGTCATATAAATGCTTGGTATCAAAGTAATCACGTGGATCAATGACAATTTTCATAATAGGCGTACTAATGGCCAAAGGCACGCCATGACGGTCGCTAATAACCCCACGCATTGCCTCAATACGTTCAGTACGCAAAATATTGGCATTGGCCTTGTTTTGTAAAAAGTCTTTATTAATCACTTGCACATAAAATGCACGTGCAATTAATACAACAAAACAGAGCAGTACTGTTGCCCAGAGCAGATAAAACCGCCACATATCAAAGGCAAGAGTTGGTTTTTCCGAAATAGACTGCTGTTTTTTCCGTGTTTGCTTTGTTCGCTTATCTACCATACAGCAAGGCCTTACTTATTTTGCTCTGAGGTCATCGGTAAAGAAATTACCACCGTTTCTGCAGCAGGTGGCGAAAACATGCGTAGTTGAGTTACAGCACGCGTACCAATCTGTGCTGTTGCACCAAAGGTTTGTTGCTCAATAAGCAAACGCCCCCATTCAGCATTGAGATCATCACGTTCACGCATATAAGAGCTGAGCTCTCTATAATCATGACGATATTCAAATACTTGAAATACCACCATCATGGCACTGATAAAAACAAGCGCCACTAATACGGTGTATGCCACAACTTTTTTGACCACTTTATTTTCGGTGGTTTCAATTTCATCACTGCTTTTCATTACGCGCCTTTTTGTTCCAAGCGTTCAGCAACCCGAAGCCATGCACTACGTGAACGTGGGTTCGCTTTTACTTCTTCTTCACTTGCACGAACCCGTGAAATTTTCTTTAACCTTCTTGTATCTACCTGTTGCTGAGGCATTCCCCAGCCAATATCTTCTGCCAAAGTCGATTCTTTTTGAATAAATTGTTTGATTAAACGATCTTCAAGAGAATGAAAGCTAATCACAGACAAACGCCCTTTTGGTTTTAGTAAGTCTACAGCTTGTGGTAAAAATACTTCAATATCATCTAGTTCTTTATTAATAGCAATACGAATTGCCTGAAATGTACGTGTTGCTGGATGTTTATGTTTTTCCCATTTTGGATGAGCTGTTTTAACAAGTTCTGCCAATTGGGCTGTCGTGTCTAGTTTTCCAGCTTGTTTAATCGCTTTTGCAATACGTCGACTATAACGCTCTTCGCCATATTGATAAATAATATTTGCTAATTGTTCTTCTTCAATTTCAAGTAACCACTCAGCTGCGGTTAACCCCTTAGAATTATCCATTCGCATGTCTAGAGGACCATCTTGCATAAAACTGAAACCACGTTCAGCTTGGTCGAGTTGAGGAGATGAAACTCCTAAGTCAGCCATAATGCCATCAACACTCATCACACCAATTTCCTGCATTTTTTCTTTAATATCAGCAAAACTGGCATGAATAATGGTAAATCTCGGGTCTTCTTGCGCCAAAGCAGCTGCAACTTCCAAAGCTTGAGGGTCTTTATCAAATGCATATACTCGTGCATTTTCATCAAGTTTCGAGAGCAATAAACGTGTATGCCCACCTCGTCCGAAGGTTGCATCGATATACACCCCTGTTGTGCGATCTGCCAATAAGCTCTCAACGGTCTCAAAAAGTAAGACAGAAATATGCGACATAGGTGTTAAATCATTGCGTAAAAATGTAACTGCACATTATCACCTTGTTTATGACCAACGCCAAACGGCTTTTTGTAGGAAAATATTAATTTTTCATAGATAAAACCGTTTTGTTAGCATTTTTTAAGCAAAAAAAGAAAGCAAGCTTACTTTTTTAAGTTTGCTTGCTTTCTTTATGAATATTTAACTTCTAAGTTTTCTTTTTGGACTATTGTTTTTAGATCATTTTATTTACTGCTTGCCATCATAAATTTGATCAAAAATAGCACCGTTTGCAAAGTGAGTTTTCTGAGCTTTAGCCCAGCCACCGAACACATCATTAATGGTAAATAATTTAATTTTTGGAAATTGCGCTGCATATTTCGCAGCCACTTGAGCATTACGCGGGCGGAAATAATGTTTAGCAGCTAATTCTTGGCCTAAAGGTGAATATAAAAAGTTCAGATAACCTTTTGCCAAAGTCCTATTTCCATCTTTATCTACGGTTTTATCTACAATCGCTACAGATGGTTCTGCCAAAATTGAAACTGATGGATAAACAATTTGATATTTATCCTTATCAGGTCCTTTCGTCGCCAACAAAGCTTCATTTTCCCAAGACAATAAAACATCACCAATGCCACGTTCGGCAAATGTAGTAAGTGAACCACGGGCCCCCGAATCTAGAACTTTCACATTGTGATAAAGCTTTTTCACCAACTCTCGAGCCTTAGCATCATTTCCACCCGGCTGTTTTAATGCATATCCCCACGCAGAGAGATAAATCCAACGCGGTGCACCACCCGTTTTAGGGTTAGGAGTGATAATTTCCACGCCTGGTTTTGTTAAATCATTCCAGTCGCGTATATTTTTCGGATTACCTTTTCGTACTAGAAACACGACAGTCGAAGTATACGGGGCAGAATTATTTGGAAATTCTTTTTGCCAGTTCGGCTGAATAAACCCAGCTTTCACAATCTCATCAATATCATTCGCTAATGCTAACGTTACTACATCAGCTTCAAGTCCTGTGGCTACCGCGCGGGCTTGTTTGCCAGATCCACCATGTGACTGTTTGAATTCAACGTCTTGCCCTGTTCGCTGTTTCCAAAATTTACCAAATGCTTGGTTATATTCTTGATAGAACTCTCGAGTCGGATCATAAGAAACATTTAAAAAAGAGGTCGCTGCTTGAGCCGCTGTTGTCGCTATTCCCACATATAAAGCGACAGCTATTATTGATATTTTTTTCATTTACAAAATCCATCATTCGTTTTAGTTTAACTATATTTTTAATTTTATTTTTTACAATCAATTACTTATATTTATATCTTTTTTATTAATCTTTTTTAGATATATAGCTTAGAATGTCTAAGTTATTTCATTTTTGAAAAATTTTGTAATTATTCTTACAACTTATTTAGGACCTTCACTTTATCTACACATTAATTTGTTAAATAATGAAGCGTAAAGGATACATATGGTCTACATTTGAGTCGACCAGTTTAAAATATAGGTAAATTTTGTAAAAAGTGTGACACAGTTCCACTTTTTTATTAATATTTATGTTTAAATCGTAGCATTACCGTAATTTTACATTTTGTTAAACTCAAAAAATAGATGAAATGTAATGAACAGAGGGGATGATTAACAATGAAAATTCATTATGGAAAAGCTTTAAGCTTAAGTTTGGTGCTGAGTTTGGCATCACAGTTTTCTGCAGCAGCAGTACTTAAAGATACTCCAAGCAAAACTGGTTCAGAGAAACAGACTTCGCTTATTGAAAAAGCTTTAGATCAGCAGAAACGTAACCCTATTGTGTTACCTTCTACAAATGATGAGCTTAAAGTTCTAAATACGATTCGCGTTACACCAACTCAAAATTTTCTTGCTGCACAACACGAACGTTTTTCACGTTTTGTTCAGGCAATCTTTCAGCCCCATGCTTCTTAAAATCTGAAACACCCCCCTCTTCGTTTCAGTTTTAGCCCAGACTGACGTTAAATAAAACGTCAGAATACTGGGCTTTTTCGTTATAATAGTTTCAATTTTTATTCTGACCCATTATCTATGAAAGTTCGTACTCGTATTGCACCTTCCCCTACTGGTTTTCCTCATGTGGGCACAGCCTATATTGCTTTATTTAACATGTGTTTTGCGAAACAACATGGCGGAGAATTTATTTTAAGGATTGAAGATACAGACCAACTTCGTTCTACACCAGAGTCTGAAAAAATGATTTTGGATTCATTACGTTGGTTAGGTTTGAATTGGTCTGAAGGTCCAGATGTAGGTGGCCCACATGCACCATATCGCCAATCTGAACGTATGGGAATTTATAAGCAATACGCATTAGAACTTGTTGAAAAAGGTCATGCTTTTTACTGTTTCGCAACAGCAGAAGAACTTGACCAAATGCGTGTTGAACAACAAGCACGTGGCGAAACACCAAAATATGACGGCCGCGGTTTAAAACTTTCTCAAGAAGAAGTGACTCGACGTCTTGAAGCGGGTGAACCTCATGTCATTCGTATGAAAGTGCCTGAAGAAGGTGTTTGTAAATTTAACGACTTGCTACGTGGAGAAGTTGAAATTCCTTGGGCTCAAGTCGATATGCAAGTCCTTCTTAAAACAGATGGCTTACCTACTTACCACTTGGCTAACGTTGTTGATGACCATTTAATGGAAATCACTCATGTATTGCGTGGTGAAGAATGGCTTCCATCTGCACCGAAGCATCAGTTGCTTTACCAATATTTTGGTTGGGAAATGCCAACTCTTTGCCACATGCCATTGTTGCGTAACCCAGATAAATCAAAACTATCTAAACGCAAAAACCCGACATCAATTAACTACTACCGCGATATCGGTGTATTACCAGAAGCCTTACTCAACTATTTAGGCCGCATGGGTTGGTCAATGCCGGATGAAAGAGAAGTTTTCACATTACAAGATATGATGGATAACTTTGATATTCAACGCGTATCACTAGGTGGACCAATTTTTGACGTTGAAAAATTGAACTGGCTTAACGGTCAGTGGATCAAAGGGTTAACTCCAGGTCAACTATTAGACCGTTTATTAACATGGAAGAGTGATCGCAACACTTTAGAAGACATTGCTGCCGCTATTCAACCACGTATTAATTTACTTTCAGAAGCTGTGAATTGGGCTGGTTTCTATTTTAACCATATGCCACAAATTACTGCTGAAATGTTTGAAAGTAAAAAATTGACTCAAGAGCAAGTTCGTCAAAGTTTACAATTTGCAATTTGGCGTCTTGAAGGTCAGTTTACTTGGAATAATGACACCGTTAGCCAAACCCTAATGGATCTTGCGAATCAGATGGGCATTAAACTACGTGATTTCATGCCAGCGTTCTTTATCGCAATTGCCGGTTCAACGAGTTCAACACCAGTGATGCAATCAATGGTTACGCTTGGGCCTGATTTAACTTTCGCTCGCTTACGTCATGCCTTAGAAATTGTGGGCGGACCGAGCAAGAAAGAAGTTAAAAATTGGGAAAAACTCAATGAGAGCTTAAAATTGCCGAAAAATGACGCAACTAGCGAAGTTTAATTCATTTTTTTGTTGACGTGTGAGCGCATTCACCCTAAGATTGCGCTCACACAAACTGGGGTCATAGCTCAGTTGGTAGAGCGCTACAATGGCATTGTAGAGGTCAGCGGTTCGATCCCGCTTGACTCCACCACGCTCCTTTGTGTTTGCCTCATCAAGTCCCTATCGTCTAGAGGCCTAGGACATCGCCCTTTCACGGCGGTAACCGGGGTTCGAATCCCCGTAGGGACGCCATATTCTGCTTTAAAAATTATAAAAAGACTCTATCGTCACCTTACTGTTTATTCTTTATCTCTTTCTAGATTGCACATTTGTCTATTTTATCTAAAATAGCGTCTTTCTTAATTCTCTCAATGTGTAATATGCAGCCATCTGACAATCAACTAGATGCTCATCAGCATCAGAACAGTACTGCACCTTTAAAAAGAGCCATGAGTACGCGCCATCTTGTGATGCTATCACTGGGCGGAGCGATCGGAACTGGTCTATTTTTAGGTTCAGGGGAAGTCATTTCACAAACTGGAGCTATTGGCGCAATTATTGCCTATATTCTTGGTGGCGCGATCGCTTACATGGTCATGCTCTGCCTAGGAGAACTCGCTGTACACATGCCTGTTTCAGGTTCTTTTGGTGCCTATGCCAAAAAATATATCAGTCCAAGTACTGGCTATATGATTTCTTGGATGTACTGGCTCACCTGGACTGCAACGCTTGGAACCGAATTCACTGCCGCAGCCCTACTCATGCAAGAATGGTTCCCGCAGATTTCGATGTGGATTTGGACAATTATTTTTGCAGTTACTATTTTTGGCTTAAATATTAGTTCAACTCGTATTTTTGCTGAGTCTGAGTTTTGGCTGGCTCTTGTTAAAGTCGTTACCGTGATTGCCTTTATTGTGCTTGGCTTATTAGCAATTTTTGGTTTAATTCCATTCCATGGTGCGCAAACTGCTCCACTCTTTAGCAATCTTACGGCTCAAGGCTGGTTCCCTCATGGTTTAATTCCTATTTTTACGACCATGTTAATTGTTAACTTTGCATTCTCAGGAACCGAATTAATTGGTGTAGCAGCTGGCGAAACAAAAGATCCAGCTCAAAATGTACCAAAAGCGATTAATGCCGCGATCTGGCGTCTCCTTATTTTCTTTGTGGGTACCATCATTGTTATTAGCGCTTTACTTCCTTTCCAACTTGCAGGTTTAGGCGGTGACGGTGTAAGTAGCAGTCCTTTTGTGACGGTATTTAATTATATTGGCATTCCATATGCGGATGACATTATTAGGTTTGTAATTATTACAGCTCTGCTTTCAGCAGCAAATTCTGGCCTATATGCAGCTTCACGTATGATGTGGTCTCTATCAGAACAAAAACTACTACCTAGTGTGTTTGCGACTTTATCAAAAAGTGGAACACCAATCGTAGCTCTAGTTGTAACTATGTTCGGTGCAATTCCAGGTTTATTATCAGAGCAATTTGCACCTGAGACTATTTTTAAGAATCTGCTGGGTGTAGCTGCTTTTACCATGGTCATCGTATGGATGAGCATTTGTTTAAGTCAGTTCAATTTCCGCCGCCAATGGTATAGATCAGGTCATACAGTTAAAGACTTACAATATGCTGCGCCTTTATTCCCTATTGTGCCAATTTTAGGTTTTGTTTTCTGTTTTATTACTTGTTTGAGTATGGCAGCAGACCCTGAAATGCGCGCTGGTTTTGTAGGCTGTCTTATTTTTACAGCTTTATGTTATGTCAGTTATTTTATTTTTTATCGCAATAAAGACTAAACGCGTCGTTATTCAATTAAAGTGTAGCAAAAAGCTACACTTTTTTTTGCCTATATACTGGTTTTAAATAACATACCGTTGTAGATTAAAATTTATATTAAAAACAAAATCTTGTATAGAATGAAAATTATATTTATCCACGGGATGAATCAACAAAACTACACAGCACATCGCTTGAAAGAGCATTGGTTAAAAGTGTTTAAGCTCGGCCTAAAACAAATGCCTTGCAGAGTTAATGTCCGCGATCTTCATATTCACATGCCATTTTATGGCGACTTAATGACCAAATACCAATTAAGTAACCAATTAGACCTTAACACGTTGTTACCTAAGTCATTTTTTAATAATTATTTTCCTATTAACTTACACCCAAGTAATCCTCCGACTAGAGAGCACACTCCATTTGTTCCATTGTTACGTCCCTCAACCGATCAAGCTGATAAAAGCTTCTCAGAACGGCTTTATCTGACTTCTCAATTAGTTAAAGATCGTGTACTGAAAGAACTAGTTGTTTTATTAAATAACTTTCCTAAACTGCATGAAAGTTTGATTCAACAATTCCTCATCGAAACCTATATGTATCTATCTAACCCAGAGTTTATGGAGGAAGTACATCAAAGAATTTTAAAGAAAATGCGAGAAGACGAAGATTATATTGTGGTCGGACACTCTCTTGGTTCAGTTATCGCTTTCCAATTATTATCAGATCCATCTTATCAATTCTCAGTTAAGCGTTTTATCACCCTAGCTTCCCCTTTATCTTTTCGCGTGATTCAAAGTAAGCTCCCGAGTCCAATTTCTAGACCGCCATGTATTTACGGTGATTGGTTTAATTTTTACTCTCAGGATGATTTTTTGACTGCATTTCCATTGTGCGAAGCCCCATTTAATTTTGAACCTGCCATTATTAATCAGAAAATTTATACTTTCGCCAACCAACCTCATGAGATTTTAGGATATTTACAACATCCGTCGGTCATAAAGGCAATTATTGAGCCTTTTCAGAAGAATGAGGGCTAAATGTATATATTTTCTACAATTTGAGTTATTTTTAATCGCTTGACTGTTTTTTTTAATATTTCTTCAGAAAACTATTTGACACTTTTATTAAATCGACCTAATATACGCCCACCTCTGAAACGTCCCTATCGTCTAGAGGCCTAGGACATCGCCCTTTCACGGCGGTAACCGGGGTTCGAATCCCCGTAGGGACGCCAATATTTTTCAGATGTATGCCTCATATAAGTCCCTATCGTCTAGAGGCCTAGGACATCGCCCTTTCACGGCGGTAACCGGGGTTCGAATCCCCGTAGGGACGCCAAATTCTAAAAAGCCACTGCATAACGTCAGTGGCTTTTTTTGCCTAAAAAAATAAAAAGCCAATCAATGATTAGCTTTTTTATATGCTCTATCAACCCGCAATTCCCACTTGTACTTCAAGGCGACCTGACTGCACTCGTAGTCCTCTAATTTCAAACTGATCGACTAACTGCTGCACAAGCTCGCGACTTTCTCTCAAAATATTCAAGCCCGGTAAAATACTAAAATCAGTCAAACTTAAAAGCTTTTCAACCATCCATGAACGGTTGTTAATAAAGTCAATAAATCCTGCTTGCTCTAGGTCAATAAACCACATGCGATGCCCATCGCGTTGGATTCCGGGAATATCACCAATCAAATGATTAATAAGTGATGGAATAGGTAACATATTTACCACTTCGAAACCAACTCGACCAATACGGCGCACCGCCCAATTTGACAGCGTTCCTCCATGTCGAATCTGCACATCAAGACTTTCATCCATTTGACGTAGGCGTAAGAATTTTTCCTGCCCAATACGACATTCCAATACTTTAAAATCTAGACTCAAACGATACATGAAACGATGATAATGCCCATCAATCTCGACTTGGAAACTGTCATTGCCGCATTTAATTTTAATATCATCAATTTCTGAGCGATCAATGCGCTTACGAATTTGATTATTTAATAACATTTCGGGTAAGTACAACGTTAAGGTACTTTTGCCCAAAAAAGTACGCGCCATAATCAATGCGACTTGGCGTGCTGTTTCACTGGTTTCAGACACCATATCTCTTACCGTGCCTGCTGCCAGATTTGTCATTCCGACAACTCCACGTCGTGTATGAGTAGTTACTTGATCGAGCGCGTCCAAAGCAGCATCAGCAACCTCTGCAATATTACGTGTCGTGTCGCTAGCAAACCCAACTGCATCTTGGGCATGTTGCAATGTCTTATGCAGTAATCGACGAGATAATGACGGTTTAGCGGTATCTGGGGTAGCTAAAACCGATGCTGTCGTTGTAGGCTGCGACTTATTGTCATCTTGTTGACCCAAGTCCCTCTCTCCTTTTTATATTTATCCCACATCCTATTCGAGTATTTAAGCTCATTTATTGTGCTAATCACACTTCATTTTTCTGTAGATTAGCATGCTCTACAATATTATTTTAATTTTTATGTGTACGGATAAATCATCTGTTTTTTATATTTCTTTGTTTATTCATAAGTAATTTTTCTGCTAACTCAACGCATTTCATCGATATCTTACAAATTTTTTTCTTTCTACACATTTCCGTTAGAATAGATTCAAACTAAATGTGGAGTTCTCATGCAATATCGTTGCCCTAAATGTCAAAGTGTTAAAATTATGCCTGTGAGCCAAGGCGTGAACAGCGCAAAACCTGTCGTTCCTAAAAGTCTGGTTATCTTGATTCCTGCAATTTTTGTGCTTTTACTGTTAGTAGTTATTAGCATTTTTATGTGGATTTTTGGCAATGGTGCAGGTAGTTCTCTTCAAATCGCAACAGTAGTTGCATTTGTGGTTACGGTAGGAGCAGGTTTTATGTTCTGGCGTGATTTGCCTGATTTCAAATTATCTATGCAAGCATTTATGCAGTCACAAAAACACTGGAAATGCCGTGACTGCAATAACGAATGGGAAATTTAAAAAAACTGTTCACATCAGCTTAATGCTGATGTGAATGTGCATTGTCTGCTTCATCATGTTTATGCGAAGCATGCTGAGCAATGTGCTGACAATTAATCTCAGCATCGTCCTCAATTTGCAATGTCACTTCACCAATACCATGTTCATGAGAAAGCATTTCAACAGCATCTTGATACAACTTGGTACGATCAGCTTCAGGCGCAAATAAGTGCACGGTTAAATGGATATTTTTAGACGTAATCGCCCACACTTTGAGTTGGTGAATACTCTCAACACCATTTAAAGAAAGTAAATCTGCACGTAGCTTCTCAATATCAACCTCTTCGGGTACACCTTCGAGCAAAATGTTAATACTTTGCTTAAGTAAAACCCATGTTCTTGGCAGCACCCAAAATCCAATCAGTACCGCAATAAGCGTGTCAATCCAGTACCAATTAGTGAAGTAAATAATAATTGCACCAATAATAACGCCTACCGAACCTAGTGCATCACTCAATACTTCTAGATAAGCACCTTTCACATTTAGGCTGTTATTGGCACTCGACATTAAAAGTTTCATTGAAATGAGGTTAATTACTAAACCAATAGTCGCTACAACCAGCATACCCATACTTTGAATTTCGGGTGGCTTAGAGAAACGGATATAGGCTTCATATAAAATATAAATTGCCACCACGAACAGCATGAGTGCATTAAATAAAGCGGCCAGAATTTCAAAGCGTTGATAACCAAAAGTACGCTTATTATCAGCGGGACGTTTTGAAATCTGAATTGCGACCAGAGCAATTGCCAAAGCAGCTGCATCTGTAAACATATGCGCAGCGTCAGAGAGCAACGCCAGACTTTGTGTGATTAAACCTGCAATAACCTCAACAATTAAAAATGTCGTAGTAAGCGCCAAGGCAATCGTTAATTTCTTGGCATTACCTTCAGTCACTACAGCATGACTATGGTCATGACCATGTTGTCCACCCATTTTGCGGACTCCTTATTATTTATCTTTATGGTGAGGTAAAGGTAACCATGAATTCATGCTTACCTTTACCTGTTTCAAATACTTTTCTGACTCAAACTTTTTCATCAAAAAAGATATCTCAAATCGATGACATTATGAATGCTCAACTTTATTCGTCTTGCTTTCATTCATCCATCGATAAATGACTGGCAATAAAACCAGCGTTAGTATCGTAGATGAAATAATGCCACCGATTACTACCGTTGCCAAAGGTCGTTGTACCTCTGCACCAGTTCCAGTTGCCAAAGCCATTGGAATAAAACCAAGTGAAGCAACAAATGCCGTCATTAATACAGGGCGTAGTCGCAGTACAGCACCTTTCCAAGTAGCTGCATGAACATCTAGGGTTGCTCTTAGCTCTTTAATGAATGTGAGCATGACCAAACCATTCAATACCGCAACACCTGATAAAGCGATAAACCCGACTCCAGCAGACATAGAAAGCGGAATATCTCTCAGCCACAAAGCGACTAATCCACCAGATAAAGCGAAAGGAACTCCGCTAAATACAAGTAAGCTGTCTTTAAAATTACTAAATACCGCCATCAGCAATACAAAGATCATGATGAGCGCCATCGGTACAACGATTTGCATTCTTGCAGTGGCAGAAGCAAGATTCTCAAACTGTCCTCCATAACCCAACCAATAACCGCTAGGTAGCTTTTGCTGCGCCAGTTTGCTTTGCATCTCTTGTACAAAAGACCCAAGGTCACGATCACGCACATTTGCCGTCACAATCACTCGGCGTTTGCCATTTTCACGGCTCACTTGAGCAAGGCCCAGAATATTCTCAACCTTGGCAACGTCTTGTAACTGGATCAGACCGCCGTTTGGTAAGCGAATCGGTAATTGTGCTAGCTGCTGAGGCGTACGCATGTTTTCCTGTAAGCGAATCACGAAATCGAAACGTCTATCGCCCTGTAAAATTTGCCCTACACTCTGTCCTCCAATACTCGCAGCGACAATATCCTGAATAGACTTGACTGATAATCCATATTGAGCCGCTAGTGCATGATTAACATCTACATTAAGTAATGGCAAACCATCGGTCTGTTCGACTTTGACTTCACTAGCACCTGGAATGCTACGTAGCTGTTGGGCTATTTTTTCTGCTTCCTGATTGAGGACTTGCATATCATCCCCAAAAACTTTCACCCCGATATCACTACGGACACCTGAAATGAGTTCATTAAAACGTAGTTCGATGGGTTGCGAGAATTCACTGTTATTACCAGGAATCTGATTCACGAATTGCAGCATTCTGGTACGCAATTCATCTACCGTTTCCTTCTGATTAGGCCATTGATCATGTGGCTTTAGTAAAACAACACCATCGGAAATATTAGGAGGCATGACATCGGTAGCAACCTCGGCTGTTCCTGTTCTTGCAAAAATAGCCTTAATTTCAGGAAAAGCTTTGAGTAACTGCTTTTCTACGGTCTCTTGAATCCTAAGTGATTCCTCTATACCAGTACTTGGCGCACGCATGAGTTGCAAGGCAAAATCCCCCTCACTGAGTTGAGGCGCAAACTCACTACCTACTCTTGTTGCAATTGCACCAGTAAGAATCAAGATGCTGACTGCTGCTGTTACAACAACATATCGGAAAGCATAAGCTTTATCGAGTAAGCCTGCATAACCTTTTTTCAGCATCATCATCCAGCGGCTTTCTTTTTCCTTCACTTCACCCGTAACAAACAGAGCTACTGCTGCTGGCACAAAGGTCACAGATAAAATAATTGCTCCTAATAATGCTAGGACAACGGTCATTGCCATAGGATGAAACATCTTTGCTTCAACGCCTGCTAAAGCAAAAATTGGTAGGTACACGACCATAATGATGATCTGACCAAATATTAATGGTCGGCGTGCCTGTTTAGCCGCTAGAAAGACCTCAGTGAAACGTTCGGAATGTGTTAATAAGCGACCTTTTAAATGCTGCGCTTCAGCTAAACGCCGAATACAGTTTTCAACAATAACAACGGCCCCATCAACAATGATCCCGAAGTCCAAAGCACCCAAACTCATCAGGTTGGCACTGATTTTTTGTTCCGCCATACCTGTTAAGGTAAAAAGCATTGCCAATGGGATAATACAAGCAGTGATTAAAGCGGCGCGAAAGTTTCCTAAAAAAATAAAAAGGATAACGATGACTAAAATCGCCCCTTCAATCAAATTTTTAGCTACTGTTTTAATCGCTTTATCTACGAGGCTACTACGATCATAGACTGTTTCAATCACCACGCCCTGAGGGAGTGATCTTTGAATTTCCTGAACTTTGTCGTCAATCGCCTTAGCAATAGTTTTACTGTTTTCACCCATCATCATCATGGCGATACCTAAAACAGTTTCCTGTCCATTATAGGTAGCACCACCTGTACGCAAATCATGACCAATCGATACTGACGCTACATCCGCAACCCGTATAGGTAAACCGTTTTTAGTGGCGACCGTAACATTCTGGATATCTTGTATCGATGTCAGCATACCCGGAACACGAACTGTGAGTTGCTGACCATTCTCTTCAATAAATCCAGCACCGCGGTTTTCATTATTATTTTGAAGCGCATCCTGTAAGTCGGTGAGTGGAATTTGCAACTGTTGTAACCGTGTCAGATCTGGAGAGACCACATAGGTTTTGTTATATCCACCAATGCTATTAACCTCGGCTACCCCTTGTACACGTTGTAACTGGGGCCGAATAATCCAGTCTTGAATTTCACGCAGGTCCATCGCGCTATAAGCTGAACCATCTGCTTTTTTAGCATTTGGCTCTGCTTTTACCACCCATTGATAAATCTCACCGAGTCCAGTCGAAATTGGAGACATTTGCGGATCAATGCTATCTGGTAAAGCACTCTTAGCTTCTTGTAAACGTTGGTTAATCAGCTGTCTTGCCCAGTAAATGTCAGTACCATCTTTAAAGATAATCGTGACCTGAGAAAGACCATATCTGGAAATTGAACGAGTCTGTTCCAGATTGGGAATACCAGACATGGCATTTTCAATCGGATAAGTAATTCTTTGCTCAACTTCAGGTGCTGTAAAACCATTGGCCTGACTATTGATCTGCACCTGTACATTGGTGATATCAGGCACGGCATCAATTGAAAGTTTTTGGTAGCTATAAATTCCGACACCAATCCAAGCAATAACAAACATCATGACCCAAATGGCGTTGTTAATTGAAAACTGAATGATCCGATCAAACAAACCTTCAACCTCTGGCAAATCAGGTTTATTAATGTCCATGCTCAGCCTCCCCTTTTTCAAGTTCGGACTTAAGCAAGAAACTACCTTGAGTCACATATTGCTGTTTTTCAGTAATTCCTGATTTAACTTCTACCCATTGTGCATCTGAAGAATAATTGCCTAACTCAACGGCAACAGGGGCAAAATGAATTTTGTCCTTCTCCTGTTTTGCAATAAAGACGACATTCTTTCCATCAATCTGTTGTATCGCTGTCTTGTTAACCCGTAATACAGTCGCTGCATTATTTTGTTTCAGTAACACATTGACCATTAAGTTAGGGCGTAATTCTTTTGAAGGTGTCAGTACCTTGGCACGAACCTGTAAACGACCAGTTTGAGTATCTGCTTCTGAAGTTAGGCTTTGCACCTGCGCTTTAAAAATATTGTTCGTTTGCAACGATTTAAATTCAATTTCCTGATTAGGCTGAATATTGGTATTTGCACTTGGTAGCACAAACTCGACCCATAACTGATCCAGGCGATCAATAACAAATAATTGTTTTTCAGGACCAATTTGCTCACCAATGACAATATCTTTATTACTGATTACACCACTTAAAGGTGCTGTTAAAACATATCGGCCTTTACTTGAGCGATTCGCTCCCAATGCAGATAAACGGCTATTTGCAGCTTGTACCTGAATTTGCGCTTGACGATATGCATTGTAAGCGCGCTGGTAATCTTGACGTGCTGAAACCCCTTGTTCCCACAATTGTTTTTCACGTTGATAATCTTGCTGGGCTAATGTCAGTGCTTCTTGCGCCATGCTTAAGTTAGCTTGTTGATCGACCAAATCAGGTACAAATAAAGTCGCAAGCGCCTGACCCTTTTCAACTTGTTGTCCCAACGCAACATTTACGCTATCTACACGTGCTGAAAACGTTGAAGAGACATGTGCTTGCTGGTCTGTATTTACAACGAGTTTGGCCGGATAAGAGAGGCTCTGTTCAACTTCTCCACGTCCTACTTGCTCTAACTTCACTCCATATTCAACCAGTTGCTTAGAAGTCAGGTTTAAACTTCCTTCCTCTTTTTCAGATTCTTCATGACCAGCTTCACCCTCTGCATGCGCTTCTTCACCTTCATCAGTATTAGGCTGTTTTTTTCCAGAGAAAAATAACCAAGTACTTAAAGTAAGGCAGACAATCAGCAGCAAAATAGCAATAAGCCATTGGTTTTTCATTTTTTTAACTGACATTACTCTGCCCCTCCAACTATCGGCAAGTTATAGGTGTCTTGCCATAAATTTTGATTAATTTGATTTAATGCATCTCCAGACATCACCATATTTGGATCGATCCCGAGAGCTAAACTTTCTGCCTCAATGGCTTTTTGCCAAGCAGATTTAAGGAGTTGAACTTTCTTCAAACGTTGTTCTTGTAATTGAAGGGTAGATTGCTGAACATCGGTAATTGCAAATTTACCGACTTTAAAGCCAAGCAGCATTTTCTCTTGTACCGTCTCTGATAAAGGGATTTGCTGCTCATTCATTAAATTATATTGCTGCTTTAAACCCGCTAACTCGTACTGTAGAGTACGAATAGAATTCTCGCTTTGCTTTTTATAAAAGCTTTGCTGCTGGTCAATTAAATCGAGTTTGCTTTGTGCAACTCTTAGGGCATATTGCTGGCGATTAAAAATGTTTAAAGGAACCGCTATACCTACTCGGATCTGATTTTCGGTACTGCTCGTTTCTGCGGTTTTACTACGAACCACGCCCATATTTACAGTAGGCGTAGGCCGATTTTTTGCCTTTAAATAATTAATTTCAGAATTTTGTTGCATTGCTTGAAGCCGCAGGGACTGTTCTAACAAATTCTGTTTTAAGTATTGATCGATATCACCTTCATTTTTTAAAGGCCACGCACTTTTTATATCTGGACGTAACGTGAAGTTATCTTCTGTCTCACCCCATAAGTTAGCCAATTTTCTTTTAGCACTACTCAGTGATAATTCAACTTCCTGATATAAACGCTGATTTTCAACATGCGTCATGAGAGTTCGATCTAAATCAACCTGAGCAATACTGCCTGCCTGAAAGCGTAAGCGGGTAGCATCAAGAAGATTTTTACTCGTTCTTAACTGGGCTTTAGCAACTTCATGTTCAAGCTCTAAAATAGATACTTGTGACCATAAATATTTTACCGCCAGCTTCAGTTGAGCCTGATATAAAACCTGATTTAACTCAACTTGATTTTGCTGAACACTTGCCAGTTTTTTTGCTGCAGAACGTACACCAAAAATATCTAGTTTTTGCGAGATCCCAAGTTCTAATTCCTGATCTTTTCCAGATTTAAAACCCGTTTGCTGTACAGAAACCGTCGGATTTTCCCATAGCTGGCTCTGTTTGATATTGCTCTCGGCGATATCTTGTTGAGTTTGCCAAATTCCTGTTTGAGTCTGAAACTGCTTAACCTGATCGAGCACCTGTTCAAACGTTAAAACATTCTGTACACGCTGTGGTTGTGTATTCTCAGCAAGGTTCTGATTTGAACTGGCTGCGTTTGTTACGACACCAGTTGAAAGTGCAACAGCAACAACTAATGATTTAAATACCCAAGATGTGCTCAGACTAACGAAACGCTTTTCGTATAAAAAAATAGACATAAATTAACCCTATGAAATAAATAATATTTCTGGTGGGCTAATTTTCGGCTACCCCACCTATAGCAGGGCTAAAACAGGAGGCGGGTCTTGTTTAGAGATATGAGGGGACTTATAAGAATTGGACCAATAATATTGTTGTTTTGGCTCAGATGACTGTATTAACGGTGAAACAAGTTTTTCTTGTGCTTCTACAATCACAACATGAAAACATGAAGGCAAATGGTCATGATGATCGGACAAGTTTAAGGGAGCTTTATGAGTCCCTACGATATCTGTCTTTTCCGTATGGCTATGCTGTGAAGCTTCATAACTCAACGCTGCATGATGACCAAAATGATGTAATGCCTTTTCCTGATTTTCATGGGCGCAAAATGCCGCTGCCACATTCCATAAACTTTGGAATATAAGCAAACAGAATAAGACGGACATGAAAAGTGCAGAACGTGGCAACAGCACACCATTAAACTAAGAAGTTGAACAAAGCCACTATAGCAGGCAGTGGGCATGTAATAAAATTACATCTATAAGTAGCAGTATAGAAGCGATTCTAATCTCGCCTGAGTAAAGATAAGAATAAATCATTAAGAATCTCTATCTTTACTCATAGGAAACTAATTATTAAGTAATTAGTTTCCTACAAAAGAAATTATTTACGCTTACAAGTTAAATGAGGGTTCTTACTTTCTTCAGCTTTAGCTTTTGTTTCTTGCTGAGACTTAATATTCTTTTCGAGGAATATTAACCCTCCATCAGCATGAGCCAAACTTGTTGAAAGAAGTAAAACCATCAAAGCCGATTTTGTATTTAGTTTAATAGACATAATAATCACCAGATCTAAATATTCCGAATTTATTTAAGGACTTAGCCCAGAAATAAAATTAATTTTTCGCATGCTTTAGTTAATCAATTCAGGACAAATCTTCTGAGTCTCTAAGAAGCATGCGGATATACTTTCATTTCATTTTTAGAACCAACTAAACAATGAAGGGAGAACACCGTGTAGTCGCAACTCATCAAAAAGTTGGACTAAGGCTGCAACCCAGACAAACCACACCACCTGCGTTAAAAAAATACGGAAATGCTTCGGCGAAACCTGATAGAACTCAGGCTCTTTAAAATTTTTGAAACTTGGTAAAAAACGTGGAATTGTCTTTATATAATCTGAATATGCAGTTCCATATTTTTCACTCAGGAATGCTTCTTCTTGGCGTATAACAAAATGGTAGTAACAGAGAAAATAAAGTGTGAATAATATTGGGAAGATAAACGTCTCTGTAATCAACATGATCCCGACTCCACCCAGATAACTAAACAGATAGAGTGGATTTCTACATAAAGAATAGGGACCGTCTGTCACCAACTTGGCATTCTTAAATCCGGAAATGTAAAGACTGCACCATATTCTTCCCATTACTCCTATGCCCACAAAAAACCATCCAAAGAACCATAAAATATGTTCTATAAATGCCGCCTGGAAATGCCATTTACTAAAACTTAAAGCAAGAATAATAGCTAAAATCAGCCCAATCACTCGGGAGCTCACAGTTCTAACACGGGGGGTAAATAAAATATTCATTTCCATAAACCTCCATCACTGTGAATCATCAGAGATGAGATAACAGATTCATTAAAATGATATTTTTGTGTTCCAGAAAAATTTGTCAGAACTTTATATCCCGCCTTGTCATTAACATAAAGACGTGAATGTTTAAGCGAGTAATCTACATAGAAGATTGCTGCGCTTTGTTTGCACATATAATTAAGCATAAAATAACCCTTTGAAATAAATAAATTTCTGGTGGGTTATTTTTCGGCTACCCCACCTATAGCAGGGTTAAGACAGGAGGGGGATTTAAAGAGCCAAGATACGGAGACTGATAAGAATTAGACCAGTAATAAATTTGTGAAAGCTCATGTACACGCACAAAAGGTTCTTGAGCTTGTTGTGCATTTTCAGTCATCACTACATGAAAACATGAAGGTAAATGATCGTGATGATCTTGCCAGCTTAATGGAGCATTATCAGAATTTTCTACAATACCAACATGTTCAGTCTGCATATGGTCTGAAGATTGATATACATTTAAATCTGCATGATGACCGAAATGTTGTAATGCCTTTTCCTGATTTTTATGCACGCAAAATGCCGCTGCCACATTCCATAAGCTTTGGAATATAAGCAAACTAAACAAGACGGACATAAAAACTGTAGAACGTGGCAACGGTACACCATGACAGTAAATTGCACAAAGTCACTATAGCAAGCGATAGCAATGTAATAAAATTACAAAATGATTTTTGGTTAATTTATCGCTGTTTTAAAAAAGTTTTTTCTTTAGAAAAATTAATTTCCTGTTTGAGTTCCTGCAATGTATAAAATATTTTCCACCCTACTCGTTGTCGTCTGTTTAAATTTGAGTGCTTGTGCCACGACATTACTTTCAGAAGCTTTACCTAACGAAACCACAAAAACCGAGAAAATCATTTTAGCAAAAGATCAAATCATTGCTTTAGGACAAGCTGTTCAAAACCAGCAAGAACAAGGGATCGTCTTTGTAGGTCAAGATTTTAGTTATTTAATGACCGAAGGTAGCTCAGAATTTTTAACTATTATTAAAAATATTCCAGTAAATCAAAGAACTTTAATTATTCCCTCTCCTCTACTTCTTGAAATGGATGATCCCACTCATTTTCATGGAGAACTTCAATTCCTATATAAAACTCCTCTATTCGCTCTTTCTGAACAACAAAAAGAAAATTTAAAAAACCTAGGATTTAAAAATCATTTTGTTGTGATAGAAAATCAAAAAGATGTTTTATATCCTTACGCTTTTCTTAGCTTTAAAGGACAAATATATAAAGCTCCAGACATACAAAAAATTCAACAAACTCTTCCCATTCCTTATCCTATCGCCTTACAGCAAAAAGATGAAATAACAAAGAAACATCCGTTTAAACGTGTAACTCGTATGGCACTTTATCCATTAGCGATGGCATTTGATGTGGTCACGGTGGCCCCTTCTCTGATCTGGGCAGACTTACGAGGTGACTTTACAAAATAGAAGTTCCTGGGCAAAACTAATTGACTAGCTCTTAAGCTGGTTTTGTTTAAAGAAATTTCTTTTGTTTGATATTTATAAATTTTCTCAAAAGTCGTTTGCGCTAAATAATAGCTATTTTTTAATTTTAAAAGCTCTAATTTCACTTAAAATGCAGCTATTCTCATAGTAATTTCACTTAGCGTAAAAACACGTGTAACTTTTATGTAAGCCAAAACTTCATTATTTTTCATCCAAATGCGCTATATCACATTTACAAAAAAAAACATAATATTTCAATATAAGGGACTAGCTTAAAAGTGTGAGTCAATTCAATTAAATTGAGGAACAAGGGAGACTATCATGAATATGAAATCAATCAAGTATAGGCTTAATCACTTGTTTGCTTTTGAAAACTTA
Organism: Acinetobacter sp. SH024; assembly: GCF_000163635.1. Lineage (NCBI taxonomy): Bacteria > Pseudomonadati > Pseudomonadota > Gammaproteobacteria > Moraxellales > Moraxellaceae > Acinetobacter > Acinetobacter sp. SH024. Next base: position 264,295 of record NZ_GG753603.1, on the reverse strand, counting down.
CCTTCTGATATGCATTCACAAGCAGTTGATGAAATTGAACAGGGTTTACGCTTTGAGGAACTAGCCGAGCAAGACCATGAACGTATGCAAAACTGGTTAGATGTAACTCCTAATGACCGAAATGCTATGTGGTGCTACTTACGAGCAGCTTTACGTGGTAGCTCTGATGCTTCTTTTAAGCTTGGTATCGGTTACCTAAATGGTCAATTTGGATTAGATAAAAATTATCGTGAAGCTGAAAAATGGCTACAAAAAGCAGCAAGTCAGGGACATCCCGATGCTGAACGCTGCTTACAAGAAGCATTTAGCAAGCTCGCATTTTCTTAAAATAGAAAACCAGCCCTTAGGCTGGTTTTTAAATTAACAGAGATTATCCGCTAATTTTTTTGTATTTAGTACGTTTTTGAACAGCGTCTTCACCTAAACGTGACTGACGATACGCTTCATATTCTGCATAGTTACCTGTGTAGAATTCTGGCTGTTCATTTTCAAATGACAAGATGTGTGTCGCGATACGGTCAAGGAACCAACGGTCATGCGATACCACCATTACTGTACCTGGGAATACAAGAATTGCATCTTCAAGCGCACGTAAAGTTTCAATATCCAAGTCGTTTGATGGCTCATCCAGTAAGATAACGTTTGCACCTTGCTGTAAAATCTTCGCAAGTTGTAAACGGTTACGCTCACCACCAGATAATTCGCCTACGCGTTTTTGCTGGTCTTGGCCTTTAAAGTTAAAGCGGCCGATATAAGCACGTGAAGCAATTTCATAATCGCCCACTTTCAAGATATCTAAACCACCAGACACTTCTTCCCAAACAGTTTTGTTATTGTCTAGAGTGTCGCGAATCTGACCCACGTAAGCCACTTTAACTGACTCACCTAAAGTCACAGTGCCTGTATCAGGTTGCTGTTCGCCAGTCATCATACGGAATAAAGTCGTTTTACCCGCACCGTTTGGACCAACGATACCTACAATTGCTGTTGGAGGTACAGTAAACGATAAGTTTTCGTACAATACGCGGCCGTCAAATGATTTGCTGATACCTTCCACTTCCACAACTTTATTACCCAAACGAGGGCCAGGTGGAATGTAGATTTCAGACGTTTCATTACGTTGCTGGAATTCTTTAGAATTAAGCTCTTCAAAACGTTCCATACGCGCTTTGTTTTTCTTTTGCTGACCTTTCGCATTTGAACGAACCCATTCAAGTTCTTTTTTCAATGCTTTCGCAAAAGATTCTTCTTGTTTCTGCTCTTGTTCTAAACGAGCATTTTTTTGCTCTAACCAAGAAGAATAGTTACCTTGGTAAGGAATACCGTGTCCACGGTCAAGCTCCAAGATCCACTCGGCAACGTTATCCAAGAAATAACGGTCATGCGTAATCGCAACGATTGTGCCAGGGAAATCTTTCAAGAAGCGCTCTAACCAAGATACAGATTCTGCATCCAAATGGTTCGTCGGTTCGTCAAGAAGCAACATGTCTGGTTTTGAAAGTAATAAACGGCACAGTGCTACACGACGGCGTTCACCACCTGAAAGCTTAGTTACGTCTGCATCCCAAGCTGGAAGGTTTAACGCATCTGCCGCGATTTCAAGCTGGTTATTTAAGTTATGTGCATCCCAAGCATGGATAATTGATTCTAATTTTTCCTGCTCTTTTGCAAGTGCATCAAAATCAGCATCCGGGTCTGCATATTCTGCAAATACCTGATCAAGGCGCTCTAATGCATCTAAAGCTTCACGCACGCCATCTTCAACGTTACCACGAACGTCTTTAGTCGGATCAAGAGGTGGCTCTTGCTCTAAATAGCCGATTTTAATTCCAGGTTGTGCACGAGCTTCACCAGAGAAATCTTTATCTACGCCAGCCATAATACGAAGCAAGGTAGATTTACCTGCACCGTTCAAACCGAGCACACCAATTTTGGCACCCGGGAAAAATGATAAAGAGATGTCTTTCAAGATTTCGCGCTTTGGCGGAACCATCTTAGACACTCGGTTCATCGTATAAATATATTGGGCCACGCAGGACTCCTCAATTGAAAAACCAATACATCGCATAAGCGATAAATAATCGCGCGTATTATACGCTGAAAACCTCGATGACTTGAAGTTATGATTTCCATCGTACGGATTTATCAAACAATTTTCTTTTTCAATAAGTTGCAAAATGTTTATGAATAAGATTTGTACGGCATTTCAGCGTATATTTTTCTATCTATATTCCTAAAATTAGAAAACAAACCAGAATTTCTGCAATTTTCTATTTAACTTTTAAGCTAGACTCGCTCAATATTTAACTCACGAAGATGAAGTAATCATGACTTATAAAGATGAAACCTTAGCAATTCACGCTGGCTATTCACCCGAGGCAACAACAAAAGCGGTTGCGGTCCCTATTTATCAAACCACTTCATATGCATTTGATAATACACAGCACGGTGCCGACCTTTTCGATTTAAAAGTTCAGGGCAATATTTATACTCGCATTATGAACCCGACCACTGCTGTGCTTGAGCAACGTCTTGCTGCTCTTGAAGGCGGAATTGGTGCTTTAGCCTTAGCTTCTGGAATGGCAGCGATTACGTATGCTGTTCAAACGATTACAGAAGCGGGAGACAACATTGCCTCCGTCTCAACTTTATATGGCGGAACTTATAATTTATTTGCCCACACCTTACCAAAACAAGGCATTGAAGTTCGCTTTTTTGATTATCAACAGCCAGAAAGCTTACGCAATTTAATTGATGATAAAACTAAACTTGTTTTTGTTGAGTCAATTGGTAATCCACTAGGAAATATTATCGATTTAGAAGCAATTTCAAAAATTGCACATGAATATGGCGTACCTGTCATCGTCGATAATACGGTTGCCACCCCTGCCTTATTAAAACCATTTCAATATGGTGCCGATATCGTCATCCATTCGCTTACGAAATATATTGGTGGTCATGGCAATAGTATTGGTGGTGCGATTATCGATAGCGGCAAATTCCCTTGGGGTAAATATCCAGAGCGTTTTAAAGTTTTGAATACACCAGACCCAAGCTATCATGGTGTTAATTATGTTGAGGCATTAGGTGAGGCTGCCTATATAGCACGAGCTCGCGTTGTACCATTGCGTAATACAGGTGCTGCAATTAGCCCGCTCAGTGTTTTCTTGATTTTACAAGGCCTCGAAACTCTAAATCTCCACATGGAGCGTCATACTGAAAATGCGCAAAAAATTGCAGAGTATTTACAGACCCATCCAAAAGTAAAATGGGTGAATTACGCAGGTTTAAAAGATCATCCGCAGCACCAGCTTGCTCAAAAATATGTAAAAGGTAAACCTTCTGCAATTTTATCTTTCGGTGTACAAGATGGGCGTGAAGGCGGTACTCGATTCATCGATGCACTTCAGCTATTTACTCGTCTGGTGAATATTGGTGATGCGAAAAGTTTGGCTTGCCACCCTGCAACTACGACTCACCGTCAGCTCAATGAACAAGAGCTTAAATCTGCTGGCGTAAGTGAAGATATGGTTCGTCTTTCCATTGGAATTGAGCATATTGATGACTTAATTGCCGATTTAGAACAAGCACTTTCAGCTGTATAACTTTTAAACTATTTATCAAGCCTCTGGAAATAGAGGCTTTTTTCATTTTCTTGTTCATTTTATAACTAAAATAATTAATGGATTAAGATACTATTTTAGAGTTTTTACTCTAAATAAATTGTTAAATTTCATATATTTACAGACTAGACAATTTTTAAACATCTATTAAGATAAAGACAATATTTATGAGTTCATCTGGATGAATCTACGGTTGTAAAAAATAAAAATTACATACCGGAATAAATAGTCCCTGCCCCTACTTAGGTAAAATGCTGTGAATAAAAAATTAGAAGCTCTGTTCCAGGAAAAGGTACAAGATAAAGTCATTTTAGTGACAGGCGCCTCGAGTGGAATCGGATTAACGATTTCAAACAAACTTGCTGATGCTGGTGCCCATGTTTTACTGGTTGCCCGTACTCAAGAAACTTTGGAAGAAGTAAAAGCAGATATCGAAAAACGTGGCGGTAAGGCATCAATTTTCCCATGTGATCTTAACGATATGGAAATGATTGACCAAGTCTCTAAAGAAATTTTAGCGACTGTTGATCACATTGATATTTTAATTAATAACGCAGGTCGCTCTATTCGCCGTGCTGTACATGAGTCTTATGATCGTTTTCATGACTTTGAACGCACCATGCAATTAAATTATTTTGGCGCGGTTCGCCTAGTTCTCAATATCTTGCCGCATATGATTCAGCGTAAAGATGGACAAATCATTAACATTAGCTCGATTGGTGTGTTAGCAAACGCTACTCGCTTCTCTGCATATGTCGCCTCTAAAGCAGCGCTTGATGCATTTAGCCGCTGTCTATCTGCCGAAGTTCATGCACACAAAATCGCAATTACTTCAATTTATATGCCATTGGTTCGTACCCCAATGATTGCACCAACTAAAATTTATAAATATGTTCCAACCCTTTCACCTGAGCAGGCTGCTGACTTAATTGCTTATGCAATTGTAAAACGTCCAAAACGTATGGCAACCAACTTAGGTCGCTTAGCTTCAATGACTTATTCTGTAGCGCCAGGCATCAATAATATGTTTATGTCGATTGGTTTCCGTTTATTCCCAAGTTCAGATGCAGCGAAGGGACAAAAAACCGAGAAATTAAACTGGGCACAAAAAGCTTATGCACGCATTTTCCCAGGTGAACACTGGTAATTTTGAGTTAATCGCATAACAAATAAAAAAGCGCCTTAACTAAGGCGCTTTTTTAACTAAAGGACTGATCAATCAAGAAACTGAACGTGCCCTGTTTTTACATCGTAAATTGCCCCCACAACTACGATCTCACCTCGATCAACCATATCTTTAAGCACACTGCTGTTATTAATAATGTACTGGATGTTGTAATGAACATTCATTGCTGTGACTTGGCTAATAAAAGCATTCCCTAATTCACGTGGCTGCATAATGTCATATACGCTATCAACCGAATGCATTAATGGTCCAAGCACATATTGAATATGCGGCATCTCCTTCACATCAGACACTTGTTTTTGCTCTAAACGCAATTGACATGCACTTGTTACTGCACCGCAATCGGTATGTCCTAAAACAACGATGACTTTAGAACCTTTGGCCTGACATGCAAACTCAAGTGAACCCAATACTTTTTGCCCAGCAATATTACCTGCAATTCGTAAGCTAAACAGATCACCAATACCCACATCAAAAATCATCTCGGTGGGTGCACGTGAGTCCATACACCCAAGGACTGCTGCAATCGGATGTTGGCCTTCATCTGCGGTCACACGAATTTGTCGATAAATATCTCGTTGTAAACGTTCATTTTTTACAAAACGTTCGTTCCCTTCTTTAAGTAAGTTGACGACCTGTTGAGGACTCAGCTTTTGTTGTAAATCATGTGTACTAATATCAATATCAAGTACCGCATCATCAACATCTTGATAGTGCTGCTTAAACCCGACCAGTTTAAGATTTACTTGGCGTTTAATAGCCGTTTCACTTTGATAATCTTGAATAACTTGATAGATATCGGGATCGATCGAATCACATTGAGTTGCATCAATAATGAGTTGTTGATGTTTATGTACGTGTTCTAATGCCGAAATAAGCGCAGAACGATTAAGAAAGGTGACTTGAGAAGGAAGCTCAATACGAGTCACTACGCCATGCAAACGCTTCTCTCTATAAACACGAATACCTTTATTAAAATTGCCATAAAGAATAAAAGCACTACTGGTGAACAGACCAATTAAGATTCCCATTAAAAGATCGGTCAGTAAAATTGCAACTAAAGTAATGATAAAAGGTAAAAACTGTTTCCAACCTTTTTGATAAAGCTGTTTAAATAGTTTTGGATGAGTAAGCTTAAAGCCTGTCACAATAAGGATCGCGGCCAATGCAGACAAAGGAATCATGTTCATTAATGGCACAAAGAACAAAACCGCCAACAGCAATAATACCCCATGGATAATGGTAGAGCATTTACTACGCGCGCCTGTATTTGCATTCACCGAACTACGTACAATCACTGAGGTGACGGGCATTCCACCAATTAAGCCCGAAACGATATTCCCTGTACCTTGTGCCCAAAGTTCACGGTTCGGCGGAGAAGAACGTTTTTGAGGATCGATTTTATCTGCTGCCTCTAAATTCAATAACGTTTCTAAAGATGCAACGACAGCCAGAGTAATTGCCCCTGTGTAAATCATAGGCTCAGCTAAATAGCTAAAATCAGGGAAAATTAATACTTCTTCGGGAGCTTTTAATATATTCGGCAATTGAATGAGGTTATCAATTTGCACTGCCCATGCAGAGCCGATACTCACTAAAACAAAATTTAAAACTGCTGCGAGCACAACTGCAATCAAAGCCGAAGGTAAAGCTAGTTTTTTAAGCGGACTGCTATCCCACGCTAAAATTAGAAATAAACTGAGTAAACCAATAAGCGCAGCGCCTCCATCAAAACGTTGAAGGAATGCATCTGGGGTTGAAGTCCAAACTTGTTTCCATGAAAAATTAGAAAGTCCAAACAGATAAGGCAATTGCGTGGCAATCAGGATGACACCAATAGCAGCTAATAACCCTAAAATGACATTATTTGGAATAAAGTTCGCAAAAAAACCTAACTTAAATAATCCAAATAGAATTTGTAGGACACCGGCAAAAATAATACATAATAAAAAGGCGGCATAATTGCCGCCTAATTGTTCTAACTGTACAAGGATGACAGCAGTCAGCCCTGCCGCTGGGCCTGCAACGCTAATGTGAGAACCACTCAGTAAACCCACAATAATGCCGCCCACAATACCTGCAATAATACCAGAGATGATGGGAGCACCTGAGGCTAAAGCAATACCTAAACACAGCGGTAATGCCACGAGGAATACGACAACTCCGGACAAGAGGTCTTTCAAATGAAATCTATTTTTCAGGTTTAAAACCGACATAAAACAACCATTTATAATATAAAGAAATAAGCAAAGTTGTACTATTACAGCCTGAAAGTGAGTAAATGCTTCAAGGCTGGGTTGATGATGTCTAACAACTGAATATCATTAAAGTTTAGTTATGCTATAACGTTGTGTATTTAATTGTGTATTTAACAACGATTTGTTGATCTTAAGATTCACCTCATCTTTACAACTGTTTTTTTCTTATTTTGCTTTTATATAATTATTTAAAACATAATATTTAACCCATAAAAAGGCCTCCAATTGGAGGCCTTTTTTAAACTAAAAATTCTTATTTAGAACCTTTAATTCCTGCTTGTAATAACAATGCACCTAAACCACCAATCTTTTGTTCTTGTGGTTTCTCTTGCTTGCTACGCTGAGGACGTTCAGCTTGATCTTTACGCGGTTGAGGACGTTTACCTTGAGGCTTACGCTCAAAACGCTGTTCTGTATTTTGTTCACGGCGTGGTGGGCGCTGCGCTTTTACAGGTGCAGAACCTTCAGCACGCATACTTAAGTTCACGCGGTTACGTTCAACATCAACCTGCATAACACGCACTTGTACGATCTGACCTGGTTTTACAACTTTATGCGGATCAGAAACGAACTCATTCGCTAACTCAGAAATATGAACTAAACCATCTTGATGTACACCAATATCAACGAAAGCACCAAAGTTTGTGACATTAGTGATCACACCCTCAAGTTGCATACCTTCAGTTAATTGGCCCACTTCAGTAATATCTTCGCGGAATTTAGCAGTACGGAACTCTGGGCGCGGGTCACGACCTGGTTTTTCAAGTTCAGCTAATACGTCTTGTACTGTTGGCAAACCAAATTTGTCATCAACAAATTCATCAGCTTTTACTTGTCGAATGATTTCGGTATTACCAATGATGTCTTTAACAGTTGTCGCTTTTGCTGCAACAATTTTCTCAACAAGACCATAACTTTCAGGATGAACAGCAGAAGCATCTAAAGGTTCAGAACCATTTTGGATACGTAAGAAACCAGCCGCTTGTTCAAAAGTACGTTCGCCTAAACGTGGTACGCTTTTCAAAGCTTGACGGTTATCAAAACGACCATGCTCTTTGCGGTATTCAACAATTTGCTGAGCAATCGCTTTGTTTAAACCCGCAATGTAAGCCAAGATTGCTGGCGAAGCAGTATTTACATCAACACCAACAGCATTCACACAGTCTTCTACTACAGCGTCAAGAGTTTTTGCTAAACCAGTTTGGTTTACATCGTGTTGATATTGACCTACACCAATTGATTTCGGATCAATCTTAACGAGTTCAGCAAGTGGATCTTGTAAACGGCGAGCAATCGACACTGCTCCACGAATTGAAACATCAAGCTCTGGAAGTTCTGCCGCAGCAAGCTCACTTGCAGAGTAAACAGATGCGCCCGCTTCACTTACAGTCACACGTGTTAATTTGAGGTCGGTGTTTGCAGCCATCATTTCAGCCACTACAGCTTCTGTTTCACGGCTAGCAGTACCATTACCAATAGCAATAAGCTCTACATTATATTCACGGCATAGACGTGCAAGTTCAGCAATAGAACCTTCTTTATCTTCTTTAGGCGCAAATGGATAGATCGTGCTATGAGCAAGTACATCACCTGCATCGCTTACTACCGCAAGTTTCACACCAGTACGAATACCAGGGTCAACACCTAAAGTAGTACGACCACCTGCTGGCGCTGATAATAATAAATGACGAAGATTTTCAGCAAATACCTGCATTGCTTCTGCTTCGGCAGTAAGTCGTTTCTCTGTTAGCAATGAATGCTCGATTTGAGGACGAACTTTACCCAACCAGAATAATTTTGCAGTTTGTTTTAAGAAATCTTGACGTGCTTGAGGTTGAATTTGCTCAAGGTTGTATTCAGTTTCGATACGCGCTAATGGCGCATCATCTTCACCATCTACTTTTAAACCTAATACATTTTCTTGACGACCACGTAACATCGCCAATAGACGATGTGAAGGTAATTTGTTTAAACCTTCAGAAAATTCAAAGTAATCACGGAATTTTTTACCGACTTCTTTCTTTTCTTCAGAAGCAACTGTACTTTTTAAAACCGCAGTTTTTGCAAAAGTTGCTTTTAATTCTGTAGTAAGCGCAATATTTTGTGCCCAGTCATCAATCAGAATATGCTGGATCGCATCTAACTGACTTTCAACATCTGGATAGTCTTCATGACTAAAACCAGCCAATGCTTCTGTCGGGTCAACTTGTTCTGCAATAATTTTTTCAGCAATCGGTCCTAGACCTGCTTCTTTTGCTTTAAAAGACTTACTTGTACGCTTAGGACGATACGGTGCATAAATTTCTTCTAAAGCATTTTTTGTTTCGGCTGCATTCACCCGCGCCAACAAGTCATCATTCAATTTATTCTGTTCTTGCAATGACTGAATGACCTTTTCACGGCGCTCATATAAATCACGTAAATACGCTAAACGAGTATCTAATTGGCGTAACTGCGTATCATCTAAACCTTGTGTTACTTCTTTACGGTAACGGGCAATGAATGGAACACTGGCACCTTCGTCAATTAAGCGGATGGCAGCTTCTACTTGGTTTGGACGTACGGCAAGCTCACTTGCCAACTGCTGAACTAAGTCAGTCATCGTGTTTGATCCCACAAGGATAAAGTTTAAAAGCACTGATTATAAAGACCAAGCCCATAAAATCCACACTTGTTTGCGTATTCAAAACGTTTTTTTGTATTGACTCTGAATATTTATACTTTTTACGACTACTAGAGCACGTAAAAACAGTGGTTTAAGTATGAAAAAGTTAAAACTGAACCCTACCTTTTAATCTTTATAAAATATAAACGTATGACTTATGTCATGAGCATGAAAAAAATTAATATAATTTATGAGAAAATGATCATATTGATACATAGCCCAAAAGATAAAAATATTGAGGTTGAGCACTACTTTATTCTTCTAATTTTTTATCTACTCAGTTTTTTTATCTTATTCAGCAATCAAAAGTCTATTATATTTATTTCAAATAACTGATTTGAAACAATTAGTTATTACCATTGAGTTATTCGAAAATTATTGAAAATTTAACTATTTGTTGTTTTAGGGCGGTCTTTGCTAAATTATGGGCTTAAGATGTTGTTTTTTGGTTTCAAACCACCTTGAAAATTGTAATTTTGAGCAAATTGATACATAGTCTAAACAAGAACATCGGCATTATACTGAGGGCTTGTTGGCAATAAGCCTATCCGACCCAATAATATATAAATTATGACTTTAAAAGGGAGTACATCATGAGTTTAGTTGTACCTGCTGAACATCCTGAAACCGTACACAACGAAACGGATCGTGTCGAACGTATTTTAGTGGTCGATGACGATGTGCGTTTACGTACCCTCTTGCAACGTTTTTTGGAAGATAAAGGCTTTGTTGTAAAAACTGCCCACGATGCTTCGCAAATGGACCGTTTATTACAACGTGAGTTATTTTCACTTATCGTACTCGACTTTATGTTACCGGTTGAAGATGGTTTAAGTATTTGCCGTCGTTTACGCCAATCAAATATTGATACGCCAATCATCATGTTAACAGCACGTGGTAGCGATTCAGACCGTATTGCCGGTCTTGAAGCTGGTGCAGATGACTACTTGCCAAAACCATTTAACCCAAATGAGCTTTTAGCACGTATTCGCGCAGTATTACGTCGCCAAGTTCGTGAAGTTCCGGGTGCACCAAGCCAACAAGTTGAAGTAGTAAGCTTTGGTCCATGGTCTTTAGACTTGTCTACCCGTACACTGACACGCGAAGGACAAATCGTTACCTTAACAACTGGTGAATTTGCTGTATTAAAAGCATTGGTACAACATCCACGTGAACCATTAACACGCGATAAATTGATGAACTTAGCGCGTGGCCGTGAATGGGGTGCAATGGAACGTTCAATTGACGTTCAAGTTTCTCGTTTACGTCGTTTAATTGAAGATAACCCTGCACGTGCACGTTACATCCAAACGGTATGGGGTGTCGGCTATGTATTCGTTCCAGATGGTGCTGAATAAGCTTGAGATAAGATAGAGTGAGTTTAGAACCAATCGCCCCACAGAACTTTACCGATTACGTGACCTACTCAGAACGTAAACGGACTCGATGGGAACGTTTTCTCGACAAAATAAAGCCACGTTCTGCTGCCATGCGTACCACTATTTTGGTACTGCTGGTAGTGTTCTTTAGCTTATTTATGTCTTTATGGTTCTTTTGGCGCACTCTTTATTTACCTGAAATTCAACAGCACGCCCGTTATCTTGCGGTCGAGCTTGAGCTCGTCAATAATCCTGATATACGAATTTTTCATCGTGAAAATGAAGTAGATATTGATGCGTGGTTGCGTAATCGAGTCGGTATTGAATACGTTACCAACCCCAAAGAATATCCAAGTGTCCGAGAAAAGGTCATTGCCGAGTTTTTTACCAATCATGTCGAAAAAAAGCTGGCAAATGAGATTGGGACTAAAGACGTTACCGTTTACTTTCAGTTTAAACCGAGCCCACGCATTTGGATTCAAACTCCTGAAATGCATGGCAACTGGGTTCGCGAGCCTTTAAAAACCTATGCCAACTATAGTCCTGAACTTTTAGTGGGTTGGGTCGTGGGTGTTCCATTACTGTCGGCTATCATTATTTTGATTTTGGTCAGACAGATGAACCGCCCTCTGCGTCGTTTGCAGAATGCTGCCAATGAATACAGTAAATCTGGAACAGCGCCGTACCTTGATACCAATCATGGACCACTAGAAATTCGTCAAGTAAACCAAGCCTTTAATCGCATGGTCTACACACTCGATCAGACTGAGCGCGAACGACGTATTATGTTGGCGGGTATTTCACATGATTTGCGCACTCCTCTTACACGCATACGTTTAACAGCAGAGATGCTGCCTGATGAGTTTTTGCGTGAAGGTTTGGTTTATGACGTAGATGACATGGATGCAATTCTTAATCAGTTCATTTCGTACATGCGCGATGGCTCAGATGAGGAGTTGAAAGACACCAATATCAACATGCTTTTGCAAGAACTTGTTGTGCAATTTAAACCTCTCGATATTCAATTCGAGATGCAGGATGTACCTATTATTCCAGCACGTAGCCTTTCTTTAAAAAGATTGATTGCCAACTTGATTAATAATGCAAAACGCTATGGTGCTGAACCAATAGAGCTCAGTGCAAAAGTTGAAAATGAATGTATTTTAATTACCGTTGCTGATCATGGTGAAGGCATTCCTGCAGATCAAATTGAAGAGTTAATGCAACCTTTTGTTCGCGGAGACTCAGCAAGAACCATTCAAGGTAGTGGTCTTGGGCTGGCTATTGTTAAACGTATTGTCGATATTCATCATGGTGAGATTCAAATTCATAATCGTGAACAAGGTGGTTTAGAAGTTATTATTTCTTTGCCAATCCCAAAACCAAGTACCGAAGAAAATACCACGACCAATCCTTTGGAAAAAATAAAACAAACATTAAGTGAGCGCTTTTAATTTGATCAGTCAGCAATTAAAAGCCTTGTTTTAATGATAAATAAAAGCAATAAAAATCAATTAAATAAAAACCATAAATATAATTTATACCGCCATTTATTTACAAAATTAGACCTTAGCCTAACACCTATGCACTTTTCAATTTTTCATAGCTAAAATCCCGTATGTTTTGACAATATTGAGGATGTCCAATGTCTTTAAGTCGTATTCGCCTAGCTTCTCTTCATGACAAGGTCATCAGTGCTGAACAAGCTGCGCAATTCATCGAAAATGGAATGACCGTTGGTATGAGTGGTTTTACTCGTGCCGGTGAAGCTAAAGCTGTTCCACAAGCACTTGTAGAGCATGCAAAGAAAAATCCGTTAAAAATCACGTTAATTACGGGTGCTAGCTTAGGTAATGACTTAGACAAACAACTCACGGAAGCAGGTGTTTTATCTCGTCGTATGCCATTTCAGGTAGACAACACTTTACGTCGTGCGATTAACAACGGCGAAGTTATGTTTATTGATCAACATTTATCAGAAACTGTTGAGCAAATGCGTAACCAGCAACTTAAACGTCCAGACGTTGCGGTGATTGAAGCAATTGCGATTACTGAAGATGGCGGTATTATTCCAACAACTTCTGTAGGTAACTCTGCAAGCTTTGCTATTTTTGCTGAAAAAGTTATTGTTGAAATCAACACCTCTTTAAGCGAAAGCTTTGAAGGTTTGCACGACATCTATATTCCGACTTATCGCCCAACACGTACTCCAATTCCATTGACAAAAGTGGATGAGCGTATTGGTACAACAGCAATCCAAATTGATCCTGCAAAAATTGTAGGTATTGTATTTAACGATACACATGACTCACCATCAACAGTAACTCCTCCAGATGATGAGACTCAAGGCATTGCAAACCACTTAATTGCTTTCTTTAATAAAGAAGTTGCAGAAGGTCGTTTACCGAAAAACCTTGGTCCATTACAAGCAGGAATTGGTTCTATTGCCAACGCTGTATTAACAGGTTTAAAAGATTCTGATTTTGAAGACCTCATCATGTACTCAGAAGTACTACAAGACTGTACTTTTGAACTCATTGATGCAGGCAAAATGAAATTTGCTTCTGGTAGCTCAATTACCCTTTCTGCAAAATGTGGCGAAAAAGTTTTTGGTAATATCGAAGCTTACAAAGACAAATTAGTGCTTCGTCCACAAGAAATTTCTAACCATCCTGAATTGGTTCGTCGTTTAGGAATTATCGGCATTAACACTGCGCTTGAGTTTGATATTTACGGTAACGTGAACTCAACTCACGTGTGTGGTACCAAAATGATGAACGGTATCGGTGGTTCAGGTGACTTCGCTCGTAACGCTCACTTAGCGATCTTTGTGACCAAATCAATTGCTAAAGGCGGCGATATCTCTTCTATCGTGCCAATGGTGAGCCACGTTGACCACAGTGAACACGATGTTGATATTTTAGTGACAGAGCAAGGTTTAGCTGACTTACGCGGTTTAGCGCCTCGTGAACGCGCTCGCGCTATTATCGATAATTGTGTACACCCACTTTATCGTGATGCATTAAATGACTACTTTGACCGTGCATGTGCTAAAGGTGGACATACCCCTCACTTACTTCGTGAAGCATTGTCTTGGCATGCAAACTTCGAAGAAACAGGTCAAATGCTTCAAGCAGCACCAGTTGCAAAATCAGCTTAAATCACTGGTTTAATTCAAGCACTCCTTCGGGGGTGCTTTTTTATTTGTTTAAATTATTAATAAAAAACTGCTCAAGCCCGAATTTTTATTTTATCTTTTCAGCACATCAAAACAAAAAGTAGAAATCCATATGTTTATTATTCGTCAATTTACAAATGCAGATCTAGATGATGTCGTTATTTTATGGGAAAGCTGTGGTCTGACTCGTCCTTGGAATAATCCTGAAACCGATATTTTCAGGAAAGTCTCGCAACAGGATGATTTGTTTTTAGTTGCTATTAAAGATGAGCAACTGATTGGTACGCTTATGGGCGGCTACGATGGCCATAGAGGCTGGATTAACTATTTGGCTGTTCACCCCCACCAACAACGCTTAGGAATCGCTACAGCGCTTGTTCAGCAGCTTGAGAAGCGCCTCATCGCTCGTGGCTGCCCAAAACTACAATTACTCGTCCGTAAAGACAATTTGAATGTGTTGAACTTTTACGAACAACTCGGTTACGATGAAGTAGAAGCCGTGTGTTTAGGAAAACGGCTGATTAATGATAGCCCTCACGATTAGAGACAAGTTTTCAGTTGAGCCATTTTTAGAAAGTTAAGGCAATATTGGGGATAACCCTCTTTGCTTGTGGATAAAATGAGATTTATACACAGGTAAGGTCTTAATATTTTTATTAAATAAACAGGCATGAAAAAAGCCCCATACATAATGTATGGGGCTTTTTCGAATATGGTGGCGAGACCCAGGATCGAACTGGGGACACACGGATTTTCAATCCGTTGCTCTACCTACTGAGCTATCACGCCGATGGCCTGTATTAAGCCGTATCTCAGAACAATAGTCAACAATTATCCTGAGTTTCTGATTTAAATGAGTATTTTTTATACTTAAAAAAAATCCCTGATGGGATCAGGGATTGAAAACACAAATAATGGTGGCGAGACCCAGGATCGAACTGGGGACACACGGATTTTCAATCCGTTGCTCTACCTACTGAGCTATCACGCCGAAGTGGGCGTATTAAACAATGTTTATAAGAAGACGTCAAGCAACTTCCGTGTTTTTTGTAACAAGTGATTATTTTTAAATCACAACCACAAAATAATAGAAGCTTTTAGTGATGTAGTTTACCAATGTGAGCCAAACAGCGATGAATCGCGCCACAACCTGGTTCAAAAGTTTTAACACCTTTTGACTCTTCTATACGGCAAGCTTCTTCAACTAAGCGCTCAGCTACACCACGACCACGGTTCGCAGGGTGCACAACGATATATTCAAGAACCTTGCTTTCGCCTTGTCCTGAAGACCAGATTGCGCCTATAATTTTGGTGTTAAATTCGGCAGTGTATAGCGTGGTATACTGTTGTAAATCTTGTTCAAGTTGTTCAATCGCATCGTGCCCGTCACCAAACTCCGGACTTGTATCATACAGTCGCTCAAGCTGATCGCGGATCTCTGAATTATCTAGAGAACTATAAGCATGTACGGTAATAGGCATTGATTAACCCTCCTGAGCAAACTATGATGCTGTCACGAATTCGTCACAGCGAAATTGTCGTTAACATCCAATCATTTTTGACGTTTTTTGAGGAACGTGTCCATGACGCAACGTATCAGTGAAGTGGTTAGAAATACCAATGAAACCAAAATTCGAGTTCGTTTAAATCTCGACGGTACTGGTCAAGGCACACTAAACACTGGAGTTCCATTTTTAGACCATATGATTGATCAAATCAAGCGACATGGCTTATTTGATATCGATATTCATTGTGACGGAGACCTCGAGATTGATGATCACCACACCGTAGAAGACTGTGGTATCACGCTTGGACAAGCTTTTGCACAAGCTTTAGGTGATAAAAAAGGTTTAAAACGCTATGGTCATTTTTATGCACCATTAGATGAAGCTTTATCTCGCGTTGTTGTAGATTTATCTGGTCGTCCGGGTTTATTCATGGATATTCCATTTACTCGTGCGCGCATCGGTACATTTGATGTCGATTTATTTTCTGAGTTTTTCCAAGGTTTCGTAAACCATGCGCTTATGACCTTACACATCGATAACTTAAAAGGTAAAAATAGCCACCATCAAATCGAAAGTGTGTTCAAAGCACTTGCTCGTGCTTTACGTATGGCATGTGAAGTTGATCCACGTGCAGAAAACACGATTGCATCGACAAAAGGTAGCCTCTAATGACACGTATCGCGTTACTTGATTATGGCATGGGCAATCTACACTCAGCGGCTAAAGCACTTGAGCATGTGGGCGCTACAGTCGATGTGACCAATGATCCAAAGTTAATTGCACAAGCCGACAAAATTGTTTTTCCAGGCGTTGGTGCAATGCGTGACTGCATGCAAGGTATGCGTGAAGCAGGTATTGATGAAGTTGTACGTAAAGCTGCTTTTAATAAACCTGTTCTTGCGATTTGCGTAGGCATGCAAGCATTACTACAAAGTTCTGAAGAAAATGGCGGTGTAGACGCATTAGGTATTTTTGACGGCGTAGTAAAACATTTCCCTCAAATGGAAGGTTTAAAAGTACCACACATGGGCTGGAACCAAGTTCACCAAATGGACCCAAGCCATCCAATGTGGAACAACATCGAACAAGATGCTCGCTTCTACTTTGTACATAGTTACTATGTCGAACCAAAAGATGAAAGCGTTGTGGCTGCGACTTGCGAGTATGGTGTGAACTTCTGCACAGCGATTCATAAAGATAATTTATTCGCGACTCAATTCCACCCAGAGAAAAGTCATACTGCTGGTTTGCAGTTACTTAAAAACTTTGTGGAATGGAATATTTAAACTGATTTAAAACTGAAAAAGATCAGGTCTAGATGGCCTGATCTTTTTTTATTTACAATGATAACTAATCATTTATAGAATGATGTTTTATTCAACAAAATGTTGAATATTTATACTTTTAAATAAAACCAAATGATCAGGAAAACAAAATGAATTCACCTTTCGAAAATCAACCACTTCAACAAGATTCCCCCTTTAAAGCTAGTGGTCGTTTTGGGCGACTCTCTTATGCTGCTTGGACATTCTTATTTTCACTCGTCATCGGTATCGCCGTTGTCATCATCGCTTTTACTTTTGGGTTTACATCTAGTCAGGAACTAACAGGCCTTTCTACGGCAGGCATGATTGTTATCGCTATTCTCTATATTGTTTGCCTCTATGTAAGTTTTGTATTTACCATCCGCCGTTTGCATGACCGCAATAATACAGGATGGCTATCGTTACTGATGCTGATCCCTGCCGTAAACCTGATTTTTATGATTTATCTCTTTGCGGCAAAAGGTACAGAAGGCAATAATGATTACGGCCCACAGCGCCCTACTCCTGGTTGGGAACGCGTTTTAGGCTGGATTTATATTATCCTAATTCCACTTGCTTTGTTTTTTGCTGTCGTTGCCACAATCATGTCTCCGACCTATGAAGGCTATGTTGAGAAAAGCGAAAGTGTGGTCATTGGTACACCTTCTCAGTCTCAGTAATTTTTTAAAGACATTCATAAAGCCTAGTCCTCTAGGCTTTATTCATATATAAAGTGAATAGCCCAATTCATTTGTACGCTGTTAAATATGTCCGAAGCCGTTGCCCTCCTTGATAAAGCCTCCATTCAGCAGCTTCCTCCTTTTGAAAATCTTAACCACCATAATATTGTGGTGATTGAAAATATTGAGCAATGCAAAAGTATTGAAGAAGAATTAAAAAACGCTGCAATTTTGGGATTTGATTCTGAGTCTAAACCTACATTTAAAGTGGGTGAAATCTCAACTGGTCCACACTTAATTCAACTTGCTACAGCACAAAAAGCCTATTTATTTCATGTCAATTCATCGACTTTAAAATTCTTGCAGCCCATTTTATCTAACCAGAAGCAAATTAAAGTCGGTTTTGGCCTTAAAAATGATAAGCATATTTTTCATAAAAAAGGTATAGAGCTAGAAAGTTGTGTGGACCTTGCCAAAGGTTTTAGTCACTTTGGTTTTAAACAGCAAATGGGCTTACAAAAAGCGGTGGCGCTGTTATTTGGACAATATCTCGCAAAGTCGAAAAAAGTCGGAACTTCAAACTGGGCAAGAAAGCCACTTACATCTCAGCAAATAAATTATGCCGCCGCCGATGCTTATGCTGCATTACTCGTATTTGAAGAGCTCAGAAACCAAAAACTATTACCTGCTCACATTTCACAAACTATTCAAACCGCACTTCAAGCGTAAAGTAATAAAAGTCTTTTCTAAGGCTTAGCGATTGATCAATACTTTGCTAAGATGTGCACAATTTCATAAACATGATGAAGCAAGGAGCGGAAGCATGCTAATCATTCCAGCAATTGACCTGAAAGATGGTAAATGTGTGCGTTTAAAACAAGGGCGTATGGAAGACGATACCGTTTTCTCTGACGATCCGGTTGCAACTGCCCAGCATTGGGTAAATGAAGGTGCGCGCCGTTTGCATTTGGTTGATTTGAATGGCGCTTTCGCAGGTACTCCTATTCATAAACCTGTAGTTGAAGCAATTGCTAAAGCTCAGCCAGAATTACCAATTCAAATTGGTGGTGGTATTCGCTCATTAGAAACGATTGAACACTATTTAGAAGCTGGCGTGACTTTTGTCATTATCGGCACTAAAGCTGTTCAAGAACCTGAATTTGTAGAAGAAGCTTGTAAACGTTTCGCAGGCCACATCATTGTTGGTATTGATGCCATGAATGGTATGGTTGCAACTGACGGCTGGGCAAACGTTACTGATGTGAAAGCAACTGATTTAGCGAAACGCTTTGCAGATGCAGGCGTGTCTAGCATTGTTTATACAGACATTGCTCGTGATGGCATGATGCAAGGCGTAAACGTTGAGCAAACTGTAAACTTGGCTCAATACTCAGGCTTACCAGTAATTGCTTCTGGTGGTGTTACCAACCTTGATGACGTTCGTAACTTAAAAGGCCAACCGGGCATTTTAGGCGCGATCACAGGCCGCGCAATTTATGAAGGTACTTTAAACCTTCGTGAAGCTCAGCTTTTGTTGGATGAAAACCGTCTTTAATTCTTAAGATGTAAAAAAGAGCCGCTTTAGGCTCTTTTTTTATTGCTGTCATGAAAATATATTCTAAATCAATACACTACATTACGAGTAAATTTAAGAACTTGTTTACCACTATTGATATAGGTATAAGTAACAGAACTTTCAAAAATAAAAGATGAACCAGCAGGTATTATTTTTTTGCTGTCTGTAAATTGTATGATCAACTCACCTTCTAATACGTAAATAATTTCCTGCCATCCGTCAGCATCTGCTTCCGCCACGTAAGACTCTCCCACTGCCAAAGACCATATCCAAAGCTCAACTTGGGAACGAGATGGAACTGAAGCGAGCAAGGTTGCTTTACTTTCTTCATCTTTACCCTGCCAAGCGAGTGCATTTACTACGGCATGTTCTTTATGCTCAGGTGCACTCACAATCGTTTTAAAATCGACACCCAACACTGCTGCAATCGAGTCGAGTTTGGCCAAACTAATATTGACCTGCCCTGTTTCCAAAGCAGCAATGGTTCGTCTACTCACCCCTGCCAGATCTGCCAAATCTTGTTGACTCAAATCTCGTTCATCTCTTAATGAACGAATATTTGTGCCCACGTGCTGTAAAACGGTACTCGACTGGCTCATAGAATGGATTAGTAAGAAAATTTGAGCAATATATTGCACAAAATACAAGAATAGCGCAATATGTGCAGTATATTGCACAATTTAATTTAACTTGAGTATGTCACCAATTTCTCTGAGTTCAAGCAAAGCCCCACAGTTAGCCCTCATTTTGATTACGATCATTTGGGGTGGAACATTCCTTACTGTGCAGTATGCGCTGAATTTTGCATCACCTATGTTTTTTGTAGGCTGTCGTTTTGCTGTAGCAGCTCTTACTTTGCTTCTTATCTCATTAAAAAGTATGAAAGGTGTTACTTTAAAAGATTTAGGCGCTGGTAGCGCGATTGGTCTTGTGATTGCGGCAGGCTACGGCACCCAGACCATTGGCCTACAAACCATTCCGAGTAGTGAATCCGCTTTTTTAACGGCGCTATATGTTCCGCTTGTTCCTATTTTAATGTGGCTCATCTTTAGAAAAACTCCACATATTATGACTTGGGTGGGAGCTGCTCTTGCGTTTGCTGGCCTTGTTTTCTTAACGGGAAATGGTTTTGAGCAAATTTCATTAAGTTTTGGGCAGCTGTTAACAATCTTGGGTGCCTTTGCGATTGCTTTAGAAATTATTTTTATTAGCTACTTTGCTGGAAAGGTAAATTTACGCCGCGTCACAATCATTCAACTTGGCGTCGCTTCTCTACTTTCTTTCGCCATCATGCCTGTGGTGGGTGAACATATGATTCCAGCATTTTCATGGCCCCTAGTACTGATTGCTATTGCATTAGGTTTAGCGAGTGCACTCATTCAATTTGTTATGAACTGGGCTCAACGTGTGGTTGATCCTTCACGTGCTGCAATTATTTATGCAGGCGAACCTGTTTGGGCGGGCATTATTGGCCGAATTGCAGGTGAGCGTTTGCCAATGATTGCCCTTTTTGGCGGTGCTTTAGTAGTCTTAGGCGTTTTAGTCAGTGAGTTAAAAATTAAGTTACCAATTAAAAAAGCTAAAAGAATTCGAGAATAAAAAAAGAGAGCTTAACGCTCTCTTTTTTACTATCTATCTATTATTTTTTCTTCAATAACGTACACGGTTGGTAGTACTCAACCGTCGGCATTGGGTCATAAAATGGATGGAGCAAAGTCTTCCACTCCTGATAAGCCTCAGACTTTCTAAACCCTTCTGTATGGTTTTCAATTTCATCCCAGAAAATCATTAAAATATAATGATGGGGATCGGTTGCATGCTTAATCAGTTGGACCGCATTAAAGCCTTCCATTGGATAAACAATATGTTTAGCCTGCTCGAATGCTTCAAGAAATGCTTCACTTTGCCCAGACTTTATACTCAAATGTACATGTTCAATAATCATAATTTATTGATACATCGGGCGGTTATCATTTAACGCAATCAATCCACGAATTGCACGATATACAATCCAGATCCACGCAGCACCAATTACACCCACACAGAATACGGTCGATGAAATGGCAACCCCTGCAAACAGGTCAGTATTTTCACCTGTAAAGAACAAGAAAATAAACGGCAGAAAGGCAATAATATTCCAAGCCAGATACCACCAGAATGTTCTGATTTGCCATGTAAAGTGGCTCGCAAAAATCGAGCCTTGTACATCAGACCGTTTTACGTAGTTAATAATTAAAGCAATAACCGCAAGTAAGCCGCCTGTAAAAATGGCAACAATATAAAGTACATATAAAATAAGTGTTAAAGTACGATTTGGATCTTGGTCGATAGAACTATTCATTTTTATACCTCTCAAGTTTATTAAAACGATTTACTTTTATGAGCCCCGCAATACGTTTAAGGGAGAAATTAGCCACAAAATCAAAAGTAAATGAAAGAATATGGTACAAAAATAAATCTTACGAAAGGGTTGTTTTTGTGTTTTATGTCTCAGTTTTTGTTGTGCCCACCATGCAGCTGGCCAACCTCCTAAAAAGCTAACAATGTGCAATGTTTGTTCAGGTACACGGCGATTACCCAATTGTGCGGCTTCTTTATCTTGAGAATAAAGCCAATAACTTAAGGCATTCATCATTAAAACAAATAACAACGTATAAGCTGGTAAAATATGGATAAAACTCATAATTCCCATTAAAACGAAATAAAACACGATCCCCATTTGCATTGCAGACCAAGGGTTAGCTTGAAAGGAAGATTCTGCTTTTGCAGGCTTTGACGCTTTTCGGGTTTGAGATGCTTTTAAATAGGTGACCTGCTGAGCACGAAAACGGCCTCGTTCATCGAGAATCACCCGATATTCCAGTGCACATCCAATAATTGGCCGAGGTCCGGGGCGTGCAAAATCTTTGATATGCAAAAAGACTCGCTCTTTTTCAGCATCATCCGGCTGAATAAAGCCATAACCTTTTTCGTCGAACCATTCGACTAAACGCCCCTGATCTCGCATGTTTATTCCCTTTTATGCTTTTACATGACTTAAACGGTCTTGCATCATTGCTCGCATTTCTTGCGGGTCTTTTTGCAAAATGTCATCGCCGGTACGTCCTTCTTCTTTATTTTTTTGAGCAACTTGCAAACGCATTGACCAAAAACGGCATGCTGCCATTGCCAAGAATACATCTAAACATGCAAGCTCATCTGATGTAAGCGTACGAACTTTTTGGTATGCCGCTAAGTAAGCTGCGACTTTGTCTGAGTTTAAATGCGCTGCTGGATATTCGGTACAAAAATCATTAATGGTAATCGCAATATCAAATAGCAATTCATCTTGATTTAACTCATAAAAATCTAGGATACCTTGTAATTGCTCACCTTCAAACAAAGTATTGTCACGGAACAAATCAGAGTGAATAAAACCTGTTGGTCGGTTTGAATACTGCGCTGTTTTCGCATTAAAAGCTTGATAGACCTGCTCAAGTAAAGTTTGATCATCTTGAGTCATGCTTGGTTTCAGCTGCTCTGCAACACCTGTCCAGTATTGGTGATCACGGCGATATTCACGTTCAAGTGGAAAATCTTGTAAAGCCACATGCAGTTTCGCCTGTGCATCTGCAATCGCTGCAACTTGCGCTACTGTGGTTTGCATGGGATGGTGACCCATTAAACGTGGTGCAATCTGTGCAGGCTTGTCTGCAATCACATGAACCGCTTGTCCGCTATGTTTTAACGGCACTGCAACAGGTACATCATGAGTCCCTAATTGTTCAAGTACCGGAATGAGTTCGCCTGCTCCTTGTGCATCTAACTCTTCAAACACTGTGAGTACATATTGTTTGCGGTTTACATCAACCAGAAAATAATTGGTGTTTTGAATACCTCCCTGAATTGGGTTCAGCTCCAACACCTCTAATCCATAAGGTGCAGCAAAGGTGCGAACTTCATCTAAACTCAACGGGGTATAAACCGACATGGAAAACCTGCAAAAAACATCTGTGAAGTTTGATAGAATACCTCTTCCCTCCATGAAGGTGTAGCGCCTGTGTAGGAACTTTCACCAACGGCGATTATTTTTGGAAAAAGCTATGCTTGCTAAACGTATTATTCCTTGCCTAGACGTTGATAACGGACGCGTAGTTAAAGGCGTTCAATTCCTCGATATTCGTGATGCTGGCGACCCTGTTGAAGTGGCACGTCGCTATAACGAACAAGGTGCAGACGAAATTACTTTCTTAGACATTACCGCTACACATCATGGACGCGATACCACTTACCGTACTGTTGAGCGTATGGCTGAGACTGTATTTGTGCCATTAACTGTCGGTGGTGGTGTACGTAAGGTTGAAGATATTCGTGCGTTATTAAATGCAGGTGCAGATAAAGTGAGTATTAACTCAGCTGCTGTATTTAATCCGGAGTTTGTTCAAGAAGCTTCACAGCACTTTGGCGCGCAATGTATTGTAGTTGCGATTGATGCCAAAAAAACTGGCGCTAACAAATGGGAAATCTTTACTCACGGTGGCCGTAAACCAACGGGTATTGATGCCATTGAATGGGCTGTAAAAATGGCTGACTACGGTGCGGGTGAGTTACTGATTACCAGTATGGATGCCGACGGTACTAAAGCGGGTTATGATATTGCGTTAATGCGTGCCATTAATGACCGCGTTACCATTCCAACGATCGCTTCAGGTGGTGTGGGCAACTTACAACATCTTGCAGACGGTATTTTACAAGGTGGTGCCGATGCAGTATTGGCAGCAAGTATTTTCCACTTTGGTCAGTTCACCATTCCAGAAGCTAAACAATATTTAGCTGAACAAGGCATCGAAATGCGCTTGTAAACTTATTGATATTTAAAGGGGCGACATGCCCCTTTATTTTTTTATGCAGCGCCATCTACCGCATTTATGTCACTAACCAATTGAGGCTTTTCTTTTTTCTCGACCCATTTTGCAGGAAAAATTTTTTCTATAGCTTGAGACAATGGTCTAGCAAGCGCAGTAGGTAACCGTATACCCAAAGGATTTTGTTCTTTTAAATCTGCCGACGACACCACCCGTGTTCCCATTACATAATCAAACCAAGGCTTGGTCACACACCAATTGGCGTCTTGATTAGAGTTCATGTGGTGGTCGTAATGCCATGGAATTTTACGCTTTGCCCATTCAGGCTCTAAATGTGCACGGCGATGAATATAATAATAATTTCCAGCACTGTACCAAGCTGCGAGTGCCATGCCTTTTGAAAATGGATAGAAAATTGCGCTTGAAACGGTTGCCACCACAGCAAGCGAAATTAACTCATTTTTAGTTCGCCAGTTTCTTACGCCCTCAACATAGCAATCATCATGAAATTGTTGTTTACGGACTTCACGATGGTGTGCCCAATGAGATTCCATACTTTTTGGTACTGGGCTATAACGTGGTTTTCCAGCACGGTGTACACCATGCAAAATATATTTGTGTGCTACCCATTCAAATGCATTCGCAACTGCAATTCCGGCAATAAACCCTTTTAACATCACCTAACTCCTTTTTCTTTTTATTCAGCATATAAAATTCGTTATGCTAGGTATTGACCAGAATTTATGGTTTCATTGACAAATCACGACAAGAAGAGGTGGTTAGGGATGCCACAATTAAAAAATTATACAGGCTCAGTGTATGGAGGACTGGGGCATCTTTTAAAGGCTTACTGTGAAGCCAATCAATTAGCTATTCCTGAACAATTAGAACAAATTCAAAATCTGGAACGCTTTGACTATGTGGTTTGGCGTGATCTATTAGAAGTGATTTATAAACTAGACCCAAAGCCGGGTTTAGGACTCGAAATTGCCAAATATGTGCAACCCAAACACTTAGGGATTATTGCTTACCTCGCGCTCTCTTGCGACAACTTAGGTGAAGCCTTAATTCGCTATCATGATTTTCACCGTCTGATTTATGACGGGAGCCCATTAGTGGTTGAGCTACAAGGGAGATATGGTTCTATTCGCTGGGAAGCGACTGAGCTACACCCTACCCAGCTTACCGATGAAATCGCGATTGCGTTGGTGATTCAGTTCTTACGTCTTTTTATGTCTCATGAAGACGTGCATTTACATGAAGTACGTTTCTTAAATGCTGCCCCTAAAAATATCAGGGTTTATGAACAATACTTCCAATGTCCCGTTCGTTTTAGCCAGCCACGTACAGAGTTACTCATTCCAATTACAGAAATTCATAAGCCACTTAGCAGCGCTGACCACACGTTGCAGCAACTATTGGTTCAGCAAGCACAAGCGCTGTTAGAGCAATTACCAAATTCAACCCAACTTGATCAGCGTTTACAGCATTCAATTTTGACTGGGCTGCAAAAGAATCAATACCAAATTGAACATATTGCTGCTCAATTAGGCCTGTCCGTGCGGCAACTGCAAAGACATTTACAGCAACAAGACACTACCTTTCAGGAGCGCGTTCAGCAAGTGCGCTTTATGCTCGCAACCGAGTATTTAAAAGATCCGCATTTAAGCTTACAAGAGATCGCACTTTTACTTTGTTATTCAGAACAAAGTGCGTTTCAAAGAGCATTTAAACATTGGACCAATCAAACACCCCAGCAATGGAGGGATCAATTTTTAGACAAAGAATAACCAACCAAAACTTACAAATCTTTTCTTGATTAAAACAACACTGAAAACAAAAATTTCATATAGTCACATGCTTAATTTTTTGTGACATATTTCACACTAATTAAAAAATACATCAATAGATGAGTAATCACAATGAATAAATATTTTGCTGAATTCCTAGGTACGTTTTGGCTAGTCTTTGGTGGTTGTGGTAGCGCAGTTTTAGCCGCAGCTTTCCCTGAACTTGGTATTGGCTTTGCAGGTGTAGCCCTTGCCTTTGGTTTAACCGTACTCACAGGTGCTTATGCTCTAGGGCATATCTCAGGTGGACATTTTAATCCCGCGGTAAGTGTTGGCCTTTGGGTCGGTGGCCGCTTCGATGTTAAAGATTTAATTCCCTATATCGTTGCTCAAGTGGTCGGTGCGACTGCTGCTGCATTTGTTCTCTATATTATTGCTCAAGGCCAAGCGGGCTTTAGCGGTGTTGGTGGTTTTGCTACCAACGGTTTTGGTGACTTATCACCAAACAAGTTTGGCTTAGGTTCTGCTTTCATTATTGAAGTGGTTCTTACAGCTTTCTTCTTAATCATTATTTTAGGTGCAACTGATCGCCGCGCACCTGCTGGCTTCGCTCCTATTGCAATTGGTTTGGGCTTAACACTCATTCACTTAATCAGTATTCCGGTGACGAACACTTCGGTAAACCCTGCACGTAGTACAGGTGTTGCGTTCTTTGCTGAAACGGCTGCTTTAAGCCAGTTGTGGTTGTTCTGGGTGGCACCGATTTTAGGGGCTGTGATTGGTGCGATTATTTATAAGGTAGTTGCTGGG
This sequence comes from Acinetobacter sp. SH024, assembly GCF_000163635.1. Classification (NCBI taxonomy): domain Bacteria; kingdom Pseudomonadati; phylum Pseudomonadota; class Gammaproteobacteria; order Moraxellales; family Moraxellaceae; genus Acinetobacter; species Acinetobacter sp. SH024. The sequence continues at coordinate 237,494 of NZ_GG753603.1, read as the reverse complement.
GATAAGGATTAACTCTTCTTAGACACAATCTACTATCGCGGATAGGTGACATGGATGTCACCTGTTGAACAGGGGTACATGGATGTGCCCTCTGATCAACAAAGCCTTTTGTTTACTTTTGGGCTTTCAAAAGTAAAAAATGTCTATACACATTTAATAAAGTTTAACGTGGTATTAAAGACTGTATGGCAGCATGACCATACTAAATATCACGCATAGCATGCATAAATTACAAAAACGGATTATTAATTTCTTGTTCAGCTGGACGTTCAATTTTCTCAGGCAATTCTTCTTTTTCCAAAGCCGCAACGACATCATTTACAAAGCTCTGCAATGCCTTTGCCTGTTCTAACCCAACTTTGTCTTTAGTGATTTGCAAATTGCCATAAATACTGACGCAATCGACATCATTTTCTAATGTTAAATCTTCAATTGATGAAGACTCTGTACCCTTTTCAAATGGCTTAAACATATGTGTTGTCTCGTTGTTATATATTCACAGTGTAATACGATCAATTTAAAAAAAATCGATCAAAATTAAAAGAGCCGATAAAATTAAAAAAGCGCCCATCAAGATATTAAAATATTTCAAACGGTTGCCCTGATTGAGCACCACTGAAAATTTATCACCACAGAACCCCCAAAAGAACAAACACGCGTAGCAAGTGAAAAAATAAATAACGATAAAGATCGGCAACGACTGCGGGTTTTCAATGCTAGTAAACATGGTAATGCCTGACACACAAGCCAACCACGCTTTGGGATTCAGCCATTGTAATAAGAACCCATCTTTAAAATTAGGAATAATCATTTGTTCTACAGGAGCACTGGAAATAGAAATATTTGCAGCAGAAAGAATAATTTTAATCCCGATATAACAAACAAATAGCGTTCCACAAACTGCAAGAATCTTTAATACAACAGGAAACTGAGTTAATAAACTCTGAAGACCAAATGCCATAAAAATTAAAAGCAGGGTAAAACCAATTGTGGCGCCTGAAATATAGGGAAGCGATCTTTTTAAACCGTGATTTAAACTGGTCGATAAAATGACAGTATTTACTGGCCCTGGGGTTATAGACATTGCAAATGAAAAAAGAAACATCGAGGCAAACATTGTTATTGTCCTTATTAAAATAGAATCCATAGACAGATCTGTCTATGAATTCTATTTTAATCAATTACGGTGTTGCAATAACAATCAAAAAAAGCTGCTTATTTCATTATTTGCAAGAAATAGTTCACCAAGGCTTCTACCAGTTGTTTCACAATCGCCTTTCTCGTTTCTTCATCAATTGTTGGAACTTTTGCTTCCATTGGCTCCGAAGAACCAGTTTTTTGCTTTTTAAATTGGTCTTGTAGCGCTTGAATCTGGTCAGCGTTTAAGTCCTGCTCACACTGACTTTCGCCATCCCAGTGTAAATAGTCTAGCTTTTGATTTGGCTTAACTTGGCTCGCTGTTAAAGGTAGACGATAGACATTACGTTTTTGTTGCTCAGTTAACTGCGGGAACAGGTTAACGCCTAAGCGCTCCTCAAGGTAGCAAACACTCACAACCTTCACTTGTAGAGAGTTATTGTTAGGTGCGTAATAAGCCCCGATTGCGCCAGTTTTTGGCATATACACCGCTTTATAAACTGCGGTTGGAACAATGACACCCTGCCCAATCGTCTTAAGACGTTTGCCTTCAAAAACAGGACCTGTCACTACATAAACATCTTGTTTTTGTTTAGTGGCAATAGCACGGGTTGCTTCTTCGAGCTTACGCCATACTTCTTGGTTATTTTTAGGCGCTTGAGGCACCATGTTACTGAGCGAGAAACTATCAGATTGGGATTCTTTATTTGGCATATCACCATTTGGCGCCATATGCCCACGGTCATAGCCTGAACCACGATAATCACTTAACAGTGCCCGATGTCTTTGAGCAACACGGGTTTCTTCATGAAAGTTATCTTCACGCTTAATTTTGGTACTCAAACGTTCTGCATTTAAATGCTCAGCCGACCACAACGGCGTTTTAGAAATGCCTGAATACAAAACGTTAAAGCCATTAAAGCACAGCGGATAACTGTCTTTTTTGAGGCTTTCTTTATTTAAAGCAGGTGGAACTTCACGATAAAACTGATTAAGACAAGTCGAGTTAGTCGTTAAAGGCGAAAACCACTGCGAAATCTTTTCACTACCAAAAGCAATCGCAAAACTTCCAGCCGCAATACAAGCAAGAATAATCTTGCCAAAATGCTGACTTATAGAGAATGAGTTTGTACCTTTACTACGTTTTTTACTTGCCATGTTTCTATCAATACCACTGTCCACACGCAGCTTAACAATCCTGCTTTTTTAAGTATATCTCTTATCTTTCAAATGGTTAAAACATGGTCATCTTTTTTGTAACTCCATTACCCATTACGTAACAATCTGTTGGAATTATGAGAGCCTTTGGCTATTGAATTGCGCCAATTGCGTATCTTTCGTTGAAAAACACTGATTGCTTATGACATGGTTAGCTCCACAAATTTGGATAAAAATATAATCGGAGTCCACTTAATGATCCATTCAAAGATTATTGGTATTGGCGTAATCACGGGATTATGTAGTATGGCCGCTTTGGCTGAGCCAGCAGTGCAGCCAGGAGATACTTTAGAAAGTTTGTCTAAAGTAAAAGTAACCACAACGGTAAACGGCCAACCAGGCTCTATTAGCGATTTAGTCAATAGCGGACAAGTACAGCAAGTTTCTGCTGCACCAACAAATGCAGCGCCTACAGGTGCTCCTATTCCGGCAGACGTTCCACCAGCACCTCCAGCAGGCGGTGAAATGGCACCTCCAGCAGCACCAACTGATGCAGTACCACCTGCACCGAACCAAGCGCCTCCAGCGCCACAAGATCCGAACACTCCACCGCCTCCGGCAGATCCAAGTCAGTCGGCAGACCCGATGGCAAAAGACGGTGCTTTACCAGCAGATGCCCCTATGTCACAAGCTCAATAATCAGAGCCATAAAAAANACACACACTACGTAC
>NZ_GG753603.1:225435-234234 GCF_000163635.1 Acinetobacter sp. SH024 | reverse complement strand
TTTTTTATTACATCAATTTTTATATTTCGATTTGACTACCTAACTCAACCACACGGTTGGTTGGAATTTGGTAGAAGTCACTCACCGGACTGGTATTACGCTGCATAGAGATAAACAGTTTTTCTCTCCACGGAGACATACCATCGCCCACCGAATGAACAATACGATCACGGGAAATAAAGAAGCTAATGTGCATCAAGTCATATTCAAGACCTAGCTGCTCATAGGCTTGCATCAGTGCTTTTGGTACATTCATTTCATCTTTAAAACCGTAGAAGATTTTAATACGGAAGAAATGTTCAGCTAAAGTTTCAGTCGTAATACGCTCTTCTGGCGCAACGAACGGTACATCTTCAATAACGACCGTCACCAAGATATTACGCTGATGTAGCACTTTGTTGTGCTTTATGTTATGCAGCATGGCATGTGGCACAACGTTCGGTGTACCTGTCATAAATACTGCATCACCCGGCACCCAGTGCACGCTATTACCAATACTTTTCACAAACAAATCGAGTGACAAGGTATCGTGTTCAAGTTTGGCAAAAGTAAGCTCACGACCACGTTTCCATGTCATTAAAATGGTCACGGCAATCGCACCAATGAGTAATGGCACCCAACCGCCCGACAAGATTTTAAGTGAAGTGGCACCGACCAATACCGACTCTAAAACAAAGAACGGAATAATCAGGAGTAGTACTTTTGGCAAGCTCCACTTCCAAGCCGAGTAGATAAACACCGCAACCAAAATCGTGTCACACAGCATCGTCAAGGTCACAGCTAAGCCATACGCACTTGCAAGGTTCGAACTGCTTTTGAAGATCAAGATTAGGATAATAATTGCGATTAAAAGTAACCAGTTTAAGAAAGGAATATAAATCTGGCCTTCTTCTGACTCAGAAGTATGTTTAATACTTAAACGTGGTAAATAACCCAATTGAATCGCTTGACGCGCAAGAGAAAACACCCCAGAAATTACAGCTTGAGAGGCAATTACCGTTGCCATGGTTGCCATAATAATCATTGGGTAAAGTGCCCACTCAGGCACCAATAAATAGAACGGGTTTTCAATTGCCGCTGGGTCTCTAAGCAATAATGCGCCCTGTCCTGCGTAGTTTAAAACCAAGCACGGCAACACGACAAAGAACCATGCCATACGAATTGGCACTGGTCCGAAATGGCCCATATCGGCATAAAGTGCTTCACCACCAGTTACCGTTAACACTACAGCACCCATCACAAAGAATGTCATGATTGGATGGTGATAGATAAACTGAATGGCCCAGTGCGGACTAAACATGCCTAACACCACAGGGGTCTGAATGACGCTATGAAGACCTAATAATCCTAAAGATAAGAACCATACCATCGTGATCGGGCCAAAAAACTTACCGACAAAGGCCGTACCGTGTTTTTGTACTAAAAACAAAGAAATGATAATGGTAATCGCAATCGGCATGATGAACGGGTCAAACACATCGGTGGCAATAGACAAGCCTTCAACGGCTGACAATACCGAAATGGCTGGGGTAATAATACCGTCACCAAAAAACAGCGATGCACCGATAAAACCAATGGCAATCATGTAGATTTTTTTGTTATCGGCAATTTTGGCTTTACGTAAGTTCAATGCGAGTAAGGCCATGATCCCGCCTTCGCCGTTGTTGTCTGCACGCATGACAATCGCGACATACTTGATGCTGATGATCAGCATTAAGCACCAAAAAATAATAGATAAAATTCCTAATACGTTTTCAGGCTGAATTCCCAACCCATGCGCTGCATGGAAGGACTCTTTCAAGGCATAGAGCGGACTTGTTCCGATGTCTCCAAAGACCACTCCAAGAGCTGCCAAAGCCGTGGCAGGCAAGGTCGCTTTTTTGGCCGTATTTTGCATTGTGTAATTAAACCAATATGATTTTTAGCGCAATCTTATCACCTCTATTATTTTTTTTCTGTAATGCTCGTCTTAAATCTTGGCAGGACTCGTTTTTTTAGTTACTATCGCACGCCTTGGTGAGGTGTCCGAGTGGCTGAAGGAGCACGCCTGGAAAGTGTGTATACGTTTGCGCGTATCGAGGGTTCGAATCCCTCTCTCACCGCCAGAATTCAAATTTAAAGAAGCTTAAACCTAATGGGTTTAGGCTTTTTTATTGGCTCAAACATTAGAAATAGCCAAAAAAATATTGATAATTTTACATCCATCACAACATCTAAATTTTATTAAGCATTTAAATTCAATGCAGAATCTTATTTCTTTAGCTAAAAAAAGCCTGCTCGAGCATAGCAACTTAAACCTGCCTTTTGCGGTCTATTCAGCGTACCAAGAGCAAAAAATCACAAACGTTCCGATTTCTAAACCCTTACTGATTATTGTGTTAAGTGGTTACAAAGAACTTGGAAAAACTGAAAATATTAAGTGTGATGCCGGCTCTTTTATTTTTTTAGCCAACAGCTCCAGCATTGATATGCGTAATATTCCTGATCAGGAAGAATATTTCGCCCTTCTTATCGAGTTTGATTTTGAAGATTTTAATGACTTGTCTCAAAACGCGGGTACTTCTCAAAACTATGTTCAAGGCCAACTTAATTCTCTTTTAGAAAGTGCCCTGCATCAGTTTATAGACTTCTCTTTAGTTGCTCCTCCTTCTGCGTTTAAGTTTAGAAAAAGGGAGCTTTTAGAGCTTATTTATTATTCGGGCTATACCAACATTGCTAAACTCAACATGAATACAAGCTTGAGTGAAAAAGTTCAGGCCTTTATTTCTGATCATTTGTCTACAGAACTCACCGCTGAATTTATCGCGGCTCAACTTTTTATGAGTTCATCGACGCTACGAAGAAAACTTAAAAGTGAAGGAAACAGCATTCAGGGCATTCGTAATAGAGTAAGACTGGGACACGGATTACATTTACTTCAAACCACCAATAGCAGCATTGGGAATATTGCTTTTGAATGTGGCTATCAATCTCAATCTCGATTTACTGAAAAGTTTAAAAATTTATTTGGTATTACTCCACGCGAGCTACGCAAAACTAGAATGCTTACTTAGGGCGAATTTATGGCAAATCTGCGTATAAAAAATTTTTAGAAGAAAACTTAAGATCTTTTACACATTTAAAAAAGGTTTTAAGAAAGCAAATGAAAAAAGTAGCAGTCATTTTATCGGGTTGTGGTTATTTAGATGGTTCTGAAATTAGAGAGTCTGTTTTAACCCTACTAGCTTTAGATACAGTACATATTGAATATCAAATTTTTGCACCTGATGAACCTTTGTTTCATGTCATCGACCATGTGAGTGGCGAAATAAACATGACTGAGCGAAGAAATATTTTACAAGAAGCAGCAAGAATTGCCCGTGGTGAAATTTCACTACTGCATAAGCTGGATGCAAATGAATTTGATGGTCTTATTTTGCCAGGTGGTTTTGGTGTCGCAAAAAATTTATCAACGTTTGCCTTTAAAGGCGCAGAGGCACGAGTACATGGTACAGTGGCTTCAATTTTAAAAGCGTTTCATCAGAGCAAGAAACCGATTGGAGCAATCTGTATTTCGCCTGCAATCTTGGCGCTTACGTTTGGCGACTTACACCCAACTATTACGTTAGGGTCTGACCTTAACATTGCTAAGGAAATTGAAAAAACGGGTTCAATTCACCATGTCTGTCAAACTAAAGAATGCATCGTAGATAAAGAAAACTTATTTGCTACTACCCCTGCTTATATGGATGATCAAGCTCATTTAAATGATATCTATGCAGGTATTACAAGCTTGGTTGATGCCATGACAGCTTTAGCAAATTAAAGTGCTTGATGAGGGATAGAGATTGCTATCCCTTTATTTAATTGCTTTCTTTGTATAAATCTAATCAACGATAAGTAACTTCGCACCATTCAGGCTAAAAGACTGATGGGGCTCGGAGTTATCGCCTACTTGATAACTCATACCTGAAGTTAAAGTAAATGTTCGACCGTCTTTCAATCTACTTTCTAGCTCGCCTTCTAGGCAAAATAATATATGTCCTTTTTCACACCAATGATCAGCCAAGTAGTTTGCTGAGTATTCCACAAGCCTTATTCTAATTTTATTTGTTTCTTCACCAAAAAATTGAGTTTTCCAATAAGCTTTTCCAGTTTCACCACTATATTCAGTGACTTCAATTTCTTCCCAGTTTGTAATTTGAAATGGAAAAGGCGCGATATTCATAATTTTTCCAAAGACATATTATTGTATTTTCAACTTATAGACAAAATTGTTTTTTGCAAACTGTTTATTAATAAATCATATAGATACCAGCAGGCCCAAACCTCACATTCAGGCCTCCTCTTAAAACTTACTCAGACAACGCTAATAACTTCTGAACATACTGTACCGCATTATCCGCTATGTCTTGGTGTGTCGGAATATCGTCATCTTCTGATGGGTTTGTGTCTATACCATAAAATGCATGAAGTGGTTGATAATCCGCGCCAACATATAAAGCCGTTAGCTTAAATGGAGTAAAAATCTGCTCTAAAGAAAGCTTGTATTCACCATACTCTGAATAAACTTTTTCTTTTACACCAGCAGACACAGCCAACATAAATTTCTTATTTTTAAGCTTGTCACCTGTTGAACCATACGCCCAACCATAGGTCACAACTTCATCAAGCCATTGTTTCAAAAGCGGTGGACAGTTAAACCAATACACTGGAAATTGAAATACTAAATTTTCGTGTTCTTCTACCAATGCTTGCTCTTTGGCAACATCAATCACCCCGTCTGGGTAGGCCTGATAAATTTGGTGAACCGTAAATTGGTCTGGGTGTTTTTCTATTTCCTCTACCCATCTTTTATTTACAACAGACTGGTCTATGTGAGGGTGAGTAACAATGACTAATGTCTTTTTCATTATGAAAACACTCTTATCGGAAAGTAGATAAATCGATTATAGAAGTGTGCTTTCCTAAATATAAGTACGGTAATTTGTGTTATATACTATCCTAAAAGATAGTGTAGGTTTAAAAAATGACTGAATGCGTTCCATCATATACGCCGTTAGAAGAGACAGGTTTTGGGTACACCCTTTCTTTAATTAATGGCAAATATAAAATGATTATTATGTATTGGCTGTATGAAAAAAATGTCATGCGTTTTAATGAGATGCAACGCTGCATTGGTAATATTTCGTTTAGAACACTCAGCAATACACTTAAAGAATTGGAAAGAGATGGACTGATTACCCGCAAGGAATATCCTCAAATTCCGCCTAAAGTTGAGTACCGTCTTTCAGAAAGAGGACAGTCTTTAATTCCTTTGTTAGATATGATGTGCCAATGGGGCGAGCGGAATATGAATTCTTAGTTTTATAGAGTTGAAGTGATACTAAATATGAGAAATGAATTAAGAGAAATTTTTATTAAGGGATGCGACGATAAAATTGAAAAGAAGGGACATAATGTCGGTCTGTCTTTTTATGCTTTTTTTAAAAATAAAAATGACAACCCTGAGCTACTGATGGAAGCAGCGCATTGGTGGATTATGGAGCATAAGTTAGATCACTTCGAGAAAGCTGTGAAAATTAAGAAGCTGGTTTTGAGTGAGCAATGAAAGTTAACGTGAAAGACTATCAAAACGAGGATAGTCTTTAATTCTTATACTAGAGATAAAATTATACATTAAAGGAGAATGTAATTAGAAAATGATAAAGAATTAATCTGACCACTTAAATCAATAATTTTAATTCCCAATTAAAAATTTTTGTTAAAATTATAGTTAATATTTATAATTTTTCTAGGCAATATTTATGCTATTTATAAGTTCTAATGCTTGGCACACAAATGAAAATTTAAGTTTATTATTATTTCTGGGTCAAAAATTTGATGAATTATTTTTTGACTATACTTTAGACTCTTACAAACCTCCTGCTTTAAATCCATCATTTATTTGTAGAGAAGCTTTGTCCCTAATTAATGATATAGAAAATGAAGTTATAGATAGAAATAATTTAACTTTTGTGTTGGAAGAATTAGATTTCTCTTTAAGAAATGATATTATTGTAAAAAATCTATTAACTTCTGAAATTGAAAAATTTGTTTTAAAAGGCGAAAATGTTCGGTTAAGTGATTTAAAGTTAAGACTAGAAGTTCTAGAAAAAGTCTTAAATCCATTGAATTATTTTACTTTATGCTGCGAGCTTTTATTAAATGAAATTTCTGATAATAAGGGTTCAAAAAAGACAATTAATCAACTAGCTACTTTACTAGCATCTTTATTAATTAATATGGGGATTTCTAAACAACATATTTATGAAAAAACAAAGGAATTCTTTTTTAGTGAAAGAGAAATTAAAGATGTTGAAGAAGTTCAAGATTTTTTTCAGTTAATTTCCCCAACCCATCACCATTTTGAAATTTTTTTCCTCGTTTCAAAAGATATATTAACTATAAAGAATTCTGTAAATCAATTTGATATTGAAATTATAGATGATCTACCACATAAGTTTTCTCAATTAGCAGCATCAAAAAAATTAAATAAGAGAAAATCTGAAGTGTGGGTGAGAATTGATGACATAGAAACTTTTGACCGACATTCAGCTAGACGTTTAGCTGAGAATACTTTAGAGATTATGAGTGATTTATTCTCACTTTATTCACATAAGAAAAAAATTATATGGCGATCTAATGCAATAATAACACAATGTTGTGAGAATATTGATAAAGTTATTAGTAAAGCAAAAAGTCCTATGGATAAGTGCATTGATGTAAGACCTCATACTGCTTCAAAAAAATTAAACTATTTTTTAGAAAATATTTCTTTGAAGAAAGATTCATTCAAGAAACTTAATCGAGTAATAGACTTACATTCAACCGCATTAGCTAGTGATTTAGCTGAAAATCAATTAATTAATATTTGGATAGCAATAGAAACTATTGTTCCCTCAAGTATCAATGGAGGTGGAAAGGTTAAAAAAATATGTAATGCCCTAGAACCAATCCTACTAAAAGAATATATAAATCGCTTATTACAGAATTTAATTAGAGATCTTTTGAAATGGGGTAGAAGCAATTTAACTGATATTTTAAAAGAAATTGACAATTACAAAGATAAAAAAATAAATCAGTTAGTACTTGAGCTCATAGCTTTAGATAAATATAAACCTTTAAGAAATACTTTATATCAAAATTTAGGTAACTTCCACCTACTTAGATATAGATGTTTTGAATTATCAGAAATTTTTAAAAATCCCAAAAATGTCTTAGCAAAGATATCATTGCATGAAAAAAAGGTAAGTTGGCAATTACGTCGAATTTATCGAACCAGAAATCTTATAGTTCATAGTGGTCGCTCTTTACCTTATATTGATACTTTAATCGAAAATTCACATGATTATTTAGATCAAACGATTAATGCCGTTGTAAAATATTCAGGTGGATACTTGAATGCCGATACTTTAGAACAAGTTTTTGAAATGGCAAAATTAGATTACGAATCCTTTAGTAAGGAATTAAAATTAATTTCATCTTTTGATGAAAATAATATACTCATGCTTTTAAACTAACTAATATTTAAGTTTTAAAAAGGCCTAAATCTAGGCCTTCCTCTCATCAAACCCGCCTTAAAAAATACTCAAGCAATCTATCTCTGTCCTTTGCTTGATCTGAACCTAAAAGTCCAAAAATCGCGCCATCAATCATAAATACAAAAATATCAGACTCTTCATATGTGGCTCTTTTTTTAGATTCTCTCAACACCCAGAAAATTTCATTTTTAAGCCATCGCCTATATCTGAGTGCAGTCTGATAGGCGTTTGGATAAAGCTTTTTAATTTCAAAAATCGCTTTAAACAAAAGGTAATAGGCTCCTTTTAAGTCGGCATGTAAAAGGTAAATTTGCCTGAGTTGATGAACCAAATCTGGATATTGACGAGCTTCGCTTATCGCCCTCACTTTTTCTTTTAACTGCTCTTTTTGGACCAACAAACACATTTCAATCAGCCTTTCTTTGGAGTGAAAGTAGTTGTAAAAGGTGGCTTTAGTCATTTTGGCCTCACTAACAATTCGGTCCACCCCGACCTTGTTAAAGCCATGTTGTTTAAATAACTCTGCTGCTGTGTATAGCGCCCGCGTCGCTCGAAAGGAAGCTTCTAAATTTTTCATGTATACCGCTTAAAATAATTTCTTGTTGTAAATAAAAGAGATAGAAATGCCGTCACTCTTAAATTGAGTGCTAAAAACAGGCATGCAAAAGCCGCACAAAAATGGTGTGCTTGCCTATCTCGGATTTTATTGTTGCTATGATTTTTTAGTCGTAATGACCTATGGCTTAAAACCTAGAGTCGGTTAAACCGTTTTAAAGACCAGTTGGGTATCGAGTCAAAGATTTTGGCGAAGGTAGCCAATGAAAGAGATGAAATAGTACGCATGTGCGGACTCCTTGTGTGTAAAGGAGTTCTACCCAATCACTGTCAAATGATGGTGGCAGAACGAGAGAAGGTTGACAGACTGACACACAAGAATCAGCACGCACAAGGCGTCCCTCCCTCGCCCTGAACTGCACCCCATAAGTTAGACTTTTAAAACTTATGAGGTGTGCTCTATGCCAATTCCGAAGCATTCAAAAGAGTTAAAATTAAAAGTCATTCAAGCTTATTTAGAGGGAAGTAAAGGATATAAAATCCTTTCACAAGAATTTAATGTAGATCTCCAAACCATCCGCTTATGGATTGAAAACTATAAGGCACAAGGTGAAGATGGCCTGAATGTTAAAACTAAAAAACCTACTACTCTTCCGAATTTAAAATCAAGGCTGTACAAATG
>NZ_GG753603.1:91690-224402 GCF_000163635.1 Acinetobacter sp. SH024 | reverse complement strand
TAATTCAAAGTATGTCTCGTAAAGGAAATTGCTTAGATAATGCTGTAATAGAAAGCTTCTTTGGAATATTAAAATCGGAGTGCTTTCATGGTGAAAAATTTCAATCAACTGATGAGTTAGAGAAAACTATACGAGAGTACATTCATTATTATAATCATGAGAGAATCAAGGTGAAGCTACAAGGTTTATCCCCTGTACAATATAGAAACCAGTTTTTAAAAACTGCTTAACTAACTGTCCAACTTTATGGGGTCAGATCATCCTACCGCTACGAAGGGGGACGAACGAGTTCGCCACCAAAAAGAGAACTTTTTGATGTCTTGTGTGTTATATCGATCTGTCAAAATCGACTGGCAATGTGGCCAGCAGGCAAAGGATAATCCGCGTGTTTTGGAGTGTCAATGTAAGGTTGAATAGAAATTGGTTAAATAATTATTGTTGTTTATTCAATTAGATATTTAAGCTAAACAGTCATTCAACTTAAATTTAACGATATCATGATAATAATAAAAATGTAGGATAGTGAATTATGATTGAATTCATCATTTGAATAGGTAATTAATAATGATAATAAAGGGACCTCCCACCAGTTCAGAAGAATACCAACTTATCTTTCAATGGCTTGATGAGCGGTTCCATTATTCTATTGGGGCAATAGCTTTTCTTAATCAAACACAAGCTACCAATACCGAGTGGCAACTCTTACGTTTGTATAATTCACAAAACGCCGAGCAACTTTTAGGAGTCGCGGTCATCGTTGCTGGGGGCACCTGCTTCTGGGTTCCATCAGAGGCATCGTCTGGTTCATTACTCTGTACATCAATTTTAGAGCTTCAACCGCGTCGGATCGTCACCACCGCGATCGGGCGAGACTTATTGCATGCCGAGATAAAACAAAAAGGACGTATTTTAAGAGAATATGATCAATGGATCATGGTTTGCTCACGCCAATTTTCTGAAGCTCAAGGGCGCTTGGCTGAACTTTCGGATATTGCCCGTCTTAATGAATATCAACATCTATACAATAAAGAGCGCTCAGTAAATGAAACACCTGACTGGGCATCTCTAATTCAACAACAAAAAATTATTGTGCTTGAAGCAAATCAACAAATCGTTTCGATAGTGCGTTTAGGCATAGAAACCGATCGACTCGTTTCTATTGGCGGCACATATACCTTCCCTGCTTATCGTCGAAAAGGTTTTGCCGAACGCGTCTTAAAATTTGCAGTTAATCAGATTGTTGCAACGGGACGGATTGCTCACTTAATTGTCGACGTTGATAACACCCCAGCGGTTACTCTTTATCGCCAAATGGGTTTTGAATGCATAGAGTCGTCTTACATTGCTTACCCAGAGCATTTATAAAAATTTATTCATTTTCAAACCGCTTAAATGAACAGATTGATCGCGCTATAAATAAAAGCTACAGTAAATAAAGTTTGAATTTTATAACTTTAAATAAATTAATAACGCATGCAGGCAAAGACATGGAAACCATACATGATTTTTATCGCCGCTTTTCTTTAACCAGAGATAGCGATTACTCGGTTCCATCAACTTCGTTTGGACATTTTAACGTGTTCCAACGCGATGCCTGCTCGTTTCTCACGCCTTATAGCCGCCGCGATTATTATAAAATTTCACTAGTTTTAGGCACAGGTGAACTTCACTACGCCAACCGCTGGATACGAGTCGACCGCCCTGCTTTACTATTTTCCAACCCAATGGTGCCCTATGCATGGGAAATTAATTCGCCCGAACAGGCAGGCTGGTTTTGTCTATTTACCGAAGAATTTGTAAACCAAGAATCGCGACAAAGCTTTTTAAAAGACTCACCGCTGTTTAAAGTCGACGGCGACCCGCTGTATTTTTTAAATGACCAACAAGTTGAAGAAATTTCATTTATTTTCAAAAAGATGATGAATGAAATAAATTCAGACTATATTCATAAATACAACGTTTTAAGAAACTATTTGCACCTGATTGTGCACGAAGCCATGAAAATGCAACCAACCCAACAGTTTGAAAAACATAGCAATGCTGCGGTTCGGATTTGCCATTTATTCTTTGAATTATTAGAACGCCAGTTCCCGATCGACTCGCCCCATTTTCAGCTGAAACTCAAAACTGCAAATGACTTTGCGTATGGCTTGTCGGTGCATGTGAACCATTTAAACCGAGCTGTAAAAGAAGCCACAGGTAAAACCACCTCTGAGCATATTAGCTCGCGCATTACGCAAGAAGCCAAAGCGCTATTACAACACACCAGTTGGAATATTTCTGAAATTGCCTATAGCTTAGGTTTTGAATATTCAGCGTATTTCACCAACTTCTTTAAGAAAAATACCGGTTTTTCGCCTAAAAAATTCCGCGAAGACTGTGTGGCCTAAAAACAGATTGTTTGAATTTTATAATTATTGGTTTGAATGTTATACGTCAGTTTGAGCCAAAGCATTTTATAGTTTTTCTACTCAAGTGATTTTGCAAAAAGAGTGTGAAAAATGAAATATAGAACTTTAGGACAAACAGGCGAAAAAGTATCAGCACTTGGTTTAGGTTGCATGGGAATGAGCTTTGCCTATGGTGCCTCAGACGACACACAAAGCATTGCCACTCTAGAAAAGGCATTAGACCTCGGCATTAACTTTTGGGACACCGCCGACATGTACGGCAACGGCGCAAACGAAGTTTTGCTCTCAAAAGTTTTAGAAAAACATCGCGACAAAGTGTTTTTGGCAACCAAATTTGGCTTTCGTTATAAAGAAGACAACCTTAATCCAAAAAACTCTTTAGAGTCTTATATCGACGGTTCTCCAGAGTGGATTAAAGTTGCGGTCGAAAACAGTTTAAGACGCTTAAATACAGACGTAATTGATTTGTATTATGCGCACCGCATTGACCCGAATGTTCCAGTTGAAGACACCATTGGCGCAATGGCCGACTTGGTCAAACAAGGTAAAGTTCGTTATTTAGGACTCAGTGAAGCGTCGGCTGAAACCATTCGTAAAGCACATGCGATTCACCCGATTGCAGCAGTTCAACATGAATACTCGCTACTCACCCGTGAGTTTGAGCAAACCCATTTGCAAACCATTCGTGAGTTAGGCATTAGCCTTGTACCTTATTCACCACTATCACGTGGTTTAATCACCAATACGCTTGATGTGGGCAACCTAGAAGAAAACGATTTCCGTCGCCAATTACCACGCTATCAAGGCGATAACTGGAAAAATAACCAAAGCTTAGCGCAAGCATTTAGTGAATTTGCTCAAAGCAAAAATGCGACAGCGGCTCAACTGGCTTTGGCTTGGATTTTGGCGCAAGGTGACGACATTATTCCAATTCCGGGTACGCGTAAAATTGAGCGACTTGTGGAAAATGCCGGTGCTGTAGACCTTCATTTAACAGCGGCAGACTTGGCAGAAATTGAAGCGATTATCGCGAGATATCCAAATATGGGCGCACGCTATAACGCTCAGCAACTAGCAGCGGTGAATCACTAAAATACAAGCTATAAAAAAAGTCCGACTCTGTGTCGGACTTTTTAATTTAATTTTTGCTATAACTGCCCTGCTGGCGTCCACCTTCCCAGATTGCATCTAAGGACTTGTCAGAAATCGTTAGGCTTTCAGGGAAAATGCTTAAATCCTTTTTAAATTTAGAGTCTGGTTTTAGACCAATACAGTCACCGTTTTTCCACCATGTACCTTCGGCATATTGGTCTAACGCACCTACAGCGAGCATCCATTGAAACTTACCATTTGGCTGAAGTAAAAGCTCCGAACCCACTTCCATCACACCATTTAAATAATAGTGCCCACTCCATACCTGATCGGCTTTTTGGAATTTCACTTCTTCGCATGTGCTAGTTGGCTCTGCATAAATGTGAGCAGAAAAAATAACCGTCGAAAGAAGTAGTAAAGGCGCAAATATATTTTTCATTATTTAGTTCCTATCGTTTTTATTTTCCAGACTCAACTTTTAAATAAGTTCCGTCTGCATATACGTTATGCCCAAAGCCACAGCCCGAGTTACCCCCGTTTTGTTTGGCTTGAATATAATTTCCTAATTTCGCGTTGCTTTTAAAGTCGAGTTGAATGCGACAGTCTTGATCTTTATAGACGATTTGCTTTTTATTGCTCGGCATTGTGGTCCCAAACTCACCCATGTTCGGGCCGTAAATTAAGCTTCTAAGACCCATATATAAACCAGCATAGCTGATTGCATATTGACCCTTCTCACGGCTTACCGTGATGTGATCCCATTCACCAAAACCTGAGTAGCGCACATATTCGCCTGATAAATCATTTGAAGCTTTAGGTGCAGGTAACTGTTTAAGATTAAACTGGCTCGATTTTGATTTTTCATCGAGCATAAACCATACTCTTGCCCAGAGTGGTTGACCCAATTTGGCATAGGCTAATCCCACATTATTGTTGGCAACTTCAATATCACGGTCAGTAAATTTAACTGTGGTTTCATCTTCATTGGCTTTACAAAATGCAGTCCAAGAGGCTTGATTCTGGAAATTTTCGAGCGCTTTTTTATATTGTTTTTGGTCGTAGAATTTCTTACCTAAACTCGCGTATTGCTTCACTTTATTACAGCTTTGTTGTAGCTCTTGTTCATAAGAAAACTCTGCATGCGTGACCGCCAAAGCTGAAAGTGTAAGAACCGCGCAGCCTGAAATAATTGATTTAATCATTTTTAAAATTCTTTAATAATTAACTAATTATATAATATGAGCTGGCACTATAAATCACAATTATTTGAAACAAAAGTCTATAGAATGCCTTTAGTCTTGAGTAAGAATTTATTAAATCAATTCAAAATAAATCATTGAAAATATTAAGCGTTAATTGGTTATTTTTGTTGAATATTCATCCAAAAAATATTGTAGACTGCATGCGTAAAACTTAGGAAGAATTATAAGAGTGAATAATCTAATTATTGGAAGCCTATTTGCGCTTTGTGCAGCCGCACTCAATGCCTCTATTGGTGTAATTAGTAAATTACTCATGCATAGTGGTTTAAACCCACAAGACATTGCCTTTTTAAAAACCATTATCGCCTTTTTCTTTTTAAGTGTGTTTTTATTTAAAGTGCCAGTCAGCCAAAAGCTTGCTTTTATTAGCAGCACGCCAAGTAAACTCAGCGTTTTTACTCAAATTGCCATCTGTGCTTTTTTAGGGATTTTCTCTTTATTCTTTTTCGAAACCATTGCCTACAACCACGGTGCTGCGGCCAATGTCGTGGTGGTACTCATGGCTTCGGCTGCCATCTCTGCCCTATTTTTTGGTCGATTCATATTAAAAGAAAGTATCTACATTCATTCGCTTATTGGAACATTATTAGCAGTTGCGGGGATTAGTATCATTTCGTGGAAAGGTGAAAATAGTTTATTAATGCTGATCAATGCTTCTATTGCCGGTACGGGTTATGGCCTATTTTCGGTTTTAGTGAAAAAGTTCAAATTAAACGGCGGACTATTTCTGACTAAATACTTACTGCTGTTTGGTAGCGTTTATCTTGCGGTTCCGTTTTTAATTAATTTTCACAGCATTAATTTTAATAGTGACATTGTTTTAGGTTTGATTGGTTTAGCTGTTCTGCCGACCATCCTCGGCTTTTTCTGTACCACTAAAGCATTGTCTTATATGAGTGCGGCCAAGGTACAGGTGACCGAGCTTTCTGAACCTATTTTCGCAGCGCTTATGGCTTGGGTTTTCATTCATGAGCAGCCGACTTTATCATTTTTATATGGCGCGATTTTTATTATTGCAGGCATCTTTTTAATGAACAGAACACCGAAATCAAACTAGCCGATTTCATCTATTTCGTTGGCGTGGTGACAAGCCACTTGCACCACACTGGCAAAGTTAATCGCCATTTGTGAAGGGGCATGTTTTTTATAGGCAAGCCCTAAACCCACCGTAGGAACAGGCGCTTTCAAAGAGCGATAAGCCACGCCTTGTATTTGCAATTGTTTGGTCGACTCTGGCACCAAAGACACACCTAAGTTTGCAGACACTAACGATAAAATCGACACAATTTGCGGGGCATTTTGTCCAATTTTCGGTTCAAAGCCACGCTCATGGCAGGCTTGTTTAATCGCATCAAAAAGCCCTGCACTAATGGAAGGTGGCGAGACAATAAAATCAAGCTCTCGCAGTGCCGTTAAATCAATTTCTGGTGATGCATCGTCGAGTTGAAAAGACTCTGAAGGTAAAGCCGCAATGAGTGGTTCTGCTAATAATTCTTGAAGAATGAGGCTGTCCGGCATATTACGTGGCGAACGAATAATCGCGACATCTAAACGGTCTTCAAGCAATAAATCGATGAGAAGTAAGGTGTTGGCTTCTTCAAGCTTTAAATTCACTTTCGGGTATTGCTGCTGGAAATAGCGAACACATTTAGGAATTAAAGGATTCAACATTGAAGTGCCTGTAAAGCCTAATCGCAATTGGCCCACTTCGCCATTTGCCACTTGTTTAACAAGGTTTGCTGCATCTTCTACACGCTGTTGTACAGGTTGTATCGCATTTAAAAAGGCAAGCCCCGCTTCGGTCAGCTCTACCCCATGAGGTGATCGAATAAATAAATCTGCACCTAGCTCTTCTTCTAAGTCTCGTATTTGCATGCTTAAAGGCGGCTGGCTCATATTTAAGCGTTGCGCAGCTTTGGTAAAGTTTTTTTCTTCTGCTACCGCTAAAAAGTAGCGTATATGTCTTAGTTCCATCGCTATATACAAAACATATCATGACCCATTGTTAAATATATTAGAAAAATACCATTCAAATTGCTAATTTTAATTTATCGAATTTTCTCGATGCAGCACGCCTTCAAGCACTGCACTTTCTTTCTGTCATGGTCATGATATGAGTTCTTCATCTACACCCAGTACTTTAAGTACTGAGGCAACTACTGTTCTTTCCCGTGAGTGGATTCACAAAGGGACTAAAGCCTATAAACACGCAGGATTTGCTTTATTCCTCGTAGGTTTTGCCAGTTTCTCACTGATTTATTGTGTGCAGCCACTCCTGCCCGCGTTTAGCCAAAGCTTCCGGATTAGCCCTGCAAGTAGCTCTTTAGCACTGTCATTAACGACTGCCTTTTTAGCGATTTCGATTGTACTATCAAGCGCCTTTTCACAAGCCCTTGGCCGTCGTGGTGTAATTTTTACATCAATGCTGTGTGCAGCAATTCTTAATATTGTCTCAATGTTTACCCCTAACTGGCACAGCTTGCTTATAGCACGCGCTTTAGAAGGTCTACTGCTCGGTGGTGTTCCCGCAGTGACAATGGCTTGGATTGCAGAAGAAATTGCACCTGAGCACCTAGGTAAAACTATGGGTTTATATATTGCAGGTACGGCTTTTGGTGGCATGATGGGCCGTGTCGGCATGGGTATTTTGGTTGAATATTTTTCTTGGCGCACCGCCTTAGGTTTACTTGGGGCAATCTGTTTTATTTGCTCGATTGCCTTTTTAAAGCTACTTCCTGCTTCGCGTAATTTTGTGCAGAAAAAAGGGCTAAATTTAGATTTTCACATGCAAATGTGGCGTACCCATTTAACCAATACAAAACTATTACGTCTGTTTGCCATTGGGTTCTTGCTCACCAGTGTGTTTGTGACCCTGTTTAACTATGCCACTTTCCGTTTAAGTGGAGCGCCTTATTCACTCAGTCAGACACAAATTAGCCTTATTTTCTTGTCGTATAGCTTTGGCATGGTGTCTTCATCGTTGGCAGGAACGCTAGCCGAGCGTTTCGGTAAAAAAACCATGATGATGAGTGGCTTTGCGCTCATGATTGTGGGTAGCCTCATGACTCTACTCAGCTCTCTTTTCGGCATTATTATTGGTATTGCATTTATTACCACGGGTTTCTTTATTACCCACTCGCTTACGAGTAGTTCTGTAGGTGCTGAAAGTAAACAAGCTAAAGCTCATGCGAGCTCGCTCTACTTACTTTTTTACTATATGGGTTCAAGTATTGTCGGCTCGGCGGGCGGTTGGTTTTGGCTACACGGCGGATGGAATGCGATTGTAGTTTTAACCGTCGTACTTTCATTGTTTGGAATATTTTTAGTAATTTATACAAAACACGCGAAAGCGCATTAATGTGTTGAAACCCTAACTTTTTCAGGCTAAACCCAATAAGAATTTAAAAATGATATGAAAAAATTTAAATGCTCATTTTTTGGCTTGTAATTTTTTTAAGAAACTGTAAAATTCTCACCACATCGCCGGCATAGCTCAGTTGGTAGAGCAACTGACTTGTAATCAGTAGGTCCACAGTTCGAATCCGTGTGCCGGCACCATCATTAAACCTCATGAATATTTGATTTATGGGGTTTTTTGTTGTCTGTGGTTTTAGGCATAGTATATTCATACTGTTTTGAATAAAGGTATTTACCTAAAATTTTATTATAAACTCGAGCTTCAAAAATTTTTTTCTAAAACCAATTTATTCTTTTAATAGAAAAATATGCGTTCTTAATTTATTAAAAAATATAATTTTAAAACAAGAAATATGAAAAAGATAAGATTATAATGCGCCACCAAATAAGGTCATATAAATAAGACCTATTTTATAAATTTTAATTCATTAAGATACCAATACGGAAAAGTATGAAACTTCGTTTTATTTTACCTGCTTTATTTCTAGCATTCCCTTTAACAACATATGCTCAAGAAACTGCATCTCAACCTCAAATTCAAACCACTACAAATCCACCTATTTGCTTAATTGAAGGTACTCCTTCAGCAGAGCACTATAAATCTATTAAACGTATTAAAGCCGCAAAAGGAACCTATGGTGGCTTTGAAGAAGTAAAACCTAAATTAGCTAACGTTGCCCGTAAGTATGGTGCAGATGTGGTAATTAATTATCACCAAAGCCAAAGATTTGGTTTCTGGCCTTGGCGTATTGTTCGCCCAGTACTCACAGGTACTGCTGTGAAATGGAATACACCATTTAACTGTGCAGCCTTAGGCGGTAAAGAAATTCGTTAATAAGAAATGAAAAAAGCCCAACATCCTGTTGGGCTTTTTTCGTATTTCGTTACTAGGTACACTTCCTGCAATACCTCACGTCCTGATGCTTAAACTTATTATTGTTGTTTTACGTTTCGGAACTTCCTGTTCCTGATGAGTTCATCATAGGCAATTTATCACGTCATAAAAAGACGCCAATTTCCCGAATATATGTACGAAAAAGCGTACATGATTCTTTTAAATTTAAAACTTGATTTATCTATCATGGAAATAAAAATATGAATTTATAAACAAGTTCTGTTCGTCAATTAAATAAGAAAACGATATAATGAGTTTATTACTTTATTTCTAAAATAAATTTAAAAATAACAAGGAACGAGATGTTTACTTTGCCATCAAATCTTTTTCAACCTTTAGTGACCATACTTGCATGCCTTATTTTCATTGTAAGTAAAATGCCTCAGCTAAAATTTAGAAAAACCATATTATTTTTCGCCATTGTCAGCTTTACTTTAATCTGTACTTTGGCAATATTTGGCTTCTTTAATTAAGCCTTATTTCTTGCTCTTCTCTATCATTTTTTCAAAATGTTTAAGGTTTGGGTTCAACGTATCCCATGCATAGGCTTGGCTCACAAACACCTCTGCTCTAGGCTGATAGAGACTCGGGTCATCCAAAGTACCTGCACGTATTGAAATCATTTCAGGTGCAATTTCAGGTAAGCCAAAAAGCTGAGAACCACACGTCGGGCAGAATGCTCTTTTAATAGCTCGACCAGAAGATCCCAAAGTCTCAAAATATTTCAGCTCACCACTTACTTTCAATTCAGACTGGTGAAAAAAAGCGATTGGTGCATATGCTGAACCTGTTGCCTTTTGGCAATCTCGGCAATGGCAATTAAAGCTATAACGTGGCTCTGCTTCACTTTGGTAGCTCACAGCTCCACATAAACACGATCCTTGATATTTGGCTGACATAGCTCATCCTATTTTTTTATTGCTGTGATTTGAATATAACGTACATATCCATTTTGGTAGAGTTGTTGGCATAACTTTGCAGTCATTTGAATTTTAAAATTTGCCAATCCTCGGCTTTGCTTTTGTCCTTGTTGATTTTGAATATATTGCGAAAAACCGAGTAACACTTGCTTAGATAAATCTTCAATTTGAATATCGACAAAACCTTGTTGTTCCAAGGTAGATCTGAGCATTTTTTCATTTGGCACAGTATCCCAAGCGACATTTGCTGCTTTGAGTAAATAACGATGCTTTTGTTCTTGTAGAGCGGTCATGTTTTGACATGAATCGGCACGCATTAGGTAGTGAAAACCTAATCGTCCTTTTGAATTTAAAACTGGAGCGATGGAATCTAGAAATGAATTTAAATTGCTGTGATAAGCGGCATCGATACAGAGCACTACATCGAAGCAATGTTTAAATTCAAATTGTTTTAAATTTAAAAATGAACCACAGAAAATCTGGCTTATTTCGGGAATAAGCTTTTGAATTTTATGGACACATTGGGCTTGTAAGTCAACTGCACTGAGGCTTTTAGGCTGATAATGCTGTAACCAGTGCAACAAACTTGCACCCTGTCCACAGCCTAAATCTAAGAGATGATCTTTTGAATTTAAATTGACAGCCTGTGCCAACTGGTCAGCCAATTGGCAACAAGCTTCACGGTAGTTTTGAGTATTTTTCCAAAAACCCAAATTTGTCCAAGCAAGCTCCCCATCATCCCCTAAGCTTGATGCATCAATTGCATATTTATGGGGAATGAGTCGAGAGAGAGCTGCTCGAACTTTTGTTTTCACAATTTTAGTAGCCGAGTTCTGGGGCAACTTCCACCTTAGGTTTTAAGCCTATAAATGGTAAAGGTGCACCTAAAATTTCAGCAATATGCATGGCAGAAGTCACTGCTGACTCTAAAATTGGCAAGCCATCGCATGACCATGAACCACAGTAAAATACTTTACGGCTTGGGTCTAAATGGCGTTGTTGCAATTCTTTGTTTAAGGCAACCGTTTGTGAGTCTACAACCGCACGCGTTAAAGTCACTTTTGAAATAACTTTTTTAGGGTCAATATCAACCACTGGACGCCAAGTTTGGAATACAGGATTTTTACCCACGAGTGTTGGCTCAACTGCATTCATCCAAACTGTAAATTGCTGACGCGTAAACTTACGGTCCATCATATAGCTCAACACTGACCAGTCTTTACGGCGTGGCGGCATGACTGTCGCATCGGTATGAATCACAAGATCGCCTTGCTCAAAGCGGAATTGCTTAAGCAAGTTCATATCTTCTGCAAACTGTTCAGGATTTAAAAACTCATCGATTTTAGACGTTGGCGTTGCAACAATCACTCGATCAAATAAGTTCTGTTCACCTTGGCTGTTTTCAACCAGTACTTTTTCGCCTTGTTGCTCAACTTTCTTAATTGCCGATCCGCTATGGATATCGATGCCTTTAATCAAGCTATCTACGAATGCTGGTGTGCCACCTTTCATGCGCAACAACATGTCGCCATCAGTTAAGTGACGTAAAAACTCAAGTAAGTTTTTTGCAGGCCAATCGCCAATTGTTTTTGGATTACACGTACAGATTGTATAGAGCACCGGCATGACCACACCATGCCAGAATACTTCTTCAATATCGTTCTGGTTAATAAATTCAGCGAGGGTAATATCTTGATTTTTAGATTTGAAAAACTGGTGAATCGCAGTTTTTAATTGCAACATCCCTTTCACAAGACGCCAGCCATATTGCTGGATGCCTTTACGGTTATTAATAATCGGGAAATTACCAATACGGCTACGAGAAGTCGTTAACCATGTTTCCGTACGATCTTCGAATAACCAGCTACAAGACATATAAGTACGAACCGGGAAGGTTTTAATGCCTAAATGAGCAGCAAGGCTAAGTGTATTTTTCCATAAGTGAGGATTCATCACACGTAGCGGTGCATCAATAATTCCACCATCGAACTCAATGCTATGGCTATCCATTCCCCGGCCAGGAAGTGCTTCAAATATCGTGATCGTATGCCCTGCATCTTTCAGAATTCTTGCTGCCGCAAGACCTGCCATTCCACTGCCAATAATTGCGATATTCAAAATGATGTCCCATTTTTCGAGAATTTTTTTGATTATCACTCATACCCCAAAAAAACACCGTATTAAAAACTACCAGATTTTTATTTTTTGCATCAATTTATATAGAAAATATTTAGCCGCTAATAAGATCAAGTTTTTATATTTTTTTACAAAATCAGAGAAGCCGATAAAACCTTATATTTTTTGAAAATTTAAAAAAAATCTTTTAAATAAAATAAGATAATTTAACTATTTTTATATCATTTGTTTTACAAGAATCTTTTTTTAATATATTATTAACTCATAATAATGAGAAGCAAATCACATAAAACAATGCCGCAACAACAATGAAAACCATCATAAAAACAGAATCTTTACAGCGAAAAAGCCCGCTATTCACACTTGATAGCGGGCTTTTTATTACTTTGCTTTTAGAGCTTAATCAAACGCAATTCGGCAATTTATGCTTCTTGCATGATTGAACCGAATTTTCCACGATTAAAATCATTAATCGCTTCCATAATCTCGGCTTTGGTATTCATGACGAATGGACCATAACCTTCGATTGGTTCATTGAGTGGTTGTCCAGTCAACACTAAGAATTTAGTGTCTTCTTCTGCATTTAAACTAAACTCAACGCCCTCACGAGACAAAATCGCAACGGTTTTACCTTCCAGACGATTTGCATCATTGACCACAACCGCACCATCTAATATCACAACAAGCGTAGTGTGACCTTCAGGTACATAGAGGGTATGTTTTTGGCCTTTAGCCAATTTACCATCCCATACATTTAATGGACTAAATGTAGTTGCAGCACCTTTTGCATCTGCATATTCACCAGCAATCACACGTAAATGGCTGCCATGCTCGTCTAGTATAATGTCTGGAATATCTTTCGCTTCAATCGCTTGGTATTTTCCAGGCGTCATTTTTGAATGAGCAGGTAAATTTACCCACAATTGCACCATTTCAAACAGACCACCATGCTCTGCAAATTCAGGAGAATGGAACTCTTCATGCAACACGCCTGCACCCGCAGTCATCCATTGCACATCACCAGTTTTAATGGTTCCGCCGCCGCCGCTTGAATCTTTATGAGTTACTTCACCTTGGTAGGCGATGGTCACTGTTTCAAAGCCACGGTGAGGATGTGAACCTACACCTTGCTGTTCAGTTGTTGGCGAGAATGTATAAGGCGCTGCATAATCGAGTAGCAAAAATGGGCTTAGGGTTTGGCCTAAACGATCATAAGAGAACAGGTTATATACAGGGAAACCATCACCCACCCAATGCATGTGGTTATTTTGATATGCACCAAGAAATTTCTTCATCTGATCTCTCCTATATATGTAGGATTTTCTTGAACTGGTATTGATTTTACGCCTCAATAATTGCAGTTTATAGATCAGGATTAGCAACACATTATTTCATCTATGAGACAATCATAGAATTTAATGTGCTCTTTTTAAGATCGTCCTATTTTTAAAATTCTTAATCCTATTTTTTAGACTTAATCACGACATAAAACTCAACTAGCATAATTTTAGGCAATAACGACCTACTCAATAATTTTTGATTATTTATTTTGATAACACGAGGACATAAAAAATGGCTCAAGATTACGTGCGTTTAGACAAGGATAATGCTGCGGTTCTTTTAGTTGACCACCAAGCAGGTTTGCTTTCTTTAGTTCGAGATATCGATCCAGATAAATTTAAAAACAACGTACTTGCTGTTGCGAATGCAGCAAAATACTTCAACCTTCCAACGATTTTGACAACCAGTTTTGAAACTGGTCCAAACGGTCCTTTAGTTCCTGAGTTAAAAGAGATTCATCCAGATGCGCCTTTCATCCCTCGTCCAGGCCAAATCAATGCATGGGACAATGAAGACTTCGTAAAAGCGGTTAAAGCGACAGGTAAAAAACAACTGATTATTGCAGGTGTGGTAACTGAGGTTTGTGTGGCATTCCCAGCTTTATCTGCACTCGCAGAAGGCTTTGAAGTATTTGTGATTACTGATGCTTCGGGTACTTTCAACGAATTAACACGTGATGCTGCTTGGGACCGTATGTCAAAAGCAGGTGCTCAACTTATGACGTGGTTTGGTATGGCGTGTGAGTTACACCGCGACTGGCGTAACGACATCGAAGGTTTGGGTACATTGTTCTCAAATCACATTCCTGACTATCGTAACCTGATTTCAAGCTACAATCACAACACTAGCCAAAAATAAGTTCTATTGCCAAGATTAGAGTGCTTAAGCACTCTAATCTTAAATTTAAATGGATTGATCGGACATTGATAAGTTCTTTTGATGATTTTTATTATTTCTATTTAGTCGTAAAACACGGCGGCTTTAGTGCAGCCAGTGATGCTGAAAATATTAGTAAATCTAAGCTCAGTCGACGCATTATTGACCTTGAAAATAAATTTAATGTCAGCTTGATTCAAAGGACAACACGTCATTTTAAGGTGACCGATTTAGGCCAAGAGTTTTATGAGGAATGCTGTAAGGTTATTACTCAAGTTGAATGTGCAGAAAACGTGTTATTAAAGCAAAAAAGTGAACCTCAAGGTCTGGTAAAAGTAAGTTGCCCACCTTTAATGATGCATTTTCAAATTAGAAAAATTTTAAATCAGTTTTTAAAAACTTACCCAAAAGTTGAGATCGCACTCGAGCTAACAAGCCGTCGGGTAGATATCTTGCACGATGACATCGACCTTGCGATTCGTACCAATTTTGAACCCAATGAAGATTCGAATTTAATTGTTCGTGATGTGATCAAAACCGATCATTGTCTGGTGGCTTCGCCTGAATTACTTCAAGGTCGCACCATTAAGCATTATTCCGAATTACAGGACTTTCCGAGTATTAGCTTAGGTACTCAAAAGCAAAATCCTATTTGGCATTTATGCAATATTCGTAACGGCGAATCGGTTGATGTGCCTTATCAACCACGAATCAAAAGTAATGATTTGGCTGGCGTTTACTATGCCGTGATGGATGGTTTGGGTATTGCCGACCTTCCTTTTTTAACCGTCGAATCTGAAATTCGTAAAGGTACGCTTATCCATATTCTTCCTGACTGGAAGTCGAATATTGGTACGCTGCAATTGGTTTATGTTTCGAGAAAAGGCCAACGTCTTGTGGTTGAAAAACTCATTGAAACGCTGATTGATGAACTCAGGCGTTTGCCAGAAAGTCGTGATGGCTATCTATCGACTTAAAATAAAAAACCGGTCATGAATGGGCATGACCGGTTTTTTTGTGAAACATCACATACAGCATAACTGCATGTTTTCGTTCAGAACAAAGCGAACTCGCTTTATTCCTTACTCAGATAAGTCTACGCAGAGGTATTTCATTTCGACATATTCTTCGATGCCGAATTTTGAACCTTCACGGCCTAGACCAGACTGTTTTACGCCACCAAACGGAGCAACTTCGTTTGAAATCGCGCCCGTGTTAATGCCGACCATACCGTACTCAAGTGCTTCACCCACTCGCCATTGACGAGCTGTGCTTTGAGTAAATAAATAAGCAGCTAAACCAAACTCGGTATCGTTCGCCATTGCCACTGCTTCGTCTTCAGTTTTAAAGCGGAATAGTGGTGCAAGCGGACCAAAAGTTTCTTCTTTAGACACTTTCATGTCTTGCGTTACGCCAGTTAAAACTGTTGGCTCAAAGAATGTACCGCCAAGTGCCGAGCGTTGACCACCAATACGAACTGTCGCGCCTTTCTCAGTTGCATCTGCAATATGAGACTGAACTTTTGCAATCGCATCTTCATCAATTAAAGGCCCTTGAGTTGAACCTTCTTGACGGCCATCGCCAACTTTAAGCTTAGACACAGCTTCAACCAAACGGTCTGCTAATGCATCGTAAATACCGTCTTGAACATAAATACGGTTAGCACATACACAAGTTTGACCGCTGTTACGATATTTACTTGCCATAATGCCCTGAACTGCTTGTTCAAGATTGGCATCGTCAAATACCACAACTGGTGCATTACCACCGAGTTCAAGTGAAAGCTTTTTAATGGTTGGCGCACATTGTTGCATCAAGATACGGCCAACTTGAGTTGAACCTGTGAAGCTTAACTTACGGACAATATCGCTTTCACATAGGGTTTTACCAACTTCAACCGCATCACCACTAATGTTAATTAAAACATCAGCTGGTAAGCCTGCCTGTAAAGCCAATACTTCAAGTGCATAAGCGGTTAACGGTGTTTGTTCTGCTGGCTTAACCAACATTGAACAACCCGCAGCAATGGCGGGGCCTGCTTTACGCGTAATCATGGCAGCCGGGAAGTTCCACGGCGTAATTGCAGCAGTAACACCAATCGCTTGTTTAATTACGAGCAAACGTTGGTTTGGCAAAGTTGGTGTTAAGACTTCACCATCAATACGGCGCGCTTGCTCGGCAAACCAACGGATGAAAGATGCTGCATAACCAATTTCACCACGTGCTTCTGCTAATGGCTTACCTTGCTCAGCTGTTAAGATTTGGGCCAGATTTTCTTTATGCTCAAGCATGAGGTTGTACCATGCCAATAGCACATCAGCACGCGCCAAGGCAGTTTGCTTTTTCCAAGCAGCCTGCGCTTTTGCTGAACGGTTAATTGCGGCTTCAACTCCTGCACGGTCATAGGTTTTTACCCATGCCAAAGTTTCACCTGTAGCAGCATCATTCACCTCGATATAGTCATTTGATGCAGGTGCTTCTAATGAAATATCAGGATGTTTTAATAAATACTGCAAATTATTTTGAATCATGCAGATTGCTCCATTGCTTTTGCACTACCTGCTTTTAGTGTTGCAAAACCTTGTTTCAAGATATCAAGACCTTGACGGAATTGCTCAGCAGGAATGGTTAATGGATATAAGAAACGAATTACATTACCGTATTTACCACAAGTAAGAAGTAACAACCCGTTTTCCATTGCATAGTTTTGTACAACTTTTGCTTGTTCAGCAGTTTCAAGTTCTACTGCAACCATTGAACCTAGTGCACGAATATCAGTGACCACGTCACCTGTTGCTTGCTGAATATCTTTAAGCGTAGCAACTAATTCAGCACCTAATTCATTTGCACGGTCGCATAGATTTTCTTCTTCAATCGCGTCAATCACGGCATGCGCAGCTGCAACTGCAATCGGGCTACCTGCGTAAGTACCGCCTAAACCACCAGGGTTTGGTGCATCCATCACTTCTGCACGGCCCACAACACCTGAAATAGGGAAACCGCCGCCCAAGCTTTTCGCCATCGTAATTAAGTCTGCTTTAGTCTCGTAATAATTCATTGCGAACAATTTACCAGTACGGGCAAAACCTGATTGTACTTCGTCAGCAACCAATAAAATGCCATGCTTGTCGCAAATTGAACGTAAACGTTTTAAGAACTCAGCTGGCACAACATTGAAACCGCCTTCACCTTGTACTGGCTCAAGTACGATTGCAGCAACATCATGTGGTGCAATATCTTCACTGAAAATATCTTCAACGCTTTCAATTGCCGCGTCTACTGAAATACCTTTAGCAGGCACTGGGTAACGCGCATGGAACACACCCGCTGGCATCACACCGAAATCACGTTTGTAAGGCGCAGTTTTACCTGTCATTGCCATGGTCATGAATGAACGACCGTGGAAACCATTACCAAAAGTGATAATGCCGTGACGACCTGTATAAGAACGCGCAATCTTCACCGCATTTTCAACTGCTTCTGCACCAGTTGTGAAAAAAGCAGACTTTGCAGGACCAGCAATTGGCGCGCGTTCATTAATACGCTCAGCTAAAGCGACATAGCTTTCATATGGTGTTACTTGATAGGCAGTATGCGTAAATTTAGTAAGTTGCTCAGTCACCGCTGCAATGACTTTAGGGTGGCGATGGCCTGTATTTAAAACCGCAATACCACCAGCAAAGTCGATAAATTGGTTGCCTTCCTTGTCCCAAAGCGTGGCATTTTCAGCTTTTTCCGCATACCACTGGCACATCACGCCTACACCACGTGGAGTTGCTTGCTGTTTACGTGCGTTAAGTGCAGAATGTTGATTATCCATTTGATTCCCTCATATTTTCATCATCAGTTGCAGCTTTGGTTTCTTGCATCCTGTGCTTAATTTTCAGGGTGCTTTACAACGACTGCCTATGCATGTAATTTCGCTCGTCTGATGCCAACTGACGAGAGCCACTTTTTAACTGTAGGAGAGAGCCAATTGCGTAGTTTACTTGGAGATCATTTGCTACAACGACTCCAACAGGACACTGAAGGGAAACTACATCAACGCCTTTTCCGTTGCCTGCGTGGTGCCATTATTGATGGAGTCATCCAGCCCAAGACTCGTCTACCTGCCTCACGCGACTTAGCCAGCGAAATTCATGTTTCAAGAAATACAGTGCTTAGTGCCTATGAACAGCTACAAGCTGAAGGCTACTTAGAAGCCCGTACGGGACACGGCACATGGGTTGCCGAAAAATTACCAGAGAGTTTTTTAAATACACAAAACAAGAAAAAAGTAGTTTCAAGCCCGAAAGTTCAAAATTCTTATGCGCTATCACAGCGTGGTTCCAACTTATTGGGCTATGCCGCAGCGTCGCCACACCAATGGGGAGCTTTCGTGCCGGGAGCGCCCGATGTAACTGAGTTTCCACATCATATTTTTAGTCGTATTCAAGCACGCTTAAGCCGCGAACCAGACATTAACCGTTTAATTTACAGTAATGCTGGTGGCTGTATTGAGCTTCGAAGTGCATTGGCAGATTACTTACGTGTTGCGCGTTCAGTCCAGTGCGATGCTGACCAGATTATTATTACCGAAGGCATTCACCAAGCGATTGATTTAGTCTCACGTGCGCTCAGTGATATGGGAGACAAAATCTGGATTGAAGATCCTGCTTATTGGGGAATGCGTAATACATTGCGTATTAATGGTCTAGATATTCAGCCGATGCCTGTCGATGCTGAAGGCATTATTCCTGAGGAAAATCCGGCCAAGCCTCCTAAACTCATTTTTGTCACGCCTTCACACCAATATCCGCTTGGCTCTCACTTAAGCCTAAACCGCCGACGTAAACTGATTGAGATTGCACGTCAGCATAATAGCTGGATTGTCGAGGATGACTATGACAGTGAGTTCCGTTTCTCGGGTCAGCCTTATCCCTCTTTACAAGGTTTAGAAAATGATGCGCCTGTGCTGTACATGGGCACGTTTAGTAAAACTATTTATCCATCCTTAAGAATTGGCTATTTAGTCATACCTAAGCCGTTATTTTCACCATTACGCATTGTAGCAGCCGAGCTTTATCGTGGTGGACACTTGCTTGAGCAAAAAGCCCTAGCTGAATTTATTCGTGAAGGCCATTATGAAGCGCATATTCGCCGTATGCGCCTACTCTATGGCAAGCGCCGCGACTACTTGGTGAGCTTAATTCAACGTTATCTTGGTCCCGAATTTATTCATGAATATGATGAAGCGGCAGGGTTACATCTGGTTTTAAAACTACCGAACTCTTGCGATGATGTCGCGATTGCAGCCACAGCGCTTGAACGTGGTGTCAAAGTTCGTCCTCTTTCACAGTACTACATGCAGTCACATGCACATGCAGAACGTGGGCTGCTGATGGGCTTTGCCTGTGTAAATGAAAAAGATATGGTGATGGCTTTTGGCGTCTTGCTCCAATGCTTACGTGAAGCAGGCGTACCTACGCTAAATTAACTTTCCTCTGTTATTAAAACAAATAAAAAAGAGCCTGTTTGTAAGGCTCTTTTTTTATTTAAAAATTTAAACTAACTTTTCTTCATGACTATGAGTTAAATGGGTTGCGCGACGCTCTTTACCCCAACCCAATTTTTCAGACAACAAACCGAAGAACACAATAATGCCGAACAATGCTGTGGTGTAAATCACTTCTTTAAAGTAGGTGCCTTCAATCAACATGGTAAGAATTGCACCAATAATTGCAAAAATCACCACATAAGTTAGATAAGGGAACATCCACATTTTAAAGTCAATTTTTACGCCTTCAGCCTCTAATTTTTTACGCATACGAAGCTGAGAATAAGCAATAGTCAGGTAAACATAGAGTGTGGCTGCACCTGTTGTTAGCATGAAAAAGTCATAAACATTCATACTCTCGGTTGCAGTTAAAATCACGGCAATTACAGAGAAGAAGCATGACACAATCACGCCCACCCAAGGACTGCTTTTACTGTTTACAGAGCCAAAACTTTTCGGTGCATCACCACGTTTAGCTAAAGAGAACAACATACGTGAACACGTATAAAGTGCTGAGTTAAAGCAACTACATACTGAGGTTAGAACCACAAAGTTTACGATATGGCGCGCGCCAGGAATGCCTAGTGCAGACAGAGTTACGCTATAGGTTCCCCAAGTTGAATCTTTCAAAAGTTCATTATTGTGGGGAATCAAACATACCGCAACGAACATTGAACCAACGTAGAATAAAATAATTCGCCAAACCACCGAGTTTGATGCTTTACGAATTTCTTTCGATGGGTTTGCCGACTCTGCTGCCGCTACCGTAACAATTTCAGCACCTATGTAGGCAAACATGACCCCAAGCAAGGCTGTAATAACGGATGAGCCGCCATTTGGCATAAAGCCTTCAGCGGTTAAATTACTAATACCAGAAGCAGCCGGATTACCCCAAGGCCACAAATGCATGATGGCTAAACTACCAATCACAAGGAAAATAACAATCGCGATGACTTTGATGAGGGCGAACCAAAACTCAAATTCACCATAGTTTTTCACGTTTTGTAAATTAACAACAACCAGTGCGCCAATCACCACGACCATATAGACCCAGATCGGTATAAACGGGAACCAACTGTTTAGAATTTTTCCTGCCACATAGGCTTCCCACCCCATGAGCATGGCCAGAGTACACCA
The DNA here is from genome assembly GCF_000163635.1 of Acinetobacter sp. SH024. Lineage (NCBI taxonomy): Bacteria > Pseudomonadati > Pseudomonadota > Gammaproteobacteria > Moraxellales > Moraxellaceae > Acinetobacter > Acinetobacter sp. SH024. The sequence goes on along the minus strand of NZ_GG753603.1, from coordinate 203,379 downwards.
GTACAACCAGCCAATTGAGAAACCTGCCCAACGGCCAATCGCACGGTCAGCGTAAGTTGAAAAAGAGCCACTATCAGGGTTTAAAACGGCCATCTCGCCTAACATACGCATGATGAACCAAACGAGTAGACCACCTAAAGCGTAAGTTAAGAAAACTACAGGTCCGGTATTGTAAATAATACTGCCTGAACCCACGAATAGAGAACCACCAATAACCCCTGCAATCGAGATCATCGTTAAGTGGCGTGATTTGAGTCCATGTTTTAAACTTTGGGAGTGATTGGCTTCAGAACCATTTTGATGAGCTGCCATATCATTTTCCTTAATATATGGAGGATATCGGCTAGTCTCGGAAATCCTCCGAAGCCAAAAAATATCCCCTAAAAATTTAGCCGTTCTGCCCAATTCCTAAAACAGAAAATTCACTGAGCTTATCCGGCGCTTCCGTATGCATACTTCCAATAGCTTTAATTTGTCGTTTCGGCACTCAAGAAACGAGAGCCATTTTTGTAATAAAAGAGAGAGCCAATTGCAAAATTTATACGCAAAATTGGCCCTTTTTGTAGGGGATGCTGGTAAATGGCTTTTAGTTTTTATTTTAATCAGATTGAAATTCTTTAGTTTTGTTCAGAAATTAATAATGCCTTTGTGCCTGTTTCCAACGCTCTAAATATATGTTTCTGGTCAGCTGGATAACAAATGTAGTCTCCAACACCAAGCTCAACAGCTTCATCAATTAAGCCCACCAAAGCTTTACCTTCAACCACAATAATATGCTCCACAGAACCAACTGGATGCGGCTCTGAAAGACGGTCTTCGCCTGGTTCAACAATCAGTAAATACACATCTCGACGGGCATGGGGTGGACAAGTCGCCAGCAAAATTGCTTTGTAATTGGCAATCTCTGAGCTCACTGTTGGACCATCACCACAGCGAATGACTTGTACCTGATTGCTTGGTTCTTCCATCAACCGTGCAAATGGAATATTGAGCGCCACACAAAGTGCCCATAAGGTTTCAATGCTAGGGTTACCTTGGCCCGCTTCTAATTGTGAAAGAGTCGATTTGGCAACACCTGCACGACGAGCAACCTCTGCCAATGAAAGCCCTGCTCTTTGACGTTCACGCGTTAAACCTTTGGCAATAATTTCGATTGGCTGAGACATTCACCACATCCGTTCTATAAAAAAAACGATCGTTCGTTTTGACAAAACGATCAGACTTATTCATTATAATGGAAAATCGTTCGTTATATCATGCTATGTCCACATACTCTCTAATTAAAAAACTTAGTAAAGACACTACCCGCTCGATTTTCTTTGTATGTCTAGCGACGAGTGTCGTTGGTATGTCTTTAGGTTCACTCGCTGCAAGTTATGGCTTAGCGCTCTGGATCCCGCTTTGTCTATCCGTGTTTGTGCTCGCAGGAACTGCTGAATTTATTTTTATTGGTTTCTTGGCTGTAGGTGGTAGCCCAATTGCAGCTGCGATTGCAGGACTACTCGTCAATTTAAGACATCTACCTTTTGGTATTGCAGTCAATGAACTAATCCGTGGCAAATATTCTCGATATTTCGGGGCTCATATCATGAACGATGAAAGCGTTTTGTTTGGCATGGCACAGCCCGATTTTGAAACAAAAAAGGCTGCTTACTGGTTATGTGGTATATGCATTATGCTGAGTTGGCCACTGGGTGTAACGGCAGGTTATTTCATTGGAAGTGCTATTCCAGACCCTAAAACATTTGGCTTAGATGCCATTTTCCCCGCGATTTTAATTGCTCTTACTTTTAATGCTTTAAAGAATAAATCCACTCGAAAAGCTGCATTTGCCGGATCAACTTTAGCACTGATCACCACACCCTTTTTGGCCTCAGGGCTTCCAATTCTGATTTCACTTTTTGGCTTAATATTTGGTAGAAAGAAATGAGTCAACAATTACTAATTATTTTAGGTATAGGCTTACTAGCACTTGGAACGTATGGGATTCGTTTCGCTGGGTTTCACTTGGGTGCCAAATTCTCTTTTTCTGAAAAGTACCAAGTTTTACTCTCAAACGGTGCGACTGTTTTGCTCTGTGCGATTGCAGTGACGACAACATTTTTTGAAGGTCAACATTTCGCAGGTTTTGCACGTATTTTCGGTGTTGGCTTAGCACTGTTATTGGTTTGGAAAAAAGTACCGCTGTTATTAGTGATTTGCTTGGCAGCTGCCGGCACGGCACTTATACGTTTGCTTGGAATTGAGTAATAAAAAAGGCGAGATAAACTCGCCTTTTTTGAAACTTTGATTAGAACGGTAAATCGTCGTCTAAATCAGCTGGTGCAGAAGCTGGTTGTTGTGGCGCTTTAGGCGCAAAACCACCCGCTTGAGGGTTGCTTCCACCATTACCGAAACCACCTTGGCTACCATAACCACCGCTGTTTTGGCCATAGCCGCCACCTTGGTTGTTATTATTTTGATAACCATTACCACCTTGTTGAGGTGCGTTAAAACGTGGTTGATTAAAATCATTACCACCAGCGAAACCTTGTTCACCTTGTTGACGAGCATCTAACATTTGCATCTGGTCGCCACGGATTTCTGTAGTGTAACGCTCTTGGCCATTTTGGTCTGTCCACTGACGCGTACGTAGTGAACCTTCAATATAAACCTTAGAACCTTTACGCAAGAACTGCTGAGCAATTTCCCCTAAACGGTTATGCAAAACAATACGGTGCCATTCTGTTTGTTCTTTACGTTCACCGGTATTTTTATCAGTCCAAGCTTCACTTGTCGCGATTGAAAATTGGGTCAACGAGCCCCCATTTGGAAAAGTTTTTGTTTCAGGATCACGACCCAAAGTACCAACCAAAATAACCTTATTTACACCACGCATTAGCTGTCTTCATCCTATACATTTCTATGTTTTACTTTATAAGAGTTATGCTTAAATGGCTACCTCTTTACCGAACAACTGCGTTAAATCACGTCGCGCAGCATCATCTAGAGACTGTTTATCGACTTTAATATAAGCAACTTGCTGGTCAGGCATCACCACAACTTCTTCGATACCACGAATTGCCAATAGCTGTGTGGTCCACTCATTCACCTGTTGCACTTGCGGCAATGGCAACACAATCGATGACAAATACCGCGGCTGAGCTAAACCAAAACTAATTAGCAACCATATTATAGCAATCCCTGCTAAGACACTCCATCCAATCGCAGTATTATGTAACATCAATAATTGACCACCTAGTGTGCCACCAAAAAAAGCGCCTAAAAACTGACTACTGGCATTTACGCCCATAGCCGTTGCTTTTGACTGAATTGGAGCAGACTTCGACAACCAAGAAGGCAATAAAGCCTCCATCACATTAAATGCAATAAAGAAAATTCCTAGGCCAGCAAGCAAAACATATTTTGACTGATAACCAAATATGAGCAGCAGCAAACCTGCAATAATGCCTGTAATTGCTGTTAAGAAAATCCCGCGCATTTTGCGATATTTTTCAGCAATGATAATACTTGGAAATGCAAAGAACAGGCTAATGACTAACAGTGGTAAATACACTAGACCATGGCTTGCTAAAGGAATATGTGCAAACTCGATGAGCTGTGAAGGCACATAAATAAACATGGCGGTCAGCAATAAATGCAATGCAAAAACCGAAACATGTAAACGGTTTAAATCACCCATTTGAATGACTTGCTTAAGCTGCGCCATATAGCCTTGTTGATAATTACGATGGTGGCGAGTCACTTTAGGTACAAGCAATAACATCGCAATCGCAATTAAGCCCATAATGGTTGTCACAAAGAACAAACCAGAAATGCCGACAAGGCTTGTGAGCCAAGGCCCAAGGCTAAAAGCCACCACAAAAGACAGACCAATACTCATGCCCATGGCAGCCATGGCTTTAGTACGTTGCTCTTCGCGCGTCACATCTGCTAAAAGCGCCATGACAACAGCTGAAACTGCACCAGCGCCAGCGATAGCACGGCCAATAATTACGCCATAAATCGTGTCAGATAAACCCGCAATTGCACCACCAATCGCAAACAGTAATAGACCAAATACCACAAGCGGTTTACGGCTAAAACGGTCTGCCAGTAAGCTAAATGGAATTTGCAAAATTGCCTGACTTAAGCCGTAGACACCTACAGCCAAACCAATGAGTGCTGGAGTCGCATATTGATATGACTGCCCAACTACAGAAAAGACAGGAATAATCATGAACAAGCCCAACATGCGTAGTGCAAAAATACTACTTAAGGCAAAAGTTGAGCGACGTTCCAAAGCATTCATCATATCAATACACGTTATCAAACTAGGTAAATTATAAGCCGATTCGTTTCTAAAAATACGGAACACCTTATTTAAAATAACGATTTGGGCTTAAAAAAATAAAGAGGCATTTAGCCTCTTTATTCTATCGAACTTTACTGAAAATTAGCTTAAGGCGATTGTTGCTCGCGCTTTGAATATTGAATTGAAGCAATAACCGCCCAAACAATAAACGCTACACCAATTAAACCAGTAACAACTTCAGGTACATGTACGCCAGTACCACTTGCAATCATAATGAATGCCAAGGCACCGATCGCATAATGCGCACCATGTTCCAAGAACACATAGGCATCTAGGGTGCCTTTTTCTACAAGGTAAACTGTCATTGAACGGACAAAAATAGCACCGATTGCAAGACCCAGCATAATCACGACAACGTCGCTGGTAATCGCAAATGCACCGATTACACCATCAAAACTGAATGATGCATCTAACACTTCAAGATATAAGAAACCACCTATACCCGCTTTAACTACGCCAGAAGCCGCGCCCGATCCATCTTTCATAATAGCATTGCCATCTTCGTCAATTTCAGGCTCACCACCTAACATATGACTTAATACTTCAACGCCAATATAAACCACAATGCCCCAAATACCAGCCATAGTCACCACAAGGCGCTGCGACTCATCAACATTTGCTGCCATAATTAACATCGCAATTAGAGCAATAAAGACAGACATTGCCGGTACGCTTGCTAAACTAGAAAGTTTAGCTTCAAGCCATCTGAACCAATGGGTTTCTTTTTCTTCATCAAAGAAGAAGTTTAAGAACACCAGTAATAGGAATGTTCCACCAAAAGCCGAAATTTCAGCGTGATGTGCCATTAAACGTTCAGAATAGGTTTTCGGATCATTGAGTGCCAACTTAGCTACTTCAATCATTCCCATATCCGCAGTCACCGCAACAATCGCCACCGGGAAAATTAAACGCATACCAAAAACGGCGATTAAAATACCTACCGTTAAAAAGAGCATTTTCCAGAACGGATCCCAATTACGTAGAACCGATGCATTTACGACAGCATTGTCAAAAGATAAAGAGACCTCCATTACAGCTAAAATGGCTGTAATTGTTAAAGCTTTAAGCATGGTAGACACGCCCGCTTCAGGTCCATGGGTAAAACCCCAATACGCGGATAGTGCTAAACACACCACCGTAAAAAATATCGAAAATCGGAAATGCTTCATGGATCAGACCTATACCAAGAATAAATTTAATCTTTCTTAAAAACCGCCGCTATTATATCGATAATTAACCACAAAACGATGTTGTTTTGTGCCGTTATTCCCTTTACTTTATCTCTCTGTTTAATAAAGAAATTTATAACATTTAATTAACTCATTAATCGTATTAAATATTTTCTTTCGATATATCTATCATTATTATTTTTGTATTTTAAAATTGATTTAAAATCTGGTTCAGCTGTCTTAATTTAAATGGAATGTTTTTATGCTTTTTTCTCAAGAACTTTGGCAACGCAATTTAAATTTATATCAAAAAATTCTCGACCTGCCTTTTAATCAGGAACTTGCTAACGGTACTTTAGATAAAGAAGCTTTTTGTCATTATGTTATTCAAGATGCTCAATATTTAGTGGCCTATGGTCGTGTGCTGGCTGTTGCAGCAGCAAAGGCCTTTGAGGCTGACGATATTATACAATTTTCAGATGCAGCTAAAATTGCAATTGTGGTGGAGCGTAGCTTGCATGATGACTTCATGAAAAACTTTGGTGTCACCAAAGAAGAATTTCAAAATACACCATTAACTTTGGCAGGCCACCACTACACTTCATTTTTAACAGCAACTGCTTGGTCTGAAAGCTACCCCGTTGTACTTGCTGCGCTTTTACCTTGCTTCTGGATTTATGCCGAAGTTGGCAAAGATATTGTAAATAAATCAATTCCAAATAACCCTTACCAAGCATGGATTGATACCTACGCAGGTGAAGAGTTCCATACAGCGGTTCGTAATGTGATTGCGACAGTGGATAAAGTTGCCGCACGTTGTGATGCAGATACTTTAGAGAAAATGCATGCTGCATACACAATGGGTGCAAAACTTGAATGGTTATTTTGGGATAGTGCTTACCATCAAAGACAATGGTTAGGTTTAGATCAGATCTAAATCAAGATGAGGCTTTGACCATTTAATTATTTAAATGGTCAGCCTTAAATTTAACTTTGAAACAACTGCCAACCGTAAATCAAACCTGCCGCGGCCACCACCCAACATAAAGTTGCCAGTCCTAGACAAGACCACATCGACATCCGTGTTGCCAGCACATAAACAGCAATTAAATAAATGGCATAAGGAATAAGTGACCATAGACCAAACAGAGCCGTTTTTTGTAATGCTTCGGCTCCTTTTTGCTGAAAAACAATCACATGAGCAATTAAAGCAAAGGTAGGAAAAAGTGGGACTAAACCTGCAATGTAAAAGGCCTTACTTTTCGATAAAATCGAAATAATGAGGACAACCCCAGCCCCTAACATACACTTTAAAAATAACGCCCACATGCGCTGATCCTATCTGGTCATTTCCATTTCAAAACGCTGTATTTTGCGCTTTTTAAAGAAAATTAACAGCGACCAAAGCAATTAAAGCAGGAACTGCTTGAATATAAATAATCTTTTTGCTGGCAGTCAGACCGCCATAAATACCTGCAATCAGTACACAACCTAAAAAGAAATTAGCAATTGATGTTGCAAATGGTGCATCAACTAATAAGGACCAGAATAAACCTGCCGCTAAAAAGCCATTATAAAGACCTTGGTTCTGTGCCATGACTTTGGTGAGTTTTGCTTTTTCGGCATTATTTCCAAAGGCTTTCATGCCATAGGGTTTGTCCCACAAAAACATTTCTAACACTAAAATATAGACATGTAATATTGCGATAAGTGCAATTAAAATTTGTCCAATCATACGATTTTCCTTTTTATTTTAAAGATATGAAAAAAGATCAGTCTCTCGACTGATCTTTTAGTGTTTTACGGTTTTAACAACACTTTGCCTTGGCGAGCACCTTGTGTTGCTCTTTGAGCAGCTGTTTTAATCTCATCAAAACTAAACACACCTTCTACAGGCAGAATTAATTTTTTCTGAGTTGCTAACGTTAATAACTCAACAATCAGTTCTTTTTTACGTTCTGCCGGCATTTCTTTGTTGACCACACTTGCCCAAAAACCTTTTACTGTCACTTGTTTGAAAATCAAATCACCCGATGAAATCTGCATGGTTTCGCCAGTCATACTACCGAACGAAACGAGCAAGCTATTTTCACTGAGTAAATTCAGCATTTCACCACTTGCGGTTCCTCCAATCGAGTCCACACCAGCAATAAGAGGTTGGTCGCCGTGAATCTGTTTAACTTGCTCTTTCCAGTTAGGCTGATCAGTCGCAACAACATGCTGAATACCTAATGCTTGCATCTCTGCAATCGCATCAGTACGACGGACCAGATTAATGACAGGTAAGCCACGTGCCTGAGCAATCATTGCAACCGTTTTACCGACTGCACCATTTGCCGTGTTTTGAATGAGCCATTGACCCGGTTGAACATTTACAAAGTCGAGTAGCATGAGAGCACTAATTGGCATACCAATTATTTGTGCTGCTGTTTCATCATCAATTTCATTATTGAGTGGAATAATCCCATGAGCAGGCGCAATAAAGTATTCAGCCCAACTGCCATGCACAGCCGCAACTGCAATACGCTGCCCTACTTGTAGATGAGTGACCCCATCGCCCAACGCATCAACAATACCAACCGCTTCACTACCACCAATTGCAGGTAAGGTCGGCTTGTAGCCATAGCTTCCACGTACTGTCCATACATCATGATTATGAATTGGAGACATGATAGTTTTAATACGCACTTCGCCTGCTTTTGGTTCTGGCTTTGGCATATCCGCCTGCTCTAAAACGTCTACAGGTTCGCCAAAATTACCATGGATAATACTTCGCATGCTTTATTCCTCTATCGGTTTTATGAGTTGTTGGGTAGTTTCTAAGGCTAAATGTAGATGTGCTTTGTCTTGCGACAATTTTGTGAGTAAAGCAGCACCTAACCATAACTGATACATGACTTGCGCAGTTTTTAAAGGCTCAATATGTTTTGGAATTGATCCTTCTTGTTGCCCTTCTTTGAGTAGCAAAGCCAAACGTTGCGTTAGTTTGTGCACACCGTCATTGAGAATTTGGCGCATGTCTTCTGATAAGTCAGAAACCTCTGCCGCTAACTTCACAATCAGACAGTTTTCAGCCCAACTACCGTTTACGGGATCATCAATCCATGCCTGCCATAGGGCCATTAAACGAGCATGGGCACTTTGCTCACTGCGTTGCCAAAGTTGTTCCATACGAACTTTATAATCAGCCATATATTGCTCGAGCAATGCACAGCCAAATGCCTCTTTCGAAGCAAAGTAGTGATAGAACGAACCTTTGGGTACGTCACAAGCCTTTAAGATTTCTTGCAAACCAACACCGACAAAACCTTTACGTAGTACCAGCTCAAAGCTCGTATCTAAAATGTGTTGTCGCGTGGTTTCACTTTTATTTAATCGTTTCATGCATACATCATAAACAACTATTAGACCAGTCGTCTAGTAAAGTTATGTTGCTGGTTAAAATTTGCTTAGAGTAGAAATCTGAAGAAAGGAATGTTAAAAATACAATCTGCTTATTTAAACAAATTTTGTCGATTGTCGTTTAACCGTCACAATTTGTCGCTTTAAATCATTTTGTACCACTTGAACAATTTTAAATCGTTATCATATATAGGGTCTGTTGTTTATAACCAGTCACACCTCTCTGCGACTGAGCAATCAGCACCTAAATTTTCATCAATATATAATTGAGATGTTTTATGAGCCAAAGTCATATCCGTATTCGAGGCGCACGTACCCATAATTTAAAAAATGTGTCTCTCGATATTCCACGCGACAAATTTGTGGTAATTACGGGGTTATCAGGTTCAGGAAAATCTTCTCTTGCCTTCGATACCCTGTACGCCGAAGGACAACGCCGTTACGTCGAATCACTTTCAGCGTATGCCCGTCAGTTTTTATCGCAAATGGAAAAGCCTGAAGTCGACTCGATTGAAGGTTTATCACCAGCGATTGCCATTGAGCAAAAATCTACCAGTCATAACCCACGTTCAACGGTTGGTACGATTACCGAAATTTATGACTATTTGCGTTTGCTTTATGCACGTGTCGGTACACCATATTGCCCAGAACATGATTTGCCGATGGTCGCGCAAACTATTTCTGAAATGGTCGATGCGGTAAAAACGCTTGAAGAAGGCACAGCACTCATGTTGCTTGCCCCTGTCGTTCGTGAGCGTAAAGGTGAGTACAGTAACCTGTTCGAACAACTACAAGGCCAAGGTTTTGTTCGTGCCCGTGTGGATGGCGAAATCATTGATATTGATACACCACCAGAACTCGACAAAAAGAAAAAACATACCATTGAAGTCGTTGTTGACCGCTTCAAAGTACGTGAAGACTTAGGTAACCGTATTGCAGAATCATTTGAAACCGCACTACGTTTAGGTGGCGATATTGCAGTTTTATCATGGATGAATGGTGAACATCCTGATCGCGTTTTTTCTGCAAAGCACTCATGTCCTGAATGTGATCGCGCTGTGGCAGAGCTTGAGCCGCGTTTGTTTTCATTTAACAACCCGTTTGGTGCCTGCCCTGTTTGTGATGGTTTAGGTACCCGTAGTCATTTTAGCTCTGAAAAGCTCATTCCAAATCCTGATCTTGCAATTAGTGAAGGCGCGATCCGTGGATGGGATCGTCAGCGTCCATATTATTATTCGATGCTGCAAAAAGTTGCCGACCATTTCGGTTTTCAACTTGATAAGCCTTGGAATCAGCTAGATAAAGATACTCAAAAGAAATTCTTACAAGGTACGGGCAAAGAAAAAGTTGATTTAAGCTATATCGACGAACGTGGCCGTAAACATACTCGCGTGCAACCATTTGAAGGAATTTTGCCGCACCTTGAACGTCGTTACCGTGAAACTGAAAGTAACTATGTACGAGATGATTTAGCTCAGTACCTTTCTAATGCAGCGTGTGATGCATGTGATGGTTCACGCCTTAATGAAATTTCACGTCATGTTCGTGTGAAAGACAAAACCATTGCTGACATTACCCGCATGTCAATTGGTGATGCTGAAAGCTATTATCAAGGCCTAAATCTTGAAGGTGCTAAAGGCGAAATCGCAGATAAAATCTTTAAAGAGATTCGTGAGCGTCTACACTTCTTGGTGAGTGTGGGACTTAACTATTTAAGCCTAGCTCGCTCTGCCGAAACCCTATCTGGTGGTGAAGCACAGCGTATCCGTTTAGCTTCGCAGATTGGTGCAGGTTTGATGGGCGTCATGTATGTTCTTGATGAACCATCAATTGGTCTACATCAACGCGATAACGATCGTTTATTGCAAACGCTCATTCGCTTACGTGATTTAGGTAACACGGTATTAGTCGTTGAACACGATGAAGATGCAATCCGTGCTGCTGACCATATTATTGATATCGGTCCTGGTGCTGGTGTACACGGCGGTGTGATTATTGCTGAAGGCACGTATGATGAATTGGCTAAACATGCTGATTCTCTTACAGGACAGTATCTTTCTGGCAAACTCAAAATTGAAGTGCCAAAAAAACGTACTGAATCACCACGTCCAGATGAAGTCATCAAGCTTTCAGGTGCAGCAGGTCATAACTTAAAAAATGTCGATTTAACGATTCCGCTCGGCATTATGACCTGCGTAACCGGGGTTTCAGGTTCGGGTAAATCGACGTTGATTAACCGCACATTACTTCCATTAGCAGCGACACAGCTCAATGGTGCAACGACTTTAACAGCCGAGAAGTTTGACTCAATTGATGGACTTCAACATCTAGATAAAGTTGTTGATATTGACCAAAGCCCGATTGGCCGTACACCGCGTTCTAACCCAGCGACTTATACAGGGTTATTTACGCCAATCCGTGAGTTATTTGCTCAAACCCCAGAGGCAAAAGCACGTGGTTATAGTGCTGGTCGTTTCTCGTTTAACGTAAAAGGCGGACGCTGCGAAGCGTGTGAAGGCGACGGTATGATTAAAGTCGCAATGCACTTCCTACCAGATATGTATGTGCCTTGCGATGCATGTCATGGCAAACGTTATAACCGTGAAACGCTTGAAGTCGGCTATAAAGGCAAAAACATTTCTGATGTTTTAGAAATGACTGTCGAAGATGCTGCTGAATTCTTTAGTGCCATTCCAGTCATCCACCGCCGCTTAGAAACCTTAACTCAGGTGGGCTTAGGCTATATTCGTTTAGGTCAAGCAGCTACGACCTTATCGGGTGGTGAAGCGCAACGTGTAAAACTTGCACGTGAGTTAGCAAAACGAGATACGGGTAAAACTTTATATATCTTGGATGAACCAACAACAGGTCTACATTTCCATGATATTGCCAAGTTACTCGATATTTTGCATGAGCTACGTAACAAGGGTAATACCATTGTGGTGATTGAACATAACCTTGATGTGATTAAAACAGCAGACTGGGTTGTCGACTTAGGTCCAGAAGGTGGTTCGGGCGGTGGTATGATCATTGCCGAAGGCACACCTGAACAAGTGGCTGAGGTTGAGATTTCCCACACAGGTCGTTTCTTAAAACCGATGTTGAAATAAGTTATTGAATAAAAAAGCCGGAATTTATTTCCGGCTTTTTTATCCCTCAACTGCATTTCGTCCTCGGGCTTTTGCTCTTAATAGCGAACGGTCAGCTTTCTCTAAAAGCTCTATCCAACTCGCCGCGCCTATGGCAAAACCAATACTGACAGAGACATGCAATTTTTCATCTGAACCAGATAAACAAATTTCTTCTAAAGAAATCGCAATCCGAATTTTCTCTGCTAAAAGTCGAGCATCTACAAATTGTACTTGCTCTAACAATATTAAAAATTCATCACCCCCATAACGAACAATTAAATCCGAACTTCGAATATTTTGCTTTAATTGCTCGGCAATACTGACAATGACGCGATCACCTACAATATGCCCATATTGGTCGTTCACCTGTTTAAAACGATCAATATCAATAATCATTAAACAGGTTTGCGTAAATTTTTGAGGGTAACTTTCAACAATTTTTAAATATTCAGATAAAGCTAAACGATTGGAGACTCCGGTGAGTGGATCAGTATTGGCAATATTCTTTAACTGAAATTCAAAAGCGTCGCGTTGTTGCAACATACGTTGTAATCGATCAATTGCTTCAAATAGAGAAAAAAATTCACCTTTGGTGGCGACATTCATCTCATCTTTACAATGATCAGAACTATGCGATAAATCTAAAATTAAAGTTCTCGCTTTAATTAAAGGCGAAAATACTCTTCTTTGCGCATATATCAGGGTAAGTAACGCTGTTGCTAAAGAAATTAGAGAAATAAATAAAGTTAAAAAGAAACCATTTCGAGCAATTGCATTTTCTTGAGTGGCAATGACTACACTCTCATTAAGAATATAACTCTGCAAATCAACCACAGTGGTAAATTTACCTACAATTGCTTCGGTTAACTGTGTACCACTTAAAAAATATGGTTCGCTCTTTTGGCTTTCTTCTAATAGCCTTTCTACAATCGGAATACCCTGATCTATAAACTCTGTTTTCACTCTAGAATATAACCGACGGTATTCTGGAGTTTTTGCCTGTTCAGGCTGTAAGGTATCGACCAAAATCCATAAATATCTAGCTTGATGTTGAGTTTGTAATGAACGTGCACGATTATTACTTGGAATCTCTTCATTAAAACTGACGGGAGCAATAATGTTAGATGCCATACGCCCAGCCTGATCACGCATATCAGTCAGAACGATAATAAGCGTAAAATAATTAGAGATACGGCTATCTTTACTTTTTAACTGCAACATTAGTTTTTGCAGTATTTCCCTACAATTATCCCATGCGCCAAACATCCCTAAAATGGCATTATCCAGTTGAACAGAAGTTCTTGCTGTATATGGAGTTTCACCGTAATAATCAACTACGTGTCGGGCTTGTCTAAGATTTTCTTTAAAATTAGTTTGTAGCTCATTGGCTAAGGAAACATAACCAGCTTGTTTTAAAATTAAAATGCTTGTATCAATTTGCGCATCAACGATTAAACGAAACGTTTTTAGTTCTTGCTGATTTTTTACTAAATCATGAGGACCACTCGACATCATTTTATTGGCAGGAGCACGTTCCTTAGAAACTTTATAGGCAATATCGGCTACTGCTCTTAAACTTTTTATTTCAGCTAGGGCTTGTCTAGTTTTTATATAATCCTGATAGCTTCCTACAATAAGAGGTACTGCCATGAATAATAAGGATAAAATAATAACCAGCATAAAAAAGAACAGTCGATTACTAATATGCTCTGAACGTAATCCTGACATTTCTAGCTGGTACTCCGTAAATGTCCTGCCATTTTTAATACGATATAAATTAGGCTTAAATCCATCCTAGCATTTTAATAACTAAAATTTCATCATTAACCCCTTCATTTCTTTTTTAATAATTATACGATCCCTAAATTTTGTCAGCTTAAATAACAAATGAATCGAAAAATTGAATGCTTTTTATAAAAAAACTCTATTTTACAGATTAAAGATTTTTAATCATGATAGTAAAAACAGTATTTACTTGTCCTCTTGGATACCTCTCCCAGCATCCACTGCCCAGCTTTAAGCTGGGCTCTTTTTGGCCTCTTATTTTTTCAATAAAATTCACATAACTCTTATTTTAATTTTTAGATTTTCTTACAGATAAAAAAAAGCTCAACCTTGGGGAAAGCTGAGCTCGTAAAATCTGATGTGTTCTACACATCGTATCTGGGCAAGCACTTTAAATCCTAAAAAACGTTAGGCAGTGAACTTTGCAATCGAATTATGTGATTTACTTCTACCTTTGTAAAGTTGATTAAATTAATCAGGATTAAAATTTTAATCGTTTTTTCAACTTAAAATAGAGATTTCTTTTATTTTATTCACTTATATAATAATTAAGAATAGTTAAATTTTTTAGTTAAACTAATCCAAATATTGTTAACTATTCCTCAAAATAAAACGAATTTGACAATAAAATGGCGATTTTTTATTCATATTGTAAACACAGCTATATTTTTGTGAATGTTAAAACCGATTAATGCAATCTATTTTTCCAATCACAATTGTAATATCTTTTTAACATTTACTTCTTAATTCTTAATGAAATATAATTATTAGCTTATTGTAAATGTTCATTTTTTTATCAGGTTGACAAACCACTTTTCATTTGATTAGTTTTTCACCAATTTTAACATAAGTGTCAAATATCTTTAACATTACCTTTTCTAGATTATTGACTTCATAAATTGTTACAATACAATGACCCCAGCTTTATCTCTTGTTAATGCTGGAAATGATTATGAAAAAACTTGGTTTAGCCACTGCTGTATTATTAGCCATGACCGGTGCTCATGCTTATCAATTTGAAGTTCAAGGTCAATCTGAATATGTTGACACAACTGCAAACGATAAAAACTTCACTGGTGACGTTGCTGGTACATTCTATTTAAAAAATGTTGATACCGCTAAGGGTCCTTTAGCTGAAGCAGCTTTCTTGAACCAAGCTTCTAGCGTATCTTTAGGTTATAGCTACCAACAGTATGACCAAAACAACGTAAACTACCACGTAGGTACATACGGTGTTAAAGGTGAGGCTTACGTTCCTACTCCTTACCTTCCTGTATATGCTAGCGCAACTTATAACCACACTGATGTTGATGGTAAAAACAACTTCTCTAAAGATGACAACGGCGACCGTTATGCATTAGAAGTTGGTGCTATGTTGTTACCTAACTTCTTGATGACTGTTGGTTATACAAGCGTTGCTAACCAATTCGCTTTAGATAACTTCGGTATCATCAGCAACGGTATCTACACTGCTGCGAACCAAACTGCTGCGATTCAAGACGACCAAGATGCTGTTACAGCTCGTGCTAAATATGTAGGTCCAATCGATGGAACTAACATGGCAATTGGTTTTGAAGCTGCTGGTGCTTTCGGTCAAGAAAACCAATACGGTTTGAAAACTGACCTTTACTTAACTCCTAAGTTAAGCGTTGGCGCTTCTTTCGTTGGTAACGATGGTTCAGCTGACATCAAAGGCAATGACCTTGGTGAATTCCGTCAAGCTTGGGGTGGTAACGTAAACTACTTCATTACTCCAGCTGTAGCAGTTGGTGCATCGTACATGAAAGCTGACGTTAAAAAGTCTAGCTACGATACACAAACTATCGGCTTAAATGCTAAATTCCGTTTCTAATTTAATTTAGAAATCGAATTAAAAAAGGACTCAAATGAGTCCTTTTTTTTACAGCTAAATTTAGCTTCGTACAATATTTAAGAAATATAAATGGCGTTCATACTGATCGATAATGTCCTGAATTAAATCTTCTTGGGTCCAATCCATTACATCATAGTTCTGTCCACCTTCTCTTAAAAACACTTCGGCTTGGAAATATTGTCCATCTTCGGCTTCAGTACGTCCAATTAAAAAACTTGGTGGCACTGTTTCACGTGAAACAACTTTATAAATAAAATTAATTTCATTGTGATGATCGACTCGAAGCTGCATCCCATCCTCAAGTTGAGTAATTGAAACTTCTAAATGACGGCGTCTAAATTCATGTTTGATATTTTCAAACGCACGAGCCACTTGTTTTTCGATATATTCTCTTACCTCTTCTTCACTATGAGGATAGTGCATGATTAAACCTAGCCGCTGTTGCCAGCTTCTTGGATTATGAATAGCACGTGGCGTAATGCGCGCTTCCTGAATGGCTTGCATTTTCGTGACATCAAGATGCAATGCTTTTATTAATCCCCAACTCATGAACAGCATAACCAAAGTAAACGGCAATGCGCTCATAATGATTGAAGATTGAAGCGCAGCCAAACCACCGACTAACAATAAAATAATGGCGAGTACAGCCATCAGTACTGTCCAGAACAAACGTTGCCAAGTCGGTGAGTTGTCAGTTTTTGACGTTAAGTAGTCTGTTACCAATGCTCCAGAGTCAGCAGAGGTCACAAAGAAAAGAATAACCAGCACAGTGGCTAAAACATTCATAACACCTGACCACGGCAAGTGACCTAAAAACTCAAATAGAGCTACAGATGAGTCTTGCTGAACAGCCTGAATAAGAGTGTTTTGATGCTCATGAATAATGCTAAATAACGCAGCGTTTCCTAAAAAACCCATCCAGATAATGGTAAAGCCTGTCGGGATGAGGAGAACCCCTACAATAAATTCTCGAATACTGCGTCCACGTGAAACCCTTGCGATAAACATACCCACAAATGGTGACCAAGAAATCCACCAAGCCCAATACAAAATTGTCCAACCACCTATCCAGCCATTCGGTTGGTAAGCATAAAGGTTGAAGGTCATTGTAAATAAATTAGAAAAATACTGACCTGTATTTTGAATTGTCGTTTGAAGCAAATAAATGCTTGGTCCACAAATGAAAACAAAGGTTAATAAAATAACGGCTAAAACTAGATTCAATTCGGATAGGCGTTTTACCCCTTTATCAAGGCCTAAAAAGACCGATAAAGAAGCCAAAATACTCACCACGACAATTAAAATAATCTGTATATAAGTGCTTTGCTCTATACCTAAAAGATAATGCAAGCCAGAGTTAATCTGGGTAACACCGAATCCGAGAGAAGTTGCTACACCAAATACCGTACCAATAGTCGCAAATATATCGATGCTGTCGCCCCAAGGCCCATAAATCTTTTTACCAATGAGAGGATAAAGGGCTGAACGGGTCTTTAAGGGTAAATTATGTCGATAAGCAAAATAAGCTAAAGATAGTCCCACTAATGCATAAATTGCCCAAGCATGTAAGCCCCAGTGGAAGAAGGTCACCCTTAATGCTTGCTGTGCTGCCTCAATAGTCTGAGCATCCCCACTCGGTGGATTAACATAATGCATGACAGGTTCGGCAACTCCGAAGAACATGAGACCGATACCCATCCCTGCTGTAAACAGCATGGCAAACCAAGACCCATTATTATATTCAGGCTGACTATGGTCAGGTCCTAATTTAATTCGACCTATTGATGAACAGGCGATATAAATCAATAAAATAAGAAAGAAGGCTACAGATAAAACATAAAACCAGCTAAATGAATCGGTGATCCATTGTTTTAATTGCTGCGTTAGAAGTTCAAAAGAACTCGGGGCGATCACAACAACTGCCAAGAACAAAGCAATAATAATGACCGTACCAAAAAATACGTTAGGATTAACGTTTGCGAACCAACCTGGTTGTTTGGAAGGCATAACTCCTCCATGTTATTTTAATGAAAAGTGATAGGCATAAAGCCAATAAAGACATTCACAGAATGAACAAAGTTAAATCTTTCAATAGAGAAAGCCGATAATACTTTAAATAAACTTAAATAATATTGCAGTTACAAAGGTGTAAAAAATTAAAACACCGTCTCCTTTATTTGTCAGAATCCTTCTTTGCTGGATGGGCAATGTACTGTAGAGCAATTAAACGTGTGACAATCAAAGCGAGATACATCACGCCACAAAACATTTGTAGCATGGCTAAAACGCGTGCTGGTGGACTAAGCGGCATTAAATCAGATAAGCCTGTTGCTGACTGTAAGCTAAAGCTCAGGAACAGTAGATCTAACCAAGTCTGGAAATGATGAGCATTGTTTGGATTTTGGAAGCTCGCAGGAATCAATAACTGACAAATGTTGTAGAGGAAGGCAAAGCCCCAAGCAAGCAAAGTAAAAACTGCAGCAGCTGCAAATAGTTCATCTCTTGTTAAATATCGATCAGCAAACATATAACGAAATAAACCGTAAGCAGCCGAAAAGTAAGCCAGTGCTTCACAGCTATGGGCAAAAATCTGGACCGTTAAATTGCTATAGCCTAATAAAATAAAGACTGAGGATATAATCGCTCCACTGACAAAAGTTAATCCCAGAAAAGTAAACATTGGGGTTTGACGAATGACCTTGGCAATAATAAGTAGGGCAAGCACTCCTAAAGCCCACGTTAGGGTCCGGTAAAATACATCATGAAAAGTGAGCATGGCCAAAATGAGTAGGATAAATTGCACAAGCAGTAACCATGCAGAAGGTAGCAGTCGAAAGCTCGCCCAGAAGTCCATGATAGATCGCATTTAATTATTTTCCTTTTTCATTATGTTTTGAATTATAGGAAATCATACTGTACAAAAAATAGGACAAACAAGTTGTTCTTTATTAAAGAGCTTCTTTCACTTTAAGTTATACGATCAACAAAAAAAGCCCCGCAGGGCTTTTAATGAGATAGATATTTAATCCATTTTGATTTTAGTGATCTGAGGCACCAGAAGCACCGATACCTGTCATTGAACGAACGTATTGGGCATCGAATGCAGCACGCTCTTTTTTAGCACGGGCAGAGTTGTCAGTCACCGAGAAGAACCAACAGCAAAGGAATGACAATGGCATCGCAAATAATGCAGGACCATTGAATGGGTTAACTGGTGTATCAGAGATTTTTAAAGTATCTACCCAAACCGCTTTAGACAGAACAATAAGTACTACCGCTGTTACAAGACCAACTACACCACCGATAACTGCACCACGAGTGGTTAAACCTTTCCAGAACATTGATAGAACAAGAATTGGGAAGTTTGCACAGCATGCCACAGAGAACGCTAAGCCCACCATGAATGCTACGTTTTGCTTTTCAAACAAGATACCCAAAATCATGGCAAAGATTGCTAAACCAAGTGTCGCAATTTTTGACATACGAAGTTCTGAAGCTGGAGTCGTTTGACCTTTCTTGAATACGTTAGCGTATAAGTCATGTGAGATTGCAGATGCACCAGAAAGTGTTAAACCAGCAACAACAGCAAGAATCGTTGCGAACGCTACTGCTGAAATGAAGCCCATGAATAAGTCACCGCCTAAAGCGTCACTTAAATGCACGGCTGCCATGTTGTTACCACCAACAAGTTCAAGCTTGCCTGATACTGCCATTTTTGCAACATCAAGGAATTGAGGGTTGTTTGATACGAAAAGGATCGCACCGAAACCAATAATGAAAGTTAAAAGATAGAAGTAACCAATGAAACCTGTCGCAACCACAACCGATTTACGCGCTTCTTTTGCATCTTTTACAGTGAAGAAACGCATAAGAATATGTGGAAGACCTGCTGTACCAAACATGAGTGCCAAGCCAAGAGATAATGCATCAATCGGGTTTGCGGCAAGTTTACCCGGACCCATAATTTTTGCAGCTTCTTCAAAGCTTACACTGTGGACTTTACTGAATACTTCAATTGATTGAGTGAACATGTTGCTGAAGCTAAAACCAACCGCTTTCATCACCATGAATGCCATGAAAGTCGCGCCACTAAGCAACATAACTGCTTTAATGATCTGTACCCATGTTGTTGCCAACATGCCACCAAAAATTACGTATGCCATCATTAATAGACCAACGATGACAACAGCAATGTTGTAGTTCAAACCAAATAGTAATTTGATGAGCTGGCCCGCACCTACCATTTGAGCGATCAAATAGAATGCGACAACCACAAGCGAGCTTAAGGCAGCTAAAGTACGGACCGGTTTTTCTTCGAGACGGAATGACACTACATCTGAAAGATTGTATTTACCGAGGTTACGTAAACGCTCTGCAACCAAGAATAAAACGATTGGCCAACCTACCATAAACCCAAGAGAATAAAGTAAGCCATCAAAACCCGAACTAAACACCATCGCGGAAATACCAAGGAAAGATGCTGCTGACATGTAGTCACCGGCAATTGCCAATCCGTTTTGGAAACCGCTGATTCCGCCCCCTGCGGTATAGAAATCTTGTGCTGATTGAGTTTGTTTTGCAGCCCACTTAGTAATAAACAAAGTGAAACCAACAAAGATCAAGAACATAATAATGGCATGCCAGTTGGTGGCTTGCTGTTCGGCTTCACCCAAATCTGGACCAGCCATAGCAACAGTTGAATATAGCGATGCTGCTGCCAATAAGGCTTTCGCTTTTAATGAATTCCATTTCATATTAGTGTAATCCTTTCTCATGCGTGATGGCTTCAACTTCCTTCAACGCTTCTTCACTCAACTGGTCAAGGGTATTGTTTGCGATATAGGAATACACGCCACACAGTAGGAAAGATAAAACAATAATTCCTAAGCCTAGTGGAATACCCCATGTCGTTACACCACCACTAAATGAACTCATTAAAAATTCTTTGTTGTAGCCAACAAGTAGCATAAAGCCCACATAAAGCACTAACATAATGATTGTGAGCGTCCAGCTTAATGCACTTTTTTTCTTGACCATCTTTTGAAACTTTGGATTGCGTAGAATCTGTTCTACTTGGCTTTGATCCATAACCAAACTCCTTGCCTGTGCCCAACCTTGGTCACTTTTTTAATAGTAGTTTCTCATTATTAAAATTAGCAAAATAACGTGTAATTCGTAACTTAGACTTTGGTCGTTAAAATTTAATCAATTTATAGCTTTGTTTCTGCTTGCGGTATGATAGGCGCAAGGTTTTAATCATGTAGGTCATATGAACAGCTGGCTGATTATTGGGGTACTCACTTTTTATATAGCACTCTTATTTATTTGTGCTTTTTTTGGCGAGAAGCATGCTAGTCGCCTGAGTACACGTGGCCGGATGTTCTTGTTTAGTTTGACCTTAGGTGTTTACTGTTCATCTTGGACATTTTATGGTGCAACCGGAGCTGCCGTCCGAGAAGGCGTCATTTTCTTACCTATTTATTTAGGTCCGCTGTTATTTGTCTGGTTTGGTTACGATATCTGGCGACGTTTAGGCCGAGTACGTCAACACCACGCGATTTCCTCAATTGCTGACTTTGTTGCTGCACGTTATGGCAAAAGCGGCGTATTGGCATCGTTGGTTACGATCTTGGCAGTTATTGCGATTATTCCCTACCTTGCCCTACAGTTACGCGCAATTGCCTTAAGTACATCAGTCATATTGGAGCAAAATGCTCATATTCATACGACCACCAATAGCGTTTTGCTTTTAACTAGTGTCCTTGCGATTTTAGCCATGATCTTCGGTACAAGGCAGATTGCAAACACTGAGCAGCATGGTGGCCTCATGTTAGCGGTGGCATTTGAATCTTTTGTAAAATTATTCGCCCTAATCTGTGTCGCTTTATTTTTTATTTTTGAAGCACCCGCGAACTTAGTACAAGTCTCAGCCGACGTAAACCAAACCTTTCAAGAAGTTCAGTTATTTGGGGTGCCTGAAACTTTCTGGATTCAGACATTATTGGCAGGTCTGGCAATTATCTGTTTACCCCGTCAGTTTCATGTGGCTGTTGTCGAATTACGCGATGAAAAGCACATTCGCGGTGCACGTAAATGGTTTGCGGCTTATCTCATTTTAACGATTTTAGCTATTATCCCGATTGCAAGCTGGGCTTTGCATGCAGCGCCAAAATTCCTAACTGTGCCTGATGTGGCAGTACTCTCATTACCATTGAGTTATAACCAAGAATGGTTAGCCCTACTGGCCTTTTTAGGTGGGTTCTCTGCCTCAACAGGCATGTTACTGGTGTCATCAGTTGCATTATCTATCATGCTCAGTAACGACTTGATTATGCCCGCACTATGGCGTTTTAAGCTGCTATCACGTCACGATAAACATTTACCTAAAGTTCTTAAATTCAGCCGTCGTATTAGTATTGTCGCGGTGATGTTACTTGGCTTTTTATTCTTCCATTTCTTTAATGATATTAACCAGCTTTCAGTATTTGGTTTATTGGCATTTAGTGCGGTTGCTCAATTCGCTCCTGCACTAATTGGAGGATTGTATTGGCGAGGTGGAAGTCGCCAAGGCGTTTATGCAGGTCTTATTGTTGGCTTTTTAATGTGGAGTTACACATTACTATTTCCAACCATCTTACGTAGTTTGCCGGAAGCCTATCAAGAAACAGCCCAGAGTATTTTGCTTTTTGGCCCTTTTGGAATTAATGCATTACGTCCAGAATCACTTTTTGGCTTTGAATCATTTGCTCCACTTACACACGGCGTTATTTGGTCACTCGGTTTAAATATTGTTTTATATATTTGGATTTCTAAACTTTACCGCCCAAGTGTGGCAGAACAAATTCAGGCAGAAAGCTTTTTCTACTATGAAACTAAGCCTCTGCCATCTCCACATACTTCTACCGATTTGACCTATTTACCGCACGATGCTGCACGTTTAAAAGTAGGTGATCTGTTCGCCCTTGCTAAAAGAATTACGGGTGAGCAACCCACAACCCAAGCGTTCGAGAACTTTTGTGAACAAAATCATCTCACGCTCAACCCCAATAGTATCGCCAACGGGATGTGGTGGCGATTCACCGAACAATACTTAGCTGGCATTATCGGCGCAGCCTCTGCCCGTACTTTGCTCACTACAGCAATGATTAATAATGGTTTGGCATTAGGCCAAGTCGCCAATATTTTAGACCAAGCCTCACAATGGCAACGTTTCAATCAAAACTTGCTGATGACCATGATTGACCACATGACACAAGGGGTAAGTGTGGTCGATAAAAACATGTGTTTAGTCGCGTGGAACAACCAATATTTAAAACTGTTTGGCTACCCAAAAGATTTAGTCTATGTGGGTTGTCCAATTGCCGATCTGATTCGTTATAACGCTGAACGCGGCGAATGCGGCCCCGGTTCAGTCGAAGAGCATGTTCGTAAACGCTTACACTGGATGAAAGTCGGAAGTGCGCATGAATTTGAACGAATCCGTAAAGACGGACGCGTTATTCAAATGCGCGGTAATCCTATTTCAGGCGGGGGCTTTGTAACTACCTTCGCCGACATTACTGCTTTCCGTGCAAATGAGGCAATACTGGAAGCCCGTGTAAAAGACCGAACCCAACAACTTGCCGATGCCTTAACCGAGCAACAGCTCGCGCGCGAACAAGCCGATATGGCTAATATGTCAAAAAGCCGCTTTATTGCTGCGGCAAGTCATGACTTATTACAACCAATGCACGCTGCCCGTCTGTTTAGTACGGTTCTTGAACAAAGCATTGCGACCGAAGAAGATCGTCAAACTTTGCAACAACTTGACCGTGCTCTATATGGTGCAGAAAGTATGCTCTCTGCCCTGCTCGATATTGCACGTTTAGAAGGCGGCACCATACAGCCAAAAAGACAGCCTTATCCTCTGCACGATTTATTAAGCGACCTCGAACTACAGTTTAAGTCGATTGCTGCACAGCGAAATATTTCATTAAAAGTTCACGATGTATCATTCTGGATTGACACAGATCCACAGTGGATACGACGCATTATTCAAAACTTTGTGAGTAATGCACTGCGTTATACAGCCAAAGGCCGAGTGATTGTTGGTGTATTACGTTCAGCTCAAAAACCTGGACACATTCGAATTGGTGTCTGGGATACAGGTCCCGGAATTGCCGAAGAGCAACGTATTAAACTATTTCAAGAATTCGAACGCTGTGGGCATTTATCACCGTGGGGTGAGCAAGGTTTAGGTTTGGGTCTTGCTATTGTGCAGCGTATGACGGGTTTGTTGAATTATCCAGTCCATGTCTATTCGCAACTCGATAAAGGTTCCTGCTTTATGATTGAGGTTCCGGTGGTAGAAGCTCCAAAAGTGATAACCCCAACCGTACAGGCAGTACCTTTAAAAACCAAAGCCTATCGGATTTTATGTTTAGACAATGATGAAACTATTCTTGAGGGCATGAGTAGCTTATTAGGTCGATGGGGTTATGAGGTTTTTAAAGCCACTGAACCTGAACAAGCACTTGAAATTATTCAAAAAGAAAATACTCAGGTCTGGCTTATCGATCAGCATTTAAACAACAACCAACTCGGTGTCGATTTTATTATGCAAAATCGCCAGCATGATGTTCCGGTTGCTTTAATTACCGCAGACTCTCATCCTGAGTTACCTCAGCAATTGAAAGAACTGAATATTGTTTTACTCAAAAAACCGCTTAAGCCAGCTTCTCTAAGAGCATGGTTATCGGGACTTAAAATTGCCAGCGAGGTAGATTAAATATTTTTCTCCCAAACCTTTTTATAAGTTTGGGAGAGATTTTTGGCAAAAATTATTGGACTAATTTAAGCCAATAGGCAGAACTGCTCAAAAAGTCTACTTTTGTTGATTAAATAATTGGCCAAACTTTCCATTAGCCCTTTTTCTATGGCAAAGCTCACCTTTTTTGTAAGTGAACACTTGTACACTTAGTTACAATTTCATAAGTTAATGTTTTTTAAAATTATAATTAGCAAAAAATAACCACATACGACTTTAGTCGTATTCTACTTGCATTCTTGATGACACATAAATATTCAAAACCTATTTATTAAATGTACAGTCATTTTTATAACCCATTTCCATATTAAGCACCCCGCTCACGAATTAATGCAAAGGACAATTGCCATGAATATTTCTGATAACAGCCCACAAGGCCAACTTTCGTCTCAACAATTTTATCGTCAATACAGTGCCAATGCTTTACTTCCTGAACTAGATTGGCAAAGTATTTTCCCCCACAGCAAACTGAATGATGCCCACATCAAAGCATTAAATACGATTTATCAGTGTGCCGTCCCCCTTGCACTTAATGTATTTCATGATCTAAATTTTGATGTATTTGCACCTGCGGCTTATCATCCTCAAGGTTTAGGTTTATTTGACAAATTGGCTCAACAAGAAGAAAACTTTTTAAAAGTTCTTAGCGCTGAAAGTGAAAATCTTGACCATGACACACGTCATCAAATCTGGAGCATGCTACTCCGTGGTGGCGCTGTTTTAGTTTTCAAAGCTTGGCTAGGTCATGTCAAACTTGGAGAAAATCAGTTAGATATGACTCAGTTTGATGAGCTTTCTGACTTGCTCTTTATTAAGACACCTCCGCATCAACTTGCTGAACGTTTGCATGTAGATGAAAAAGCAAAACTTGACCATATCTTCTTAATGTATGGCAATGACATTTTCCTTGATCGATTCAATAGTCTGGAAACTGCTGCTCTGTTCGTTGATTTAGGTGTTTATGATGCAGCTTTCTTAAGCTTGCGTGATGACCGTGTGGCTGAATATTTAAAAAGCAAAGGCTATGTGACTCAAGAACAAATTGATGATTTGCAATGCGCGCTTAACCCATTGTACTGCGACAGCCTAACACCAAAGCAAGATTGTCTTGCTTAAGTGGCACACATAAAAAAGACCTCAATCGAGGTCTTTTTTTTAGATTTTCTTATCTTCAATATTTAATGCACTAATGGCCAATACGGCTTGTGTACGGTTTTGCACACCTAATTTTCTAAAGATAGCCGTTACGTGAGCTTTAATCGTTGCTTCTGAAACATCAAGCTCGTATGCAATCTGTTTATTTAACAAACCTTCTGCAACCATCATCAACACACGGAATTGCTGAGGTGTTAATGATTGAATACGTTCAGCTAAAGCAGTTTCATCTGCTGCTCTCGGGTCAAGGTTAAGATTAGATGGCAAGTTAGGTGGCAACCAGATATCACCTTCTAAGACTTGACGAATCGCTTCGCCAATATGGCTTGGATGAGCCGACTTAGGAATATAACCCATCGCACCATGAGCGATTGCACGCTGAATGATTGAAGTTTCTTCATGTGCAGAAACAACAATAATCGGAATAGATGGATACTGTGCTCTTACATAAACCAGAGCCGAAAAGCCTGAAGCACCCGGTAAATTTAAATCGAGTAATACTAGATCAGGTTCTGCCCCATTTTCCAAACGCTCATAAAACTCATCAACCGAGGCTGTTTCATGAATTTGTGCCTGTGGCAGGCTATAACGTACTGCTTGAATTAAAGCATGACGAAACAAAGGATGATCATCAACGATTAAAATATTCATAAGCGATTAAAGTAATCTTGAGCATAAGTATGGCCTATTGTAACCCTACTATTTAGATGAAAGATACGTTCATCTTATCCATTTTTATGCAAAATGTTGATAAATGCAGAACTTAGCCAAGATTTTCAGATGTTTTTTAACTTTTAATCAAAATTAATCTGTTTTTTATATAAGCTTCCTTTTTATTATAAAAAATATATCACCTATAATTATATAAAATAAAAACAGCAACTTAATAGAAAAACAAAGTATAAAAATCCACTATTTATCTTTTATATTTAAAACTGATAAGGTTGACCAATTTCGTTATTTTACAGTTTACCGTCGTTGTTGATTAATAAGTCCAATCTCTTGTTTTAGGCTTAGGAACCAAATTATGACTGGTATCACATCACCAAAACCTTTAAATATCGTTGCTGTTTCTGGTGGCTTAAATACCCCATCTAAAACGGAAAGTCTGGTTCAAGCCATTCTTGATGAATTATCAGAAGCAATCGATATTAAAGTTCACTTTATTAAATTAAGCGAAATCGGGCCTCTATTAGGCGGCGCATTTTATCGCAACCAACTTCCACAACGCGTACAAGATGACCTTGCAGCAGTTGAAGCAGCAGATGCTTTAATTGTAGGAACACCCGTTTACCGTGCTTCTTTTACAGGTCTTTTCAAACATTTCTTCGATTTTGTTGAACAGACTGCTTTAGTCGATGTGCCTGTACTTTTAGCAGCATCGGGCGGTAGTGATCGTCATGCACTCGTACTTGAACATCAACTTCGTCCATTATTTAGTTTCTTCCAAGCACAAACTTTACCAATTGGCGTATATGCGACAGATCGTGACTTTACTCCGGAATATACGGTGAAAAGCGAGCAATTATCAGATCGTATTACGTTAGCAGTAGCACGCGCATTACCAATTTTAGAATGGGCGCCAGCGAAAGGTAAACGTGCTGAAGTGGTTAAATCTAAATCACAGCAAGCAAATCAAGAGCTTGGTATTAACAAGCAAATTGAGCAAGAAGAAGTATTACCTTCAGCAGCTGTACCAGACCTTGATGCGGCAGAATCTCGTTTGCATCACAAGTCTGGCAAATCATTAACGCATGTTGCCTAAGCGCAATATCGCTAAATAAAAAGAACGAATGGGGAGAGCGAACCATGACGCAATTACAACAACCAATTAAATTTGCTTATTGGGTACCAAACGTAAGCGGTGGCCTTGTAGTGAGTAACATCGAACAGCGTACAGACTGGAGTTATGACTACAATGTTCGACTTGCACAGGCTGCCGAAAACAATGGTTTTGAATATGCGCTCACCCAAATTCGTTTTACGGCGGGGTACGGGGCAGAAAACCAACATGAATCGGTAAGTTTCAGTCATGCATTACTAGCAAAAACTGAAAAATTAAAAGTCATTGCGGCTATTCTGCCCGGCCCTTGGAAACCTGCACTTGCGGCTAAACAACTTGCAACGATTGATTATCTAACTGAAGGTCGTATTGCGATTAACGTAGTGAGTGGCTGGTTCAGAGGCGAGTTTGATGCCATTGGTGAAGAGTGGCCTGAGCATGATGAACGTTATGTTCGCTCCGAAGAGTTTATTCGCACTCTAAAAGGAATATGGACCACCGATAACTATAGTTTCGATGGTAAATACTACCAGTTCCGAAACTACACGCTTAAACCAAAACCTTTGCAAAAGCCTTATATCGAAGTTTTCCAAGGTGGCAGTTCACGTGCTGCACGTGACATGGCGTCTCGCGTATCTGACTGGTATTTCACTAACGGTAATACGGTAGAAGAAATTCAAAAACAAGTCGAAGATATTCGCACTAAAGCAAAAGCCAATAATCACCATGTCAAAATTGGGGTAAATGCGTTCATTATTGCCAGAGATACCGAAGAAGAAGCAAAAGCGGTACTCCAAGAAATTATTGATAAAGCCAATACGGAAGCGGTAAATGCATTTGGAGATGCTACACGTGAAGCAGGTGCTGCTTCACCAGAGCAACAAGGTAACTGGGCAAAATCAACTTTTGAAGATCTAGTGCAATACAACGATGGCTTTAAAACCAATTTAATTGGTACGCCGCAGCAAATTGCAGAGCGTATTGTGGCACTCAAAAATGTAGGTGTTGATTTGATTCTTTCCGGATTTTTACACTTTATTGAAGAGGTGGAATATTTCGGAGAAAAAATTCTGCCGCTCGTTCGTCAGTTAGAACTTCAACAGGAAAAGGAGGTAGAAATCCAAGCTAAATCAGCCTAACCCCCCCCAGTTAAAACAGCGCAAGATAATAAAAACAATAAATTAAAAATAAAGAATTTATTGGCTCCAAGACTCGGCTTGGAGCCTTTATTTTTTTAGGATTTCTCGACTTCTCGAATCACTGTTTCAACCGAGTAACGGCACCATTTTGAAAGTTTTTCGATAAATTCATTTAAGGCAGCGGGTTCAAAATGGCTTACGATCATATAGCAAGCATTACCCATGACTTTAAAACATTCATCGATTTGTTCGTATTGCTTCACTAAATTTTCAATTTCTTCAAATGCGCGTTGTTCATTTAAATGCAAATGAACAAATTGTTTATGCGAATATTGAACGGCAATGGTGTAGTTTTTGATAACACCTGCATCCATTAACTGAGCAATTCGAGCGCCCACCGCCTGCCCTGTTCGATGGACACGCTGCCCAATTTCTTTATTTGTCAGACGAGAATCTTGTTTGAGTAATGCAATAATTTTTAGATCAATCGGGTCTAATTCAATATTCATTTTTCATGGCGAAAGAAAACTAGCGTTAATGCTTTCATAGGACTATAGCCGATTTTTCAAGCAGAGAATAATCTTGTTTTATCTCATATCAACAAGAGTGACCTCATGAAACAAGCTCTATTAGTTATCGATGTACAAAATGATTATTTTAAAAATGGCAAAATGGAATTGGTTGGGCCAGATCAAGCGCTCGATAAAATAAAGCAGCTTGAACAATATTTTAACGAGAAAAATTTACCGATTATTTATGTGCAGCATATTAACCCGCCACAAGCCAGCTTCTTTCAAGAAAATACAGATGGAGTGTTACTTCATCCTGAACTCAGTGCTGGCAGTGATTCATTAATCGTGACAAAGCATTATCCAAACAGTTTTTTAGAGACCAATTTAGATGAGCTTTTAAAAGCACATCAAATTGAACAACTTATTATTACAGGCATGATGACGCATATGTGTATTGATTCAGGTACACGTGCAGCCAAAGAACTTGGCTATCAACCCATCTTAATTGCAGATGCAACCGCAACTCGCGATTTAAGCCATGACGGAAAAACTGTAAAAGCTGAAGACGTACAAACTGCTTTTTTAACTGCGCTAAGTACGTTTGCAAATGTAGAAAATACTGCTGACTTTTTAGCAAGCTCTTAGTAGAAAGCAATAAAAAAGCCCCAGATGGGGCTTTTTTAAAATTAGTTCTGCTTATCAGGATAAACCGTTGTAATTAACTGATCTACCACTGCAGGCTCAGCCAAGGTTGAGGTATCACCTAAACTATCTAGCTCATTCGCTGCAATTTTTCTTAAAATACGGCGCATGATTTTACCCGAACGCGTTTTAGGTAACGCTGGTGCCCAATGTAGTGCATCAGGTGAGGCCACAGGTCCAAGCACTTTACGTACCCAGTTGATTAACTCTTTACGCAGCTCTTCCGATTCTGCAACACCTGCCTGTAAGGTCACGAAAGTACAAATACCTTGTCCTTTAATCTCATGTGGCATACCCACCACTGCTGCTTCTGCTACAGATTCATGCGAAACCAAAGCACTTTCAATTTCAGCAGTACCTAGACGATGACCTGAAACGTTTAAGACGTCGTCAACACGACCTGTGATCCAGTAATACCCATCTTCATCACGGCGAGCACCATCGCCTGTAAAATAAGTATTTTTAAAGGTCGAGAAATAAGCTTCAATAAAGCGGTCCGGATCACCCCAAATAGTACGCATCTGGCCTGGCCATGAATCTTTAATCACAAGGTTACCTTCAACCGCACCTTCTAGCTCATTACCTTCACCATCCACAATGGCGGGTTGAATCCCAAATAACGGACGTGTTGCTGAACCTGGTTTTAAAGCTGTTGCACCCGGCAATGGAGCAATCAAAATACCGCCTGTTTCGGTTTGCCACCATGTATCAACAATCGGGCAGCGGCCTTCACCAACAACATTGTAGTACCAATTCCAAGCTTCAGGGTTAATAGGTTCACCGACCGAACCGAGTAAACGCAAGCTGCTACGGTTACTTTCGCGTACAAATGAATCACCCTCTCGCATCATGGCGCGAATTGCGGTTGGAGCTGTATATAAGATAGAAACTTTATGTTTATCGACTACGTGACCAAGACGTGCCCATGTTGGGTATTGAGGCACGCCTTCAAACATTAAGGTCGTGGTACCATTTGCTAGCGGTCCATAAATTAGATAACTATGTCCTGTAATCCAACCGATATCGGCTGTACACCAATACACATCATCTTGTTTTAAATCGAAGACCTCTTTAAAGGTACTGGTTACATAAACTAAGTAACCGCCTGTCGTATGCAACACACCTTTCGGTTTACCTGTCGAGCCCGATGTATAAAGAATAAATAAAGGGTCTTCTGCCTTCATCGGCTCTGGAGGACAGTTTGCATCAACCTCCATAATAATGAGGTGATACCACAAATCACGACCAGGCTTCATTTCAATCGGGTTTGCATTACGGTAAACCACAATCACATTTTCAACACACTCAGTACCCGGCAATGCTAAAGCCAAATCAACATTTTCTTTGAGCGGTAATAGTTTTCCGGCACGTAGACTTGAGTCTGCGGTAATCACCAGTTTAGCTTGGCTGTCTTCAATACGACTTGCTAAAGAATCTGGCGAGAACCCACCAAATACCACACAGTGAACAGCACCAATACGGGCACAAGCTAACATGGCAATTGCAGCTTCTGTCACCATTGGCATATACAGTACAACGCGGTCACCTTTACCAATGCCATATTTCTTTAAAACGTTGGCAAAACGGCAGACTTCGTCGTGTAATTCTTTATAAGAGACAATCTTATGACGAGAAGGATGGTCACCTTCCCAAATAATTGCAGGTTTATGTGGATGTTCTTTAAGATGCCTGTCTAGGCAGTTTGCTGACACGTTCAACTCACCATCAGCAAACCATTCAATTTTAAAATTGTCTTTGTCAAAACTAGTATTTTTAACTTGGGTAAATGGCTTTATCCAATCGACAATTTTAGCTTGCTCTGCCCAGAATTCATCTGGGTTCTCGATAGAGTGTTGATAACGTTTAAAGTAGTCTGCTTCAACAGTACGAGCTGTTTTTTTAAATTCCTCTGGTACTGGATAGATCTCATTCATACGCAACTTCCTTGATCTTGTGCATCCCATCTCGAGACTGTGGCTATTATTTTACTGGATCTTATTTGCATGCCTTTGCAGTATGATGACTCTTTCAAAGCCTAGACAATGCGACTTTGGTCATATATTAACCACTTACTCAAGCATACGAAATTATGAACATTTTTATAAAATTAAGTTGATTTAAAACATTTGTCTATAGCTTTTACTTTTATAATTTTTTCAATATTTGATGGTTTTGATCATCAACAAAGATTATTTTGTCTCTCATATGCAACCTAGGAATAAAATAATATGTTTGCCCAAACAACTTCCTCACGCCCACCACAACTGCCTTTAAAAGATAGCCCTTTTTCAATTCATGGCCGTTTTAACCGTATGAGTTATTTAGGTGGATATGGACTGATTTATTTAGTCACAATCGTGGGTTATTTTATTCTGGCCTCCTTTCTTGGAAGTTTTCAGCTTTCAAGTAATTTATTTAATTTTGAGTTTTATAGCTCTCTTTCTGGCCTCAGTGCTTTGGTGGTATGGGCTTTTTGGCTATTCCTGATTTATTTAAATGTTGTTCTCGTCGTGCGACGTTTGCATGATCTAAATAAAAGTGGTTGGATGGGATTACTACTATTCATTCCAGTTGTTCAGTTCTTTTTTATGATTTATTTACTACTTGCCTCAGGTACAGCAGGTCCAAATCAATATGGTCCATCTCGACCATCAACGTTCATAGAAAAGTTAATGGCTTGGTTTATTTTATTCGCTATTTTAATTAGCCTTATTTCTACCGCAGGCTTTTTTTACTACTTCTCTGGTACCGATACTATTCAAACCCCGTCACAAATCTTACAAAAAGGAACGGAATACTTTTAATTAAAAAACACTTTATTATTCAGATGAACTCATTATAGTAGGCGCACATTTTATCTCCTACTATGATGAAAGCCGATCATCGCTTTCATAATTTTTTAAAATAGAGACTTGTCGTGGCTGATGAACAAAAATCCTTAACGGATGTTGCAAAAAATACAGGCGAACTTTTGCAAGAAGCAGGTACTAAAACCACTCAAACGGTTTTAGCCCATACCGAAAAGTATCATGATGCCTATACCACTATTGATAAAATCGTGGATAGCTTCTGGGAACGTGTGCCTTATATTTGTATTGCGATTATCGTTTTTATTATTTTTTGGCTACTCACCAAATTATTTAAGTTCTTTGTTCGTAAAACCTTAGAAAATCGTTCTTATACGCGCCAAAACCTAGTGTTGGTTCTAAACCGTGTAGGAAGTACGACAATTTTATTTTTTGGATTCTTAATTGCACTTGTCATCATGATCCCAGGTTTTACCCCAGGGCAACTCATGAGCGCGTTAGGGATCGGTTCGGTCGCAATTGGTTTCGCATTTAAAGATATTTTCCAAAACTTGCTTTCAGGTATTTTGATTTTATTGAGCGAACCGTTCCGTATTGGCGACTCAATTGTGGTGAATTCGCTTGAAGGAACTGTTGAAGATATCCAAATTCGTGCAACATTCTTACGCTCTCCAGATGGCCGTCGTATTGTTATTCCAAATGCCACAGTTTATACGAGCGCTTTAACTGTAAATACGGCTTATCAGCAACGACGTTGTGAGTTTGTAGTCGGCATTGGATATGACGACGATGAACAAAAAGCTAAACAGATTATTTTAGATATTCTTAATAATGACCGAAATGTACTCAGTCAGCCGGCTTTCTCGGTTAACGTTACAGCTTTAGCAGATTTCTCGGTTAACTTGACTGTACGTTGGTGGGTTGATACTACTGAAACTGATATGTCCTCATCTACAAGCACCATTCAAGCTCAAGTAAAACAAGCTTTCAATGAGAATGGAATTAATATTCCTTACCCAATTCAGGAATTAAAAATGGCTTCAAATCAGCCACTTTTAAACCCAGAAGCATCAACTAAAGAGACGACCTAAAATATAAGAAATAGACGTTTCAGTTCTTAAAATACGGTTGCATAAGCTCACAGCTTGGCAGCCGTTTTTTGTGAGCAAATCAATTTCATAGGGAATAAAGCCGCCTTCGGGTCCAACGACTACACTGCACGCATGCGGAATATTAACTGGCATGCTCTGCTCGGCATACGGATGAGCCACATAGGCGGGACTTTCCTTTGAAATTAAGTTTGGTAAAACATCTTCAACAAAAGGTTTAAAGCGTTTATATAATTGAATTTCAGGAACAATGGTGTCGCCTGCTTGCTCAAGCCCTAAAGTCACATAGTTATCAAGTTGTTGCAAAAATGGAGTTTGCCAATAGCTTTTATCTACCCGATAACTATGAATCAAACTAATTCTTTCAACACCTAGAGTCACACTATCCATAATTAAACGGCGTAAAACTTTGGGCCTTGGTAACCCTACGATTAAATGTACTGGAAGTTTTGCAGGTACAACTTCTTCAGTGATAGGCCGTATACAAACTTCTTGCTCATTCATCGAAACAATTTCAGTGGTATAGCGTGCACCATTACGAACACCAACTTTTAGATTTTGGCCAACCGTAATATCAAGATGTTCACGCAAATGCTGTAATTGGCGTTTTGAACGGATTGACCACAACTCTGACTGAACATCATCAGATTCTAACAAAACGATATTCATAGTTTTTCGGCCAAATACCGATTAATTACGCCAATATGTTTTTGTAATGAACCTTGGTTACGCTGCAAAACTTTATGCGCCTGCTCAACCACCTGCTTTGCTTCTTCAGGCTCGGCTAAACATGCCATCCAGATTGCTACAACTTGCTCAGCGTCTTGAGCAATGAGCACCCCATTTTCATCAATAAATTCATCAACAATGGTTTGGAAATTAAAGTAACGAGGTCCAATTACGGTCGGTACATTTAAAACCATAGGCTCCAAAATATTATGCCCACCGCCCGGTTCATTAAGTGATCCACCCACAAAACACACCTGACTTAGGGCGTACCATAACCAAAGCTCCCCCATACTATCGGCTAGATAAACCTGTGTACTCGTATGAATACTTTGGTTCAAGCTTCTACGATGAGTAATTAAATCTAGGTTTTGGCAAATTTCAAAGACTTCGTCGAAACGTTCAGGATGTCGAGGTACGACAATACAAACTAACTCTGGATCTGACCTTAGATAAGGCTGAAGTGCTTGCAAAATTTGTAGTTCTTCGGGTGCATGTGTACTGGCAATTGTCAGTACTTTTCGTTGGCCCAAATACCATAGCTGGTATAGCTTTGCTGCCTGATTTATAAATGCTTCTGGTGCGTGAATATCAAATTTAATATTTCCAACCACCTGACTTTTTTGTTGATCTAAACCAAGTTCTACATAACGTTGTCGAGTCGCATTATCTTGTGCCAGCACCCAATCAATTTGTTTCAGCATTCCTGCTGTTAGACCTGAAACACGGCTATAACCTTTAGCTGATTTTTCTGATAATCGCGCATTTAATAATAAACAAGGAACCTGTTGTAGCTTGGCTTGATCAATTAAATTTGGCCAAAGTTCAGTTTCAACCAATGCTAAAAGTTTTGGCTGGTACAACTCAAAAAATTGTTTTAACAGATGTTTTTGATCAACAGGCAAATAAACTGCTTGAAATAAATCTAAATACGGCGCTTTTAAAAATAATGATTTGGCACGCGCTTGCCCAGTTTTAGTCGTATTAGTAACTAACACAGGCTGACCGAGTTTAAGATAATGCTCGATTAAAGGCTGCGCAGCATTGGTTTCTCCAACCGAAACAGCATGGAACCAAATTGCTCTCACATTTTTCGGAGATTCAAACGGCCCAAATCTTTCAAGACATTCCTGATTATATAATTCCTGGCTTTCTGCACGTTTTTTTATACGCCAGTGGTAAAAAGGTTTTAATAAATGGAGTGCGGTGTTGTACCAAAATGGGGTCGCCAAGCGGTTTGCCTCAAATAGTCAAAGTTTAAAACTGGGGAAAATATAACATAGATAGAAAAAATGGCAGAGTTTCGATACCTAAACTCTACCATTACAAGAAAAGCGATTTACTGAATTCAGAAATGGACGAAGTCAGCAAAACATCATTTCAAAGAACCTTATGAAGCTTCTAGTGTTGGATAGTCTGTATAACCTTCAGCACCTTTCGCATATAAAGTCGTTGCTTGAAGTTCGTTTAGTGGCAAATCTTGCTCTAAACGCTGTAAAAGATCTGGGTTAGCAATATATGCCTTACCAAAAGATACAGCATCTGCCTGACCTTCACGCAAGATACGTTTTGCTGACTCTGGTGTTAGATTCTCATTGGCAATCCATACACCATTAAATTTTTCGCGAAGTGTAGGGCTAATACTATCAGCAGCTTCATATTCACGAGAGAAAATGAAAGCAACATTACGTTGATTAAGCTGTTCCACTACATAACCAAAAGTTGCTAATGGGTTTTCATCTCCCATATCGTGTGAATCACCACGCGGTGCAATATGAACACCTACTCGGCCTGCGCCCCACACTTCAATAAATGCATCAACGACTTCTAATAATAAACGTGCGCGATTTTCAACAGGACCACCGTATTCATCATCACGTTGGTTGGTATTACTTTGAAGGAACTGGTCAATTAAGTAACCGTTCGCTGCGTGTAATTCAACACCATCAAAACCTGCTGCTTTAGCCAGTTCTGCTGAATGTTTGTATTGAGCAATAACTTCTTGAATCTCTTCAATTGAAAGTGCACGCGGTGTTACATAGGGACGTTTAGGACGTAATAAACTCACTTCACCCGCAGGTTGAATTGCACTTGGTGCAACAGGAATATCACCATCTAAAAGTTCAGGATGCGAAATACGGCCTACATGCCAAAGTTGAGCTACAATTTTTGAACCTTGAGCATGAACTGCCTCAATAATTTTATTCCAAGCTTGTGCCTGCTCTTGTGACCATAATCCTGGGGTGTCTGCGTAACCCACAGTTTTTGAACCAATTACTGTTGCTTCGGTCAAAATTAGACCAGCATTTGCACGTTGTTGATAGTATTCAACCATTAAATCATTAGGCACTCGGCTTTCACCACTACGCGCACGCGTTAATGGAGCCATTACCAATCGATTTTTGATTTCAAAATCACCAACCGTTAAAGGAGTATTGAGTTCAGCCATAATCGCCTCGACTTACACTTTTAATAATTTAAAGTGTTTGTTTTAAATGTTCGATATATTGCTGAATCAAAGCTTCGTTACGTGAAAAATAAGACCATTGACCATATTTTTGGACCTGAATAAGCCCCGCCTGTTGTAACACAGACAAATGATTGGACATTGTAGACTGAGCTACTTTACCCAAACGTTCAATATGACCTGCACAAACACCCTTCTCAAAACTACCACCACATTCTTCCACCGGTAAATAATGTGCAGGTTCTTTTAACCATTGCAAAATTTGCCGACGTAGAGGGTTGGAAAGGGCTTTGCTAATTGCATCAATATCCATAGGCTCAACACGTCTTTTAAACGAACAAAGCTTTGTTCAGCATTTCGAAAACATAATATCGCATTTTTTCGATATTCATATCTATTTTTTTCGATATTCATATCGCATTTTTTCGATTAACATTCGAAGACTGAACTGCTTTGCCGTTTTAATCGCTAAAAATCCAAGAGTTCTACATATTCATAGATGAACTGTATTTAAACTAAAAGTTCAGCAGACTCTTATAAACCTTGTTTTAAACTCGCTTCGATAAAACGATCAAGGTCACCATCAAGAACAGCACCTGTATTAGAGTTTTCAACACCCGTACGTAAATCTTTAATACGAGAATCATCTAATACATATGAACGAATTTGGCTTCCCCAACCAATATCAGACTTCGAGTCTTCTAGAGCTTGAGCTGCTTCATTACGTTTTTGCATTTCCAATTCATATAAACGTGCACGTAACTGTTTCCATGCGTGGTCACGGTTAGCATGTTGCGAACGCTGGTTCTGACACGCCACCACAATACCTGTTGGAATGTGAGTCAAACGCACAGCAGAGTCGGTTTTGTTAATATGCTGACCACCTGCACCAGATGCACGGTACGTATCGGTACGAACATCAGAAGGGTTAATATCAATTTCAATATTGTCATCAACTTCTGGTGAAATAAATACCGCAGAGAATGAAGTGTGACGACGGTTGCCACTGTCAAATGGTGATTTACGAACTAAACGGTGTACACCTGACTCTGTGCGTAACCAACCGTAGGCATATTCACCTTCAACACGAATCGTTGCTGATTTAATACCTGCTACGTCACCGTCAGACACTTCCATAAGTTCTGCTTTAAAGCCATGACGTTCAATCCAGCGCATATACATACGTAAAAGCATAGACGCCCAATCTTGTGCTTCTGTACCACCTGAACCTGATTGAATCTCTACATAGCAAGGATTCGGGTCCATTGGGTTACTAAACATACGACGGAATTCAAGTTTAGCCAGTTCATCTTCGGCAGCCCCAAGCTCAGACTGAACATCTTCAAGCAGGCTTTCATCGTCGGCTTCTACAGCCAAATCTAACATCGCTTTTGCATCTTCAAGCTGTGTAGATAAGCCATCCAATACATTAATAACGTTTTCTAGTTCACCTTTTTCTTTCGCCATTGCCTGAGCACGGCTTTGATCATTCCAGATCGCAGGGTCTTCTAACTCACGTAAAACTTCTTCTAAACGTTCTTTTTTCAGATCGTAGTCAAAGATACCCCCGTAGTGTTTGGCTACGATCAGTTAAGTCTTTCAATTGGTTTAGATAAGGATTAATTTCCACGCGAGTGTTCCCATAAGAGCAGATAAACAGTCAATTATTTTAGCATAGCTGCGGTTATCTACGAACCCGCTTTGTATTTCTCATCATATTTCATCAATTTAATTTATAAATTTTCTTCAGTTCAATTTAAGATTAATTGGTAACATTCTCATACAAAATTGGGTACTTTTACAGCATTTTTTATGATCTACACAAAATATCCTCAATTTTAATAAAATAAAACATTATGTTTTTATACTTTAAAATCAATTTGTTAAATTAAATTGATTTACATAAATATCACACGGTTACAGTACGGTTACTTGCGCAAGATTGACGACTAAGCTTTTTCGTCTAGACTAAAAGTTGTAACAAAACATTTATAAAATCGCTTTTTAGAGGGGAGAGATTCCATGAAAAAACTAGCAATTGCATCAGCTCTTTTATCTGCACTCGCAGTGAGTGGCGCAGCAAACGCTTACCAAGCTGAAGTTGGTGGTTCTTACAATTATCTTGATCCAGACAACGGTAGCAGCGTAAGTAAATTCGGTGTTGACGGGACTTATTACTTTAATCCTGTTCAAACTCGTAACGCTCCACTTGCTGAAGCAGCTTTCTTAAGCCGTGCAAGTAACGTTAACGCCCTTATCAACTATGGCGATAACAGCGGTACAAAAGATACTCAGTATGGCGTAGGTGTTGAATATTACGTTCCTAACTCAGATTTCTACCTTAGCGGTGATGTAGGTCGAAATGAGCGTGAAATTGATAACACTAATTACGACCAAAAAGTAACTACTTATGCAGCCGAAGTAGGTTATTTACCAGCTCCAGGTTTATTACTTGCTCTAGGTGTTAAAGGCTACGACGAAAAAGACGGTAAAGACGGAGCTGATCCAACAGTTCGTGCTAAATACGTAACTCAAGTAGGCCAACATGACGTAAACCTTGAAGCGTTCGGTGCGTTTGGTGACCTAGACGAATATAAAGTTCGTGGTGACTACTACATCGACAAAACTTTAAGTGTTGGTGCTGATTACTACAACAACGACTTAACTGATAAAGATGAATTTGGTATTAATGCTAAAAAATTCTTAAATCAGCAAGTAAGTGTTGAAGGCCGTGTTGGATTTGGTGATAACGACAACACTTATGGTGTTCGTGCAGCATACCGCTTCTAATCAATCCTAAAGTCATAAAAAAATCCGCTCAATTGAGCGGATTTTTTTATTGGTTTAAATGTATGATGCGTAATTGTAAATTCACATTGCCATTAAATGCATTACGATCTATTTCATAGACCAAATGTACATAATCCCGCATTGGGTCAAATTCAAAACGGCCTGCTGCATTAAAAGCAATTGCATCAAAACTGTATTGGTCGAGTGCTAATTTAAGCTTCAAATGCGTTTCTTTAAGCCAGCGATAATCAACAACTTTAAAATGCCCCTCAAACTGAGGAAAAGAGAATTTTTGTCCCCAAGGCCCCAACTGTTCTATCCAATCTAATGTATTTAGTTGCAAAGCCGAAGCAGGGAGTTCTCCATCCGTCCATAGCGTTGCTTGAAACAAAGATTCTTCCATTGCTGCAATGCAATTGGTAAATGCTGTTTTAAAAGCTTCGAAGTTTTCTTTACGTATGGTTAAACCTGCTGCTGCTGCATGCCCACCAAAATGGCTCACCAATTCTGGATGTTGTTCAGCAACCTGTTCAATCGTATCTCGAATATGCACCCCATCAATTGAACGTGCAGACCCTTTTATATGAATACCATCTTCATCAGGTGCAAACACAATAGTGGGACGATGAAACTGCTCTTTTAAACGCCCTGCAACAATCCCAATCACACCTTGATGCCAGTTTTCTTCGAAGAGTATAAGAGCTTGAGGAACGTCTTCCTTTGAGAGCTGCAAGCTATCTAAAGCAGACAAGGCTTGTTGCTTCATCTCCCCTTCGATTTGACGGCGCTCTATATTTAATTGATTTAACTGTCTCGCGATTGGATAGGCAGATTCCATAGTGTCAGCTAATAAACATTCAATGCCTATACGCATGCTCTCCATGCGTCCAGCAGCGTTAATACGCGGACCTAAAACAAAACCTAAATCTTGTGCACGCAAAGATGAAGCCTCACGGCCAGCAATATCTAGCAACGCCAATATTCCGACTCGGCATTGATGTTGTTGAATACGTTTTACGCCTGCATCGACCAAAATACGATTGTTATAATCTAACACAGCAACATCCGCATACGTTCCCAAAGCAACCAAGTCTAGATATTGAGTGACTTTACTTGTACTTTTGTTTTGCTTGTTACGTAAACTTGCTAAATTGGCCAGTACATAAAATGCAACTC
Source organism: Acinetobacter sp. SH024 (assembly GCF_000163635.1). Classification (NCBI taxonomy): domain Bacteria; kingdom Pseudomonadati; phylum Pseudomonadota; class Gammaproteobacteria; order Moraxellales; family Moraxellaceae; genus Acinetobacter; species Acinetobacter sp. SH024. Next base: position 162,493 of record NZ_GG753603.1, on the reverse strand, counting down.
CAACACCTGCAAGCGCCTTACTTGGGAACTCACAACCTAACTGATTTGGATTTACAACTGCTTCTGCAAGCGGTGTTTCTTTAGTGGTTAAATGGTGATCTGTAATAACCACTTGCATGCCCAGTGCATGTGCCGCATCAACACCAGCATGGCTGGAAATCCCATTATCGACAGTAATTAATAAATCGGGTTGATAAGTTTGATGTGCAAGCTCTGCAATTGCGGGGGTAAGCCCATAACCGTATTTAAATCGGTCTGGAACCAAATAGTCGACTTGTGCCCCCATATCGCGAAGCACCAATACCATTAAAGCTGTACTGGTTGCACCATCGGCATCATAATCACCGACAATAACAATTTTTTTCTGCTCATCAATAGCTTGATCTATTAATGCCACAGCAGTTTCTAATCCCTTGAGCTGTGGAGCTAATAAATTCTTAAGCTTTAACTCTAATTCCTGTTCAGATTGTACCCCACGCCTTGCCAAAATTTCGGCAATAAACGGAGGCACGCCCTGAAACTGTTCAGGGCGTGTTAATAAAGGTCTTTGTTTGATTTGTATTTTTGTCATTTAAGGCATCAGTCGGTGCAGCGTCCATTGACCGTCGATTTTTTCATAACTCAAGCGGTCATGTAAACGATTTGGTCTTCCCTGCCAGAATTCATAATAATCTGGTTGCAGACGATAGCCTCCCCAGAACTCTGGCTTATCAAGTACTTCACGACTTGTAACTTGCTGTTGTAAGTCTTGAAAACGTTGCTGCAACAGCTCTCGGCTTTCAATCTTACCACTTTGCGGAGTACTGATATGCGCTGCAATCTGGCTATCACGTGGTCGTTTACGATAGTAATCTGTAGACTCTTGCTCAGCAATTTTGACTACACGACCACCAACTCGCACCTGACGCTCTAGACTTGGCCAGTAAAATAATAATTCGGCATATGGATTTTCTGCCAAATCGATACCTTTTTGACTGTCGTAATTAGTATAAAAATCATACCCAGCTTCTGTAGCCCCACGTAACAAAACTGTTCGAACATGAGGTCTGCCATTCGCGCTTGCTGTCGCTAATGACATTGCATAGGGTTCATGCAAATTGGCTGCTAGAGCATGGTTAAACCAACCAAGAAACTGCTGATGAGGATTAGATTCAACTTGCCCCTCATGCAATTCTCCTTGCTCGTAGCTTAAGCGTAATTCACTTAAATCTTTAATGACATCACTCATGTCATGCACCTTATGCGACTTGTGCTTGTGAACGAACTGAATCTGCTAAATGCTGAGCTAAAGCATTCACTTCTTGCTCATCATCACCTTCGACCATAACACGAATTACAGGCTCTGTTCCTGACTTACGAATTAAGATTCGTCCATGTCCTTTGAGCTGTGCTTCTGCTTTATCAAACTCGGCAACCAATGTAGGAATAGAATACGGATCAAGCATTTGTTCTAAACGTACATTCACAAGAATTTGCGGGAATAATTTAAAGTCTTGAACCAACTCATGAAGAGCTTTATTTTGCTCGACCATCACGGTTAAAACTTGAAGTGCTGCAATAATCGCATCACCTGTCGTACTCTTGTCTAAAGTTAGAATATGACCAGATGGTTCCCCACCAGTAACCCAACCATTTTCTTCTAAAGCTTGTAATACATATCGGTCGCCAACCTTAGCACGAACAAAACCAACATTCGCTTTTTCAAGTGCAATTTCGAGTGCCATGTTACTCATGACAGTACCAACAACGCCTGCTGGTTTTTTCTGAGCCTGAGTCGCCAAGATATATAAAATATGATCGCCATCAATCAAGTTACCAAACTTATCGACCATCACGACACGGTCAGCATCACCATCAAAGGCAATCCCTAAATCTGCTTCGTGCTCAACTACAGCTTTTTGTAGGTTCTCAGGATGTGTTGAACCACAACCTTCATTAATATTTAAACCATCCGGCTCATTATATAAAGCAACAACTTTTGCACCTAACTCACGGAAAACCGAAGGACCAACGCTATACGCTGCACCATGAGCACAATCCACCACAATTGTTAAATTACTTAAATCAAAATGGTAAGGAAAAGTAGATTTACAGAATTCAATGTAACGACCATTTGCATCTTTTACACGAACACTTTTACCTAAGTTTGCTGTGTCATCAATATATAAATCTTTTTCTAATTCGAGGTTAATTTCTTCTTGTAGCGCATCTGGTAGTTTTTTACCTTCGCTTGAGAAAAATTTAATACCATTATCAAAATATGGGTTATGTGATGCAGAAATCACGATACCTGCATGCGCATGTAAAGCACGAGTAAGGTGCGCAATTGCTGGGGTTGGTAATGGGCCAAGCAAATGAACATATACGCCAGCAGCGTTTAACCCCGCCTGCAAAGCAGACTCTAAAATATAACCAGATAAACGAGTGTCTTTTCCTAATACAACAAGTGGCTTATTTTTTGGACTCGTTCGTTTTAATACCTTCCCTGCAGCAAAACCGAGTTTTAAAGCAAACTCTGGAGTAATAGGCATTTGCCCAAATTTTCCACGAATACCATCCGTTCCAAAATAACTCATAGCTTATCTCATTTTTACGCCACTTCAGCCGTGGCTTACTGCATATATGGCAATTCCGCCATATCTCTTTTCGTCAGATTCACTTTACACCAAAAACAAAAAGCCGTCAGTGTAATGACGGCTTTCTTCATTGTTTTGGTTACTAAAATCTAACCAACACGATAGTTCGGAGCTTCTTTAGTAATCGTTACATCATGAACATGTGACTCAGACATGCCTGCTGAAGTAATTTTCACAAATTTCGCATTTTGGCGAAGATCTTCAATCACAGCTGAACCTGTATAACCCATCGAAGAACGTAAACCACCCATCATTTGATGAACGATGTTACCCATTGGGCCTTTATAAGGAACACGGCCTTCGATTCCTTCTGGTACTAACTTCTCAGCACCTGCTTTTGAATCTTGGAAATAACGGTCAGCAGAACCAGTTGCTCCCGCCATTGCACCTAATGAACCCATACCACGATATGCTTTGTAGTAACGACCTTGGAAAAACTCAACTTCGCCCGGCGCTTCTTCAGTACCTGCAAGTAATGAACCAACCATGATCGTACTTGCACCCGCACCGATCGCTTTTGCCATATCACCAGAGAAGCGGATACCACCATCTGCAATTAAAGGAATTTGATCTTTTAGTGCGCTAGCAACGCTGTCAATCGCAGAAATTTGTGGCATACCAATACCTGCCACAATACGTGTTGTACAGATAGAACCAGGGCCAATACCTACTTTTACAGCATCTGCACCTGCATCTAATAATGCTAATGCAGCATCACCAGTTGCAATGTTGCCACCAATCACTTGTACTTGAGGGAAGTTTTGTTTCACCCAACGTACACGTTCAATTACACCAGCAGAGTGACCATGTGCTGTATCAACAACAATTACGTCAACACCGGCTTCAACCAATGCTTCCACACGACTTGGTGTATCAGCACCTGTACCTACCGCAGCACCCACACGTAAACGACCAAGATCATCTTTACAACTGTTTGGATAGCTCTCAGCTTTGCGGAAGTCCGTTACTGTAATTAAGCCTTTAAGTTCGTTGCTCTCACCAACGACCAAGACTTTTTCAATACGGTGTTTTTGCAATAATGCTTGAATATTTTCTTTAGACTCGCCTTCACGTACAGTTACTAAACGATCTTGGCCTGTCATGATGTTGCTAACAGGTTGTTCTAAATTGGTTTCAAAACGCGTATCACGGCCTGTCACAATACCAACAACCTTGCCGTCTTTAACAACAGGTACACCGCTAATGTTATTAGCGCTGGTAATTGCAATCAGTTCACGTACTGTAGTTTCAGGCGTTACAGTGATTGGATCTTTCACCATACCCGCTTCGAATTTTTTCACACGGCGTACTTCTGCAGCTTGAGCAGCAATATCCATGTTTTTGTGCAAAATCCCGATACCACCATTTTGTGACATAGCAATCGCCATACGTGACTCAGTCACTGTATCCATTGCAGCTGAAACTAATGGAATATTTAAATGAATGCCGCGAGTTAAACGTGTCTTTAAAGAGACATCTTTTGGGAGAACAGTAGAGTAGGCAGGAAGTAATAAGACATCATCGAAGGTTAGCGCTTCTTGAACGATGGTCAGCATAACAATCTCACTGGTAAATTCCGTGAGCTATTATAAACAAATTTCAATGCAATTTTCATATTATCTTTGCCTTTTTCAGCAATAGATATAGAGCTTCTCCAAATAATTCCCACTTATTATAGTTTTAACGTTATTTTTTAATCGAGGTTTTTGCAACCCAGAATTTTATCTGGGTTGATCATTAGACATAATATTTAGGTAGGACAACTAAAAATTTGCTCATTCATTAAATCTACGCCGCATGGCAAGGTCTCAATCCAGTCTAAAAACTGATTGACCATTTCTTTACCCATAAATGGACTACCATGCTGAGGCACAATCATTTCAATATCCATCTGGCGCACCATGTTTACCCACAAACGGATAACTTTATTGGAACACATATAGCGTTGGTGAAAAGCCTTCATTTTCATGACGTGCGTATCGAAATCTTTTAAAGGCTGATTAGCATCTTCAACAATCGAGGCACCCATATCGCCAGAAAACAGAATCTTAGCAACTGGATCATAAAACTGAAAATTACCCACCGAATGTAAGAAGTGAGCGGGAACTACCACAAGCTTTGATTCACCTAATTGAATCACTTGACCACGATCTGGCAGCTCAATAAGACGGTCTTCCCAATTCCCTTTCATTCGCTCACTCATAAATGAGGAATTTAGGTGTGGTAAAAAACGTGCCCATAATTTTGATGCAACGACTTTAGCATCGGTATAAACCAGCCAGCGTGGCATTGAAGTAATAATGTCCGGATCTTGATGCGAGGCCATCACATAGTCCAGATTTTTCAAACGTGTATATTTATTTAATTCCATCGTTAATGGAACGTAGGTCAAATCGCCACCCGGATCAATTACAGCAGCACGTTCATGGTCAATAATTAAAAATTGATTGGCTTGGATGCCTTCCCCTTTAACCAAGCTGGTAAAACTAATACATTTATGTACGCCATTATCAAATAATATCTGCGATGTTGTTTTTTCAAACCCCATACAATTCCCCAAAAAAACTTTAAATATTAGATATTTTTATATCCATACTAAAATAAAGGGATTCAGTAACTCTTGCAATAAACTACTTTATTTTTCTAATAATATTTTAAAATTGATTTTGCTTTTCTTATTTTATAAATGAATCATAATGTTATTTAAAATTAACCCACAATAAATTAAAATAATTCTCATTATCAAATTTACTTTTTGTGCTGCTTAGGCCTCCCATGAATCAACCCTTCCGTTTTTCAACATCAAAAACATTGTTAGCAGTTGCTATTTTTACTTCGATGACAGCAAGTCACGCTGAAGAAATAACAGAACAACAAAATTCGACCAGTGTTCTCCCCACTATTTCTGTTCAAGCGCAAAAAGAAAGCTCTTCACCTTACGTCGCAACGAAAGCAAACTCTGCCTTAAAATCAGACGCACCTTTATTTAAAACTGCTCAGTCGGTTTCAGTGGTGACCCGTGAGCAACTTGACCAAAAACAAGCAAAGACACTTACAGATGCACTTGAAGGCGTTGCAGGTGTTGGAGCTGGGAAACTTGGTCGTCGTGGTTGGGATGATTTCATTATTCGAGGACAAACTTCTTCTGATTCAGTTTATGTAGATGGTTTAAGAATTGGTCAAAGCTCTCCAACTCCATCTGTAGCAGCTGAAATATCAGGCATGGATCAGGTACAAGTTTTAAAAGGGCCTGCATCTATTAATTTTGGTTTGGTTGCTCCAGGAGGTATGGTCAACTTAGTGACTAAACGCCCTCAAGCTGAAAGCTTTGCTCGGGCCACTATGACTTATGGCAGCTACAGCCTTAAAGAAGGTACGTTCGATCTAAACTATAGTCCTAATAATAGTGAAAAAGGTGCTTTCCGTTTAAATGGTCGTATCTCAGACCAAGATGACCCAACAGATTATGTATATTTTAAAAATTACTACATCTCTCCCTCTTATAACTTTGACTTAGGGGATAACACTGATCTCTCTGTCATCGCAAGCTATCAGCATCGCGAATACATCCGTCAACAAGGTTTACCTGTCATTGGTACATTAAAAGACAATCCCAACGGGGCTATAGACCGAAGTTTATATATTGGCGATCCTAACTTTGGTAAATATGAAGCAGATGTTTACCGCACAGGTTATACCTTTAAACACGCTTTTGATAATGGTTGGAACTTTAATCAGAACTTTGCCGTACAAAAAACTGAAATGGATGGTACTGCTGTCTTTGCTCGCACGGGCAACAACTTTTGGGCAAAAAACAAACAAGGTGAAATCGACTACACAACCATTAGCCGTAAAAATAATAGCCGCCACCAAATTATTGATAATTTAAGCTTTGCCATCGATAACCGTTTCAATAAACAGTTTGATTTATATGGCATGCAGCACGACCTTAATATTGGGGTAGATGCTTTTCAGGAAAAAAGTGATTACACCAACAACCGTTGTAATGTCGGGGATTTAAACATATATGCTCCTGTATATGGGCAAACTGTTACCTGTTCCAATCCTATCAGCAACCACGATATTAACCGCTTAAAATACACAGGATTATATATTCGTGACCGTATTCAGCTTAATGACCAATTACTTTTAAGCTTATCTGGTCGTCAAGACTGGGCGCAAACTCAAACTACAAGTCTGGTTAACAGCAACACGAGTAAACAGTCTGATGAAGCATTTACGGGCAGCGCCTCTGTCATGTATACCCTTAATGACATTGTGGCTCCTTATGTGAGCTATGCCACCTCGTTTACCCCAAATAGCGGTACTGATGTAAATAACAATCCGTTCAAACCTGAAGAAGGGAAACAGGTTGAAGTCGGAATGAAATTACAAAGCCCAGATCAACGAGTTCAAGGTGCTATCGCTTGGTATGACCTAAAACGTCAGAATGTTGTAGTTAATGATCCAATTAATACGAGTGAGAAAGTTCAGCGTGGCGAACAATTAACTCGTGGTATCGAGACTGAGCTAAGCGCAGAAATTTTAGAAGGTTTAAAATTAACGGCTGCCTATACCTACACAATTGATGCTGAAATTAGTAAAGATGCAAATGTGAGCAATGTAGGAAAAGCACTCGATAATATTCCTGAACATGCTTACAGTCTGTCGGCTCGTTATAAATTTGACCCTGCCTCAAAACTTGGTTGGTATATCGGCGGTGGATTCCGTGGTGAAACTTATAAAACTATGGATAAGCTAGATGTCCATATTCCAGGCTATACCGTATTTGATACAGAAGCTGGCTATGATGCAGGATATTGGGGTGCTCAACTAGCAATCCGTAATCTATTCGATAAAGATTACTATGCAGGTGCCTTAAATGAAAATTTGGTGACTTTAGGTAATCCACGTCAAATTAACTTTACTGTGAAATTTAACTATTAAAATTACCTATAAAAAAACGCACTCGATTCGAGTGCGTTTTTTTCGCAGCTTAAAATGCGTTAGAAAAAATAATGCTGTACTAAAGTAGAGATACCTACAATTAAGAAAATAGCAGCACCAATTTTATGAATGAGCGAGATAGATAAACGTTCAGCCAATTTATTACCAATAAATACAGCTGGCGCATTGGCAATCATCATCCCTAAGGTTGTACCTAACATCACCCAAAAAATGCTGTCATAACGTGCAGCTAAAGCGACTGTTGCAATTTGGGTTTTGTCACCAATTTCAGCTAAGAAAAATAAGATGAAGGTAGCACCAAAAACACCAAATTTTTGCCATCTGTTAATACTATCCGTTTCATCATCGAGCTTATCTGGAATAAGCATCCAGAACGCCATACCAATGAAGCCAGCTGCAAGAACCCAGACTAAAATTTCGGGGCTCAACACGGTCGTAATCCACTGTCCAAGTACAGCAGAAATACCATGATTAATTAGAGTAGCTAAAAGAATCGCAATAAGAATAGGGATTGGCTTACGGAAACGTGCAGACAGTAAAAGGGCCAATAATTGGGTTTTATCGCCCATTTCAGCAAGGGCAACAATCGAAGTAGAAATCAGAAATTCTTGCATGTCGTTTCTCTGGCTAGCATAAATGCCCATGACCTACCCCTCCTGCTAGCCAAATATCTGCAGAGTGGTAAATCAAAGGTCTTGCCAACTCAGAAACGATGAGACGTTTAAGCTATGATGACCATGTTCTGTTGAACAATTATGTTGATCATCACCTATTCATTTAGAAATGAATAGCGGCTACTCCCCAATGAAGTATGCGTTTATTATATTCGAGTAGTTCTATTTTTCAAACATTCAGGCAAAAAATTTTATCCACGCCCAAACTAACAATCGCCCTAGACCCAATAATAAAGCTAAACCAATACTTAAGTTAATAAATCCAAAATGATTAATGCCAGTTACGTGCTGAGATTGAAATTCAAATGGCAAAATAAGCATTGCTAGAAATACTTCCAAGCCCATTGCAACGTAAGTCATCCATTCCCAAGGAAAGTGTAAAACACTCACCCATACCCCCATTAATAAAAATACAATTAATAGAATCGGCACCATGATTTTTAAAAATCCTACCATTCATTCTTTCTCCTTTACCGACTAACGAGAAATTTCTCCTCTCTCGACACTTCATTTTTCGTCCTTAGATTAACTTAAAACCAATTAAATTAAATATCAAAATAAAACCCCGCCGAAGCGAGGTTTTAATGATTCATTTAAAAATATTAGATTAATAAAGTACGAATATCTTTAAGAAGTTTCGTAAGCTTATTAGTAAAGCGAGCAGCATCTGCACCATTAATTACACGGTGGTCATAAGACAACGACAACGGCAACATTAAGCGTGGATCAAAGTCTTTACCATTCCAAACCGGTTGCATCGTTGCAGGTGAAATACCCAAAATCGCAACTTGCGGCCAGTTCACAAGTGGTGTAAATGCTGTACCACCTATTGCGCCCAAACTTGAAATGGTGAAATTCGCACCTTGCAAGTCTTTTGGTGTTAATTTCTTATCACGTGCTTTTTGACCTAACATACCCAATTCAACTGCAATTTGCTTAATTGATTTTTGGTCAGGATTACGTAGTACTGGTACTGTCAAACCATCAGGTGTTGCTACCGCAATACCCATATGAATTTCATTGCGCAAGAGCACTGATTTACCGTCATCAGATAGATGACCTGCGAATTCACGCTCTTCTTTCAACAAATATGCAACCGCTTTGATAATGAATGCCATAATCGTCAGGCTGATACCTTCTTTTTTGAAGTTGCCTTTTAACTCATTACGCCAATCTTCCAACTCAGTAATGTCAGCCAAATCAAATTGAGTGACTTGCGGAATAAAGTTGTTCAACGACAATTGCGGAATTGAAACTTGCTGCAAACGTGTCAATACTTTTTCTTCTACGCCACCAAACGCAGTGAAGTCAGGAAGCTTTGGCAAACCCGAAACCGCTGGTGCAGCCGAAGCAACTGGTGCCGCTTGCGGTGCAGTTAAACGAGTCTTCACATAAGCAAAGATATCTTCTTTAACAACACGGCCATGCTCACCAGAAGTTTTAACTTGAGATAAAACTACACCAAGTTCACGAGCAAGCTTACGAACAGCAGGGCCTGCATATACTTTAGCATTTTCAGCTTCTTGCTCTTTCGTTAACTTATCAGCACCAGATGTTGACGCTACAGGCGCAGACTGAGTCGCAGCAGGAGCTGCTGCTTTAGGCGCTGCTGCCTGCGGAGCTGGAGCTGATTCTGCTTTCGCCGCTGGTGCAGCAGCAGGTGCTTGGCCTTCAGCTTCAATTGTTGCCAGCAATACACCTTGTGAAACTTGTTGGCCTGCTTGCAAGTGAATTGCTTTCACAACACCAGCAACAGTACTTGGAACTTCCACAGTTGCTTTATCTGACTCAACAACAACAAGGCTTTGGTCTACATCAACTTTATCACCAACCTGAACCAAGATTTCAGCAACAACTGCTTTATCTACACCCAAATCAGGAACGTTAATATCAACCGGTCCAGATTGAGCAGCAGACGATGCTACAGTTTCTTGCTGAGCTGGTGCAGGTGCTGCCGCTGGAGCTTCTGTTGTAGAAGCAGGAGCTTCTGCTTGCGCACTTGATGCAGACGTTGTTTTCACTTTAATGAGCACAACACCTTCTTTAACTGTATCGCCTTCTTTAACTTGAATGCTTTCTACAGTACCTGCAACACTGCTTGGTACTTCTACAGTTGCTTTGTCAGACTCAACCACAACGATGCTTTGTTCAACATCAATCTGTTCGCCAACTTTTACTAAAATTTCACCAACTAGTGCTTTTTCAACACCAATATCGGGAACTTGAACTTCAACCACTTGGCTAGTGGTTGCCGTTGCTGGTTGAGCAGCAGTTGAAGGCTGTTGAGCCGCTGCCGGTGCTGCTGTTTGTTCAGCTGCTGGTGCAGCTTTTGGAGCTTCTTCTGCTTGAGCTACTGGTGCAGCACCCTCAGCTTCAAGTTCAAGCAATACCGTACCTTCAGTTACGCTATCACCTTCTTTGATTAAGATGCTTTTTACCACACCTGCTGAAGTGCTAGGCACTTCAACAGAGGCTTTATCTGACTCAAGCAAAACAAGGCTGTCATTTTCTGCAATGCTGTCGCCAACTTTTACTAAAATTTCAGCAACAACTGCTTTATCTACACCAATATCAGGGGTCTTAATTTGCATGCTTAGTTCCCCTCACCTGTTTGCGTTTCATTATATTCAGCAACTGCCTGAACTTCTGGATGCGCTTGAGGAGCCCATGCCACTGGACGGTCAGTATCTAACTCAAAGTTAGAAATTGCATCTTTAACTAAACGTGCATCCACTTCACCTTCGTCAGCTAATTTTTTCAAAGTAGCAACAACGATATGTGCAGCATCAACACCAAAGAAACTACGTAAGTTAGCACGTGTATCTGAACGACCGTATCCATCTGTACCTAATGCAACAAATGGGCGACCATCTGGAAGATAAGCACGGATTTGTTCGCTGTAAGCACGCATATGGTCTGTTGCTGAAACAACGATACCTTCTGTACCACGTAACTGTTTAGATACCCAAGATTCTTTCACTTCTTCAGAAAGTGGGTGTAAACGGTTATATTCTTCACATGCCATACCATCACGTGACAACTCATTGAAGCTTGTTACACTCCAAACGTTTGAGTGGATTTGATATTCATCACGTAAGATTTTCGCAGCTTTGATTACTTCACGAAGAATTACACCTGAACCAAGTAATTGGACAGTTGCTTTTTCATCTTTTTCGAACAAGTACATACCACGTTTAATGCCTTCCTCAGCGCCTTCAGGCATTGCAGGATGCTCGTAGTTTTCGTTCATTACAGTTAAGTAGTAGAACACACGCTCTTGGTTCACATACATACGTTGTAAACCGTCGTGTACGATTACAGCTAATTCATAACCAAAACATGGATCATAAGATACACAGTTTGGAATCGTGTTCGCCAAGATATGTGAATGACCATCTTGGTGCTGTAGACCTTCACCGTTCAATGTTGTACGACCAGCCGTTGCACCTAACAAGAAGCCTTGAGCTTGTGCATCGCCCGCTGCCCACGCAATGTCACCAATACGTTGGAAACCGAACATTGAGTAGTACATATACATTGGAATCATTGGCAAGTTATTCGTTGAATAACTTGTTGCCAACGCAGCCCATGCACTCATTGCACCAGCTTCGTTAATCCCTTCTTGAAGCATGTGACCGTCACTTGCTTCACGGTAATGCATTAACTGTTCTTGGTCTTCTGGGGTATATTTTTGACCGTGAGCGGCATAGATACCGAGCTGACGGAACATACCTTCTAAACCGAAAGTACGCGCTTCATCTGGAACGATTGGTACTACGCGGTCTTTAATTGCTTTTTCTTTAAGTAAAGCAGCAATTAAACGAACCATCACCATCGTGGTAGATTGTTCTTTACCACCTGAACCATTTAATACAGCATCAAATACAGATAATTCAGGAATCGCTAAAATTTCACTCTCTTTACGACGTGCAGGTAGGTAACCACCTAACGCTTCACGACGCGCCTTCATATACTTCATTTCTGGAGAGTTTTCACTTGGGCGGTAGAATGGAAGCTCTTCTAACTTATCGTCTGTAAATGGAAGGTTGAAACGGTCACGTACATATTTCAAAGAGTCGATCTGCATTTTTTTGATTTGGTGAGTTTTGTTCACCGCTTCAATTTCTTCAGACAAACCGTAACCTTTAACAGTTTTCGCAAGAATAACTGTTGGTTGACCTTTAGCTTTCATTGCTTCTGCATATGCAGCAAACACTTTGTAAGGGTCATGACCACCACGGTTGAGATTATCGATGTCTTCATCGCTTAAATCTTTTACAAGTTCCGCAGCTTCTGGGTACTTGCCAAAGAACTTCTCACGCGTGTATGCACCACCTTTCACTTGATAGCGTTGGTATTCACCATCAACTGTCTCTTCCATTACCGCTTTCAAAGCGCCTGAGGTGTCTTTTGCAAGAAGTGGGTCCCAATGACGGCCCCATACCACTTTAATTACACGCCAGCCCGCACCACGGAATAAAGATTCTAGTTCTTGAATGATTTTACCGTTACCACGTACAGGACCATCTAGACGCTGTAAGTTACAGTTAACAACCCAGATAAGGTTATCAAGCTTTTCACGGCCAGCAAGTGAAATAGCACCAGTACTTTCTGGCTCATCCATCTCACCATCGCCAAGATAAGCCCAAACTTTACGATCTTCTTCTTTGATCAAGCCACGGTTCATCAAATATTTTTGAATATGTGCTTGATAAATCGACATGATTGGACCAAGACCCATTGATACGGTTGGGAATTGCCAATAGTCAGGCATTAAATATGGATGTGGATAGCTTGGTAAACCGTTACCGCCAACTTCACGGCGGAAATTACTTAACTGTTCTTCAGTTAAACGTCCTTCAAGGAATGAACGTGCATAAATACCAGGAGCACAGTGCCCTTGGTAATAAATCATATCTCCGCCAAAACTATTGCTGTTTGCGCGGAAGAAATGGTTAAAACCTACGTCATATAATGTTGCACTTGATGCGAAACTCGCCAAGTGTCCACCTAAATCATCACCTGTTTTGTTCGCGCGAAGTACCATTGCTAAGGCATTCCAACGAATCAATGCACGAATACGGCGTTCCATATCTTGGTCGCCTGGCATTGCAGGTTGTTCTTCAACAGAAATTGTATTTAAGTAAGGTGTATTGAGACGTTGAATTGGAACATGCTTAGCAATTGCTTGTTGGTAAAGTTTTTCCAACAAGAATGCCGCTCGCTCAGTTCCCATATGTTGTAAAACTGAATCGAATGCATCTTGCCATTCTTGGGTTTCTTGTGCGTCGGAGTCACCGTAAAACGCCATAATTCACCTGTTCCTTGTTCTCTAATCTACTTTGTATTTTTACCACGTTTTACCCCTTTCAAGTTATTGCCTCGGGTGAATGTGAGGGGGCCCTATTATTTTCTGAATGAATAGTCATTGACCGAGCAGTAAACAAAATAACAAAAAAACGCCAATAATGGCGTTTTTTTATACAATCTTTGCGTTAAAAAAGGTTTAGCTTAGTTTTAGATTCATAAATTTAATAACCTTACCTTTTTAACTATGCTTTTATGGAAGCATCGCTAAGTAAGTAGTTGGGTTCTTACGTTGACCATCTTTTACTACTTCATAGTGCAAATGTGGACCAGTACAGCGACCTGTACACCCTACATTAGCAATATGTTCACCGGCAGATACTTGGTCGCCTACACGCACCATTAGACGTGAAGCATGAGCATAACGCGTTAAATAACCATTGCCGTGGTTAATTTCAACATATTGACCATAGCCAGTGCCCCAGCCAGATTTAGTTACAATACCTGGGCCTGTAGCATAGATTGGCGTGCCACTCGGAGCAGCCATATCTAATCCGCCATGATGTTCTGCACGACCACCCATAGTACGGCCACCAAAGTTTGAAGAAACTCGTACAGTATCAGGAAGAGGGTGAGAAACTAACCAAGAGTAAGAATTTGAAGAAGAGGCATTAAAAGAATTTTTTGCGGTTGTGTTACCGTACTTCTTTGCGAGCGACTCATTGTTGAGTTCAACTGTTTTTTGGCGTAAGGTCACTGAAACTTTCGCACTCGCCGGAAGATCTAAATCATCGGGATGAGTATATGAACCTTGAGATAATGTTTTTGATAGCTGTTCCAATCGATCTGAGTCAGTAGATTGGTTAATTGTTTGATAATCTGCAAAAGCAACTGATGCTGCCGAAGCGGCAAGTGAAAACGCTAATAAAATACGACGCGTGTGCATAAAAACCTCTTGAAACTGTTCTTACTCAAGTTCCTTATGATCTCTTCCTTGATATCGATTGAAATGAACGCTTAAGATTAAGACAAGAATTCATCCGAGAATGACCATGTCTAAACCCGATAACGTTTTTCAACAAACCGGAAAACACATAAAAACAGGAAACCTTACGTTTCTAACAACGCAAGTCGCGCAATGGCAAAGACTTACGAAAATTATCCAACCCTTATTGCCCCAACCGGAACAATGGCAGGTCGTGTGTTATCAAAATGGCTCTTTAATCATTACTGGTGAAAATCAAGCGATGATTAGTCAACTCAGTTATTTACAGAACCAATATGTATCTAAATTATCTCAGCTTGAAGGGTTAAAAGACTTACAACGAATTCAGGTCCGATTGAGAAATAAAAATATTCCAAATGCACCCTCATCTGAGCCATCTAAACCCATTCCCCCGGAAACACAAGAAATGTTACGTAGTGCAGCCGACTTCGTGAGCGACCCTAAGCTTAGCCAAGCTTTACTACGTTTGGCAAGCAATAAAAAATGACGAGCTTTCTATTTCTTAATTAGAATCATTATTATTATGTGATTATAATCACACTTTTTAATGTTACATTATAACATAGCCAAGTAAAGACAATGACTTATATCACGCTCACATATGGAATTGGACATTGACTCTCGTCATCAAATGTTACAATTTCATAATTACTCGGATCACTTTGAACATTGCGTAACAACTGATTATTTAAAGCATGTCCTGATTTATAGCCATCAAACTTGGCAATAATTTGATGACCAAGCAAATACAAATCACCAACTGCATCTAAAATCTTATGTCTAACAAATTCATCAGCGAAACGTAAACCTTCTTCGTTGACGACCCCTGTATCATCTACACCAATTGCATTATCTAAACTTGCGCCTAGTGCTAAATTATTTGCCTTCAGGTAATCCAGATCTTTCATGAAACCAAAAGTACGTGCCTCACTGACTTCATAAACAAAAGTTTCGGTCGAAAAGTCGATCGTGGCAGATTGATATTCTTTAGCAAATGCCGGGTGGTCAAAATCAATCGTGAAATTTAATTGAAAACCATTGTGAGGGCTAAAAATTGCTTTCTTATCATCGATAAGTGCTTCAACTGGTTTTAATATTCTTATGAATTTTTTCGGTGCATCCAGTTCTCGTAATCCACCTTGCATTAAAAGGTAAATAAATGGACCAGCACTACCATCCATAATTGGAACTTCAGAAGCAGATACCTCAACAATCAGGTTATCAATTCCTAAACCTGCAATCGCACTCATTACATGCTCAATTGTGCCTACTTTTATATCCCCGGTTACCAAGTTGGAGCACATAAAAGCTTCTTGGATGAGCAATGCATTAGCAGGGATATCGACTGGCGGATCCAAATCGATACGGCGAAATACAATACCTCCATCCACGGTATGTGGAATGAAATTGATCATCACTTTTTGACCGCTATGAAGACCTATTCCACTCGCTTTTACCACACGATTGAGAGTACGCTGTTTCACCATGCTTTGTAACTTCTTTTTTAAAACCGCTATACGTTAGCATATTTAGTCATTGATCAAAAATAAAAAAAGGCAGTGTTTAAACACCGCCCTTCATTAAATCTAATGATAATTTACTTACGTTGCTGATTTTTCAAGTAATCTTGAATACTCATTGGAGAAGAACGCGGAGTAGAACTTGCTGTGCTACTGACTTCATTATCGGCGTTTTGACGCTTATTAATTGCAGGAACGTCATCTTCATCAACAGATTGAACTGATTGAGACGATGCATGGCTTACCGTATTACGTTTTCTTGGTTCAGCATCTGCTGCATTACGAGTTAAACCAGTTGCAATCACTGTTACGCGTAATTCATCACGTGCATCTGGATCAAATACTGTACCGTAGAAGATTTCGCCTTCATCAAGGTCAACAATCTGGTTCACAACGTCAGTAATGATTTCAGTCTCACGTAGCGTAATATCATCACCACCCGTAATATTAATTAACACGCCCTTGGCATTAATAATATTTACGTTATCAAGTAATGGACTACGGATCGCTTGTTCAGCAGCTTGACGCGCACGATCTTCACCACGACCTAAACCAGCACCCATCATTGCGTAACCGCGAGTACTCATTGCAGTTTTCAAATCGGCGAAGTCAAGGTTAATGTGACCACGGTTAACAACTAAGTCAAAGATACTACGTACGGCATTTAACAATACATCATCAGCTTTTTTATAAGCATCTTTCATTGAAATATCGCCATATACGCTCAATAAGCGTTGGTTAGGGATAATAATCAATGAGTCGACATGTGCTTCAAGTGCTTCAATACCACGTTCAGCAGACTTTAAACGACGGCGGCCTTCAAAGTTAAATGGTGTTGTAACTACACCAACAGTCAAAATGCCCATTTCTTTGGCAACTTCAGCCACAACAGGCGCTGCACCAGTACCCGTACCACCACCCATACCAGCGGTAACGAAAACCATATCCGTACCTTCAAGGTGGTGACGGATGATTTCACGGCTTTCTTCTGCTGCAACTTGCCCTACTTCAGGGTTAGCACCAGCACCTAGACCACGTGTACTTTGCTCGCCTAACTGAATTTTGAAAGGTGCATTCATACAGTCCAGTGCTTGTTTGTCTGTATTGGCACAAACGAATTTAACACCTTGAATATCAGACTGCACCATATGTTGAACGGCATTACCGCCACCACCACCTACACCAAATACAGTGAAACGGGCTTGACCGTTGCCATCGTTTAGTTCATCTTCTATAAATTCAAATGAGGCCATGACCTTTAGGGTTCCTAATACATTATGGCAGTCACTTCAGCCCGTATACTGCCTTGATTTTCAAAAATAACTAATTTTAAGAATGCTGTGCAATACCAACCTTGTCAAGTACAGCGGTTTTCTCTTACAACTTCCTAACAATTCTACCAATAAATACATACATCCTAAAAAATGGCTTTTAACTTGCTATTAAACGCATTCCAGCCATTTACCATTCGTTCCCATACCGAACGGTCATTTGCCTCTTCAGGCTCTTCAACAGCATCTTGCAACTCACTTTGGCTAAACATGAGCAAACCAGCTGCTGTTGCATACATAGAACGACGTAAGGCTGCTTGATGTTGATCATCAGCATAAACCTGTAACGGCGGATTACCCAAATGTGCAGATACACCCAACATACGACGAGCTAAACTCACCATACCTTCTATTTGACAAGCATCCCCTGTCAATACTACACCATGGTATAAACCATGAATTGCACCGCTTTGTTCGAGTTCATCGCGAATCTGGCTAAAGATCTCTTCATAACGGGCAATAATAATTTCTGACAACTCAATTCGGCTAATTGTTTGAGGGCCATCAATTCCTTCTACTTGAATCATGTGATCTGGCTTAACAGCGCTTAAATCGACACAACCATGCAAAATTTTAATTCGTTCAGCTTCTTCTGTCGTGGTTTGCAATACAGCAGCAATATCACGTGTAACGTGTTCACCACCGCGTTGCAATGTACGTGCTAGAGCCAAACGACCATCTAGATAAACAGCAAGATTGGTAATGCCTGCGCCAATATCAACCAGACAAACACCATACTCTTTTTCATCTTTCAGCAAGCTTGCCTCAGCGGTTGCCAGACAAGACACTACCATTTTTTCAACCCCGATATTTGCACCTTTCATGGCACGATCAAGGTTTTGCATAGTCGCTATAGGCATCATCATTAACTGATAATGTCCAGTCATACTATGGGCAGTCATATTAATTGGATTCTGCACCCATTCAGCAGAATCACCTAATTCAAAGCCTAACGGCACTGCACTTGCTAAATAGTAATCAGAAGTCACATGACTTGCTTTTGCCAATTCTAACGCGCGCACGACTTCATTTGTTGTAATCACATGTGCTGGATTAGATACTGGTGTGCGACCAGAGGCATAAAAACTTTGCAACTCGGTACTCGGAATAGATACCCATGCGCTATGAATGCGACATTCGGCCATATTTTCCGCTTCAGCAACAGCATTTTTAATCGCAGCAATGACTTTATCGAGGCTTACAATTTTTCCTTTATTCATGCCTCGATTGCGAGCAGTTGCCATACCGATAACTTGAATGTTATCCGGCGCATGAATTTTTCCAATCAAAACTGAAACTTTATGCGTCCCAATGTCAATCGCAACAACTGAGGGAACAGCTTCACTCATCACTCATACCATTTCTTTGTTGTTTAATACCAGGCAAATTGCCTATTTTAAAGCCACGTATTATGGCTTTGCTTTTGTTCCACCTGCAATGCTTGTGTCATCACTCGTTACAACAAACTGACCATTCACAATTTTAGGTGGTGTTGCGTTCTTCCATTGAATAGATAATCCATTACGATATCGCAAATCAATGGCTGAGATTTTCGACCACACCGGTTTTAAGTCAGATTGTGCCAGATGACTTAAACGTTGCAACTTATTCATTGTTTGATCTTGGTCAACAATAATACGTAAACCAGAATCAAATTGCATAAACCAAGTCATTCGCTCAGTCAGATATAACTCTTTTAAGCGTAAATTAACAGGATGGAATAATTGATTAATTTCATTATAGCGTCGCATCATCATTTTTGACTGACTTACCGGCCCATGAAGCAACGGAAGCTCAGGATGATTCGTCGGCTCCGCCTCACTAAATACATCGCCTCCATCGCTTAACAAGCGACCTGTTCCCCAACGGGCGATAGCATGTCGAGGCATGACACGAACACGAATACCATTGGGCCAAGCACGAGATACGACAACTCGGTCTACCCATGAAATTTCTAATGTTTTGTCACGAATCTGTTCTAAATCAGATGTGAAATAATTTGCTTTTATAATTGGAGCAACATGTTGCATCACTTGTTGTGTTTCAACAGAAGATGCTGAACCTACAACTTCTAGTTTTGCAACTGTTGCATCTGTAATAACTTTATATAGCCCATAAATTCCGACTGCCAGCACTACAAAAGCAATAACCAACAGCACCCATCCACCAGCATTCGCAAGCTTCTGCTTACGCGTAGGCGGTTTATCATGAATAGAGGTGATGGCCGCACGTTTACGGCGCATGGAAGCCGGAAGTTGTGCCATATTTAAGCCGTACCTTCCAATGTTTGCTCAAGAATCGCAACACACAATTCATCAAAGCTATAGCCAACAGCTTTAGCAGCTTTTGGAACTAAAGAGTGACTGGTCATACCTGGAACAGTGTTTACTTCTAAAAGCCAGAAATTGCCTTGCTCATCCTGCATCGCATCAATACGGCCCCAGCCTTCTGCACCCACCGCCTGAAAAGCACGTAAACACAATGCCTGTAGGTTTTTCTCTTCAGTCTCACTCAGACCGCAAGGAATACCATACTCTACATCATTACGTTGATATTTCGCTTCATAGTCGTAGAAAGCAACATCTGCTGGTGGTTGCAAACGAATAACCGGCAAAGGCTGTCCATTGAGGAATGAAATTGTGAATTCACGACCAGTGATCCATTTTTCTGCCATCACCACAGCATCGTGCTGAGTCGCCTTTTCAATTGCAGCAGCAAAGTCTTCTGCTTTCTCAACCTTACTCATGCCGACACTCGAGCCTTCATGTACAGGTTTGATAATGACAGGTAAGCCTAAATCAGCAATCACCGCATCTAAATCTGTTTCTTTAGTAATAATACGATATGGCGCTGTAGGTAAATCGCTACCTTGCCAGATTTGCTTGGTTTTAACTTTATCCATGCCAATAGCAGAACCTTGCACGCCTGTTCCTGTATAAGGCAGATTTAACCATTCAAGCACACCTTGAATCTGGCCATCTTCACCGCCGCGACCATGCAATACAATAAATGCACGATCATAATTTACAAGTTCAGTCACACTGCGGTCTTGTGGATCAAATGCTTCAGCCTGAACACCTGAACGTAACAAAGCGTCCAAAACTGCCTGACCACTATCCAAAGACACAGCACGCTCAGCCGATTTCCCACCAAACAACACGGCAACTTTGCCGAATTTTGTAGCATTTGACACGTTTAAATCCTTAACCCGATTATTCAATACTTTTTGTTTATTTCACATACAAATTGTGTTGTGCAAGTTCTACTGAAATTGCTCCCACGTTACCCGCACCTTGTGTTAATAACAAGTCATTTGGTTGTAACACATTTTGCATGATGTTTTGCAAATTACCTTCAACCGGATCGACCAAAATCGGTTCTACTTGTCCGCGTAAACGAATACTACGCGCTAAAGTGCGGCTATCTGCACCCACAATAGGTTTTTCACCGGCAGGGTAAACTTCCAACAATAATAATTGATCGACTTGAGAGAGCACTTCAATGAAGTCATCAAAACAATCACGAGTACGAGAGTAACGATGTGGCTGGAACAACATAACTAAACGACGGTCCGGATGGCTTTGACGTGCAGCTTTAATAGTTGCTTCTACTTCTTTCGGATGGTGTCCATAGTCATCAACTAACTTAACGTTGCCATCAGCAAGTTCAAATTCACCTTGCACTTGGAAGCGGCGACCTACACCACTAAATCCTTCTAATGCACGGCTAATTGCATCATCAGAAACACCTTCATCTGTGGCAACACCAATCGCTGCCAAGGCATTTAAAACATTATGTAAGCCTGGTTGATTAATTGTTAAACGCAATGGTTCACGACCTTTACGCAACACAGTGAAGTGCGATTGCATACCATCTTGTTCAATATCAACTGCACGAATGTCATTATCTTCATTAAAACCATAAGTAATGACCGGACGGCCTACACGCGGCAGAATTTCACGAATGTTCGCATCATCACCACAAACGACAGCCAAGCCATAAAATGGTAAGTTATGAAGAAACTGTACAAACGTATCTTTTAATTTATCAAAGCTACCTTCATAGGTATCCATATGGTCAGCATCGATATTGGTTACAATCGCTGCCATTGGTTGCAAATAAAGGAAAGATGCATCTGATTCATCAGCTTCAGCTACGATAAAACGGCTTTCACCTAACGCTGCATTTACACCTGTACTGTTAAGTAAGCCGCCAATAACATAAGTTGGATCAAGGTTTTCTTCCGCCAACATTGTCGTCAAAAGACTTGTAGTTGTGGTTTTACCATGTGTACCAGCCACAGCAATACCGTGACGGTAACGCATAAGCTCACCTAGCATTTCTGCACGACGTACAATTGGAATACGCTGTTCAATTGCAGCTTTAATTTCCGGATTTTCCGGATCAATTGCTGTAGAAACTACAAGCACATTGGCATTTTTAATATTTTCCGGTTGATGGCCAATATAAACTTTGATGCCATTTTTCTCTAATTGTTCTGTAGTTTTAGACGCTTTAATGTCTGAACCGGAAATTTTATAGCCTTGGTTGCCCAAAACCTCTGCAATGCCACACATCCCAGCGCCACCGATCCCCACAAAATGAATGTGTTTGATACGGCGCATTTCAGGCACTTTAATCAGTTTTTTTGCTTGGTTCGCAGCTGTTGATGGAGACATAGTAAATCCGATTACATTTTTTGGATAAGATCAACCACATGCTGAGTCGCATTTGGTTGGGCATGTTGACGCGCTTTCACTGCCATTTCAGTAAGTAATTGGCGGTTCATCAGCGAAGTGAACAATTCATTTAAAACATCTGGTGTCATGGTCGATTGCTGGCAAATTTTCGCAGCACCGACATCCGCCAGAAATTTGGCATTTGCAGTTTGATGGTCATCAACTGCTATAGGGAGTGGTACAAAAACTGCGGCCACACCTGCTGTTGCAACTTCTGTTACCGTGAGTGCTCCAGCTCGGCAAATAATTAAATCTGCCTCGCTATAAGCTTTTGCCATATCTTCAATAAACGGCAAAACGTGTACAGTTAAATTAGCTGGTGCATCTGCATAAAGTGCTTGAGTTGCCTCAACTTGTTGCTGACCACACTGGTGAAAAATATTGAGTGGAACTTGTAATTGTTTTAATGCTGGAGGTAAGCGTTCATTGAGTGCTTTAGCACCTAAAGACCCGCCCACAATTAAAATATTTAAAGGCTTGTCCGCTTGTTCACGCTCATCATAGCGCCACTTTGGGCTTAAAATATCCGTGATTTCACGACGCACAGGGTTTCCTGTGGTTACAACTTTTCCACCAGCAGGAAAGGTATTTGGAAATGCTTCACATACGACTTTAGCAACACGAGACAACTGCGCATTGGTAAAACCAGCAACTGCATTTTGCTCGTGAATGAGAACAGGAATACCTAACAAACGTGCAGCTAAACCACCTGGACCAGCTACATAACCACCAAAGCCTGCAACCGCATCAACTTTAAGTTGTTTCATATAGCGCATTGCACTAAAAGTGGCTTTTAAAATTTTAAAAGGTGCAGCAGCTTTACGGACTAATCCATTGCCACGAACACCTTGGATATCAATTTGATATATTGGAATATTTTGATCTTTTAATAACCGATTTTCCATACCTGTTGGCGTGGCTAACCATGAAACCTGACAACCTTGTTGTTGAAGTTGTTTGGCTACGGCGAGGGCTGGAAAAACATGTCCACCTGTACCGGCAGCCATCATCATGACATGTTTGGGTTTGCTTTGCTGTGAATCGGTCACGGTCTAATTCTTCAACTCAAAAAACAATGGAAATTGTCATCTATTTTTGTAGCCGTTTATTTTAATCCTAAAGCTTCATTAACGAAAAGCTAATTTCACTCGTTTATAACAGAAAGATGTGCTTTTTTGAAAATATGCCTACAAAGCTGTGGTGTATTTAGTATTGTTATTTTATTAATTCATATATTTTCAGGTGATTTCCAATAAATACCGCTGAAAATCACCTGAAATAAATAATTAAGCTGTACGGCCAGCTTCTAATACATCAAATAGATCATCGGCAATTGATGTACCAAATTGAGCATCAATTTCGCGGATGCAGGTTGGACTAGTGACATTAATTTCAGTGACATAATTACCAATCACATCTAAGCCTACAAAAACTAAACCTTTTTCGCGCAAGAAAGGGCCAATTTTAGCTGCGATCAACTTATCATTTTCAGTAAGCGGACGCGCTTGGCCTAGACCACCTGCCGCCAAGTTGCCACGCACCTCACCATTTTGTGGAATACGAGCTAGGCAGTAAGGAATAGGTTCGCCATTTACCATTAAAATACGCTTATCCCCTTCTACAATTTCAGGAATGTAACGCTGAGCCATAATTGGACGAGTACCTAGCTCTGTAAGCATTTCTAGGGTAGAACCAATATTTACACCATCTTGATATAAACGGAAAATTCCCATACCACCCATACCATCAAGTGGCTTAACAATCACATCGCCATGTTCTTTAATAAATTCACGAATTAAACTTTGTTGAGATGTCACAAGTGTAGGCACTTGTAGTTCTGGAAACTGCGTTGCAAAGAGTTTTTCATTACAATCACGCAGTGATTGAGGCTTGTTAATAATCCAGGAGCCTTCGCGTTCAGCTTGCTCAAGCACGTAAGTCGTGTAGACAAAATTCATGTCAAATGGCGGATCTTTACGCATGAGCACAACATCGTAAGCCGCGATTGATTCCTTTTTCTTTTCGCCTAACTCATAGTAATGGTTATAATCTTCGAACACCTTTAACGGTGAAATGAGGCCGTAAGCTTTGCCTTGATCGATATATAAATCTTGTTGTAATGCATAACCTAATTCATGTCCACGACGGCTCGCCGCCCACAACATTGCCATGGTTGAATCCTTTTTAAGGTTTACGGTTTCAATCGGATCCATGACGACAAGTACACGCATGCTCAAGCTCTTCTTAAAATTTAAATTAGCATGAGTATAACTGAGATTTTTCACTGGTTTTTCTTAATTTCAGTAAAACCTTATCGGTTATTTCTTTATCTTGAATTAAGGTAAATTCAGTTAAACTATGATCATAAAATATTATTTTTAAAGGCTAAACATGAAACTTTATCGCTATTTAACTGGCCCCGATGACTCTGCTTTTTGTGCGCGAGTAACTAAAGCTCTGAATCATGGTTGGGAGTTATATGAAGCACCCACTATGACCTTTAACGGCACGCATGTCATTGTGGGACAAGCAATTTGCAAAACAATTGATGAAAATTATGATCCAGAAATGGATATTTTAGATGTTCTCAAAAATAACGCGTAATTCCAGAAGGGTGCTTTTAATCGACGAAAAGTCCCCTTTAAAACCAAATTAACAAGAAAAACTAATGAGTCAACTCATACAATTCGTTTAATTTGCTAATTAACTTAGTAAAAATCAGTTATTAAAAAATAAATATGTCATTTTTTAAGGTAATAGTTCTTTTATTCTAAACAATTAAATGATTATAATTATCATTTATACTTTTATTTTTGTTAATTGATTTTATTTTTATGTTAAGAATTTCTATACCATCTCCCCAAATGAAGCGTCTTTTCCCGCTGAGCTTACTCAGTTTAATGATCTTGAATATTCAAGGTGCCTACGCAGAGGAACCGACTGATTCAGCCGCAAAAGTGGCAGCTACCATGCCCACCATAAAAATTGAGGCAATGAGTGAGCTCGACCCAATTAAAAGTTATATCGACTATGATAAAGCCAATGTCACACGTAATGGTTTAGACAAAAAAGATATTCCTCAAACCGTTGATACGATTGATGTTCAGAAATATAAAATTTATGGATCAAATGATTTAAGCGTTATGCTGCAAGGCACCCCTGGCGTATCAACCAGTTACGATATGCGCGGTGATGGGATCACGATTCGTGGTTTTGGTGCTGATACAGGTGATATTTACCGTGATGGCATACGTGAAAGCGGACAAGTACGTCGTAGTACAGCAAATATCGAACGTATTGAAATTTTAAAAGGTCCCGCTTCTGTTTTATATGGTCGTAGTGCTGGTGGCGGGGTTGTGAATATGGTGAGTAAGTTCGCCAATTTTGACTCTAAAAGTTCAGTTGGTGCATACGCAGGTTCTTACGACAACTACGGAACAACGGCTGACATTAACCAAGTCATTAATGACAATTTAGCAATACGTTTGACTGGAGAATATGGTGAGTCAGGCAGCTTCCGCTCCGGCATTGAAAATAAAATTGAAATGTTTTCACCAAGTTTCACTTATAAAAATGATGATGGAACTCTCACTTGGACTACACAATATACCTATGACAAATTAGGTCGTGTGCCTGATCGTGGTCCAGCATATGAAAACTTGCCTGCGGGAACCTCAATTAAAATGGGGTTTGCCCAAGACGGCGATTATGTGGATGATATTTTGCAAGTAGTCCGCACCGATGTGAATTATCAATATGCGCCTGATTGGAACTTTCACTGGGCAGCAAGTTACCGACAAGCAGAACAAAACTTTGATCACTTTTACTTTGGGACTTATTGTGGGTTAGATGGAAATGACCTAAAAGGTAAAGCATGCACCACTAAAAAAGGCTATATCAATCAAATTTACTACTGGCAACAAACCAGCAATAAGACCACCACCAATACATTTGATATTAAGGGCAAGTTCAAAACAGGCAAACTTGAACACCAAATTATGTTGGGTACAGACTGGACTTATGAACAACGAGAGCCACGCTTAGCAAATGAAGCTAAAAATGGTTCTATTTACGGCTACGTCAATCCGATCACAGGGGAACGAGAGTATAGTCGTGGCAGTGGCCCACTAGTGATGAAACAGCACAACTATAATGAAGGCACAACTTACGGCGTATTTATTCAAGATTTAATTGGTCTAAATGACCAACTTAAACTCATGATGGGTGTGCGCTACGATTACTTTGACTTTTCAACCACCAACAAGCTGACAAAAGAACACCGTAATGTAAAAGATAGCAGCTTTAGCCCAAATGTTGGTTTGGTATGGCAACCGCTTCCTGAACATAGCTTTTATACGTCTTACTCTAAAAGCTTTGCACCGTTTGGTGGACAAATGGGTGTTAACCAAGTTACTGGAAACACCGATGTCACAAAAATGGATAAAGAACCTCAATATAACGAGCAATATGAAGTGGGTGTAAAAAGTGAATGGTTAGATAATCGTTTAAATACTCAATTTTCTGTCTTTGATATTCGTAAAAATAATATCCGCTATAAACCAAATCCTAATGAACAACCAGATGTATGGGCAACTGCTGGTCAGCATCAATCCCGTGGTCTTGAATTTAGTTTTATTGGTCGTGTACTTGATAATGTCTTTGTCCGTGGTGGTTATGGTTACACAGATGCAAAAGTAAAAGAAGACAAACAAAAGCCTGAACAAGAAGGTAACTATTTAGCAAATACATCTAAGAACACGGGTAATTTATTTGTTCGTTATTTACCAACTGAACAGTGGTATACCGAGGTGGGCGTGACCTATGTCGGATCTTATTATCCAAATATTAATAATCAAGTAAAAATGGAAGGCTTTAACCGTGTCGATGCAGCGATTGGCTATAGTGCAGATCCGTGGAATGTTACGCTTGCAGTGAATAATTTAACCAATAAAGAGTACTGGCGTTCAGACAGTATGCCAGGCACACCACGTAATGTGTTATTGCGTTTAAATTATCAGTTTTAAGTAAAATATTAAAAAGGCATACCCTCTTTAGAAGTATGCCTTTTTCTTTTTAGATACCATATTTTTCACGATAAGCTTGCATGTTTGCTAGCGCTTCTTTTTCGCCTTTCGCCTCTAAATAATCCATTAAATCTTTCATGGTAATCAGTGCGTGCACAGGAATTTCTAATTCTTTTTGAACTTCTTGAATTGCAGAAAGCTCACCTTGACCGCGTTCTTGACGATCTAGCGCAACCAACACACCCGCAATAGTTGCGCCAGCGTTTTTCAAAATCGTTACAACTTCACGAATCGCTGTACCTGCGGTAATTACGTCATCAATAATCCAGACCTTTTTGCCTTCAACCGCTGCACCAACTAAAACACCGCCTTCACCATGATCTTTTGCTTCTTTACGGTTAAAGCCCCATGGCACGCTTTTGTTATGGACTTGCGACAAAGCAACAGCAGTCGCCGCTACAAACGGAATGCCTTTATAAGCTGGTCCAAAAATCACATCAACATTTTCACATTGTGTTAATTTATCAGCATAGCCTTGCGCTAAAAGAGATAAAGCTTCACCATCGTTGAGTAGGCCTGCATTAAAAAAATAAGGACTCACGCGTCCAGATTTTAAAGTAAACTCACCAAATTTAAGCACACCGCGTGATAATGCGAGTTCGATAAATGCTTGCGGGTGAAATGACACAGGCGTTGTCATGAGGTGCTCCAAATTCACAATTGAGGTTAAATTTTCGCATGATACCAAAGGATCAGTATCCAAGTGATGTAAAAATTCTTCGAGTCGTTTCCATTAACGTAAATGGCTTACGTTCTTCAGTAACGAAAGGCTTACTTGAATGGTTAGAACAATCAGATGCCGATGTCGTATGCATGCAGGAAAGCCGCATTACCCATGAACAATGGACTGAAAAATTTAGACCCGAAGGATGGCATACCCATCTCTTTCCAGCAGAGCGTGCAGGTTACGCGGGGACTGCGATATATAGCCGCCTACCCTTCGTCTCAGTTAAAGATGGTTTAGGGTTTGAGCTGGCTGACAGTCAAGGCCGCTTTATTTCCGCGGAATTCGATTTAGGTTTGTCACATCCGGTACATATTGCATCATTATACTTACCTTCGGGCTCAAGTGGTGAAGAAGCGCAAGCACGTAAAGATTTATTTTTAGGTGAATACGCAAAAATTCTGAAACAATGGCGTGATGAAAACAAGTCAGTCATCATTTGTGGTGACTACAACATTGTTCATAAACGTATTGATATCAAAAACTGGTCAGGTAACCAAAAATCATCGGGTTGCTTACCACATGAACGTGCATGGCTTGACCATATTTATGATGAACTGGGCTATGTCGATACTTTCCGTGTAGTTCGTACAGAAGCAGAACTTTATTCATGGTGGTCAAATCGCGGTCAAGCGCGTGCAAAAAATGTAGGGTGGCGTATTGACTACCATGCATGCTCGCCAGACTGGAAAGCACGTACAATTAATGCCTGGGTCTATAAGGATCAATGGTTTAGCGACCATGCACCTGTTATTATCGACTATAAAATTCAAGAATAAGTGAACACTCGTTCACTTACATTGTCGTTTTCGCTTACAGCATATGTCGTTTTTGAGTATTTTTCTTACACAGCTTTAACGGCATTATAGCCCCACGGCACAGGGAAGCAGTCAGGATGACGCAAAAGGATAGGACGCCGTAGGAAGATAAAATAAACTTATGATAAGTTTATTTGCAAGGATGTGACATTGGACGTTGAAATGAGACCCGCATGATCAGGATGATTAAATGCGGGTTTTCTCTTTTCTGTCTCTTATTTTGCGCTAAGTTCTTTTAGTTTTAACTTCTTCTTATTAAGCTCATTATTACCTTGTCTTATGACAATAACATGACATTTCTCTTTCGATTAATCATTAATTTTCATTTGTTTTAAAAGTATCGGTATAAAGTAGTGCTTAAAAGCATTTTGGGTTAGGCTGTGTGCTCTCTCTTTTTGACATGGTCCGATAAAATGTTAAAAATTTATGGAATTAAAAACTGTAACTCAATGAAAAAAGCATTTGATGCCTTACAGGCTAAAGGGCTTAACTATGATTTTCATGATTATAAAAAACAAGGCATTGATGCAGATACTTTAAAAATCTGGTTAAAAGAAATTGGAAAAGATACCGTTCTCAACAAAAAAGGAACGACTTGGCGCAAGCTTTCAGAAGAAGAACAAAATCGTGCTCTAAGCAGTGAAGATCACCTGATTGAAGCACTCATTGCTCAACCAAGTTTGATTAAAAGACCTGTTTTAAAAACTTCACAGGGTTTTATTGTGGGTTTTGATGAAACCGCCTATCAAAATATTCAAGCCTAAAAAAACGAGCCATTTGGCTCGTTTTTTTATTAAAACTTTTAGTTCGCGCGAATCCACGTTTGGTTACGACCAAGTGCAGAAACGCCAATATAACCACGTAATTTAAGCTTTTTGCCGCCATCGGTTAACTCACCTTTCAGTTTGTAAGTTTTACCTGATTTTGGGTCTAAAATCGTACCGTTTTCATAACTGTTACCACCTACATTTTTTAAATTATGTACAATGGTGACACCTTTAAGCGGTTTGTTTTTGTACGGACCTTCACATTTTGTACAAGCGTTTTCTTCACCCGGTGTCAAAATGTTCTGAATGGTTGCAGTTAAGGTTCCGTCCTTCTGTTCCGTAAATTTCACTACGGCTTTTGGCTTGTTGGTCTGATCATCAATCGTTTTCCATACCGTTCCATTGAGTGAATCAGCCGCATTGGCAAATGCAGCCATACCAATGAGTCCTAAAGCTAAAGCAATCTTTTTCATTTTTGTAATATCCTTGGGTCTTTCAAGATTTTCAGTATTCAGAAGTCGCAAAGATATTGCAATTTTTGAATGTGACTGTTTCGTGTAACCTTGTAATCTTGCAAAATAAAATTTACAAGAAAACAAGAAACTAGCATAAAAATGGATGCTATATGAATATATCAAATGTTTGGAAATATTATTTTACAGAAACTTTTCTTAAAACAACAATTCGTAAGCCAAGCCAGCTAAATTTGCCGGCTACTACCTTGCGCCCTGTGCTAGATCAGATGTGTCGCGCTTTCCCACGACAAAAAAATGTATCCGTGCGCCCGATTCGACTAGCAGGTATTAAAGGTGAAGAAATCAAACCGCAAGATTCTGCGACTCAACTGATTTTTCACATTCACGGCGGCGCTTTTTTCCTTGGTAGTGTCAAAACACATCATGCTTTTATGACTGATTTAGCTGCCCGTACTCAAATGCAGATTATTCATGTGGACTATCCACTTGCACCTGAACATCCCTATCCTGAGGCAACCGAAGCTTTATATGACATCTATCAGTCTTTGGTGGTACAAGGTATTCAGCCGAAAGATATTATTTTATCGGGTGATTCATGCGGGGCAAATTTAGCGTTAGCACTTTGCTTGCGTTTGAAAGAACAACCTGAACTCATGCCGAGTGGCCTGATCTTGTTGTCTCCATTTTTGGATTTAACACTCACGAGTGAGTCTCTTCGGTTTAACAAAAAGCACGACGCCTTATTATCTATTGAAGCCCTACAAACAGGTACTCAGTACTATATAGGCAATCATATCGCAGCTGATGACCCACGTGTTTCACCTATCTTCGATGACTTGCATGGCCTACCACCAACTTTGGTTCAAGTGGGTTCTAAAGAAATCTTATTAGACGATGCCAAGCGTTTTAGAGAAAAAGCTGAAGATGCTGGCGTTAAAGTTCAATTCAAACTTTATACGGGCATGTGGCATAACTTCCAGATGTTTAATGCATGGTTTGATGAAGCTAAACAAGCATTGGCAGATATTGCTGAATTTGCCCACGAACTCGATAAAACTTAATTTATTTATAAATGATGTGAATAGGCCTCAAAACTTTTCACATCATTTTCTTTATAAAAAGTCATCATATATAAATTGAAAATCATGTTATGTTTAAAATATAAATTATTGAAACAATCCAATTTTAGGATGGTCTAACAAAGAGGCATCTATATTTAGGAGCCCTTATTTATTATGAAAAATCGTTTAATCACTTATCCCGTAAATAGAATAAAACAGGTGATAATCGATTTCATCCACAATAATCACATCATCAACTGGACGCCATTACAAAAAAGCGCACTGATGCTCACACTTGCTTGCGCAATGAATTTCAGTTGGATTTTATGGAAAGGCTATATTTTAATTACACCAAGTGTCTGGCAATGGGCAAATTTACCTTTAGTTGAATCACAAATCTGGCTCAATTTATTTACCTTATTTTTATTAGTCCTTTTGATTATTCCATGTTACCGCTACAAAAATGATGAATGGGCTCAACGAATTATTCCTTTCATTAGCGTGCAGTTCTTTGCACTTATGCTATGTCATGATGGATATTTAATTGGCAGTATCAGCCCTGCCACTATGGTCGGTTATGTGGGTACGATTGGGGTGGGTCTGGTGTTATTTGACCGTAAAATTGTTTATAGCGCTCTTGTACCTGCCACAATTATTTTAACTGTATGTACATATTTAAGTATGACAGGTGCTTTAGCGTATGCACCTTTATTTAATTTTAGAGCCATGGATCATGCCCAAACCAATTCTTTCTGGTTAGGAAGTATGGCTTTTTTTATTATGCCTATTTTATTGGCCTGTTTTGTTTTATTTGAAATATTACTCACCCAATGGCGTCAGCGAGAAACTTATATTCAACGTTTAAGCCAAATCGATCCATTAACTAATGTATTAAATAGACGTAGTTTAAACATGCATTTGGAGTCCCTACACCAACAACAATTTGATTATGCTGTGGTACTTCTTGATATCGATCATTTTAAAAAAATTAATGATATATACGGCCACCATCAAGGTGATCAAGTCTTAATTGAAATTGCTCAATGTCTTTCTGAGAATTTACGTAGCGAGGACATTATTGGTCGATTTGGTGGAGAAGAATTTATTTTATTACTCCCTCACACCGATATTATTCAAGCAGAAAAAATTGCTGAGCGTTGTCGCCAAGCCTTGCAAGAATTACCTGTTTTTACCGCTCAAAATAATCCTATTCACATTAGTGCGAGTTTTGGAATAAGCAGTTCAGCTTTTGCAGAAGACCCTTATCTGGTTATTCGGCAGGCTGACCAAGCGCTTTATGCGGTAAAAGCTTCGGGACGTAATCAGGTACGTACATTTCATCAGACCGAAACTATTGATACTTTATGATTCTTTAAATTTTGCCAAACTCGCGAGTTGCTGCAAAAGCTCTTGCTGACTAAAAGCGCCCGTTAAACGTAAAGCACGAATCTCTTTTTGCTCTGGGCTTAAAAATAAATAGGTCGGTGGCCCTAAAATATTCCACTGCTTGAGTAGCGCTTCATGCGACTGGTCATAATGGCTCAAATCAAGCTTAATTAAATAATAAGGTGCAAGAGCAGATTGAACCTCTGGTGCTTTTAAAATACGGTGCTCAATCGGTTGGCAGGCAACACACCAATCTGCGTAGATATCAACCACAATAGCTCGGTCAGTAGGTGCTGCCACTAAAATTTTCTCAAAGTCCGCTGCTGTAGTTGCAATATGCCACTCGGCCATATGATTAGAACTTTGCAAAGTTCGATTTTGAATGTGTTGATATTGGTTATAGGCTACAAAAGGTGTAACGATTAATAATAAAATCGCGTAGAGCCATTGTAGTTGCCCTTTTTTCCAGAAAAACTGATAAACAGCATAGCCTATAAAAGCAAGGCCTAATACGAGGCTAAGCACTTGCATACCCAAATCTGGCAATAAAGGACGAATAAAGTAGAGGCTTAAACCCAACATCAGAAAAGCAAAAATCACTTTAATCTGATGCATCCAGTCGCCTGCTTTAGGCAAGAATTTTGCCCCTAAAATACTTGCAAGCAGTAGTGGAATTCCCATTCCAAAACCTAGGCAGAATAAAAGCAAAGCACCTTGCCATTGGTTTTGTGTTTGAGAAATAAATAATAAAGTTCCAGCGAGAGGTGCGGTCATACAAGGACCGACCAAGAGTGCAGAAACCACACCCATGACTCCTGCACCTACTAAAGTGCC
This sequence comes from Acinetobacter sp. SH024, assembly GCF_000163635.1. Classification (NCBI taxonomy): domain Bacteria; kingdom Pseudomonadati; phylum Pseudomonadota; class Gammaproteobacteria; order Moraxellales; family Moraxellaceae; genus Acinetobacter; species Acinetobacter sp. SH024. The sequence goes on along the minus strand of NZ_GG753603.1, from coordinate 129,162 downwards.
GCCTTGTTGCATTGACTGAATACGGTCAAGTCGGTTTAACCATGTCTGAGGTAAACGAAGCTCAAACAAACCAAATAAGTTCAGAGCAAAAACAATAAACAGCAAACTAAAAGCAATTAAAGTTGCTGGCTGTTGTAACCAGCGTTGGAAATTTAAGCCTGCCGAAGAAGCAATTAAACCCAAGCCTGCATAAACTAATGCCATGCTACACACAAAAGTAAGCGCAATAGTCCAAGCCTTTAAACCTTTATGTTCGCGAATGATCAGTGAAGTTAAAATAGGAAGCATCGGTAAAGAACATGGCGTAAATGCGAGCAACATGCCTAAACCTAAAAATAATAAAACTCCATACCAAAGCGAGTGTTCAATTAACTTGGCTGACCAAATCTGATCTTGCGCAATTTGAGGTGTAGTTGTATCAGCTGCCGTCTCTGTACTCTGCTCTTTTTCTAAAGATTCTGAACCAGAGGAAGTGTCAGATTGTGTATTCGCTAAATCTAGTAATCGTTTTGGCGCTGTTCCTGCTTGGTTTTGCACACCCACCAAGCCATCTGCATCAGTTTGAAACTCAATGGTTTGAGGTGGATAACAAATACGGTCTTTGGCACAGCCCTGCCAAGTCACACTATAGTGCTCTGAAGGCTTAGTCTTAATTTGGAAATTAACTTGATGGTAGTAAACCTGACTTTGCCCATAATTTTCATCATATTGGGCAACCGCTTTAGGTAACTTTAAAGTTAAAGGTTGAGTACCTTGTTGTACGGAAAATTTATGCTGATAAAGATAGTAATTTGGCTGAATCTGCCAAGACAAACTCGCAGTATGCGGCTCAGAAGATTCAACCGAAAATGAAAAAGCTTGTTCGGGTGAGAGTAGCTTATCTTGCGCATAAACCAACTGGCTAAACACACAAACAGCAACTGCTAGAAAATAAAGAATTCCCTGATGAATAAGCTTTTTCATTAACATAAATTTAAATTGCTTCGATTAGAACAAGAATGCCACGCCTAAGCCACCGTTGTAGCTCTTGTCTTGACCCTCTAAATCAACCCCGATACTTGCATCGAGCTGAGTACGATCATTTACGGCGTAGACTAAACCTGTCCCTAAACCATATTCGTAGTCTTGGCTTTCAGCTTTACGGTAAATAAACTCAGAATAACCTGACAGCTTACCTGCGATTTTATAATCAATCGTTGGAATTGCAGTTACTGCCCAGTTACTATTTTGTACTTCGTAGCGCATGGTAATGGATGTGCCGACTAAGTCATTATATTTATAAGCGACTGCTGAACTTAGGCTATAAATATCGTCATGTGCAGTAAATTCATCATTTCCAGTGGCAATGATCGCTTCAGCTAACACAGCCATTGATAAGTTTTCATCATTTAGATCAATTGCTTTTTTCAAACCGATGCTGACATCACCAAAGCCTGACGTGTCATGTTTTTTACCAGCACGTTTAGTTTGAGTCCATGCTGGACCTTGCCAACCTAATTGTAATTCCAAGCCGTCGGCTAAACCGGTACGGAATAACATATCTTCATTTACAGTTACGGTCTTTTCTTTGACGCCATCAACCGTTGACTCTGTATAAGTTGCACTTGGCAAACCTTGTTCCCAAGCCAATTTACCAACCGGAGTAATCCCTGTTCCAAAGCCAGCACCTGGGCGATCAAAAGAGAACTCTGCAGCAAAAGTACTTCCTGCGGCAACAGTGGTCAAAGCAAAAGTTAAAATTTGAAATGTTCTCATTCTATTATCCAATCAAGTAGTTAGTTCTTTTGACATTTTTGCCCCATGTTGGCGCAATAATTCTAATGTTTCACGCTCTTCTTGAAGCGCTTCTGACCAATCTATTTCATCAAAGTCACAATCAAAGAACAACTGACTGATTGAAGATAAAATAGTGAGTCCCTCTTCATCGCGTGTGTTTGGATCAACTTTTTCATTTAATAAACGTTGAACGGCTGGCGCACATGCCGAGCTTGCCGCATCCCATAAAGGTCCATAAAACTCTTCTGCATCCCAAAGGTGTACATTCGCTTTGGCTTGAATCAAAGCTTCGAGAATATCGAGGTAAACTTGTAATGATTGTTGCTTTTCTTCTTTTGATAGTGGTGTACCCGCTTCATAAGCTTCTGATACATCTTCCCACCATTTAAAAATTCCATCACATATGATTGATACAGGTGGCCCTTGTTCCGGATCAATAAAGTTCGGATCAAGTCCTTCAGCAAGTAATTTTTGCACTTGCGCGAGTTCTAATTCTTCTATGGCTTTAATTAAAGCTTGCTGCTGGGTGGTTAACATGACCATCTCTCAAAAATATATTAGGACTATTATGCCTAATCTCGTCTGAAGATTTTAGAGGTTGATTGCATCGCATTGCAAACCTAATGTTGTGAATAGTTTTATTTTTATCAAATATAAAAAAAGCCCCGAAGGGCTTTTTAGCATTTTAAATTAAACTTCATCATCAATGAATTCTGGTTGACCACCTCTCGGGTGTTCTTTTTTCTCAAAAGTATGTTCAAGGCTACGTTTTAATTTTTCAATCGCGCCATGAATCGAGGCGTCAATATTTCCTGCTTTATGATGTACTGCAACTGGTTTCAAACCTGAAGGACGCGCTTCAATCATACAGTGGATATCTTTGTCACCACCTTTGTCCCCATTTTCATCACTAAAATGAACCGAAAAATGCGTAATACGTTCGCTATGACGTTGGAATTCTTGAGTAAGTTCTGCACGTACATAAGTAATTAAACGTTCGCTGTTATGGATGTTTTTATCTGTGCGGATTTCAATATTCATAAATACCATCCTCTCTTTCTTACTGTGGATCTTTTCTATGCAAAACTTTTTTATGTTGGCATGTTTTAAGCATGCATGAACTGACTTCAATTGTACATTTTGATGGTGTAATGGTTTGTTATCTCCTGACTTAAACGTACTGCTTTTAATTTATTTTGAAGATCTTCATACCTTCAATATCAGTCCATCTATAAAAATATGCAAGCTGATTTTTTAAATTTTTATGAAAAATTGAACAAAAGGAGAGCAATCGTGTCCAAATCTTATCTATCTGGAGCAGAGCTTATTGAGCAAATCCAGAAGTCTCCTTATTCACGTGATTTAATCGGATATCACGGACAACCACCACAAGTTAAATGGCCTAATAATGCCAAGGTTGCTGTGCAATTTGTGCTTAATTATGAAGAAGGTGGCGAAAAACATATAGAGCATGGCGATGAGGGCTCCGAACAGTTTTTATCAGAGATTATTGGCGCTGCAAGTTACCCAGCTAAACATATGTCGATGGACTCTATGTACGAATATGGTTCACGTGCTGGTTTTTGGCGCATTCATAGTGAATTCCAAAAGCGCAAACTTCCAATGACCATTTTTGGGGTTGCAATGGCACTTGCTCGCAACCCTTATATTGTAGAAGCGATTAAGCAAGCTGATTATGATGTGGTTTCTCATGGTTACCGCTGGCTTCACTATCAAGATACCGATATTGAAGTCGAAAAACAGCATATGGAGCAGGCTTTAACTGTCTTAGAAAACCTGTTTGAAAATAAAGTGATAGGTTGGTACACCGGACGTGACAGCCCCAATACACGTCAGTTACTCGCAGAGTTTCCACAAATACAATATGACTCAGATTATTATGGTGATGACCTGCCTTTTTGGACAACGCTTACCAATGCTGATGGCGCATCACGTCCTCATCTGATTATTCCTTACACTTTAGAATGTAACGACATGAAGTTCTGTTCACCAGGCGGATTTAATAGTTCAGAACAGTTTTTTCAATATTTGAAAGATAGTTTTGATGTGTTGTATGCAGAGGGAGAAACTGCACCAAAAATGATGTCGATTGGAATGCATTGCCGCATTTTAGGGCGTCCGGGCCGTTTTAAAGCACTACAGAAATTTCTCGACTATATTCAAATGCACGATCGGGTCTGGATATGTCGTCGTCAGGAAATTGCTGAACATTGGTATAAAAATCACATAACTAAATAATTGATTTTTAATTTTCAAAATTCTTAAGCGAACCAAAACTCGCTATTGGCACTGTTATTGCTAAAACTCTATATCAAGACAACGAGTTTAGGAATAACAGTGTTTTTAGCCGAGTTTAATCAAGCCCCACCAGAACAACTCAAGACTTTGTTAAAAAACTGTGTCCACATTCAAGCATGGGCCGAAAAAATCATCTCAAATCGTCCCTATTCAACAAAAGCATCTCTTTTGGAATATGCAGAACAGTTAAGTCAAATGTGGTCATGGCAAGAGATACTGGCAGCATTAGCAACCCATCCAAAAATTGGTGAACGCCAAGCTAAAAAACAACTCAATGCAAAAGAGCAAGATTTTTCAAATCAGGAACAAGCTGGCATTTCTTTAGATGAACAAACCCAACAAGCTCTGCTGCAAGGTAATCTTGATTATGAACAAAAGTTTGGCTTTATTTTTTTAATTAAAGCGGCAGGCCTCAGTAGCGATGAAATTTTAAAAAAGCTACATGAACGACTACAAAACGACTTAGCTATCGAAAAAACAATTGTACATGAGCAACTCGCAGCGATTGCTCTATTACGTCTATCTCAGGAAATACAAGCATGATCAGCACTCATATTTTAGATACGAATTTAGGTAAACCGGCTGCAGACGTAGAAGTGAAGTTGTTTCATGCAGCAACCCATGAGCTGATAGCGACAGCAACCACCAATCAAGATGGTCGAGTGAGTGATTTTGGAATAACAGACTTTGCAGAGGGTGCTTATCAACTTGAATTTGAAATTGCACCTTATTTTTCATCGCAGCAAGTCAAAACTTTTTTCCCGCGTGTTTGTATCCAGTTTTTCATAGAAGACATCAATCAGCATTATCACATTCCATTACTGATCAGTCCGTTTGCTTACTCCACTTATCGCGGTAGCTAACTCAATTATAAATAGGAGAAAAATATGAATCATCAGCAAAAAAATGTGATTTCTCCAGAGCATGAATATTTAGGAATGTCCAAAAGTTTTGCTTACGGCTTACAGCATGTGCTGACCATGTATGGTGGCATTGTAGCCCCGCCCTTGATTATTGGAACGGCAGCTAGCTTAAGCTCAGCACAAATCGGAATGTTAATTGCAGCAGCCCTATTTGTAGGTGGATTGGCAACTCTGATCCAAACCATCGGAACCAAATATTTAGGCGCAAAATTACCTCTCGTACAGGGTGTATCTTTTGCGGGTGTGGCCACCATGGTCGCGATTATCACCACAGGCGGTGGTTTACCTGCTGTCTACGGTGCGGTCATTGCAGCCTCTTTAATTGGGCTATGCCTTGCACCTTACTTTTCAAAAATTATTCGTTTTTTCCCACCTGTTGTGACGGGATGCGTTATCACGATTATTGGTCTATCTTTGTTACCCGTTGCGATTCGCTGGATGATGGGTGGCAACAACAAAGCGCCCGACTGGGGTAGCGTAGAAAATATCTCTTTGGCTCTGCTGACCTTAGGCATTGTGATCGTTCTAAATATGCTGCCGCAAGCAAGCATTCGCCGCTTATCAATTTTGTTGGCTATTGTGGTTGGTACCACCCTCGCCTACTTTATGGGTTTTGGTGATTTTAGTCAGGTGAGTTCAGGCGCATGGCTGCAATTTCCCCACCTATTTGCATTCGGTTTACCGACTTTCGAGCTAAGTGCAATTTTATCGATGCTAATCGTTACCTTAGTGATTATGACGGAAACCACAGCCGATATTATTGCTGTCGGAGACATTGTAGGAACTGAAGTCGATTCAAAACGTATCGCCAATGGTGTTCGTGCAGATATGTTCTCAAGTGCTTTTGCGCCTATCTTTGGTTCTTTCATGCAAAGCGCTTTTGCCCAAAATGTTGGACTGGTGGCGATTACAGGCATCAAAAGCCGCTTTGTAGTCGCAGCAGGTGGTGTCATTCTCATTATTTTAGGTTTACTACCTATTATGGGTCGTTTGATTGCAGCGATTCCAATGCCCGTACTTGGTGGTGCAGGTTTGGTCTTGTTTGGGTCGGTTGCAGCAAGTGGAATTCGTACTTTGGCAAAGATAGATTATAACGATCAGAAAAATTTGATTATTGTCGCAACCGCTTTATCAGCTGGGATGATCCCAATTATTAACCATGAGTTTTATGCTCATTTCCCAGTTTGGGTACAAACTTTGTTCCATTCGGGCATTAGTTCAACTTGTATCTTTGCTATCTTATTGAATTTATTATTTAATCATTTACCTTCATTTCGTAGCTCGCGCACCCCACATTTAAGCCAAACAATAAACACAAGAAATACTCATTAAAGATTTAGTTTTTAGCGCCCCACTTCGGTGGGCTTTTTTTTAACCGTTGATCAAATTTGGCTTCATTTTTGCTTAAGACCCTGTATCCTTAGCGTGCTTTATTTGGGGGGAGATCATTTAAATGCAATTAAAGCAACTTGCGGCGACTTGTGCCTTGTTATCTGCAACTGCCATGGTTCAGGCGAAACCAATCTGGCAAGATTTTAGTGTGACTGGACTTTATGGTGAAAACTATGAAGTTGTAGATGACAAAGAAACCACGATTACTTTGGAATATGCAGCAAAAGTTAAATACGCTGATGTGTTTTTCTTTATGGACCGCATGCGTGGTGAAAATGACCACAAGAGTACTTACTTTGAGTTATCACCACGTCTAAGTTTAGGCGAAGTGTCTGGTAAAAAACTGTCGTATGGCCCAATCAAAGATGTACTCATTAGTACTACTTGGGAAGGTAACAGTGAAGACGGCAACAACTTCGACAACTTCCTTTATGGTTTTGCAGTTGATTTAGATATCCCATATTTCCAATATGCAAATTTAAACTTCTACCGTGCAAATAATGAGAACACTGACGACGATTATCAAATGACATTCGTTTATGGTATTCCATTAAAATTAGGATCTGAAGATTTCTTGGTAGATGGTTTCCTTGACTGGTCAACTGCTGAAGGCGACCATGCGAGCGAGTTGAACTGGACAACTCAGTGGAAATGGAATGTAGGTAAACACATTTCTCCTGATACACGCCTATACCTAGGTATCGAGCACTCAGTGTGGAATAATAAATTTGGCCTTCAAGGTCGAGACGAAAATAACGTTAGTGCATTGGTTAAATACCACTTCTAAAATCCAAATTTAGAAGATAAACAGCAAGGAAAATTCCTTGCTGTTTTTGTTTTTAATCAAGTGGATTACCCACAATATTACTAATAATCCCCTGCATAATATGTCCACCTTGTTCACGGCGTAATTCTTCATACCATGCTTGTGTAACAGCTTCATCTTTCATATGTGTCACATCACAACGTTTGCGTGCGCGAAGCACCAACTCATTGGCACGTTCATTGCGCTTGTTTTGATAACGTCGCAAAGCATCTTCTAGCCCCAAAGTATTAATTTGCAGAGAACGCGCTAAATAAATCGCGTCTTCCATGGCTTGGCAACCGCCTTGCCCAATATCAGGTGTCGTGCTGTGTGCAGCATCACCCAAAATCACCACGCGACCTTTATAAAATTGAGTGAACGGTTCAATATCATGTATTTCTACCCGATTGGTCTTTTGCGGGTCTAAGCGTTCAATAAGCTGCTGTACGGGTTGGCACCAATCAACAAAATATTGTTTTAAAAGTTTTTTATATTCATCTCGATTATTATCTAATCCTGCTGGTAAAGGCACATCTAAAAAGAAATAGAACTTTCCATCTGCAACTGGCATTAAAGAAGCACGCTTGCCTTCGCCCACATAAGTCGTCCATTGCTGGGCCGGAGCCAAATCTTCAGAGATCTCAACCAAGCCATTCCAGTTCACATAACCCGCATAACGGCGCTGTACTTGCTGACCTAACACATAGGTACGGGTTAGTGAGTGAGTACCATCCGCCCCAATCAATAAGTCAGCCTGCGTTGAACTACCATCTGCAAAATGCACCTCGACAGAATCGGTCTTGTCTTCAAGGCTCACCATTTTTTTGCCTAGATAAATTTGGTCTCGTCCAAACTCATCCATCAGCATATTTTGTAAATCGGCACGTGCAACTGGATAAGGTCTTTGGCCTACTTCTTCAATTAATGGTAGTAAACTGAATTGTGTCATCACATCTCCAGTTAAACCGTCCACATAGGCCAAATCATCCATTTGTCCACCAAGTTTGGCGATTTTGTCAGTTAATCCCAGATAGTTCAGACATTTCACACCATTCGACCACAGCGAAATTGCCGCGCCGACAGGAAGAATTTTTTCAGTTTGCTCAAAAATTCGAACTTGGTGACCAAATTTCTTTAATGCAATGCCTGTGGTTAGACCTCCCATTCCTGCACCAATAATCACCACATTCATAACACTCTCCTATAGATATTCACCTATAGGGTGCTTATGCTAAAAACATGCCATCGTTCAAAATTTATTTAGCTTTTCCACAAAACTGGCATGCACCATGCTTATATATTTATGTATAAAACTCGACTTGGCACGCTCCGTGTTAGCGCAGTTTTAAATGAAAAATCATGTTTTTAACAAGAAATACGGATACTCCACTATGGCAACATTGCACGCTCCAGCTTTTGAACTTCCTGAGATTTTGAATACTAAAACCAATTTGGCAGATGCCCGAATTGGTGCACAAGTCATTGAGTATTCAGATGATTTCTTTGCTGAAGCAAAACGTATGCTGCAATTTGATGCACCTATTTTTGTTGAAGATAAATTTGATGACAACGGCAAATGGATGGACGGATGGGAAACGCGTCGTAAACGTCACGCAGGCTATGATTGGTGTATCGTGAAGCTTGGTGTAAGCGGAAAAATCACTGCTCTTGATATTGATACCAGCTTTTTTACAGGAAATTATCCTGCATCTGCATCATTAGAAGCATGTTATGCACCAAATGGGGACCTGACAGGGGCAAAATGGGAGAATGTTTTAGAAAATACTGAACTAGGCCCGAGCCAGCATCATATTTTTATGGTCAATAATGATGCACTTTTCACTCATATACGCCTTAATATTTTCCCAGATGGTGGTATTGCCCGTTTACGTGTCTATGGCGATGTTCATATTCAGGTAACTGATAGCGAACAAACTCTCGATTTATTGGCTCTCGAAAATGGTGGCCGTGTAGTTGCCTATAGTGATGCTCATTTTGGACACCCGCGTAATTTGATTAACCCAGGTCGCGGAGTCAATATGGGCGATGGATGGGAAACCAAACGCCGCCGTGCACCGGGTTATGACTGGTGTATTCTTGCGTTGGGTAAAAGCGGAAAAATTGAAAAGCTTGAAATTGATACAGCTCATTTTAAAGGGAACTTCCCTGCCCAAGTATCTATTCAGGCGGTTTACCTTGAAAACGCAACCGATGCACAATTAATTCCTCAAAGTATGTTCTGGTCTTACTTACTAGAAGCCCAACCGATGCAAATGGATCATATTCATGAATATGTGAATGAGATTTTACAGCATGAAAAAATCTCTCATATTCGTATTAACATGATTCCAGATGGTGGTATTAGTCGTGTTCGTTTATGGGGAAAAATTGCCAAGTCATGATCATGAAGAATGTTCAAATTCAGCCCTTAACAATTGAAAACTTTCAGCCCTTCGGAGAGGTCATCTGTTGCGACGGACATGACTTTTTTCATATTAACGATGCCCACACTGAGCGCTACCATGCGCTCGTTGAAACTGAAGTTGAAGGTGAAGCAAAGGCAGGAATTAGTATTTTCCGTAATATTAAGGCCAGCGTGCTGCCTCTGGAAATTTCAATGCTAGAGCGTCACCCCAAAGGCTCTCAGGCATTTATTCCACTACAGCAACAAAAGTTTTTAATTATTGTGGCACCCGCTTTGGACGAAAATACTCCTGATATTTCAAAGTTATGTGCTTTTATTTCAAATGGAAAGCAAAGTATTAATTATCGGGCGGGCACATGGCATCATCCTTTGCTTACCTTCGAAGCACCAAGTGATTTTGCAGTGGTAGATCGAATTGGATGCGGAGCAAATTGCGATGTTTTTCAATTTCCACAGGTTATAAAAATTACGACCTAAATTAAAATATACAGATCTGTCTATTTTAATTTAATGGTAGAAATCGTTGTGGTGATTTCCAACAATTTAGATTTACATAAAAAAATCCCGCCAATTGAGCGGGGATTTTTTACGCCTTTTTAGACAGTGATATCAGCTAAGTTACCTTTCTGCTCAAGCCACTGCTTACGATCTGCCGAACGTTTTTTTGCAAGTAACTTGTCGAGTAAACCTGCCGTTAGATGCACATCATCTAGATCGAGCTGAACTAAACGACGCGTGTTCGGATCCATCGTGGTTTCACGTAGTTGAATCGCGTTCATCTCACCCAATCCCTTGAATCGGGTAATTTGCGGATTACGATTACCTTTAATATTTTTCAAAATAGTTTCAAGTTCATCATCATCAAGCGCGTAATGAACATCTTTACCAATGTCGATACGGAACAATGGTGGCATTGCCACATACAAATGTCCTTCTTCAACCAATGCTGGGAAGTGTTTAACGAATAAAGCACAAAGCAAAGTCGCAATGTGTAAACCGTCCGAGTCAGCATCGGCCAAAATACAGATTTTACCGTAACGGAGTTCAGATAAATCATCACTGCCCGGATCTACACCAATCGCAATCGCAATGTCGTGGACCTCTTGAGAAGCCAATACTTCATCTGAAGAAACTTCCCACGTATTTAAGATTTTTCCACGAATCGGCATGATCGCCTGAAAGTTTTTATCGCGCGCTTGCTTGGCACTACCGCCAGCAGAGTCGCCCTCGACAATAAATAACTCACTGTCTTCACGTGTTTGACCAACACAATCTGCCAATTTACCCGGCAATGCAGGGCCGGAAACAATTTTTTTACGCTCGACTTTCTTTGCTGCTTTTAAACGGCGACCTGCTTTAGAAATTGCCATTTCTGCCAGCTGCATGGCAATTTCAGCATGTTGGTTGAGCCAGAGTGCGAAAGCATCTTTAGCAATATTTAAAACAATATTTGATGCTTCTCGACTCGAAAGACGCTCTTTGGTTTGACCTGAAAACTGCGGTTCTTGGAACTTGAGCGACAATATATAGTTCACGCCATCCCAAACATCTTCTGCCGAAAGTTTGAGGTTTCGTGGTAGCAAATTACGTAACTCACAGAACTCGCGCAATGCCTCGGTAACACCTGAACGTAAACCGTTCACATGAGTACCGCCTTGTGCAGTTGGAATTAAGTTGACGTAACTTTCTTGAACCTGTTCACCGCCTTCCACATTCCAACAAATCGCAAATTCACATGCCGCACGGTCTGCCTGACCGCTGCTTACAAATGCAGGGTTTGGCAAAATTTCGCGGTCTTGCAATTCATCCATCAAATAATCGACGAGGCCATTTTCAAATTGCCATTCGATTTTTTCATCATTAATTTGATCGATATAAGTAATTTTTAAACCAGCCGCTAAAACAGCTTTGGCTTTTAAATTGTGTTTGAGTGCTTTTAACGCAAATTTTGGACTATCAAAATATTTAGCTTCTGGCCAAAAATGTACCGTTGTACCTGTCGCACGTTTCGGTGCTTTACCTTCTAAGACCGCTAAAGGAGCAACGGGTTCCCCTTGCTCAAAGGCCATCTGGTATAAATTACCCTGACGTTGTACTTCGACTTCAACACGTGTTGATAAAGCATTTACAACCGAAATCCCCACACCATGTAAACCACCTGAAAATTGGTAGTTATCGGTACTGAATTTACCACCAGCATGGAGCTTGGTCAGAATGATTTCGATACCACTTTGGCCATATTCAGGATGAATATCGACCGGCATACCGCGGCCATTATCTTCAACCGACAACGAACCATCTTTATAAACTGTGACACAGATTTTGTCGGCATGACCAGCTAATGCTTCATCGACAGCATTATCAATAACTTCTTGGGCTAAATGGTTAGGTCGAGTCGTATCGGTATACATCCCCGGACGACGGCGTACAGGGTCTAAACCAGAAAGAACTTCAAGCGATTGAGCCGTATATTGTGTCACGTTGTACGTTTTCCTTATTTGATGGTGTGCGCAAAGAATTCGATCACTAACGGTAATTTTTCTTCAAAATCTTCCATAGCATGATTGCCATGAGCATCCGTCAAAATCAATGAGGATGGCGTTGCAGCACTATAATAGCGTTGTGCTTGACGATAATCCAAAATTTCGTCGCCTTGTTGTAATAAGACGAGTATTTTGTCGGCATTTTCAGGTTGATTCAGTTCCAGTTGTTGTAACTGCCGTAACTGAATATGGTCAATTGACCATTGATCATTCACCACATAGGGCATACTTTCAACTTGAAATAACTCATCAAACAGCTTCCATGGTTGCATAGCAGGGTTAATCAGTACAGCTGGAACATTATATTTCGCGACAAAATATGTCGCAAAAAACCCGCCAAGGCTACTACCGACTAAGGCTACATCTTGTAAAGACTCTATCAGCTCTGAAACTTGCTCAACCACTAGATCAGGAGATCTATTTAAGTCTGGCAAATGCACATTTATGCCCAATTCGCTACAATACTGCTTAAGGCTCAGCCCTTTAATTGAAAGAGAGCTACTATTAAAGCCATGGAGGTAGATAATATTCATATATTTTCCCTCTAAATTGAGAATAAACTCACATTTTTGTTCTCAGTTTGTATATAAAAACACTATTGTCAGACAAGAAAAACCACTCAACTAACCATTCATCAGTATTTTAAAAACATGTGTTATTTAAACTACTAAGATGGAAACGTTAGCTGCCGTTGATAAAAAGTACAGCTTAAAACGTCGGTTATAACGTATATGGGGAAAAGATATGCCGAGCTTAACACCACTACATGAAACTTATTGTAAATGGGATCGTACGCCACCTAGTCAGGCAGACGTATTAGAAGGTTTAGCTCAACTGTTCAGTACCAGCTTAAATGGTGTACATGAATTAATTCAAGTTATTAATATTGAAGTATTAAAAAATGCTTTTGGTGTGAGTACACAAAATGCTAAAAACTTTCAAAAACGACCATTTGTACAAAAGGCATATCAGTTTTCTTATGGCGCTTTACAAAAATACGGTAGTTGTTTTTTAGCGCCAAGCTTACGTCATATTATTGAAAAATATCCCACACTTCACGAAAAACCGCTCACCCCAAGCCTTCATTTTTTAGTCGGCATTTTGAATGGGATTTTTGGAGATTATCTACTTAAACAGCATAGTCCCCTCGCCTTACCTATGGTGCTATACGATCACTACGGTGCAATACAGCAAGGGGAACTTGCAGGCCGCATAGTGATTTTAGCTCATGGTTTGTGTATGAATCATCTGACTTGGTCAAATGCACACTATGGCGGCATTGGTGAGCGCCTGTTAGCGCAGCGTGACCATAACACCATGTTGTATTTAAATTACAATACAGGCCGACGCATTTCAGCCAATGGGCGCAGTTTTTCAAACTTATTAGAAGATTTGGTACAACGTAATCCAAGGATTACCAGTATTGATATCATTGGCCATAGTATGGGCGGACTAGTATCTCGTAGTGCTTTATTTTATGGCAAACAAAATATGTATCAATGGATTCATATGGTCGAGAACCTTGTCTGTATTGGTTCCCCACACCATGGTGCAGTACTTGAGCGCTTTGGCTTTGCTATACAAGATAAACTTGGGGCATTCCCTTTTGTGGGTTTACTCGGTCAACTGGTTAATATTCGTAGTAATGGTATTTTAGACCTACGCCACGGTAGCGTTCGTGATGATGATTGGGAACATATGGATGCCCGTATTGGTATGATGGATGATAACCGCGCCCCTGCTCCGTTACCTTCCCATATCAACACCTTTTTAGTGGCAGGGACCTTAGAATTTGAAAAGGTCCGCAATAAAGCGTTGACCGTAATTGGCGACTACTTAGTGAGTGTAAAAAGCGCGCTAGGCGAACACCCTAATCCACGTTTTCAGCTTAAAGTTCCAGACTCACATAAAGCCGTGTTTTATGGTTTAAATCATTTTGAAATTCAGTATCACTCGAGTGTTGCCGAACAGATCACTCGCTGGTTATATCCTCATGCTAATGATTACGTTCAAGAGGGTATTCAAACCCATATTATTGATATGCCGAACTATAAGCTCGAAGATTTAGAAGGAATTGTAGAGACGTAAAAAAAGCCAACTTATGTTGGGCTTTTTTATAGAATCTAAAATATTTTAAAAAGAGCTCTATAACTATTGTTTATCTTTAAAAAATAAGTTGTCTTTACTATCTAAAACTTCATCGGAATAAAGATAATATTTTCCTTTCTTAAAGATCACTTTTCCTAACTTTTCACCACTTTGAACTTTAAAGAAATATAGCTCGTTATTTTTCTCTTTCACTTTGCATATATAAGATTTATCAACCTGAAAGCCAGCAATAGAATACTCACACTTTTTGGGTGTTAGTGTTAAAATAAATTCTATTGTCACAACATTTCCACCTGGTAGTTCTTCTGAACTATAATAATGATAAGTACCATTCCACTTATCTGTATTTGCAAATGTGTTAACCGAAAAAGCCAGCAATAATAAACAAAATTTTTTCATTTAATTAATTTATAAACAATCAAGTTAAACTATTATAATCATATGACAATATAATAAAATATTTTATTATTTTATAAATCAACCCTTAAAAATAATTTTTGAAAATTAATTCTTATCACTATTACCAAATATAGAGAAATATATGAAAGAAATTGTTGTTTTTGACTTGGATGGGACATTACTATCGGGTGACTCTACAAAGGCATGGCTAACAGATAAATTAAAATCCAATATTTTTAGATTTATCGCTGCACTTATTGTTACGCCCATCGCTTTGCCTCTTATGAAATTTAAGAAATATAAATCTAAAGGTGCTTCATTGTATTTATGGATTGCAACGTATGGCTTGAACGAAGAAAAATTAGAATACAGCTTTAAGAATTTCTCTAAGAATATCAAAAACAATTCTTTCAATTCATTATATTGGTTTGAGCAAGGTATAAACGAAGTTAAAGATCATTTAGCCAATAGAAGAATTGTGTTTATTGCTACGGCTGCACCAGAAAAGTTAGCGAATGTTTTACTCGATTCTATCAATCTAGATGTACGAATTATTGGTACTCCTCTACAAAACAAGCTGGGAGGATGGATAAGTGGGATACATTGCAGGTCTGAAGAAAAAGTAAGAAGATTGAATAAGCTTGATATTAAACAACCTTGGTTTGCAACATACAGTGATGATATTGAGGATGACTTACCTATTTTGATGGGCGCCAAAAGCCCTACTTAATTAATAGTGACAACAACAAAATTAAAAATATTAAAATCAAAAACTTAAAGCTATTAAATTGGTTTTAAAGTTATGATATGAGTATTGTTTAAATAAGCTTTCTAACGACTAAATAACGATAATATAGGCACTTTTATTACTAAAAGTGTCTATACTATCTTTATTAAATTTTCCTTTATTGTAAATATTATCAGATACTTTTCATTAATTTTCTCTATATTTATTTTTCAAATCCAACAAACCTTTACTATATATTTTTTCATTTTCAGTACATGAGGCTTGTAAGTTCATATCTAGGTAAGTATAACGATGTAACAATTTTTCTTCATTATTACGCCCTCCCAAAATATTAAAATGCGCACCTTCACTTGAAAAACATTCAGCCATAATATTAGGAATTCCATCCCCTATCAAATCAATTCCTCTAATTTTATTATTTTTATATAGAATCTGATCCTTATTTAATTCAAAACCATAACCATGAACTAACTCCTTACTTCTTTTATTAATATTATAAAAATAATTAGGCTCATCTGTAACAAAAGCTAATTCTGAAACACAATCACTACTATCTTTTTTCAATATTGGATTCACAATATCATATTTAAATTTTTCGTCATCTTTATAGATAATTACTATATTCTTATTAAGAGGTTTTTCACTTACTATACAGCCCTCATCAGAATCTAATAATAAATAAATTTTATTATCTAAACCCTTTTTTATTTTTCTAATTTTTTCAGCAGATTCAATGGATTGATTATTATTTACTTTCTGTATTTCAAAAGAATTTGCATAAGCTCCTTCAATTACATATTGAATATGAATAGTAGATAAGCTTAAACCTACTAAACATACAAAAACTAATTTTTTATAAATCACTTTTATTTTCTCGCATCACTAATGAAATTAATATTTATAGCCGCTCATGACTTTACTATTTGAATTTTATCAAAAATCAACTTTCCAATCCTTATTAGAAACTAATTTCCCATTCTTTACATTTAAAATGATATTGTAAGCTGCTGCACCACCATTATTAAAAGTATTTAAAATAAAAATATTATTATTTAAGTAATATATTTTAAAAATCAGCAAGCTCGTTCTTATCACCATCTATACCATTTTTAGGGAAGGAATATTGCTCGAGTTCAGTTCTACTGATTTCTATTCTGTTATCTGTTTCTTTAACAATAATTTTATCAAGTTATAAAAAATTATTTTCAGGTAGACTACCATCAGTACCAAAGAATATATTACCATTAAAATACTTATACTCTCCTTTACAAAATTTAGGATCTAAAATAGTATTTTTTGCATATACTTCTACTATTAGTTTTTTATCACTAAAAACAACCTTTTCTATAGAATATTGCGATAACTTTATAGAAGTGTAACCAGTAAAATTATTTATTCTATTTTTATAAACAAATCCAGATACACCATTGCTTGCATTAACTAAACAAAAATTATTCGCTTCTTCATCCATCACACATGAAACAACTTCATTATTATTTAATTTGGATGTAATTTTAGAATTTAAACTTGAACTTTCTCGCACATTAACATATCCATCCTTATCTTGAATAAAACCAAAGTCAGTATATGAAGCTCCTACAGGACCAATCATAAAAACAGTAAAAATTACAAACTTAAGTTTTCCTTCATTTAGGATAAGTTCCATTTTGAATTTTAATAAAATAGTAATATTATTTTTTAGATAATATTACTATTATCAAATACAATCAAAGTTTTAATAATTTAGAATTATTCCTCATAATCATTACAATCAATTTTCTTGTTTTTTAAATTCGTATCAGTTGTATAGCCAATTTTAAAATTTAAATTTAATAAGTCTTCTTTTCTAAAAACCTTAGGAACAATATTCCAAACATTTTTTCCATTAGTTACAAACACCAAATTAAACTCTGGGACTTTATTATTATTAGTATCAATTTGATACTCTACAGAAAATTCATCTTTTTTCTTACCAACAATATTATATATACGTGGTTCATTTAATTTTTGATCACAAGCTTGATATATATAAATCTTATTTTTTAAAATCTTAATTGTACTTTCACTACAATAACACCCGCCTACTTCTAATTCTTTTATAACACCATCTTTATAATTAAATGGCTTTATTAAGTTCCCTTCTAAACTATCAAAGTCTAGGTATGATATTCTTAAATCTTTAATTTTAGAGTTATTAAAATCACTCAGACATTTATAATTTTCATTATTTGCTTCTTTCCCATTAAAATTACATTTTAAATTTCTATTTCTCAACCAAGAACGTTGAGTATCAATAAGATACTTAACTTCGTTTTTATTATCACTAATATAGCTTTTTACATCAGAATATGTATTATTCAGATCATGCTCACTATTTTTATATACTGTTTTCTCATCTAAATGTTGTGGCTTATAATCTGCAGCATTTGAGCAGGCACTCAAACTAAAGACTAATAGCACACTAAAAAAATTAAGATTAATGCCTTGCATCGTACGTTCCTTTAATAAACAATTGATATTCACTATTACGCCTTTTCGTCAAACCGAGATCTGGAACTTTTTTCCCATTTACAGTTATTTTATTTATATCTAACATTTCTTTAGGCCCATCTTTATAATTACTTTCATTAATAAGCTTACATAAATTTGGGGCTTTACTAGCAATATTCCCGATATTGAATGCTAACGATACTAAAGCATCAAATTCATATTGATATAGAGGAACTTTAATAGCTTTTTTGACATAAGCTTCATGTTTCAAAACATCTTCTTCAAAATAAGTTTTAGCCTGAGATATTGAGATAAAATCTTTTAAAGCTTTTTTACCTAAAGCTTTACATGATGATTGACCTACGAGATGTCCCCATCCAACTGTACAATATCCTTTAGAATCATCGTAATAGTATGTTCCTTGCCCATCAGGAGTTAAATATTTTCCTTCCCATTCTTGAACAAATAATCTTGCATTTGCACTTGTTGTTAAATTGCTTATAGGTATTCTATTTCCAATTGATTTCTGAGAAGTAGTTTGAGGCAACTGTAAATCAAAACTATTTCTATATCCTTCTAACAATATTGCTAAAGGATCAGCTATATCATCACGTCTCGAATAAAGTCCATGTTCTTTTATTGTAAGATTTGACGCATCATCTAATGAAAAACCATTGCCTGTAAAATATTCAAAATGTAGCATTGAAACATTATGTGCTGTTTTTCCAGCAATAGGTATAGCAGCTGGTCCATTCTTATTTTTCATTACACCTGTTTTGCCTAATATTTGGCCTTGCTTAACGGGATCCCCCACTTTTAATGTTATTGATTTTGGATCTAATTCACCATACCTAATTACAAACTCTCTACCATCATCAGTTTTATGCCTAATACTTACTTGATTAGTTTGTAGATAGAATCCTTGCGAAGCTATTACTTTACCGGGTGCTATAGCAACTACTTCAAAGCCACTTTCTGCTTTGCTAACAGGTTTACAATTACTATATAAATCTCTTCCCGCATGCTTTCTATTACCACTTCTATTTCTTCCAAAGATTGCCATTGAAGCATTAGTATCATTGAGTTTAGCTCCCCAATAATAATTTGATAGTTCTCCACCAATATCATTGATAGGTTTTACTTTAAAAGGGAAAATAATACTTGGTTTATAATTAGATATATTCTGTTTTGGATTTCCAGTATCTTGACTTTCAGCATTCATATTTTTTAATTCTGGTGCAGTACTATTAAGAATCTGATCTTTAATATGATTATAGATCTTATCTGCACTAATATCTGGCATCCAATCCGGAGCTTTCGCTAATGTACCAAACCAATGGTCATCTTTATCATCATGATTATCCTTTTTAGCGACTCCATTATTAATATTAGAACTATTATTTATTTTCTTTGGTTCTCCATTATTTCCTTTGTTTAAAGGTAGCTTTAGTATTTGTCCTTCCGAAATCTTATTTGCATCATTAATTTTATTTATTCTTTGAATTTCTTCAATTTTACAATTCATATCTTTTGAAATTTTTAATAAAGTATCACCCTTTTTCACTTTATATGTTTTTCTACTATATTGACCAGTTTTCCCTTTCTCTCTCAGCTGAGTTTTTATTAAAACTGATGGACTATATAACTTGACGATAGCATGACTTTTTTCAAGACAAACTCTGCTGATAAGTTGCATCTGATTTAAAATATTTTGGAAATAAACATCAAGTACAACTCCTTTATCTCTACTTATATCAACAATCGCTCCTTTAGAATTTGTTAATCCTTCAGCAATGAGATTATTACCATTTTTTATTTGATATTTAGCATTTTTAATGGGATGCCCTAGTAAGTCTAATAAAATAAAGGTTACTAAACACTTATTTTTCATTATTTTTTACTCCTAAAAGAAAATCCTCATTATCCCATTCATCAACAATTACATCCCACAGCTCTTGCTCTTTTCCAACTAAAACTTTTATATTAAACGGGTCTTCTTTTGTAATTTTCCCAGTTCGCCCATGTTCATCTAAGGCTCCTGAGATAAATGAATTTGTTTCTTGAATAAAAGCTTTATATGTAAACTGACTAAAATCGCTCTCCCAAAATAAATCATAAACATCTAACTTATTACTATACATAGCAGTATTTGGAAGCTGTGGAACCTCATAAGAAACCTTAGCTCCACTCGTAAACAAATGCTGCCCAGCTTTACTTTCAAACTTGCCACCTGTTGTTGAAAATACGCCATCTGCATTAATTTTGAGCTGAGATCCACCTGCCGTTAATACAATTTCTTTTGGACTGGTAAGCTCGATTTTTTCTTCAGTAGAAATGAGCTTGATGACCTTCTTGGCAATTGCTTCAATGGCATCGTCTTGTGCTTGTAGTTCGAGCTTTCCTTTTGCTGCATAAGCACGCAAACCCTTTTGCGCGGCAAACAAACTGATCTTGTCTTGCGCATGCCCAATGATATTTTTCTGTGCACTTAAGTTAATTGAGCCACTAGCACTTTCTGCAATATCTTGCGAAGCTTGCAAAATGATATTTTCAGGTGTCGTCAATGCAATGCCATTTGGCGATGCTAATAACATCAAGGCCTGTCTAAAAATTTTGCCTTGTTCTTGCTGTTTAGTATCGGAACTACTTTCTAAACCTTGGGTATAACCTTCCATAAAGCCTTGCAAAGAACTTAATGCTTTAGAAGGTGATACTTCCAATTTACTGCCTTTACTAAACGTTCCACATACACTCATCATGTCAAAGTCTTTAGTCTCGACATTCGCTAAGACTTTTCCGACCTCTTGAATACTTTCAAATGGATTTTTATGAATGCGGTCTTTAATACTGGCAAGTTTTCCTTTAACGATGTCAGCACCATGCTCTTCAACATTTTCAATAAATGCTTTTAAGTTTTCTACCGCATCTTTGGCATCGCTAAAAAAAGAATTAAATTCGTCTACAACGCCTTTTGCATTTCCCCCTAGCGCACCAATATCTTGAATAAAGCCACCACAGTCTTTTAAAGCGTGAATAGGATCGTTATTAATCCCTTCTTTAAATAGGTTCACCGTACTATCTAATGCCTGTCCTGTAGTTTTTAGCTCAAGTGACTGGATGAACTTGGGTAAGCGATTAATCACGTTCAAAGCATCAGTCTGTTGCTTTGCTGCAACTTCACTGAGCATTTTCATGCTTTCATAACCTTGTGAAAGTAAGGATTGTGCTTGTGCAGCCTCTAGATGGTCTGCAATCGCTTGCTCTTGTGCATAGGTACTGATGAGCATGCCTTTACCTGCACGCACAGCTCCCCAAGCATCTGTTCTAAGCTCAAAGCCCTCTCCACGACCCTGACTCGTCGCTTGTTCTTTCGGATGGCTTAAATTACCCAAATTCAGCTGTGTCGCTGCATGGCTACTTTGTAATTGGGTACTAATTTGCCCCGTTGTGTCATCAAAGCGTAATTGGTTAAAACCACTACCACTGACTTCCTGACTGCGAATTCCGCTCAGTTTTTTAGTATCAGGAAGCTGCCCTTTCACATCGAACTTGGTTGGTGAGCGTTGCGCTTCATGGATGCGCCCAGTCACAAATGGACGATCAATATTGCCATCAAAGAAGTCAATGACTACCACTTCACCAATACGTGGCAAGAAACGTGCTCCATAGCCCTCGCCTGCCCAAGAAGTCAGTACATCCACCCAAGCTGAGTCGGTATCATTGTCATTGCTACCCGCGCCACCGTCATGGCCATGATCATCACTACGGGTGAATAGAAAACGCACCTTAATGCGCCCCCATTCATCAACATGGATAGTTTCTCCCTCTGGCCCCACGACTTTGGCTCTTTGCGGGTAAGCAATCGGGCGATGCTGTTCTGGATTATATTCAGGTGCCGTCTTGATCTGACGGCGTATTAGGGTCAGCTCATTACCTTGGCGCTCAATATCATCATAACCATGTTTATCCCAACGACTTTGGGTTAACAACTGGCTCACTTGCTGATGTAAATCTTTTGGTAAGTTATTTTGATTATAGAAGTTTTTAGCAATAATCAGGAACTCTTGATCAGCCCCTTCATGCTGATCAATTTCAGGATGCTCCTGTAGATTAAACCAATAACCAACTTGGCTATCACGGACACTACTATAGGCCTTAAAGTATTTGGCCCGACTCGCGTACATATCCGTAAATTGCTGATTCAATTTCTCTAGCTGATTACTACTTGAAGCTGTGGCCTGATCTTCCCCTTTTAAATCTTGCATCCAAGCTGGACTCATATGCCATGCTTGTTCAAGGCTTAAACTCGCTGAATCAAACTGCTCTGAATGTAGGTGTGTAGTAATAACTGAACCTACACCTTCTTCGTTTGCCAGAGCATCGGGTTGCCAACGCTGCACATGTACAGCAGTCGGCTGTAAAGACCGCACCGCAACAAAACCTGTAATGCTATCTTGATATTCTGTTGCACTACTTCTGTGATAGCGAATGCTGCGACGTGCTAAAGCTTGGTACTGGCTATTGTCATCAATGAGTCTTAGTTTTTGAGGTTGTATAGGTGCAGTAAAGTGAGGAACAAAAAGCTCTGCTTCATCAATGAGCCAACTAACGCATTCACTTCGCCATAAGCGTGTAAGAAAGTCATAATCAGATTCATTGTGCTGCATGATAAATGGGCGAATATCATAACTCTGACTTAACCCACTAAGGTCGAGACTTAAACTTGTCGCAAAAAGTGGACTTCTTTCTTGCCATTCTTTAAATAAAACTTCAGTGACTTCAATAATGCTTTTATTCATAAAAACACGACTATTACGGCGCTTGTGCCATAAGTTTGTCGCGTCTTTTAAGGTCAATTTATAAAGCGTTAAAGCACCGTCACTCTGGCCATAACTCGCTTCTGTCACAATTCCTGTAGTTCGAAATAATTGTCCAGAATCAGTGACCTGATCAACGGCAACTTGCACACCTATAAACTGCTTCAATGCAATTTGGGCACTCGTTGAAAGGCAGATCAACTCAGCGTCCAATCCCCCATTTAGCTGATGTTGGCCTTCTATACGTTGTAAAAAAACTTGGCTATTGAGTAGTTCATTAGAAAATTGCACATGGACGGCACGTTTCTGCGCACTTAACCCTATTTTTTCCAAAACATTAAAGATATTAAAAAGCATTTTTTTATAATCATAAGGATATATAAACGGCTGCACTTTATAAAAAACAGAACTATCTGTCTACATGATTATGCTTTTTTTTAATTCGTTTTTTTATATTTTGACCTATTCCCAAGCAATAAAAAGCCCAACATAGTGTTGGGCTTTTTTAAAGAGCTTTAAGCTCTTTTTTTGGTTGTCTTAAATACTGGATAAAAACGGAATAACTGCCATAAACAGACCAGTAATAGTAAGAGGAAATAGACCAATGACCAAACTGGTAAAGATTGACCTAAAAAGGTCCAATCAATTGCTGCACATTCACCTGAACCCGACAATACTTCTTGTAAAACTGTTTTCATTGGTAAGGCATCAATTAAATAGTTTAAACCCGGGCCACAGCTTGGTACTTGATCTGGTGGTAAATGTTGCAACCAGACATGACGTCCTGCCACACCCACTGACCATAAAATTGCAATGCCTGCTAAAAATGCATAAAAACGTTTAACCGCATTTGAAACTGGGTTATGCAAAAAGGCTATGAGTGCTACAAGGCCCATTGCCATTAAGCCAACACGTTGAAAAATACAGAGCGGACATGGCTCTAAACCTTTTACATGTTCCAGATACAACGCAAAAGACATGCCGACTATACTTGCTAAAACAAGTAGTCCACTCACCAAACGGTAACTTAATCGCATGTAAAACCTCGTTTTATTATCGATATTGTTCAAGATATTGATCAAAACTGATCTTGGTATCTTGCTCAAGTTTTTCTTGCTGCTGTAAAGATTGCGCAGCCAACTGTTCAAAATGTTTCAAAGTTTCCACACTAAGCTCATGCTGTTCATAACTTTCAGTATGTAACTGAGCCATGTGGCTACCAAAACTCCAAGTTCCACCATGCTTTAACGTATCATCAATGACATGGGCAGATAAAGTTTCATCAACTTCATCAATTCGTGCTTGCATGACAGCCAAAGCTGAACCATACAAGTCCGTTGCATAGGTCTGATCGAGTAGCTGTGCACAATCTTGCATTTTTGCAATATATAAACGTGCCCAATCTTCGATGTGATACGACCCAGTTAAATCTGTAATGGTTGCGTTTGGCGCTCGACCTCGGTTGACCACCTCTGTTTGATTTTTCTCAACCAAGTCTTGCTCAGAACATAACAAGTCTGGGCTATCACTTAACAAACAATAAAGTGCTAACACTTCAAGAAAGCCTGCTGTCGTTTCATCAACGCCAATTGCCGAGTATGGATTTACATCTACAGCACGTAACTCCACATAGCCCACGCCTCGATTTTTTAAAGCTTGAGACGGTGTTTCACCTGCTTGAGGCACCTGTTTTGGACGTACTAGACTGTAATATTCATTCTCAATCTGCAAAACATGATCATTAATTTGCAACGGCTCACCAGATGCATCATTTAACCCTAAACGGCTAAATGGTGGGTAAGGAGAATGAACGGCTTTTTGTAAACCATCCAGATAGCCAGACAAATTGTTGTAATGAATACCTAAGCTTTTTTGGGCTGAGTTTTGATAGCCCAATCGTCCCATACGGAGTGCTGTAGCATACGGTAAATAGTATGAACCTTTGATTAAAGGCAACAAATGATGTTTGTGTCCGGTCAAGAAACAACGACATACTGTTGGACTCGCGCCCACCAAGAACATGACCAATGGTGTTAAACGAATAAAATTACGAATAAGGCCAAAATAACGATGGCTACGGTAATCCTGCAAACTTAATGATTTTAATTGTTCGTCAGTTTCATGAGCTTGTAGCTCAGCAAAAAGTGTATCTGGGAAAGATAAGTTGTAATGCACCCCTGAAATGGTCTGCATACGACGACCATATCGAATTCCTAACCCACGGCGATATAGTGTTTTAAAACGACCAATATTAGAGGTGCCGTACTGCGCTAGACGAATGCGTTCTTCATTGTCGTCTAACATACATGGCATAGACAGCGGCCAGAGTTTTTCACCATTTTCTAAATGATGATGCACAACCGCATGAATATCGGTGAGCTCGTGCAGAGCTTCTTCAATGGTTGCCTTAGGTGAAGTAATAAACTCCATCAACGCTTCTGAATAATCAGTCGTAATTTTTGGATGTGTTAACGCCGAACCTAGTGCCTTCGGATGTAACTCTTGTGATAAGAACCCATTACTTTGCATACGTAGGCTTTCACGCTCTATTCCACGTAACATGCCTTGTAGTAGCGACGAATCCACCCAAGCAGGAATAACTGATTGAGATGGTGTAGTGGGTTGACTCATGCATTTGCTCGCTTATTAAAGATCACTATATACAAAATCGTGAGATGATACGGTTACTTATATAATCACATCATTCCAGTTTGGCAATTTTTATCACAATCTTGTTATTTAAGACACGAAAGAATTGTGATTTTATTGAAGAATAATTGCTAAAGAGTTGTCAATATCATGAACGAACAAGACATTTTAAACTTCTGGTTTTCTCCTGAACACCGTTCACTTTGGTTTGCAAAAAGTGATGATTTTGACAAAAAAATCCGTGAAAATTTTTCTGATGTTCATCGACAGGCAACTCAAGCAGAACTCTGGTCTTGGCGAAAAACAGCAGAAGGTCGTTTGGCAGAGATTATTGTACTAGACCAGTTTTCTCGCAACATCTATCGTGATCAGCCCCAATCTTTTGCCTATGACAGCTTGGCATTAGCTTTGGCACAAGAAGCAATTAGTTTGCAACTCGATGCACAGCTTAATCCAGAGCAACGCTCTTTTTTATATATGCCGTTTATGCATAGTGAATCAAAATTGATCCATGAATTTGCCTTGAAACTATTTCAACGTCTTGGCAATGAAATTAACTTAAGCTTTGAGAAAAAGCATAAAGTCATTATTGATCGCTTTGGACGCTATCCTCATCGCAATACCATTCTCGGACGTGTTTCTACTCCAGAGGAAACCGAATTTTTATTAGAACCGAACAGTAGTTTTTAAAGCTTCTTAATTTTTAATGCTGAGTCATCTTTGTTTTAATGCTCAGCTGGGAGTTCACCATGAAATATCTCTCTCTTTGTTTAGCCTTAGGCACTGCCTTAACCTTAACTGCTTGTGCAACGACTCCAAGTAAACCAAAAACCTTTGATCAACTTGGTCAGTTTTCCGCATACCCTTTAAATGCGCAAACGTTTCGTATTAGTTTTCAAGCCGATCCGAATATGAGTTACGGTGCAGCTGAAGAAATCACTTTGGTAAAATCAGCGCAAACGACCGTACAAAAAGGTTTCCGCTTTTTTAAAGTACTGAATGACCCAAGTAACCAAAGTCAGAAACCACCACGTCAGGCTGTGGTTTATCCATCTGCTCCAAGCTTTTATCCTTATGGCTATGGTCGTCGCTATCCGGGTTTCTGGCATGATCCGTTCTATGATTTCCCACAAGTGGTCAATATCGACCCTGTTCAAGTGTCGTATACTATTGAATGTTATCGGGATCAAAAGCAAGCTCCTCAAGACGCTTTTGATGCAACCTTGATCTTGAAATCAATCGGACAAAAATATGGATTGAGTCCGACAGGAGCGCTGTTGCCACCACCCGAGCCTCCAGTAAAACAAAAATGAATAGGATAAATTTATGAGCATGGCAGAAGAAGTTCACCACGTGCCCAGTCTTAAACGTAGTAAATATTTTGCTACCCTAGCGCTGATCATCGTCGTTGTGCTGTGGATTGCACTGATGGTAGCCGACCGTTTTCTGCCAGAGTACACAGGTTTTATTCATATTTTGATGCTAGGGGCCGAAGCAGGTGTAGTTGGCGGTCTAGCCGATTGGTACGCGATTACAGTTCTGTTTCGGAACCCTTTTGGTAAGTTACCGATTCCTAAGTTTTTACGGGACCATACCGAGATTATTCCGCGTAACAAGGCACGCATTGCCGAGTCAATGGGCCGTTTTGTACAGGAAAATTTTCTTTCGCCTCAAATAGTCGAAAAAAGCCTAGAAAAAACAGACTTAAGCCTCGCAATCGGTCAATGGTTGGCAAGTCCGCAAAACAATACGCAAGTGGTACAACTCATTCAGCAAACTGTACCGAAAATTTTTGAATTTGTGAGCCAAGAGCAAATTGCTAATTTCGTGCAAAACAACAGTGTGCAATGGGTACGTAATACCCAAGTCAACAAACTCGCCAGTGAAATGCTACGTGCAGTCTTGGAAAATGATTTCCACCAAGATGTTTTACAACGTGGTCTAGATATTGCCCATGAGTGGGTGGTACAAAACCCAGATAAAACCTGTGAATTAACCCGAAAAATGTTTAAAGCACTGGGTGTCTGGTCACTTGCAAGAGGCGCAAGCTGGATTGGAATTGATGTTCAACAACGTACAATCGACTCATTGGTTGAAAAAGTAGAATCAATGCTGGCCGACCATGAACACCCATGGCGACAAGAAATTGAAACAATTGCACATTCACTCATGCTAGAGCTAGCGAAACCCGATAGTGTTGCCAGTCAACGCCTTAACAGCGGTAAAGATGCTCTCCTTGATAGTCCTCAAGTTCTAAATTTTATTAGTGGTGCTGTCACTATTTTGTGTGATGCCATTAAAGAAGATTTAATGAAAGAAGACTCTGGCATTGCAATGAACCTGCGAGCTGCGATTCAGCAGTTGGGTGAAAATCTCGTTCAAAATGTAAAAGTACGTGAAGTTCTCAACAAAGAAATGACAGGACTTGCCATGAATTTTACGGATCAATATAGCCATAAAATCATACGCTATGTGAGTGAACGCATTCATGAATGGGATTCACGTGAAATGATCGGGAAAATTGAAAATGAAGTCGGTGGCGACTTGCACATGATCCGAGTAAATGGTGTTGTAGTGGGTGCATTTATTGGTTTGACACTTGGTGTAATTCGGGCAGTGTTTGAGTCAATTTTATAACTTTAAATATTTTTAATAAGAGAACAATATGCTTCAGCTACAGTCAAAATTGGCCACTCAAGGCGTGACTATTTTTAGTACCATGACGGCACTGGCACATCGTCTAGGTGCACTCAACCTGTCACAAGGATTTCCAGATTTTCCGGCGCCACAAGCCTTACTTGAAGCCTTATCTCAAGCGACTTTAGCTGGACATAATCAGTACCCGCCTGGCGATGGTATTCTCGGTTTACGGGAGCAACTCGCTTTACAATTTCAGCAGCGTGATCAACTTCAACTTGACCCTGTCACTCAAATCACGATTACTCCTGGCGCAACCATTGCAATTTTTTGTGCCATACAAGCCTGCATCAATGCAGGTGATGAAGTCATTATTTTTGACCCAAGTTATGATAGCTATGGCCCTTCTGTCGAGTTAGCAGGCGGCAAAGCGGTTCATATTGCCCTGCAAGCACCTGACTTTAAGGTGAACTGGCAACAAGTTAAAGATTTGATTAATGACAAAACCCGTATGATTGTGGTGAATACGCCCCATAATCCAACCGGTACGATCTGGGCAAAACAAGACTGGTTAGAACTCATTGAACTGATTCAAGATAAAAATATTCTGGTTTTATCCGATGAGGTCTATGAACACTTAGTTTTTGATGGTCAACAACACTTTAGCGCATTGCATTTTCCAGAGCTCAGAGAGCGTAGTTTTGTGATTGGTTCTTTTGGAAAAACCTTTCATGTGACGGGATGGAAAACGGGTTACTGCGTCGCTTCACCTGAGCTGATGCGTTTATTCCGCCAGATTTATCAATATGCGAATTTCTGTGGTACGACCCCTTGTCAGATTGCTCTAGCGCAATATATGGAGCAACATCCAGAACATATTCAAGAGCTTTCTCAGTTTTACCAAACGAAAAGAGATCGATTTAATCAGGCAATTCTCAATAGTCGTTTTTTACTTAAACCTTCTCAAAGTACTTATTTCCAAAATCTTGATTATAGTCAAATTCGTCCCGACTTAAACGATGTGGAAATGTGCCAGTTTCTTGCCGAGCAACACAAGATTGTGGCAATTCCAGTTTCGGTTTTCTACCAGCAAGCGCCTGAGTCTTTACGCTTGATTCGATTCTGCTTTGCTAAAAATGATGAGACTCTGCAAAAAGCAGGAGAAATTCTGAATCAATGTTAATAAATTTAGCCACTTAGCACTGTAAAAATACTACAAGTCATTCACTCCAAATATGCTAAGTTGAATATCCGCCCAACTCAACAAAGAGATGGGCGATGGAGAATACATGCCACCAAGACAGTCCTTAATTCAACAGCAAAATCTATGGAAAACATTTTTTGTTTTCTTGCTACCCTTGATTGCAACCAATATTTTGCAGAACTTGTCGGGAACTATTAACACCATCTTTGTTGGTCAAATGATGGGAGTAGATGCAATTGCGGCAGTTTCTGTATATTTCCCTATCTTATTTTTGCTACTCGCTTTTATTATTGGGATTTCAACGGGTACTACTGTTTTAGTAGGGCAAGCATGGGGTGCGCAAAATATAGAGAAAGTCCAAAGTGTGGTCGGTTCTACCCTGTTTATGACCATCATTGGTGGAATTATTACCGCGATTCTTGGTGTGTTTTTCGCCCATGATATTTTGGAGCTTTTAGGTACAGACCCCAAGGTAATGCATCTTGCTTTGCCTTATGTACAATGGATGTTGGCGGGTAGTCCACTTCTGTTCGTTTATATTATCTATACCTCAATTTTACGTGGTGTGGGAGACAGTACGACCCCTTTACTGGCTCTAGCTTTAACCAGTGTCATCGGTGTAATTATTACACCAATTCTTCTCAAAGGTTATTTTGGCTTTCCTGCCCTAGGGATTATTGCTCCTGCTATAGCATCAATTATTAGTTATATCGCAATATTAATTTTTCTCGCGATTTATCTTAACAAGAAAAATCATTCACTTCGGCCGAATCGTCAACTTCTGCAACATATCCGTCATAATCCAGAACTAAGCAAAATTATTTTACGCTTAGGCGTCCCAACGGGTATTCAAATGATTACGACCTCAATGGCGGGTTTAGTTATTGTTGGGTTGGTTAACCATTATGGTTCACATGCTACAGCAGCGTATGGTGCAGTGAATCAGGTACTCAACTACATTCAGTTTCCAGCGATTTCGATCTCCATAGCAGCCTCAATTTTTGCAGCGCAAGCGATTGGTGCGGGTAAATCAGATCTATTAGCGCGAGTAACCCGTACGGCTCTGGGAATGAACTTTTTATTTACAGGTGCCTTAATTGCACTTGGTTATCTATTTTCAAAATATTTAATGGCTTTGTTTATTACCGACCCAACTGTGGTGGTGTTAGGTCAACAGCTTTTATTTATTGTACTTTGGGCGATTTTATTCTTTGGCGCAGGTGCCATTTTTGCCTCTATCATGCGTGCGAGCGGCACCGTGACTGTTCCAATGCTGATTAATATCTCTGCCATTTTATTTATTGAAATTCCATGCGCTTACTGGTTTAGCTCAATGTGGGGACTTAAAGGCATTTGGGTTGCCTATGCCTTGGCATTTGTGAGTTTATGTATTATTCAAGGCTTGTATTATCAATTTATCTGGAAGAAAAAGACGATCAAAGTTCTTATTTAGAACCATCCAAGCCACATAAAAAAAGCCATCATTTGATGGCTTTTTTTAATTTAAATCTTATTTCATCCATTTGGTCACAACAGTTGAAGCACGTTGATATCCTGTTGGGAACAAACGCTGCAATGCATCAAGAAATTTTGCATCACTACCAATCAATAAACGGCGTTTATTTTTCAAAACGGCATCCAAGATTTGACGAGCCGCTTCTTCTGGTGGAGTACGTAGAAACTTATCAAAGTTTTGAATCGATTTAGCTGGGTCCATACCTAAACTACTCAAGCTATCACTCATTTTTGCAGCTTTAGCAATATTGGTACGAATTCCCCCCGGATGTACGCACAAAGAACTCACGCCACTTTTTTCAATATCCAACTCTTGGCGTAACGATTCGGTAAAGCCACGCACAGCAAATTTAGTTGCGTTATAACCGGATTGAGTCGGTTGAGCAGTCAGACCAAATAAGCTAGAGATGTTAATAATGTGCCCATCTTGAGTTTGCTTAATGAACGGTAAAAATTCTTTAGTACCGTATACGACACCCCAGAAGTTAATCCCAACAATCCACTCTAAATCTTCGTAGGTCGCGCCTTCGACAGTCGAACCTAACGCAACACCAGCATTGTTAAAAATCAGGTTAACAGAGCCGTGATCTTGTACTGTTTCTTGCGCCCACTGCTTTACCGCTTCACGGTCAGACACATCAAGCTTTTTGGTGGTAACAGTAATATTGCTGTACGGCTTTAAAAGCTCGACAGTTTGTTGTAATCCTTTTTCATTAATATCACTCAACGAAAGATGGCAGCCCTGTTTTGCCAAAAGAATTGCTAACTGTTGCCCAATGCCAGAACCCGCGCCCGTAATTGCAGCGACTTTGTTTTTAAAATTTTTCATTGTCCATCCTTTGTTTTTCGATTTGCACAATCGGTTCATTGCATGTGCACTTTAGACACCTTTAATATAATTTTGACAATACACATTGTCAATATAGTACACTGTAATTTCAGATAGAATGGCACAATTCTGCTGAGGGCTTTATCATAGTGAGCATATTTGGCTAAAACCTATAAATTAGGAAACCATTCTTTAGGAAACAATTTATTTATGGCGACTAACGACTCAACCAGTAAAAAGAAAACAAAAAGTGTGAGTAAAGAACGTCAGTTCAAAGGGTTATCTCTATCTGAACGTAAAGAGGCACGCCGTGAAAAGCTGATTGAAGCGGGTATTGCAACCTATGGAACCCTTGGTTTTTTTTCAGTGACGGTAAAAGATGTCTGCCAAGAGGCAAAACTCACCGAACGTTATTTTTATGAATCATTTAAAAAGAGTGAAGATTTATTTCAAACCATCTTTTTAAAAATGATTGAAGAATTACAGCAAAATCTGATGCAAGCCGTAATTAAAGCTGCTCCCGATCCAGAAAAAATGGTCGATGCGGGTTTAAGAGCACTGCTGACGACATTAAAAGATGACCCGAGATTAGCTCGTATTGTCTATGTCGATGCTGTTCTGGTACAAGAATTACATAATCAAGCCACCATTCAAGAAACACTTGCGCAATTTGATCGCATGATTCAGGCCTTTGTTATGCTGACCATGCCCCAAATTCAGCACCATGAAAATGAGCTCTCTTTAATCGCAACGGGTTTGAATGGATATGTCACACAAATTGCGATTCGATGGGTGATGGGAGGGTTTGAGCAGTCTCTTGAGCAGGTTTTAACTGCATGCCGTATCGTTTTCTTATCTTTATTAGCTCAAGTTTCAAAATAATATTAAAGTTTTTTGACAGCTAAAAATGTGAAAAAATAGCGAAGCAATTAAGGTGATAACCTATTGAATGATTTTAGAAAGTTTGAGGCTGAGATGTCATAATTTGGTCATACCTTTGCCTTAGTTTTGTCACAAATTATTGCTAAATTCATTTTTATAGACTTTTCTGCAATGAAATTGTCATAATTAATCTTTGTAATAAGCCTGTCATAACTACAAAACGGTTCACCGTTAAATCTATAGGATATTGCGTTGTGAAAGATGACTATATTTTAATTGTCGATGATGAGCTTCCTATTCGTGAAATGATCCATACTTCTTTGGACATGGCAGGCTTTCAGTGTTTACAGGCAGAAGATGCCAAACAAGCTCATCAAATTATCGTCGACCAACGTCCGGCGCTTATCTTGCTTGATTGGATGTTACCTGGAGGCGTAAGTGGTGTCGATTTATGTCGCCGCTTAAAACGCGATGAGAACCTAGCAGAAATTCCAGTGATTATGCTGACCGCTCGGGGAGAAGAAGACCATAAAGTACAAGGTCTTGATGCGGGTGCAGATGATTACATGACAAAGCCTTTCTCAACACGTGAACTGGTTTCACGTATTAAGGCAGTTCTGCGCCGCGCGAATGCATTAAGTGGTGAAAAAACTATTGATGCCAATGGTTTAATTCTTGATCCTGTAAGCCAACGTGTTAGCTTTGGCAACAGCATTTTAGATATGGGCCCAACTGAATATCGCTTACTTGCGTTTTTTATGACCCATCCAGAACGTGCATATACGCGTGCCCAGTTGCTCGATCAGGTATGGGGCGGTAATGTATATATTGAAGACCGCACTATCGATGTGCATATCCGTCGTTTACGTAAAGTGTTAGAACCTTTTGGTGTTGACCGATTTGTTCAGACTGTACGTGGAACTGGCTACCGTTTCTCAACACGTGCAGATTTAGCCGCAGGTTAACCAAGATTTATGTATGAACCCTACCCCGTCCCTGAACAGGTACGTGAACAAAAGCTTTCTCGCTACAGTAGTTTATGGACGTTTGCCAAACAAGATTTACGGCTTTTATTATTTTTTCTAATTATTGCCGGTTTAGTCGGTTTCGGTATTGGGTATTTCTGGAGCTGTATTTTTATCGCCTTCGTGGTGTTTTTTACACTCCAGTTGCGTTCTTTATATCTGGTCAATGACTGGATTGCCAATAAACCTTATGACGTTCCTCCAAACCTTAACGGGATTTGGGGGGCATTATTATTTAATGTTTACCGTGCTCAGCGTCAGGAACGAATTGTTCAGGCCGAAATGGTCGGTTTAATTGACCGAGCTCAGTCTTCATTAGTTGCTCTTGCTGAAGCGGTTGTACTCATTGATGACCAACATCAAATCGAGTGGTGGAACCCTGCTGCCGAACGTTTGTTAGGAATCAGTCCTCTCGACCGTGGCCGCAACTTATTAACCATTTTACGTCAGCCTACTTTTATTGAATATTTTAACAATATTGATCAGGCACCCGACGGGATTAAGCTGCATTCCAACTTTGATGATGACCGCTATGTGCAGGTTAAGCTCACAAGATTTGGTGGAGAAAGTCGTTTATTAGTGGCTTACGACGTGACTCGTATGCATAACCTTGAGCAAATGCGTAAAGACTTTGTCGATAATATTTCACATGAACTTCGTACCCCATTAACCGTACTGAGTGGTTATATCGAGACATTTACCGATCAGGAAGATATTAGCCCACGCTGGAAACGTGCATTTGATCAGATGCAATCACAAACCAAGCGTATGAATGCTTTGGTCAATGATTTACTGTTGTTATCAAATTTAGAAAATAACAAGAAAATCGCAAAAAACCAGATTATTGAAATGCCGAGCTTAATGAATCAACTGTTTGATGATGCTCAGGCCTATAATGCCGATTATGGACACACGCTCAATTTACATATTGATAGCCACTGCGACCTGATTGGTTCCGACATGGAAATTGCCAGCGCGTTTAGTAACTTAATTACGAATGCCATCAAGTACACACCAAAAGGCGGAACCATTACCATCGGTTGGCATGATGATGGTGAACATGCTTACTTTAGTGTGCAAGACACGGGCATCGGAATTAACCCTAAACATTTACCGCGACTGACCGAACGCTTCTATCGTGTGGACAGCGACCGTAGTCGTCAAACAGGTGGTACAGGTTTAGGCTTAGCGATTGTAAAACATGTGCTGATGCAACACGGCGCTTATTTAGATGTGCAGTCTAAAGAAAACGAAGGATCAACATTTACCGCAGTTTTTCCGAAAGAAAGACTATATAACATGACCTAAAGTTGCCCTCTCACATTTAAAAAGCCGACTCATGAAAAGTCGGCTTTTTTGTATTATTTAAACCAATTTACTTAAAATTAGAGCAATACGATTTTGTCTGGTTTTTTTCTATGACATTTAAAAAGTGAGTGGCAAAAGTATTACTTTGACGCAGTGCATCACGATGATCGCCACCATCAATCGTTTGATAAATAGTTGGTTTTTTTAATTTACATAGCTGTTGGTAATAAGCAGATGTCCCTCTAGGGTCGACTAAATGATCTTTAGAACCCTGAACAATCATTAACGGTACGGTAGGCACCATATTTTCAATAGACTGCTGTTTTAAATAAGCCAAAAGAGGTTTTAAATCTGCATTAGGGCGAAATATGCTAGAAGGAGACTTCTTCAAATCAGATTGAAGTTCAGATAAACAGCGGCTACGTGCTTGAGTTAGCACCGTATTCATTTCTGGACTGACTAAGTTTTCAGGAACAATGCTTGGTTCTGCTGCTTGTGCTCCCAATAAAACAATTGGGAAAAAAGCAGCCACACTAGGTTCTGGGTTCGGATTAGTTTTCACATATTCTGCAATGCCTTCATATTGATAACCGCCTGGCGCAAGAGCGATTGCCCCTTTTAAATCTAGTTCGGGAGCATCTTTTTGACCATAAGCCGCCACTGTAATAGCAGCAGCCCCGCCTTGACTATGCCCCATCACCAACCACTGTTTATTAAAGCTCTTGGGCTTAAGCATATGTAATGCACGCACTGCATCAACCACTGTATGCAGTTGGCTTTTTGCATTCATATAGGGATGTGCACCTAATGTGCCTAAGCCTTGATAGTCAGGTGCGACAACTGCATAGCCACGTGCAAGCCAACCATCTAAAGCTTTGGAAGCAACTTCTTGATATGAGTGAACTGGTCCACCCACATAGTCGCCCGAAGGTGCACAAGTATCAGCAACTCCAGTCGTACCATGCGCCCAAGCAAGTATCGGCCAGCCATTTTTGGGTGGCGTTCCTTTTGGTAATAAAATAAAAGCCGATGCAACAATAGGTTCGCCCTGAATACCTCGACTACGATAATTTACTAATAAGCGCTGATTTGCATGAGGAAACAAATCCGTCACAGCTTGCTGTTCTAGCGACAATATTGAACCCGGTTTTTCGCTCACAATTTGCTTACCCAAATCTGTAATTGGAGCAGCCATAGCAGAACCAGATGCCAAACAAATACTGCTGAATAAAATTTTTAAAAAAGAATTACTTTTTCTAATCAAGGGATTACTCCTCTATTATTTAAATTACATCTAATTAAATAATTAATTTATAAAATATAAATTACCATAGAATCTTCTATATTTATATTCAACTCAAAATAATTTACATTTATATAGTCTCTTAAAATCTCATTAAATATATTTTAAAGGAATGTATTATAAATATCGTTGCAAAAATTAATCCAATTTCAATAATAAAAAATATATGCTGATATTTTCTTAATTACGATAGCGATTAAAATGCCAAAACAAAAATTTATACCCTACCTGATTTTTCTTATTCTCGGTTCTCTATCCATCCATAGCTTTGCAGACGTACAAGTATATGGTCCGGGTGGCCCAGCACCCGCTATGAAAGAAGCAGCCAAACAATTCACCAATAAAACGGGCATAGCAGTTCATGTGACTTCTGGACCTACTGCTCAATGGTCTGAAAAAGTGAAACTAGATGCAGATGTTATCTATAGTGGCTCCGAAGCCATGATGTCTGATTTTGAAAATGCTTTTTCTGAACAAATTATAAAAGACTCGGTAGAACCTTTATATTTACGCCCCGCAGCCATTTTAGTACGCAAAGGAAATCCTAAAAATATTAAAGGATTTAAAGACCTAGCTAAATCTGGTGTTAAGGTTTTAGTTACACATGGTGCAGGTCAAGTCGGTATGTGGGAAGATATTGCTGGCAGAACCGGAAATATCCAATTAACAAAAGCTTTTCGAAAGAATATTGTTACCTATGCAGCCAACACAGGGATTGCCAAGAAAAACTGGGAAGAAAATAGCAGCTATGATGCTTGGTTAGTCTTTAATATTTGGGGAGTTAGTAACCCAAATGTTGGACAAATTATTCCCATCGAACCGGAGCTAGTTGTCTATCGCGACACAGGTGTAGCCTTGACTAAACATAGTTTAAAAGATGCCGACGCTAAACGTTTTGTAGAGTTTCTATCTTCACAGCAAGGCAATAGTATTTTCAAAAAATATGGCTGGACTAAATAAGTAAAAAAGGGAGCGCAGCTCCCTTTTATTTTTTAAAATTATTCACTCTAGTTCACCTAGAATATATTCATTTCAAATTAAATATACGCCTGTGGCATATAAAGCGCCGAGTATTAAACAAAAGGCTGAGCTGACATACCAAAATAAATCACGGCAGAGTAAAACTTGAAGTGCGACATAAACCACCTAATTAATTTAAAGGGTTTATGGAGTATATAAAATTGTCATACCATCATCTTAACTTTGAAGATCGTACTGCATTAATGCTTGAGTCAAGAAAAGAAGGCTTTTCAGCCAGAAAATTTGCTGAACTTATTAAAAGACATCCTAGTACGATCTATCGTGAGCTTAAAAGAAATAGCATCAATGACGTTTATCAAGCTCGATATGCTTCTGATAACACTTTTGCTAGAC
>NZ_GG753603.1:84896-90966 GCF_000163635.1 Acinetobacter sp. SH024 | reverse complement strand
ATGTATATTTCTGTGACCCACATTCACCCTGGCAAAAAGGCACATGCGAAAATATGAATGGTTTAATTAGGCAATATTTACCTAAAGGGATTGATTTAAATCAGGCAGATCAGCATTATTTAAATCAAGTTGCCATGTCACTGAATACTCGTCCTAGAAAAGCGTTAGATTGGCTTACACCATTAGAGAAATTTGCTCAGCTTGTTGATTATCATAAGACTTTTCAAACTGTCGCACCTCATGTTTGAATTCGCCCACTATTACCGACAAATTTTGACTTTAACCATGGAAAAGCAAAACCACGGATAAGAAAAACCGCTGCAACAAGCGACAGAATAATTTTGGTAAAAGGTAATACCTGTATTCCCCTTGCTGCAAAGAAGGCATACATAGAACATACAGTCAGAATTAATCCCACAGTTATAGCTGTAAAATTAGGATACCAGTGCCCTCTTTCGGCCATCTGGACAATACTTTTACCAGCCCCTAAAAGCCGAAAACCATTTGCTCCCCAGAACACACAAACAAAATGAAGTAATGCAGCACAGAATGTTAATAGTGCAGCAAGATATAGTAGAACGTTCGGAAGTGATTGCATTAGATTTTATACTAATCAATATATGTGAGATTTATTATACTTAATTATAAAATATATAAAACTGATAAATATTTAAAATAAGATTAGCTTGGTATTTAATATTTTAAATACCAAGCTCAGGTCATCTCAATTATTTACTCTCAAACTCTTTAAAATCAGCTTTTCTGATTTTTGCATGGATCCCTTTGGTTTTATCTACTACTTGTGAAACTTCAAAATCAGTTGCTGCGCTTAAATAGGCGTACGCTGTCGCTTCATCAATACCGTATTCTTGGTTTAAGAAACGAATGGCTTCACGTGTAGATTTCTTCATCGCTTCATCAAGATCTTCATCTAGACCCGGTGTAATCCAAAACTCAGCATTTTCAGCTAAAGGTTGTTTTAAATCTTTGCCCGGTATTTTGTCCTTACCTGCTTTGAGTAAGGTAAATTTCAGCGTGGCGCGGGCTGAAGCTTCTAGTGCCGTTAATGCCACTTCCCCATCGCCTTGCGCGAAATGACTATCACCCGTATAGAATAATGCACCTTTAACCTGAACAGGATAATACGCGGTTGAACCTGCACCTAGTTCATTAATATCAATATTTCCGCCATACATTGCAGGTGGTACAGAGTGAACAGGCTCAGACGTATTGGCTGCTACCCCCATAATTCCCATAAAAGGATAGAGCGGAAAACGTATTGATTTACCAGATTCTGTTTTTAATACACCTTCGTATTCACCTTTAGCATTTTTTTCGATTGGGGTGAAAATCGATACATTTCCATAACGTTCAGGATGCTCAGCCGATGCATTTTCTTGCTTTACTTTTTTAGGAAACTCCCCTACTAAAGCACCTTTACCATGTCGATTTGAAATCACACCGTAAGGAACACGTGGCTCAACTTTAAGTACTTCAACTTTCAGAATATCACCGGGCTGTGCGCCTTCAATTGCAACAGGGCCTGTCACAATATGCGGCCCATCTTTATGAAAATCATGCTTTAAATTTGACTGCGTAATTATTTTTGCATCTTCCAAGATTTCATTAGATTTGACACCTTTCGATTGAAAGAACTTTTCAGCATTACGCCCTTGGTCTTCAAGCAAACCTTCATGAGAAACCGTATCAAATGTCACAACACTACCCGACGGAACAGTAAGCACGGGTTTAGCATCTCGATTTGGTAAATAGCCCCATGTAATGGTATTTAAAGTAGATGGAACATAATAATTACCTTTATATTCCCCAGTTTGAAGTTGAGTAGGCTGTTTTGAAATTTGATTTAAAACTTTAAAATCATTGGCATGGCTGAGTGAAATACAAAGTACAGATAAAACCGAAGCTGTCAGGCGTTTAACTTTTAACATGATTTCAGAACCTAAAAAAATATGAAAATTACAGTAAGGTCCTGAATAGTCAGCAAGCATTGTGCCAAGGCTAAAGTTGTGTAATATCTAAAAAGCGCCTCTTGCTTATAAAAAAATAAATAATTTTTTAGATTTAACAACTTATCTTCAAATAAAATTAAAACCTCGACTTAAGTCTAACTTAAATATTTCATTCTATTTTTATTTATTAATTTTTAATCATATTAATATTTTTGCTCTCTTCAGATACATATTTATAGACTAGCTTATATAACGTACTCATTTAGATCACTTAATAATAATTATTTTTCTATATAATATAAATCCAAACATAGTTATATATTTTAATTTTATATAGCTCAAATCAAAAAAATAAACCCTGAATAATTAAAGTCAGGGTTTACTTATTTTATAGTGGTTATATCGTTTACTAAACTGTATGTCCCATGCGCTCGCCCATTACAACTACAGACTCAGCTTTAAAACGTTGTTCCCATTCGATCTTATCTTTTTCAAATAAAATAACGGCTGTAGAACCCAAATAAAAACGTCCAAGCTCAGCACCTTTCTCTAGCTTTAACTGATGATGCTGTAATTCGATACGACCTGAAGGTTTTACCTTGCCTGTTGCCACAGTTTCAATACCAGCAACAATCATTGCCCCCACTAGAACAACAGCCATACGGCCAAGTTCAGTATCAAACAAACACACCATACGTTCATTACGAGCAAATAATCCCGGTACATTTTCAGCAGTGACCTGATTTACCGAAAATAGCTCGCCTGGCACATATAACGTTTCTGTTAAAGTACCTGCAAACGGCATATGAACACGGTGGTAATCGCGTGGTGATAAATAAACTGTCGCGAACTCACCATCTTGGAATGGCTGAGCAAGTTGTGGATCGCCAATTAATTTCTCTACAGAGAAACTTTGACCTTTTGCTTGAAAGACTTCACCCGCAGTAATTTTACCAATTTGGGAAATTGCGCCGTCCGCTGGTGACACAATGCTATCTGCATTTTCATCAATCAGACGTACACCTTCTTTTAATGCACGGGTAAAAAAGTCATTAAAAGATTTATATTTCAGTGCATTGCCTTGTTCAGCAATCGATAAATCAA
The DNA here is from genome assembly GCF_000163635.1 of Acinetobacter sp. SH024. Classification (NCBI taxonomy): domain Bacteria; kingdom Pseudomonadati; phylum Pseudomonadota; class Gammaproteobacteria; order Moraxellales; family Moraxellaceae; genus Acinetobacter; species Acinetobacter sp. SH024. The sequence continues at coordinate 87,892 of NZ_GG753603.1, read as the reverse complement.
TCCCATACTTAGCTTTAAATGCATGAATAACAGCGTTTTTCACAACTGGATTTTCACTCGCAGCAACTTTACCTACCACACGGCTCAATTGATGCTGTGGTACAAGATTTTGTGCCTTAATAAATAATTCTTTTTTTAATCGAGATGTGAAACTCACGAGGGTGATTCTCCAGTAATAATAGGACTATCGAGGCGATTGCCCCATTCACTCCACGCACCATCATAGGCTTTTGCTTCCCAGCCCAAGAGTCTAGCCAGAATATAGGCCAAACCGGAACGATGATGTGACTGGCAGTACACGACTACAGGTTGTTGTAAATCGAACCCAAGTTGTTCAAGGCGCTGCCGCGTGCGTTCAAGCGGATGCAATTTTAGATGATTTTGACGATTAAGTGCAGTACTCCATTCAAAATGGAGAGCATTTGGAATGTGACCGCCGCGTCGCGCTGCTAAACGGACACCACTATATTCATCACTCGTTCGGCAATCCCACAGTTGCACACTTTCTTGTTCAACTTGTTTGCGTAGCTCTTCATAGTTCACACGGAACTGCGCAGCATGTGATAAATCAATTTGAATTAAGTCTGCAACAGGAGAAACTTTTTCGACTTCTGCTGTAGTGGGTAAGCCTGCACCTAACCATGCATGGATACCGCCGTTAATTAAACTGGTACGGGTAAATCCTAGGCAATGCAAATTCCAGATTAAACGTCCAGCCCATGCCCCGCCTTCATCGTCATACACTACGACATGATGATTAGGTGAAATATTCAATTTTTCAATAAGTGCTTGTAAACCCGCTTCATCCGGCAAAACACCAGTTGCTTCTTCATGCTGAGCCACTAACCATTTAGGCTGTAAATGAATGGCATGTGGAATATGGAGTTGTTCATAAACCGATGCACGGCTCAAATCTATAATGCGAATATATTCATTGCCTAAATAAGGCACTAATTCTTCTGCTTCTATTAATAAATCGAGTTTAAAATCAGGGAGTGTCATCGTCATGGTTTCTTTTTATACCAGCTTATTTTCAATCTTAGCATAAGCATATATCTAACAAACTCTGATTTTCTGCTACGCTTTAGCAAAAAATCAGATATCAGCATTCTCACTTTTAAAAATAAAAAATAGCGAGACTACTTTTTACTTAAACCGCTTCTTCAAGTTCTTCGATTTCAAAAACCTGACGTAAATAGGCCAAGAAAGTATCGTTGTCAGTCATGGTTTTACCCGGACTATCTGAGATTTTCGCAACTGACTGACCATTACACTCAACCAGTTTCAACACAATATTCAGCGGCTTTTGCCCCATGTCGTTGGTTAGGTTAGTTCCAATGCCAAAACTCACCTGGAAACGATCTTTAAAGTATTGATGCAATTCCCATGCCTTTGGCAAATTAAGGCCATCGCTAAAGGTCAGCATTTTGGTTTTGGTATCAATTTTTAATTTACGGTAATGTGCATACGCCTTATCGCCCCACTCATACGGGTCGCCACTGTCATGACGTAAACCATCAAAGAGTTTGGCAAAATACAGGTCAAAGTCGCGTAAGAAAGCATCCATCCCTACCACATCGGTTAGGGCAATTCCTAAATCTCCACGGTACTCTTGTACCCACGTTTCCAGAGCAGCTTTTTGGAAATCACGCAAACGTACATCAAGTGCCTGAAAAGCTTGTAGGAACTCATGTGCCATGGTCCCGATTGGTGTAATGTTAAGCTCTTTAGCCAGCAACACATTACTTGTACCACGGAACACATTTGGTACAGTTTTATGAAATGCCGCTACGACATGCTTTTGCCATGCAAAGCTATAACGACGGCGTGTACCAAAATCAGAAACTAAAAACGGGGGATCATTCGGCTGTTGAGATTTTTCATATTGCTGAATCAAATCGAGTTTGGCTTGTAAACGGCGTTCGCCTTCGGCCCAAACTTGGTCTGTTTTGATACGGCTAAAATACAACTCGTTTACAATGGCTAGGACAAAAATCTCGAACATCATCGCCTGAACCATCGGTCCTTCAATATGAATATCTAATCGGCCTTCTGCATCAATACTAGCCTGAATAAAACGACGTTTGAGTTGGAATAATTCTAAGTAATCGACAAAGTCGCTTTTAATAAATCGTAATTTTCTTAAATATTGTAGCTCGTCTTCTTTATATTTGAGATTACATAAATGGTCGAGTTGCTCGTTTAAGTCATCCAAAATATCCACTAATGGATAGACTGTATCTTCTAAGTTTCTGCAACGAAAATGATAGACACTATGTGTTTGCGGGAATTTATGTAGAACCACTTGTAGCATCGTAAATTTGTACAAGTCTGTATCTAGTAAAGAATGGATAATTGGAGACATAGTCAATGATTATTCGCTTGCTTCTTAGCATTAAAGCATATTTTTATGGATGAATTACGAGGTTTTATACCATTGTTGCAGTTCCATGAAATTTCCTTTTAAAAATCATTTAATTTAAATTCTGCTAAACTACGTTAATTCAATTAATTATAGAAATTTGCTTTAATTATGCGCGCTTTAATACAACGAGTTCTTGAAGCCAAAGTGGTTGTAGACGGTGAAACTACAGGCGAAATCCAACACGGCCTACTGGTGTTTTTAGGCATTGGCCGAGATGATACTTTGACTATTGGCCAAAAGCTTATTGATAAAATTTTGAAATATCGAATTTTTGATGATGAACAAGGCAAAATGGGCTGGAACGTGTCTCAAGCAAATGGTGGAATCTTGCTTGTGTCACAATTTACCTTGATGGCACAAACACAAAAAGGTCTGCGTCCAGACTTTGGCCCAGCAATGCCACCTAGCGACGCAAAAGCGTTATACGAACAATTGGTTGAATATACACATTCTCAATTTGAAAACGTTCAAACCGGAATTTTTGCTGCTGATATGAAAGTTCATTTGATTAATGATGGTCCGGTGACATTCAATCTAGAAGTCGAAGCATAGATATAAAAANNACACACGT
>NZ_GG753603.1:0-84400 GCF_000163635.1 Acinetobacter sp. SH024 | reverse complement strand
GTNNTTTTTATAGCTGGATATTAACGTCCAGTTTTCTCTTTAATAAAAGCACGTGCCTGACGTACTTTATCTTTTACTGGTTTTGGTAACTTAGGTGGAATGAGCTTAGCAACCTGGTTGAACCATACCAACAAGCTGAAGTCACCTTCCATTTTAATGCTGCCATCTTGCATACCCGTCATAAATGCTGTTGGGTCACCTTTGATCAAAGTTTTTACACCTTGCTCACTGTCTGCAAATTGCAAAATAAAATCAGCTTTTTCAGGTGCGCCTGCAACGGTATCAATCTGACCGTTATTAATAATGATCTGACGTGCAACACCTAAATCTGTACCGATCTGAATACGGAATGCGCGGTCATGAATCAGTTCAATAAACTTAGGGCTAGTACGCGCCAACTGCTTCATACGCAGCACTAAACCTGCTACCAACAAATCTAATGGGTCTGTACTGACATCAACAAGAGGTAACTTGACTACAGGTATGGAAGAAAGTTTCATGAACATTCACGCCTATTGTATTTTTATGAAAACTTTAGAGCAAAACTTAGCAAGGACATACCATTGCCTATGTTTTATGCATCAATTGATATTTTTTAGCTGGCAACGCAATCTAGATGAAACGTCAACAGACCCATCTATCGTAGCATAACTGGCTATTTTTTAATAAATGCTTTGTATAATAAAAATCACGTTTCGTAAATGAAAAAGGCATGCTGTGCATACCTTTTTACCGTTAGATAACAATTTAATTATCGGCTAGAACATTGCTGCTGATCATCTTCATATACTGGCGTGTGTTCTATATATTGGCGATTTGCCAATGCCTTTTGTGCTTGTTTATCCTCACGTAACAAAATAAATGTAACCATTACCATCGCTAGACTTAATGCAGTTAAATAACTATATGTGACTGGCATTTCAAAAGTGACTTGAACTCCAAAACGGACCACTTCCAATAGCCCCCAAAAGAACATCCCTGCAAGCATAAAACCAAGCCAACGACGGTAAGGAGAAAAGAAAACAGCAACAAGCGCGACAGCAATTAAGCTGAATCCGGCGATAGCGGCAAAATTCGCTGTTACCATAGAAACCTCCGTCTTAATGAAAACGTCTAAAAACATTCGGTCTTTAATACCCGACCTCATTCCAAAAACAACTTTAATTCATGATTTGTGTTGAAGCTTACGATGCATTATGGATGTTTTTTTTTAGAAAAAAAGACCCGTTTTTTCTTAATGCGACATACTTTGTCGCAACATTCTTTTGTCATTACATTTTTGCAAAATTCAAAAAGTTCGATTCCCTATATGGCATCAATTCTGGCGTGTCATTACAAAAAAATATGCTGTTTTTAAGGACCAAAATAAGTTTTTTTCAGATTTTTTTATTGCCTTTTTTCTGTGCAAAATTTTGTCATAACTTGCTTGTTTTTATGACTATTCTGCATAAAAAAAGCGCTACTCTGAAGTAGCGCTTAAAGCTTATCTATATAGGTTAAGCACGATTTAAATCTTTATCATGCATACCGAGTAAATAAAGCACACCATCTAAACCAACACTTGAAATCGCTTGATTTGCATTTTGGCGTACTAATGGTTTTGCACGATAAGCAACGCCTAAACCTGCAATCGCAAGCATCGGTAAATCGTTTGCACCATCGCCTACGGCCATCGCTTGCTCTAAAGAAATTCCCATCTTATTTGCAAGTTCGCGTAATAACTCAGCTTTACGGGCACCATCAACAATTGCACCTTTTACTTCGCCTGTTACGAAGCCGTCTTGCACATCTAAAATGTTAGCGTGAACTTCATCAATACCGAGTTTGCCTTGTAAATATTCAGCAAAATACTGGAATCCACCAGATAAAATTGCCGTTTTATAGCCAAGTGCTTTTAAAGTCGAGATAAGACGCTCTGCACCTTCGGTAATGGTTAAACGCTCTGCAATTTTAGGTAAAACAGCAGCATCAAGTCCTTTTAATAATGCAACACGTGCACGGAAGCTTTGCTGGAAATCAAGCTCACCTTGCATTGCTCTTTCAGTAATTTCAGCAACTTGTGCGCCTACCCCTGCTTCAATCGCCAACTCATCAATTACTTCTTGTTCAATTAGGGTTGAGTCCATATCAAAACACACTAAACGGCGGTTACGGCGATAAGCGTTATCTTCTTGAACAGCGACATCGATATTTAATTCGCTTGAAAGAAGTAAACATGCAGCACGCATGGCTTGTGCATCTAAAGTTGGGCCGCTACTTAGACCAAACTGTACACAGGCACGACGTGGGAATGCACTATCCTTTTCAAAGTCTACACGACCTGATAAACGCGTTACTGTTTCGATGTTAAAGCCTTGGCTAGACACAATTTTTGTAACTGCTTGTAAGTGTGCCGCAGTGAGTTCTGGAGCTAAAGCCGTGACGATATAACGAGTCCGACCACCTTCACTTACCCATTGATCGTATTCTGCGCCCGTGATTGGTTTAAAGCGCACTGTTAAGCCAATATCATGTGCTAAAATCAGAATCTCTTTCATTGCCAATGCGGTCGCAGTTTCATTATCAGAAGCGACCACAATGCCTAATGTAAGTTGATTATGAATAACAGCCTGACCTACATCCAGTATTTGCAATGAATGTACGGATAGTACTTGCATTAATCGGGTAAACTGGTTTGGTTGGTCCGGTCCTAAAAAGGATATAAGAATGATTTCTCGCATGAATTGACTCTAGTCTGAGTGACAACTATTGTAAGAATCATAATCGAATTTCAATATAATTGCCTTGGAAGTTTAACTTGATTGCGCCTAGACAAGGGCTATTTGCTAGCCTACTGATCGTTAGTTTTGCATTGCATACCTTTTTATTGGTCATTGCAACGACACACCAGCTTAATGAAAACCGTGCGAGTCAAGGTCAGCTCATGACCAGTCAGCTCGTTGCAGACAGCTTATCTGAGCTTGAACCTGCTAATACGGTGTCTTTAGCTCTGATTGCCAATCGCTATGCGACCAATCCAAGTGTTGCGTCTATTCGCATTCTTGATGCGAACAAACAGGTTCTAGCAACAAGCGGAATTTCAAAAACCCGCCAAGGCGAAATTTTTGCTCGTGATGCCCTTCAAAATGAAAAGAAAGTGGGATCTATCGAAGTTACGTTGATTCAGCCAAGTATTGGAGAAATTCTTCGTACTCAATGGCTTGCAATTTTAGCTTCTCTGTTTTTGCATGTTTTATTGTGGCTTGCCTATCGTGCGATTGCTCGTCCAACAAGAAGCGAATATTTGGCACGCATTAATGAAGAAAACCGCTTGAAGCATGAAATTCAGCAGTTAACTCAAGCATTGGCTCTAGAAAAACAAAATACGGTCACGTTGGTTGCACAAGCTCAGCAACAAGCGAAAGCGAAACCAGCAGTTCGCCAACAAGCTGAGAAAACTTCAGATTCAGCTGACCAACATACGTTGGCACTCAATATTCAGTTTTATGATCCTAAACAGTTATTAAGCAGTGTTAACCAATCGGTATCTGTTCCTTATTTCAAACTCTGCCAGCTCTTTTTAAACAAGAGTATTGAGTTATGCGTTAAGCATTATCAATTGAAGCTCACAGATATTGAAGTAGTAGATGAGTTTAATGCCGAAGGCGCGACACTTGCGATTTCAACCTCTCACACGCATGCCGTAGAATGTCTGCTTATGATTGGAACCGTATTCCAATTACTTTCAGATGTTTTATATAAACGTTACCGTGAAGATAAACGTTTTGCGCTGCAAACTCGTAGTGCAACGTGTAATGCTGTAGAAGCTATGCAAATCGATGCAAAAGAAGCTGCTCAACGTTTAGCACAGCATCTTCACGCTAAAGAGTCAGCTTTATATCTCGAAAATGAACAGCTCAAAGCAATTCAAGACAGCTACCAACTTGTTGCAATGCCAAACCCAAGCAATGTGATGACACGTCATGCATTTATGATCAATGGTATGAATGCAGAATGTGCTGAACTTGCTCAAAATATCCGGACTGAAATTTTAATGGGGAAAAAATCAATCCCACAAAATGATAGTCCAAGTAGTGCAGCTTCATAAAAAATTACTACGCGCATCAGAACCTAGCCTTTTGGCTAGGTTTTTTTTATTTAAATTCATGGCTTTTATTTAAAACCACTCCATTTTCTTATGATTTATTTGTATAAATAAATCTCGATCTATTCTTAGATGTCACAAATTTGGATAAATCAGAATCATAGGCAAAATTCTCTAAACAGCGTAAACTATGCAAAATTTATTAAATAGAAATTGTCTTACGACAAAAAAAGGTGAAAGCGAATGCCGCTGAGTCGTGTTGAAGATCTTGTCGCCGATATTCGTGCAGGCAAAATGGTTATCTTGATGGATGACGAAGATCGCGAAAATGAAGGTGATCTTGTCATTGCAGCAACGCATGTTCGTCCTGAAGATATTAACTTCATGATTACCCATGCACGTGGTCTAGTTTGCCTAACGCTAAGCCGTGAGCGCTGTAAACAGTTAAACCTTCCGTTGATGGTTGACCAAAACGGTGCTCAGCACAGTACAAACTTTACCTTATCAATTGAAGCCGCTGAAGGTATTACCACGGGTATTTCAGCAGCAGAGCGTGCACATACAATTCAAGCTGCTGTCGCAGCGCATGCAAAACCAACTGATATCGTACAGCCGGGTCATATTTTCCCGTTAATGGCACAACCAGGCGGTGTTTTACATCGTGCAGGCCATACCGAAGCAGGTTGTGATTTAGCCCGTTTAGCAGGTCTTGAACCAGCTTCTGTCATTTGTGAAATCATTAATGAAGATGGCACAATGGCACGCCGTGCAGATTTAGAAATTTTTGCTGAGAAGCATGGCTTAAAAATTGGTACAATTGCGGACTTGATTCACTACCGCATGACCAATGAGCAAACGGTTGAACGTCTGGATCAAAAAACCATTCAAACAGAATATGGTTCATTTGAACTTTATCGTTATCGTGAGATTGGTAACCCGGACATTCATTTGGCTTTAGTTAAAGGCGAGCCAAAAGAAGGTGTTACAACAGTACGTGTGCATGGTTTTAGTCCAATTCGCGATTTGCTTAAGCTGAATAAAGCTGATGGTGAACCTGCTTGGAATTTAGACCGTGCCCTACAGACGATTGCAGCGAGTGATCGCGGTGTTTTAGTCTGGATCGGACAAGATCATTTGCAAGACTTGGGACCAGCGTTGGATGATTTAAATAAGCCAAAACCGGTGAAATCCAATGCAGCACTTTCACATCAATATCAAACCATTGGTGTCGGTGCTCAAATTTTGCGTGATTTAGGTGTTGAAAAAATGAAGCTTCTTAGCTCACCATTACGTTTCAATGCCTTATCTGGCTTTAATTTAGAAGTAGTGGAATATGTCACTGCTGATCAAATCACAACGAAATAATCGAGGTTGCTATGGCAATTCGCCGTATTGAAGGTTTATTACATCTCGCAAGCGAAGGTCGTTATGCGATTTTAGTGGGTCGTTTCAACAGCTTTGTTGTTGAACACTTATTGGATGGTGCAATCGACACATTAAAACGTCATGGTGTAAATGAAGATAACATTACTGTTATTCACGCTCCTGGCGCATGGGAACTCCCGATTGTTGCTAAAAAATTAGCTACATCAAACCAGTTTGATGCCATTATCGCACTTGGCGCAGTGATTCGTGGTAGCACACCACACTTTGACTTCGTTGCCGGTGAATGTGCAAAAGGTTTAGGTGTAGTCGCGTTAGAAAGCAGCTTGCCTGTCATCAATGGTGTCTTAACTACTGATAGCATCGAGCAAGCCATCGAACGTTCAGGTACAAAAGCAGGAAACAAAGGTAGCGAAGCTGCATTGACTGCTATTGAAATGGTTAATTTATTAAAGGCAATTTAAAGCATGTCTCAAACACTGCAAGCCGCTTATGCAGCAAAACGTAAAGCACGTCGTTTTGCTGTACAAGGTATTTATGAGTGGCAAATGAGTCACAACCCTGTACATGAAATCGAAGCACGTACCCGTGCGGAAAATGCAATGCACAAGGTAGACTTAAACTACTATCACGAACTGTTAACACAAGTGATTGCACAGCACGAAGATCTTGATGCATTACTTATTCCGGTTCTTGACCGTGAACTTAGTGCACTTGATGGTGTAGAGCTAGCAACATTACGCTTGGGTGCTTACGAGTTACGTGATCATTTAGAAGTACCTTATCGTGTCGTTCTAGATGAAGCTATTGAACTCGCTAAACACTTTGGTGGAGCAGATAGCCATAAATACATTAATGGCGTTCTAGATCGTTTAAGTTCAACACTACGTAGTGCTGAAAAACAACAAGCAAACTAATAGGTTTGAAGTTGCTATGGCTGAGTTTTCTATTATTGACCAATACTTTAACAGACAATCTTACACAGATGTCACCTTGGGTATTGGAGATGACTCAGCCTTAATTACCCCTCCCGCAAACCAACAATTGGTGATCTGTGCAGATACACTGGTTGCTGGACGTCATTTTCCTCTTGATACTTCTGCCCATGCAATTGGCTGGAAAAGCGTAGCTGTTAATCTTTCAGATATTGCAGCAATGGGGACAAAACCGCATAGTATTTTACTGGCGCTCAGCCTACCTACAATTGATCATGAATGGCTTGAAGGATTCAGCCAGGGAATTTATGACTGCTGTAATCAATTTGGCGTTGCTCTTATTGGCGGAGATACGACTCAAGGCCCTCATCTCACTATTACTGTTACGGCCATGGGCTGGATTGAAACCGGACAAGCCGTGTTACGTTCAGGTGCCAAAGTCGGTGACTATGTTTGTGTGAGCGGTCAAGTGGGTGATGCCGCGTATGGTTTACAGCACCTAGGTCATCCATTACAAAAAAGACTGGACTACCCGACGCCACGTTGTCAGCTTGGACAACAGTTGAAGGGATTAGCTTCAAGTATGATTGATATTTCTGATGGATTAGCCCAAGATTTAGGCCATATTTTAAAAGCTTCAAAGGTCGGTGCCCGATTACTTTTAGAAAAGTTACCGATTGACTCAACACTACAAGCACTACCAGAACAACAGCGCTGGCAATATGCGCTAGCTGGTGGCGATGACTACGAATTATGTTTTACAATAACACCGCAAAATTATGAAAAACTTTTGCAAAAACAACTAGACATTAAGATTACAATGATCGGAGAGATCGTTGAGCAAACACAACTAACTTTTGAGCATTTGGGTTCAGATTACCCATTGCAAATTCATGGATACCAACACTTTGCATAAGCCACCGATTCATTTTAAGGACATGTCTTGGTTCAACCGCTGCATCGTTTTCTGTGGAGTTGGTTTCGGATCTGGTCTCGCACCTAAAGCTCCCGGTACTTTTGGCTCTGCCTTTGCCCTACTTTTCGTTCCAATCTGGTTATCACTTGGCTTTAACTTAAGCTTGATCGCTATCCTTATCATGTCCTTGGTAGGAATTTATATTTGTGGTCAAACTGCAAAAGTCCTTGATGTTCATGATGATGGGCGAATTGTTTGGGATGAATTTGCAGGACAATCAATTACTCTTCTGCCTTTAATCTTTTTTAATATAATGTCGTTACAATGGGCACTAATTGGTTTTTGCTTATTCCGCCTATTTGATGTTTGGAAACCTTGGCCAATCCGTGTTGCCGACCAGAAAGTTGCTGGTGGTTTCGGGATCATGCTAGACGACATCATTGCAGGGCTTTGGGCGGCACTCTGTATCATCATATTTATTACTTTCTGGGGCGTAACGCCATTTAAGTAGGTTTACTCATGTCAACTACCGTCATTATCCTTGCTGCAGGCAAAGGAACGCGAATGCGTTCACAACTACCTAAAGTATTGCAACCTTTAGCTTGTCGCCCGCTACTAGGACATGTCATTCAAACAGCAAAAAAAATACACGCAGAAAATATTATTACGATTTATGGACATGGTGGTGACCACGTCAAACAAACTTTTGCACAAGAAAAGATTCAATGGGTTGAACAAGCAGAACAACTAGGTACAGGTCATGCGGTACAAATGACTTTACCCGTACTCCCTAAAGACGGTATTTCATTAATTCTTTATGGTGATGTACCTTTAGTACGTCAAACAACGTTAGAGCAACTTGTTGAAGTTTCAAGTAAAACGGGCATTGGCATGATTACTTTACATGTCGACAACCCAACAGGTTATGGTCGTATCGTTCGTCAAGAAGGTAAGATTCAAGCGATTGTTGAACATAAAGATGCAACAGAAGCTCAGCGTCAGATTCAAGAAATCAACACAGGTATTTACTGTGTTAGCAATGCAAAACTTCATGAGTGGTTGCCTAAACTTTCAAACGAAAATGCGCAAGGCGAATATTATCTAACTGATATCGTAGCAATGGCTGTTGCAGATGGTCTAGAAATCGCATCTATTCAACCAGAACTCGCTTTTGAAGTTGAAGGCGTCAATGACCGCTTACAACTTGCTGCACTTGAACGTGAGTTCCAGCAACAGCAAGCAAAAGAGCTTATGCAACAAGGCGTAACTTTTGCAGACCCTGCACGCTTTGACTTACGCGGTTCTGTAAAAGTTGGACATGACGTTCGTATTGACGTCAATGTGATTATTGAAGGTGACTGTGAACTTGGCGATTTTGTAGAAATCGGGGCTGGTTGTATTTTAAAGAACACCAAAATTGCAGCCGGAACTAAAGTTCAAGCCTATAGCATTTTTGATGGCGCAGTTGTAGGCGAAAATGCTCAAATTGGACCATTTGCACGCTTACGCCCAGGCGCGAAATTGGCAAATGAAGTACATATCGGCAACTTTGTTGAAGTTAAAAATACAACGATTGGATTGGGTAGTAAAGCTAACCATTTCACCTATTTAGGTGATGCAGAAATTGGTGCTGAATCGAATATTGGGGCAGGTACGATTACTTGTAATTACGACGGTGCAAATAAACACAAAACCACTATTGGTGATGCCGTTTTTATCGGTTCTAATAGCTCGCTGGTTGCTCCGGTGACCATTGGGAGTGGCGCAACAGTTGGTGCTGGTTCTGTGATTACGAAAGATGTAGCCGAGCAAAGTCTCTCCTTTGAACGTGCACAACAAATTTCAAAAGCAAATTATCAACGTCCCCAAAAGGTTAAAAAATAAGAGGATTGAAGTATGTGTGGTATCGTCGGAGGCGTTGCACAACGTTGTGTAACCGAGATTTTACTTGAAGGTTTAAAACGTCTTGAATACCGCGGTTATGATTCTGCGGGTGTTGCTTTACTGAATAACCAACAAATTTTACGTGAGCGTCGTGTAGGTAAAGTTATCAATCTTGCAGAAGCTGTCGCTGAACACCAAATTGCGGGGGCTATCGGGATTGCGCATACCCGTTGGGCAACACATGGTAAACCAACTGAAAACAATGCTCACCCTCATATGTCAGGTAAGGTCGCTGTAGTCCATAACGGTATTATTGAAAACTATCAAGAATTAAAAGACGACCTTCAAACTTTAGGTTACGTTTTTACTTCTCAAACAGATACTGAAGTTGTTGCACACTTAGTTGCTGAAGCATTAAAAAGTACAGATAGCCTTTTAGAAGCTGTTGAAACTGTTGTACCTCAGCTTAAAGGTGCTTACGCGCTAGGTATTATCCACAGCGATTATCCAGATGAACTCATTACTGTACGTGAAGGTTCACCACTCGTGATTGGTGTAGGTATTGGTGAAAACTTTATTAGTTCAGACCAACTTGCACTTTTGCCTGTAACTAACCGCTTTATGTACCTAGAAGAAGGTGATATTGCACGTCTTACTCGTACTTCAATTGAAGTATTTGCAAATGGCGAACGCGTTGAGCGTCCAGTACGAGAGCTTGATGCAACCGTAAGTAGTGCATCAAAAGGTGAATACAAACACTACATGCTCAAAGAAATTTATGAGCAACCAGAAGCAATCAAGCAAACAATTTCTCAAGCGCTTGATGGCAATAGCTTACGTGATGATTTCTTGAAAAATGCTGATGCAGATTTCAATAAAATTCAAAGCGTACAAATCATTGCGTGTGGTACAAGTTATCACTCAGGAATGATTGCTAAATATTGGTTTGAGCAACTGATTGGCGTGCCTTGCCAAGTTGAAATCGCAAGTGAATTCCGCTATCGCACTCCTGTAATTGTTGAAAATACACTTTATATTTGTATTTCACAGTCAGGTGAAACTGCTGATACTTTAGCTGCACTACGTGAAACTCAAAAGCGTGCGAAAGCAAACAATATCGACATTCAGACTTTGACTATCTGTAACGTTGCGACGTCTTCAATGGTTCGTGAAACTGATCATCACTTATTGACGCTTGCTGGTCCTGAAATTGGTGTTGCTTCAACTAAAGCGTTTACGACTCAGCTTGCTGCACTTATGTTGTTAATCTTGAAAATTGGCCAAGTGAAACAACGTATTAGCCCTGCTCTTCTTGAAGAAATTACGCGTGAGCTATGGCACAGCCCGAAAGTTATTCTTGATACGCTTAAACATGATCCAGAAATTTTGCGTTTGTCTGAATTATTCGTTGAAAAAAATCACTGCTTATTCTTAGGCCGTGGTACGAATTATCCAATCGCATTGGAAGGTGCATTAAAGCTAAAAGAAATTTCATATATTCATGCAGAAGGCTATGCAGCTGGTGAGTTAAAACACGGTCCATTAGCACTTGTTGATAATGAAATGCCGATCGTAATTCTTGCTCCAAATGATGAAATGCTTGATAAGCTAAAATCAAATATGGAAGAAGTTCAGGCACGTGGTGGTGAATTATTTGTTTTCGCTGATGAAAATAGCGGAATCAATGAAAAAGACCGTCAACACGTTGTACATATTCCAGCAGTAAACGAATGGTTAGCTCCAATCGTTTATAGCGTACCAGTTCAGTTGTTGTCTTATCACGTTGCTGTATTACGTGGTACAGACGTTGACCAACCACGTAACTTGGCGAAGTCAGTAACTGTAGAGTAATTCAAAAAGATCATTATTAAGGCATCACCTGCTTTAATAACTGATTGATTAAGCCCGACATGTGTAAGTACATATCGGGCTTTTTTATTGCTAAAATTCAGTAAAAATATAGTTTAATTAGAATATCAATCACTATAATTGAGTAATTACGTCTCAACGAATATTTTAATAATATACAACTGATAATTAAAGATCTTAAAATTTTCTTTATAAATCTTTTATATCTTAGCTCTCTTGATTATTATTTAATTTAAAGATATTTTTATTATATAAATTATAGGTATAAATAGGATCTTCTATCTTGAGTGACATTGAATCATTTGTAAAGGACGAATTAGGGAAAGCTGTTCTTTCAAACTTAAAAAGAATTTATGTTGGAGGTAATAATAATAAAAAAGGAAGAGATTATGAAAATTTCTTCCAATTATTCAAAGCATTCGAATTAGCATCTCAAGATATAGATCACGAAAAACATTTATTAAGCTGTCAAGAGTTAGCATTTATTGATGATATTTGCCATTGGGATTTGGAGAATTCTATTAAATATAATTTCCAAGCCAAAAATTCTTCTGGATCAGCGGCAGATTGGACTAGTGAAATCACTCTTAGATGTAAACGCCAAACTATTTTAGATACAAAATTTCATAAGGTAGCTAAATCAAAGAATTACCTATTAGTCTCGTGTGAAAAGAAAAGAATTAATAATCTAAAAAAAGTACCTGTAAAATTAAATAAACTTAACACATGTATCTTTTTTCCATATTGTCAAAATCTAGTGGAATTGCTGGATCAAACTAATTTGAAGCATCACATATCAACTTTAATTGAAAATGATGATCCTTCTCAGATCGATTACGCTGCAAATTTAATTTTAGGCGTTTTACAGGGTAGAAGCTCAAAAGATATTAAAAGTATTTTTGAACAAGCTTGCTCAACTGCACATCCTAATGTATTTATTAAATTTAGAAATAATAGTTCTTTTAATTCAAAAATACCTGAGTGGATTGAACAAATTGTAACAACATCTTCCAACAACACAACTTATAGATTAAAATCTGGTAGGGTATATTTATCTATAGGTACTGGCATTGAAGTCAGTGCTTCATTAGATTTAATCCTACAAGTTCCTGAATCAAAATATCAGGAAATAATTAACACTAAAGATTTAGCGATGTTATTTATGAGTTTAACCAGTGAAGAGTTAAATAGCATAGACACATCTCTAGATTCTTCTCCTTTAGGAGGAGCTTAGAATGGGCATGAACAACCGTACCTACAGTAATATTGCTAATAATTTAGCAAAAGATCATTTGCAAGGTTTATTGGACTCTAAAACAGATCCAAGGGCTTATCGTGAGCATATGAAAGAGCTAGGTAAGTTATTAGCTGAGTCTTTGGTACCAAGCATAAAAAAATCAGAAAAGAATTGTTTGATTATATCTACAGCTGAAGATGCTGATTTTTTACAAGCTGGTGTTGAATCTGTATTGAAGGAAAATTTAATTTCTACAAAACTTGCTGTTTTTTGGAATAATCATTATCAATTACCAACAAAAGGTAGTGTAGCGCCAATTGTACATAAATTCATTGAACCTGGCTTTGAACAAGCTGATAACATAATTATTGTTAAGTCTGTAATGTCAGGTAGCTGTGTTGTTCGTACTAATTTGATTGCTATGCTTAATCAAATTAAAAATGCTAAACAAATTTTTATTGTAGCTCCTGTAGTTCATAAAAATTCAGAGGCATCTTTAATTAAAGAATTTCCTCATGATATTTCATCCAAATTTAATTTTGTGTATTTTGCAAAAGATGCTCAAAAGGATAGTTATAGTGGTGAAGTAATTCCAGGTATTGGTGGGCAAGTTTATGAATTATTAGGTCTTGTTAAGCAACCAGCTTTAACAAATTATATGCCTAAAGTAGTAGAAAAATTGGCCTTCAATCTTTAAGTTTTTAAATTGCTCTAATCCTTATTAGAACAGATCATTTATTAAAGCCCGATATGTATAACTACATATCGGGCTTTTTTATTGACTTCATACCGCTACACAGAGGCTTTTACGTGAAAGAGAATCTAGTTTGATAGTAGAGAACTCTCCTAGGACCCTATGTCACAATAGACTTTTACTTTTGCGCTGATTTAAAGTTTGAGAGATCATTGCGACACAGAGATAAAGGAGCTAAGCGAACTTAGCCCATTTTATTTTTATCGCAGCGTTGAATGCTGCTGAACAAGTTAGGGGCAAAGCCCTGTGGGAGAACAGGACTTTGCAAACTGGTGTGTTTTAAACGTTGCACGATTTGAGGTGAATACACTTGCGCGAGCTGTTGGCAAACACAACTACAACTGGCTTGCATGTGTCCATCTGACAAACAAATTCTTTTAAATTCCTGCTGAGCATTAGCGTCATCATTTGTAATACCGTAAGCACCGACCACAAGGTTTAAAACTATTATAAATTTATGAAGTTTCATATTATTCTCATGATTATTTATATCTTTAAATAAAATAAAAATATGATTAATCTTAATATTAAAATAATTTTTAAATAACAGTTAATCCTCCCATAAATATAGGAAAATAAAATAATTAAAATTTTAAAATAGAAATAATTTATAAATTTAAAAAATCAGGTCGCAAAAAACCCATATTTTAAATAAATAAAATTATTAACTGAGAGAGAAAATGAGTTTGAATAATGGCATGGCCAACTCCTTAAAAATGGAGTCCTACCACCAGATCACCGCGAATTAATTTATGGTGGCAGAACGAAAGAGGGTTGACAGACTGAGCCTAGCGATCAGCACGCGCGTACGCGTCCCCCTTCCGCCCTACCATAGAGAAAAAGGGGGCACAAAGGTTCCACACGGGAAATACTTAGAAAGTATAACCCGACACGCTAGACACGGTCTGTCAAAACCGACTGGCAATGTAGGCCAGCAACGAAATATTAATCGCTATAATAAAGAACGTCAATTTATTTTAATAAAAAAGTTTAAATATAATAATATGATTAATATTTAAATAATATTATCCTTATTTTTATATTTACATCTTTTAATTAAATTTAAAATATAAACTTAAGTTATATATTTTTAGTTAATAAAATAGATTAATCGTTAATTCTAATTTAATAGTTTGTATAAATATATACGATGAGAAAAGTTAAGTATAAAAAATATCTTAATCTAGGTACTCTGAGCTTAGAGTTTTGTAATTGAGATTTTTTGACAGTGACTCTAAAAGTTAGATCAAGTTATTTTGAGTTTTTATAGCCATAAATCTGATTATAAAATTGAAATACTTATAAATTTCATATACTTTAAATTGTTTAAAATTCACTCAAAAATAGTAACAATAAGATAGGTAAAACATGATTTCTTTAGAGCTTTTCATTACATTTTTAATTACTACAATTATTTTTGCTTATATTCCGGGTCCAGCAATGCTGTATACCGCTGCACAGACGCTTTCTCGTGGTAGAAAATCTGGTTTGATGGCTGCATTTGGAATTTTCGTAGGAGGTTGTTTCCATATCATAGCGGCGTCTTTAGGCTTAACGACCATCTTTCAAATCATTCCAAAACTCTATGATATTATTAAAATTTTAGGTGCTTTGTATTTAGTTTGGTTAGGCATTAAATTAATTAGATCGACCTCGTCCCCGACTCTTCAGCAAAATGTTGAAAATGGTCAGTTATCTTTGAGGCAGAGCATTCTGGTCGAAGTTTTAAACCCTAAAACCGCTATTTTTTATATCGCTTTTTTACCTCAATTTATTAATACCTCATTAGATTTTCCAGTTTGGTCTCAGTTCATCATTTTAGGGCTGATTGTGAATCTGATCTTTGTTTCTGCTGATGTGGTTTGTGTGTTTTTAGCCAATTACATTAGTCAAAAATTAACTAAATCGAAGAAGCCCCAAAAATCTATGTCAGTGATGGGTGGACTCATTTTTATGGGGCTAGGCGTTTTTCTTGGCTTTAAAAATCAGTAGTTTCTACAGGTAAATGTTTACCTAACAAAGAAAAAGTCACGTCCGCAACTTCCAACGGGTCTGAACTGGTCCAAATAATATGATTTCCCTCATTTGGACTTTCAGAACTTAAATGATATTGATTGAGCTGCCGAATTAATTGCGCTGTTACAGCTTCCGAAGGCTCAATGATTTGAATATCACGGCCTACAATTTCCTGAATCGTGTCTGAGACAAATGGATAGTGTGTGCATCCTAAAATAATCGTATCGACTTTTTGTTCGACCAACGGCGCCAAAATATTTTTTAAATAATCTTTAACTTCTGCGGTATGTGCTTTGCCCGTTTCAATTTTTTCGGCTAAGCCAATACACGGCACTAAAGAGACTTTAATATCTTGCGCATACGTTTCAATTAAACTTTTTAAGTTTTTGCCCTTCACCGTGGTTGCAGTTGCCAAAACCGCAATATGCTTACTTTGAGTGATTGCTACTGCCGGTTTTACGGCGGGTTCTATTGCAATAAGTGGCACATTAATTTGCGCTCTAATCGTTTCAATCGCTACAGCCGTCATGGTGTTACAAGCAACCACAATCGCTTTGCAATTCCCGTCATTTATAAGATTTGAGATTAAGTGAGTGGTTCGTGAAACAATCCAGTCGCTTTCTTTGTCTCCATACGGGACATATTTCGAGTCAGCGAAATAGATAATGTCTTCATTCGGAAGGGCCTGCCGAATATGCTTAAAGAGAGACAACCCGCCTAAACCAGAATCAATCATTCCAATCGGGTTGTTATTGTTATTCATGATTTATCCTGCATTTCATATATTTAGAAAAATTCTTTCATGGTTGCTAAGTCGTTGAGCACGACTTTGGGCTGAATAGTTTTTAATTTTTCAGCCGATGTATAACCCCAACCTACCGCAGCAAAATCAATGCCTGCTTTATGTGCAGCTTCGCCATCAGTCGTTTGGTCGCCGACATAAATGGCCTGCTCTTTATTTAAATTCAAAATATTGAGAACACGCTTAATTCGTTTAGCTTTACCAAATATAGACGAGCCACCATCAATATGGCTAAAAAGTTCACATAGTTCTGTACCAAGAATACTTTGACAGTTTTCTTTAGAGTTTGAAGTAATAATTGCGAGCGTATATCCCCGATTATGTAGTTCAATTAAGTGATCCCGCATGCCCTCAAACATGTAAACTTCTTGATCTCTTTCTTTCATTAAACGAATGAAATCTTTGGCAATCCAAGGCAGTTTCCACCTAGAAACATTCATCTCTTTCATAATTTCTTTTGGTGAAAGATGTTTGTACTGCTCTACTTCATGTAGCTCTACAGATTTAAATTTATGCTTCTTGGCAAGCTGATTTAAAGCACCTAAAAAAAAGCTAAAGGAGTCGACTAAAGTACCGTCCATATCAAAAATAATAGCTTGGTATTCTTTTAAAGATTTTTCCATTTTAAAGTTCTGAAATAAAATATATTTTTTATAATTATATTCTGTTTTCTATTGGTTTTTAAATCAGGCCCAATGAGGACCTGACCTAAATTTCGATTTTTGTTTTAAGCTGCCGCTTTTTGTTCCTTAATCCAATTTTTAATACGTGCATCCAGAATATTTAAAGGCAAGGTTCCTGCATTTAAGATCATGTCATGGAAGGCTTTAATATCAAAACGGTCTCCAAGCTCCTGTTTGGCGAGCTCCCGTAGCTCTAAAATTTTGAGTTGGCCCATTTTGTATGCCAATGCTTGGGCAGGAATAGCAATATAGCGGTCTGCCTCTGCCTGAATATCAGGTTCATCCAAAGCAGAGTGTTCTCGCATAAAATCAATCATTTGCTGACGGGTCCATTTTTTATAATGTACGCCAGTGTCAACCACTAGACGACAGGCACGGAACAACTCACTCGATAGTCTTCCATAGTCTGAAAGTGGGTCTTTATAGAAACCAACATCTTTACCCAATTGCTCGGCATAAAGTGCCCATCCTTCTATATAGGCAGTGTGGTTAGGCTGCTTTCGGAACATCGGCAAATTTGGCAGGTTTTGGGCAATATCAATCTGCATATGGTGTCCAGGAATTGCCTCATGGTAAGCGGTTGCTTCCATTGATATTTTGGAACGTTCAGAGAAGTCCCCTGTATTTACATATACTTGTCCCGGCCGCGAGCCATCAGGCGTGCCTTGGTGGTACTCCGCTCCTGCCGCTTCTTTTTCTCGATATTGCTCTACAGGCAAAACTTCGACTTTATTTTTGGGTAATAAACCAAACAGCTTCGGCAACTCTGGTTGCATTTGGGCAATATATCCGCGATATATCTCTAAAATTTCTTCACGAGATTTAGGGAAAACAGCGGGATTTGTTTTTAATGATTGTTGGAAACTCTTTAAGTCATTGAAACCTTGTGCTTTGGCAATTTTCAGCATTTCCGCTTCAATACGAGCAACTTCTTTTAGTCCGAGCTGATGAATAGTTTCAGGGCTTTCAGAGGTTGTC
This sequence comes from Acinetobacter sp. SH024, assembly GCF_000163635.1. Classification (NCBI taxonomy): domain Bacteria; kingdom Pseudomonadati; phylum Pseudomonadota; class Gammaproteobacteria; order Moraxellales; family Moraxellaceae; genus Acinetobacter; species Acinetobacter sp. SH024. The sequence goes on along the minus strand of NZ_GG753603.1, from coordinate 66,859 downwards.
GTATTGTTTTCTACATAAAAGCGATAGAGCTCATCACCGTTTGGCAAGCTCCATATACCCTCGTGTTGTCGTCCATAGGGTAAGTAATCTTTCTGAATAAACGTCCCGAGTTTTTGATAGGCAGGTCGAACATTTTGATCTATGGCCTGTAGTATTTCACGGCTTAAACGCTCTTGTTCTGCTTTCGAAATATTTTTTGGAAATTGCTTTAATGGAGAAGCAAACACACTGTCTGCCCCTGCTGGAGCTGCAATGCTATTAATCTGCTTTGCTACCTTTTCAATTAAATATTTGGGTGGCATCAAGCCATCTTTTTGGCCTTGTTTCGCTAACTGAATCCCTTGATCAAGAATAAGAGGAATTTGTTTTAAACGAGAAATATAGTCTTGATATTGCTTAGTATTATCAAATGGAATCGAACTAATAAATCCCGGAAATTGTAAATGTAGCCCCCACATTTGATTAAAAGGCATCTCATACAATTTCAAATCATAATTTTTAAGTGTTTCTTTCAACTGATAAATCATTAAGTCTTTATTTAATTGATCAGTTGCTGAAAACCCTGTGCTATCAATCGCTTCAAAACGTTTTAAAAAATTTTGCGTAGTTTTTTTATCTTTCTCAATCTGATTTTTTGAAAGCTCAGTCCATCGATCGTTGTAGCGTAAATCGCCTAAAGTCGTTGCAGTTTCAGGATTATTTTTTAAAGTGTATTCCCACTGTTCCTGTAAAAGCTGGTTTAAAACTTTCACCCGAACAGAGACATTACTATTTGGTTTAGATTGTGATTTTTCGATGGTATTTGTATTTATTTCGGGGGTTGTAGCATTAGAAGAATGAGACATCCAAAATAAAACACTGATACAAGCAAAATGTAAGGTTCTGTTTTTCATTTAATTATCCAGAAATATTTAACAAAGGTTAAAATAAAGACAAAACAAATTACGTGCCAAGCAGCATATAAAATGGTGTAAAAATCGAGTATTTTTTTAACTCAATGATTTTATAAATTAATTTTCTTTTTAATTATATTATTTATAGTTGCTATCTATATTCCACATCTGACTTTAATAGACCAAGAACTTAAAAAAAAGTGCACATGAACGATCTCAGTGCACTTTTGAATTTCTACATTAAAAATTGTTTCTCAAGAAAACAAATATTGATAAACAATATACGCAGCCAGTTTTGCTGTTCTATTGTCTAAATCAAATTTTGGATTGCATTCAGCAATATCTAAAAGTTTAATTTTTCCAGTCTCTTGAATATGCTTAAAAATCGCTTCAAAAGTGGCTAAATCAATTCCTTTGACAGCTGGTGCACTGACCCCCGGTGCAACCGCAGCCGCGAAGACATCTAAATCAATCGTAACGTACAAACAGTCTACTTTTTCAATAAAAGCGTCAACCGCTGCAAGCACGTTTGGTAGGTTAAAAATATTAACCTCATGGTCACGTAAATATGAACAATTTAGAGCATCGGCTGTATCAAACAAAACTTTAGTATTGGCATGGTTGGCGACCCCAATACATAAATAATTAAATTGTTTTTGATGCTGTTCTGAAAGTCGAGCTGCCTGTAAAAATGGTGTTCCAGAGGTGGCATGCTCTGCTTCACGCAAATCAAAATGGGCGTCGAAATTAATAATGCCTATTTTTTTATCTGGTGCGTGGGCTTGTACATATTGGAACAGACCACTAAAGCTACCAAATGCAACTTCATGTCCACCGCCCAATACAATCGGCTTTAAACCATTTTGCAAGCTGTTTGCGACTTGTTCAGCTAACTCAGCTTGTGCTTGCTCTAAATTCTCAGATTCGCAGGTCACCGTACCCAAATCGACAATACTGACTGGGCGATGAATAGGTAAGTTAGCAAGTTGAGTACGGATTGCATCTGGTGCATCGGCAGCGCCAACTCGGCCTTTGTTACGCTTCACACCTTCATCAGAACTAAAACCAATCAGGGCAAATTCGGCATGTTGGGTTTTATTCATAATATGATGAATACGTTGGTGTGCTTCACCTTCGCCATCATGGCGGCCTTGCCATTTAAATGTGTGATTCATATGCCACCGTTTAAAAAATAACTTCTTTTCCATGCTGAACGACTCGCTTAGGCAAATCGCCGCCAAGCCAGTAAACAATTTCAGATGGATGCTCAATATCCCAAGCCACAAAGTCAGCGACTTTACCCTGCTCTAAACTGCCGTGTGTGTGCTCTAAACCGAGCGCTTGTGCAGCATGAATGGTGACACCCACTAATGCTTGCTCAGGCGTAAGACGGAATAGCGTACTGCCCATATTCAGCATTAAACGTAAAGAAAGTGCTGGAGATGTACCCGGATTTAAATCACTCGACAGCGCAATACGCACGCCGTGTTTAATAAGGCTTTCAATCGGTGGGTATTGTGTTTCACGCAATAAATAAAAGGCACCTGGTAATAACACTGCAACCGTGCCCGACTCTGCCATGGCTTTAACATCATCTTCAGTCATGTACTCTAAATGGTCAGCCGATAAAGCATGATAACGTGCTGCCAAGCTTGAGCCACCTAGCGATGAGAGCTGCTCAGCATGCAGCTTAACGGGTAAATTTAAAGACTGTGCTGTTTTAAAAACACGTTCGACCTGAGCAGGTGAAAATGCCAAATGCTCGCAGAACGCATCAACTGCATCGACTAAACCTTCAGCATGCAGTTTAGGTAGCATTTCTGTACAAATATGCTCGATATAAGCATCGCTTTGATCTTTGTATTCTGGCGGTAAAGCATGAGCAGCCAAGCATGTGCTTTTAACCGTCATCGGTAAAGCTTCACCAATTTGACGGATCACACGCAGCATCTTGCGTTCATTTTCGTAATTGAGTCCGTAACCAGACTTAATCTCGATAGTGGTTACACCGTCTTGTTGCATACAGCGAATACGTTTTAGGGCTGATTTCAGTAATTGTTCTTCGCTTGCTTCACGTGTTGCACGTACTGTACTGGCAATACCGCCACCGCTTGCTGCAATTTCAGCATAGCTCACACCTTGTAAGCGCTTTTCAAACTCAACACTACGGTTGCCACCAAATACGCTATGCGTATGACAGTCGATGAGCCCCGGGGTTACCCAAGCGCCATTTAAGTCAACTGTTTTGGAATAAGTGTCGGCAGGAAGTTCTTGTTGTTTTCCAATCCAGTGAATCAGATGCCCTTCTGTGACTATTGCTGCATCTTCAATATAGGAATATTGCCCATTTTGCATGGTCGCAATGTGGCAATTTTGCCAAAGTTTTTTCATTCGCCTTTCCTCAAAACTGCCCAATAGTTAAACCATTGGGCAGTTGACTTGTTAGCTTTCTATCTCGATGTTTTGCGGAATTGAATTATTTTGCTTTCCCGAATTTTGCTGAGGTTTGACCCAAATGCGATAAGCGATCATTAACAGAACAAGCCATGTGATTCCCACATAAATTGCAGGGCGTGAATCTGGGAAATAACCCATCATGACTAAAATGAACACCATAAAACCAATTGCAAACGCAGGAGCATACGGCCAACCAATAACAGGGAAATCCAATGCCTTAATTTCAGCAGTAGACAACTTACGGCGCATCGCAACTTGCGAAAGCAAGATCATGAGCCACACCCAAACGGTTGCGAAAGTTGCAATTGAGGCAATGATCATGAATACATTTTCAGGAATCAGGTAGTTCAGCACTACACCAATTAATAGCACGCCAGCCATAACCACTACAGTCATCCATGGCACACCATTACGTGATAATTTCTGGAAAACTCGAGGCGCTTGACCACGGTTTGCCATGCCATAAAGCATACGACCAGCACCAAATACATCACTATTAATCGCTGAAACAGCAGCAGTAATCACGACAATATTTAAAATTGTAGCTGCTGATTGAATACCCAAATTCTCAAAAATCTGTACAAATGGACTACCTTGGCTACCAATTTGATTCCATGGGAAAATCGACATCAGTACAAAAATGGTCAACACATAGAAAAGTAAAATACGTACTGGAACTGCATTAATTGCTTTAGGTAAGGTGGTTTTCGGATCTTGTGATTCACCTGCTGTAATACCAATAATTTCGATACCACCGAAAGCAAATACAACCACAGATAAACATGCAACTAAGCCTGCAATCCCATGCGGCATAAAGCCATCATAAATCCATAAGTTTTGAATACCCGGTACCACACTGCTATGGTCAGCATGGAAGCCGTAGAACATTAAACCGATTCCACCTAAAATCATGGCAACAATGGCGCTCACCTTGACAATAGAAAGCCAAAACTCGAGTTCGCCAAAGACTTTAACGTGAATGAGGTTAATTGCACCCAAGAACATAATCAGGGATAAAATCCAGATCCACCGTGGTACATCGGGATACCAGAACCCCATGTAAATACCAAAAGCAGTGACATCAGCCAACGCCACAATGATCATTTCAAAAACATAAGTCCATCCTGTCGTAAATCCAGCCAGCGGACCAATGTACTGTGAAGCATAGTGGCTAAATGAACCAGAGACAGGGTTTTGGACAGCCATTTCACCCAATGCGCGCATAACGATATAAATTGCAATCCCTGCAACGATATACGCAAGTAATACTGAAGGCCCTGCCATTTTAATGGCAGTTGCCGAACCATAGAAAAGCCCAGTTCCAATTGCTGAGCCCAATGCCAAGAAACGAATATGGCGGGTGTTTAAACCCCGCTGTAGTGTGGAGTTTTGTGACATTATAATCTCCAATCCTTGAGGATATTTAGTTAGATTCGGCCACTCCATGTGACCGTTTTATCAATCACACTTCAGATAAACTAGGGAGTAGTTTTGGAATAATTAACTCGTTTAAGCAGCCGCTTGAGAGTAATTCACTTGCTTGCTCAATATCAGGAGCAAAGAAACGGTCTTCACTGTAGTAAGGCACTTGAGCGCGCAAGATTTTACGAGCTTGTTCAAGTTTAGGCGAGCTTTTTAGGCCTTCACGGAAGTCTAGACCCTGACAAGCGCCTAACCATTCAACAGCTAAAATGCCACGGACGTTGTCAGCCATATACCAAAGACGTTTACCAGCATTCGGAGCCATTGATACATGGTCTTCCTGATTCGCTGAAGTCGGTAAGCTATCAACACTTGCTGGATGTGCAAGCGCTTTGTTGTCACTTGCAAGAGCAGCAGCGGTAACTTGAGCAATCATAAAGCCCGAGTTAACACCACCATTTGCCACCAAGAACGGTGGAAGTTGTGACATGTGACGGTCCATCATCATTGAAATACGACGTTCAGACAGTGAACCAATTTCTGCAATTGCCAATGCTAAATTATCGGCCGCCATTGCTACAGGTTCTGCATGGAAGTTACCACCAGAAATCACGTCACCTTGTTCAGCAAACACAAGCGGGTTATCAGATACAGCATTTGCTTCAATTTCTAGTACTTCAGCAGCCTGACGGATTTGGGTTAAACATGCACCCATCACCTGTGGTTGGCAACGTAAAGAGTATGGGTCTTGAACTTTGCTACAGTCTTCGTGTGAATGTGCAATTTCACTCGAGTCTGTTAAGAGATCACGATAAGCCGCAGCTACATCAATTTGACCACGTTGACCACGTACTTCATGAATACGAGCATCAAATGGTGCACGAGAACCCAGCATTGCTTCAACGCTTAAGCCACCACAAACTGTTGCAGCTGCAAATAAATCTTCCGCTTCAAATAAGCCGCGTAAAGCATAAGCGGTCGAAACTTGTGTACCATTTAAAAGTGCTAAACCTTCTTTAGCTGCTAAAGAAATAGGTTCTAAGCCTGCAACTTTTAAAGCTTCAACTGCTGGTAACCATTCACCTTTATAACGCGCCTTACCTTCACCAAGTAACACTAAAGACATGTGTGCAAGTGGTGCCAAGTCACCTGAAGCCCCTACTGAACCTTTCAGTGGAATGTGTGGGTAAACTTCGGCATTAATTAAAGCCAACAAAGCATCAATCACTTTACGACGAATACCAGAGAAACCACGCGCCAAGCTATTTGCTTTCAATAGAATAATTAAACGAACCATTGCATCATCAAGTGCTTCACCAACACCTGCGGCATGTGAAAGAACTAATGAACGTTGTAACTTTTCTAAATCTTCAGGAGCAATTTTGGTTGAAGCAAGTAAGCCAAAGCCTGTATTAATACCGTAAGCTGTACGTCCTTCATTTACAATTTTCTCAACGCAAGCCACGCTTGCATTAATTGCAGATGAAGCACTTTTATCTAATTTAACTTTGATCGGGTTGAGGTACGCTTGACGTAAATCGGCTAAGGTCAGTTTTCCCGGTTGGATCAATAATTCCATGTTGGCTTCCTAATTTTTTGCACTATATTCTGCTGAGACGGTGCTTTTCACAATTGCAAAAAGCACCGCTAGTTCTTCCATGTATTTTTATTGCGTGATCATTGGCAAGTGTAAGCCTTGCTCTTTGGCACAGTTAATCGCAATTTCATAACCTGCATCGGCATGACGCATAACACCTGTTGCAGGGTCATTGGTCAGTACGCGAGCAATACGTGCAGCAGCTTCATCTGTACCATCACACACAATCACAACGCCTGAGTGTTGAGAGAAGCCCATACCTACACCACCACCGTGATGTAAAGACACCCAAGTTGCGCCGCCTGCTGTATTGAGCAACGCATTTAATAAAGGCCAGTCTGATACTGCATCTGAGCCGTCTTGCATTGCTTCAGTTTCACGGTTTGGACTTGCAACTGAACCTGAGTCTAAATGGTCACGACCAATCACAACTGGTGCAGACAATTCACCGCTACGAACCATTTCGTTAAATGCCAAACCAAGTTTTGCACGTAAGCCTAAACCAACCCAGCAAATACGCGCTGGTAAGCCTTGGAAGCTAATACGTTCGCGAGCCATGTCTAACCAGTGATGTAAATGTTCATCATCAGGAATTAATTCTTTAACTTTGGCATCTGTTTTATAAATGTCTTCTGGGTCACCAGAAAGCGCAGCCCAACGGAATGGACCAATACCACGGCAGAACAATGGACGGATATAAGCAGGTACGAAACCTGGGAAATCAAAAGCGTTTGCTACACCTTCTTCTTTCGCCATTTGACGGATGTTGTTGCCATAGTCAAATGTTGGAACACCCATTTTTTGGAAATCAAGCATCGCTTGTACGTGCTTCGCCATCGACTGTTTTGCAGCTTTTACAACAGCTTCTGGTTCGGTTTTCGCACGTGCACGGTATTCATCCCAAGTCCAGCCTACTGGTAAGTAGCCATTAAGGGGATCGTGTGCACTTGTTTGGTCAGTCACCATATCTGGACGTACACCACGGCGTACAAGCTCAGGTAAAATTTCAGCAGCGTTACCATGAAGCGCAATTGAAATTGCTTTACCTTCTTTTGTATAGCGGTCAATACGTGCTAAAGCATCGTCTAAGTCAGCCGCTTGTTCATCTACATAACGCGTACGTAAACGGAAATCGATACTTGCTTGTTGGCATTCAATGTTTAAAGAACACGCACCTGCAAGTGTTGCAGCTAAAGGCTGAGCACCACCCATACCGCCTAAACCAGCAGTAAGAACCCAACGGCCTTTTAAGTCACCGTTGTAGTGTTGGCGACCTGCCTCAACGAAAGTTTCGTAAGTACCTTGTACAATACCTTGGCTACCAATGTAGATCCACGAACCTGCTGTCATTTGACCATACATCGCCAAAGCTTTTGCGTCTAACTCGTTGAAGTGTTCCCAGTTTGCCCAGTGCGGTACAAGGTTTGAGTTTGCAATTAAAACGCGTGGAGCATCTTTATGAGTTTTAAATACACCTACTGGCTTACCTGATTGAACTAATAACGTTTCATCAGTTTCAAGATTTTTTAAAGTATCTACAATTTTGTCGAAACATTCCCAGTTTCGTGCTGCACGGCCAATACCACCGTATACAACCAACTCTTTCGGGTTTTCTGCAACGTCCGGATCAAGGTTATTCATCAACATACGTAATGGAGCTTCAGTTAACCAACTTTTAGCCGTCAATTCAGTGCCGCGTGGCGCACGAATTTCTACATCACGAAATTTTGTTGTCATTGTTGTCACAGGCGGACTCCTTCCTTTGAGCTTACATCAGCAGAACATCACTTGTTTCTGCATTTGTATAGTAATGTATTAACTTGTATATACATCCATATACTACACAAATATTTTTCGGCGTGAAGAGGGTGACTGATATTTTTTTAATAAAATTGAATAAGCTTATGAATTAAATTAATTTATTTTTATATCAAGCATAAAAAAAGCACATATCTTTTCACGAGACATGTGCTTTTGAATAAGCAAATTACTTAAGTTTTATCGTTGAATTAGCTCCATGACATAGCAGCTTTTGAGTTGTTTTTTGGGAAAACTAATCGATGTCAAGCCAGCGTTTTTCTCAATTTTTAGTGTTTCTTGAGCAGCAAGCTGAACGGAATGATCATCAACGTTCACTTCCGTTTCACTACCCTGATTAAAAATGAAAATCAGGTCTGCCGAACTGATAAATGCCTGCTCCGCTGCATCATTCAACCACTGAAAACGAGCACGAAACTTTGCAGGATCATAAATTAAATTTAAATCTCGAATTGCACCGTCGAACAGTTCACTTTGGACCTGACTCTCGCCATGGAAAGCAAAAATATCACCTTGGTTCAGCGTTTTGGCAGGAAGATCATCGACATGCAATACCATACCCTGTCCATCGAGTACGCTAATAATGCGCTGCTTATTGGGAAATAGCGAAAATGGCCCAGAAGTGGTCACATCCGCCATCGAAATGCGCCAATCGAAATCAGCCTCACCTTGGCTTCTGGCAATTTCTAAAGTAAAACCTGCACCATTTTTCCAAAGCATTTTTGTATATTGATCGGCCCTGATCAATTCAATCATGGGTTAAATTTCCCTTCGAGATAATAGCGACTACCCGGATAGATCAAACGCGCACTTGAAATGAGTTGTTTATTTGACCATGTGCGACGGCGGATGAGTAAACACGGTTCAGCTTTAGTAATCTTCAACCACTTGCACTCTTGAGCAGATGCTAAAACGGCCTCGACAATGTGCTCGCCTTCTGTCACGGGAGCTTTTGCCATGAGGTAAGCATTTGGGGTAATGGTTTTAAAATCTTGTTGTAGATAATCTGGTATCAGTGCTGCATCAACCAAACGATCTTCGACCTGAACAGGTACATCATTTTCATAATGCACAATAATCGAATGAAATAATCTTTGCCCTTCACGAGTCTGCATTAACACGCTTTGCTCTGCATTTGCATAAATTTGTTCTAAGACTAAAACTTCAGCGTGGTGCTTATGGTTTCGTGCAATAATCTCATCGGCAATATTATTAATTTGAAAAAGTGCAGTTCGGCCTTGCCCTTCAGCAACGAATGAGCCAACGCCCTGAATACGAACGAGTAAACCCTCAGTCGTTAATTCACGAAGCGCACGGTTTACCGTCATACGGCTACAGCCGAGTTGATTAACGAGTTCACTTTCCGAAGGAATTTTTTTATTTACAGCCCACGAGCCTTCATAAATCTTTTGTGAAATCAGTTGTTTTACGCGTTGATATAAAGGAACTGGACTATCAGCTTCAATCGAAAGCTCAGTATGTTCTTGTTTTGATGTTCTGGGCATAACAAATACTCAAAAAGGCGGCAGGCAAAAAGGTATTTTAGTTGACATGCTATGTATATACAACCACATACAACATGTTAATTTATGAATCAAATAGATTTTAAAAAGTTTAAAAAATAAACATAGCTCGATAAGAGCTAATTTAAAGTTTTATGTAGAGAAATTCAAATATATTAGGATTTTATCAATATTTATTTAATAGTTATTTCTGCTAAGCCAGTGCCCCATCCAAGAAAACAAAAATATCATTTTTTCGGGTTTACGAAATGATGCTTAAAACTTTTATTTAAAATAACTGATCGATAGTATTCTTCTGCCACACAGTATATTAATAAAACTGGAAGCACATCGAATGCGTAATTATAAAATAGATATTCTTCGAGGAATCTCTATCCTTTTGGTTCTTTTACATCATTTTAATATTCCCTATAAACTTAAAGATACATGGTTAGGTTTTGATTTTTTAGGTGAAGCATTTAGCACAGTCATCGCAAGAAATGGAAATTATGGCGTCACCATGTTTTTTGTGATTTCGGGTTTTTTAATTACCCATCACACTTTAAAACGAGACAAACAATTTTCTGCAATTAACCTCAAGCATTTTTATATCCGACGGGCAGCGCGTATTTTACCGTGTCTGGTATTACTCATTTTAGGTGTAAGCATACTCGGTTCATTTGACTTAAAACCCTTTATGAACCAAGCACCGAATGGCATTGAAGTCTCTTATCCTTTAACCATATTTGCAGCTTTAACCTTCTGGATGAATATCCTGATTATTAAATTCGGTTGGGTAAACTACGCTTTGGGAGTGCTGTGGTCGCTCTCTGTGGAAGAAGTTTTTTATTTTGTTTTTCCATTATTGTGTCTACTCACGCGCAGTAATAAGGTCTTTATTGCTGTGCTAATTGGAGTCATTTTATATGGGCCTTATTTTAGATCTCTGCATTTTGGAGAAGAAAGCGGCGCTTATTTATATCATTATTTTTCAAGTTTTGATGGTATAGCGGTGGGCTGTTTAACTGCCATTTTTTCTCATAAATATCAGCCAAATTGGTCCTATAAAAAACCTCTTTCATGGTTGATTATTTTGAGTATGACCGCTCTATATTTATATGCACCAATTAAAGAAGTCAGTACATGGGGTATCAGCTTATTTGCTTTTGCTACAGGCTTACTTATTTTGTGTTTTCAGCATCCTTCCGAAACGCAAGCGCATAACTTATTTACCAAAGTGATGGTCTGGTTAGGGCAAAGAAGTTACGAAACTTATTTGTTTCATCTGGTTGTATTGGGCCTTATGAAAGTTGCGTTTATTCCTGCTCAAACCGACTCTAGCATCAAAATTATGCTTTTAATTGGCTATTTGGTTCTGACTTTTATCATCAGCGCAGCGATTGAAAAATATTATTCCACACCGCTTAACAGCTACATTCGAAAGGTTTTTATTAAAGACAAATCATAAAAATAAGCCCCTTTAAAATAGGGGCTTATTTAATTAAGCGATCAACATGGTTTCATCTTCTTGTTTAAAAGGGTTAGACCAGCTCTGCCAAACTTGTGGCCCTAAAGCCATTTCTTCATCGCTTAACAAGCAACGATCTAAGCGCTGTATTAACGCTTGCTCATCCATTTGCATACCAATTAAAACCAGTTCCTGACGCGCATCACCTGTGCGGGCATCCCAGTTTTTCTTAATTTGTTCAATGCTGGCTAGGTCACTCGGCCAGTCTTCTTCTGCAACGGCGGCCCACCAATAACCTGCCAAGCCATGTCGAGCCATTGCTCCCGCTTGTGACCATGAATAAGCCAATGTCGGTTCAGCAGCCAACCAGAAAAAGCCTTTAGAACGCACGACTCCCGGCCATTCAGCCTGAACCAAATCATAAAAACGCTCTGGATGGAAAGGTCGGCGAGCGCGGTAAACAAAGCTGCTGATTCCATACTCTTCAGTCTCTGGCGTATGCTCGCCGCGTAACTCTTTTAACCAGCCCGGTGCTTGTGCGGCTTCATCAAAATCGAATAATTGCGTATTTAAAATTTTATCTAAGGCAATCTTTCCAAATTGAGCAATTTCAATTCGGGCACGCGGGTTTAATGTTTTTAAAATGGCGATAAGCTGGTCTTGCTGAGCTTGGTCAATCAAATCAATTTTATTCAGCACAATCACATCACAAAACTCGATTTGATCAATGAGAAGATCGACTACAGTTCTTTCATCTTGCTCACCTAATGATTCGCCACGTTGTTGCAGTGAGTCAACTGAACTGTAATCTTTAAAGAAGTTAAAAGCATCGACTACCGTGACCATGGTGTCGAGTCGAGCGAACTCATTGAGTGAGTTTCCATCTTCATCTTCAAAGGTAAAGGTTTCTGCCACAGGCAGCGGTTCAGAAATGCCAGTTGACTCAATCACCAATTGGTCAAAGCGCCCTTCGTCGGCTAAACGTCTCACCTCAACCAATAAATCTTCTCGTAGCGTACAACAGATACAGCCATTACTCATTTCAACCAGCTTTTCATCCGTTCTTGAAAGCTCTGCCCCACCTTCACGTACTAATGCAGCATCAATATTCACCTCAGACATATCATTGACAATCACGGCAATACGGCGGCCTTCACGATTATTTAAAATATGGTTGAGTAATGTGGTTTTTCCTGCACCTAAAAAGCCTGATAAAACAGTGACGGGAAGCTTGGCAAATGAGTTGGCGATTGCAGTGCGCATGGCTTGATCTCTTCGAATAATATTTAAACTGATCATGGCTGGCCATCTAGGTATGGCCAGATCACAGGCGTAATCTATTTCTAAACCACAATAATGTTATGTTATAACATAACTATTGATCAAGTTTTTATTCCGCTTTTATTTAAATCAATTTACTTAGTCGTTGAAAAAATTGCTTTTATAGTCCCTGACAAATTGAGGTTCTATAGTGATGGTCAGGCCCCCATGCACGGAATCCTTGGCTATCAATATGAATTTGTCCTGAAGCATAAACACCTAGTCCCATCTTAAGCGCTTGACCTTTTGTCGCCCAGAACTGACAAAGTTTGGTTTTAGTTTGCTGAATATTGAACTGGTCTAAGTCGCTGGGCTGTTCTGGCCCAATTCTAAAATCAAGCGCTGCATTAAAGACATGTCGAGAAGCATCAGCACCACCTGCACAGCGGTTTAGAGACAACGCCCGGTAGACCGAAGTCACTTCAAAATCATTAATTACGCCATCCTCAACTAACGCTTTTAAAATGCTAAGCGTCGGAACAATATTGGACCAAATCTCCCGTGGTGGCACCGCGTAAGGCTCAACTCCACATTTTTGCCAATCGCGAGCTGAGCTTAATAATTCATGGTCTGGAACTAAATTGGCAAGCCCTTTTTGCTTAAGAAATTGCTTGTAAGCTTGTACAGCCTGTCGATGGTCTGCTGAAGCTAACCACGCAACATACGCCTCGGGTTGAGACTTTATTTTGACCACTGGTTTTGTAGGTTGAGGTAAAGGTGTTTGGGTATGCAGAGGGGTTGTTGGCTTGGGTGTTTGAATGCTACATGCTGTGAGAGATAAGAAAATTAAACCGAAATAACGCTTCATAAATATGCTCTATCTTCACCAAAAATGGGAAAATTGCTCATCATTAAATTAATGAAATGTTATATTATAACAATAATAAAATCCTTTAATTTCTGTTGCTAAATTTTAAAAATAAAAAAAGGACGCCTGTCAGACGTCCTTTTTAGATACAACTCAATAATTTATTAAATATCTGCTTCTAAGGCAGGTACAGACTGCTCAGCTTTTAATTTTCGGCGTTTAAATTGGTAAGCCACCATCAAACACAAGATCCAGCCAGGAATCATCATGACCGCAACACGCATATCTGGTGTTAAAGACATCACGACCAAAATACCCAGCATAAACAGTATGCATAGATAGTTGCTAAACGGATACATAAAGCTTGGGAACTTCGTTGTTTGCCCTTGGCGCTGCATATATTTGCGGAATTTTAAATGCGTCCATGAAATTACAACCCAGTTAATTACAATCGCTGCAACCACCAGCATCATGAGTAAACCAAATGCTTTTTCAGGGAAAATATAATTTAACAGTACACATAAAATAGTGACTGCCGCAGAAAGGATCACTGCATTGGTTGGAATACCGCGTTTATTAATACGTGCAAATACTTTTGGTGCATTTCCTTGTTGCGCAAGGCCTAACAACATACGGCTACTGCAATAACTTGTCCCGTTATAAACTGAAACAGCAGCAGTCAAAATCACAAAGTTTAATAACGTTGCAATTCCTTGGCTATCTAAAGAAGCAAATACCATCACAAACGGGCTTCCGCCTTGTGCCATTTGGTTCCATGGGAACAGCGAGAATAAAACAAAAAGCGTCGCAATATAGAAAATCAAAATACGGTAAATAATTTGATTCACAGCTTTAGGTAAAGTTTTATCAGGGTCACGTGCTTCAGCTGCAGTAATACCGAAAAGCTCAATACCACCGAAAGCAAAAATAATGACTGCCATTGCCATGACTAAGCCTTCAACACCAAACGGGAAGAAACCGCCAAGTGCCCAGAGGTTTGAAATGCTTGCCTGTGGACCTGCTGTGCCTGTTGCAAGTAGATATGAACCAAAGCCAATCATTGCAAGAATCGCTAAGATTTTGACAATAGAAAACCAAAATTCCATTTCGCCAAAAAACTTAACGTGTAGCAAATTAATGCCATTAATTAAGACAAAGAAGGCTAAAGCAGATGCCCACGTCGGGATTTGCGGCCACCAATATTGAATGTAAAGACCAATTGCGCTTAGTTCTGCCATACAGACGAGTACATTGAGTACCCAATAGTTCCATCCTGACATGAACCCTGCAAATGGTCCCCAATATTTGTAGGCAAAATGACTAAAAGATCCACTAACTGGCTCTTCTACCACCATTTCACCAAGCTGACGCATCATTAAAAAAGCAATAAATCCTGCAATGGCATAACCGAGGATGACCGATGGACCTGCTAATTTAATCGATTGTGATATACCAAGAAAAAGCCCTGTGCCAATCGCCCCACCCAATGCAATAAGCTGGATGTGCCGATTACTCAAACCATGTTTCAGGTTTCCTTGCTCTTGTGCTGACATATGATTATTCTCATCCGTGTCACGTAATTTTTTTCCAATAAATTACGTATATCATAAATTGATCAAACTTTCATAGAGATTCATGAAAAAATAATTGCGTAACTTTTCTCATGACCGCGAATGAAAACAGAAAATACAAGAAATGACAATTATTATGAAATGTGTAATTAAATTATGTATTGCGTAATTTTATGAATTCAGTATTATAGAGACATGAAGCCATTGGTTGTGCTCGGTCTATATCAAACTCATAAGACAAAAGATGATCTAAGCAAAGGTTAAAACTTATTGAGTAGCTCAGTCCTAGACCGAACTTTTATTTGTATAAGACCCGAGATAAAGACAAGGAAGCGAAAATGGAACAAAAACTAAACTCTTTTATTGAAGTTTCACCTCAATCAGATTTCACTATTCATAATTTGCCTTACGGTGTTTTTAGCAGAGCTAACGAAAGTGAGCGTCAAGTTGGTGTAGCTATTGGTGATTGGGTGATTGATCTCGCTGCTCTTGAAAAGCATGGTCTTTTAAAACTTTCAGAACAAGACACATACTTTAACCAGCCTACTCTGAATAAATTTATCGAGTCTGGAAAAGCCAACTGGTCAAAAGTTCGTAAGACACTACAGTCTCTTCTCTCGGTTGAAAATTTAACGCTTCAAGAAAATGAAGCATTGCGTCAGGAAGTTTTGGTTAAGCAAGACAGCGTTACTTTGCATTTACCACTTCAAGTATCTGGTTATACCGATTTCTATTCTTCTAAAGAACATGCCACCAATGTAGGCTGTATGTTCCGCGACCCTAAAAATGCTTTACTGCCAAACTGGACTGAATTGCCTGTTGGTTATAACGGCCGTGCTAGCTCTGTTGTCGTCAGTGGCACTCAAGTCGTGCGTCCATCTGGTCAAATTAAACTTCCAAATGAAGAGCGCCCAGTTTTCTCAGCTACGCGTAAACTCGATTTCGAACTTGAAACAGCATTTGTTATTGGTAAACCAACAGAGCTTGGCCAGCCGATCTCTATTGAAAATGCTTGGGATCATATTTTTGGAATGGTATTACTCAATGACTGGTCAGCACGCGATATCCAGCAATGGGAATATGTGCCTTTAGGCCCTTTCAATTCAAAATCATTTGCTAGTGCCATCTCACCTTGGGTAGTCACACTTGAAGCACTTGAGCCATTTAAAGTGGAAGGCCCAAAACAAGAGCCTAAACCTTTAACGTATTTACAAGAAAATATCGCGAATAGTTATGACATTAATTTGAGTGTTGAAATTCAAAGCCCGAAATCGGCACAAGCTGACGTGATTTGCCAAACTAATTTCAAATATATGTACTGGTCTATGGCTCAGCAGCTCACTCACCACACCATTGGCGGCTGTAACGTTCAGGTTGGTGATTTAATGGGTTCAGGTACTATTTCAGGTTCTACACCAGATTCGTATGGCAGCTTGCTTGAGCTTACATGGAACACCACCAAGCCTTTAACACTTGCCAATGGTGAAACTCGTGGTTTCTTGCAAGACGGCGATACACTCATTATGAAAGGTCACTGTGAGAAAAATAGTATTCGCATTGGCTTCGGTGAAGTTCGAAATACAGTCCTTCCTGCATTAAATTTCGATTTTGCAGAAACTTCGGAGCCTGACTATGAAGCTGTATAGTTACTTTCGTAGCTCTGCAGCCTACAGAGTACGGATTGGTCTAAACATTAAAGGATTAGCTTATGAGACTGTTCCAGTTCATCTGGTAAAAAACGAACAGCAAAGCGAAGACTATTTAAAGTTAAACCGTAGTGCTCTAGTTCCGACTTTAATTGACGGCGATTTAACCTTGTCTCAATCGTTAAGTATTTTGGAATATCTGGATGAGCAATATCTAGAAACCAAATTACTTCCAAGTGATGTGCAAGAGAGAGCCAAAATCCGTGCTTTTTCCCAAGCAATCGCTTGCGATATTCACCCGTTAAACAACTTACGCGTACTGAAATATTTAAAAAATGACTTAAATGTTTCAGATGAGCAGAAAAATTATTGGTATCAGCACTGGATTATTGAAGGCTTTCAAAATCTCGAACAGCTACTTCAAGATTCAAATGGACAATTCTGCTTTGGACAACAAGCAACAATTGCTGATTGCTGTCTGATTCCACAGGTTTACAACGCGAAACGCTTCAAGATTGATTTATCTGCGTTTCCAAAAATTGAATCGATTTATCACCATTGTTTGTCTATCCCAGCCTTTTATAACGCGGCGCCAGAACAACAACCAGATTGGGAATAGTAAAAAGGAGTTTTAATATGACATTTGCCATTAAAAAAATACATCACGTTGCATATCGTTGTAAGGATGCGAAAGAAACTGTTGAGTGGTATAAAAAAATGCTCAACATGGACTTTATTTTAGCTTTTGCTGAAGACCATGTGCCGTCAACTAAAGCCTTTGACCCATATATGCATTTATTCTTAGATGCTGGTCAAGGCAACGTTTTGGCATTTTTTGAATTGCCAACTCAACCAGAAATGGGCCGAGACGAAAATACGCCTCAATGGGTACAACATATTGCTTTTGAAGTTGAAGACTTAAATGCGCTGATGGCTGCCAAGCAACATTTAGAAGAAAATGGCGTGAAAGTTTTAGGCGTAACTAACCATGGTATTTTCCACTCAATTTACTTCTTTGACCCAAATGGCCATCGTTTAGAACTGACTTATAACGATGCTCATGCTGAAGAAAAAATTGCAAAAATTACTGAAGAAATGAAAACTGAAATGCTAGAGGAATGGAGCAAAACCAAACGCGCTCCGCACCATACTCATTTCTTGCATGAAGAAGAGTTAGGAACCTAATTTTTAAAGAGCGCACTAAAAAATCGGCATTGATTAGAATTGTTTTAAGAGCAGTTCTATATCAATGCCGATTTATATTATTTAAAACCGCTAAATTTCTAGAAAATTGCGCTATAAATAAGAGCATAGTGATTTTAGAAAATTGTTGGTTATTAAACATGTCAATTTCGCTAATAGAAAAAGGTGATTTCTATTTTTCACTAGGCTCAGGCATGATGTAAAACGCGCCAATTTCAATTTATGTTTTGATCGTCACTGTTTAACAGCTGAAGTAAATTTATTAAGGGTATTTAAATGATTGAAGAAAAAGTATCTGGGGGGGTTCAATCACTTGAAGTCGGTTTATCTGTACTAAACGCCCTTTTGGAACACAATCAACCTATTATTCTCAAAGATCTGTCTAGCAAGCTCGAAATGCATCCTGCCAAGGTTCACCGCTATCTGGTTAGCCTTATTCGTATGGAATATGCAAAACAGCTTGATGATGGGCAATATGCTTTAGGTGATCAGGCATGGCGCTTAGGTCTCAACTGTGTCCAGCATAGCGACACACTACAGCTGGTACAGCATTTAATTTATGACCTACAAAACAAAATTGGTTGCGGTATACAAATTAGTAAATGGTCACCAAAAGGCCCTGTCGTGGTTCAATCGATTGAATCAAACCACCCTATTTCGATTGTGACTAAAGTCGGCTCGATTATGCCTTTAGTCAATTCTGCTGCGGGACGTCTATTTGCTTCTTATCTACCAGAACATTTTGTTCGTCCCTTAATGGAAATAGAATGGCAAAAACATCAAGAGCTTGATCTGCACATCGCACCACAAAACTGGCAAGCATTTACAGAGCTTAAAGACACCATTCGCCAGCAACAAATGTCGGCAGCGAAAGGTGATTTACTGACAGGAATTAATGCGGTGGGTTTACCTGTATTTAACTCAAATCAAAGTATTGAGTTTTGTATTGTCGCACTAGACAGTGAAATGTTTTTACCAGTCGATCCTCATAGTAAAACGATTGAAATCTTGAAAAATGAAGTGAACCTCATCAATCAATATATTAAAAGCCGCTAATCAGTAGCCATAAAAAAAAACCAAGAGATCAAACTCTTGGTTTTTTTAAGATCAGGAATAAAGCTCAGCTTATTTATTTAGTTTCTAAAACACCACGGCGAATCTGGTCACGTTCAATCGACTCAAATAACGCCTTGAAGTTACCTTCACCAAAGCCATCATCATCTTTACGTTGAATAAATTCAAAGAAAACTGGACCAATCATGTTTTCAGAGAAAATTTGCAATAAAAGCTTTTTCTGACCGTCTTTAGTATTACCATCAAGCAAAATACCGCGCTGTTTTAATTCATCAGTCGGTTCACCATGCTCAGGTAAACGATCTTCTAGCATTTCATAATACGTATTTGGCGGCGGTGTCATGAATTTCAGACCAAGGCCTTTTAACTTATCCCAAGTCGAGATTAAGTCATCACAAATAAACGCGATATGCTGAATACCTTCGCCATTAAAGTCAGATAGGAACTCTGCAATTTGGCCGTTTCCTTTGTCTGAATCTTCGTTTAACGGAATACGGATCTTACCGTCTGGTGCTGTTAATGCTTTAGACGTTAAACCTGTATATTCACCTTTAATATCAAAGTAGCGAATTTCTTGGAAGTTAAAGATTTTTTCATAGAAGTTTGCCCAATACTCCATACGGCCTTTGTAGACGTTATGAGTTAAGTGGTCAATCTCATTTAAGCCTGCCCCTACTGGACGTTTCTCGGCATCATCAAAGAAAACAAAGTCATTTTCATAAATATCACGGTCAACTAAAAAGATTGGCATACCACCAATACCTTTGATTGCCGGGATGTTGAGCTCCATTGGCCCAACTTTTGAATACATTGGTTCAGCACCAAGTTCTACTGCTTTTTGGAAAGCTTTTGCTGCATCACGTGTTTTAAAACCCATCGCACAAGCAGATGGACCATGTTCATTAAAGAAGAATGAAGCATAAGATTCTGGCTGATAATTCAGGATAATATTGATATTTCCTTGACGCCATAAGTACGCTTCTTTCGATTTATGCTTGGCTACTTTTGAAAAGCCGATTGTCTCAAAAACTGGATCTAATTCATTTTCTTTTGAAACAAACTCAATAAATGCAAAACCGCATAATTCTAATGGGTTCTCTAAAATATCCATCTAGTTTCCCTCTGGTGATTACCTGTTCCGTTTATCTCTATTGCTGATGAACTCAGCTCCTTTCTCTATAGAATACGTTGCTATTGGGTGAAGACTTGAACCGTCAAATTGGCTTAACCCAACGCATCCTATGAGAAAAAAACGAGTCATTAAAACGAAGATATGATGAGCGTAAAGCCTTTAATGATTAATTTCCGTTCCATGTGGTGTTTGTTTTCCATACACACTGTCCTTTGTTATCTAAAAGTACGATTGAGATTTTTCAATAAACCCTTAAAAATCGTCTTTTCCTAAAAATCATTTATAGATTTATGGAGACCAACATCCTTGTTGGATCTCCAATGGCCATTTACCTTGAATTAGATGCTACTAAAAACAATTAAATTATGCAATACATAACTTAATTATGAATTGCATAATTTTAGTAATCTTTTAATTTGCCTGTTTTTAAAATCAATTGTCATATTCGATATTCTGTTTATGATCCTTATCTTCAAAAATCTCTCTTGCTTTGAGTTTGAAAAACTATGCTTTTAGTCAGCGCATGTTTAATTGGTGAACCTGTTCGATATGATGGTAAATCCTGTCCAAATACCCGACTTAAGCAACTATTAATCAATAAAAAAGCCCAAGCATTATGCCCAGAGCTATTAGGTGGTTTTACCACTCCCCGTTTACCCGCAGAAATTGTGGACGGAACAGGTCAAGATGTGCTTGATGGCAAAGCAAAAATTACTGATTCATCTGGTTTAGATGTGACAGAGTTATATTTAAAAGGTGCTTACCGCACCCTAGAAGTTGCGCAGCAAATAAAAGCGACTTGTGTGGTTTTAAAAGAGAATAGCCCATCTTGTGGTAGCCAAAAAATTTATAACGGTACTTTTCAAGGTGAGAAAATTACGGGAGTTGGAATCACCACGGCGCTTTTGCAGCGCCATGGCTTTGAAGTAATTTCTGAAAATGAGATTGAAGATTGGTTAGTAGAACATCCTCTTTAATCATTGTCTGCTCAATCAAAATCCTCTTAATTGTTTTCTAAAATGGAAACAGATGGCACTCATTAGACAAGCCACTAAATAACTTATGGCAGCCATCCACCAGAAGCCATAAATTCCCATCGCAGAAATCGAGATATCCTGCCAATGCAGTCCTTTATAGGCCATCCACCAACCACCGCCTAATCCGAAACATAACACCACGACCAAGAAAATCAGCATTGGTAAAATCGACACATCCCAACAGCGCAACAAAGAGGTCAATAACGTCATTAAGCCATCTAGAAAGTGAGACAGACACACAATCAACAACAACGATGCAGCCAAAATCTGCACGGCCAAATCGTCTGAATAGAACGTGACAATTAAATCCCGTTCCAACCATAAACACAGGGACAAACTGCCACTCACTGCCATAATCACCCATATACTTTGTCTGGCAATTTTGTTTGCTTCTTCCATGTTCCCGCTGCCCATAGATCGTGACACCAAAATGCTATAAGCCGAGGCAATGGACGAAGGAAAAATAAACATGAAGCCGCCAGTACTCGCGACAATTTGATGGGCTGCAGACACCACACTCCCAAAAGGTAAAATCAGAATAGCAACCGAACAAAATGCAACGACGTCCATCAACGCCATGATTGCTGTCGGTATCCCTATTTTTAAAATCATACGCAGACTTTGGCGGCTATCTTCAACTGACTGCTCTGGTTGTTCAATAAAGATGTATCCTTTCTCTAGGAAAAACAGGTAATAAATAGCCAGCATAAACCACCGTACAATAAGGGTGGCTAACAAAGCCCCTATCGCACCGAGTGGTGGAATTGAAAATAAAGCGACACCATAAATCAAAAGATAGGACAAAATAATTTTAAGAATGAAGAAAATGCTATCTGATACTAAAACCTTATGCGCATTTTCAGTGACCTGAGACAAAGCTGTAAATAAGCGCATCAGTAAATGGGCAGGTAAAATAAATACCAAAGCCCAAATACAGTTTTTAGTAATTGAAACAACATGTTCAGATGCACCAAATAATTTTGGTAAATCACGGAACAAGTAAAGCAAGCCAATACTCAGCAATGCCGAACATAACATCAGCCAGATGCCTTGAATAAAAATTTTACGAATGCGTGGTATGTCATGGGAACCATAAGCTTCTGAAAGCTTGAGCATCACACCTTGCAGAATCCCCATACCAATGACATAAACCACTGTATATAAAGATAAGGTCACAGATAATGCTGCTACATGATCGTTACTAAAATGCCCTACATAAGCAATATCAACCAATCCACTTAAAACTAGAATTAAATTGCTTGAGAGCATGGGAATAAATAATTTAAAAATCTGGTTCATCAAGGAAATGCCTTATTTTTCTTTACGATTTATACTCATATTCACGTTATTTTTAGTGCATCAATTCAAAGCAAAAGACATACCAGTTCTAGCTTTAGCTCCCCTAAAATATGCTTTAAATAAAAAGGCCAAACTATTCGTTTGGCCTTCTTTTGTCATGTATGTTGTTTATACAGTTATTCTTGTTTGTGTTTACTTGCCCAATAAGTTGCAAGCGCCGGGCCCGAAATATTATGCCAAAGACTGAAAATCGCGCTTGGTACAGCTGTAATCGGAGAAGCAGCAAAATGTACTGCTGCGAGCGCAACACCTAAGCCTGAGTTTTGCATTCCGACTTCTACAGCAATTGCTTTACTGTCCGCATAAGGTAATTTAAAGAAACGCGCTGCGGTAAAACCTAATAAATATCCAAGCCCGTTATGTAAGATCACCACAGCTAAAATAAGCAAACCCGACTGTAAAATTGCTGCTTTGCTTCCACCAATAATGGCTGCCACAATCGCGACAATTGCAATGACCGAAACTAAAGGCATGACTTGAATATAAGATTCGACCTGACGTTTAAGCCATGTTCTTAAAATTAGACCAACGATAATAGGTAGTAGCACCACCTGCAAAATCGAAATAAACATCGAAGCTGCATCAATCTTTAGCCATTGGCTAGCAAGCAGATAGAAAATCGCAGGTGTTAATACAGGCGCTAAAAGCGTTGATACCGATGTACAGGCTACCGATAAAGCGACATTGCCTTTGGCCATATAGGTAATCACGTTTGAAGCGGTTCCCCCTGGGCAACAACCTACCAAGATGACCCCAACCGCGATTTCAGGTGGTAAATTAAATAATTTACATAGAACATATGCTAAGCCTGGCATCACCACAAACTGCGCTACGACGCCAATCAATACCGCTTTAGGGCTTTGTAATACTCCTTTAAAGTCATCGACGGTCATGGTCATTCCCATGCCAAGCATAATAATGCCCAAAATCCATGGAATGTACGCTTTGAGCCAGACAAAAAGTTCAGGCTGCCATAGCGCTAATGCTGCAAAAACAATCACCCATAGGGCAAAAGTTTTTTGAATAAATTGGGTAAAGCGCAGGAATGCATCCATACTTTCTATCCCTAAAAATTAAAATATAAAAGTAAAAATCAGAGCAATATACTTAAAACTCGCTCAACAGATCATTCGATTGAATACGGATAACACCTTGTTGCTGCATGGTTTGCCACGCTTGTTCTAAAGAACCATTCAGATCAATCCCTTTACAAGCATCTTCAACCACTAAAGTTTTAAAACCTTGCTTAACTGCATCCAAGGCAGTCCATGCTACACAAAAGTCCGTAGCAATTCCGACCACATAAACCGTATCAATACCGCGCTCTTTTAGATAACCCGTTAAACCCGTCGTTGTAGAATGATCAGCTTCTATAAAAGCCGAGTAGCTATCAATATGCGAGTGAAAGCCTTTTCGGATAATCAGTTGAGCTGTCGGAATATTTAAATCAGGATGAAACTCGGCATCTTGAGTACCTTGTACACAATGCTTAGGCCAAAGCACCTGCTGTCCATAGTCGAGTTCAATGGTTTCAAATGGCTGCTTATCCAAATGATTGGCTGCAAAAGAGATATGATTATCCGGGTGCCAGTCCTGAGTCAGGACGACATTTTCAAAACAACCAGCAAGTTGGTTAATAGTTGGAATAATTCTATCGGCATCAGCAACTGCTAAATTTCCACCCGGCGTAAAACCATTTTGTACATCAACTACGATTAAAACCGCATTTTGTGGTTGTTTATTCATTTTCATGTCATCTTCAATCCCAACTGGGAAATTGCATTCTATCTTGCCACAAAAAAAGCCCATATTAAGTAAGGCTCAGTCGAATCAAGCCGTATTGTTATGTTTACTGGGTATTCTTAGCGCGCAATAATGAAAACATCCTATCTTTTCCTCAAGTTTACATCGCGATTATCCGTTAGGCGTATTGTTCTTATGCGTCTGATCAGTCATAATTTGCATAATTGTCATTCAACAATCTGTTATTGTTAGAACTGGACAATCAAAATACTGCAACCATCCCACATTTTGTTTTTCTTACCTCAGATTCGGATGGATAAATAGGATATTTTTAAAAATGACTCAGCAAGCACAGACCATTCAAGGCTCAATCGTCGCAATCGTCACACCCATGTTGAAAGACGGCGGTGTAGATTGGAAGGGTCTTGAGAAGCTGGTTGAGTGGCACATAGAACAAGGTACAAACAGTATTGTAGCCGTCGGTACAACCGGCGAAGCCTCAACATTGAGCATGGAAGAGCACACACAGGTTATTAAAGAAATTATTCGTGTAGCCAATAAACGTATTCCAATTATTGCCGGTACTGGTGCAAACTCAACCCGTGAAGCAATCGAATTAACTAAAGCTGCTAAAGACCTCGGTGCTGATGCAGCTTTACTTGTAACACCATATTATAACAAGCCAACCCAAGAAGGCCTTTACCAACACTATAAAGCGATTGCTGAAGCTGTTGAATTACCGCTTATTCTCTATAACGTACCTGGTCGTACTGGCGTAGACCTTTCAAACGACACAGCTGTACGTTTAGCAGAGATCTCGAATATTGTCGGCATTAAAGATGCAACAGGTGACGTACCTCGTGGTAAAGCTTTAATTGAGGCGTTAAACGGCAAGATGGCTGTGTACTCAGGTGATGATGAGACAGCATGGGAACTTATGCTTCTTGGCGCTGACGGCAATATTTCGGTTACTGCAAATATTGCACCTAAAGCAATGAGTGAAGTATGTGCTGTTGCGATTGCCAAAGATGAACAACAAGCGAAGACGCTTAACAATAAGATTGCAAATTTACACAATATTCTATTTTGCGAATCAAACCCAATTCCTGTGAAATGGGCACTACATGAGATGGGACTGATTGATACTGGTATTCGTTTACCACTCACTCCTCTCGCTGAGCAATATCGCGAACCTCTCCGCAATGCCCTAAAAGATGCGGGAATTATTTAATAAGAGCAATTTATGATGCAATTACGTCTTGGTTTAGTCCTTGCAGTTTCAGCCTTAAGTTTAGCTGGTTGTGGTCGCTTCGCAATTAATAATCACTCTTTAGATTATAAAAATGCCAAGCAACTTGCCCCGCTTGAATATCCTGCCGATGCAACTGTACGACCAGCGACACCTTTGTATCCTGCACCAACTGTAGAACAGCGCGCTATCGATAACGCACCGAAGTTTGAAAATAAGCGTGGCAACCGCTATGCACTGCCACGCCCTGAACAAACACAAGGTAATGCGACACTAGATGCCTCTGCTCAAACGACGACTGCGCTTGGACGTCCTCAGCTTGTGACTGACGGTAATAAAAACCCGTTGTTAAAAGTTGATGGAAATACAGCCGAGATCTGGCAATACACTAAAGCAACTTTAAGTACTTTAAATTTCAACATCATCGCTCAAGGCAGTAATCAAGCGACGATTAAAGTAAATGACAATACTTATGTGCTTAAACTTACTGGTGTAGGTTCTAGTCATACTCTTGCTCTATTTAATGTAGATAACACTTTTGCAAGCCCAGATGTGGCTACTGAAGTGCTAAACCAGATTTACCAAAATTGGCCAGCCTAGTCGTTTACTAGGCATTTTTTTTAAAAAGGTTCCCTCATGTTAAAACAAACCTTGCTCTATACTGGTAAAGCAAAATCTGTATATGAAACAGACAATGCCGACCATCTGATTTTAGTCTTTCGTGATGATGCCTCTGCGTTCAACGGCGAAAAAATCGAACAACTAGATCGTAAAGGCAAGGTGAACAACCGTTTTAACGCCTTCATCATGGAAAAACTTGCTGCTGCAGGTATTGAAACGCATTTTGAAAAATTGCTTTCTCCAACTGAAGTGCTTGTTAAAAAACTTCAAATGATTCCAGTTGAATGTGTAATTCGTAACTACGCAGCTGGTTCTCTATGCCGTCGCTTAGGTGTAGAAGAAGGTAAAGAGTTAACTCCTCCTACATTTGAATTGTTCTATAAAGATGACGGTCTAGGTGACCCAATGGTTAACGAATCTCAAGCGATTGCTTTAGGTTGGGCGACTGCTGAACAGTTAGAACAAATGAAAGTTTTAACTTATAAAGTAAACGATGTATTAAAAGCATTATTTGCTGAAGGCAACATGATTTTGGTGGACTTCAAGCTTGAATTCGGTGTTTTCCATGACCGCATCGTGCTTGGTGATGAGTTCTCTCCAGACGGCTGCCGTTTATGGGATAAAGACTCTAAGAAGAAACTCGACAAAGACCGTTTCCGTCAAGGTTTAGGCGGTGTTGTTGAAGCTTATGAAGAAGTTGCTGCTCGTTTAGGCGTAGATTTATCTGACATCTAATCAGTAAAACTTCATAAAAAAACCGGGCTAAAGCCCGGTTTTTTATATTCAGCGTCATGCGCCCCAAACAATGTAGACAGATTTGTCTATTTCAATAAATTAACACTTGCATAAGCTTAATTTAAAACACTAAAATCTAAAAAAACACAAAGCACTTCACAATAATTAAATTTAAAAACTAGGATGAACCTATGGAATTATCTAAGCTTGAAAAGAGATTAATGAATCATCCAATCCATTTTGGTGAAAATCCTTTGGTCTTATTAAACAACTTTAGCACTTCTGCCTTAAAACAAGGATGGAGTCAGGCAGAGGTTGAATCTGTTATTGCTAAAGCCTCTCAAGGCGACTATATGGCACTCATCCGTACTTTAAGAGCTTATACTTTTCTTTGATTTTGTGATTGATGATCCAGCCATTGTGCATTCAATTTATAAAAAGACACATAAAGCTGTTATGAATAGACTAGATTTATCCTGAACACTGCCTTAACAATAAATAAAACAATAAATATAAGATATTTATTCAGTGAGGAGTAAACCTGATGGACCATGAAATAGAGGAAAAGAAAGTCGAGAAAACTTTAAGCTGGCGTGAAAAAATGGCAGTCGAAGAACATGAGAAACTGTCACCCCGTCTGGTTTATGAAATTATCCGCCGTGATGGTGCCGAAGAGCTTGATCGTCCAACAACTGCACTCATCTTTTCAGGGATTGCCGCGGGTTTAGTCATCAGTTTTTCATTTGTATTTAAAGCGATTATTGCTGCTTATCTCCCAACTGATGCAGTCTGGACCGATTTAATCACTAATGTCGGTTATACCATTGGGTTCTTGATCGCTATTTTGAGCCACATGCAACTCTTTACTGAAAATACCATCACCACAGTTGTGCCATTATTTAATCCCTTTACTTTCGATAAATTACGAGCAGTGGGCCGCTTATGGGGCATTGTGATTCTATGCAACATTATTGGAACAGCTTTGGCGAGTTTATTTTTCCTAACTACTCACCTGTTTACTCCAGATATTGACAAAGCACTGGATGAGCTCGCACATCATGTGGGTTCCTTTTCTGCCACTCAGAATCTGCTCAAAGGCATTATGTCAGGGCTGTTAATTGCAGCATTGGTCTGGATGTTACCCTCGGTCAGTAATAAGTTCCTGCTCATCTTTTTTATGACGTATTTGATAGGACTGGGTGACTTTACTCATGTAGTGGTTGGTTCTACAGAAATGTCCTATCTGGTCTGGCAAGGAGAAGCTTCTATTGGCAAGTATCTGTTTACTTTCCTCATCCCAACCACTATCGGCAATATTATTGGCGGTACAGGCGTGTTCACTCTACTGATTTATGGTCAGGTCACTGAAGAGCTGGAATAGCATAAAGCAGGAACTATTGTTCCTGCTGCCATCTGCGTTGCTGTAAGCGCTCACCTTCAACCTCACGCTTATTTCTTGCAGACTCATAGAGTTTGGTTCCCTTCAACTCAGGCGGCAAATAGTCTTGCAGCACAAAATGCTCTGGGTAGTCATGAGGATAGAGATAATTAATTCCATAGCCTTGCTGTTTCATAAGCTTGGTCGGCGCATTTCTCAAATGCAAAGGCACAGGTAAATTTGCTGTTTTTTCAGCAAGTTCCAAAGCTTTATTAATCGCTAAATAAGTACTATTACTTTTTGCACTCGTTGCTAGATAAACCGCTGTTTGACCTAGAATAATTCGGGCCTCAGGCATACCTACCGCTTGTACAGAGCGGAAACACTCACCTGCAAGCAATAGTGCATTTGGGTTGGAGTTTCCGATGTCTTCTGAGGCTGCAATCAGCATACGTCTTGCAATAAAAACAGGATCTTCTCCGCCTTTAAGCATACGTGCCATCCAATATAGCGTTGCATCTGGATCACTACCACGAATTGATTTAATAAAGGCAGAAACAAGGTCGTAATGCTGCTCGCCCGATTTGTCATAACGCGCAATATTTTGCTGAGCGACTTTTACCACAACCGCATTAGTAATCGTGTTTTCAACTTCTGGTTCAAAAGTACTTGCGATCAAGTCTAGTAAATTAAGCGCTTTACGTGCATCACCTGCTGCGAACTGAATGAGCGCATCATATTCTTCTATATGAATGTAACGTTCTTTTAAGAATTTATCGCTTTGAAGTGCATTGTTGAGTAATGTCTGAATTGCCTCACTGTCTAAACTATTTAAGGTATAGACCTGACAGCGTGATAAAAGCGCGCTATTCACCTCAAAAGATGGATTTTCAGTGGTCGCACCAATTAAAGTAATTTTGCCTTTTTCAACTGCACCCAATAAAGCATCTTGCTGAGATTTATTAAAACGATGAATTTCATCAATAAAAACTACAGGCGTCAGTAAATCACCACTTTCTGCAATCACTTCACGTAATTCTTTTACACCCGTATTCAGCGCAGATAAGCTCACAAATGGACGGTCTATCGCCTGTGCCAAAAGTAAAGCAATCGTTGTTTTACCAACGCCTGGTGGTCCCCAAAAAATAATAGAAGGCAAATGTCCCTGATCAATCATTTGACGTAAGGGCGCATGTTCACCTAATAAATGATCTTGCCCAATAATTTCAGACAAGTCTCTTGGGCGCAGGCGTTCGGGAAGTGGAATATGGGTGTCTGACATCTCAAATGGCTTTATCGTCTTTTCACTATAGTCTATTGTGTCTCACAGAAATCTACAATTTGAATCTATGAGACACGTTCTTTATTTACAGGCTCTTGCTTAGCATTAAGAGGGTTTCTTACTCAGCTTGAGTAAACGTGCATTTGAGCCATCTTCAATCACCCAAATCGAACCATCTTGTGCTTCATGCAACCCACGAATACGTTTTTTCATATCCAATCTTTGCACTTCTTTCACGGGCTTATGCTCTAAATCCACCACAATAATCGCTTCGGAAGATAACCCGCCAATTAAGGCTTTATTTTGCCATGCAGGAAATTGCTGACCACGATAAATGATCATACTCGATGGAGAGATAACAGGAGTCCAGTCAATTTCTGGTGCTTTAAACTCTGGCCGAGTGTGATGATCTGGAATAGGTTGGCCCGAATAATGGTCTCCATTTGAAACGATTGGATAACCGTAATTTTCACCTTTGGTAATAATATTAAGCTCATCACCACCTTTAGGCCCCATCTCAACCACCCACAGCTGTCCTTGGCGGTCAAAAGCCATACCTAACGGGTTACGGTGTCCAAGTGACCATATCTCAGCAATTACCCCGCCTTGCTTATAAAAAGGGTTACCTTCAGCCGCGGTGCCATCCTCATTTAAACGCAAGATTTTACCCAAGTTACTTTTCATGTTTTGGGCAGGATCAAACTTTTGTCGCTCACCTGAACTGACCCACAGCTTACCATCTGTACCAAAAAGCATGCGATGTCCATAATGGCCTTGTCCTGAGACTTTAGGTACTTGCTGCCAAATCTGCTTTATATCGTTAAGTTTTGGCTGATTAGGATTAGATAAATCTAATTTCGCACGTGAAATCACTGCGCCAGATCCGCCTTGTCCTTTTGTAGCATAGCTAAGATAAACCCAATGATTCTTGGCAAAGTCAGGGTGTAAAATGACATCTCCTAAACCACCTTGTCCCCCATAATTCACTGCAGGAACATTCTGGACATCCAACATTTGTTTATTTTTAGGGTTAAAAATTTTTAATTTACCCTGCCGTTCAGTCACTAATAAACGTTGATCAGGCAGACTGGTCACAGCCCAAGGCTCATTAAAATGTGCAACTGCTTCGACCTGATAAGTTTGTTTGACAGCAACAGACTGATCTGTTTTCGCAGTCGTATTTTGTTCAGGATTTTTTGAATTGGTATTATTAGACCCACAGGCCATTAACAAAAAAAAGCTACTACATAATAAGGGGGCTGCTAATCGTCTCATCGTTTTTATCTCCTTTTGCTTTTATTGTTATATAACGGAGATGAGCAAAAAAATGACGATAAAAATGTTACTTTATTATACGCTGTAATCAAACAACGCCTTTTAAGATCTATTTAACGTACCCATCGCACAATATAATCTTCAAGATCATCTTCATGGACATCAACTTCAGAAAGACAACGTCCTGCAACTGACTTTTTCGCCTTAACCACGCTTTGTCTCGAACCCGTATTTAAATAATGCCAAGAAGGTAAATTCTTGCCTTCATTCAAGCGCTTATAGGCACAGCTTGATGGCAACCAGTGGATTGTTTTTAAAGACTCTACCGTTAATTGCAGGCAGTCAGGTACTTGCTGCTGACGATTCGGATAGTCCGTGCAACGCCCTGTACCACAATCAAGTAACTTACAGGCCACCTTGGTATAAGCCACCTCATGCGTATCTTCATCTTCTAGTTTTACCAGACAGCACAAACCACAGCCATCACATAAAGCTTCCCACTCAGCCTGAGTCAGTTGCTCTAACGGATAGTTTTTCCAAAAGAGTGGTCGAAGTGAGGTCTCGGTAGACATAATCTTTTAACAGCTGATGAGATAAAACGATGTATCAGTATAGCATTGAAGTGGTCTGTACTAAAAAAGAAGCTGTATTTATGACATCACAAAATGATTGTTTAATATACATTTCAACCACATAAACGACACATTCCGAGTAAAAAACACGCTATATAGTTAAATGACAATGAAAAATAAGGAGGACAGCATTATGTTCCGTTGGGCGATAATTTTTGCAGTAATTGCACTCATTGCCAGTCTATTAGGGTTTGGTGGTGTTGCAGGGCTATCTAAAGACTTTGCCGTGATTTTATTAGTTGTAGCTGTAATTCTAGCTGTAATTGGGTTCATTTCTCGAGGCCGAACTTAATTTAATCATGATCACATAAAAAGAAGGAACTGGTTTCCTTCTTTTTTATTGCTTATAGCTTTGTATCTTTTTATTTTGATGTAGATTTTTACATAGTTATTTATTTTAGTTCTTAATTTTTATGCTTTAATCAAGCGTATTTAAATCGATTTAAATTTCAGGATTAATGTCATGAGTACTGCAATTAAAACCCGTGAAATTCAATATACTGCACCAGACGGTAGCCATTTAATTGGTTATTTTGCGGCTCCAGATAGCGAAACACCTGTTGCGGGTGTGATTGTTGCTCCTGAGTGGTGGGGACGTAACGAATATACAGAGCAACGCGCACGTGAACTTGCTGAACACGGCTATGCTGCGCTTGCAATTGATATGTATGGTGAT
This sequence comes from Acinetobacter sp. SH024, assembly GCF_000163635.1. Classification (NCBI taxonomy): domain Bacteria; kingdom Pseudomonadati; phylum Pseudomonadota; class Gammaproteobacteria; order Moraxellales; family Moraxellaceae; genus Acinetobacter; species Acinetobacter sp. SH024. The sequence continues at coordinate 34,961 of NZ_GG753603.1, read as the reverse complement.
AAAAAAGTTACAACCACCGCAGCTCAAGCCTATGAATGGATGATGCAGACATTTGAAGAATTAGACACGGTGACTGATCGTGCCAATGCTGGGCTTCAAACTTTAGCTGCTCAGCCGGAAGTAAACAGTGAGAAAATTGCCGCTGTCGGTTACTGCTATGGTGGTAAAGTCGTATTAGATCTTGCGCGTTCAGGTGCTCCACTAAAAGCAACTGCAACTTTCCATGGCACATTAACGCCTAAAGCTCCTGCTCAAAAAGGCGACATTCAAGGTGAAGTTTTAGTTCTACATGGTGAATTAGACAGTATGGTCACCTTAGAAGATGTTGCTAATTTTGAAAAAGAGATGCAAGCTGCTGAGGTTAAACATGAAGTAGTGGTTTTAGAAGGTGCTAAACATGGCTTTAGTAACCCGCTTGCCGATGAAAGAGCTAAAGCGAACGGTGTGGACCTTGGCTACAATAGCGAAGCAGAAAAACAAGGCCTTGCTAAAATGTACGCTTTATTAGATCGTACTCTAAAATAAAAGAAGCAAATTTGGAGCAAATGATTTTTTTGCATTTGCTCCCTTAAATGTTTATGACTTTGCAATATTTTTACTGTATTTTTTAAACCATACTTCAATAACTATACTCCCGTTGAGCTAGAGCAAAGCCTAGTCTTATTTCCCGCACTCGGGGTTTAATGGAATAACATGAGAGGATACAACAATGACTGACAAGAAATGTCCGTATTGCGAATTTGATGAATATGACATCATTGATAAGAATGAATTTGCCGTAATTTTGCCTGATTCTAATCCGTTATCTAAAGGCCACTGTGTAGTAACACCACTGCGCCATGTTAGTTCTTTTTTTGACATTACGTCTAAAGAACATCAAGGGTTGCTTACACTTCTTGAAATTGCCCGTCATGAAACCCAGCTTCGTCATCAACCAGATGGCTTTCATATTGGCTTTAATGATGGTGAAGTTTTTGGAAAAACTTCAGATCATTTCCACATTCATGTCATTCCTTACTATAAAAACCAGCCGTTGAAACTTGATCAACTTTGGGGTGTACAAAAGGATTAATCCTTTTTATACATGAAACAGAGGTTGCCCATTATCAGGTAATCTCTGTTTTAATATACTCTCGCTGTTCGCCTGCTTTAAACAAAATTTCATCTAAATTTCAGCTATAATTTAGCCCTTACTTCTCTTCTATAGCTGTTCATGCCTGAATTTTCTTTTTCTGATGCCCTCTTAAACTGGTTCGATCAACATGGTCGTCACGATTTGCCTTGGCAAGTTGCCGATGATCCGTACAAAGTTTGGGTTTCTGAAATTATGCTACAGCAGACTCAGGTGAAAACGGTCTTGCAATATTTTGACCGCTTTATGGAGCGCTTCCCGACTGTAGAAGCTTTAGGTCATGCAACTTGGGATGAAGTAGCCCCTTTTTGGGCTGGCCTCGGTTACTACGCTCGTGCACGCAATTTGCATAAAGCGGCTGGTCTTGTCACGCAGCAAGGTAAATTTCCTGAAACGCTAGAAGAATGGATTGCGTTACCTGGCATTGGTCGCTCTACCGCAGGCGCGCTCATGTCTTTAGGTTTACGTCAGTACGGCGTCATCATGGATGGCAACGTGAAACGCGTCTTAGCTCGTTTCTTTGCCATTGAAGATGACTTAAGCAAACCACAGCACGAGCGTGAAATGTGGAAACTGGCTGAAGAGCTTTGCCCTACACATCGCAATCATGACTACACTCAAGCGATTATGGATCTCGGCGCAACCATTTGTACGCCTAAAAAACCGCTATGTTTATATTGTCCAATGCAAGCCCACTGTCAGGCTTATCAGCAAGGGTTAGAACAAGAATTACCTTTTAAAAAACCGAAAAAAACACCGCCTGTTAAAACAGCAGATGTTCTTATTATTCAGTGCGAAGGTGAATGGTTCTGGCAACAACGTCAAGCTCATGGTCTATGGGGCGGTTTATTCTGTTTACCTATTTTAGAAAATGAACATGAACGACTGAGCATAAGCCAGCAATATAAATTACAGCCTCAAGCACAAACTTTTCAGATCAGCCATAGCTTCACTCACTTCACATGGTTACTTAATGCTCATGCGTTCCACGTGGAACCTGATCAAAAAGAACATCTGGCTATTGAACTTGAAGGTCAATGGTTGAGTCCGGAACAAGCCATTGCCAAAGGTGTTCCAACCGCTATGAAAAAATTGATCTCGACAAGCCGTTCATGACATAGTGAGTAAAATAATTTTGATATGGCTGTGACAGGGAGTATTTTGTGCGACGTTTTGTTTCTCATTTCTCACTTGGTTTTCTGATTATTCTTTTGGCTGCCTGTGCCAGTGCACCTAAAAAACCTGCCCCACTTCCACCTGCTCAAGTCATCAAACTCAAAAGTATGCAGCTTCCAAGTCGACTACCTGTACCTGTAAGAGGTATTGACCGTGATGAATTAAAAGACACATGGGGAGCTGCTCGGAGTCAGGGCCGTAGTCACGAAGGAATTGATATTTTGGCTCCACGTGGAACCAAAGTGTACAGTGCAACCGAAGGTCTCGTTGCAGATCTTCGCAATAACAACTTAGGTGGCAAAGTCATCTGGATTTTAGGTCCAGCCGGGACATGGCATTATTATGCTCATCTTGATGGTCACAAACGTGGCTTAAATGTGGGTGACTATGTCAAAAAAGGCGACCTCATTGGCTATGTCGGCAATACGGGCAATGCACGTTATACTTCACCTCATCTTCATTATGGTCTTTATCTAGATGGTAAAGGGCGTGGTGCTGTTAATCCTTATTTATATTTACGCTAGGAACATTTTATGTCGGAAGCGCTGATCAATCGCTTAGTAGAGTTTGCCGAGTCTGGTAACCAGCAAAAGATCGTTTTAAATGGCAATAGCTATCAAGGCTGGATCATGGAAATCAGCGATGATGCCCTGCTGATCAGTACCGGTTTTTCAGACAAAGTTGGCAAAGACTTTTGGCTAAAGTTTGAAGACTTAACACAAGCAGAACTGTATTATTGGGATACTCGCCCGAATGAATGGGTGCTATTTAAACTTTAAAATTCTAAGATAAATATAAGGAGCATTATCATGAAAACTCAACGTTGCGGATGGTGTTCCGACGATCCACTCTATATTGCCTACCATGATGAAGAATGGGGCAAACCCGAACACGACGAAGCACGATTATTTGAAATGCTCTGTCTTGAAGGTCAGCAAGCCGGCCTATCATGGATTACCGTACTGAAAAAAAGAGAAAGCTATCGTCAGCATTTTTTTAATCATGCGATTGCAGACATTGCTTCATTTACAGATGATTTTCTAGAACTAAAATTATCCGATGCTGGCTTAATTCGTCACTTGGGGAAACTCAAAGCCATTCGTGATAATGCTATTGCTTGGCAAGCGCTCAAAGTACAAGTCGGTGATGTTCCTACATGGCTTTGGCAGTTTGTAGATGCAGCTCCACAAAACAATGATGTTGTAGATTATCGTAAGGCCCCTGCTCAAACCGAACTGAGCGTAAAACTTTCCAAAACTCTTAAAAAGAATGGTTTTAAATTTGTTGGCCCAACCACCTGCTATGCTTTTATGCAGGCAGTAGGCATGGTCGATGATCATGAAAACGATTGTCAATTTAAAGCTTCATAACCCACCAGAACGGTTCAAAGCCGCTTAAGGAGTTTCCGATGAGCAATAATACGATTCAAGCTTATGCTGCAATGCAGGCAGGTGAAAAACTGGTTCCCTATCAATTTGACGCAGGTGAATTACAACCGCATCAGGTTGAGGTAAAAGTTGAATATTGTGGTTTATGTCATTCTGATATTTCTGTTTTAAACAATGAATGGCATTCGACCGTGTACCCTGTGGTTGCAGGTCATGAAATTATTGGACGAATTGTTGCTTTGGGTTCAGAAGCCAAAGGTCTACAAATTGGGCAACGTATCGGCATTGGTTGGACAGCTGAAAGTTGCCAAGCCTGTGATGAATGTATTGGTGGTCAGCAAGTACTGTGTACAGGTGGAAATGTTGCAACAATCGTCGGGCATGCTGGTGGCTTTGCTGATAAAGTCCGTGCAGGTTGGCAATGGGCCATTCCCCTCCCTGAAGATTTAGACGCTGAAAGTGCAGGTCCTTTACTTTGTGGCGGAATTACCGTTTTTGATCCACTACTCAAACACAAAATACAGGCAACGCATCATGTCGGTGTGATTGGTATTGGTGGTTTAGGTCATATCGCCATTAAGCTACTTAAGGCATGGGGCTGTGAAATCACTGCTTTTAGTTCTAACCCAGATAAAACCGAAGAACTCAAAGCAATGGGAGCCGACCATGTGGTAAATAGTCGCGATACAGAGGCAGTAAAAGCTCAAAAAGGTAAATTCGATTTATTGCTAAGTACCGTGAATGTGACTCTAAATTGGTCTGCTTTTATTGCAACACTGGCACCAAACGGAACCTTACATTTCTTAGGCCTTACGCTTGAGCCTGTTCCTGTTTCTGTTGGCTCTCTTATTGGTGGTGCTAAGTCAGTGACTGGTTCACCTACGGGCTCACCTGCTGCACTACGTCAGCTTTTAAAGTTTGCTGCACGTAAAAAAATTGCGCCTCAAATTGAGCTATTTCCAATGTCACAGCTCAATGAAGCAATTGAACGTCTACACTCGGGTCAGGCACGCTACCGCATTGTGCTTAAGGCAGACTTTGCAGAATAAGGCTAACTCACTGTTTTAATCTGTTGCCGTGACCAGTCCGCTAAGTCTTTAATTGCTTGGCGGACATCTGCTGTTAACTCATGACCTGCATTTAAACGAATAAAATGTCTATAGCGTTCATCCTCACCAAAAACATGCCCGGGAACTACGGTAATTCCGTGAGATTTTGCAGTGTAATAGAGCGCCAAACTATCTACGGTTTTAGGTAACTGCATCCATAAGGCATAACCCCCTTCTGGTTGGCTCAATGCAATTGGTATACCTTCAAAGGCATTTAAAATACAACTACGATACTCCTCGACTTGCCGCATCAAATTCGGTCTTAACTGCTCTAAATGCTCCCTGTAACCACGACTATAAATAAAATCAGCTAGGCCTAATTGTAGCGGTGTATTGACCCCTATATTACTGGCTACCAGCTCAAGCCTTAAATGTTGTAGCTTCGCACTTAAACAGAACCACCCTACGCGATACGCACTCGACAATGATTTAGAAACCGATCCACACCAAATCACATAGCCTTCACGGTCCCAATAGCGTATAGGCAATGGCCGCTCACCACTGTAACCACACTCCCCATAAATATCATCTTCGATAATAAAACACTGATACTTTGCTGCTAATTCGGCAATCTTTTGCTTTTCTGCATTACTTAAACAATATCCTAAAGGGTTTTGATAGCTGGCTGTCATTAAGCAAACTTTAGCCAAACCTTGCTTCATAAATGATTCTAAGCGCTCAAGATCGATACCACGATGATGCGCTGGAATTTCAATAATCTGTCGTTTTAAACTGGCTATAAGCTGTAGTTGTCCATTAAAAGTAGGCGTCGGAATTAAAATAGTATCACCTACTTCCGTTAGATGTTGAATCACCAAAGACAAAGCAGGCATGCAGCCATTGGTAATAAAAATATCTTCTGCCGCGATAAAAATCCCATCTTCACGCCAATGATCAGATAACGCTTTTCTTAATTGCTCATGCCCTTGTTTATTACAATAAAGAAAGTCTTGAGGCTGACAATTTTTTAAAGCCCGTTGAATAGAACGACGTAAACCTTCCACAGGAATAAAATGAGGCGTTAACTGAATAGAGCCTAATGGTACAAGATGGCTTTGTAAGGCAGCTTCCTGAATTTGATTATGCAATTCCAGATTTGAAACTTGTCGAGGTAAAGACAAGAAATCTGGACTTTCAGGAATGGGGCCGGATTGTGTACGAGCTACCACAAAATAACCTGACTTTGGCTTTACATAAATAAGCCCCCTCGCCTCAAGTAACTCATAACAACTTTTTGCTGTACTTAAACTAATGCTGTGCTGACGAGCAAAATCTCGTAAAGAAATAAGTTTCTGATGAGGTTTAAGCTCATCTTGATAAATACGATGTGCTAATTGATTGGCAAGAACCTGATATTGGAAAGTCATTCTGTGCTGCTTTTTTAAAAATTTCTGTATCTGTACTGATTTATAGAACACCTTTAGGCTATAGAAATCAACTCAGAAAGTAGCAAAGTCATGAAATTAAAAGCTATATTGTTATTTACTATTGTTTTAGCTGGTTGCCAACCCCAACCAAAAAACCAGCAGCACATGCACACAGTTTGTCAAAGTTTAATTGAAGGTTATTTAAAAATGACCAACCAACAAGACTACAAACTTACCCAGCGTACTGATGATAAAGCTAATGCTATTTCCGATTATCAATATCAGCGTAATAGCTCAAATGAAGTCGTCATGGTGAATTCAGTTTATTCCAAATTATATTTTAGCTGCCGAGAACAGCAAAAAAGCTATTTTCTGGCTCAACATTCATCCCAAGGACAAACGACTCCTATTCTAGAAGTTCATTTTCCAACTGATAGTTATAAGAGTTTTAGAGAGCGTTTTTAAAACCGTCTTTTAATTGTTCTGCCAAAAACTCAATAAATAAACGAATTCGTTTTGGTAGATGCTCTTGTTGATAATACACAGCATGGATGCTTTGATATTGATGTTCAATTTGGTCTTCGAATAATGCAATCAAACGTCCTTCTTGAATATCTTTCCAAATTTCAAATTCAGATAGTCGTGCAATACCATGTCCTCTAATCGTGAGTTGGCGTACCGTCTCACCACTAGAAGCTTTAATATTTGCTTGTGCAAAAAAATATTCATCGCCGACTTTAATCGGCCAGCTGTTAATATAAGCAGGTCTGGTAAAACCAATCAGATCATGCTGTTCAAGCTGTTCAGGTTGTGTCGGTGTACCCTTAATTGCTAAATACTCAGGGCTTGCAACGATAAATAAGCGACTTTTACATACTAATTTGGCATGAAGACTTGAATCATTAAGTTCTCCGAATCGAAATGCCACATCGGTTTTATGTTGTAGCAGGTCAATCACCTGATCATTACTATTTAACTCAATTTCAATATTTGGATAGCACTCACGAAACTTATGCATTAATGGCGCAATAACGTGTAAGACAAACGGCGTTGCTGAATCAATGCGAATAAGTCCCGCAGTACCCTGATCAGATTTTTGTAGTTCTTCTTCAGCCGCATTTAGCTCATTTAAGATTTTACGGGCCTTTACCAGAAACTGTTGTCCTTCTTGAGTGAGTTTCAATTTACGTGTCGTTCGTTCTAATAAGGTCACATCTAACTTCGCTTCTAGGCGCGTTAAAGATCGACTGACTCCTGAAGGCGTTTGTTTTAAATGTTCTGCCGCCGCAACAAAAGAGCCCGTATCAACGATTGCGATAAACGCGACCAGCTCTTCAATTGTTGATTTCATGTCTTATTCCATTATTGACTAATGATCAAAGATATTTTGCTTATTCATCTATTTTTTCGCAACAATAAAAAAAGCAAAATACACATCAAGTTAAATGATTATTCAAATTTAGGTAAACACATGAATATCCCACGTTTTGGTCTAGGAACTTTCCGTCTTAAAGAACAAGCAGTTATTGATTCTGTTAAAACTGCTTTAGACGTAGGTTACCGTGTCATTGATACTGCTCAAATTTATGACAATGAAGCAGCAATTGGTCAAGCGATTGCCGAAAGCGGTGTATCACGTCAGGACTTATTTTTAACCACAAAAATCTGGGTAGATAATTTTGCTCAAGATAAGTTTATTCCAAGCTTAAAAGAGAGCCTACAAAAGCTTCGTACTGACCATGTTGACCTCACTTTGATCCATTGGCCAGCACCAGATTTAGGCGTTTCGATTCCTGAAGTTATGAAGCTTTTACTTGAAGCAAAACAACAGGGCTTAACTAAACAAATTGGTATTTCAAACTTCAATATTGAGCTTACTCAACAAGCAATTGACACAATTGGTGTAGAGCATATTGCAACCAACCAGATTGAGTTAAGCCCTTATCTTCAAAACCATAAGCTTGTGAATTTCTTACAAGAGAAGAATATTGATGTCACTTCATACATGACTCTTGCGTACGGTAAAGTGCTTCAAGACCCAGTTCTCGCTGAAATTGCAGCAGCGCATAAAGCAACAACAGCACAAATTGCACTAGCGTGGGCATTGCAACGTGGTTTTGCAGTCATTCCATCTTCGACTAAACGTGAAAACCTGATGAGCAACTTAAAAGCACAGGATATCGAGTTAACTTCAGCTGAAATGCAAATGATTGCTGAACTCGACCGCAACAGTCGTGAAGTTAGCCCAGAGCCATGGGCACCAGTTTGGGACTAAACTCATGAACACTCAATCAAATACGGCGTTCTCGTTATTGGCATTGGCAATAGGTGCCTTTGCGATTGGCACCACTGAATTCTCACCAATGGGATTGTTGCCGAATATCGCTAATGATTTAGGGATTTCAATTCCAACGGCCGGTATGTTAATTACAGGTTATGCACTTGGTGTCATGCTAGGTGCTCCATTCATGACCCTATGGTTCGGTGGTTTTGCACGCCGTAATGCACTTATTTTGCTGATGGCGATCTTTACGGTCGGTAACCTAATCGCAGCGTTTTCACCAAGCTATATGAGCTTATTAGGTGCACGTCTCATTACAAGCTTGAACCATGGTGCTTTCTTCGGGATTGGCTCTGTTGTAGCGGCAAGCATTGTACCCGCACACAAACAGGCCAGTGCTGTAGCCACCATGTTTATGGGTTTAACCATTGCCAATATCGGTGGTGTACCGTTAGCAACATGGGTTGGGCAAAACATTGGCTGGCGTATGTCTTTCCTTGCGATTTCTTTGCTTGGTGTAATTACCATGCTCGCTTTATGGAAAGCGCTCCCTCAAGGTATGGTTGCCCAAAAACCAAATGTGAAAGCTGAGTTGAAGGTATTAACGCGTACTCCTGTGATCCTTGCGCTACTCACCACCGTACTCGGTGCAGGCGCAATGTTTACGCTCTACACCTATATTGCGCCAAGTTTGACTGAGTTTACCCATGCTTCACCTACTTTCATTACGTTCATGTTGGTATTGATTGGTGTCGGTTTCTCAATTGGTAACCATTTAGGCGGACGTTTTGCAGATTTGTCGATTAATAAAACTTTGATTGGTTTCTTGGTTCTGTTAATTGTGATGATGGTGACTTTCCCAATTCTTGCACAAAGCCAGATTGGAGCAGCCATTGCATTAGTGATCTGGGGTGCAGCAACCTTTGCTTTAGTACCACCTTTGCAAATGCGTGTAATGTCAGTCGCTCATGAAGCACCGGGACTTGCCTCTTCAGTAAATATCGGTGCGTTTAACTTAGGTAATGCCGTAGGTGCAGCAGCAGGTGCGTTAGTACTCGATTTAGGTTGGGGTTATAGCGCAGTATCATTTGCTGGAGCATTACTAGCTGGCTTAGGTTTGTTATTGGTTTTATTTCAAATCAAACGCGAAAGTAGCCCTGCACAAGCTTTACAGCAGTGTTCAGATTAATAAAAAAGCGCCTGATCTCAGGCGCTTTTTTTTAAGCTATTTATTTTAAAATATCTGGTAATTTAGGGTGTTCATAAATCGGACTGGTCACTTCCCGCTTCATTTTGAGCAGCATCTGGTAAGGTTGCTGTTGAACAAACATATTTACAAAGCTCAACGGAATTGCTCCAGCAGGGTCAGCGTAACCACTGGTCGTTACTTTCACCTTATTATTTGCAAGTTTCTGGAATGTCCAATCCCCTTCATAGCGTGTTAAGCGCACTACATCAGGTTGTATCGGATAATTTCCACTAATTGCAGTATTTTTAATTGTCACAACACCATTTGCAGCCTTGCTCATTTTTCCTTTTACAACCACATCGCGATCTTTCAAAGGAAACGGAAAATCCAACACCATGTACAGTGTGAACTCACCTTTTTTCTCATCTTGAGACAACATTTCAACTTTGCCCATATAAGGCACCCACTGGTCAGCACGATTTACATCTAAAATCACAGCGACAGCGCGTTCAAGTGGCACATCAAATGTCGTTTCAGCCTTATATTGAAAGACTGGATTATCAGTTTTTTGATAGGTCCAGACTTTAATATTATTGCGGTCTAAGCTGAGTTTAGCTTTTTCTGTAGAAGCAGCCCCCGTCCAGAGGCTGCTTAAGCAAAGAAGAGTGGTCAAGGCAATTTGTTTTTTATTCATGTTCTGCTCTATCTTGTTTTTCTCGCTACACATGGAATACGTACAGGGTTTTATACCTGTACGTCGTTCAATCCTAAAACATCTTTCATGTCATATTTACGCGCTTCACGGCCCACAACCCATGCAGCAGCTCGTACTGCACCAGCAGCAAAGTTCATACGGTTAGTCGCTTTATGAGTCACTTCAACACGCTCACCTTCACCAATAAACATGACAGTGTGTTCGCCAACGATGTCACCACCACGAATGGTTTCAAAGCCAATCGTTTGACGGTCACGTGGGCCTGTATGCCCTTCACGGCCATACACAGCAACTTCTTTTAAGTTACGACCTAAAGTATCTGCAATTGCTTCGCCCATCATTAATGCTGTACCTGACGGCGCATCTACTTTATGACGGTGGTGAGCTTCAATCACTTCAATATCTACTGTATCGCCAAATACTTTTGCTGCAAGCTCAAGTAACTTGATTGATACATTTACGCCCACTGAATAGTTCGCAGCGTAAACCACAGGGGTATGTGTAGCGACTTCGTCTAACTCAGCTTTTTGCTCATCTGACATACCTGTTGTACCAATAACCATGGCAACCCCAGCTTCACGACAAAGCTTTAAATGCTGAGCAGTTGCAACTGGTGCAGTAAAATCAATGATTACATCACAGTCTTTAAGAACTTCTGCTAAGTTTCCTGAAACCTTCACACCCACTGAACCAATACCAGCAAGCTCACCTGCATCCGTGCCCACCAAACTACTTTCCGGACGCTCTACCGCAGCAGCTAATTGATAGCCTGCCTGTTGAACTGCTTGAATAAGCGTACGGCCCATACGACCGCCTGCACCTAAAATACCAATGCGTGGAGCTGCTGACATAATCTTCCCAATCTTCGGTTTTACGTAATTTACCTACTATATCAAAACTCTTTGCTCATCTTAAAAAGTAAAAATTATTTTTTGAGATGAATCAAAATTTAATCTGTTTTCACAAAAGTTAAAGAATTGATCGGCACACTACGAAGCCACGAATGAGAAAAAGATGACTATAAAGGAGTTCAGCATGCATTCGAGAATTATTAGCTTCACAGTGATGATGGGGATTATGAGTTCAGTGGCATTTGCAGAGCCTGCAATCCAGCCAGGAGACACATTAGAAAGTTTATCTAAAGCGCGTATTACAACAAACGTAAATACCCAAACACCAACGCCTACAGCTCAAACAAGCAATGCCAATGCTGACGTTAAAGTTGAAGATATTGACCCGATTATTGGCGAAACTACAGCAGAAATATCTAAAGCAGCTGTACAGCCACAAGCAGTAGCCGCAACAGTGATCGAAAATGCTCCGACTCTTGCTTCTAGCGAACCGACTGTAAGTGTTAATGATATTGATGTTGCTCACCCTACAGAGTAAACAGACATAATTTTTCTTTTAAGCAGAATAAAAATAATAAGATACATCAGCGCAATAAAAAGGCGGATATTGATAAAATATCCGCCTTCTTTTTAATTTCTTGTCTAATCAAGTATTAATCGAACAAACGATCAAAGAATGATTTTTTCTTCGGTGAAGAAGCACTGTCTTCGCCATCAAAAGAAGCTTGCAACTCTTTAAGTAATTCACGTTGACGAGAATTTAAGTTGACTGGTGTTTCTACCACAATACGGCAAAGTAAATCACCGACCATGCTGCTACGTACTGGACGAACACCTTTACCACGTAAACGGAATAATTTACCTGTTTGAGTTCCCTCAGGAATCTTCAAGCTAACACGGCCTTCCAAAGTTGGAATCTCAATTTCTTTACCAAGTGCAGCATCAGCAATGCTTACTGGTACATCCATATAAAGATCGGCACCATCACGTTGGAAAATTTCGTGTTCACGAACTACAACTTCAACGTACAAGTCACCTGATTGGCCATCACGAATTGCTTCGCCTTTACCACTCAAACGAACGCGGTCACCATTATCTACACCCGCTGGAATAGTAACTTCCAACGTTTGCTGGCGATCGGCAACACCTGAACCATGACATGCCTGACAAGGGTTTTTAATAATTTTACCTTGGCCACGACACGTACCACATGTTTGTTGTACAGAGAAGAAACCTTGCTGCATACGAACTTGTCCTGAACCATGACAAGTTTTACAGGTTTCAACATCTTTTGGATTTTTAGAGCCTTTACCATCACACACATCACATGGTGCAGGAGCAGTAAAGGTAATGGTTTTTTTCACCCCTTTTACAGCTTCTTCAAGGGTAAGTTCCATTACATAGCGTAAATCTGATCCACGACGTTGACGCTGTTGACGTCCACCACCACCGAATGCGCCACCGAAGATATCACCGAACTGGCTAAAAATATCTTCTGCACTAAATCCGCCGAAGCCACCACCGCCCCCGCCAAAGCCACCTTCGAACGCATTATGACCCATGCGATCGTACATGCTACGCTTTTCGCTGTCCGATAAAACTTCATAAGCTTCAGCAGCTTCTTTAAATTTCTCTTCAGCTTCGGCATTGTCAGGGTTTCTATCAGGATGATATTTCATCGCCAATTTACGGTAGGCTTTTTTGATCTCATCATCACTTGCGGTTTTTGAAACGCCTAAAACCTCATAATAATCACGTTTAGCCATTTTTGGCGGTGCTCCTCACGGAATTTTATCAATACTCTATTGCCGACTAAATTGGGGACTTTAGCCGAATTTACAAGGGGGAAATGTTTAAAAAATAGATATATTAAAAAACTGCCTTATTTTTTAAATATTTAGACAAGCCTTTTAACCATGCATTTAATAGAAATAACCACGCAATAGCGCTAAAAACTACGCCAGCGACCGTAGAGGCTGTGACCCAAAGATTACTATCCCATGCAAAGAAGAAGAGCGGAATGAACCAGACAACAGCAAAAATTGCCATAAATAGAAATAGAATCCCGTTGCGCATAATCCATAGCGCATGCGCATGAATCCAAACTTCTGCATTATCTACAACTGCCACTTTACGAGCGACCAAATAAGCAAAGGCCGCAAAAATAACCGTAAACAATGCAAGAAACATGAACGCATAAGAAATTACTATATAACGGCGATGCTGTTCGATATGGTCTTGCCCCATCTGTATTTCACCTCAATTCACTGCATTTTGCCTATTTTTTATGCAGTGAAATAATCCTGTATTTTTTGTGTAAAGACAGGTGCTACTATATTGGAGTTTTCAATATTTCGCACCTTTATTCACAAAAAATTTATGTATTTTATGCGGTTTTTTTCACCTTAAACCACGCTGCGTAGAGTGCAGGTAGGAAAAATAATGTCAGTAAGGTGGCAACAATCAATCCACCCATGATTGCAACAGCCATCGGACCAAAGAAAATACTTCGAGAAAGTGGAATCATGGCCAGAACTGCGGCTAAAGCAGTCAAAATAATTGGACGGAATCGACGCACTGTCGCTTCAATAATTGCTTCCCAAGTTGGATGTCCAGCTTGTCGGTCCTGCTCAATTTGATCAATCAAAATAAGCGAGTTACGCATGATCATACCAGAGAGCGCAATTGTGCCTAACATGGCCACAAAGCCAAATGGTTTGTTAAATAACAGTAAGAATAAAACAACACCAATTAAACCCAGTGGAGCTGTTAACAGCACAATCGTCGAGCGAGACAAGCTTTTGAGCTGAATCATCAGTAATGTCATGACCACTGCCAAAAAGAGTGGCATACCCGCATTCACAGAATTTTGCCCACGTGCAGACTCTTCTACGGTTCCACCCACTTCAATTAGATAGCCACTTGGCAATTCAGCACGTAACTTATCCATTGATTCAGCTAACTCACCCACAACAGTAGCAGGCTGCAAATTGGTACGAATATCTGCACGAACAGTAATCGTCGGTAAGCGGTTACGATGCCAGATCAAACCATCTTCAAACTTATACTCAATCTTCGCAATTTGAGCTAAAGGTACAGTAGTTCCATTGTTCGTTGGCACAGCTAAGCTTGCCAGTGAAGCCACTTCAACGCGCTCTGCTTGGTCCCCGCGTAAGCGAATTTCAATGAGTTCACGTTTTTCACGATATTGCTCAATCGCACTACCAGTAATTGATGCATTAATGAAATTCGCTAAATCCAGACTAGAGACACCCATTTGTCGAGCACGGTCTTGATCAATTTGAATGGAAATGATCTTACTTGGCTCGCCCCAATCTAAATGCACATTGGTGGTATTCGGGTTTTCACTCATTACTTTAGCGACTTGCTGTGCTTCTTTACGTACCAGATTTAAATCTTCACCTGACACACGATATTGCAATGGATAACCCACAGGTGGGCCATTTTCGAGTAATGACACACGAGTACGGACTTGTGGGAGTAACTGCTTAATTTGTGTTTCTAACGAACGACGAATGTCATCACGATCATCAAGTGATGATGCGAGTACAACAAACTGAGCAAAGCTGGCTTGTGGTAATTGTTGGTCTAAAGGTAAATAAAAACGTGGTGAACCTGTACCCACATAGGCCACATAGTTATCAATACCTTTTTGTTTCGACAAGAATTTTTCAACCTTTTGCACAGCTTGTTCTGTTGCTGTTAAAGAGGCGCCTTCTTCAAGCTTTAAATCGACTAAAATCTCGGCACGGTTTGAAGGCGGGAAAAACTGCTGAGGTACCATCTTAAACATCAGCACAGAGAGTACAAAAATCCCCACTGTCGTTGCAATCACGGTTTTACGATAGGTCACACAAAACTCGACCATCTTTCTAAAACGTAAATAGAAACTAGATTGATAAGGATCGTAATGATGGTCCTGTGAAATTGCCACAGTTTGCGGTTGCGGTTTTTTCGTTAATCTTGCCCACAAACGGACATACCAAGGGGCCTGATGTCCTAACTTGGTAAAATCTGGTAATAGCTTTTCACCTAAATAAGGTACGAATAAAACTGCCGCGATCCAAGACACCAATAAAGCAATGGTCACGACCTGAAAAATAGAGCGTGTGTATTCGCCTGTACTAGACTGAGCCGTAGCAATCGGTAAAAAACCTGCCGCGGTAATCAATGTTCCCGTGAGCATCGGAAATGCGGTAGTTTTCCACGCAAATCCGGCGGCTTTAATTCGGCTATAGCCCTGCTCCATCTTAATGGCCATCATCTCGACGGCGATAATGGCGTCATCGACTAACAGACCTAACGCCAAGATCAAAGCACCAAGTGAAATCTTATGCAGTCCGACATCGAATAAACTCATACCGGCAAAGGTCATTGCTAAAACTAATGGAATAGAAAAAGCGACCACCAATCCCGTACGGAAGCCTAAAGAGAAAAAACTCACTAACAAGACAATAATGACTGCTTCAGCGAGTACCTTCACAAACTCATGAATACTGCGTTGTACTGCTACAGGTTGGTCAGAAACTTTTTGCAATTTCATGCCGAGTGGCAAGGTCTTTTGCAGTTGGGCAAATTCTGTTTCTAGATTTTTACCAAGGGCAATAATGTCACCGCCTTTACGCATCGAAACGGCAATGCCAATACCATTTTCACCCATGAAACGCATACGTGGTTGAGCAGGCTGACTAAAACCACGATAAACATCAGCAACGTCACCAAGCTGGATGGTTTTATCACCGACCAATAAAGGTGTTTTTTTAATTTCATCAATGTTTTGTAGATGACCACTTACTCTAATTTGAATACGGTCTGTACCCGTTTCAAAAAAGCCAGCACTTGCCATACTATTTTGCTTTTGTAAGGCTTCTTGAATCGCTGTAACTGGAATTCCGAGCTGCACCGCTTTAGTGTTAGAAATCTCAACCCATATTTTTTGGTCTTGTAGACCAATCAATTCGACCTTACTGACATCCTTGACTCGTTGAAGCTGTAATTGCAAACGATCTGCATATTCTTTCAAAAGTGCATAGTCAAAGTCTTTGCCTGTCAGTACATAAATATTACCGAAAGTGTCCCCAAATTCATCGTTAAAAAATGGGCCTTGTACACCGTTTGGCAGTTCATGGCGAATATCATTCACCTTCTTACGGACGTTATACCACACGTCAGGAATCTGTGCCGATGTCAGCGAGTCCTTGGCAACAAACGTAACCATCGACTCACCTGGGCGGGAGTAAGCCATAATCTTGTCATATTGACCTGTGGTCATCAGTTCCTTTTCGATACGGTCAGTCACCAGCGTTGAAACTTCTTTCGCTGTTGCTCCCGGCCAATAGGTTTGTACGACCATGACTTTAAAAGTAAATGGTGGGTCTTCACTTTGTGAGAGTTTTGAATAAGAGATCGCGCCGATAATGCCGAGTAACAGCATAAAATAAAGGACGATACCTTTATTATTTAATGCCCATTCCGAGAGATTGAATTTCATGGTTGGGTTGCTCCCTGAATTTTCACCGCACGGTTTTCACGGTCAATCGGGTGAATCTTCTGCTTATCGCGTAGCAAATGCACACCACCAATCACCACCCAATCATTTGGTGTTAAACCAGATAGCACGGGTACACTGTCTCTGCCATATGCACCAACAGTTACAGGTACTTTGCGTAAAGTTTGATTCGCATTAACAACCCAGACATAAGGCTGATTATCTGTTGCTGAAACACTCGAAAGTGGCACACTCATCACGTTGGTTTGAGTTGAGGTAAAAAATACGCGTGCACTTTGTCCAAGTTGGATAACAGACTGCCCTTCTTTGAGTGCAACTTTCACTGTAAAGGTACGAGACTGATCCGCTGCCGGAGAAACTTCACGTACATATCCGGCAAACCTTTCATTCGGTTTAGACCACAAGGTGATCCAAGCGCCTTGACCAACTTTAATCTCGGTAACTGCTTGTTCAGGAACACCAATAACAACTTCACGCTCTCCATCAATTGCAAGTTGATAAGCAGCTTGTCCTGCTGCAACCACTTGTCCAATTTCTATATTTCGCGCAGTAATCACCCCGTTTTTGTTAGAAACGAGTTGGTTATAACCTGTCTGGTTAGCAGAAACCTCATAGTTAGAACGAGCTTGTTGTAGTGCTGCCTGTGCCGCGTCATATTGATTTTTTACCGTATCGAATTGCGAACGGCTCACTGCATTAATAGGGAGTAATTGTTGAAAACGTTTAAGTTCATCTGCTGCTGTTTTTGCTGAAGCCTGTGCATTATCCAGTTGGGCTTTAGCAGCATTTAATTGTAACTGAGCATCTGCCACATCGAGTTTTGCTAATACTTGTCCAACTTTAACTCGGTCGCCTACATCCACATAGCGCGCCGTAACTTGTCCACCAACCCGAAATGCCAAAGCCGTTTGTTGTCTAGCCTGCACATCCCCTGCATAGCTTTTTTGTTCATTGAGTGTGGTTAATGGCTGCGCCACCATCACATAGGGTATTTCTTCTGTTTTGGGTGCTTCTTTACTGCATCCCATTAATGTGACCGTACAAACAATCACCATACTCATGATGAGAGGTTTTAACAGATTCATATCTTATCGCTCTTATTCAAACTGATTTTTTAAGGCACAATATGCTTGCATCATAATTTGTTTGTTTTTTAATTAATATGCCTACGAGTACATTAATTAAAAAAAACTTATAAATATTTATTTTTCTAAACTTTTATTAGAGGGTTTTGTGCAAACAGTTAATCAAAGTGGTCGCCCCAAAGATCTGGAAAAGCGTGCTCGTATCCTACAAGCCGCGAAAGCTATTTTTTTAAAATCCGGTTATCACGGTACTAGCATGAACCAGATTGCACAGGAAGCAGGCGTTACTAAACTCACGGTTTATAACCACTTTCAAGATAAAGTGAACCTGTTTATCTGTGCGATTACGGAAACTTGTGAAGAGACACTGTGCACTAAACAATTTGACTTAGATACATCGGCAGACTTCTATCAAACACTCTTTATTGTATGTTCACGTGCCTTACAAATTATTTATTCACCTGAAGCATTAAAGCTTGATCATGTATTGTTGGAGCTTGCAGCCGAACAGAACCCACTCGCCCTACAGTTTTTTGAAGCTTCACATACACGAATGGAGAATCAATTAGCTGAGTTTTTTCAAAAAGCGGCTCAATTAGGTTTCATTCAAGCCGATGATCCGATCTATCAAACAGAACTGCTTTTGACCTTATTGCTTGGTGTACGCCATCACAAGGTTTTACTGGGCATCACTGCTGCCCCAAATGCACAGGAGCTAGAGCAAATTATTCGTGACGCAATTAATTTATTCTTGCTCAAATACCGGAATTAAACCAAAGTCCGATTGTCAAAAGTTGCGCTGAGTGCATGCCAGCTTTTAAGACACTATAAGCGAATTAAATGTTATTTTTTAAGCAAAAATTCACATTTTCTTACGCTCAAAGCTTGGAATGTTTGTTAATCGCGCTATATTCGATAAGAATAAGAACAGGAGAAAATAGCATGGTTCAGCAAATCGATGCGCCACTGCGTGAGGATGTCCGCTTACTTGGTAATTTATTAGGTGAAACCCTAAAACAACATGCAGGACAAGAACTGTTTAATCAGATCGAGCAAATCCGTGCTCTTGCCAAAGGTGCACGTGATGGTCAAGCTGAAGCCGAAAAGCAACTAGAACAATTATTTTTAGAACTGCCCGATGAAGAGTTACTTCCTCTCACCCGCGCTTTTTCTCATTTCCTCAATTTTGCCAATATTGCCGAGCAATATCATGTGGTCCGTAGCCGCAGACAGGCAGAGTTCGATTCGGATGCAAACTCTCCGAATCCGCTGGTTCACTTATTTCAAAAATTTAAAGATAAAAGTATTTCAACAGAAAAACTATTCCAGCAAATTTGCGATCTTAAAATTGAGTTAGTACTTACGGCGCACCCCACTGAAGTGAGTCGTCGTACCCTGATTCAGAAATATGATGATATTAACGCATGTCTCTCGCAGCTTGATCAGCAAAAACTTACCCCACGCGAACGCCAAAATGCACTTGCGAATTTAAAGCAACAAATTAGTTCGGCTTGGCAAACAGATGAAATCAGACAGCATCGCCCAACTCCAGTCGATGAAGCAAAATGGGGATTTGCCACAATTGAGCAAACACTTTGGAATGCTGTACCTAAATTCATTCGCGAGTTAAATGAATTAGTTCAAGAAAACTGCCAACTCAATTTACCACTTAATATTGCACCAGTACGTTTCGCATCTTGGATGGGCGGAGACCGTGATGGCAACCCAAATGTTACCCATCAAATTACCCAAGAAGTGCTGTGGTTATCACGCTGGCAAGCTGCCGATCTCTATTTAAGAGATATCGAAAACTTACGTTGGGAACTTTCAATCCAGACGTGTTCTGAAGAAATGATTCAAGCAATTGGTAGCCAACATGCAGAACCTTATCGTGAATATTTACGTGCTACACGAGAGCGTTTAAAAGCGACTCGCCACTGGTTAGCTCAGCGTTTACAAGGCTTAGAAGCTGATGACAGCAATGTCATTAAAAGTAAAGATGAGCTTTTACAACCATTATTGCTGTGCTATCGCTCTTTAATCGACAGTAACCTACCTGAAATTGCGAATGGTCAACTGCTCGACTTTATCTACCGTGTGAACTGTTTTGGTATTGAATTACTTAAACTCGACATTCGCCAAGAATCAGGCCGTCATCGCCAAGCGATTTCAGCCATTACCGAATATTTAGGTTTAGGTAATTTTGAATCGTGGACTGAACAAGCGCGCCAAAATTTCCTCATTCAAGAATTACAAAGTAAACGCCCGCTTTTACCGAAATATATTAATGAGCCTGAAGGGAGTTTGATTGGTCATCCAGATGTTCAAGAAGTATTTGCAACCATGCGTACTTTGGCAGACCAACCACCTGAGTCTTTAGGAGCATATATTATTTCGATGGCTGAATATCCAAGTGATGTTTTAGCTGTATTGTTATTGCAAAAAGAAGCAGGTATTCAGCACCCTTTACGTGTAGTTCCTCTATTTGAAACTTTAAAAGATTTAGATGGCGCTGCAACAACCATGAATACGCTGTTCAATATGCATTGGTATAAACAGCACATTCAGGGTAAACACGAAGTCATGATCGGTTACTCCGACTCAGCAAAAGATGCGGGTTTCATGTCTGCTAACTGGGCGCAATATCGTGCTCAAGAAGAGTTGACTGCAATTGCTCAAACACACGGCGTACAGTTGACACTATTCCATGGTCGTGGCGGTTCAATTAGCCGTGGTGGCGCACCAACACAACAGGCACTATTTTCTCAGCCACCGGGTTCGATCTCTGGTGCAATCCGTGTCACAGAACAAGGTGAAATGATTCGCTTCAAGTTCGGTTTAGAAGGAATTGCCATGCAAAACCTTGAAATCTATACCGCTGCAACACTCGAAGCGACTTTATTACCGCCACCAGAGCCTAAAGCCGAGTGGCGTGAAATCATGAACCGTATGACTGATCATTCTGTTAAGGTTTATCGCCAAACAGTGCGTGAAAATCCACATTTTGTGAAGTATTTACGGACCGTTACGCCTGAACTCGAATTACAAATGTTGCCATTAGGCTCGCGTCCTGCAAAACGTAAAGTGAGTGGCGGCATCGAGTCTTTACGTGCGATTCCATGGGTATTTGCTTGGACACAAATTCGTTTGATGTTGCCTGCATGGTTAGGTACTGGTGCAGCAATTAATGAAGTGATTGCCGATCAGCAAAAAGCAACACTTGATGAAATGCTCCAGCAATGGCCTTATTTCCAGACGCTCATTGATATGCTGGAAATGGTATTGTCTAAAGCCGATGCCAATATTGCACTCTATTACGAGTCTCATCTGACTGAAGATGAAGATTTAAAAGTGCTCGGCAACCAATTACGCCAACGACTAAAAGATGCTGTACAAACTTTATTAACCTTAAAAGATGAATCAAAGCTTCTGAGTAATAATGATGTTCTTGATCAATCCATGCAGGTTCGTAAACCATACTTACTTCCTTTGCATCTTTTACAGGCTGAACTCATGAAACGCCGACGTGATTATCTTGCTGAGCGTCAGGCAGAGCACACCCCTGTTGACCATGCACTTATGGTGAGTATTGCAGGTATTGCGGCTGGCTTACGTAATACAGGCTAAGCTAATTTTACCAATTGTTTTATAAAGCAGTGCATCTTGATGTGCTGCTTTTTACTTGCAAACTTCTTTATTTTTCTTAAATTTTCCCCGATTTTCTATTTTTTTGAATATTTTTTAAAAATCATAAAATTAATATTTATGAGAAAAAAATAACTAAATACGCATATTTAGTTTTTTAAAAATTATACCAATCGTTAAAAAATAATTACTTTTCACTCACATACTTCTCTGTAGAGATTAAATGCACTCTCAAGAAAGAGTATCATGGCAGCAATTAAAGAATAATGAGCTTATTTTATGTCCAATTGGTTTCCAAAATGGCAGCCTTACCAAGGTGATATTGACCATCGGCCAGTCTCTACCAATGAATATCTCCCACCCGTTCAAAGTGCTGTTTTGGGTATTCAACATGCATTTGCCATGTTTGGAGCAACTGTTTTAGCACCATTACTCATGGGTTTTAATCCTAACCTTGCCATTTTAATGTCTGGTATCTGTACCATCCTGTTCTTTTTAATTACAGGTGGTCGTGTTCCAAGTTATTTAGGATCAAGTTTTGCCTTTATTGGGGTGGTTGCAGCTGCAACTGGGCATATTACAGGTTCAGGTGCCAATCCAAATCTATCTATGGCTTTAGGTGGAATCGTAGCATGTGGTGTTTTTTATGCCATCATCGGTTTTATCGTGATGCTTACTGGTACACGCTGGATTGAAAAACTCATGCCGCCTGTGGTGACTGGTGCCATTGTGATGATTATTGGTCTGAACCTTGCACCTGTTACGATTAAAGGTGTTGCAGGCCAACCATTTGAAATGTGGATGGCCTTAATTACCGTACTTTGTATGGGTAGTATTGCAGTCTTTACTCGTGGCCTGTTGCAACGTTTACTTCTGTTGATTGGTTTGATCTTGGCATATGCAATTTACGCCATCACCACCAATGGGTTAGGTTTAGGTAAACCAATCGATTTTAGCCAGATCTCACAAGCTACATGGTTCGGGATTCCAAGCTTTTCGCATCCTACTTTTGATACTAAGGCTATGCTAATTATTGCGCCAGTTGCGCTTATTTTAGTAGCAGAAAACCTAGGTCATATTAAAGCTGTTGGTGCAATGACTGGTGAGAACCTGACTCCACAATTAGGCAAAGCATTTGTTGCAGATGGTTTAGCAACAACGCTTTCTGGTAGTGTTGGCGCGCCGGGGATGACCACTTACGGCGAAAACATTGGTGTGATGGCAGTCACTCGTGTGTACTCAACCATTGTTTTTGTGATTGCAGGTGTCTTTGCTATTTTCTTGGGTTTATCTCCAAAATTTGGTGCGGTAATTAGTACGATTCCAAGTGCTGTCTTAACAGGTGCATCTATTGTTGTGTTTGGTTTAATTACCATTGCAGGTGCAAAAATCTGGATCGAAAACAAAGTTGATTTTTCTAACAATAAAAACCTCATTGTTGCTTCTGTAACAATTATTTTAGGTGCCGGAAATTTTGAATTAATGTTTGGTAATTTCAATTTAGGTGGCATTGGTACAGCAACATTTGCGGCCATTATTCTAAATTGGTTGTTTAGTTTAAAAGATAAAACCTAAATTCAAAAAGGCAGCGTAAGCTGCCTTTTTTCATTACGATTTAGTATGATGACCTCTTAGCCTTCAATACGTTCCTATCATGCGTTTTGATTTTTTTGATTTACAATTGGTTCTTCATATTGTCTCGACTGGTAGCCTAACCAAAGGTGCAGACCGCTCTGCGATTTCACTTCAAGCAGCGAGCGAGCGTATAAAAAAACTCGAACAATATTTTGAAACACCCTTATTTATTCGCCAAACCACTGGGGTAGAACTCACCACAGCTGGACATGCTTTTGTAGAAAATGCTCGTCAGCTTTTAGTACAAAAAGATCACCTCGAACAAGAAATGCAGCGGTTTAGGCACCCTATCACAGAGGCATTAACGCTTTGGTGTAACTCTTCTGCTCAAAGCGAATATTTGCCTCCGTTATTACCGCAATATTTGGTGCTTCATCCCGAAATGAACATTGATTTACACGAGGCAGAAAGTTCAGAAATTGTAGAGGCATTAACGCAAGGAGTTGCAAATCTTGGGCTGGTCTCAAGTTTTTTTGATACCAGACATTTGCAAACTAAGGAATTTGCTAGTGATCCATTAGTTCTGATTTGTCCTCCTACTCACAATTTAGCTCAATACCAAGAGCTGAATTTGGTAGAGGCTTTAAGTTATGGTTTTATTGGTCTTAAGCCCCACCATTCGTTGCAACAGTCCATCGAAACTCAAGCTAAGCTATTAGGCTTTAACATACAGTACCGTTTGCGCTTACCTAATTTTGGTGCGATTGCGGAAGTAGTCGCCAAAGGTGTCGGAATTGCGATTATGCCGGCTCGTGCTGCCCAGCGTTTGCAATCGGACTATGACTTTCATTCCATTCAACTACTAGGTGCGTGGGCAAATCGTAAACTGCTTTTGGCCACACAAAATTTCAATCAGCTACCTAATAGTTATAAACAATTTTCAGATTTTTTATTGCAACATCGCCCTTAAAAATTGGCTTAATGCAAAATCATATAAAGCCCTAATGACACCAAACCTATAAAAAAGATACGGCGAAATAACTGCTCATTTAACCGATAACGGATTTTTTTACCTAACCACATTCCAACGAGAGCCGCCAATAATGCAGCAAAAGATAAACGATAATCCAATGTCATTCCCGACATCGGGTTGTGGTGTAAAAAGACTGCAAGACAAATGGTAGAGACAGTAAACGTTAGTCCTAAAGCCTGAACCAACTCATCACGCTTTAAATGTAAAGACTGCAAATAAGGAACGATTGGAATAATAATGACACCAGTTGCTACAGTCACTGCCCCGCCGATATATCCAATAATCGGTGATAGCCAACGTTCATACTTTCCTAAGTGTGGAAGTTTCTTCACGCACAAACCGTAGAGTCCATATAAGGCCAACATACAGCCTAATAAAATTTCACTACTATGCCCATGACTTTGACTTAAAGTAGGTAAAAAGCTCCATATAGAACCTACTATAATGCCGACAAGCAACGTCCAGAAACGGCGAATAAACGCCCAGACATGTCCTTCAGCAAAAAGCTGCCAGACGTTGGTGACCATTGAAGGGACAATGAGCAGAGATGCTGCCTGAAAAGGGCTCATTGCGATGGTGAGTAAGCCCATCGATACCGCGGGCAATCCTAAACCGATCATGCCTTTAATCATGCCAGCGAAGGCAAAGACCACTATAATAATTGCTAAAAAAGTCACTGTTTATCTCCGATTCCTTAAAGGATATGCTACGGAAAAAACAGGTTTTGCCCTATTCTTGTTTTTAGAAGTGGGCCTCAATTAAAAGTTGAGGCTGTTTTATATTTTTCTTCTAATACATTGCTAAAAATACTTTCGATCATCCACACACGATACAAGCTATTAAATACGTAGGTCTGACCATCAATACGCAGCTCTAAAACCGGTAAATCAGGCTGATGCTTGTCTTTGCAAAGTGCATCATTCTGCGCCAAAACAGATTGCACATCTTGGTCGGTTAGCTGCTCAATCCCAAGTTGCTGCTGTAACTGTTGGAAATGTTTTAAGAAAGATAAATCTTTTCCTTTCGTCCAAACTGCCTGCAATATTGTAAAAATTGTATCGATTTGCTGATTCTCTTGCACACTATAGAAAAGCTTTGCCATCTCTAATGTGCTTTCCTCAGTAGGGCGACAAAATGGCGTAAAGGCCACACCTGTTCGTTTAGAAACACGTGTCGCCAAACTCCAGTCAAACCAATCTCGACCTTGATAACTTAAGGGGTAAACTTTTAGTTGAATATCATAATAATCAGCCAGCTCTTCCTTAATATAGGCAAGTAACAACCAGCTCATTGGGTCTTCTAAAGCAATATAGACATCAAGCTCAGGATGAAGGGTCTGAATCTCGGTAAGTGCCTCCGCATCATTAATCAAATGTTCACGCCATTCGATATGATTAATTAAAAATATCGGATTACCTGTCAGTAACTTTTGTTGTTTTAAACGTCGGGTTAAACGTAATAAATCATCTACTGCATGATATTTACGCCCACCAAACTCAAAGTATGCCGCTCGAACAGGTTCATCCGTAAAAATACGTTCTGGAAAATGCTGAGGAACCTGATGCTTGACCGCCATGGCATGTAGAGTACGCAATTTTCCATATTGCTGTTGCCAAAGCATGTGAAAGATATCTTCAAGTAAATGTAAGAAGTTCTGACCTTGTAGTGGGGTTCTTTTTAATATGACAGCGGCTTGTTTTAAAGATTCTGGACTTGGGATTTCTGGAAACTCATCAAAAGCAAACCGGTGCTGATTTGCTAAAATTTTGGCATCATTTAAACAATAATGCTGCCACTCCTCATGCGTCATGCTATTTGGAGGTTCAGAAGCTGTATGGGAAATAATAATTTTTAAAGGTTTAAGTTCATCACTTAAAATTTCATCTAGCTGAGACAATTGCTGAACAGCCAGATAGCTATACACATCATCAAGTCGTAAATAAATACTTAAACCATTTTCCGTGGGTAACACCGCTTGACGAGAAGGCTTTTGGTAAAACCAGCTCGATCGGATAGGGTCAAACCAACGGCGTAGCAGTGACATGAGTAGTGCCTCTAAAAATAAATCCTAAGCGAGATCAAAAGTTATTTTGATCATAGTGCAAGGTGAAACAGTAGTCGAGATGGAAAAATGACTACCTAAGTTCGCGCAGAAAATATGTCATGTTATTTCGCGAGTTTCTGCGTAGGTGAAGATTTTATCACCATTTTATGGCAAACCCATAGAATGATCTGAAACCACCTTTTTCTACAAGCGGATTTTTTTTACCAGACATAAAAAATGCACCCTTAACATGATAACAATTCATCGTGTTAATGGGTGCATGTTTCCTACTCAATTATTAAAATTGAATATTTTATAGAACGCGTACAGCTCCTTTTGCTGCACTTGTGGTATGCATTGCATAAACTTTTAACGCTTTTGATACTTTACGTTTACGTTCTTCTTTCGGATGCCAGCCTTTCGCTTCTTGCACTGTACGGCGATGCGCCATAGTTGCATCATCAACGTTTAAGTGAATCGTACGGTTTGGAATATCGATTTCAATAGTATCGCCATCTTCAACCAAACCAATTGCACCACCTTCAGCCGCTTCTGGTGAAACGTGACCAATCGAAAGACCTGATGAACCACCAGAGAAACGACCATCTGTTACCAATGCACAGTCTTTTCCTAAACCTTTCGATTTAAGGTAGCTAGTTGGGTAAAGCATTTCTTGCATGCCCGGACCACCACGTGGACCTTCGTAACGAATCACAACCACATCGCCAGCTTTAATATCATGACCCAAAATTGCATCTACAGCTGCATCTTGGCTCTCAAATACACGTGCTGTGCCCGTAAATTTCAAGATTGATTCATCAACACCTGCAGTTTTCACGATACAACCATCAAGCGCGATGTTGCCGTATAGAACCGCTAAACCACCATCTTTAGAGAATGCATTTTCTGCATTACGGATAACGCCTTTTTCACGGTCGCCATCTAATGTTGAATAATAGCGATTTTGCGAGAATGCAACTTGAGTTGGAACACCACCTGGAGATGAGCGGTAGAATTCATAAACGTCTGCATCTTCAGTACGAATAATATCCCACTTATCTAATGCATCTTTTAAAGTTTTCTCGTGTACAGTCGGTACAGATACATCAAGCAAATTCGCGCGATCAAGTTCACCTAAGATCGCCATGATACCGCCAGCACGGTGAACATCTTCCATATGAACGTCTTGTTTTGCAGGCGCTACTTTAGACAGTACAGGAACTCGACGTGATAATTCGTCAATATCGTCCATTGTAAAATCGACTTCTGCTTCACTTGCCGCAGCCAATAAATGCAGAACCGTATTGGTTGAACCACCCATTGCAATATCAAGGGTCATCGCATTTTTAAATGCAGCCTTGGTTGCAATTGAACGAGGTAAAATGCTTGCATCTTCTTGTTCATAATAGCGCTTAGCCAATTCAACAATAAGCTGGCCTGCTTTTAAGAATAATTTTTTACGGTTTGCATGCGTCGCAACAATCGAACCATTACCCGGTAAAGATAAACCTAAAGCTTCTGTTAAACAGTTCATTGAGTTTGCAGTGAACATACCTGAACATGAACCACAGGTTGGACATGCCGAACGTTCAAATTCTTCAACTTCTTCGTCTGTATAACTTTCATCAGCCGCAACAACCATTGCATCAACAAGGTCAATCGCTTTTTCATTACCGCGGAACTTAACCTTACCAGCTTCCATTGGTCCGCCAGACACGAAAACAACAGGAATATTCAGACGCATCGCAGCCATGAGCATTCCCGGAGTAATCTTGTCACAGTTTGAAATACACACCATGGCATCTGCACAGTGTGCATTCACCATATATTCAACTGAGTCAGCAATCAAATCACGTGATGGTAGTGAATAAAGCATGCCATCATGCCCCATTGCGATCCCGTCATCTACTGCGATCGTATTGAACTCTTTAGCAACACCACCTGCTGCCTGAATTTCTGCTGCGACAAGCTGCCCTAGATCTTTAAGATGTACATGGCCCGGCACAAATTGAGTAAATGAGTTGACCACCGCAATAATCGGTTTGCCGAAATCCTCATCTTTCATTCCTGTTGCACGCCATAAGCCACGTGCGCCAGCCATATTTCTTCCGTGTGTCGATGTTTTTGAACGATAGTCAGGCATTAGTGTTTCCAACAAGTTGTGCTTGAGCGGAATTTTTCCCGCTCTGGCGGATGATACTGATATAGCGTTAGATCAGTCGGAATATTGACTCATCATCATAATTTGATCATTCTCCATTCTATAGAAGCAAATAATATTCGGAAAGCCAAGAACAGTAATAGACAGTCAATATTTAGCAAAACTTACATGAATAATTTTTTATTTTTTCATAACCTTTTTTTATCAATAAAAGTTTTTCAATAATTTTTTGTTCACTATTTAAAAAACTAAAATGCTCAATCGCCATGATTTTAGGGCTTCAATCGTTTTTCACGTATACTACGCCTAAACTCTTTTTGGATTGCATTTGTGAAAATTATTTTTGCTGGCACCCCCGAATTTGCTGCAACAGCATTGGCGGCTTTATTAAAAACTTCCCATGAAATTATCGCGGTTTATACTCAGCCAGATCGTAAATCGGGTCGTGGACAAAAACTAACGCCATCTCCCGTAAAACAACTTGCTCTTGAGCATAATATCCCTGTTTATCAACCCCTTCACTTCAAAGCTTCAACCGAAGAAGGTTTAGCAGCTCAACAAGAACTGGCAGCTTTAGGTGCTGATGTGATGGTGGTTGCAGCCTATGGTTTGATCCTTCCACAAACTGTGCTCGATACACCGAAATATGGCTGTTTAAATATTCACGGTTCACTATTACCACGCTGGCGCGGTGCAGCACCAATTCAGCGTGCAATTGCAACAGGTGACGACGAAACTGGTATCACTATCATGCAAATGGCTGCTGGTTTAGATACAGGCGATATGATGTATAAAACATACTGCCCAATTACTGCCGAAGATACCTCAGCGACATTACATGACAAACTCGCAGCTCAAGGCGCAACAGCAATTTGTGCGGTACTTGAGTCAGAAGAAACACTACAAAAATATTTGGCAGAACGCGAAGTTCAAGACGAAAGCTTAACAGTCTATGCTCATAAGCTCGTAAAGTCAGAAGCTCGTATTGATTGGTCAATTAATGCTGTTCAAGTCGATCGAAATATCCGTGCATTTAATCCTTGGCCCGTCGCTTTTGTTCAACTTGATGAAAATAATGCCCTGCGTGTCTGGAACTCTCTAATTGCTAGCCAAACGAAAGTAAGTGCCCAAGCTGGTGAAATTATTGCAATCGATAAACAAGGTGTGCACGTTGCTTGCGGTGAAAATACATTTATTTGTCTGACTAGCGTGCAGTGGCCGGGTGGCAAAGCATTAAACGCTCAACAAATTGCACAAACTCAAAAACTTCATGTAGGACAAATTTTGCCATGAGTCAGGTTACCTCAAATTCCTCACGTTTTAACCTGCGTGCTCAAGTCGTCCAGACGTTACTAAAAGTTCAGCAAGGCCAATCACTCGCTAGTATTTTAAATACACAGCTGAATCAGGTCGCAGAGCGTGATCGTGCTTTGTTTCATGAGCTTGTGTTAGGTACATTGCGCCAATGGTTTGCACTTAAATCAATTAGCCTACCGCTACTCAGCAAGCCTTTAAATAATGAGACAGTAGAAACCTGTCTTTATGTTGGTCTTTATCAAGTTTTATGCACGCGTATTGCAGCACATGCCGCTATTTCAGAAACAGTCGATGCGACTAAACAACTTGGTTTCCCTGCACTCAGTGGTATTGTGAATGCAATTTTACGCCGAGCTACTCGTGAGACTGATGACTTTCAGCAAGGCTTACAGCAGGCGCATGGCTTACCAAGCTGGCTTTTCAAACGCTTAAAAAAGGATTGGGGTGAACAAACTGAATCTCTCTGTCAATCTTTGAAGCAAGTCGCGCCTTTAACCTTAAGGGTGAACCAACGTCATATTGGCCGCGATGCTTATTTAGCAAAACTACAAAGTTTAGATATTCAGGCACGTGCTTGTACTTTGTCTGGGGCAGGTATTGTTCTTGAACAGTCTGTACAAATTACTCAACTACCTGGTTTTGAACAAGGTTGGTTTTCTGTACAAGATGAACACGCTCAGCTTTGCGCAACATTATTGCCAGATTTGAACGATAAAATAGTAGTTGATGCGTGTGCTGCCCCAGGTGGTAAAACTGCTCACTTACTTGAAAAGTTTAAACCTGCTCAGCTCATTGCGATTGATCAGGACCCAAGCCGTTTAGTGCGTGTAACTGAGAACTTAAATCGCTTAGCACTTGATCAAAGTCATACGGAAATTTTGGCAGCCGATGCAACTCAATGGACTCCTGCACAGCCAGTGGATTGTATTGTGCTCGATGCACCTTGCTCTGCTACAGGGGTTATTCGTCGTCATCCTGACATACGCCTATTGCGCCAATCTACCGATATAGCTCAAACCATTGAGCTACAAAAGCAGATCTTGGACCACATGTGGCAGCAACTTAAAGTTGGCGGCACATTACTTTACATCACCTGTTCAATTTTAAAAGCTGAAAATGAACAGCAGATGATGAAATTTTTTGCTGTAAATCCAAATGCAAAAGAGATCAAGATTGACGCTGATTGGGGAATTGAGCAAACCTATGGTCGCCAATTACTGCCACAAGCGCAGTCTGGTGACGGATTTTATTATTGTAAAATCCAAAAAATTGCATAAAAAAAAGCAGGCTTTAAGCCTGCTTTTTTACTCGATCAGCATTAAAGTGTGTGCTGATCTTTTACTTCTTCTAAAACGTCATCTAACTCTTCAGGATGCTTCGATAAATGGATAATGGACAAAGCTAAGCCACCCCATAAAAACACCATCGAAATTACCATCATTACGATTGCTGAAGTATTCATTATTCTATCCTCCTAGCGATCTTTCATTTTGCTTAAAACAATTGCAACGACTGCACAGAAAATCACACTACCCCAGCCGAATACACCTTGTAAGCTCATACTATAAGTATCATAGCCATTTTTGATCAAATTAAATACAGTCATACTGAGTGTAGTTAACAAGATTAATGATGTAATCACTGTTAAAGTGAAATCCCATCCTTTACCTAATTGAATAGTTGAGATGCGATTTACGTGATCACGAAGTTCCTTCAGTGCAGAACGTTTAAACCAAGTCACGGCAATAATAGAAAGTAAAGCACCGCCAATAATGCCGATGTTATTGATAAAGTGGTCAACAATATCAACCAGCTTAATTGCGTTTACACTTGAGAATAAAATAATTGATACAAGCGCACTACCACCACCGATAATGGTTACAGCTTTTTTACGGCCCCATTTCAATTTATCTTGCATTGCTGCAATAGGTACTTCCAAAATACTCACCATCGAAGAAATACCTGCGACGAAAAGTGAAGAGAAGAATAAGAAACCAAATAAATCGGCACCAGTACCTAAACTTGAGATAATTTTAGGGAATGCAATAAATGCTAACCCAATCCCGCCACTCACAACATCTTTAACTTCAGTACCTGCCGCATGAGCCATAAAACCAAGCGCTGCAAAGATACCAATACCAGCCAAAATCTCTGTTGATGCATTTGCAAAACCAACGATTAAACCAGAACCTGTTAAATTCGTTTTTGGTTTCAAATAAGATGCATAAGTCACCATGATCCCGAAGCCGACAGAAAGGGAGAAGAAAGTATGGCCATAAGCCGCTAACCAAACTTTATAATCCATCATTGCTGACCAGTTCGGCGTA
This sequence comes from Acinetobacter sp. SH024, assembly GCF_000163635.1. Lineage (NCBI taxonomy): Bacteria > Pseudomonadati > Pseudomonadota > Gammaproteobacteria > Moraxellales > Moraxellaceae > Acinetobacter > Acinetobacter sp. SH024. Next base: position 3,036 of record NZ_GG753603.1, on the reverse strand, counting down.
AAGAAAGCATTTAAGCCTTGAACTGCACCTGGTAAACGTAATGATTGAATCACTAAAATAGTGAAGAGAATGAATAATAAAGGCATGAAAATCTTATTCGATAATTCCACACCTTTTTTCACACCACCATAAAGAATGATTAGAGTAAGTGCCCAAATCCCAACAATCGGCCAGAATAAATGACCTACAAACTGTAAATCAAAACCGGTTGCTTTTGTGGTCTGCAAATAGGTATTAAAGAAGAAACCTTCCGGATCACTTCCCCACATTTGGCCAATAGAGAAGTAAACATAACTACCAGCCCAAGTGAGTACACTTGCATAATACAAACCAATGATGATACAGACACAAACTTGCCACCAACCTAATGTTTCCCCGCCTTTAAATAGGGCACGATACGCTTTAGGAGGTGAACCAGTACTACGATGTCCTACCGCATAATCTAAAAATAGTAACGGTAAACCAGCAGTAATGAGTGCCAATAGATAGGGAATAAGAAACGCACCACCACCATTTTCATAAGCAACGTATGGAAAGCGCCAGATATTACCTAAGCCTACAGCCGAACCAACGGCTGCAATAATAAAACCAGATCGTGACGTCCAGTTTTCACGAGAATCTGTCATAGAACACCTAATGTTAAAAGATTACTTATTTTTACTGCTATTGTTGATTGTTATTCCGCATGCAAAAAAAGAACCAAAAAATACTTTTGTGTTTGTAGAAAATAAAATGCACCTTTTGAGTATTTTTATTCCCTTAACAAACAAGCAAAAATAGAAAATTCTTCCTTAAAGATTTTTGTCCATTTTTTGCCCCTATATAGCTGAACAATACCTGTTTTTATTTCTTTTTACTGTAATTTCCGTCAGAAATTTTACGAATTTTCTGAGTTTTTTTCACAATTGGTTATTTTTCAGCTAATATTTACGTTCTACTACTTGTAGATCAAAATTATTATTAAATGTAATTTTATTGCCATCTCTGAAAATATTTATTTAATTACTCAACTTATCCACTAATTTCTTTTTAACTCCCTAGTTATCAATTAAAATTTAATAAGTCCGATACGATTGACAAAATTTATACTAAATTTTCTAAAAGATTAAATTCATTTAAATTAAGAAGAAAATATTAATTGATTGAAATAAATAAAATTTTTTAAGGTTTTAAAAATTTACTCATATCACATACCTCAGATCCTTATTTTTTATCAATGCATCTGTAGCAAGATGTCTATATCATGCGCTCAAAGATTTCTTTTATGTGGATGTAAAAATGAAAATATTAAAAATATCTTTATTAACGCTCGGGATGGGCTTAAGTGGCTTTGCTCAAGCAGACTTCGTAGGAGTAAAAGGCGATGTAGGTTACTGGTTCTATGACGGTAAAGCTAATATGTCTTCTCAATCACCTGAAGATCAAGATTTAGATCAAAAAGGTAATGCTCAAATCTCATTAGCAGTAGAACACCCAATCCCATTTATTCCAAATGCAAAAATTCGTTATGTAAATTTAGATACCGAAACTAAATCAGAAACTTTAGGTCAAGCCAACTATAAAGTTGATTTAGATCATAGCGATTTTATCCTCTACTACGAGTTACTAGATAATATCGTAAGTGTAGATGCTGGTCTTGGTGCAACTGTATTAAATGGTGATATTACTGCGTATACAGGTAATCGCGTGGATATTGATAAAACATATCCTATTGCTTATTTGTCAGGTGAAGTAAAACTTCCGTTTACAGGCTTAAGTGCTAAAGGTGAAGCAACTTATACAAACTTTGACGATGCACGAATTACAGATGCACTGGCAGAAGTAAAATATAAATTTGCAGATAACTTACTCATTGATCTGGGTCTAACAGCAGGCTATCGCGTACTTAATATCGACTTAGATGACTACGATAACAATGATCTTAAATTTGAGTTTAAAGGCCCATATGTAGGTCTAGAAGCACATTTCTAAATCAGAATTTCAGAACTAAAAAAGAACTCGATATGAGTTCTTTTTTATTTAAATCATATCTACATAACCTAAATATTCTCGAATCCTTTGACACCACGCTTGAATATTTGGATATAGCTCCAAATCAAAACCACCTTCCTCCGCGACATGCGTGTATGCATACAAGGCAATGTCAGCAATAGTTAATTGATCTCCAACAAGATAGTTGTGATCTACTAAAGCTTTATCCATAATAGATAGTGCTTTATGGCCTTTTGGCTGTAAATTATGGTATTCCTCTATTCTTTCTGGTGGTAACCCTAAATATTTATTAATAAAACAAGCAACTGCAATAAATGGTTCATGACTATACTGCTCAAAGAACATCCATTGGTACATTTTTGCTTTAATAAAAGGATCTGTAGGAATAAATTTTGTTCCTTCAGCCAAGTAACCTAAGATAGCATTCGACTCACTCAAAACACGACCATCTTCTAGGACTAATACAGGTATTTTTCCATTAGGATTTAAGGACAAAAAATCAGCTGATTGAGTTTCTTTGTTTAAAATATCAACGTGGATCCATCTATGATTAATATTTAATAAGGAAAGTAATAGTTTTATCTTATAGCAGTTACCCGAACCGACATCACCATAAATTATCATAGATGCTCTTCCCTTATTATGCATACTTAAAAGATTAATTTTCTTATTATTTATAACAGAACTCTTTCTTAGAATTAATATATATCTGTCTTTATCTCTGCTATATCTAGAATTTTATAGAATTTTCTTATTTTCTCCCCCAATAAAAAACACCCCCATTCATTAGAATGGGGGTGTTTAGAATAATGAGCTGGCGATGACTTACTCTCACATGGGTAACCCCACACTACCATCAGCGCTAAGAGGTTTCACTTCTGAGTTCGGGAAGGGATCAGGTGGTTCACTCTTGCTATGGTCGCCAGCACAACTGGTATGGATACTTGCTTCGTTTTATTCACTGTGTGATACGTTGCGTTTTCCAAATCTTTACAGATGGGCTGATTGAATCTGATTTTGTTCATTTTAGCTAAGCATTTAACT
>NZ_GG753604.1:2324-274712 GCF_000163635.1 Acinetobacter sp. SH024 | reverse complement strand
CTGGCGACCATAGCAAGAGTGAACCACCTGATCCCTTCCCGAACTCAGAAGTGAAACCTCTTAGCGCTGATGGTAGTGTGGGGTTACCCATGTGAGAGTAAGTCATCGCCAGCTCATTATTCTAAACACCCCCGTTCTAACGAATGGGGGTGTTTCTTTATCGCGATAAAAAAATCTAAATCCCCGACTAACTTTAGAATGAATTATGATATAAATCACATTATTTAAAATGATAACAAGAGTATTAATAATGAAATTTTCAGAATTTAAAATATTTTCCTTTATATTGGCTATAACACTCAGTTGTAGTTCTATATATGCTAATGAAACTGTGAAAAGTTTGTATAGTACAAAAGCCTTTTTAAATATTTGTGTAAGTTCTAGAGGAAATCCTGAATTAATAAATAAACAAGCAAAAAATATGGGATTTATCCAAATGCCTAATGAATATGCTGCACATGTTTTAAAAGATTATAATGGTCATGCATGGATGATAAGTTCCTCTGAAGGAAAATTTGTTATTACTCAACTCGATAATGGCGTATGTTCATTATTTATAAATAAAGGAAATTCAACTGAAATTCAGAAGAATTTAGAAAGCTGGCTACCTCCAGAATCTACGGGCCTAACTTATAAAAAAGAAGTATATAAAGATAAGAATTTGACCACAACAAATTATATTATTTCTAAAAATGGGAAGGCTTTAGAAACATGGATATATACTAGTTCATCTGAAAAGAATGCTTCATTAGTTGCGGTTATTTCCCATCAAATGAATTAATTAAAGCAATGTGAAGTAGAGAAGAGCCAATTTTTATTAATAAAGAGCTCTTCTAAAATCGATTATTTCAGTTGTCTACGCGCATGCTTTAGAGCAGTGCGAAGACCTTCTTCTAAAGTCGGATGATAAAAGGGTTTCTCCAGAATATCATTTAGCGTTAATTCTTCACCGATTATCCAGCTTAATAAATGGGCCATATGTTCAGTTGCTTCTGTAAATAGCTCAGCACCTAGAAGCTTTTGGCTTTTTCGTTCTATATAAACTTCAATAGCACCTTTATTTTTTCCAAGAACTATAGCTCTTCCTTGTCGTTCATAAGAGGCTTCGCCTGTAATAAAATCTATACCTTCATCTTTTAATTGCTTATAACTTTGACCTACGATCGCCATTTCAGGATGGCTAAAGACAATTCCTAATGGAGTAAGTGTCTTAACTGAGTTTACCTGCGGATAATTTAAGCAGTTATAAACAACTTTTTTACCTTCATGAGCTGCTTCATGTTGTAGTGGTGTTGAGGTGTAAGCGTCACCGACAACAAAAATTGGATATGTATGTAGCTGCTTAGTTTTAGCATTTACAGGTAATAACTTAATATCTTTGAATGAATTATCAATATTTTCTAGTTTTAAAGTATCAATTAAACTTGTACGGCCGGTTGCAGCTAAAACATATTCAACTTCGAGAGTTTTCTCTGTTTCATCAAATTGGTAAGTTAATACAGCGTTTTCCTTACTGCATTTAACTTCACTCGGTAAAGTCTCGAATAGAATTGTTAATTCTTTTCCTAGCTCTTTTTGAGCAAGCTGTTGAACTCTAGAACTAGTTAGGATTCCAATTCGTTTACTGCGAGCGAAGATTGTTGTTTCTACACCTAGACGATGCATAGCTTGTGCAATCTCAAGAGCGACCACACCACTACCAATTACAGCAATAGATTTAGGAAGTGTTTTTAACTCAAATATTTGGTCTGTTGTTATAAGCCGGTTTCCTAATTCTTGCTTCCAAATTTGATCATAATTAGGAGTTGAACCAACCGCCAGAATAAAACTTTTTGATTTGTACTGTTTTCCGTTAACTTCTACAGTTTGTGCATCAATAAAATGTGCTTTGCCAGAAATTTTATGCTCAGTCGGCCATTGATCTAAATCTTTTAAAGTTGCTTGTGTAAATCTATCACGTAAATTTTGTACATGCTGCATCACTTGATTAGTATTAATATTTGCAGATACGTCTAAAGCAACCTCTTGAGCATTTTGAATGTCAAACATACGGTTTGCTGTAGAGATGAGAACTTTACTTGGCATACAGCCTACACGAGCACAAGTGGTATCCCATGGTCCATCATTTATAATTAAAATATTGTTGGTATGTTTAACGGCTTCTTTATATGCGCTAATACCAGCAGTACCTGCGCCAATGATAATAATATCGAACATTGTCATTAAGCTATTTTAATAGATATTTAGAATATATAGAAAAACCCTCTTAAACAGAGGGTTTCATCCTAATTATTTAGCTTTAAAATGTAAATTTTTGCATAAAAGGTGTTTTTAGGGTTGTTGAAACAGTCCCATTTTGATTAATAGACTGACCTTCAATGCTTACCCCATTAATAACATGCTTAAAGTCTAATGTAGTTCCATTCAAGCTTTGTTTGAAAGTAAAAATATTTGGTCCTTCTAAATAAATACTGCCATTAAATTTCTGTGCATTCGTTGTTGGTGATTCATTTTCAACTCGGCTTCCTTCAAGGCTAGTAATACTTGGTAGGCTCAATATTTGGTGATTATTAGCCATTACTTTATATGTCGCATTGTTCGTATTACCAGGAGTTGAGTTCACAACAAATGAAATTGGCTCTGCAAAAGGGACATTAGGATTGTCATTAATGAGTACGTTGAAACCAGAACCACCTTGAACTACATAGAGATCACCATCAATTGATGTATTATCTTTATAGACACTCATTGCACCCGTGGTTACTTCTTTTTCAGTTGGTTGGCCAGTCTCTGGATCTTGAACTAGAGCGGTTGTCGTAATTTTATAATCACTTGTGGCAGCATTAATTAATACGAATCTTTTTTGCTTGGTTTGTTCAAGTCCCCATGACTGTTGGAAAGGATAAGCAAACGCACCTGTAATAGTTACATCTTGAAAGTTTTTATCATTATTTTCATTTTCAAAAATATAAATTCTGGTATTTGATTGATAGTCCTGTAAGTTTGGAGATATATTGTCGTTTGCCAGTTTAATGTTCTTCAAGTCGTCTGCTGTAATATCAAAATCCCAATCATTATATCCAGTGAGTAAAGTTTTTATTTCTTCCCCTTTAAATACATAGCAGGCGCGGTAGTCTGTAGTACTCTTGATAAAACATTTATCACGATAGTGATCGGAGTACTGGGTAAGATCTACTTTTCGAATATCTAAGGTTAACTTAAGTGGTCCTTGAGCGAAGGTATCTAGTGCATGATCAATGTAACCTTTTGATAGCTTTTCATCATTAAGATCATAGGCACCAAATAGATATTTACCTTCTTGTTTTACATTATTTAAAACTGAGGTCGCTAACTCCTGATCTGGTGATGGAGTGGTTGGTGTTGTTGTAGAACTAGAATTTGAATTTTGATTATAGTAACCATCATTGCCACCCCCACCACAAGCTGTCAAAAAAGCAGCCAAAGTAACTCCACATACTCCTTGAGTAAGTTTCATGATTATCCCCATTAAAATGATAAGTTATTTAAAATAATTTTTTAGGTTTATAAAATAACATATATTTCATGAGGTTGCTCATGATATTTATAGGCAGAGTAACTGATTAAATGCGTGTACCCATCGTTACTCCTACAGTAGGTTTTACTTGCATTGAGGAGCATGCGCTAATGATTAAACAGCTTAAAAGAACGAAAATAAATTTATTCATAGAAAATTAATAAATGAATCAAAAGATATAAATACTCTAAATTAATATTATTTTTAGTTCTGTTGAGTTCGTGCAGAGATATGCAAAATAATTTATCAAAACCCTACTTTAAAGAAGAAAATAGGGTTTTAAAGAGTACCAATTTTTTAAACTTAGTCGTCTAATAAGTCCATTTGTTTTGCTAATTGATATAGGTTGTTTGAACGGTTTCCTGTGCGGCAGAACATCAGCACAGGTTTTGGCAATTCATTATAATGATTAGCAAAAGTACGTACATCTAGCTCAGTAATTTGTCCAGCTACAACAGGTTGATAAACATAGTCTAAGCCTACTTGACGTGCTGCTTCTTCAATCTGAGCGCTTGTAGGTTGTTCTGGGCCGCCTTCCATATCTGGTCGGTTATTAATAATAGATTTAAATCCTTTTTCTACAACTTGGCCAACGTGTTCTGGACCAATTTGACCTGCGAAACCAACATTATCTGACATTTCGTCACTCCAAAATTTAACAAAACCTCTTATGCTGTATCATAGCATTAAGCTTAACCTGAGATACAAGACACTAAAATGTTGTTCCTACATAGATAAAACTTATGTCATAGAACAGCTCTAGATTTTTAAAAGGCGATCAGGATGTTTTTTGTAAATTCATTACTTCGACTATAATGCCACGGAGCACATATGCACGCTTATACGGTTGAGCCTTTATATGTTCCATGTGATCAGGAAATGATCGCAGCTGACTTTTATATTCCAAAAACAAATAATAAAACTGCGGTAATTATCATGGCGCATGGTTTTGCCGGATTGCGTCAATTTAAACTCATTCAGTATGCCCAGCGATTTGCACAAGCAGGTTACGCTGTTATTTTGTTTGATTACAGATATTGGGGCGGTAGTACTGGTAAGCCTAGAGAAATGGTCTCCATCAATTCACAATTAGAAGATTGGAAGACAGTGATTCAGTATGCTTCGACTTGTAAACTTGTAGATAACCGAAGGATTGTGCTTTGGGGAACTTCTTTAAGTGGGGGATATGCACTAAGCCTAGCTTCTGAGTTAAAGAATATTCAAGCAGTTTTAGTACAAATTCCCTACGTAGATGGCGCCGAAACTGCCAAGCTCTATCCTTTACAGCGTTATCCCCAAGCATTAAAGCTTTCGAGTCAGGATTATATGGGATCAAAGATGGGGCTTAATCCAAAGAGGTTACCTGTTGTTGATCAACATAACCTATGCTTTATGCCTACCGCAGATAGTTATTATGGCTATTTATCGATTGTAAATCCTGATTATTATTGGAGTGGGGAAGTTCCTGCTCGTGTCTTTTTTAATCTGATGCGATACCGTCCAATCCAAGTTGTGCGCCAGATTAATATTCCTGTTTTATTTATTGCTGCTCAAAAAGATTCACTTATTCCTATTGAGTCAAGCCGTGAAGCTGCGACAAATATTGCGCCTTTTGTGAGTTATCATGAATGGGATATGAAACATTTTGATATCTATCACGGTTCATGGTTTGAAAAAGCAGTGACAACCCAATTAGAATTTTTACATCAGCATATAGGAGTGATGTAAATGATTATTGTATGTGCATCGTGTGGTGCTAAAAACCGAGTTCCGGAAGAAAAACTTCCGGAGCAACCAAGCTGTGGGCAATGTCATCAGCCATTACTACCGCTTGCACCTATTGAGCTAAATGAGCAAAATTTTAGTAACTACATCACGAATAGTGATCTACCTATTCTTATAGACTTATGGGCAGAATGGTGTGGACCTTGTAAAATGATGGCTCCACATTTTGCGCAGGTCGCAAAACAGAATCCAGGCGTTATCTTTGCCAAGATTGATACCGAAGAATCTCCTCGCTTGAGCCAAGCTTTTCATGTGAGAAGTATTCCGACACTTGTCTTAATGAATAAAACGACAGAGGTCGCGCGTATTAGCGGTGCATTACGTGCGTCTGAATTGCAACAGTGGCTCGATCAACAACTTCAAACGAATTTCGGGAGCTAAGGTGTCAGAAGCTTATACCAAACCAGAAGGAATTTTATCCTTACAAACGATTGCCATGCCAGCAGATACAAACTGGAGTGGTGATGTATTTGGTGGATGGATTGTGTCACAAATGGACTTGGCTGGAGCAATTCACGCAGAACGTTTCAGTCGTGGTCGCTGTGCTACGATTTCTATTAATCAAATGACCTTTTTGGTTCCGGTAAAAGTTGGCTTTGTCATTAGCTGCTATACCAAGATCTTAAAAGTTGGAAATACTTCTATTCAGATGCAAATTGAAGTTTGGGATAGTCATGATGACTCTCGTGAACCAATACGCATTACTGAAGGAGTTTTTACCTTTGTAGCAGTAGATGTAAAAGGTAATAAGCGTCAAATACCTGAAGAAGCGAAACAGAAGTTTTTGGAAACTCAATAAGAATCAGAAAGCCTGAATCTTAGTATTCAGGCTTTAATTTTTATTCAAAAGAAAAACTAGTTTTTAGAAATTAAAACATCGTATTTGTATTTTTGCTTTGCTCAGGAATATTTTGTATCACATCCCAATGCTCTACGATTTTTCCATTTTCAACACGGAATATATCAACAATTGCTCTTCCTCGATCTTTTTCATTTTCAGTCGAATGGACATGTAAAACGACAAGATTGCCTTCAGCAATCGCACGTTTAATCTCATTTTTAGCTTGAGGATTCTTTTGGAATTTTTCAGTGAAGAAATTAACGAAAGGTGCTTTACCATCTGGCACATTAGGATTGTGCTGAATGTATTGTTGACCAATATAGCGGTCTGCATATTCTTTGACTTTATGTTTTAAAAAGACACCTTCATAAAAGTCGGTCACTATTCTTTTGTTTTGAGCACTTACTTTATCAATAGCTTCTGATTTAGCCGAAGTTGCTTTACTGGTTTTAATGCTGGGTTCAGTCGCGTGAGCCGTTATTGTTGTAAATATTAAACTGGTAAATAAAGAGGAAAGAATTAATATTTTTTTCATTTTTAACCTCAAGATACAAAATATTAGTTTTATATCTTGAGGTAAATAACCGTCTAAAAATACTTTAGATTAGTTATTATTTCTTACGTTTAGGTAACCATGCCCAGAGCATTTGGCATTGAATTGGTTCATTGCCTGCGTCATCAATCACAGTAACAGGAATCACAAGTTCGCCTTTCTCATTATCTGCAATAAACTTTTGTTGTTCAGCAGACAATGTTGCTGTAGCAGTCAAACCGCCTTCAACCACTTTTAAATAATCTACATGTAATGATTTGATTAATAAAATACGATTATCAGGAATATGTAAACCAGTTAGAAAACCTGTTGCAGTTTCTGCTAAAAGAGCCATAGCCGCGGCATGCACTCCTTTAATATGATTTTGCATATTTTTTTGGTTATCTAAACGGACAGTAACGTGGTTTGAGTCTACTTCCAGATAGCGGATATTTGCTGTACCCACCATTGGTACGATACGACCAAACGCCTTGCTCCAAAGCGTGCTCCGAATGCCTTTAGGGAATTTTGAAGTTGCTTTTACCAGTTTTGATAGACGGTTGGATTGAGACATGGGATTACCTTAGCTTTAAATGGCCGACAAGATATTAATCTTTAAAGTTATTAAACTGTAATGGCACACCGAATTGTTGTTCACGTAAAAAAGTCATGACTTGTTGTAAGGTGTCACGCTTTTTATCAGTTACACGAATTTTGTCGCCTTGAATAGAAGATTGCACTTTAACGCCACTTTCTTTAATGGCTTTATTAATTTTTTTTGCAGTATCAGAGTCAAGACCATCTTTAAGTTTAATCACTTGTACAAAGTTTTTGCCAGAAGCCGCAGCTTTTTGTGGATCAAGTGCTTGAACATCAATTTTACGTTTATAAAAATGATTTTCTAACATGTTATAAACTTGTTCACACTGGAAATCACTTTCGGTACTGATTTTGATTTCTTTATTTTTTTCATTTAATTCGATAGAAACATCGTGACCACGGAAGTCAAAGCGTGTTGCAATCTCTTTTTGTGTGTTTTGTACAGCATGATTAACTTCAAATAACTCTAATTCAGAGACAATATCGAAAGAAGGCATAGTTTAGGCCTTTACAAAGTGAAAGAATATTTGAGATGCTAAGAGGGTTTTCTTCATTTGCCAAGTGTTGTTTACATCAAAGGAGTGCACAATGATCCGTAAACAAGAAATTACAACATTTGAATTCCCAGAAAATGCTGTTATCTGGGATGTCCGTGATACTAATGCTTATGCAGAAGGGCATGTTAAAGGTGCGGTGAATCGCCCAATTAATGATTTGAATGCTGATATTTTGAACCAGGTCTCTGCGGGTCAGCCGATTTATATTTTATGTGGTGGTGGTAGCAAAGCTCCTCGTGCAGCTGAGAAACTAGAAGGATTGGATGCCTCGCGTGAATATGTCGTGCTGATGGGCGGGACACGTGCAGCTCGTGATGCTGGCTTGCCTCTAGAGCAGGGCGCATAAAAAAAGCACCTTCGGGTGCTTTTTTATTGAAATGAATTATTGCGGTTTAAAATAAGGCTTTTTAGGTTTCACTTTCTTTTGGAACCGTTGAGGATTCAATTTTTGTAATAGGCGGTCTGGTACTGGACAAGCTTCTCCTAATATTTGAGCAACTAAGATTTCACTGCATAGCGGGGCGAATAAGAAGCCTTTAGAGCCAAGCCCAGCAAAAGTAGCAATTCGGCTATTGTCCTGCATTTTTCCAACTAGAGGAAAATAATCCAAGCTTTGTGCCCGTATAGATGCACGCCCTTGCCATGCCGAAGGTGATGGTAACTTTTCAGCATATTCAGGGAATACACTGTGGATTAATTCAAAGTTATGCACATGGTCTTCGGGAAGTACATCTTGATCTTCACGATTTGGGTAGAAAGACGCGCCTAAAATCATCTGTGAGGCATCAAGTTGCATGCAATAGCCGCCATAGCTATAAGCTTCATTTAAAGACAGAGGAGCAAACGTATTATCAACCCAGCTCACTTGTCCACGTATTGGTTTTAACTGCGGATAGCTGTCAAATAAGGCAGCACTTTCTCGAGCACAGCACACAACGACGTGATCTGCTTCTGCAATAATTTGATTATTGGTTTGCAATTGAACTTTATTTTCAGAAGAAACAAGTGCTGTGACATGGGCAATTTTGAGATTGATATATGGATGCTGCAAAATTTCATCACGTAATTGATGTGGTGAAACGGAACCAGCCTCAGTTAGTAATATGCTTGAATAATCAGTTTCAAGTAAGTTCGTTGAGTGGGTAACAACTTCTGCTGGATACTGATTTACCAAATCGAGAAGTTCTTCTGCATTTTTCAATGCAATTTGTTGAATTTGAAGTGGACGGAATGCATTAAAATTTTTATAAAAATTTAAAGCATGTTGCCAACTTAAGGTCATGAGGTGTTCATGACTTTGTTCAATTGGGCATAGTTTCGGATTAAGTAATGCCAAAGGGTTTCCAGAGGCACCCGATAATGCATTGTTTTGCTCGTATAAGGTCACTTGGTGGCCACGTGTTGCAAATGCCCACGCCGTGCTTAAACCTGCTACACCAGCCCCTATAATCGCAATATGCTGTTGCTCTGTAGCCAATGCGTGAGTTTGCCCTAATTCTGTGGAACCTTCATCAGATTCAGGCAGATTCCAGACTGCTTTGAGCATTTCTCGTTTATGGCCAAAACCACGTGGACGAGAAATATCAATACCATGTGCTTTGAGTCCACGTTTTAGAATGCCAGCAACACTAAAAGAGGCAAATGTAGTGCCATAACCTGAAAGACGGACAATATTGTTTAAAACATTCTGTTCCCACATGTCTGGGTTGCAAGACGGTGCAAAGCCATCTAAAAACCAGGCATTCACAGCTTTAGTTTTAGCCATGCTTGGGAAAATTTCTTGCGCATCTCCAAGCCATAAATCGATGCTAAAACGTTCTTTAGGGAAAGTTAAACGATGACATCCGGCAATAGGCAGGGGATATTGTTCAATTAACTGCTCTGCAAGTGGTTTAAGCTCATCCCAGACATTTAAAGCGCGAATGAGATCAGCTTTACTTAACGGAAATTTTTCTACGCTAATTGCGTGTAAATGGCTTTGATTATTAGGGCGAACTTGTTGCCAAAGTTGCCAGAGTGCAAGAATATTTAAACCTGTACCAAAACCGGTTTCTCCTACACTGAAATATTCAAAATCTTTTAGATTGGCTAATCGTTCTGATAAGTCGTTACCATTTAGAAAAACATGTCGTGTTTCAAATAGGCCATTATCTTTAGAAAAGTAGACATCACCAAATTGTTTAGAAATGGGAATCTCGATACCATCGACAAATTCCCAGTCCAGCTCTGCTGTTTGGATACGGTTTGATACGTTCATTGAATTTAATAGATCGCTTGGTATTACCACTGGCGTCGACGTTTTGTATGAATATAACTAGCAATAAAGAAACCTAGCAATACACCACCCGCTAAGGTAACAGCACCATATAAAAACATTTGCGCACTTCGTTCACTTTGTAAGACTTGAACCTGAACAGAGAGATTATCATTTTTTAGCTGTAACTCTTGGTTCTGAGCCAATGCTTCAAGGTTGGCATGCTCTAACTGCTTTAAGCGAGATGCTTGATCTTGAACTAAGGCTTTGATTTTTGCGTCTTGCTGTTGCTTGTTCTTTGCGAGCTGTTCTGCTGTAAGTGGTTGTGTTGCAGTTGGTGCGGCCGTTGCTGCTGTCTTGATCCCAGTTACAGATGTTGGAGCTGGTTTAGCGGCTTGAGCTGAAGGCGCACTTGGAGAAGGAGTTGCTGGTGTCGCAGCAGGTTCAACTGCTCCAGCAGTTGAACAAATCAAACACAAGCCAAGAAAGCTTTTGATTGCAAGCTGCATGCGATTACCCTTTTGGAAATGCTTTATTAAACGGTTTTACATCAACGTGAGCATAAATGCCTTCTTTAACAAATGGTTCTTCTTTTAACCATTCATCTAATGCTTCGCGACTGTCGAATTCAACAATCATGGTGCTACCATAGAAGCCTGCTTGCGGATCATTAGGATCTTTTGGCATAGCACCCGCTGTAACAAGGCGGCCTTCATCATCGAGTTTTTGTAGACGTTCGATATGCTGAGGGCGTACTGCCAAGCGTTTTTCTAAAGTTCCTTCATTATCGGTACAGCTTAGAACAAAAAAAGGCATGTAATCGTATCTCTATAATCAATCTGGAAGCACTTTAAGCGTCTGGTGACTTAAAATGTTTGCGTAAAATAATGAACTGAATAATGATAAATGAAAACATCACGATCATGTCACCAAATGCAGTAAATTCGCCCCAATATTTTCCACCGTGAAATAAAAACGCGAAGAATACATGGAGACAAGACATCACGACAAACATCGCAGCCCAAGCAAAATTGAGGTTTTTCCAACCTTTTTCACTCAAATCTAAAATCGGGTCAAATAAGCGTTGAATGAGTGGTTTACGGTCTTTACCAAACCAAGGTGAAACCAAGAATGCGCCTGCAAAAACTAAATTTAAAATCGCAGCTTTAAGACGAATATAGAAATCGTCACTTAACATGAGGGTGATGCCACCAAAAATGACAGTCATAAACAATACAAACCACTGTTGTTTATCAAGACGGAATTTTTGGAAAACGAATAGGGCACCATATACCACAAGCATTGAAATAATTAAGCCAGTCGTCGCTACAAGAATATTATTATTATCGGCACCACCAGCAGACCCGATCAGTTTCAGTAAAGGATGCTGGGTGTCAGTTGGATCAACTGTTTTATATAAATAGAAGAAAATAATTAATGGAACAAAGTCCAGAAGTGCTTTCATGTTAGAGTATCTGATCAGGTTTGGCGAATGGCATAGTATAAAAGATGCAAGGCATAGATTTACATACACATAGCAATATTTCTGATGGAACTTTGTCTCCGGAATTGCTGGTGCAAGCTGCTATAGATGTGAACTTGCATACGTTGGCTTTGACTGACCACGATACAATGGATGGGTTGCAGCGTGCAAAAATTGCTGCACAAGGCCATGATTTAAATATTATTTCTGGTGCAGAGATTTCTAGTCAGTGGTCGCGCCCAACCACTAAGAAGAGTTATGGTGTACATATTGTTGCTTTAAATATGCAAGATGAAGCACCAATTTTAGAAGCATTAGAACAACAAAAAAGAATTAGGGCGCAAAGAGCTAAAGTGATTTGTGAGCTATTAGAAAAATGTATTGGTTTTCAGATTTATGATGATGTTCTTGCTAAAGTAGAACATCAGGCGGATAGGATAACAAGAACTCACATTGCTAAAACATTAGTCGAGAAAAATGTCGTGACTCGTCCTCAACAAGCATTTGATCGTTTCTTAAAAGAAGGAAAACGTGCTTTTGTAAAGTTTGAAGGACTAAGCTTAAAAGAAACGATTGATGTGATTCATCAAAGTAAAGGCTTCGCAGTATTAGCACACCCGACCCGTTATGATTTATCTGCAACTAACGTTCGTTATTTAATTGAATTATTCGCAACTTTAGGTGGAGACGCAATTGAGTTACCTCCACCAATGGAACCTCTATCTACTCGCCAGATGATTGATCGAATGATTGAACAATATCAGTTGGCAGTTTCAATTGGCAGTGATTTTCATGGTGAAAATATGCCATGGATTAAACTAGGAAATACACCTAAACCCACTGATAAGCAGCATGGGATTTGGGAACGTTTTGTTTAATCGAGCTCAGAGTAAGTTGTTATCTTGAGCTTGAATTGGAGGAGGTGTTGGTTTACCGAGAGTCCCTAATAATTCAATCTCGATACTACGTACCATTGCATCTAGCGGTAAATCATTACTTTGCGTACCGAAAGGCTCTTCAATTTCAGAGCTTAGAGCATCCAGACCCAAAAATGTGTATGCCAAAATTCCGACGAGTAAAGGTGTTGCTAATCCAAGCAATGAACCCAGACTAAATGGCAACATAAAACAGAAAAAATAAACTGTACGGTTAAGCAAAACCGAATAGGCAAATGGAATGGGTGTATTGGCAATTCGGTCACAGCCAGTTTGTACGACACTTAAGTCGGCAACATTCTTATTCATTTGTGCATAAATGATGTCAGAAATTTCGCCTTCTTTAAGTGCCTGCAACAATTCCCAGTGAATGAGACTGAGCGTGTACTGAGGGGCATTATTTTGTTGGTAGAGTTGAGTGAGTGCTTGCTGACTCATACCACTGGTTTGAATCAACTCAGTTGGGTTCGCCGTCTGACGACGTAAACGGTCACGTAATACATTAGCAAAAACAATCACATGTTGAATAACACGCTCACGGCGAGCTTGAGTTAAAATACGGCAGTCACGGTCAAAATGGCGTGAAGTTGCGATTAGAACGCCCCATAATTTTCGGGCCTCCCACCAACGGTCATAACACGCAGTATTTTTAAATCCTAGGAAGATCGAAAGTACGACACCAATGAGTGTGAAGCCAACCAAAGGAATCTCTGGAAAGCGATAAAGATTGATGTATTCTACTCCACCAATGATTGCCGAGATCAGCATCACAACGCCTAGGGATGGCAAAATTTTGGGTAAAATTGTGCCTCGCCAAGAGAATAATACTTTGAAAATACTAGGCTGTTCCCGAACAATCATTTTATTTTAAACATCGCTATTTTTGTTTTGATCTTCTAGGCTTAGTGGTACTTTGTCAATATCATTGAACTGATATTGTTGTTGGGTTGAGCAGTTGTTGTTCAGCAAAGGAAAAGCTCCCTTCTGGTGAGATAATAAAATGGTCAAGCAAACGAATTTCGACAAGCTGACAAGCCTGTTCAAGTTGCTGAGTTAAGGCAATATCTTGGGAAGATGGTTGCGCTGAACCAAATGGATGATTGTGTGCAATAACGAGCTGGCAAGCATGTTGCTGTAAGGCATAGCGTAAGGTTTGATTGACCGAAACTGGGCAATGCTGAACTGAACCAAAGAATAGCTTTTTAAAATGAAGCTTTCTTAATTCGGGATCTAGGCACAAAACAGCAAAGACTTCTTGTTTTTCGCCTTTTAATTCATAGCGCAGATAATCCAAAACTAAATCTGATGAATGAAGGCTGAGATTATTTGTCTGGAAGTGATGATCGAGATAACGCCGTCCAAGTTCTTTGACTGCCAGTAATTGTGAATATTTCGTTGCCCCAATGCCATTAAATTGAGTTAACTCACTAAATGAGGCATCAAACACGGCATTAAGATTACCGAAGTGCTGAATGAGTAAACGAGATAACTCGACTGCTGAATATTGCCGTGAACCTGAGCGAAGAAAAATCGCGAGTAGCTCAGCATCTGATAAACTTTGTGGACCTTGTTGTAATAACCGTTCTCTTGGCCGTTCTTGTTCAGGCCAATTTTTAATAGAAGTATTCATATTCCCCAACATTATTCGCTTAAAATTTTATTTTGTTTGCCCAATCAATCTTGGGTCTGCGCGTATTTAATGCTATTGTGAGCGCCACTGCAACAGAAAGGTATCCTGTTCGTGAGCTTTGATCTAAGCGTTATTCCTCATAAAAACATTGTTTTAGCTGTTACTGGCGGAATTGCTGCCTATAAAAGTGCCATCTTAGTCCGCCGTCTCAAAGATTATGGCTTTGACGTGCGAGTGGTGATGACACATGGTGCTCAGGCATTTATTACACCACTAACTTTTCAGGCTCTTTCTGGTAATCCTGTTCATACTGAACTTTTAGACCCTGCGGCTGAAGCGGGTATGGGACATATTGAATTAGCACGTTGGGCTGATTTATTACTAGTCGCACCTGCAAGTTGTGACACATTGGCTAAATTTGCGAATGGTTTGGCAGATGATTTACTCAGTACAGTTTTTTTGGCAACAAAATCTCCTGTTTGGGTAGCTCCGGCGATGAATCAGCAAATGTGGGCGGCTAAAGCAACTCAACGTAATTTGCAAACCTTGGTCGAAGATGGCGTACATGTGATCATGCCGGATGCGGGTGAGCAGGCTTGTGGTGATGTTGGCTTAGGCCGTATGCCTGAGCCAGAAGAAATTGCTCGCCAAGTCGCTGGCTATTTCCATCAAGCTCAACGTGCCATCGCTGAGAAATTTGGACTGTTGGCAGGTAAGCGAGTAGTTATTACTGCTGGGCCGACACGTGAAGCGATTGATCCTGTCCGTTATATCTCAAACCATAGTACTGGCAAAATGGGCTTTGCTTTAGCCGCTGCTTGTTATGCTGCTGGCGCGCAAGTGACTCTGATTGCGGGACCTGTAAGTTTAGATACGCCTAATGGTGTTCAACGTGTAAATGTTGCCTCAGCACGACAAATGCTTGACGTCAGTATGAGTTCACTAGAAACAGGCTGCGATATTTTTATTGCGACTGCGGCAGTTGCAGACTATCGCGTAGCAGAAGTTGCTGAGCATAAAATTAAAAAAGCAGGGGATGAGTTGAATGTTTCCCTGGTTAAAAATCCAGATATTGTGGCAACAATCGCAGGTCAGGAAAAACGTCCATTTATGGTGGGCTTTGCAGCCGAAACGCAAAATGTTGAAGAATATGCGGCAGGTAAACTTGTTGCTAAAAAATTAGACATGATTGCGTGTAACGATGTATCACGTGCTGATATTGGATTTGCTTCCGATGAGAATGCGATGACAGTTTTCTTTGCTGAAAGCTATCACATGAAAAAGCGGGAGTTGGAGAAAGCATCTAAACAGGAAATTTCTCAACAATTGGTTGAAGCTATTTCGGATGCATTACGCCGTAAATAATTTTTGAATCAAATAAAAAACCGCGAATGAATCGCGGTTTTTTATTTGTCTTGTTTTAGACAACTTAAGGAATTTCATCCTCAAATTCAGGTTTAACCTGAACGATGAAGTCTTGACGGTTAAGACCACGCCATAATGCAAATGCAGTACCGATATAAATCGAAGAATAAGTACCGACAAATACACCAACAAACATTGCCACAGAGAACCAGTGTAGACCATCACCACCTAAGAACATCATTGCAAGTACAACAAGTAATAATGTCATTGAGGTATGAATGGTACGACGTAAAGTCTCTGTTAACGCAATATCGACGATTTCACGAGGAGTCGCACCGCGAATCTTACGGAAATTTTCACGGATACGGTCTGACACTACGATGTTATCGTTAAGCGAGAAACCAATAACAGCAAGTACCGCAGCTAACACTGTAAGGTCAAATGGCCATTGGAATAATGCAAAAGCACCAATAATAATGATGATGTCATGGAATAAAGACATTACGGCACCCATCGCGAGTTTAAACTCAAAGCGGATGGTTACGTAGATCAACATTAAGATAAGGGCAAGTGCAACTGCACCAGCAGAACGGACATAGAGTTCATTACCAACTTGACCACCAACAGAGTCCACTTTATGAACTTCGGCAGCATTATTTGGTAACTGCACTGCTTTAGTAATCGCATTACTAAGGTCTTCAACCTTAACTTCTTGTACTGGCATGCGCACAAGTAAGTCTTTATTACTGCCTAAGGTTTGTACTACAGCATCTTTAAAACCCGCTTTATCGAGTGCCTGAATAACTTCAGACTGATTGGCTGGTTGAGCATAGTTAAGCTCAGCTGAAACACCACCTGTAAAGTCCAAACCGAGGTTAAGACCTTTAGTCGCAATAAAGAAAATACTTGCCAAAGTAATCAGGATCGAGAAGATCGCTGCAGGTTTGGCAATCTTCATGAACGGGATGATTTTTGCATCATCCGGACGACCATATTGTTTTGAATCTTGTTGAGTCACTTTAGTCATCATTGATCTCCTTAAATGCTCAACTTTTTCAAATTACGGCGTTTACCATAAATGATTTGTACGATTGCACGAGTTACTGTAATTGCAGTAAACATCGAACAAATAATACCGATCATTAATGTCACGGCGAAACCTTTGATTGGGCCTGTACCAATTGCAAACAGAATGAATGCAACAAGGAACGTGGTTAAGTTCGAGTCAAAAATGGTGTTATAGGCTCGATCATAACCGGCCACAATGGCCTGTTTGGGTGAGGCCCCCCAGAGCATTTCTTCTCGGATACGCTCACATATCAATACGTTCGCATCGACCGCCATACCAATGGTAATAACGATACCGGCAATACCCGGTAAGGTGAGGGAAGCTCCAATCCATGACATCACGGTTAAAATCATTGCCAAGTTAAACACAAGAGCAAAGTTCGCGATTAAACCGAATACGCGGAAGAAAACCACCATCCAGATTGCAACGAGCAAGAAGCCGATTTGAGTAGACAATACACCTTTATCAATGTTTTCTTGACCAAGGCTTGGACCTACTACACGCTCTTCAACAAAGTACATTGGCGCAGCTAAAGCACCAGCACGAAGCATTAATGCAAGTTCAGATGCTTCTTGAGGAGAACTTAAACCGGTAATACGGAAAGTCGAACCTAAAACAGCTTGAACTGTTGCAGCGTTAATGACTACAGACTCAGTGTATGGCGTACGAACTTCTGTTTGTGCACCAGTTTTTGGATCTGTGACATAGTTAATTTTTTGCTTGTTCTCGATGAACAATACCGCCATGCGTTTACCAACTGCATTACGGGTTGCATCGGACATTAGCTTACCGCCAGCGCTGTCGAGCGTGATATTTACTTCGGCACCGCCAGAGTCCTGACTAAAGCCAGAGCTTGCATTTTGAACACGCTCACCAGTCAAGATTCGGTTACGTTGCAACAAGAGCTGACGACCGCTATCTAAAGACTCATAAGCAAATACTTCTGTACCCGGAGGTAAAGGTTGACCATTATATTTACCCGTATATGGATCGATATATTGATCATTTAAGTCAGAAACTAAACGGAATTCGAGGTTCGCAGTACGTCCTAAAACACGTTTAGCTTCAGCTGTATCTTGTACACCCGGTAATTCAACAACAATACGGTTGCTACCCTGACTTTGTACCAATGCTTCTGCAACACCAAGTTCGTTAATACGATTACGTAATGTTGTTAAGTTCTGATTTACCGCATATGACTGAATTTCTTGGCGACGTACATCGGTATAAGTAAGCTTTAAAGTAGAACCTGTAGAGCTTGCTAATGCCTGTTGGGTATATTCATTCCCATTACGACGTAAAAAATCCATTGCTACATCACGGTCAGCATTGTCAGCAAATTGAACAGTGATCACATTATTTGTTAATGCAAGACTGTTAAATTTGATCTTGTTTTCACGGAACTGACGACGCAAATCGGTGGCAGAGGTTTCCATACGTTGGGCAACGGCTTTGTCCATATCTACTTCAAGCAAGAAGTGGACACCACCACGTAAGTCCAAACCAAGTTTCATTGGTTTTGCCCCAATCTTTTGCAGCCATTCCGGTGTGGTTGGTGCAAGGTTTAGGGCGACAACATATTCATCACCTAAGTCACGACGTAATACTTCTTTTGCCTTTAACTGCGCTTCAGATGAACTGACACGCAATAGGGCAGCATTATTTGTAAAAGTATTGTCATGGCTCGCAATATTTGCTGTTTTTAAAATTTGCTCTGCTTTTTTCACCACACTTTGATCAATTTGGGTACCAGCTTTGGCACCGGAAATTTGAACAGCGGGCTCATCCGGATATAGACTAGGCAGTGCGTATAATGTACTGATTACCAGAACAACCAGAATCAGTAAATATTTCCATGCAGGGTAACGCATTCGCTTTCTTCTTAAATGAAAAAGCCGTGCTAAAGCACGACTGTTTTATGATTAAAGGTTATTTAGAGTGCCTTCAGGTAATACTGAAATTACGCTGGCACGCTGAATTTTTACTTCTACACCACGGCTAAGTTCAACAACTGCATAGTCACCTTCAATTTTGGTTACTTTGCCCATTAAACCGCCAGCGAAAACAACTTCACTACCAACACCTAAGCTCTCGATCAAAGAACGGTGTTCTTTAGCACGTTTTGCTTGAGGGCGCCAAATTAAGAAATAAAAGATTGCAACGAATACGACAATCATCAAGATGTTTGGCAAAATACCGTTAGTTGGGCCAGCTGCCGGTGCTGCATGAGCAGCAGAAATTAAAAAGCTCATTTTGATTTCCTAAAGTTAAAAATATGAGTCAGATAACTGACATAATCCTAATTCGTTTTGCAATTTACCTTGTCTTGAGGTTGAGCGCAAATCTGGCTTATTCATCAACCGGACATGGTGGAACTTCTAAACCACGACGGGTATAAAAGTCCTGAACAAATTCATCAAATGTGCCATTGTCTAATGCATCACGCATACCTTCAGTCAAACGTTGGTAATAACGTAAGTTATGAATAGTACCGAGCATAGATGCCAACATTTCTCCACATTTTTCAAGGTGGAATAGATAAGCACGGGTAAAGTTCTTACAAGTGTAGCAATCGCAATGTGGATCGAGCGGGCTCTGGTCATGGCGATATTTACTATTACGAATACGTACCAGACCATCAGTGACAAAATAATGACCGTTTCGCGCATTACGAGTCGGCATTACACAGTCAAACATATCGACACCGCGGCGCACCGCTTCAACGATATCTTCTGGTTTACCAACGCCCATCAAATAACGAGGTTTGTCATGTGGCATTTTATTCGGTAGATAATCTAAAACTTTGATCATCTCTTCTTTAGGTTCACCTACAGATAAACCGCCAATTGCGTAACCGTCAAAGCCGATTTCTAAAAGGCCATTTAAAGACTCATCGCGTAAGTCTTCATACATGCCACCTTGAATAATGCCAAATAACGCATTGTGATTTTTGAGCTCATCATGATGATGGGTTTTACAACGTTTTGCCCAGCGTAAAGAAAGCTGCAATGATTTTTGAGCTTCTTCATGTGTTGCAGGGTAAGGCGTACACTCATCAAAAATCATAACGATGTCAGAGTTCAAGACCTGCTGAATTTCCATAGAAATTTCAGGTGATAAAAATACTTTTGAACCATCAATCGGTGAGCGGAAAGTAACACCTTCCTCTTTGATTTTGCGCATTGCGCCAAGACTAAAAACCTGGAAACCGCCAGAGTCAGTCAAAATTGGCTTATTCCATTTAATAAAGTCATGCAAACCGCCGTGTTCTTTAATCACTTCAAGACCCGGACGCAAATATAAATGGAATGTATTTCCTAAAATAATTTGTGCCTGAATGTCTTCGATGTCACGAGGTAACATGCCTTTGACTGTACCGTAAGTCCCCACTGGCATAAAAACAGGTGTTTCAACAACACCATGTTCTAAAGTTAAACGACCACGACGGGCGCGCCCCGACTGACCTAATTTTTCAAACTTCATCTAAAAATCCTGAACACGAGCAGAGGCGAAGAAACAGTTCGCTGCTAAAAAGAGGGCTATTTTCCTTGATTCTGCGACGTAGTTCTACTACTAAATGTAGCTGTTATATAAAAAGATGGGAGAAACTAAGAATAGGTTTTATGGCATAGATATTTTAATGAAGGGAATATCTAAAATTCAGGCTTATAAAAATTATAATCGACTTGGAAAAGCTAATCGATATTGGTAAATATTTGCATCCTTATGATAGAAGATGTGTATAGATAATTAACAATATCGATCAGAATTTAATTTTTAAACTTTTAGCTTATCAATCAGCATTGCATCGCCATAGCTAAAGAAACGATAGCGGCTTTTAACTGCATGTTCGTAGGCAGCTAAAATGTTGTCTCTATTTGATAGCGCTGATACCAACATGAGCAGGGTAGACTCTGGTAAATGGAAGTTAGTAATTAAACGGTCTACGATGCAGAACTCATAACCTGGATAGATAAAGATTTGTGTGTCGCCCGTCCAAGCTGCAATTTTACCGCCATGAGCTTGAGCTGCGCTTTCTAAAGCACGTGTCGCGGTTGTACCAATGGCAATCACTTTATTGCCGCGTGCTTTAGTCGCCAAAATTAAATCAATAGTTTCTTGAGGAACATCACACCATTCACTGTGCATGACATGATTGGTAATGTCATCAGTACGAACAGGCATAAATGTGCCAGCACCGACGTGTAAAGTCACAAAAGATTTTTGAACATTTTTTTGCTCTAACTTTGCTAGTAACTCTTCGTCAAAGTGCAAGCTCGCAGTAGGAGCGGCAACACTGGCAATTTTTTCGGGATTATGGAAAACCGTTTGATAGCGTTCAGTGTCAATTTCTTCTGCTTCACGGTTAAAGTAAGGCGGAATAGGCAACTGACCATATTGCTCAAGTACAGGCAAGATCGGCTGTGAAAACTCAACCACAAATAAATTTTCGTGACGGCCACGTACAATCACAGGAATATTATCTGCACCAACAAAAAGCTCCGCACCTGCTTTAGGTGAGTTACTCGATTTGATATGACAATACGCCGTGGTGTGGTTCAGCATACGCTCAACCAAAATCTCAATAGCACCGCCTGTAGAGCGTTTTCCTTTAAGTCGAGCTTTCATGACCTTGGTGTCATTAAGCACCAACAAATCACCCTCTTCGAACAGATCGATAATGTCTGTGAACATGTGATCGTGATATTGACCCTTTGAGTCTAGTTGCAACAACCGCGAAGCACTACGTGATTCGAGAGGATAACGAGCAATAAGTTCATCAGGTAATTCAAAGGAAAAGTCAGACAGTTGCATATTTGAGAAAAAACACCACAAAAATTGGGCCTAGTATAAACTTTTTCGCTTTTTTATGGCTGTGCTTCTGATCTAAATCATGAAAAATGTTTAAATGATCTAAAAGTGAACGATAATATTCACTTAGGGTTTGACAAGTTTTACAAACGCGCTAATATACGCAACACAAACATACTTCCTCTCCCGAGGTGGTGAAATTGGTAGACGCGGCGGACTCAAAATCCGCTGTCAGAGATGACGTGTCGGTTCGAGTCCGACCCTCGGGACCAAGATTCAGAATCGTAAGATTCTACGAAAACCCCTAAGCTAACGGCTTAGGGGTTTTTAGTTGGGCATAAAGGTATAAAAAAGTGGATAGAGCTTAAGAAATTATGAAATGAGTATTTGATCCCGGGGGTCGGACTCGAATTTCTAGCTATAAATTTAGAGCTTATAAAAATCTTTCATTTTTTAAGCTTAAGAAGTTCTTCTTTAAATACCAAACATCTTTGATAAAAGCGAAACTGAGCAAGAATCTAAACTCTTATTCAACTAATATTTTTGTCCATCTTTTAATAATATTATGAACTCGCATTTCTAACATCTTACAACTGTCTACCTTCAAATATTTGTTGTATTTTTCTCAAGCATACCCACTTTATGTATCTGAAAACCTTTAATTGAAACTTCACATTTCTATTTTGAAAAGAACGTTGCTCTTTTAATGTACTGTGTTAAAGTTTGTAGTAGATCATAATGATTATAAGTACATTTCTTGAGAGCGGTTCCGACCAAAAACGACATAATCTGTGAGGCGGGCAATGACATTCCAACGTTTAGAACTAAATCAGGTTGAGCAGTTAAGTGCTTGTAGGATATCCCTGTTGCTTGGATTAAATGCCGAGCAGAACTACATCGAGCAATTTTTCCGGTTTAGTCTTCGTCTTTTGAATTGTAAAAAAGCCTTATTGACTTTTAATCAGGAACCCTACTTTTGGCACCGTTGCCCTGAAGGCATGACCGCCATTTCATTTAAACCATCAAAGCATTTAAAACAGTGCTTCGCCAAACAACAGACTATTAATCACTTACATCCCTCATATCAAAATTTAATCAACTATTTAAAAGAATTAAATATTGAGTGCAGCAGGGCATTGGCTGTGCATCTTTTACACCCTGATAAAACCTCGATGGGCTTTGCTGTCTTTTTTGATGACGATGCTGCAACATTTGAAGATGATGATATTCAATTATTGCTCGATTATTGTTCTACTTTTATGCAGCAAGTCGAGTTGAAGTTTAACTATGAAGAGTTAAACGAGCTCTATGAACAACAGGTAGCGATTAATTCGAGTAAGACAAAATTTTTCTCGATTATCTCACATGACTTACGTGCACCGTTTCATGGATTGCTTGGATTTTCTGAGGTACTCGCCAAAGAGCGAGAAACTTTAGATGAATCTAGTATTCAAAATATTGCAGATTATTTATACGACACCTCACAATCGACCTATAACTTGCTTGAAAGTTTGCTGACATGGGCGATGGCCGAGGGAGGGCGTTTTGTCTATCACCCGATTAACTTTAAGCTTAGACAAGTCAGCAATATCGTTTGCGATGTACTGCACACTTTAGCTTTAAAGAAAAATATTGAACTGGTTAATGGCGTTCCAGATGATTTAAATATCTACGCCGATATCAATATGATGACCTCTGTAATTCAAAACTTGGTGTCAAACGCGCTGAAATTTACCGACGTCGATGGATCGGGCAAAGTCTTTATTGAAGCTCGACAAGTGGATACAAATGTAGAAATCACAGTTCGAGATACAGGTTTGGGTATGACCGAGCAACAAATGGCAAATTTATTCCATCCACGTATTACTGCTAGCTTTAAAGGCACTGCGGGGGAAAAAGGGGCTGGCTTAGGTTTGAGTCTTTGCAAGCGTTTTGTCGAGATTAATCAGGGGCAAATTACTGTTAGTTCCAAAGAAGGGGTGGGAACGACATTTAAGGTTCAATTACCTTCAGTTCAAGAAAGTCATGAGGTTCATACCGAACATCATTCTTCATCAGAAGCAAAATTAGTCTAATCCCTTTTCCTAACACTACTCGAACTGCTATAACTAAAAACAGAGTACGAGGAAAAGAGCTTTTTATATGAATGCGGAGCAGTTACAAAAAACATTGCGTGCGAGTCAGTACGCAGAACAAGTTTTAGGCTTGCATCAAGCTGTTTTAGAACAAGATTATCAAATAGATCAATTTACTGCACCGCTCTCGACTGAACAGATTTATCAATTTGTACAAACTACATTAGATGGAATTGGTGACGAAACGTCTTGGATGCGCGGAATGCGCATTTTACGTAGCCGTTTAATGTTCCGCTGGATCTGGCAGGATGCCAACCAGCTGACCGATGTTGTCACACTCACTCGCGAACTTTCTGATTTTGCAGATGTCAGTATCTGTGCTGCAAAAGATTTTGCACGTGTCGCACTTGTGGCGAAACATGGTGAACCTGTGAGTTACTCTGGCAAAGTTCAAGATTTGATTGTTGTTGCCATGGGTAAGCTTGGTGCTCAAGAGCTTAATCTGTCGAGTGATATCGACTTAATTTTTGCCTTTGATGAGCAAGGTGAAACCAACGGTCGCAAATGTATTGATGTACAGCAGTTCTGTATTTTGTGGGGACAAAAACTCATTTATTTGCTTGAACACATTACTGCCGATGGTTTTGTGTTTCGAGTCGACATGCGCTTGCGCCCTTGGGGGGATGGTTCGGCATTAGCGATTAGTCATGCCGCTTTAGAAAAATATTTAAGTCAACATGGCCGTGAGTGGGAGCGTTATGCATGGATTAAAGCGCGTGTAGTGACTGGAGGTAAAGAAGGGCAGGATTTGTTAGAAATGACACGTCCTTTTGTATTCCGCCGTTATGTCGATTACACCGCTTTTGCTGCTATGCGTGACATGAAAGCGATGATTGAGCGTGAAGTGTTACGTCGTCATATTGAGGATGATATTAAACTTGGGGCGGGTGGTATTCGCGAAATTGAGTTTATTGTTCAGGTATTTCAACTTATTTATGGCGGGTCTAAACGTGAGTTACAAGACCGTCAATGTTTAGTCAGTCTTGAGCACATTGGGGAAGCTGGCTTATTAGAAAAACAAGCTGTATTAGAGCTTGAAGATGCTTACCTATTCTTACGCCGTGTTGAACATGCAATTCAAGCTCTAAACGATCAACAAACTCAGTTATTGCCGGAAGAATTAGATCTAAGACAACGCATTATAGATACTTTGGGTTTTACGAGCTGGAATGAGTTTCTCGATGTTCTTAATGAAAAACGTCAAAAAGTAAAAGTTCAATTTAAGCAACTGATTGAAGATACCAGCTCTAATGCAGCAACTGAAAATTTTGGGCAGTTAGAGCAGCAGTTAGATGAAGTGTTAGATGACAATGCGAAAAATCTGATTCATGAGTTTTGGCATGGTCATGCACTTAAAAAACTTCCTTCAAATGCTGTGCAGCGTTTAAAAACGTTTTGGCCTCATTTAATCGAAGCGATCTTACAGTCTGAACAACCACAAACTGCACTGTTGCGCTTAATGCCACTGATTGAATCGGTCATGCGTCGAACAGTGTATTTGGTGATGTTGATTGAAAGTAAAGGCGCATTGCAACGCTTAGTGAAAATGGCGACGGTGAGTCCGTGGATTTGTGAAGAGCTAACGCAATATCCAGTACTGCTGGATGAGTTCTTATCGATGGATTTTGAGTTACCAAAACGTAAGGACTTAGAAGATTCATTACGTCAGCAGTTGCTTCGTATTGAGATTGATCAGGTCGAAGACCAAATGCGGGTGCTTCGCCTGTTTAAAAAGAGCAATGTACTCACTGTTGCTGCAAGTGATGTCTTAGCTGAGAGCCCTCTCATGAAGGTTTCCGATGCATTAACTGATATTGCTGAAGTTAGTGTTAATGCAACACTTAATTTAGCTTATCAAACAGTAGCAAAACGTCATGGTTACCC
Source organism: Acinetobacter sp. SH024 (assembly GCF_000163635.1). Lineage (NCBI taxonomy): Bacteria > Pseudomonadati > Pseudomonadota > Gammaproteobacteria > Moraxellales > Moraxellaceae > Acinetobacter > Acinetobacter sp. SH024. The sequence continues at coordinate 249,274 of NZ_GG753604.1, read as the reverse complement.
TTGCGATGTTGATGGAAAACGCTGCTCACTCGACTATAAAGCTTTTGCTGTTATTGGTTATGGCAAGGTGGGTGGCATTGAGCTTGGCTATGGTTCTGACTTAGACCTTGTCTTTATTCATTATCTAGATGAACAATCTGATACGGATGGAACCAAGTCAATTAGTGGTTTTGAATTTGCTATGCGTGTTGCTCAAAAGTTTATGTCTTTGATGACTACGCAAACGCTAGATGGCCGTGTCTATGAAATTGATACACGCTTAAGACCTTCAGGAGAGGCAGGTTTATTGGTAACGAGTCTGAAAGCCTATGAACACTATCAGTTGAAAAGTGCATGGCTTTGGGAACATCAGGCATTAGTACGTGCCCGCTCTATTGCAGGTGATGAGGTGCTTTGCCAGAAATTTGAAATATTTCGACGCGAGATATTGACTCAATCTAGAGATGAGGCTTATGTTCGTGAGGAAGTGTTGAAAATGCGTCAGAAAATGAAAGACCACCTAGGTTCGTCTTCTGAACAAAAAAAACATGGTATTTTTCATTTAAAACAGGACGCAGGTGGTATCGTCGATATCGAATTTATGGCACAGTATGCTGTACTTGCATGGAGCGGGACGAAACCCGATCTCGCCCATTATTCTGATAATGTAAGAATATTAGAAGATGCTGCTAAAGCAGACTGCTTATCCAGTGAAGATGCCACAGCATTAATTCGAGCCTATCTTAGTGAACGTGCCGAAAGCCACCGCTTAGCCCTTGCAAATCAATCCATGCAAGTCAGCGCAGCGGACTGGCGTAGTACCCGTGCGGTCGTTTGCAATTTATGGCAAAGATTAATAGACCCAACCGCCTCGGTTGAGTTGGATAGTGAATGATTTTATAACAATTTGGAGTGTTCCATGAATTTGGCTGATCGTGATGGTTTTATTTGGCAAGATGGAAAATTAATTGATTGGCGTGATGCAAAGATTCACGTTTTAACCCATACATTACACTACAGTATGGGCGTATTTGAAGGTGTTCGTGCTTATGAAACTCCTAAAGGTACTGCCATTTTCCGTCTTCAAGACCACACAAAACGTTTGTTAAATTCAGCAAAAATTTATCAAATGAAAGTGCCGTATGATCAAGCCACGCTTGAACAAGCACAAATCGATGTTGTTCGTGAAAATAAATTAGCTTCTTGCTATTTACGTCCGTTGATCTGGATCGGTTCAGAGAAACTAGGTATTGCAGCAACAAATAACACGATTCATGCTGCTGTTGCTGCGTGGGCGTGGGGTGCATACCTTGGTGATGAAGCGATGGCGAAAGGTATTCGCGTTAAAACTTCATCATTTACTCACCATCATCCAAACGTGACTATGTGTAAAGCAAAAGCATCTGGTAACTACACGTTGTCAATTCTTGCTCACCAAGAAGTTGCACACTCAGGTTACGATGAAGCAATGTTAATGGACCCACAAGGTTATGTATGCCAAGGTTCAGGTGAAAACGTATTCTTGATTAAAGATGGCGTTTTACACACTCCAGATATCGCTGGTGGTGCGCTTGATGGTATTACACGTCAAACTGTGATGGCAATCGCTAGAGATCTTGGTTACCAAGTTGTTGAGCGCCGTATTACACGTGACGAATTCTATATTGCAGACGAAGCATTCTTCACAGGTACTGCTGCTGAAGTAACACCAATTCGTGAATACGATGACCGTCCAATCGGTTCGGGTACCCGTGGTCCAATTACCACTGAAATCCAAAAAACTTACTTTGATGCGGTTCAAGGTAGAAATCCGAAATATGAACACTGGTTAACTTACGTAAAATAAGTTAATCCGTTAACATAAAAAGGCGAACTTCGGTTTCGCCTTTTTTATTTTTTGGCTTAGGGAGCTTCTATGCATATTGTCTATGTGTCTGATGGTAAGGCAGGGCACCGCTCACAAGCATTAGGCTTGTTTCAGGCAATGCAAAGACAACAGCCAGAAACAACTTTTGAAGAGGTCCTAATTTCTGATTTACCTATTATTTCCTTAATTCAGGCACTCTTCTCTTCGAAAAATTCCTTATTTAAACAAGCGCCTGATTTTGTATTTGGCGTGGGAAGCCACACACATTTTCGTGTTTTGTTGCTCGGTAGAATTTTTAAAAAGGCTAAAACGATTATTTTAATGAAGCCGAGTTTACCTATTGGTTGCTTTGATTATGCTGTTATTCCGGAGCATGATGGTATTCACGCCGATAACCATGTGATTGTCACGCGTGGTGCATTAAATCCTATCCGTAATGAAAATCGTCATCAAACCGCGAGAGTTTTAATCGCTTTAGGTGGTTCATCTAAACGACATCAATGGAACCAAAATAAAGTATTAACCAGTGTTCAAAAAATTGTTGAGAATAATCCAGATGCTGAAATTATTCTGACCACTTCACGTCGAACCCCAGCAGAGTTTGTCGATATTTTAAGGCAACAAAGTTTTGCCCAGCATTTACACATATTTCCAGTTGATCAAACACCCCAAGGCTGGATTTTCGAAGAAATGCAAAAAGCGGAAGCAGTTTGGGTGACAGAAGACAGCGTCTCTATGATTTTTGAGGCGCTTACCGCGGGTTGTCGAGTCGGGGTGATGGCAATGGACCGTTTGAAAGACGACCGGATTACGCACTCAGTTGACCAAATGTTAGAATCAAAATTAATCTCACAGCAGACTTATGTTGTACAGTTACCACAACCTTATGCTTTTAAAGAAGCAGACCGTGTGGCAACATATCTTTTAGCAAAATAATGAGTTTGAGATTGTGCTATATATACTGATTTTATTGGTTCTGCTTATCTTCGTATTAAGTTATAAGTATGCTTGGTGGAAGCCGAAAATAAGTTGGAATCAGCCTCGTATATTGATGTATCACATGGTCAGAAACCATATTGATGGTGCTAAATTTAATAAACTTCGTGTGAAACCCGCTGAATTTGAAAAGCAGATTGCCTGGATGAAATCACAAGGATTCCATTTTGTAACTATGCAAGAGTTACAAAATGGTTGGGGGGAACACCCTGCTAAAACAATAGCAATTACATTTGATGATGGTTATTTAGATAACTTACAAAATGCCTATCCAATTTTAGAAAAATATCAAGCAAAAGCAACAGTTTATGTGGTGGTTGACCGTCATGATAGAGATTGGTCAACTTATAAAAAAGAACATCACAATAGTGGTGAACTTATGCGTGAAGCTAAGTTGAATGATGCCCAAGTCAAGCAACTCGCAGACAGTGGGCTGATTGAAATTGGTTCACATACATTGACGCATGCCAATTTAAATAAACTCAGTGATGCCGATTGTTTAAGAGAATTGACTGACTCAAAGCAACAACTTGAGCAATTAATTTGCAAACCCGTGACCAGTTTTGCATATCCATTTGGGATTTATTCAGACCGCGATGTCAAACTGGTAAAACAGTCAGGGTATAGCAATGCTGTAACGACTGTAGAAGGAATTGAAGGCGAACAGCCAGACTTTTTTCAACTACAACGTATTAAAATCAGTGGTAAAGATTCATTATTTGCTGTCAAGCTCCGTTTAAAGCTTGGTAAGCGTGAGGGATAAGCATGAAAATTACTCTTGTAATGGCGAGTGATGAGGAAGGGGGACTAGAAAAGCATGTACTTGAGTTGGCTGCTGGTTTGTCACAATCACATGAAGTATCTTTAATTGCACATCAGAAATATAAAAGTCAGGTGAAAAGTGCGGTGAACTTTGTGGCTTTCGACATGAGTGGTAGCCGTTATAACCCATGGACAAAATATCGGCTTAAAAAATTAATATTGACGACAGAGCCACAAGTGCTACATGCTCATGCTTCGAAAACAGCAAAACTTTTACAAGGTATATTGAATAGTTTGAATTTTCCATGTGTTGTAACCATGCATGGTGCAAAAAAGAATATTAAAACCTATTTGGCATTTGATCATATTATTTGTGTAAGTAAACGTCTTGCACAAATAGTAGGGCAACCACATAAAGTAAGTGTGGTTTATAATGGGATTTCCTTAAATATAACTGCTCAACCATTTGTAAAGAATAGAAAATTTATTGCAATAGGCCGTTTAAATGAAGTGAAAGGTTTTAATCTTTTATTAGCCGCTTGGCAGAACATTCCTTGTGAATTAACTATTATTGGTGATGGTGAAGAACGGGACAGACTGGAAAAATTGATTAAAGAATATCAGTTAGCTGATCGTGTTAAGCTATATGGTTATAGTAATAATATTCATCCATTGATTGCGGAACATGAAGCCTTAATTGTTTCATCTTTACGTGAAGGCGGTCCTTATACACTTGCTGAGACCTTGTTGCTTGAGCGACCAGTTATTGGTACAAATGTCGGGATGATGTCTGAATTTATTCCCACAGAATTTTTATGTGAACCTAATAATATATTGGCTTTACAGCAGCTCATCCAAAATTATTTAAAAATATCTGATCCAGAGAGTAGTTTTAAAACTGCTTATGTACTAGCACAAGAACAACTTACTTTCACGAAAATGATTGATCATACAGTACAAGTATATCAGTCACTGTTTTCAGTATAGGATTATGTATTGATGACACAACAAAAGGATTTTATTCTTGCATTGACAGATGGTAAACCTGGTCACGAAACTCAAACTCAGGGAATGGTTCAGCTATTGAATCAACAGAAAAACTATCAAGTGGAATGGATTCAACTAAATTTACCTAAGAAATGGTTATACCGTGTTCTTAAGTTTCTGTCCAATTTTTCAATAAATACTCATTGGTTATGCTATTTCCTTGATATGAAAACTATCAAGTCGTTAGAACAGAAACAAGTTGCATATATTGTATCAGCGGGGGGAAATACCTTGCTCGCCAATTTGTTGTTAAAACAACATTTACGCAATAATCAAGCCATTAAAAATTTAGTAGCGAGTTCATTACGAGGAATTCGTGCTGATTTATTCGATGTGGTATTTACCATTCATGATCAACAAGCTACATTGCCACATTACTTTTACTACCCAGTTGCACCTAATAAAATGTGTGCTTTGCCTTTGACACGTGATCAGGCACGTGAGCATTTAGGAATTCACAGTGCTGAATTAGTGATAGCAGTTCTAATTGGTGCGAATACCAAAACAGTCAAAATCGGTGATGCTGTACAATGGGCAACTGTTTTACAACAGATTCGGTTGCAATATCCAACAGCGAGATTATTAGTTACGACATCGCGTAGAACGTCAGTTAATTTCGAAAAAGAGTTACAAGAGCTTACTGAACAGTACGATATTTTTCAGGCAAATGACTTGCTAACATGGGTTGCACAAGGGCAAAGTTGTGATATTAAAGACTACATTAAAGCAGCTGATTGGATTTTAGCGAGCCCAGACTCAACCTCGATGGTTGCAGAGGTTATTATGTCCGGAAGCAAATTGCTAGTACTTTATGATGAAGTTGCAGTACAGGATGTGGCTATCAAACAACAATTAAACTCCTTAGCTCAACAGCGGTGGTTATATTTATTAAATTTTTTAGATGCTCATCAAATTGTTGAGGCTGTCCAAAAATTAAAAGTACAAGACCATACGGGAGAGATGACTCGAAAATTGAATAATATTTTGGGAAAATAAACTAAATATTTAGATTTTATTTTTTAATAATCGCCAACTTGATCATTCAATATATCAAATTCTAGATAAATTTAAAAAATAAAAAGAGCAGGAATCTCCTCTTTTTTATTTTGTTTGCTTTAATAATGCTTTATAAGGAGCAACGAAGCAAATTGATAAAATAAGTTGTATAAGTAGTTTTAGAATATAAATAGGTACAATGTAGAAAGGTAAAGTCTCCAGCGCTGTTATACAGGTTGGCATAATCCGATTATAATAACGACGACGAATAGCTAAAGAAGCATTTTTTCTTAATTCTTTTGATAGACATCTTTGGTTAATTTGATAAGCCTTATTCGCTTCTGGACGTTGATGGGAATAGGCTTTTAAAAACTGTGACATGCTTTGGCGGAACAAAATGACTTGACGTCTAACTTCAAAATGATCTTTTTTCTTTTTTGCCTGCGCAATAACGCTTGTATTATGATAACGAAAATAGTTTAAACATTCATGAGTAAAAAAAATATCGCCTTGTGTTACGATCTTTGCCCAAATTTCCCAATCGCCAATGAAGCGTAAGCTCGGGTTAGCCCCTCCCACATCAAAGTAAGTTTGTTTTTTGAAAATAACCCCACTCGCATTAGGAATAGTATTTTGAGTATTTAAAAATTTTTCTATATATTCAAGCCCTTTCATTTCAAAGTTGTTTTCGAAAAGTTTTGGGTCTACTTGATCTGTAAAATCTTTCCAAGAACCAGTTATTTCTCCTTTAGCGTTCATTCGATATGATTGGCTATACGCCAGTACTAAATTGTGGTTTTTCTCAAACTGTGGTACTAATTTTTCTAAAAAACGAGGATCTGCTATATCATCGGATTCAGCAATCCAGATCAGCTCTCCTTTCGCTAAATGCATCCCTTTGTTCCATTGGTAGAAGGTGGAGCCTGAATTTTTTTCATTGATAATGCAATGAGAAACTTTAGGATGTTTTCGGTATTTTTCTAAAATTTTAGCGCTATGATCTGGTGACAAATCATCTAAAAGGATTAATTCAAATTGTGAATAGCTTTGATTAAGAATACTATTAATTCTTTCTTCTAAATATTGAGCATGATTATAACTTGGGACAATGATACTAACAAACACTGAGTAGAACCTATAACATGAATACTGGTAACGATACTCTTAAAGCAATAGGTCAACAATCGTATCTATCCTATTTTTATAGGTATGATCTCGTTGAACCTTGTCCATTGCTAGTAAGGGATTAATAGAATTTTCTTTGAGTTTGCTTTGCAGTTCGGAAGGGTCTGAAAAAGTTATAATTTCATTTTCTATGCTGAATGCAAATTCAAGATCTTTTACATATTCACTGACTAAAATGCAACCGCAAGCAGGTGCTTCAAAACAACGCATATTCATGCCTTGTCGTATATTTACTTTATTAATGAGGTTAAGAACATACTTATGTTTACGGTAAAGTTCAGCGACATTGGGTAGACTAATATTATGTGGATGAATAATACTGTCATTTTTTACAAGATTATTCCAGCCTTTACCATAAATAGTAATTGGGAGCGGAATTCGTTCAATTAGTTCTTGTCTGTCAGGAGACCAAGCTCCTACAAATAAAAGTCTGTCATTTTTTTGTTCATCCTTCGGAAAAAAGATTTCAGGATTGTAAGCTAGTGGAAGGTAGATTGAATGATCTAATCCTATATCTTTAGCATCTTTAATAAAACTGAAGTCGGTAAAGCAGTATAAGTCAATAATTTCTTTTGTTTTTTTTAGCCTTGAATCAAAAAAATCTCCGATCCAATGAGCTTTTTTGCATGGAAAGTCAGCTAAAACTTCTAGTAGATAATCATTAAAATAAAAGAGATCGGCAATCAATATTAGATCGGGCTGAAATGTTTGTAACTTTTTCTTTAGTAAATTAGCTGTATATATATCTTTATTTGGTAAAATTTTCTTAAGAAATCGTTCACAGGTATTATTGTGATTTAAAGCAAAGCCTTGAATCACATAATTAGGGTGTCGGTGAGAAGTGGCAAGAATATTTTCGAACCATTGCAATATACCCCCACGTTTACCAAGAATGAGTAATTTCTTTTGCATTACTCTTTGTCCGCATTTCCTTTTAAAACCATATAAATCAATGCAACAAAAATGAGCAATGCACCAACCAAGCTACTTACACAGAAAAATAAAATACGTTGATTTGTAGTCATGTTAAATAATTCATTTGCAAGAATATAGCGCATGAAAAACCATTGTGCGAGGGAGAATACAATCACGACTAAAGCATGTCGACGTACATCAGGGCGCATAGCCATAAAGCTGACCTCTTAATTAAAAGCAGCCTATTATGCCACTGACGTGCTTTTTCGCAAAGCATAGCTTATGAAAATTGAATGTTTGTTTAATACTGTCTAATAAGAAACCCTGCATAAGCAGGGTTTCTTATTGAGAAAATCTAAAAATTATTTAGATTCTTCAGTTTTTGGCTTTTCACGTAGGCGGATACCCAAGTCACGAAGCTGGTTTGCTTCAACAGGAGCAGGTGCTTGAGTAAGTGGACATTCAGCAGTCTTAGTTTTCGGGAACGCAATAACGTCACGAATTGAAGTCGCGCCAGTCATAAGCATAACTAAACGGTCAAGACCAAATGCCAAACCACCGTGAGGAGGAGCACCATAACGAAGCGCGTTAAGTAAGAAGCTGAATTTCTCTTCTGCTTCTTCATCAGAAATACCAAGCGCTTCAAAAATCGCTTTTTGCATTTCTAATGTGTAAATACGAAGTGAACCACCGCCAACTTCAGTACCATTCAATACCATGTCGTAAGCAACAGAAAGTGCTTCACCTGGATTGCTCTTCACGTCTTCTACGCTAGATTTAGGTAGTGTGAATGGGTGGTGAACAGAAGTCCATTTACCATCGTCAGTTTCTTCAAACATTGGGAAGTCAACAACCCAAAGTGGAGCCCACTCACAAGTTGAAAGATTCAAATCGTGACCAATCTTGACACGAAGCGCACCCATTGCGTCATTTACAACTTTAGCTTTATCAGCACCGAAGAATACGATATCGCCATCTTGTGCGCCAACACGTTCCAACAGTTCAAGTACAATCGGTTCAATGAATTTCACGATTGGAGATTGAAGACCTTCAATTCCTTTAGCGAGTTCATTAACTTTAATGTACGCTAAACCTTTAGCACCATAGATGCCAACGAATTTAGTGTATTCATCGATTGCACTACGTGGCAATGAAGCTGCACCAGGAACACGTAAAGCAACAATACGACCTTTAGGATCTTTTGCAGGACCAGCGAATACTTTGAACTCTACTTCTTGCATTAAGTCTGCAACGTCAACGAGTTTCAACGGAATACGCAAATCTGGTTTGTCAGATGCATAGTCACGCATTGCTTCGCTATATGGCATACGGCGGAATTTTTCAAATTTTACGCCAAGCAAGTCGTTAAATAATTTAACAGTCATGCCTTCCATCAAATCCATGATTTCATCGTCGTTTAAGAACGATGTTTCAATGTCGATTTGAGTGAATTCTGGCTGACGGTCAGCACGTAAGTCTTCATCACGGAAACATTTCGCGATTTGGTAGTAACGATCAATACCACCCACCATCAATAATTGTTTAAACAATTGCGGTGATTGTGGAAGTGCGTAGAAGCTACCATTTTGTACACGACTTGGGACTAAATAGTCACGCGCACCTTCAGGAGTTGCACGAGTTAAAATCGGAGTTTCAACGTCTAAGAAACCGTGATCGTCTAAATAATTACGGATCAAGTTAGTTACTTTAGAACGGAAACGTAAGCGATCTAACATTTCGGGACGACGGATGTCCAAGAAACGATATTTTAAACGGTGTTCTTCTGACACGTTAATGGTGTCATCATTTAACGGGAATGGCGGAGTTTCAGAAGCAGCAAGAACTTCGATTTCTTTGCCTAAAACTTCGATTTGACCACTCACCATATTTTGGTTTTCAGTACCTTCATAACGGCGACGAACACGACCTGTAATTTTTAATACATATTCAGAACGTGCTTTATCTGCTGTTGCAAATGCTTCTGGAGTATCTGGGTCAATAACCACTTGAACGAGACCATCACGGTCACGCATATCAAGGAAAATAACACCGCCATGGTCACGGCGACGATGTACCCAACCGCATAGTGTAACGGTCTGGTCGATTTGGGCTTCAGTTAAAGAGCCACAGTAATGAGTTCGCATCATGATGAAGATTATCCAAACTATATTGGCTGAAAGGACGGATGCGTAAACCGCGCACCGTCAAAAAAGTAAGTTTTCGATTATGCCTTGTTGGATGGTTTGTCACAAGAACTAGATCAAAAAACCGCAGAAATTAACCTGAAAATGAGCAATTTGGCAGCGATTTTAGTTATTCATCCCATTCTTTGTTGTCGATCTAAAACCAAGAATAGTAAGCATCCTAAGCTAAAAGTACTTAACCAACCTTGCATGAATTCATTAATAGAACGACCAGTGAAATAATAGGTATCGGCATGCCAAACTTCATGAGGAATGTAGCGGGCATAATCCCAAAAAGAAAATAGGCCTAACAATGTAGATAAAATCAACAGACACCATGCAAAAATTTTAATTTTTTTACTTACTTTCCAGTGTTGTTTATAGCGCTGATAATAGTGAACACACATCCAAACAATAAAAGGTAAAGCAAGAGCAGAGGAGCCTAGCTGTAAAAGACGATGTAAGGGATAAGGGTGTCCCAAAAGATGAACTGTGGTCGCTAATACATCTTTAAATATAAAAGTCCGAAAGTCTGAGTGTGTTAGGCCATCCCAAATTAAATGAGTGGCAATCCCTAAAATAAGCGCGAGTAATGTTCCAATCAAAAATAAAAACATACGTTTTAAAGAGTGGAGGTCAAGATCATGTTGAATGCCCAAAAAACGATAAATTACAGGCCGGTAAAGTAAATACCAAATAGCACAGAATAATAATCCTAATGCAAGATTTGGGTAGAAAAGTCCTTTCCATTGATGTGTCAACATCCCTGACTGCATTGTAAATAAGCGGTAAAGATCGGGTGTCATACTTCCAATTGCTAGAGCTGCAACTGGTAAAGTGTTTCGGCTAAGCTTTGAAAGAGGAGGAGCTATAACGGCATGAGAGATTGTAAAAGGCATTATAAAACAGAGATTACTCACATCATTTAATTGCCCAGTCTAACGAATCAGCCGATTGGAAATGTTTTTTATTGCAAAAAGACTGAAATGTTATAATATAACAAAACAAAAAGGCGTAGCGATCAGAGAATCACCTCATGTTGTTCTATAAAAATATTTTGACCTTATCCATTTTAGCTGTCATATCCGTACCTTCGTTTGCAGCAGAAAGTGAAAATGTTGAAAAGCTAGAAACCATTCGAATTAAGGCTCATCCACTTGAGCAAACGTCACAAGATTTTGCTGTTGCAGATACTGTGGTTGATCAAAAGCATCTGTCGCAAGGCGCTGCTACCATTGGGGATGCACTCAGTAGTGAAGTGGGAATTTACGCGAATCAGTTTGGGGCTGGTTCGAGCCGTCCAGTCATCCGTGGACAAGATGGACCACGTGTTAAAGTTCTTCAAAATTCATCAGAAAATATTGATGTATCGACGTTGTCTCCTGACCACGCCGTCACTGTAGATCCTGTGCTTGCGAAACAAGTCGAAGTTATTCGCGGCCCTTCAACTTTATTGTTTGGTGCGGGGACTGTCGGTGGTTTAGTTAACGTCATTGATAACAAGATCCCTACGCAAATGCCTGAAAATGGTTATGAAGGACAAGTTGGCTTACGTTACAACACTGGAAGTGATGAAAAACTAGCGAGTGTTGGCGTAACTGTTGGCTTGGGCAGCCAAGTTGCTTTACGTGTTGAGGGGTTAACTCGTGATGCGAATAATTATATTGCGCCCAATTATATTCATGAAGGTGAAAAAGAGCGCCGTGTAGACAATACCTTTGCGCAGGGTGATTCAGTTAACGTTGGTTTGTCTTGGATTTATGACCGTGGTTATACGGGTATTTCTTATAGCAACCGTCGGGATCAATATGGCTTACCGGGGCATAGCCATGAATATGAAAGTTGTAGCGCTCATCTAGGTGGAAGACCGCATTTGCATTGTGGAGACCATGAACATGAAGAGGGTGAAGAAGCTCACGATCATGAACATGAAGAACATGAGCACGAACACGGCGGCCCATGGATTGACTTAAAATCTGAGCGTTATGATTTTAAAACTGAGTTAAATGATCCATTTGCAGGCTTCCAAAAGTTACGTGCGCAAGCAAGCTATACTGACTATCAGCATGATGAAATTGAAGAGGGCGCAATTGCAACCCGATTCCAAAACAAAGGCTATGATGGACGCATTGAGTTAGTACATAACCCGATTGCAAGTTGGGAAGGGGTAATTGGCGCACAGTTAGGTCAACAGAAATTAGATTTAACTGGTGAAGAAGCATTTATGGCCCCGACCACTACCAAAAAGTGGAGCGTATTTGCTTTAGAACATAAACAATGGAAAGACGTACATTTTGAGCTTTCTGCCCGTGCAGATCAGCAAGAAATTGATGTAGACGATAATTCTAAACAGGATTTTGATGGCTCGGCATTTTCTTACGCAGGTGCTGCAAATTGGGAGTTTGCACCGAACTATAAACTTTCTTTTGTCGCTTCACATCAGGAACGTTTACCTTTAGCTCAAGAGTTATATGCAAATGGTGGGCACTTTGCGACAAATACTTATGAGTTAGGAAATGATCAACTCAGTAAGGAAAAATCGAATAATGTTGAGTTAGGTTTGCATTTTGATAATAACAAACTTGATTACCATCTTCATGTTTACCATAACTGGTTTGATGACTACATCTATGCGCAAACCCTTGACCGTTATAAAGACTTCCGTTTAGTTCAATATACTCAAGATAAAGCTCGTTTCTATGGTGCAGAGGGTGAAATTGGTTATCAAATTACCCCAATGTACAAGATCAGTGCTTTCGGTGACTATGTACGCGGTAAAATTGATGCAGAGGGTAACGCTCCACGTATTCCAGCGGGACGTTTAGGTACTAAAGTTGATGCAGACTTTGGCGATGGTTTTAGTGGTTCTGCCGAGTACTATCATGTCTTTAACCAAGATAAGATCGCAGCTTACGAGACCGAAACAGAAGGCTATAACATGCTTAATCTTGGCGTGGCATACTCTGGACAATATGGTGCAAAAACAGATTATCGTGTTTATATGAAAGCAAATAACTTGTTGGATGACACGGTTTATCAACATGCTTCATTCTTATCAAATATTCCACAAGTTGGACGTAATTTTACTGTAGGTGTTGATTTTAGTTTCTAAGGTTTTAACACGAAACTAAACTTGAAAAATCAATCCAAAAGACCTAATTTGAAAGCATCAAGTTAGGTCTTTTTTATGCGTATTTTTCAACGAATTCATCAAAAAATAAATTGGTCAGGGCGTCGTTATATGGCGGTATTACTTTGCGTTGTTGCTATTGCATATCTTGCATCAGCGATTTACCACACAGTAAAACCATTACCACAAGGGATTAACTTTAGTGGCAAGCTTAGACATGCCGATGTCAAATTTTTAGCAGACAAAACTTATCTTGATGCAAAAGGACAACAGCAGGTTGACCAGCATATTTTTGATGAAATTTTGAAAATGATTGATGAGGCAAAAACCACGATTGTGGTGGATATGTTCTTGTTTAATTCAGAAGTGGGTGACTCAAAACTCAAGCAAAGACCATTAATGCAAGAGCTAACCGATGCATTAGTAAGTAAGAAAAGACAGAACCGCCAAATTCAGATCGTTATGATTACCGACCCGATTAACTCGGTTTATGGTGGTATCAGCCCTGAACACTACCGTCAGTTACGTCAGGCAGGTGTTGATGTGATTGAAACGAATTTAGCCCCTTTACGAGCTTCTAACCCATTCTGGTCAGGCTTCTGGTACATCTGCTGTCAAAATATTGGTAATAACCCTGAAAAGGGCTGGTTACCGAATCCATTCGGTGATGAAAAAATTACACTGCGCAGCTATCTAAACTTATTTAATTTTAAGGCCAATCACCGTAAGACTGTTGTGGTCGATACCGATGCTGGTTGGAAGTCATTGGTGACCTCAGCAAATCCACACGATGGTAGTTCTAGACACTCTAATGTCGCGTTGGTTGTAACAGGGGCAACAGCTGCTGATGTTCTCCAAACTGAAGCTGCCGTTGCACAAATGTCAGGCAGTAGCTCTCCATCGCTCATTTTAGGTGACTTTGAAAAAGACGTTAGCAAGCCTCAAGTGCAGGTGTTAACTGAAGGCGCAATCTATGAAGCTGTATTAAAATTAATTAATACGGCTAAACCTAAAGAACATCTTGATTTAAGTATGTTCTATTTGTCTGAACGTAAGATTATTAAAGCTCTAAAAAGTGCTCAAGAACGAGGTGTTATTGTTCGTGTTTTACTTGATCCAAATAAAGATGCATTTGGTCGACAAAAGAATGGTATTCCAAACCGTCAGGTGGCTTCAGAGTTGCATGCTGTCGGTATTCCAATCCGTTGGTGTGATACTCATGGCGAGCAGAACCATAGCAAAATGATCTTGAAATATAACGCCCAACACGCTGAGTTGATTGTAGGATCCGCCAACTTTACGGCCCGTAATTTAAAAAATTACAACCTTGAAACGGATATGTTGGTCATTGGCAAAGTTCAAGATCAAGTTTTTAAAGATGCGCAAGATTACTTCAATACCTCGTGGTCAAACCTAAAAGATAGACAGATGAGCGTGGATTACGCGAAGTATGCAGATGAGTCTAAAGTGAAGTATTGGATTTATCGTTTTATGGAATGGTCAGGGTTATCGACTTTTTAATCACTATCTTTGGAGTTTTCCAAAAATGGCTTGTGCCTAGAGTCATCCACAACCTGCCCAAAATCTGAGATTAAATTGTTTTTGCAATAAAATTAGATAAGCGAAAACAGTGAACAGGTTTTGTGGATGACAAATGCTTTTGGTTACTTTGGGCGAAACCAAAGTAACGAATTAGCTACTACAAATAGAAATTAAAGCGGTAAGACCCTGTCGTGCTAATTAAAAATAGAAAATAAAACTTTGAATATTTTAAGGCGCTGGCGGAATCAATTGATCCAACGCTTTATCATCTAACTTTTCTATTTCACTCAAATCCGTCTTAATTTTCCACTGCGACTCATCGTCAACAGGATTCGGCAAACGCGCTTCAAGCCAATCACAAACCACATCCGGAGAGAATTCAGGATGATTACATTGAATAATCCATGATAAAAAGTCTTTCGCTTCACCGTTCATATAAGGTGGTGGTGAAACAGGAAAGAATAATGTGGGTAGGCGTTCATTCGTCGATAGATAATTTAAAACATGACCTAGTTCTTGAACTGTTTGCCATGCAAGCGCATGCTCTACGTCAATACTGAACTTAAACCACCAAGCATGTTCGCCATCTGCTCCATGAGCCATAATACGGGCTTCTTGTACACTTGGAACTTTGCAAAAAAATTGATGAAGACGCTCAAAACTGATTTCAGACACAGCAATTGACCTAGTTTGAAAAATGCTAATGGTAGCACAGATACAGATTCTTCATATTTTCTTTATAGTCATTACAAAGTTTAGCAATCAAAGCGGTTTTATTCATGGTTTCTCCTTGAGTCTCTTTTAATCTAGCTTCATATCAAGATTAAAAGGAAATAGGCCATGAAAAAGCCAATCGTTCTTGTACTTTCAACATTAATGTTAGGTATATCAGCTACCGCGATGGCCGATTCTGGACACCGTTGGAACAATGACCATGGCAAAAACTATGATCGATATGAGCATCGTGATGACCGCCGTCATGATTATCGTAATGATCACCGAGCACCAGTTTGGTCAAATGCTGATCGTGGTAAGCATTATGGTAACTATGTTGCTTTTAAACGTGGTGAACGTATTCCTACCCAATATCGCCATAGCCGTTATTATGTTTCGGACTGGAGAGCGCACCGTTTATACGCGCCACCACGTGGATACCACTGGGTTAAAACCCCTAATCAATACTTATTAGTAGACTCAAGACATAACATTTACCGAGTTCGTTAAATGTAAAAATAGAAAGGCCTCGATATTGAGGCCTTTTTTATGCCAACTCGTCATCTTGCGGTTGAGGGGTTTTCAAATTATTAGAAGTTTTTGCATGTTTCTCTTTCATCACTGATGGGTAGTGCCATGAAGCAAATCGAACGACTAAAATAGATAAGGCTAAAATCAAAATTGAGCCCGTAATAATGACTTGATCGATATCCGCTTTATGATCATGTTGAATATCTGAAATGAGTAGACGGGTTAAGGCCGTAATCGCGACATAAATAAGAAATCGTACAGGCATGTGATTGGTTTTAAAGTAAATTCCAACCATTGCTCCAAGCTCTAAGTAAATAAATAATAATAAAATATCATCAATTGAAGCATACTTTTTGACGGTCAGAATTTCAAAAACCGTATTGGCTGCCGACCATGCCACCATACACCCGATAATAAATAAGGCTAAATAATGGAAGGCTTCTACGGCGTAATGTCCGAAACGGTCAAGTATTCGTTCGTATTTTTTAGGATCAGGCATAATAAGATCTTTTGTTCACTTCGTAATGTTTAGAAATTAAACAAATTTTGTGCCAATGGAAATAGTAAATACAAAATAAAAAAACGCCTGATTATTCAGGCGATTTTATGAAGATTTAATTCAACTCAGGTAGTAAGGTGATATCCACTATAATTACAAAGACTATTTCAATTTTTATATTGTTGAATGACATCTTCAAATGCAATATGGCCTAAAAAGTTACCTGTACTCTTTACGGATTGTTCTTGTTCTATTGCATGCGCAAATTTAACCGCCGCTTCATTTTGTAATTGTTCATAAAGTCGTTTGCAGTTTGGAAATTGATCAATATCAATAACATTATGATATTTCAACCATCGTGCGATACCTGCGTAGTATCCGTCTACAAAAGACAATTGATCGCCCATTAGCCAAGTTTGATTTATCAGGCTATTTTCTAAAGCGGTAAATGCTTTTTTAACTTGGACTGCTCCATATTCACGTAATGCTTGTTTATCACTTTCTGATGAAGAATATTCAAGACTATACCAGAGAGGGCTAAATGCATTGAATAAAGTCGTATTCAAAAAAGCTAGTTTCTGATTAAAGAGATTAAATTGTTCTGTTCCTTGTTCATAATGAAAAGCCGCATTCAGGCTTTTTGCCATGACATGGTTCAAGATAGCCATGCTTTCCGTTAAAACTTTACCATTATCGTAGAGCAGTGCAGGCGTTTCACCCATTGGATTAATTCTGCGGTATTCCTCGGTATTACACTGAGCCGGCATCTCAATTCTACAGAGTTGATAAGGTAAACCTGACCATTCCAAGGCAACAATTGAACCAAATGAGCAGCCAGAAGGGACGCCATAAAATAAAGTGAAAGTTGACATGATGATTACTCTTTTTTGATATGTAAAATCATCATAAGTCGACAGAAAAGTTTCTAGTAGTCAGGTATTATGAAACTTATTGTCTACATATATGGACATTGAATAATGCTACTTAGACAAAACTTGAATGATGTTTATCTCTTTGTTGTTGCTGTAGAGCATCAAGGATTTTCTGCCGCAGCTAAACAGCTCAATTTACCTAAATCAACTATTAGTAAGCGTGTTGCAATATTAGAAAATAAGCTGGGCTTAACGTTAATTCATCGTAGTTCACGTAGTTTTGTCTTAAGCGAATCAGGAAAACTGTTTTATCAACATGCCAAAAATGCAGTAGATGAGTTTCGTTATGCAGAAGAAAATCTATTAATACAACAACAAGAACCAAGTGGTGTAGTCAGGCTCAGTGCTTCTGTGCCCATTGCTCAGTATCTTCTATCTGATTGTTTGCCTGAACTTGCAGAACGTTATCCTAAGTTGTTATTACAAGTAGAGGTAACTGATCGTTACGTTGATGTTATGAGCGAAAACTTTGATATTGTGATCCGTAGTCATTTTCAACCACTGCCGGATTCTGGATTAATTCAACGTGTACTTAAAAATGACAAAATTATTGCTGTTGCAGCATCTACATATTTAAAGAAAACGGCTCCTATACATACACCAGAAGATTTGCTTAAACACGAAGGCTTATGGCCTGAATTGCAAATGAATCCATGGCATTTTCAAAATATAAATGGTCAGAAAGAGATAGTACGTCCAAACATCCGCTTTGTAGCAAATGAGTCGGAGATCTTAAAGGGGGCTGCAAAAAGGGGATTGGGTATTACGCTTTTACCTGAAACTTTTTGTATGAATGAACTATCTGAGGGTAGCTTAATTCATGTTTTGCCAGACTGGTCTGCTGGTAGCGTAACGACAAGTTTATTGATGTTGACAAGACGAGGGCTTTTACCCAGTGTCAATATTACTGCTGACTTCTTGGTCGAGAAATTAAAAACTTAAAAGTTATCTATCTTTTATGATTAGAAATAAAAAACGCCTGATTATTCAGGCGTTTTTTTATAAAGAACTTAATTAAGCTTGATTTGTAAAGTAATCTTCACTAAAGCCCATAATTAAGTCAGAACCAGCTTTGATTTTAGCAATACGTGCATCAATATCCGGCAAGATACGTTCAACAAAGTACTGAGCCAAAGCAAGTTTGTTTTGGTAGAAATCACCAGACTTATCTTTAGCAGCGGCAGCAATTTTTGCAAACATGTATGAGAAGCTGAGTAAACCAACCGCATGTAAATAATCAACCGCAGCTGAGTTCGGGAACTCTACATTTTCAGCAGCTTGCTCAATAATAAACTGAGTGATTGCTTCAATTTCAGTTGCAGCATCTAAAGTTGCATCTTTAATGAAGTTCAAGTCAGTGTCTAGGTCATTTGCAAAGTCACGGATTTCAGTGATGTATTCAGCAATGAATGCACCGCCACATTTAATGGTTTTACGACCAATTAAATCTTGAGATTGAACGCCGTTGGTTCCTTCGTAGATTTGAGCAATGCGAAGGTCACGAATACATTGTTCCATACCCCATTCACGGATATAGCCGTGACCACCAAATACCATTTGAGCATCTAAAGTTGCTTGGAATGCTGTATCTGTGAGGTAAGCTTTTGCAATTGGAGTTAAAAGCGCAACGCGGTCATTGGCTTTTTTCACTGCTGCTGCATCAGTTGAGAATTTAGTAATATCGAGTTGTTGACCTACATAGACAGCAAATGCACGAGATACTTCATTATTGGCACGTACATTTAACAACATACGACGTACATCACCATGCACTAAAATGCTGTCAGCAGGTTTGTTTGGTGATTGAACACCAGCTGCACTACGACCTTGTAAACGGTCAGTCGCGTATTGAGCAGCATTTTGATAAGCAAATTCAGATGCACCTAAACCTTGAATACCCATTGATAAACGTTCGTAGTTCATCATCACGAACATTGCAGCAAGGCCTTCGTTTTCTTTACCAACGAGGTAACCTTTAGCTCCATCAAAGTTCATCACACAAGTTGCAGATGCTTTGATACCCATCTTATGTTCAATAGAACCTGGGCCAACATGGTTACGGTCGCCTAAAGAACCATCTTCATTTACAAGGTATTTCGGTACGATAAATAACGAGATACCACGTGAACCAGCAGGGGCATCTGGAGTTTTAGCAAGTACCAAGTGAATGATGTTTTCTGCTAAATCGTTGTCACCGCCAGTAATGAAAATTTTAGTACCTGTAATGTTATAAGTACCGTCTTCATTACGTTCTGCTTTAGTTTTGATAATCCCTAAGTCAGTACCTGCATGTGGCTCGGTTAAGCACATGGTACCTGACCATTCACCTGAATAAATCTTAGGTAAATAAGTTTCTTTTTGTTCTTGAGATGCGTAGCTGCTTAAAGCCATACCAGCACCTACTGAAAGTAGCGGGTAAAGCATGAAGGATGGGTTAGTCGCAAATAACATTTCATCAGAAAGAACGGTGAGCATTTTTGGCATGCCTTGACCGCCCCATTCTTCATCGGCACCTAATCCAATCCAACCACCTTCTGCATATTGACGAAATGCATCTTTAAAACCAGCTGGTGTGAATACTTCGCCGTTTTCATAGCGAGCACCTTCTTCGTCACCGGTACGGTTTAATGGATGAGTCACGTTCTGAGCAAATTTAGCCATTTCTTCTAAAATTGCTTCAGCTGTTGCAGCATCTACATGAGCGAGTTTCTCATTAGACTGCCAAAATTGTTCTGCTTTAAATACATCATTTAAGATGAATTTCATATCAGCTAAAGGAGCATTGTAAATTGGCATAATCGTTCACCTTTTTTGTGCACATTGGCCTGTGCTAGATATCCTGTAAAACGAAATGGATATGGAATTTAAAGTGTAAATTTATCATTGATTTTATAAAAAAAGGACCGTCAAAACTGAGCAGTCCTTTTTTGTTTTTTAACATTGCATATCGCAACTAACTATGGTTAGAAAGCGAAATGTTCAGCGTCTAATGACATTAATGGATCTAGACCACCAGCGATCACATCTACGTGAGAACGTACACGTGGCAAGATTTTCTTGAAGTAGAAACGAGCAGTAGTTACTTTCGCATTGTAGAAGTCAACATCGGTTGTACCTTCTGCCAATTTCTCTTGTGCTACAAGCGCCATACGAGCCCATAGGTAAGCTAAAGTGATATAACCTGCGAAGTATAGGTAATCTACAGCAGCAGCACCGACTTCATCTGGGTTTTGCATCGCACGCATACCGATTTGCATAGTAAGATCGCCCCATTCTTTGTTAAGCGCCGCAAGCGGTTCAACAAATTCTTTCATAGCAGCGTTGTCTTTGTTTGCTTCTACGAATTTATGGATGATCTTAGTGAAGTCACGTAGCATTGCACCTTGAGTTTGCAATACTTTACGACCTAACAAATCAAGTGCTTGGATTTCAGTTGTACCTTCATACAAGCAAGCAATACGTGTATCACGTACGATTTGCTCCATGCCATGCTCAGAAATAAAACCATGACCACCGAAGACTTGTACACCGTGCTTAGCAGATTCAGAACCTGTTTCAGTTAAGAATGCTTTTGCAATTGGAGTCAATAAAGACAAGATGTTGTCAGCAAACTTACGCTCTTCTTCAGTTTCGCCTTTTTCAACGATATCTGCGTATTGAGCAAGTAAGTAAACAAGGGCACGACCGCCTTCAGCAAACGCTTTTTGAGTTAAAAGCATGTTACGAACAGCAGGGTGAACGATAATAGGATCTGCTTCTTTTTCTGGAGCTTTAGGACCAGAAAGTGAACGCATTGCTAAACGTTCTTTCGCGTAAGTCAACGCACCTTGGAAAGATGACTCAGACGCTGCTAAACCTTGAACAGCAGTACCAATACGTGCTGTGTTCATGAAGGTGAACATACAGTTCAAACCACGGTTTTCAGGTCCAATCAAGTAACCTTTAGCTTGGTCAAAGTTAATGACACAAGTTGCGTTACCATGAATACCCATTTTGTGTTCGATAGAACCACAACGTACCGCATTACGTTCGCCAATAGATCCATCTGCATTTACATTGAATTTAGGAACGATGAATAATGAGATACCTTTAGTACCTTTGGGTGCACCAGGTAGGCGAGCAAGAACGATATGGATGATATTCTCAGCCATGTCATGTTCACCAGCAGAGATAAAGATTTTCTCGCCAGAGATTGCATAGCTACCATCAGCATTTGGTTCTGCTTTAGTACGGATAATACCTAAATCTGAACCTGCATGAGACTCAGTTAAGCACATCGTACCTGTCCAAACACCTGAAACAAGGTTTGGTAAATAAGTATTTTTTTGTTCATCAGAACCGTGATGTTCTAATGTACGTACAGCTCCGTGAGACAAGCCTGGGTACATGCCCCATGCCCAGTTAGAGCTACCTACCATTTCAGAAATTGCGATACCTAAAGAGTTAGGTAAGGCCTGACCACCGTATTGTTCTTCTGCTGATAAAGACGGAAAGCCAAGTTCAATATATTTTTGATAAGCTTCTTTAAAGCCTGTTGGAGTAGTGACTACGCCATCATTCCAAGTACAACCTTCGCGGTCGCCAACTTGGTTTAAAGGAGAAAGTTCATTTTCACAGAAATCCGCCGCAGCTTCTAAATATTGATCAACCAATTCACGGCTTACGTTACCTTGGAAATCAGGTAATTTTGCATAGTGTTCTTCAGCATTTAATAATTCATGCAAAACGAATTGCATATCACGTAAGGGCGCTTTGTATTGTGGCATATCGGGTTCCTCAATACTGGTGAAACCAGAGTTATAATCTTAATCTATGATAATGTGCCATGAGGCACCTTGGACTATTACATCGTGCAACAACTTGCATAACTGTACAAGCACCTCAGGACCTTTACTTTGTGACTGCAAAGTCAAGAAAAAAATGCTGAAACTATGTAAGTGCTTTGAGTGTAAATACTTTTGGTTATGTTTATATGATACAAATAGTCAAAATCGTAAACACTTATGTATAAACAAAAGGCGCCTATAGGCGCCTTTTGTTTTATGATTTTTAGAATTATTTTGCTTGAACTGGTGCAGGAGCAGGGGCATTAACAGGTGGTTGAGGGCGTTTAGGTTCAAAACGAAGGTTACAAGTCCCTTCAAGTGTCTTATCCCCAACTTGAACACTTACGGGTTGTCCATTGGCCTTACCATCACATGCTTTTTGAATTTGTTCAAAGCGAGCTTTACGTTCTGCGCGGTGCTGTTCCCATGCAGCTTTTTGTTCTGGAGTAAATTCACGGTGCTTCATACGGTGGTGCCCCTCACGTGGGCCATCTTGCATCATTCCATGCTCTGGTTTAGGTGGTTGAGTTGTCGATTGACACGCAGCCAAACTTCCCATTGTTACAATTGCCGCACTGAATAATGCAATTTTTGCCGTCATTTTCATATCTAAAGCCCTTTGATGTTGTGTTTACTGATGGGTTAAAGATTAGATAATAAAGATGTAGAAACAATGGAGAGTTTTTCTTTTCGTTGTTGGTTACAATGCAAAATATAGCGTAAAAATGAGAGAGTGCTTTTGAACGTTCTACGTGTTCCCATTGCATTACGGTTATTTTTGACAGTCTTGCTCACCACATTGCTTATTGCGACTGCAAGCTTGAGCGTTTTGCACTGGACAATGCAAAAGAACTTTGCCAAATATGTAGCTGACGTTGAAATGCAGAAACTAGACCGCCTCATTACCAATCTTGGCGATGTCTATACGGTGTACCATGATTGGGGGAATGCGATTCAGGCACAGATTTTACAAATCGAAGGAACCGCGGCTCCCGATGACTATGATCGTCTCTCGCAGTGGTGGCTTCGTCGTCAATATGACATTGCCATACAGCAGCATTCTTTTGATGAACACGCGCTCATTAATATTTCACCGCAAGTTGCACCGACAAATAAAAATACTATTTTTAGTGATGAGGAATTAAGAGCACTCGAGCAAAATTTACCTTCCCAGTATCAACCCTTTGAAGGGCTACGTTTCCCTTTAAGCGCAAATCAGTTTCGCCCAAGTGATGATAAAAATAAATCAAAGAAGGGAAGCTTAAAAGATATTGAAACCCAAAATGGGAAGAAACGTTTTATCGCTTTACCAGACCGTTTAGGATTGAGTTCGCGTTTATCTCTATATGATGCACAGCACCAGTTTGTGGTAGGTGAACCGCCTTCATCAGATCAGATGTCATTTCGCCCGATTATTTTAAATAATAAAGTCGTGGGATATTTAGGTTTAAAGCCTGTTTTAGATAAAGAAGACGCTTTGAGTATTAATTTCTTTAGTAATCAAAAGCGTTATTTACTCTTAATCTATGCTTTAACCTTACTATCAAGTTTAGTTGCAGCACTGTTAATGGCGACTTATTTTAAAAAGCCAATTCAGCGTTTATTAAATGCAACTAATGAATTAACCAAAGGAAATTATCAACACCAAGTGGTCATTAAGCGAAATGATGAGCTAGGTGATTTATCAACCCAGTTGAACCATTTGGCAGAGATTTTACATCAGCATGAAGAGTCACGACGACAATGGGTGGCTGATACTTCTCATGAATTAAAAACGCCTTTGGCTGTATTGCAAGCACAAATTGAAGCTATGCAGGACGGGATCCGAAAAGCCACACCTGAACATTTAGATGCAATGATGCGTCAGGTTTCAAGCTTGAAAAAATTGACCCAAGACCTTGCAGACTTGGCACAGGCAGATGCTCAGCAGCTTAAGTGTTATTTGAGCTCTGTAAATCCATGGGAAGTGGTACTACAAGAAGTTGAAAACTTTAAACCCAAACTTGAGCAGGCTGGTCTCGAAATTCAGGTTGAAGGAACAAGTTCTCCGCTATTATTAGACCGTGATCGGTTTAAACAGATTATTGTTAATTTAATTAGTAATAGTATTCGTTACACAGAAACAGGTGGCAAAATTCATATTCATACAAGTCAGACTCCTCAAGAGTGGACGTTATATGTCGATGATAGTCCTTATGGTTTAAGTGATGAGCAGTTATCCCGTTTAGGTGAACGTTTCTATCGCGTAGATGATTCGCGTACGCGTAGTACAGGTGGAACAGGGCTGGGCTTAGCTTTGTCTTGTAAGATTGCGCAGGCGCTTGGTGGTACACTCAGTTTTGAACATTCACCATTAGGTGGTTTACGTTGTGTACTTACTTTTAAAAAGCAGAGTTAAATATAAAAGGAAAAATATCTCATGAAACATGTGATGTTGGTTGAAGATGAAGTCGAATTGGCGCATTTGGTGCGTGATTATCTTGAAGCTGCCGGTTTTGAAGTAAGTATGTTTCATGATGGTCAAGATGCCTATGCGAGTTTCCAGCAACGTAAACCAAATTTGATGATTCTGGACCTAATGGTTCCACGAATGGATGGTTTAACGATTTGCCGTAAAGTTCGTGAACAATCAGATTTACCGATTATTATGGTCACTGCCCGTACCGAAGAAATTGACCGAGTATTAGGTCTTAACATGGGGGCTGATGATTACGTATGTAAACCATTTAGCCCAAAAGAGTTGGTGGCTCGTGTACAAGCTGTTTTACGCCGTTTAGAGCGTAAGGCAGAGCCTGAGCAAAATGATTCTTTCCGCATCGATAAAGCACAACAAAGAATTTGGTATCAACAAAAATCGTTGAGCTTAACGCCAACCGAATTTCGCTTACTTGAGCTATTTTTAGAGCATGTGGGGCAAGTTTATTCACGTGCACAATTATTGGATCACATTAATCCGGACAGCTTTGATGTTGCCGATCGTGTGATTGACAGCCATATCAAAAACTTGCGCCGAAAAATTAGTGAAGCGGCTGAAACTGGTAACCGTCATGAATGGATTCAAGCCGTTTATGGTGTAGGTTATCGCTTCGAATATCCTGAAGAGTAAGTCTTCATAAAAGTTATTCTGTGGATAACCACAATGTTATCCACAGAAAATGTGGATAGTTTTAAAGATTTTATGGATAAATTATAATCTTGGTATGATTGGGTACTAATTGCCAAATTTCATCTATATCTACATTTCTAACCGCGATACATCCTAACGTCCAATCCTTATGGGGCATGTAAGTCGAGCTAAAAGGCATCGAGAGTAATGATTTCGGAACAGATCCATGAATCATGATATCTCCTCCCGTTGGTTGATTATGTTGCTTGGCATAAGCAATATCTTTCGCATCGGGATAGGAAATATGCAAAGATTTATAGTAAGCACTTTGTGAGTTTCGCCAATCTATAGAATAAATCCCTTCAGGTGTTCTACCATCATTTTCAAAGTGTTTATGTCCTTTGGGATTAAAACCGAGACGAATCGGATATTGCCGAATCACGTCCTGATTACTCTTGAGCAGAAGTAGGCGTTGGTTTTTAAACACTTCAATTGAGGTAACAGGCTTGGTCTTGATTATTTCTTGGATCTCTTCATTTGAGAGCGCTTGATGGCTTGACGTAAAAGTCGGTAAATATTTTTCATAATTATAAAAAGCGATTCCCAGTGGAACGATAAGAAGTGTGCAAATAATGAGGGGGTTAATTTTCATATATTATTCTTTGATGTGTAAGAAACTCTCTTAAGCTAAGTGGCTTAAGAGAGTTTAGTTTTTTAATATTAAGATGAACAGCTCACTGCTACATCTGGAACATCACTTGGTAATGGCCCTAAGTCTTGTGGTTGCTCAAGCTCTGGTTGTCTTGTGTATGGGTGATTAAGTAGCTTAAATAAACGATCTACTTCACTAAAATCATCTCGTTCAGCTGCTTCAATAGCACGCTGTGCCATGTGATTACGTAAAATATAAACTGGATTTGCTTTTTGCATATTTGCATCCAGCTCATCAATATCTTGATGTTCACGAATGCTTTCATATTTGCTAAGAAACTCATCAAACTGTCGAATATCAAGACAATCATCTCGTAAAGCTTTGTATTCTTTATTTTGAAGACGAATAAAACTTTGAGTGTAATCGAGTTGTTCAGTTTGTAAGATTCTTAAAAATGCAAAACTACAATCAAGGCTGTCTTTGTGGAAATGGGGAAGTCCCATTTTTTGACATAAACCTTGTCCATAGTGTTCTAAAAAGATTGGTTCAAATTGTTCTAAGCAACGTGCTAACTCTTCTTTAAACTCATCTTTTTGTTCAGGCTCAGCGAGAGGGATTAAATTGTTTAACCACGTCCATAAGTTCCAATGACCTATACTCGGTTGATTTTGATAAGTATAACGGCCTTGGTAGTCCGAGTGATTGTTGATCCAGTTGGGGCGGAAACGCTCCATAAAACCATATGGCCCAAAATCGAGTGTTGAACCTGTAATATTTAAGTTATCGGTATTCATCACTCCATGAGCAAATCCAACCAATTGCCATTTCGCAATCATAATTGCAGTACGTTCAACTACCTTTTTGGCAAAGGATAAAATTGGATTTTCAGTTTCTAAGCATTCTGGATAATGCCATTCAATACATTTTTGAGTGAATTCTGACAGCAACTCAGGCGCATATTGATTAATCCATTCGAAGTGTCCTAAACGAATATGACATTCAGATGTTCTAAGTAGCATTGCGCCTAACTCTAGTTTTTCACGCTGTACACCTTGAGTCGAGGTTGTAAAACCGACTGCATGACTAGATGCGACGCCTAAAGCATTTAGAGCATGTCCTGCTAAATATTCACGGACCACAGAACGTAATACTGCTCGCCCATCTCCCATTCTTGAATAAGGCGTAGGACCTGCACCTTTGAGATGAAGGTCGATGGTTTGGCCCTTTGTATTCAGTATTTGCGCAATCAGTAAGCCACGTCCATCGCCGAGTTGTCCTGCCCATTGTCCGAATTGGTGGCCAGCATAGACCATCGCAAGAGACGGGAATTCAGGGAATGTACGCTGTCCACTACAGATCTCAACCCATGCATTTTTATCGTCTTCTGACCATTGCAGTTCATCAGCCAAAGCACTGTTAAAATGTCCTGCTTTTGCACCAAGTAAGGGTGATGGCTGCTGAACATGAAATAATTTAGACGGAAGTGAAGGGTAGAGCGGATTAAACTGCATAGGCTTAGCAAAATAGAGAGAGCGGATTTCACTATAACACAGTTAAAAAGCAGGCATAAAAATAGCTCCCGAAAGAGCTATTTTAAATCAGAATTTATTTTAGTCTGACACCACGTTGGTATTCTTTTTAACACTACGCATCAGTGTTTCTAAGCATTCGCGGTGATGACTTAAACGGTGTTCAAGCAATTGAAAATCAACTTTAAGCTTATGATCCATTCTATGAATCTTTTCAGCCATTGCTGCTTTTTTAGCTTGTAACTCTTGTTCTTTAAGTTTTGCCCAATCATTTAAGGTGTGTGTAAATGCTTCGTACTCTTGTGCAATACGTTGCTTCATTTGAGTAATGTCTGCATTTACATCATGACCATAAATAGCGAGGTCTTGTTCAGCGTATTTAAATTTCATCGCCAGTTCTGCTTTTTTAATATTAAAGCTTGGAATACGACGTAAATTTTTAGCTAAACCAATTTTAGAACATGACCAGATCAACCATTTTGTTGGGTCATATTGCCACCATTTCACACCATTACGATAGTCGTATTGGAAGATATGGTGATAGTTGTGGTAACCCTCGCCCCAAGTGGCAATGGCTAACCAGAAATTATCACGTGCTGAGTTTTCGTCTGTATAAGGACGTTTACCAAACATATGGCAAAGCGAGTTAATAAAGAATGTAACTTGATGGCTAATGATTAAACGTAAGAGACCACCTAGGAGAACTACACCCCATAGATCACCTGTTGCCCAACCAATTAAACCTAAAATACCAACATGAACTGCAACTACAAGTAGCGCGTAATATTTATGTTGGAACATGACCAGTTTATCATTGAGTAGGTCTGGTGCATTTTTAAAGTCTGGCTCAGATGGCGAATGATCGCGGATCATCCAACCCATATGGGCATACCAAAAACCACGCTCAATCGAATACGGATCTTCATCAACATCATCAACATGTCGATGGTGAGTACGGTGACCAGATGCCCAGAACAAAATACTATTTTGTACGGCAAATGTTCCACCGATCATTAAAAGAATTTTAAGCGGTAACGACGCTTCATAAGCTCGGTGAGCCCAAAGGCGATGGTAACCAGCAGTAATCCCCATACTACTTAGAGCTAAAAGAAAAAATAAGCTTACCCATGCGCTTACACTAAAATCATAATAATACGCATAAATCGGGATTATGATTGCGGCAAGAATTGGTAAACCAATTAAGGTAATGCTAGCGGTCCAGTTAATTGGGGCTTTGAGTGGGGCGGAAGTCATATCCGGCAGCGCTCCTAGAATCCTTGTGAAACAAGGTACAAAGACAAAACGACATAGCAAAACCAATCATCAAGATATATTGCTATTCTATCCTTCATATTAGCACGTGCTTAGTGAGAATCACTAGCATTATTGTACAGATGTATTGAAAGAACCGTAACAGAATTAAACTATGTCAAAGAGTTTTTCAAGCAGGAGAAGTTGTTTAATGAATGTACAACGATTGAAAAAAAAGAACAGCATTGATATTTCAAGAAAATTATCATTGAAGTGTGTCTTGGTCACAATCAGTCTTGTATTAGCCGCATGTCAAAGTGCACCCGAACAAACTACGAAAAAAGTTCAAACAAAAAGAACAGTTCATCAGACTCAAGCACCTGTTGTAAAAAAGAGAGTGAGTCCAGATGGCATTCAAGATATTGATTGGCAGATCACTCAGATCAGTGGTCATAAGGCAAAATTTTTTAACCAATGGCCTACTCTTTCACTGAACTCAGCAGTCAAAACAGTATCGGGACATACTGGCTGTAATGCTGTTTTTGGCCGTTATACATTTAATTTCAGTCAGCAAAAACTTGATATGCAAGTAAATGCAGGCCATTCAAGCTGTGATGGTGCTTTGGCTCAAGAAGCAGAGCTGGTAGATGCTTTGCAACGTATTCAACGCTTCCAACTCGTAGGTAATACGCTATATCTACTTGACCAGAGTGGTCAGCGCCTCATTCAGGCACAAAAGAAATAAAAGGTGGTTTTTACCACCTTTTTTATATTTATAGAGCTTCTAACATCGTGGTTGGAATATCTGTAATTAAGCCCTGAATTTCTAAATCACGCAGCCTTTTTGCTCTTTCTACATCATTGACTGTCCAGACACTAATGTTCAAACCAGCTTGATGAGACAGTTGGATCATTTCATCTGTTGCCAGCTGATCATGCCAACCAATATGACCGCAACCATATTGATGCGCGAGTTCAATTGCCGTTGCCCCAACAGGAAGTTCAACTAACAATCCGCGTTTAAATTGAGAGTTTATATCGCGTAAGGCGGTTAGAATTTGAAGATCAAAACTTGTGATGGTTACGACTTTTTCAAAGCCCTGTAATTCCGTCTCAAGCTTTTGAACGAGCTTTTCGGCCAATGCCATATCTCTTACAGCTTTAACTTCAACTTCAATATGATCAAAATTATCAAGTAAGTTTAAAACACCTGTAAGGGTCGGTGTTGGTTCAGAAGTTGGCCAATTGGGCCAGCCTTGCCGATGATCGAATGACAACGCTTGAGCCAAAGTCGATTGCTCTACAATTTGATCGACTCCAGCTGTACGCAAAAAATTGTCATCATGAATAACAACTAACTCTTGGTCTTGAAGCTGACGAATATCAAATTCGATACCACGAATACCTAAATTTTTTATGTGCTGAAACCCACCAAGTGTATTTTCAGGAGCTTCTCGGCGTGCACCACGATGGCCAATAATGCGCATAATTTTCTTCTATGAAATATTTTAACTATGGTCTCTTTAAAAAGAGTAGAGACCATGTTTAATCTAATCTATTTTTAAATAATCTCATTAATATTTTTTTGCCAAAGTACTTCTTGTCCGCCTTCGGCACGCTGTAAAGCACGCGATGCGACAAATAACCAGTCAGATAGACGGTTTAAAAGTTGGAGTGCTGTAGCTTGAATATTTTGATCACGAGTTTGTACTGACATGAGCGATCGTTCTGCACGGCGGCAAACGGCACGGGCTTGATGAGCATAACTACAAGATAAAGAACCAGACGGTAGAATAAACTCCTTAAGCATCGGTAAGTCTTCATTCATACGGTCAATTTCTTTTTCAAGAAATTCAATACAAACGGGCTGGAGTAGATTGTAGTTTGGAATACAAACCTCTCCACCTAAATCAAAAAGCCAATGTTGAATCAGACTTAAGCTTTTATCCCAATCAGCCTTATTAGTTACTTGGCTATCTGTGATTTGAGCACGAAGTACCCCAATAATGGCGTTGAGTTCATCAACATCACCAAGTGCTGCAATTCGTAAATCGTCCTTGGCAACACGAGAACCATCGCCTAAACCTGTTGTACCTGAGTCGCCTGTGCGTGTATAGATTTTGCTTAAACGGTGTCCCATGATGGATATCCTGAACATAAAAAAGGGATAATGTCGGTCAGAACATTACCCCGAAACTGGAGTTAAGAAAATATTTTTATAGTTGGCGTGAGAAATTAATAACGGAAAGTTACGCCAACAGAAGCTTGACGTCCACCGTTCACATACCAGTTACTAAAGTTGTAAACTGTTTTATATTCAGCATCACCTACATTTTCGATATTAGTAAATACTTTAACGTTTGGATTGATATTCCAGTAAGCATTTAAATCGACAGTAGCATAGCCTGGTACTTTTTGTGGATTAGAGCTATTCTGCGCATTAGAGCTAGAGCGGGCAATAACAGAAGCGCTAACACCGTAAACAGCATTTTCTAAGCCTGTAGTTAAGGTAAGTGTTTGTTTAGGTCGATAAGCAATTTCTAAACCAGTTTCTTTATTCTCAGTTTTTACATAGGCATATTCAGTCGATAAAAATAGATCATCTTGTTTCCATTTAAATCCAACTTCTCCTCCAGAAAATTGTGCTTTGTTTAGATTTTCATAAGTACTTGTCGTTGTATTAGTTGCAACATCAAAGCTTGAAGTTGAGGCAATTAAATTTTTGACGTCTGTTTTGTATGCCGATAAATATGCTGTTAATGCAGGAGTAAACTGATGATCTAAGCCAATTTCATATGAAGTACTTTCTTCTGGTTTTAGATCAGTATTCCCATAAGTATGATAAATTCCAAAAGAACCATAATCCGCTTCGCTGTGATAATACAATTCAGTAAGTGAAGGAGCTCTAAATGCTGTTCCGATATTTGCATATATACTGGTTGACGGTAATACAAAGTAACGAATAGCCCCTTGTCCTACATTATGTGTTCCAAATTTTTCATTATCTTCGAGGCGGACGCCTAATTGCGTGCTGATTTTATCAGTTTTATATTGATGTTGTAGATAATAGCCAGTAGAGTCAATATCTTGCTTTCCATTTAAAATGGAGGCATCTTGATACTCTGTATTATCAATGCTTGCTCCAACCAAGATATTTTGTGCCTGTGTAAATTGCCACTTAACATTTAAATCACCTTCATTGCGTTTAGTGTCGGCATGATAAGGTGATGATTCACGATAATCTTGTGTATCTTTAAAATTAGAATATCTTGTATTGATAGTGATATTAGATGTCGGTTTATATTCGACTCTAGTGCTGAATAATTGATTGTCAAACTCACGTTTAGCTGTATTGCTTATGCCACCATTGTCTGAATAATTATTAGCACCCTTGTTTTGAGAAATTTCAACATTTGCATTTAGGTTGTTCTTGTTGTCATAACCTATTTTTGCGCTATAACCTTTTTGATCATAAGCAGCTTTTAAATTGTCTGGTTGAGTGTTGAAAATATGCGTTCCATCACTTTCCATACTTTGCCCACGAATTTGAGCAAAGAACCCTTCATTGCTGACTAAATCTGTTCCAATAATCGCTTTATAAGTATTATCTTCACCATAAATACCTGTAACGAATGCAGAGTTTCTTTCAGGTGAAGATGTAATCATTTGGATCACACCGCCAATCGCATCAGTACCATATTGAACTGATGCAGGACCTTTTAAGATTTCAATGCGGTCAAGATTAGTTGTATCTAAAAGTTCAGGATAGATCGGAGAAAGGGTATTTGGAGTATTTAGACGTGCTCCATCTTTTAATAACAGTACATGATTTGGATTTGTACCACGAATCAAAAGATTAGTGCCTTGTCCAAGACCACCATTTTGTTTGATATAAATAGATGCATCTTTTTGTAAGATACTAGATAAATTTGAAATAGGATTTTTTTCAATTTCTTCTTTTGAAATCACTGAAATACGCGCCGGAACTTCACTCGCTTTTTCAGCACTTTTGGAAGCAGTCACTACAATTGGATCAAGCTGAGTTACATTCGTTGTATCTTCAGCAAAAATAACAGGTGAAAACCCCATCGCAATAGCGATAGCCCCTACCAGACGAGTAGGTTGAAAAGACTTAGACATAACATGCTCCATACATTCACCCCACGTGAATGATCGGGTAGATAGATGAAACAAGTAGGTCTCCGGACTTCAGCGCCATATTTAATTTATGGACATATTCACCTTCCCACATTACTGCAGTGGTGTAAGTCGAGAACGACTTAAAAAATATGCTTTACATTGTTACCGTTGCGGGGGCAGTGCCGGACTTTCACCAGCTTCCCTAAAGCATGAATTGCTTACACTTGCTTCCAATTTTACGCAGTATAAAGTGGCGATTTACTTCATACAATGTCATTTGGAGCAATTCCCTGAGAACTTTTACGCAAGGGACAAAAATTGCATTACAATGGCGCTTATTTTAAGAAATGGTTGTAGTTTAGGCAGATCATGAGCCAATCAAACCAAAAACGTACACGAGCAAAAATCTGTGGAATTACTCGTATTCAAGATGTTCAAGCAGTTGTTGCTGCTGGAGCAGATGCGATTGGTTTTGTTTTTTTTCCGCCAAGCCCAAGACATGTTACGGTTGAACAGGCCCAAGAATTAGCAAAAGTAATTCCACCTTATGTACAAATGATAGGTTTGTTTGTAAATGCGAGTGCTACTGAAATTCAGGATGTACTTGATTGTGTTCCCCTAGATGTATTACAACTACATGGCGATGAAACTCCAGAACAATGTCAGGAAATTGCTCGCCATTGTAAACGTCGCTGGTATAAAGCGATTCAGGTTAAACCTGATCTGGATGTAGTTGCTGAAATTCAAAAATATCAGGCAGCTGGTGCCAGTGCTGTATTGCTCGATGCGTGGCATCCTGAGCTCAAAGGGGGGACAGGACATCAGTTTGACTGGTCTAAATTCCCAAAACTTGATATTCCATTAATCTTGGCAGGTGGTTTAACCCCTGACAATGTCATTGACGCTATTCATACTACCGGTGCTTTTGCAGTAGATGTGAGCGGAGGCGTAGAATCCGCAAAAGGTATAAAAGACCAACAACTCATTGAACGATTTATGCAAGGAGTCCAACGTGGATCAGCAAAATAATGTGATTGACTATACCCAATTCCCAGATGCAAATGGGCATTTCGGTATCCATGGCGGACGTTTTGTGTCAGAAACTCTAATGGCGGCATTAGAAGATTTGGAAAATCTCTATTCCCGCATGAAAAATGATGAACAGTTTTTGGCAGAATTCGACCGTGACCTCGCCTACTATGTAGGTCGTCCTAGTCCACTTTATTATGCTGAGCGATGGTCAAAAGAGTTAGGTGGTGCGCAAATTTACCTTAAACGTGAAGACTTGAACCATACTGGCTCACACAAGGTAAACAACACGATTGGTCAGGCGTTATTGGCAAAGCTTTCTGGTAAAAAACGTATTATTGCCGAAACTGGTGCTGGGCAGCATGGTGTAGCAACAGCAACAATTGCAGCACGTTTAGGTCTTGAATGTGTTGTTTATATGGGTGCTGAAGACGTTAAGCGTCAAGCGATGAACGTTTACCGTATGCGTTTGTTAGGTGCAACAGTTGTACCTGTGCAAAGTGGCTCTAAAACATTAAAAGATGCCATGAACGAAGCGATGCGTGACTGGGTAACCAACGTTGATACAACATATTATGTGATTGGTACAGTTGCAGGCCCACATCCTTATCCTCAACTTGTTCGTGACTTCCAGTCAATTATTGGTCGTGAAGCGCGTAAACAGATTTTGGAACAAGCAGGTCGCTTACCAGATGCATTAGTTGCCTGTGTAGGTGGCGGTTCAAATGCAATGGGCTTGTTCTATCCATTCTTAAACGATGCCAACGTGAAAATGTATGGTGTTGAAGCAGCTGGTTTTGGTATTGAAACTGGTAAACACTCTGCGCCGTTAAATGCAGGTCATGTGGGTGTATTACATGGTAATCGTACTTATTTAATGAGTGATGAACAGGGCCAGATTATTGAGACACATAGTATCTCGGCGGGCCTTGATTATCCGGGTGTTGGCCCTGAACATAGCTTCTTGAAAGATATGAAGCGTGTAGAGTACGTGCCGATTAATGATACAGAAGCTCTACAAGGTTTCCGTGATTTAACTAAAATTGAAGGGATTATTCCTGCGCTTGAAAGCTCGCATGCGATGGCTTATGTCTCTAAGCTTGCACCGACGATGTCTAAAGATCAGATTATTATTGCGACTGTTTCAGGTCGTGGTGATAAAGATTTAATGACAGTTGCACGTATTGATGGCGTAGAAATGGTCGAGATGTAAGAGGATATAATGCCAAGTTTGTTTATGGTGATGTTAGGCGGGCGTCATGCACGCGCTAATACAGAAGTTCATGATGTAGTCATGGCTGTAGGAGATACTTTGGAAGAAGTTTATCCTCAACTTAAACAGGCTTGGTTTGGTGAGGCTCAAGGATTACATATTGATGCTTGGGCCAAGCTCTCTGGTGTTAGCTCTCAAGGGCAAAATTATCAAATTCACTTTACAGATGCTGCTCCACAACCAGATGATTTAAAATTATATTTAATTAATCTAGGTGGATATAATGCAAGTGAATTCGGTGAACTTCACCGTTATGAGTTTGTGGTTGCACCGAATGCGGTAGCTGCCAAACAATTAGGTAAACAATTTATAGATCGGCAGTGGCAAAAAGCACATACAGATCGAGTCATTGATATTGATGACTGCTTAGCAATAGATTGTGTAGCAGGGCGCTATATTCATTTAATAAAAGGCGATTTTGCTGAAACAATTTGGGAAAATACGTATTTGACCGTGGTATAGGTCATTTGAAATCTAATATTCATATGGAAGTGGGTAAATGGATTTAATTCAAGAAAATGGACAGCCTCGCTACGGGCGTTTTGAATCTGTACCGTCAACCATTCACGTACAACATTATATTTATAAAACCCCTTATGGTAAGGTCCTTAAAGGCTGGCGTAAGCAATTAAAATATAAAAAATTTAAATTCTGCGGCATTCAACATAAACACTATAGTATTGGTCTGGCAATTGCAGATATTGGCTGGGTTGGGCATGGCTTTTTCTATATTTATGACCATGAAACAGGGCAAGTCATCGAGTGGAATGCCATTCAGCCTTTAGGTCATAAAACCTACCTTGATGAACAACCTTTATTTAATCAAAGTTATTTTTCTAAGTCTCCTTATCAGTTTGATATCCAGCATGCCAATGGTGTGCGATACATTCGAGTCACTAAATATGGTGAGATTCAACTTAGCGCTCGTATTTTTTGTGCTGGAACCGATATATTAAGTTTGTGTACACCAACTGGCATCAATGGTTGGACTTATACCCAAAAGCAGACCACATTGGCTGTAGAGGGAATGTTTATTAATAAGCAAAACCAAGTCGTACAATTTGATGAAAAGACATTTGCCTCTTTAGATGATACCTGCGGTTTTTTGCGACCTGAAACGGCTTGGTTCTGGCTTTCATGTAATTTCTGGGATGAGCAAGGGCGTCGTATAGGGCTAAATCTGGCTTCTGGTGTTAATGAAAGTTTTGGTAATGAAAACTGCTTATGGATTAACGGAGTCTTATTTCCACTAACTGATGTTTTATTTGAAAAAGTAAATGATGAGCTTTGGCAAATTAGCTCTTTAGATCAAAAGCTTAATCTCCAAGTGCATATTGGTTGGTGCCGATATGAAAATATAAACTTAAGAATGATCGGCAGCCAGTTCAATCAGTGGCAAGCTAAAATTAGCGGCGCGATTGAGCATGAGGCAACCGATATCATCAATTGCAACGAACAATATGGTTTACTAGAACAACATTATGCGAAATGGTAACAAGCAGGTTATAAACCTGCTTGCCAGAATGCCTCACCAGCTGCAATAGGATCATTTGTCTTTTCGAGTGTTTCAATCCAAACAGGATATTGACGAATGACTGGATGCTGACTTGGATGAAAGTCTTTTTTAAACCAATCTAAATATTGGCTTTTCATGGCAGTTAATGTGCCATTTTTGCCGAAGAACCAAGGTAAACCTTTAAGGTTCATCAAGAGTCTTTCTCTTGGACTAAAGCCATCACATTTCAACATGATGTTGGTGCGATAGAGTGTAAAGCCAAACATTAGTACTGTCGTAAGAACCAATACAAAACGACGAGTCGACTCAGGAACTTCACCTACTTGTTTCATGACATCAAAAGCAACATCACGGTGCTCCATCTCTTCAATGGCATGCCACGCGAATAGCGCTCGAACATAGGGGTGAGCATTTTCTAAAGTTTTTTTATGGCTATAAAAGGTTTCTGCCATTAGTGCTGTTAAATGTTCCGCTGCCGCTGTCATCGCAATATTGTATTGTGGTGAGCGTTTGGTGAGTTCAAAACGAAAAATTTTTTTAAGTGTGGCTGTGAACTGGTCAACAGGCATGCCTTGCTCTTTCATGAGCTGATTCATTTTGTCATGTGCAATACCGTGTTGAGCTTCTTGTTTAATAAAGTCTGCAACCCGTTTTTGTAGTTCGGGATCATCAATTTTGTCTCGGAACATACGGACACATTCAATAAAATAACGCTCTCCATCTGGAAAGGTTAAGCTGAGCGCATCAAACATACGAGTCAAAAAGGGATCATTATTAAACCAAAAGCGAGGCGCTTCGTTTAAATGAAAATCTAGATCTTTACGAACTACTGGCTCGACCTGATAAGAAACATGTGCGTTCATATTTTTATTTCTCGCATCTAACATGTTCATTAGTATGTCGCTAATAGTCGGCTTTGTTTTGACAGTTATTGCCAATTTTTATACAGTTTGCGACAAGATGGCATTAAAAAAAGGATGAGCCATGCAGGATTTTACGATTTCAAATGGTTATTTTTATCTTTGGAATACTTATCTAAAAGAAAAAGGAATCGATTGGCAGGCATTAAACCTTACAGATGTTCAGGCCCGTCAAGTTCAAAATATTTTAGCTTCATCTATTGATGCTCAATCTTCTTTAAACTTTTTTCTTGAACTTTTAGAGCTGACAGAGTCTCGTCTACAAGTTTCTAATTTAGCCCTAGAAATGGCAACTTGTATTACACCTGCCAATTTTGGTGTACTGGGATACATGGCTTCTCGAAGTGGCAGCTTTGCAGAGGTTCTTGAATATGTCATGAAATTCCATCGTCTCGTGATTGACGGTGAGCAAGTCGTGCCTATGCAAGTTGAACAAGATGCTTCTAATATCCGTTTGTATTGGCCGCTAGTTGATGCCAGTAATATCATACTTTGTGAGCTGACTTTAGCTGCTATGGTTCAGCTTGCTAAACAAATTGCTCCTTTCCATGATTTTCTCTTGCAGCATGTTGAGTTTGTGCACCGCTCACGTGGTCCATTAGTTCACTATCAGCGTTTCTTTCAATGTAAATTATCATTTGAGCAACCTTACTATGCATTAACTTTTGCAAGTGAGGGATTGAATGTTCGTCCTCGACATGCAGACCCCAGCTTAATGCAACTTTTAGTGAAACAAGCAGAAGAGGCATTAGCTCAGCGGAAAATACATACAGATTTAGCCCAGCAAATACATTGGATTGTTCATGAATATTTTAAACACAAGCAACAAGCCCCTAAAATAGAGGATATTGCCATCGAGTTGAATATTTCAGTACGAAGCTTGCAGCGTCAATTACAGTCATTAAATACTTCATTTAAATTAATTTTAGATACTGAACGCATGAAACGCTGTGAAATATTACTTCACCAAAATGAAAGCCTCACCACAATTGCTGAACAGTTGGGATATTCAGATCAGTCGGCACTTGCACGCGCTCATAAAAATTTGACAGGACAAACTTTACTCACGCGGAAAAGGGAATTACAACTCGCCAATAAAAATATTGAGAAATAAGTTTTGTGTGA
This sequence comes from Acinetobacter sp. SH024, assembly GCF_000163635.1. Lineage (NCBI taxonomy): Bacteria > Pseudomonadati > Pseudomonadota > Gammaproteobacteria > Moraxellales > Moraxellaceae > Acinetobacter > Acinetobacter sp. SH024. The sequence continues at coordinate 210,629 of NZ_GG753604.1, read as the reverse complement.
TTGTTTTTTGATCAGTTAGCAATCTAATAATGGCTCGAAAATAGGAAGCTTTGATCATTGAGAAAAGTTTCAAAATATTGATAAATGTACACCATGGGTTGTATGAATCATACAATCGAATATCGCCATAACGTTAGACCTGTTCAATGGACAAAAAATAGCGTTAAAATGCGATGTTCTTGTATTTCTACAAACAACTCCTCAATTTTAAATAATTCAAGGAAAGCACAACCCTATGTCACGTCTTGCCACCCGTTTTGAAAAGCTTAAGTCCCAACAACGTAAAGCGCTTGTATCTTATGTTATGGCGGGTGATCCACAGCCACAAGTAACGGTTCCGTTACTGCATAAAATGGTTGCGGCAGGAGTAGATGTCATTGAGCTTGGTTTACCATTTTCAGATCCAATGGCTGATGGTCCAGTAATTGCGCTTGCAGCTGAACGTGCGCTTGCAGCAGGGACTAACACGTTGGATGCACTCAACATGGTAAAAGAGTTCCGTGAGCAGGATCAGGAAACACCTGTTGTTCTAATGGGTTATCTGAATCCGGTTGAAGTTATTGGTTACGAGAAGTTTGTTTCTCATGCGAAACAATGTGGTGTAGATGGCTTATTACTTGTGGATTTACCACCAGAAGAGTCAAAAGAGTTTGGTGCTGTGTTGAAACAACATGATATGGACCAAATCTTCTTACTTGCGCCAACTTCTACAGATCAACGCATTCAACATGTGACTAATCAGGCAAGTGGTTTTATTTACTACGTTTCACTTAAGGGTGTAACTGGAGCAGCAACACTTGATACGGCAGAAGCTGCTGCGCGTATTCAAAAAATCAAAAATGCCACTAATATTCCAGTGGGTGTTGGTTTTGGTATTAGTGATGCTGCTTCAGCAAAAGCAATGGGTAATGTTGCTGATGCCGTGATTGTAGGTAGTGCTTTCGTTAAAAATTTTGCAACGTTGGCAGCGGATGACGCTGTTGAACAGACGGTGAGTAAAGTCAAGGAGCTTCGAGCAGCGCTCGATGAGTTAGTATGAATCAAGAAGTGAAACCAGGGAAAGTTCTTAGCCCTTCGACACCATGGACAAAACGTCCGGTTCCAGGTATTGAAGTCGCAGATGAGCAACAAATTCTCAAAGCAACATTTACTGAGCCAACGATTGAATGTCCTGAATGTCATGCACTAGTGACACGTACAGCAATATCTTTCAATGCATATGTTTGTCCGCAATGTGATGAACACTTACGAATGAAAGCTCGTGACCGCTTGAACTGGTTCTTCGATAATGTTGTAACTGAATTGGGTCAAGAATTTACTGCAAAAGATCCATTAAAGTTTGTTGACTCTAAACCGTATCCAGATCGTATGCGTGAAGCGCAAAGCAAAACTGGTGAAACGGAAGCGTTAATTGCCATGCAAGGTAACTTAAATGGCGTAGATATGATTGCATGTGCTTTTGAGTTCGACTTTATGGGCGGCTCAATGGGTACAGTTGTAGGTGACCGTTTTGTACAGGCTGCCGAGCTTGCAATTGCAAAACGTCAGCCATTAATCTGTTTCGCAGCTTCTGGCGGCGCGCGTATGCAAGAAGGTATGTTATCGCTTATGCAAATGGCGCGCACTTCTGCTGCGATTCAAAAATTAAAAGATGCTGGCTTACCATATATCGTTGTGTTAACACATCCTGTGTATGGTGGTGTAACAGCTTCTTTAGCAATGTTGGGTGATATTCATATTGCTGAACCTAAAGCAATGATTGGCTTTGCTGGTAAACGTGTAATTGAGCAGACTGTACGTGAAACTCTTGAAGAACCGTTCCAACGTGCTGAATATTTGCTTGATCATGGTGTAATCGATCAGATTGTTCATCGCCACGCTTTACGTGATACTGTATCTCGACTTGTATCGAAATTGATGAACTTACCTTGAACCAACAAGCTCCACTTTCAATAGACTCTTTAGATACATGGCTCAATTATTGGAGCCATGTTCACGTTACAGGGATAGATCTTGGTCTGGAACGTGTAATTCCTGTTGCAGAAAAGCTGGGTGTAACTCAGCCTCATGCTAAAGTTTTTACAGTAGCCGGAACGAATGGTAAAGGCTCAACCACAACCACACTGGCTGTGATATTAAACGCACAAGGTTATAAAGTTGGGTTATATCAGTCACCGCATATCTATCGCTTTAATGAGCGAGTTAAGTTAGGTGGAGTTGAAGTCGATGATCAAAGTCTGATTGATGCTTTTGTTCAAGTCGATCAGGCTCGTCGCGATTGTGATTTAAGCTTATCTTTTTTTGAAGCAACCACTTTGGCTGCTTTTGTTATTTTTAAACAACAACAATGTGATGTATGGGTGCTCGAAGTTGGTCTGGGCGGACGTTTAGATGTCGTCAATGTGATTGATCCCGACATTGCAGTGATTACTAATATTGGCCTAGATCACACAGATTGGCTAGGCGATACCATCGAAAAAATTGCTTTTGAAAAAGCAGGCATTATTCGTCCATATATTCCGGTTATCTTCGCGGGTGAGCAACAATTACCGCAAGCAATTCAAGATAAAGCACAAAGTTCACAAGCAGACTTATATACCGTTAATCGTGATTATTTTTATAAGCTCGCAGAAGATGGACAAAACTGGTACTTTGCTTCGGAAGGAACCACTTTAAAACTTCCTTTAGGTACATTAGCGATTGAAAATATTGCAGGAGCAGTTGCGGCCATTTTAAATAGCGGACTTGAAATTTCTCACTCAGCATTAGAAAAAGGTATTCAATCTGCTCGCTTAGCAGGGCGTTTTGAACAGCGCCAAGTGGACGGGAAAACGGTCATTTTTGATGCTGGGCACAATCCACATGGTGTTGAATTTTTGTTAAAGCAATTGCGAAATTTCTTAGAATACAATAAACAGTACACAGAAGTTGTCGCAGTATTTTCAATGCTGGCAGATAAAGATATAAAATCAGTAGTCGATTTATTGAAACCTACTGTTTTACATTGGAAAATTGCTGAATTGAATGTGCCGCGTGCTGCACCGATTCAGCAACTCAATGATGCCTTGCAAGGCCAGATAGTACAACAATATGGCAATATCAAAGAGGCTTTTAAATCAGCGCTTGAGCAAACAAATAACAATCAGCTGATTTTAGCCTGTGGTTCGTTTCATACTTTAGAAGCGATTTGGGAGTATTTGGAAGAATGTCAATGAATAACAAACAACGCTGGATGGGTGGCGTTGTTTTACTAGGAGGTGGTGTTTTATTGGCAGCATTACTTCTAAAAGGAAATGAGGAAATAAAACAGGTTGAAGCTCAACCATCCGCATCCACATCGCCAAAAACTCAAACTAAACCAAAACAGACAACTGAAGGGCAAATGGTACAACTACAACCTCTTGCGGTTGATGTTGAAACTGAAAAACGTTTGCTAGAAGAACAGCGTCGTGCGCGTGAAAAGGCCGTTGCTGAACAAGAAGCACGTGCAGCTGAGTTCTTAGCAATGCAGCAGCAAGCTGAAGCTGATGCTGCTCGTAAAGCTGCAGCAGAGTACGCTGCGATTAATGCGCGCCGTACAGCGGCTCAAGAAAGTTCAGATAATATTCCACCGGAGTTAGTGGGTGAGGCGAAAGCTAAAAACCAGCAAACCAATACGGTGAATAAAACAACTGATACTTCAAAAATAGATGCAGACAAAAAAGCTGCAGAAGCAAAACGCCAAGCAGAAGCAGACAAGAAAGCGGCTGATGCTAAGCGTCAAGCAGAAGCAGACAAAAAAGCAACTGAAGCAAAACGTCAAGCGGAAGCAGAAAAGAAATCAGCTGAAGCTAAACGACAGGCAGAAGCAGATAAAAAGGCTGCAGAAGCAAAACGCCAAGCAGAAGCAGACAAGAAAGCTGCTGAAGCCAAACGACAAGCAGAAGCTGATAAAAAAGCCTCTGATGCTAAACGAAAAGCTGAAGCTGAGAAAAAAGCTGAAGCTGAAAAAGCACGTGAACTGCTTGAAAATGGCGATAAAAAGTGGATGGTTCAAGTCGCTTTGGCTGCTAACCAAGCCAATGCAGATGCAGTTGTTTCTAAATTACGAGCTAAAGGCTATAAGGTCACTACAAGCCCAACCAGTAAGGGTATTCGTATTATGGTTGGACCTGCAAAAGACCGTGATACAGCAGATGCTGCGCGTAAGAAAATTACTTCTGATTCAAGTTTAAACATGAAATCAGCGTGGGTGATTGACTGGGTACCGTTAGACCAACGTTAACCAAATTAAAAATTCCACTCAAGATGTCACTAAGATGGATTCGACAGTTGCTGTTGAATCCATCTTACATTTTCAGGTGTAAATAATCGGTCAATGTTCTTCCAAATAATATGATAACCGTAACCCCCTTGTTTCATTTCCTTAACCGCATCATCAATTGTCCAATTTTCAAAAATAATGCGATACATGGCAACGCTGGCCCCTGTACGATCTGAACCATGGTAGCAGTGCAATAAAACGCGCTGATCATTCTGCTTGGCAATTTTGATTTGTTGCATGACTTCTAAGAGATCTTGTCGGTCAATTGCCCAAGTGTTGATAGGAATATGTACAAGATTAAAATTTTCATTTTTAAAAACTAAACTATCTGCGTCTTTGGCTCTTAAATTAATGATCGTTCCAATTTGATGATCCTTTAATTCAGAAATCATTGCTGTATCAGGTTGTTCACTGCGATAAACATCATTACTAATTTGATAAAAGTTATGAGTCTGAGAAACTAAGCTTCCCCAATCTTGTGGTCGATGCTCATGGGCGATACTTTCGTGCTGCATACACCCTTGTAAACTTATACAGATGACAAGTGTAAGGAGCGATAATTTTTTCATTTTTGATACCGTTTCAGCTCATCAGGGTCGTGAGCACAAATTATTTCAATCTTGGGTTCATGTTGAGCTAAATGCTGTAAACGCTTGAGGTTAAAAAGACGCTTTTCATTATCTTCTGCAAATGTTTTTTCCACCAGACCAAGTGATCTTAATTTATTTTTAGGGTTTAACTCTAGGTGTGAGTAGTAGGCATCTCCACAAAATAATACCCATTGATTTTGTTGCTTTATGGCAATCCCGCAATGTCCAGCTGTATGTCCTAACAGCGGTATCATTAAAATTTCATCTTGAAACAGCGGAAAACCTTTAACTTTTTCGAGGTTGAACCATGCTTCACCTTTTTGATATTCAACGAAGTTCCAATACCGATGATCTTTATATTGATTGGTTCTATAGCGAAGTTTGCCTTTAAAATTTGGAAGTTGGGCAGCGTTGTATTCTGCTGCTAAAACATGAACTGTGGCATGAGGAAAATCTGAGATACCACCAGCATGGTCGAAATCAAGATGAGTGACAAAAATATGCTGTACATCTTTGGGACTAAACCCGAGCTTTTGGATTTGTTGGATCGCACTAAATTCAATATTATGCTCAATATTGCCTAAGCGTTTAACTAATGAGCCTAGGCGCTGCTTCATATGTAAGTAATCTTGCAAGCCAAAGCCAGTATCGATAAGCACTAAGCCTCGATCAGTTTCAACTAAAAGACAATGACAGATTACCTCAGCTCGGAAGCCTTTTTGTCCAAATAAGGGGGCACAAACTGGGCACATACTGCCACACTTTAAATGATGAATTTTATAGATCATGATTTTTATTTTTTTACCAAATCGTTTCGAGTTATAACTGATCTAAACAATAAAAACCATGAGTATTCAATACATAAATAAAAAAGCCATCACTACGGATGACTTTTTCGGGTGTGATATTTAATCTAAATGTGCCTACGCGCTTCGCTTGTCTTGTAAGGAATTTTTCAGATGCTTGCCTACGCACTGCGTTTGTCTTGCAAGCAATAAAACCTTTAGTCGGTTTTATTGCTTTCAGGCTGTGGCGTGAGGCGTAAATAAGGTTTAACAGCCGTATAACCTTTAGGGAAACGTTGTTTAATTTCTTCTTCATCTTTAAGTGATGGCACAATCACGACATCTTCACCTTGCTGCCAGTTCGCAGGCGTAGCGACTTTATGTTTATCTGTTAATTGTAATGAATCCACAACACGTAAGACTTCATTAAAATTTCGGCCCGTTGAAGCAGGGTAGGTAATGATTAAGCGAACTTTTTTGTTAGGATCAATAATCACTAATGAGCGCACTGTTAGAGTTTCACTGGCATTAGGGTGAATGAAGCCATAGAGCTCAGATACTTTACGATCTTTATCTGCAATGATTGGAAAGTTTACAGTTGTGTTTTGTGTTTCATTAATATCGTTGATCCAACCTTTATGAGACTCTACATCATCTACAGACAAAGCAATCGCTTTAACATTACGCTTCGTAAATTCATCTTTTAATTTTGCTGTGTAACCTAACTCTGTTGTACATACTGGCGTATAGTCGGCTGGATGTGAAAATAAGATTCCCCAACTATCCCCTAAAAAATCATAAAAATTAATTGGGCCTTCGCTCGATTCTTGTTGAAAATCGGGTGCAGTGTCTCCTAATCGTAGTGTCATGATATTTCCTCAATTGCTCATAATTTGTTATTCGATTGAATGAATATGCAGCATTTACTTTATGATTAAAATTATTGTTTTTATATTTTATTATGAAATTTTTATATAAGTGTAAATATATATGACTAAAACTCATTATTTTAAGTGCTTAATCAATGTAACTTTAAGGTAAATTTGCTAAATTAGATTTCTCGGAAGTTATGCTTAATAGATGAGCGTTAATGGTGTGTTTTTGGTGCTCGGCACATTAAGGGGAGATTAGATGAATGAAAAACCATTCGTCTAACTATCAGATTTTTTTTAGGGGTTTTGTGCAAACCCCTTGTACTTCAAATTTCTGGCACCATAATAAACGACTGAGAAAAAGTTTATTCATTTGACCAAGCAAGATTTAGAGAGTTTATCCATGTTGGCAAGTCTGATCGGAGGTATCTTCGGTACAAAAAATGAGCGTGAACTCAAACGCATGCGCAAAATTGTTGAGCAAATCAATGCGCTCGAGCCGACGATATCAGCTTTAAGCGATGCAGACTTATCTGCAAAAACTCCAGAATTCAAACAACGTTATAATAATGGCGAAAGTTTAGATAAATTACTTCCAGAAGCGTTTGCAGTTTGTCGTGAAGCTGCTAAGCGTGTGATGGGTATGCGTCACTATGACGTTCAGTTAATCGGTGGTATTACCTTACATGAAGGTAAGATTGCCGAAATGCGTACCGGTGAAGGTAAAACCCTTATGGGTACTCTGGCGTGTTATTTAAACGCTTTGAGTGGCCAAGGTGTACATGTCATTACTGTGAACGATTATTTGGCACAGCGTGATGCCGAATTGAACCGCCCATTATTTGAATTTTTGGGTCTATCAATTGGTACGATTTATTCAATGCAAGGTCCGTCAGAAAAAGCGGAAGCTTATCTTGCAGATATTACTTACGGTACCAATAACGAATTCGGTTTTGACTACTTACGTGATAACATGGTGTTTTCTTTAGCAGAAAAAAAACAACGTGGTTTGCACTATGCCATTATCGATGAAGTTGACTCCATCTTAATTGATGAGGCTCGTACACCATTAATTATTTCTGGTCAAAGTGAAGACTCTTCGCATCTGTATTCTGCAATCAATACGATTCCTCCTAAATTACATCCGCAAAAAGAAGAAAAAGTTGCAGATGGTGGGCATTTCTGGATTGATGAAAAGCAGCGTTCAGTTGAAATGACCGAGGTTGGTTATGAAACTGTTGAACAAGAACTTATTCAGATGGGCTTGTTGGCTGAAGGCGAAAGCTTATATTCAGCAACAAACCTAAACCTTGTTCACCATGTATCTGCTGCCATTCGTGCACATTTCCTATTCCAACGTGATGTTCACTACATCATTCATGATGGTGAAGTGGTTATTGTCGATGAGCATACGGGCCGTACGATGCCGGGTCGTCGTTGGTCAGAAGGTTTGCATCAAGCTGTTGAAGCAAAAGAAGGCTTAGAAATTCAGCCTGAAAACCAAACTTTAGCGACAACAACATTCCAGAACTACTTCCGTCTTTATAAAAAGCTTTCAGGTATGACAGGTACTGCTGATACTGAAGCTGCGGAAATGAAAGAAATTTACGGTCTTGACGTTGTGATTATTCCAACTCACCGTCCAATGATTCGTAACGACCAAAACGATTTAATTTATTTAAACCGTAACGGCAAATATAACGCGATTATTCAAGAAATTATGAATATTCGTGGGCAGGGTGTTGCTCCAATTCTTATTGGTACAGCAACCATTGAAGCCAGCGAAATTTTATCTTCTAAGTTAATGCAAGCTGGTATTCATCATGAAGTTTTGAACGCAAAACAACATGAGCGTGAAGCTGACATTATTGCTCAAGCGGGTAGCCCGAATGCAGTAACGATTGCAACTAACATGGCTGGTCGTGGTACGGATATTATCTTGGGTGGTAACTGGAAAGCGAAACTTGCCAAACTTGAGAACCCAACTGCAGAAGATGAAGCACGTCTAAAAGCGCAATGGGAACAAGACCATGAAGATGTATTGCAAGCAGGTGGTTTGCATATCATTGGTTCTGAACGCCATGAATCACGTCGTATTGACAACCAGTTACGTGGTCGTGCCGGTCGTCAGGGTGACCCTGGTGTTTCTCGTTTCTATTTATCTCTTGAAGATGACCTGATGCGTATTTTCGCAGGTGACCGTGTCGTTGGTATGATGCGCGCGATGGGTTTAAAAGAAGACGAAGCGATTGAACATAAAATGGTGAGCCGTTCGATTGAGAATGCTCAGCGTAAAGTTGAAGCGCGTAACTTCGATATTCGTAAGAACTTATTGAAATACGATGATGTGAATAATGAACAGCGTAAGATCATTTATTCTCAACGTGATGAAGTATTAGCTGAAAATACCTTAAAAGAATATGTTGAAGAAATGCATCGTGAAGTGATGCAAGGCATGATTGCTAACTTTATTCCACCAGAGTCAATTCATGACCAGTGGGATGTGGAAGGTTTAGAAAATGCTTTACGTATTGATTTAGGTATTGAGCTTCCAATTCAAGAATGGTTAGATCAAGATCGTCGTTTAGATGAAGAAGGTTTGGTTGAGCGTATTAGTGATGAAGTGATTGAGCGTTATCGTCAGCGCCGTGCTCAAATGGGTGATGAATCTGCAGCAATGCTTGAGCGCCATTTCGTTTTAAATTCTCTTGATCGCCATTGGAAAGATCACTTGGCTGCAATGGATTATTTGCGTCAAGGTATTCACTTACGTGGCTATGCGCAAAAGAACCCTGAGCAGGAATATAAGAAAGAAGCTTTCAACCTATTCGTAAACATGTTGGGTATTATTAAAACTGATGTTGTGACTGATTTGTCTCGTGTACATATCCCAACACCAGAAGAACTTGCAGAAATGGAAGCTCAACAGCAGCAGCAAGCTGAATCGATGAAGCTTTCTTTTGAACATGATGATGTAGATGGTTTAACTGGTGAAGTTACACTTTCTCAAGAAACCATGAACGAGTCTGCCGATCAGCAAGCTTTCCCTGTTCCAGAAAGCCGTAATGCCCCATGCCCATGTGGTTCAGGACTAAAATATAAGCAATGTCACGGTAAGATCTAATCTGCCTTCTCAAAAAAAGCAGAACAATTGTTCTGCTTTTTTTATGTTTGTAGTAAGCCTGTGAATAATGTTTGCAGTTTTAAGCATTAAATGCTATTTACTTCTCATCCGGAGTGTATGTTGGAAAGACAATGAAAAAAGTATTACAACCTTTATTTTTAACTGTTCTTGCTGTACCAAGTTTTGTTTTTGCAGCAGAAGCAGCTTCAGCCCCTCAAACGACAACGGTTGACAAAGTACTTGCAGCAAAAGGCCCAACTTCGGCTCAAGCTGTAGTGAAGCAAGAAAATACTACAGTGATTAGTCCACGTACAGGTATTCGCTATACGTTGGGTAACACAGGTAATCGCCCAATTATCTTACAAACTACAGCGATTGCTCCGGCAAACTCAGCAAACATTAATCGAATTGTGGCAAGCAACCCAGCTCTCTCTGCAAAAAGCCAAGAAAAAGCAAAAGTTGCTTTAATCGGTGAAGCAGCTGTAGCAGGACCAGCAGCAGTTGCAGCAAGCAATGTAACAGCGCCAGCTGCAGCAAATAGTGTTGCTCCAGCAAATCCTGCATCAATGAACTAATTCATATACGTATAAAAAGCCAGTTCAAATTGAACTGGCTTTTTTATGGGGGTGTCTTTAAAACTTTAAATCTGATTATTTACATCATCATTTTTTGTTTCACGAATGAGTAAGAACGCAACTAATGATAAAAGTGATGCAGCAGTCAGATAATAACCAACTGCATATAAACCATAAGTTTCAGCAAGCTTAGTCGCAATCAGTGGGGCAAAGGATGCACCAAAAATACCAGCCAAGTTAAAAGTTAATGCTGAACCTGTATATCGAACTGAAGTTGGGAAAAGTTCAGAAAGAACTGTACCAATTGGACCATATGTTAAGCCCATAATTGCCAAGCCAGTACATAAGAAAAGGAAAACGATTAAAGTATTTCCAGACTCTAACATACTAGAGAAGAACAAGCCGAAAATCGCAGCAGCAATACAAACGCCAATAGAAGTTGTTTTTCGACCAAATTTTTCTGCAAAAATAGCCGATAAAGGAATGAATGCGGCGAAGCAAAGTGTGGCAAAGAGTTGAAGTTCTAAGAATTCACCACGCGCATACCCAAGCTTTGTGGTTCCCCAGTTTAAGGCAAATACGGTAGTAAGATAGAACACAACAAAGGTACAGATTGCTGCAACTGTACCAAGAATAAGCTTACCTGTATGTTTGGTTAAAACTTCTTTAAATGGAATATTAACTTCTTTTTGCTTATCTAAGACTTTCTGGAAAGCTGGAGTTTCATGAAGTTTTAAACGGATATATAAGCCAACAATAACCAATACAGCACTGGCAATGAATGGAATACGCCAACCCCATTGCATGAATGCTTGCTCAGGAATAACTGCACTCAATAATAAGAATGAACCTGTTGCCAGAATAAAGCCAATTGGAGCACCTAGCTGTGGAAACATCCCGTACCATGCTCTTTTACCTTCTGGGGCATTTTCAGTCGCTAATAATACTGCGCCGCTCCATTCACCGCCTAAACCTAAGCCTTGTCCTAAACGACAAACAGCTAATAGTAATGGTGCGATAATTCCGATTTGAGCATAAGTTGGAAGTAAACCAATACATACGGTTGAAATACCCATGGTCAGTAAAGCTGCAACTAGAGTTGCTTTACGACCGATACGGTCTCCTAGATGGCCAAATAATGCGGCACCGATAGGACGAGCAATAAAGGCAATTGCAAAGGTTGCCAGAGATTGTAAGACTGCGGCACTGCCACTACTAGCAGGAAAAAATAGGTGAGGAAAGATAATCACGGCAGCTGTTGCATAGATATAAAAGTCGAAGAACTCAATGGTTGTACCGACTAAGCTTGCAAACAAAACTCGTGTTTTTGAATTAGTGGCTACTACAGGAGCAGCAGTCGCAGAAGTTGACTCCATATAAGTCCTTATATCCGTTAAAATTTATTTTTAATCACTACTCTTTTTAAAGACGTATTTTTCTCAAAGAATAGCGTGAAAGAACATCATCCATGACTCTTTCAGGATCACTGAATATGAGTGAAAAATGGACTAAACTACGTACCAATAGATTGCAAGAAAATGTGCCCCTGCACCTAAAAGCACAAAAATATGCCAGATCGCATGGGTATATCTTACCTTTTTTAACGCGTAAAACAATGCTCCAACCGTATAAGCTAATCCGCCAATAATTAACAAAATCAACGCGTCTTTACTCAGATAGGTGCGCATATCATCCATAACAAATACAGCAAGCCACCCCATAAGAACATAAGCAAGTAGCGAAATTTTCTGAAAACGATGAATAAAAACTAACTTGAAAAGTGTACCAATTGCAGCAATGCTCCAGAGAGCAATAAGTAAAATATGAGCTTTTTGTGTAGGTATAGCAATGCTTAAGAACGGGGTATATGTTCCAGCAATTAAATAATAAATAGCAGTGTGGTCGAGTTTTTTATACCAGTAGCGTAGTTTTTGTGTTTGAGCAAAATGATAAAGTGTAGAACTGGTAAAAACTAGAATGAGACTAAATGAGTATACCCATAAGCCCACCCACTGAGCAGTTGGAAGATAAGATCCCTTTATAATTAAAAAGATAGAAGCTACAACTGCCATAACAACACCAGCACCATGACTATAGGCATTAAATAGTTCTTCTTTTGGATCGTAAGTTTCCAACACAGATTTACTCATAACTTTAATTTTTTTGATTAAAAATACAAATGTATAGAAATAAAAAACAGTCGTAAAGTTATTTTATTTTTAATCCTAGACCCTTTAAACTTCTATTTTATATGAGTCTTCATTTTTTAGGTATATCCGTGTCGGTTTTCTCCTTTGAGCAAGAACAGCAATTCTTTTATGAAATCAAGCAAATGCTTGACCAACAAGCTTTTGAGCGTTTGATCTTGAGCCAATATAAGGGAGAGTTGGCGCAACTGGAAAAAATCACTTTCCGCGTTGTAGAGCTACATGGACAAAAACAGCTTTCAGCTCTATACCATCATACGACCCAAGATGTGACTAAAAACTATTCATTTCAAGAAGGTTTGCAACAGATTGAGCAATTAATAATTCAGTGTAAGCAAGCAAACTTATTTTCGACTACTCAAGAAATTCAACTTAAAAAAAATAAGAAAAAAGCCATATTGAATATGGGGAAAAAGCAGGCGGTAAATGCGACACAAACGGTTCAGGCGCATGACCGTGAAAAGCAGCGCTATCTACAGCAGGGCAATGCATTTTTAAAAGAGTTGGGTATTACTGATGAAAAAGCTCAGGTCATTCCAAGCATGGCTCGTAAGTGGAAACAGATTAATAAATTTATCGAAATTTTTGCAAGTGCCTATGAACAAATTGATGCGTCTCAACAAGAGTTACGCATTGTCGATTTTGGCTCGGGGAAAGGTTATTTAACTTTTGCATTGTATGATTATCTGCAACAACAGCAGAAAATACCATTGATTACTGGTGTAGAGCTGCGCCGTAATTTGGTGGAATTTTGCCAGAATGTTGCAGACAAAGTGCATTTTAACCACTTAGACTTTTTTGAAGGTGACGTTCGTAGTTATCAACCAGAAAAACTAGACGTTATGATTGCCTTACACGCCTGTGATATTGCAACTGACTTTGCCATTCATACTGGAATTCGTTTAAACGCTTCGATGATTATGTGCGCGCCATGTTGTCACAAAGAGTTGCGCCCACAATTACATAGCCCAGAAGTTTTACAGCCAATGCTACAGTTTGGTATTCATGCTGGGCAACAGGCCGAGATGTTAACCGACACTTTACGTGCGTTACTTTTAAAAGCGTATGGCTATGAAACCAAAGTTTTTGAGTTTGTATCGCTTGAGCATACCAGCAAAAATAAAATGATTTTGGCAACAAAACGCAAAAACGTTTCACAGCCTGACGCCAAGATTATGGCTCAAATCCAAGCATTGAAAGAAATGTATGGTATTAAAAAACAAACGCTGGAATTGTTGTTACAAGATCAGTTGCCGATCGAAAATATTGGCTGCAAGTGCTAGGAAGGTGAATGGATGTATAAAATTGTAGAGGGTGGTTGGGAACAGCTTGAGCAAGATGCCAAATACATCCGTGAACAAGTCTTTATCCAAGAACAGGGAATTGCACCTGAAGATGAATGGGACGATTTGGATGCCACAGTTCTACATTTTATTGTCTATGACAAAGAGCAGCCTATCGCTACAGCACGTTTGTTGCCACAGCATAGCGTAGGGCGTGTTGCTGTTTTAATGCCTTATCGAAAGCAGGGTATAGGTAAAATTTTAATGCAGCATATTATTGACTATGCACGTCGTCATAAACTGCCTTACTTAAAGCTTTCAGCGCAAACCTATGTGACCGCTTTTTACGAAGCTTTAGGCTTTAAAGTACAAGGTGAAGTTTACCAAGACTGTGGCATTCCACATATTGATATGGTTTTGAAGTTAAATTGAGATTTCTTTTTAGAAATCTCAATTTTAATTTATTTCATTGCATTCCAACTCTCGATGGCCTGTAAGCCAGTTTCTAAACCGACTTCATAACTGTAGCGAAGCTTTTTTGGATTGGTAGTTAAACGGCCAGCCATATTTTTAAGAGGCGGTGGACACACTTCTAAAATTTGCTGGTCTGGATTTTCACCACGAACAAAATCGACCGAAGCGTTATAACGAGCACAGCGGCTACGCAAGCTACTAGCGAAACCATAATGATGTTTAAACGCATATTTTGCGAGGAATTGATCACCTCGACTACTTGCTTTGAAATAGTTTTTCGGACGAGTACGTAAAACTAACAGTTTTTTGACGCCACTTTGCTGTGCCGTCCAGCGAACGGGTAGGGCATCTGCAACACCACCATCAAAATAAGGTTCACCCATAATATCGACGGGATGACGCGTTAAAACTGGAATTGAGCTAGAAGCACGAAGCGCATTCAGCAAATTATCTTTACCCGCACGGAGATATTCTGCATGACCTGTTTTGGCATGCGTCAACACCATATAAAAATCAGGATTTTTGGCAAAAAGACTCTGTTGATCAAGAGGATGCTCTTGCTCACCAATTTCCCACATCCATTTTAAATCAAGTAAATCGCCGCCCTTAAAAAAGCGCTTGTAATCGATAAATTCAGGACGCAGTGAATGATCAATATAAAATGTTAAAGTGCGGCCTTGCTGGCCTGCTAGGTAGTTGGCGACATTAGTTGAACCAGACGATACACCAACATATAAATCGAATGGGTTGAACTGTTGTTGTAAAAACACGTCAAGTACACCACTGGTAAAGGCACCACGCATGCCTCCACCCTCTACAACCAGTGCGTTGCGGGAAAAATCTGTCATTTGAAAAATATCTGATTACTGAGTTGATTGCTTATGTTCTTGCATATCCATTTCAGGCATGTTGTCACTATGTTGAGCGTGTTGCTCTGTAGAGTGCTCGGCCTTTTGCTGCATTTGCTCTTGTTGTGCTTTGCGCTGTGCACCTGGCATATAGTCAGGTTCATTACTCATTGCTAAATAAAAAAAGCCAAGGAAAATTGCACTTAAAACACCAACGATCAGAACAAATTTCCAGCCTAAAATTGCTGACTCGGAAGAATTTTTATCGGACATAAGAATTTCTCGAATGTGCTGTAGAAGCACAAAAATGAAGTCTATTTATAGCATATTTAGGCAGGGGGCTGAAATCTTAAAGGTCATAAAGAAAAACCCATATAAATAAAATATATTTATATGGGTAAGGTTTATGCAGTTTTTTAAATATTCAATAAGACTAAATTACTGAATATTTTGTTTCTGCTCAGCTTTGGTTTTTAGTAAAGCTGGTGGTGTAAAACGTTCACCATATTTGGCAGCTAATTCTTCGGCACGTTTTTGTGCTTTATCAGTACCATACTGATTTAGGAATTGAATTGCTCCTCCAGTCCAAGGTGCATAACCAATCCCAAAGATAGAACCGACATTGGCATCAATTACAGACTCCAATACGCCTTCTTCATAACAACGTAAAGTATCTAAGGCCTGTACAAACAGAATGCGATCAATCATATCTTGTTCAGAAATATCATGATCTTTTTTCCAGCGGTTTAAGCCTTCCCATAGATGCTTTTTGCCATTTTCTGGGTATTCATAAAAACCAGCTCCAGCAGCTTTACCTTTACGGTTTAACTCATGAATCATGGTGCGAACCACTTCATCTACAGAAGTTTTAGGTAAATCTTTTCCTTCGGCTTGTAGAGCTTTGCGTGCTTCACTGGCAACATGTTCGGTTAATGTTAAAGATACTTCATCTTGAATAGCGAGGGGGCCAACTGGCATACCCGCTTTCAGTGCAGCCATTTCAATACGCGCTGGGTGGACACCTTCGGCAAGCAAGCGCATACCTTCTTGAATGAACGTACCAAACACACGACTGGTAAAGAAACCACGGCTATCATTAACAACAATCGGTGTTTTTCCAATTTGTTGTACAAAGTCGTAAGCTTTGGCAAGTGTCTCTGCGGAGGTGTTTTTACCTTTAATAATTTCAACCAACTGCATTTTGTCGACAGGGCTAAAGAAATGCAGACCGATAAAAGCTTTATCATCCTTACTTGCTTGAGCTAAACCTGTAATTGGCAGGGTTGAGGTGTTTGATGCCATCACACCGTTAGGCGCTAAGTATTGTTCAGCTTCTTGAGTGACTTTAGCTTTGAGTTCTTGGTTTTCAAATACCGCTTCAATAATTAAATCACAACCTTGTAAGTCTTGAGCTGAAGCTGTAGCGGTAATGAGTGATAAAACCTGATCACGTTTTTCTGCGGTCATGCGGCCTTGTGAAACACGTTTATCAAGAAGCTTTTGTGAATAGGCTTTGCCTTTCTCTGCATTTTCAACTGATACATCTTTAAGTACAACAGGAATGCCTTTAATTGCGGTTGAATATGCAATACCTGCACCCATCATGCCTGCACCCAACACACCTACTTTAGTGGCTTGCCATTTTGCAACGCCGGCAGGGCGGCTCGCACCAGACTTAATTGCATTTAGACCATGCCAGAAAGTGCCGATCATATTTTTAGAAATTTGGCCTGTGGTAAGCTGAGTAAAGTAGCGAGACTCAATACGCAGTGCAGTATCGACATCGACTTGAGCACCTTCAACTGCGGCAGCCATAATCGCTTCAGGGGCAGGGTAACAACCTTTGGTTTTGTCTCTTAACATGGCTGGCGCAATTGCAAGAACTTGTGCAACTGCTGGAGTTTTTGGATCACCACCCGGAATTTTATAACCCTTCACATCAAAGGGCTGTTGAGATTTTGGATTGGCCTTTATCCAAGCAATTGCTTTATCTAAAAGCTCTTGATCATTTTCGGCAGTGTCATGAATTAAACCTAAAGATTTTGCTTTATCAACACCGAACTGTTTGCCTTCCATTAAAAATGGGAACGCATTTTGAAGCCCAAGCAAACGTACCATACGTACAATACCACCGCCGCCTGGTAGTAAACCTAAAGTGACTTCTGGGAGACCAAATTTGCTTTTAGAGTCATTGATTGCAATACGGTGATGGCAACTTAATGCGATTTCCCAACCACCTCCAAGTGCTGTGCCATTTAATGCTGCAACGACTGGAATACCAAGCGTTTCAATTGTGCGTAAATGACCCTTTAGCTTTTCAACCATATTAAAAAAGTCAGTTGCGTGTTCAGGCTGAACTTGAATCAGCTCATCTAAATCACCACCTGCAAAGAAAGTTTTTTTAGCCGAGCGGAAAATAACCCCTGAAAGTTCTGTTTCTGCTTTAAGTTTCTGAGTCGCTTCATCGAGCGAGTCACGAAACTCGGCATTCATGGTGTTTGCAGATTGACCAGTTGAATCAAGCGTTAAAATGACAATATTGTCGGCATTTTTTTCGTATTGAATTGCACTCATCTTCTATATCCCTAATTTTTATACGCGTTCAATAATGGTGGCGATACCCATCCCACCGCCAACACAGAGGGTCGCTAAACCGCGCTTTTTATCTTGTCGTTCAAGCTCATCAAGTAAAGTACCTAAAATCATGGCACCTGTTGCTCCTAATGGATGACCTAAAGCAATCGCACCACCATTTACGTTGACTTTTTCAGTAGGGACATTGAGCTCATTAATAAAACGCATAACAACTGCTGCAAATGCCTCGTTGACTTCAAATAGGTCAATATCATCAATCGTAAGCCCAGCTTTTTCTAAAGCTTTACGTGCAGCAGGCGCAGGGCCAGTCAGCATAATGGTTGGGTCAGTACCAACCAGTGCGGTCGCTAAAACTTTAGCCCGTGGTTTTAAGTTTTGTTCTTTTACCGCTTTTTCAGAAGCTAACAAAACTACAGCTGCTCCATCGACAATGCCTGATGAGTTACCTGCATGGTGAACATGATTAATTTTTTGTGCTTCTGGATATTTTTGTAAAGCGACTGCATCAAAGCCCATTTGCCCCATCATTTCAAAACTTGGGTTGAGCTTCGTTAGACCTTCGAGTGTTGTATTGCCTTTAATAAATTCATCTTTCTCTAAAATCACTACACCTGCGTGATCTTTGACTGGTACGACTGATTGGTCGAAATAACCATTTGATTGAGCCGCCGCCGCTTTTTGCTGTGACTTCACAGCGAAATTATCAACATCTTCACGGCTATAGCCATCTAAGGTTGCGATGAGGTCGGCCCCAATACCTTGCGGAACAAATGATGACTTAAGGTTTGTTTCTGGGTCTAAAGCCCACGGCCCACCATCCGAACCCATTGGAATACGTGACATTGATTCAACGCCACCAGCAACTACTAAATCTTCCCAACCAGAGCGAACTTTCATTGCTGCCATGTTGACTGCTTCTAAACCAGATGCACAAAAGCGATTGATTTGCACCCCAGCAACATCATCATTCCAACCTGCTGCAATCGCTGCAGTTTTGGCAATATCACCACCTTGATCGCCAATTGGTGTTACACAGCCTAAAACAATATCGTCAACTTTAGAGGTATCGAGTTGATGGCGCTGCTGTAATTCATTTAATAAGGTGGTCAATAATGTAATTGGTTTTACTTCGTAAAGAGAGCCATCTTTTTTTCCTTTTCCGCGTGGGGTGCGAATGGCATCAATAATATAAGCCTCGCTCATAACAGTTCCTTTTTTATTACTTAAACTTTGTTGTGTTTTGAGTGTACTGGTTTTAAAAGGCAACGCAATGACGATAAGCGCACCAGTCAGGTGATGATTTTTGCCAATAGAAATACAAAAAAGCCCAAGTTGAACTTGGGCTAAATGTGAAACTAAAGAGATTTGAGAATTAGTGATAACCATGTAGCTGGCGATATAGGCCAGGTGTTACACCAGTCCACTTTTTAAATGCGCGGTGGAAGGTACTGGTTTCACTAAAGCCAACTTGTTGAGCAACATCTTCAAGTGTTAACTCAGGGTTGAGTAACAAGTGAATTGCAGCATCTCGGCGTAGGGCATCTTTTACACCTTGGTAGCTTTTACCTTCGGCAGCCAAGCGGCGGCGTAAGGTTTGAGGAGATAAATATAACATTGATGCAACGTCATTAAGCGTTGGCATTTCTTCACCAATTTGGCTTTTGAGCACTTCACGAATACGAGAAGTTAGCGAGTTGGTGTTTTTGAATTTTACTAAAAGCTGAGCAGGAGCTGCTTTTAAGAATTCTTCTAGCGTTTTCTCATCTTGGCGGATTGGCAAATCAAGATAATCAGCTGCAAAGGTAATTTCAGTACGTGGTGCATCAAACTGCATAACTGGTGCAAAAAATAATGCATCATATTCATCGGCATGTGCAGGACGTGGATAGCTAAAATGAACACGTTCTAATGGCAAGCGGCGTTCAATCAGCCATGATGCTAGACCGTGCCAAATCATGAGCATGCTTTCAGTAATGAAATGGTCAGGATCTAAAGTTTTTGGAATGAGGGGAACTAGACGTGCTTCATGTTTGTCACGCTCTAGAGTTACAGACCATTCATCGCCAAATAATTTGTAGAATTGAGATGACAGTTCAAGGGCTTGGCCCAATGTTTTTGCGTGAATAATCAACTGACACATAATGGCAAAAGTGCCCAGACGACGTGGTTGTACGTCAAATCCAACGTGTTCATCCTGTGTGACCATCCACAACATTTTTATAAAACGAGTGTATTGTTCTGGTGAGATTCGAGCTTTAGGTTGACGTAATAATTCCGCTTCAATACCCACATGTGAAAGGAGCATTTCAACATCCATGCCAAGGCGTTTTACGCCTGTCAAAGCCGCATTCACGAAGTGGATGCTAATCGTATCGCGACTCATATTGAATCCTTCAGTCTCTTTGATGTTCACTTTAAATTGACCTAAATGACCGTCTAAAAAAATAAATTGGCGATTTACAACAGAGTAAAAGCACTTTTTACATGTTAAATTGCCGAAATGATCAAGGTAAATGGCTGAACATGACATTGTTTTAGTATATTTGCTTAACTAATATAAAAGAAAATTCGAATAATAGTGGTTAAAAATACGATGACGACAGCATTAAATGGACTTAAAGTTCTCGATTTCTCGACGCTCTTACCTGGACCTTTTGCCACAATGTATTTGGCGGATATGGGAGCAGAAGTCATCCATATCGAATCTCCATCACGTCCTGATTTAATCCGAATCATGCCACCATATGCAAATGGTCAAGCAACAGCACATAGTTATTTAAACCGAAATAAACAGTCGATTGTTCTGGATTTAAAAGATAAAGCGAGTATTGATCTGATTAAAGCCAAAATTTCTGAGTTTGATATTGTCATAGAGCAGTTCCGACCTGATGTTATGCGTCGTCTCGGTTTAGACTACGCGACACTTGCCGAAATTAACCCACGTCTCATTTATTGTTCAATTACAGGTTATGGACAAACAGGGAGCTATAAAGACAGAGCTGGGCATGACATTAACTATTTAGCTTTAGCAGGTATTGCTGGATATAGCGGCCGACAAGACAGTGGTCCACCACCACTCGGTATTCAAGTTGCAGACATTGCAGGTGGTTCACTTCATGCTGTTATTGCAATTTTAGCTGCGGTTGTCGAACGTGGACGTAGTGGAATGGGACAATATATTGATATTTCCATGACCGATTGTGTTGCTAGCCTCAATAGTATGGCCGCATCAGCGACACTTGCTGCACAGGTTGAACAGGCACCAGAGCATGGCATGCTCAATGGCGGTATTTTTTATGACTATTATATGACTCAAGATGGTCGTTATCTTTCAATAGGTAGTCTTGAGCCACAATTTATGTCTGGTTTATCAGTGGCGCTTGATTTGCCTTTACTATTACAAAAAGGCGCTTCCTTAGATGTCGAAGACCGACAGGAAGTTAAACAAGCCATTCAAGAGAAAATTAAAACGAAATCATTTAAAGAATGGCATGAAATTTTTGCAAATCTTGATGTGTGTGTAGAACCTGTTTTAAGCCTAACAGAGTCCTTAAACTCGCCTTTAGCACAAGAACGTGGATGGATTGTGGATGTACCTTTGCAAAATAATACAGCGGATACAGAACCACAATTGGCTTGTCCAATTAAGTTTTCAAGATCAAAAATGAGATATTCCTTTATAGGTCAAAAACTTGGTGAAGGGCAGTGGTAAAGAGCTGGGGCCATTTTTTATACAATGTGTATTAAGATTATTATTAGATTAATCAATCGATTAACATTTTGAATAATTTCTTTACATAAAATTAGCGTACCCTTTATAAACAAAGACATAAAAGGTATGTAAACATGAAAACACATAAATCCTTGATGGCTTCCTGTTTATCCGTTTTATCAATTACTCTTTTTATACAGCATGCACAAGCTGCTGCTGCATTCGACCCAAATAGTCCTTGGATGTTGGGTGATTGGAACGGTCAACGCACAGCGTTACAAGCACAAGGTTATGATTTTTCTTTTGGATATACCGGCGAATATGCCGGTATTTTAGATTCAAAAAATACGTCTACGCATGGTAGTGCTTATACGGGGCAACTTGCACTAGGAACTCATTTTGACCTAAATAAAATTTTAGGTTGGCAAGATACGGAAGCTCAAATCACATTAACATATCGTGATGGGCAGTCGCTTTCTGAACATTCACCAGCTTTAGCAGGGCACTTAAGCTCGGTGCAAGAAGTGTGGGGGCGTGAGCAAACTTGGCGTTTAACAGATTTGTGGATCAAGAAGAAATTCCTTGATCAGAAGTTAGATGTGAAAGTCGGTCGTTTTGGTGAAGGTGAAGACTTTAATAGTTTTGACTGTGATTTCCAGAATTTAGCGCTTTGTGGTTCGCAAGTCGGTAACTGGGTGGGCGATCAGTGGTATAACTGGCCAGTAAGCCAATGGGCAATGCGTGTTAAATATAACTTGCAACCTGATTTATATACGCAAGTTGGTGTATATGAATACAACCCGGAAAATCTGGACCGAGGTAAAGGTTTTAACTTAAGTACTGATGGTTCTCACGGTGCAATTATTCCTGCCGAAGTAGTTTGGTCACCTAAATTAGGCGCTCAAAGTATGGCTGGTGAATACCGTTTAGGTTATTACTACAGCACTGCTGACGCCGAAGAAATTACGAATAAGGCTCAAACATCTCATAAACAAGGGGTGTGGGTAACTGCAAAACAAAAATTATTCCAGCCTGCTGATCAAACAGATCGCGGTTTGACAGGTTTTGTGAACC
The DNA here is from genome assembly GCF_000163635.1 of Acinetobacter sp. SH024. Lineage (NCBI taxonomy): Bacteria > Pseudomonadati > Pseudomonadota > Gammaproteobacteria > Moraxellales > Moraxellaceae > Acinetobacter > Acinetobacter sp. SH024. Next base: position 188,187 of record NZ_GG753604.1, on the reverse strand, counting down.
TGACTTTCCACGACTCTGATACCAACAAAATTGATAATATGCAAAATGTAGGCTTGGTCTATAAAGGTTTGCTCAATCAACGTCCTCAAGATGAGTTGGCACTCGGTGTGGCTCGTATCCATATCAATGATGATTGGAACGATGTTCAAACTAAAGAATATGACACTGAATACAATACCGAGCTTTACTACGGTATTCATGCCACTAACTGGTTAACTATTCGTCCAAATGTGCAATATGTTCGTCATGTTGGTGCATTAAAAAATGGTGATAACACTTGGGTTGGCGGTATTAAATTCTCAACTGCATTCTAAGCGTAATTACTCCGAAAAACGGATTGTCGAGGGCTAAATCATTGATTGAATTATCCTGACCTTCCGTTTTTTCTTGATGCCTGAATTTGTTTTAGATGTATTGGTGATGCCATTTTTCTATAAGGCTCTTGGCACATCTTTCCTATAAAAATGATGATTGATAAGAGGTGGTTTATGAATCAACCTACTTCAAGATCAGGTTTAACGACTTTTACCGTAATTATTATTGGGTTACTGGCGTTATTCCTGTTAATTGGAGGTATTTGGCTCGCTACACTAGGCGGTTCAATTTACTACATTATAGCTGGAGTATTACTCCTCATTGTTGCATGGCAACTCTACAAGCGTGCTTCTACTGCTTTGTGGTTTTATGCTGCATTAATGCTAGGTACCATTATCTGGAGTGTCTGGGAAGTTGGAACAGACTTTTGGGCGCTTGCACCACGTTTAGATATTTTAGGTATTCTTGGTTTATGGTTATTGGTTCCGGCTGTAACTCGTGGAATCAACAACCTTGGATCAAGTAAAGTTGCCTTATCTTCAACTTTAGCAATTGCAATCGTGTTGATGGTTTATTCTATCTTCAATGATCCGCAAGAAATTAATGGTGAAATCAAAACACCTCAACCAGAAACAGCTCAAGCCGTGCCTGGTGTTGCTGAAAGTGATTGGCCAGCTTATGGTCGTACTCAAGCAGGCGTGCGTTATTCTCCATTGAAACAGATCAATGATCAAAACGTAAAAGACTTGAAAGTTGCTTGGACTTTACGTACTGGCGATCTTAAGACAGATAACGACTCTGGCGAAACGACTAATCAGGTTACACCGATTAAAATCGGTAATAACATGTTTATCTGTACAGCTCACCAGCAGTTAATTGCTATTGATCCTGCTACAGGTAAAGAAAAATGGCGTTTTGATCCGAAACTTAAAACGGATAAATCGTTCCAGCATCTAACTTGTCGTGGTGTGATGTACTACGATGCAAACAATACAACTGAGTTTGCAACGAGTCTTCAAAGCAAGAAATCTAGCTCTACACAATGTCCACGTAAGGTATTTGTACCAGTCAACGATGGCCGTTTAGTGGCTGTAAATGCTGACACTGGTAAAGCATGTACTGACTTTGGTCAAAATGGTCAAGTGAACTTACAAGAGTTCATGCCATATGCTTATCCAGGCGGTTATAACCCGACATCTCCTGGTATCGTGACTGGTTCAACTGTTGTTATTGCTGGTTCTGTAACAGATAACTACTCAAATAAAGAGCCATCTGGTGTGATTCGTGGATACGACGTTAACACTGGTAAACTTCTTTGGGTATTTGACACTGGCGCAGCGGATCCAAATGCAATGCCGGGCGAAGGTACTACTTTTGTTCACAACTCACCAAATGCGTGGGCACCTTTAGCATACGATGCCAAACTTGACATCGTTTATGTACCAACAGGTGTAGGTACACCAGACATCTGGGGTGGTGACCGTACCGAGCTGAAAGAGCGTTATGCAAACTCAATGTTAGCGATTAATGCTTCTACTGGTAAATTAGTGTGGAACTTCCAGACAACCCATCACGATTTATGGGATATGGATGTACCATCACAACCATCTTTAGCTGATATCAAAAACAAAGCTGGCCAAACTGTTCCTGCAATCTATGTATTGACGAAAACAGGTAATGCCTTTGTGCTTGATCGCCGTAATGGTCAACCGATTGTTCCTGTAACTGAGAAACCAGTTCCACAAACAGTTAAACGTGGACCACAAACTAAAGGTGAGTTCTATTCAAAAACTCAGCCATTCTCTGACTTGAACTTGGCGCCACAAGATAAATTGACTGATAAAGACATGTGGGGTGCCACTATGCTTGATCAGCTCATGTGTCGTGTATCTTTCAAACGTCTAAATTACGATGGTATTTATACGCCACCATCTGAAAACGGTACTTTAGTTTTCCCTGGTAACTTAGGTGTATTTGAATGGGGCGGTATGTCAGTTAACCCTGATCGTCAGGTTGCTGTAATGAACCCGATTGGTCTGCCATTCGTCAGTCGTTTAATTCCTGCTGATCCAAACCGTGCACAAACTGCAAAAGGTGCGGGAACTGAGCAGGGCGTACAACCGATGTACGGCGTACCATATGGTGTTGAAATTAGCGCATTCTTATCTCCGCTTGGTTTACCTTGTAAACAACCGGCTTGGGGCTATGTAGCTGGCGTTGATTTGAAAACTCATGAAGTGGTATGGAAAAAACGTATTGGTACAATCCGTGACAGTTTACCGAACTTGTTCCAGTTGCCAGCTGTGAAAATTGGTGTGCCTGGTTTAGGTGGTTCAATTTCTACTGCCGGTAATGTCATGTTTGTTGGTGCAACTCAAGATAACTACTTACGTGCGTTTAACGTTACTAACGGTAAGAAACTTTGGGAAGCGCGTTTACCAGCAGGTGGACAAGCAACACCAATGACTTATGAAATCAATGGTAAGCAATATGTTGTAATCATGGCTGGTGGTCATGGTTCATTTGGTACGAAAATGGGCGACTATTTAGTGGCTTATGCCTTACCAGATAACAAATAAAAAGCTTTTATAGAAAGGGCCCGGATTTATCCGGGCTTTTTTATGTCGATTTATATTAAAGCTTATCAATAAAACCGTTATTAAATATGCAAAAAAAGCATTTTATTGATGAATAAAAGCTCGCTATGCTATCCGCCTTAATAATGAATCTACTAGCCATACGCCATGTATTTATATACCGATTTCGACCAGCAGCTGGTTAATGAACGAGTTGCTCAGTTCCGTGATCAAACAGAACGCTATTTAGCTGGCAAACTTTCTGAAGACGAATATCGTCCATTACGTTTGCAAAATGGTTTATATGTGCAACGTTATGCGCCTATGCTGCGTATAGCTGTGCCGTATGGCTTAATGAATTCTAAACAATTACGTAAAGTTGCTGAAGTTTCAACTGCTTATGACCGTGGTTATGCACATGTATCTACACGTCAGAACATCCAGTTGAACTGGCCTGCGCTTGAAGATGTACCAGACATTTTAGCTGAACTTGCAACTGTACAAATGCATGCCATTCAAACCAGTGGTAACTGTATTCGTAATACCACAACTGACCAATATGCAGGTGTGGTTGCTGGTGAAATTGCAGACCCACGTCCAACATGTGAGTTGATTCGTCAGTGGAGTACATTCCACCCAGAATTTGCATTCTTGCCACGTAAGTTCAAAATTGCTGTTTCTGCACTTGAAGAAAAAGATCGTGCGGCAACTGCATTCCACGATATTGGTGTTTATATCGTGCGTAATGAAGCCAGTGAAATAGGCTATAAAATTATGGCTGGTGGTGGTTTAGGCCGTACTCCAATCATTGGTAGCGTTATCCGTGAGTTTTTACCACGTGAAGATTTAATTGCTTACTTAGAAGCGGTTTTACGTGTTTATAACTTGCATGGCCGTCGTGATAACAAATATAAAGCACGTATCAAAATTCTAGTTAAAGCATTAACTCCTGAAGTGTTTGCACAGAAAGTTGAAGCTGAATTTGAACATACACGTGAAGCATTGAAGATTCAGCCAGAAATCTTGAAAAAACTGGATGAAGAGTTCACTCCATTTGCTTACAAAGATTTAGCAGATGAAGACTTCACAGCTTTATTTGCTGAGCATCCAAAATTCAAACAGTGGTTCAACATCAATACGCATGCACATAAAGTAAAGGGCTATCGTATTGTTACGATTTCTTTAAAACGTGCAGGCATCGCACCGGGTGATATGACCACCGAAGAAATGAATTTTATTGCAGATCTTGCTGATAAATATACGTTTGGTGAACTTCGCACGACTCACGAACAAAACATTGCTTTGGCGGATGTACCTCAAAAAGATTTGTTCGATGTATGGCAAGCGCTTGAACAACAAAATATGGCGCGTGCACATATCGGCTTTATTACCGATATCATTAGTTGCCCGGGCGGTGATTTCTGTTCACTTGCAAATGCGAAATCAATTCCAATTGCTGAAGCAATTACACGTCGTTTTGATGACTTAGACAAAGTTTATGATCTTGGTCATTTAGATCTAAATATTTCTGGTTGTATGAATGCTTGTGGTCACCACCATGTAGGTAACATCGGTATTTTAGGTGTAGATAAGAAAGGCGCTGAGTTCTATCAAATTACATTAGGTGGTAATTCAGACCATGATGCATCAATCGGTGACATCTTAGGGCCATCTTTTGCAGCAGATGCTGTGCCTGATGTTATTGAAGAAGTATTGAATACTTATCTTGATTTGCGTACTGAAGGTGAGCGTTTTGTTGATACATATCGCCGTGTAGGAATTCAACCATTTAAGGAGCGTGCATATGCTTAATACAGCTCTACCAGTGCTTTATAAAGATGGCACGATTGCAGATAATACTTATCAAATCATTGCTGAAGATGGTGTTATTCCCCAAGGTGATGTTGTGGTCACAACAGCTCAACTCGATCAATTAGCTAACGTTCAAGGCAAAAAAGCTTTGTATGTGACCGTAAATGATTCACCTGAAGAGCACACATTTCCATTAAGTGAACTTGATGCAATCTTCATTGAATTTGCAGGTTTTGGTGATGGTCGTGGTTATTCATTTGCTGCACTATTGCGTCGTCAAGGTTTCCAAGGCGAATTGCGTGCAACTGGTGATGTGTTTAAGGATGTTCTAAATTACTTAAAACGTTCAGGTTTTGATAGTTTTGTGATTAAAGAAGGTAAAGATGTGCAAGAAGCGGCAGCTGGTTTGCAAGACTTTACCAACCCATACCAAGCTTCAACAGCCGTACCACAAGCAAGTTATCAAACTGGTGCTTAAATAGTTTTTAAATATAAAGGCTGAACTCAGGTTCAGCTTTTTTTATGAATAATTTTTAAAAGACTCAACTGAAGAACAACAATGTTAGGTTTAATTTCAAAAATAAATCCTGGTGCTTGGTGGCTACTTTTTGCTATTGCGACAGATGTACTCTCAACATTTTATTCTGCTAAGGGGAATGGCTTAGTCAATAAAACAGCTCAAGGCATTGCTCTGGTTTTGTATATTATTTCTTTTGCATGCGCTGCTATTGCTTTGAAATATATGCAAGCTGGAATCTTATATGTGCTTTGGTCTGGGATAGGTGTATTAGCAACCGCTTTTTTAGCAAAGATTTTTCTTGGTCAGAATATTGATGTGGCAGGATGGGTGGGAATTGGTTTTATTACTGTAGGTTTAATGATTATTGCGCAATATTCCAATATCGATGTTTAAAGCCCTTATAGAAATATTAAGTATCTCTATAAGGGCTGAATATTGAAAATATTAAGTGTCAAGCTGGCAGTTAACCATCCACTTTATACCGAACTGATCGGTAAAAGCGCCGTACAATGCGCCCCAGAACGTTTTTTCTAAAGGCATTTCAATTTGACCATCAACAGATAAAGCATCAAAAAGTTGTTTTGCTTTTTCTTGCTCATCTTTTTCAAGGTTGATCGATATGTAGTGATTATTTCCTTGGGTGAAAACGCTGTTAGGGGTACAAAACTGATCATTTGTATCTGAGGCCATAAGCACAGTGTACTCATTAATCGGTAAAGAAACATGTAGAACCAAATTTTTGTCGGCTTCCGATAACGTCACACCTTCAGGCGCTGGCATATCACCATAACGGCTTAACATACCGAATTCACCACCAAATACTGATTTATAAAAGTTAAAGGCTTGTTCTGCTTGACCTTGGAAATTGAGATAGTGATTGAGTTGCATTGTTATTGTCCATTGTTGTTTTCGTTTAAAGGAATAAGTTAAAACTTAAAAGTGATTTTGTGGGTCATTTTTTGTAGTTTTTTCATAAAAAATCCCACCGAAGTGGGATTTTAAAATAATGAATTTGGATTAAATGAGTTCAATTGCAACTGCTGTTGCCTCACCACCACCAATACAGAGTGCAGCAATACCTTTTTTACCGCCAGTACGTTTCAGTGCATGAATAAGTGTAAGAATAATACGAGAGCCCGTAGAACCTACAGGGTGACCTAGTGCACAAGCACCACCATTGATATTTACTTTCTCTGCATCAAGTTTGAAATCATCAATTGGGCACATGGTAACCATAGCAAACGCTTCGTTAATTTCCCACAGGTCAACATCTTGCGCATTCCATCCCGCTTTTTTAAGCACTTTTTCGATAGCACCAACTGGAGCGATCGTAAATTCTGAAGGATGCTGAGAGTTTGACGCTGTTGCGATAATTTTTGCAAGCGGTTGCAAACCGCGCTGTGCTGCAACTTCACTTGAAGTTAATACTAATGCAGATGCACCATCCGAAATAGAACTTGCATTTGCGGCGGTAATCGTACCGTCTTTTGCAAAAGCTGGTTTGAGTGAAGGAATCTTGTCAATCTTGGCATTTAAAGGTTGTTCATCCTGATCAACAAGGTCATCACCTTTACGACTAGGTACAGTAACTGGAACGATTTCGTCTTTGAAATAACCTTCAGTAATTGCTGTTTGAGCACGTTTTAAAGAGCGAATCGCAAAGTCATCCATTTGTTCACGTGTATAGCCACGAGTATTGGCCATATCTTGAGCAAATGAACCCATTAAACGCCCAGTTTCAGCATCTTCAAGCCCATCAAAGAACATATGATCTTTAATTTCGCCATGGCCCATGCGATAGCCAGCTCGTGCTTTTGGTAAAACATAAGGTGCATTTGTCATAGACTCCATACCGCCAGCAACAACAACTTCAGCACTACCTGCTTTAATCATATCAGCGGCTTGCATAACAGCTTTCATGCCAGAACCACAAAGCTTGTTAATCGTTACTGCACCTGTAGAGTCTGGTAAGCCAGCTTTACGCATCGCTTGACGTGCTGGACCTTGCTTTAGGCCAGCAGGCAGTACACAACCCATAATGACTTCTTCGACATCAGTAGGCTGTAAACCTGCTCGTGCGATTGCTTCTTTAATCGTTACAGCACCTAATTCAGGCGCTGTAAGTCCTGATAGTGATCCTTGAAAACCACCCATGGCAGTACGAGCACCATTTACAATTACGATGTCAGTCATTGTTGTAATCTCCGATTGTTCTTAATCTCAAAATAAGAAATGTTTAAAACCTAGGCAGTATATTGCAAAAATCAAAGAGAGATATCTTCTGCATTAGACTGTAGAGTTCTAACAATTTTTAAGGTCTTCTAAACGGGTGTGTCCCATTTTGCTGAGAATTAATTTAAAGTTTTTAAGCTGGTTATAAGAACAGTAAGTAAAAGTGCCGTTAGATTCGCGTGGGAGTCCTGTGTCGCCCTGAAATACAATACTATTTAGTTTTTTTCCAAACTTTTGAAATTTTAAAGAACCGTAGCGATGAGCAAATTCAACATTGGTTAATACTTCTTCATTATTTTCTCTTTGTAGATTCTGATTCGTGTCTACAAAGCTTATAAGACTTGTATCCCAGTTATTATTACATGTAGACAAATCAACACTTGGGCAAAGTACGACACTCTTATGTCGTAGAATTGCGTCGTATTTGGCTTTTTGTATATGAATTGTGAGTAGTCGAGGCGAATTTTTTAATTCTACAGAAGCCATAAATTGATGATATAAAGGAAGCGCTATAGTGGCCATAATCATAAGAATTGCGAGCGTTATAGCGAGTTCCAACAACGTGAAACCGGGAGATTTAAACATTAAAATTCCTTAATATATAAAGAGGTATTTTGATTTTATGCTTTCTATCAATGATTTATAATGATTTTTATAGTGAGGAAACACAAAATTAAATAAAGGTTATCAGGATGCTAGAATACTGGTAAAATCACCGTAAGCGAAAGAAAGAAGTTGTTCATATTTGCTAGTTGAGTGAAAAATTACCGAATTACAACGGAAATTGTAAGTAATTTTGTCAATAATTTACTTGATTAAAATTATCAAGCACTTGGAAAGTCTATCAAGTGTTTGTATGATTCAAATGTGAATAGCTTAAAAATAATACTGGGGTGAAAATATCTCAGGGGCCAATAAATTTAGGCTGAGCTTGAACAACAATTGTTATCTCTGGAGGATATCCATGAAATTGAGTCGTATTGCACTTGCTATGCTTGTCGCTGCTCCATTAGCTGCTGCTAATGCTGGCGTAACTGTTACTCCATTATTGCTTGGTTACACTTTCCAAGACAGCCAACACAACAATGGTGGTGACAAAGGCGAGTTAACTAACGGACCTGAATTACAAGACGATTTATTCGTTGGTGCAGCTCTTGGTATTGAGTTAACACCATGGTTAGGTTTCGAAGCTGAATATAACCAAGTTAAAGGTGATGTAGATCCTAACTACGGTGAATACAAACAAAAACAAATCAATGGTAATTTCTATGTTACTTCTGATTTAATCACAAAAAACTATGACAGCAAAATTAAGCCATATGTATTGTTAGGTGCTGGTCACTACAAATATGAGTTTGATGATGCTCGTTTAGCATATCATGATGGCGAAGAAGGTACTTTAGGTAACGCAGGTGTAGGTGCTTTCTACCGCTTGAACGATGCTTTATCTCTTCGTACAGAAGCTCGTGGTACTTATAACTTTGACGAAAAATTCTGGAACTATACAGCTCTTGCTGGTTTGAACGTAGTTCTTGGTGGTCACTTGAAGCCTGCTGCTCCTGTAGTGGAAGTTGCTCCAGTTGAACCAACTCCAGTTGCTCCACAACCACAAGAGTTAACTGAAGATCTTAACATGGAACTTCGCGTGTTCTTTGATACTAACAAATCAAATATCAAAGACCAATACAAACCAGAAATCGCTAAAGTTGCTGAGAAGTTAACTGAATACCCTAACGCTACTGCACGTATCGAAGGTCACACAGATAACACTGGTCCACGTAAATTGAACGAACGTTTATCTTTAGCTCGTGCTAACTCTGTTAAATCAGCTCTTGTAAACGAATACAACGTTGATGCATCTCGTTTGTCTACTCAAGGCTTCGCTTGGGATCAACCGATTGCTGACAACAAAACTAAAGAAGGTCGTGCTATGAACCGTCGTGTATTCGCGACAATCACTGGTAGCCGTACTGTAGTTGTTCAACCTGGTCAACAAGCTCAATAATTTGAGTTTTTGAACAGTAAAAAAGCGACTCGTTAGAGTCGCTTTTTTTATTGCGATTTTTAAAATATTTAGTCATTTCTATGTCTCCTTAATAATAATTACTTTCGATCTTGGTTTAAATTATTTACCAAACACCTTTCTTCAATTGCTGTTTAGCGTCTTGTCTATCTCTACGATGTTGAGCACGAGGTTTCTCTGTTTCATGTATTCCACCTTTGTGAAGTAAAGGGGAAAGAGCCACTTGATTACGGACTTTGATTTTTGACATTTCTTTAATTTTCATGTTTTAACCTTTAATACATAAAACTTGTTTAAGTGTGTGAACGACTTCAATGAGGTCTGACTGATTCGCCATGACTTCATCAATGTCTTTATAGGCGCTTGGAATTTCATCGACAACGCCACTTTCTTTACGGCATTCAATACCTTGGGTTTGTTCAATAAGATCTTGCTGATTAAAAAGAACTTTTGCTTTACTTCTGCTCATCTTGCGACCAGCGCCATGAGAACAAGAACAAAATGATTCAGGATTTGCTTTGCCTTTAACGATATAAGATCGTGCTCCCATTGAACCTGGAATAATACCTAACTCATCTAAGCCTGCTCTAATTGCACCTTTTCGGGTAATCAATAGATTTTCGCCAAAATGTGTTTCACGGCTTACATAATTATGATGACAATTAATCGCTTCTTTTGTCATTTGAAAAGAAGGGAGAGGAGGGCGGATCGCTTCTAAAATTAATCGCATCATCTCTTTGCGGTTTTCAAAAGCATATTCTTGTGCCCACTCTACAGCTTCTACATAATCATCAAAACTTTTTGAGCCTTCAGCAAAATAACTTAAGTCTTTATCAGGAACATGGCCAAAGCGATGCTGAGCTTCTTTTTTGGCTAACTCAATAAAGTAAGTACCAATAACATTACCAAGCCCTCTGCTACCTGAATGTAGCATTACCCATACGTCTTGATTCTCATCAATACATAACTCTATAAAGTGATTACCACCACCCAAAGTCCCAAGTTGCTTTTGCCATGTTGCATCAAATTGTCGAAGCATTCGGACAAGACCAGGATGCTTTTTGATAATTGGTTCTAAGCATTTTTCAAGTGGAATAATGCTAGAAGCTTTCGCTTTGACTTGTTTATGCAAAGCAAAGCCAACAGGGACTTTACGTTCAATTGCATCACGCAAACGACTTAAGTTATCAGGTAATTGTGAAGCCTTTAAACTCAAGCGAATTGCATTCATCCCACATCCAATGTCAACTCCTACAGCAGCAGGAATAATGGCGTGTTTGGTTGGAATAACACTACCTACAGTAGTGCCTTTACCCACATGCACATCAGGCATAACTGCAATGTGAGAATAGATGAATTGCAGCTGAGCCATTTTTTTGAGTTGTTCTATACTTTCACTATCTATATCTTGAGTAAAAATTTTAACAGGGACACCATAGAGTGCCTCCTTGTTTAATATTTTTTGTATGCCCATAATTTTTCTCTTATTTTTCCGTCCGAATAGGCATAAAAAAACCTAGCGAATGCTAGGTTCTAAGTTTAAGCATTCGGACAAGTGGTGTGAATTTGTACACTTGTCCGTGAGCTGACATCGTGCCAAATTATTTAATCTGTTTTACCTTGTACTAATGGCATGATGTCCTCCTTATTTAAAAGTGCCGTTGAAAATCTGAACGGCATTTTACGCTTTTTAAATCAAAGATCAAGCTTTTGATCTTTGATTTACTTTAATGACCAGTTTTAATCTTGCTCAGGTTTGACGTTCATTTGATCGTAAGAGATCAATTTGGTTTTATTTTTCCACTTATAACCTAACCAAATGATCAAGAACAGTGGCAAGCTAATATAGGTTGAAAGTAAGCCTAACCAATCAATTTTTCCACCTAAAATGGCTTGGTAGTTCTGCCCTAAGATAATGATTGAGCAGAGAATAAATGCAAACCAGGGTGCAAATGGGAAAAATTTGGCACGATATGCTAAATCTTCTAATTTATAGCCTTGAGCAATATATCCTTTACGGAAACGATAATGTGAAATCGCAATTCCTAACCAAACAATAAAACCGCACATACCCGACATATTGAGTAGCCAGTTAAATACTTGCTTTTCTCCAATAAATGTTGTGAGGAAGCAAAAAGCGGCAATAAATGTGGTGGCATAGAGCGCATTCATCGGAACGCCACGACCATCGAGTTTTCCAAACCACTTTGGTGCACGGCCTTCTTGAGCCATTTTAAACAACATACGAGTTGAGGAATACATGCCTGAATTACCTGCTGATAAAATAGCAGTAAGAATGACAGCATTCATTAAACTCGCAGCAAAAGCAAAACCTACTCTTTCATAAAGCAATGTAAATGGAGAAAGCGCGATATCTTCAGTGGCTGCTGCTTGCAATAAATTCGGGTCATCATAGGCAATCAGGGTGCCGATAATGAAAATACATAGGATATAGAATAATAAGATTCGCCAGAAAATCTGTTTGATTGCAAGTGGAATTGTCTTCTTTGGATCTTTTGATTCGCCAGCAGCAACCCCAACCATTTCAGTTCCTTGGAAAGAGAATCCGGCAATCATTGCTACACCAATCATGGCTTGTAAACCGCCTACAAAAGGTGCCTCTTTGTAAGTCCAGTTCCCGAATGTTGCAACACCTGGAGTTAGCATAATCTTGATGATCATGGCTAAGCCAATAATAATAAATGCAACAATTGCAATCACTTTTACCATTGAGAACCAGAATTCGCTTTCGCCAAATCCCTTTACTGTCATCGCGTTAATCATAAAAATAACGGCAAGGAATAAAGCACTCCAATAGAATCCCGGAATATCAGGGAACCAGAACTTCATAATAAACTGGACTGCAACAAGTTCAAATGCAACCGTAATTGCCCAGTTATACCAATAGTTCCAGCCTAGAGCGAAACCAAAGCCTTCTTCGACATAACGACTGCCGTAAGTAAAAAAGGCACCGGATGTTGGTGTGTGAGTTGCAAGCTCACCTAAGCTGGTCATTAAGAAGTAAATCATAATGCCAATGAGTGAATAGGCGAGTAGCGCTCCACCAGGGCCAGCGTTTGCAATGGTTGATCCAGAAGCAAGGAAGAGGCCTGTACCAATGGAACCACCAATGGCGATCATATTCAGATGACGAGCCCCAAGCTTACGCTGGAGTTTTTCAGGAGCATGTGTTTCGCTCATGGAGATTCCTTACATAGTTTGTTATGCACAGGCATATAACACCTTAAAGCCTTGATGATCAGTTTTAATCTGGCACTGACCAAAGTGCTTCTCAATTAAGATCGGATAGTTTAAAAAACGGTTTGCTACAATCCATAGCTCACCTGATGCCTTTAAATGTTTTTTAGCGTTCTGGCAGAGTCCTTCACTTGCATCATAGTTGGTATGAATACCCTGATGAAAAGGGGGATTACTGACAATGGCATCGAGTTCTGTTGGAGCGTCTGCAATTCCTGTAACAGGCTGCAATCTCAACTGGTCTGAACCTATTCCATTTCGACTAAAAGTCATTTCCGTTGACCGTAAAGCGAAAGCATCAATATCTAGGGCATGAATAATATTACTTGAATTTATTTTTGCCAAATAGCAACTGATAATTCCAGCACCACACCCGAAGTCGGCAATTCTACCTGATTTCACCTGATTAAGATAAGGGAGTAAAACAGCAGTTCCGACATCTAGATGATTTTGACTAAATACACCGGGAAGGGCACAAATCGTAAGCTCTTGTTCATTAACATGAACAGTGTAAGTTTTAAGCCAACTTTCGAGAGGTTTAAGCTGTTCTGTTTTTTCAATCTTTAAGTGCCATAGCTGACAGTGACGTGCACTATCAAGTTTAAGTACTTTGCCGAAGCTTTGTAATTGTTTGGCAGCGCGTTCAACACCACCTTTTTTTTCACCTACTAAAAAAACAGACTGAGCAGTTTTAAGATTGCTCATTACGACATGCAATATGTAATTTAACAGTTCTTTAGATTTGGGAACAAAAATGACAGCTTGATCGAATTCTTGTAATGGAAACTCAACTGAGAAATGCGCATTTGTTCCACTATTTATAAAGCTCTGGTAGTCAGCATGGTTCCATGTCCAGACTGACGCATCAATATCAGCTGGTAGTTGACTAACTAAGGCATCATTCGGTGCATTAATGAACAAGATTCTACCTTTTAAATAGTCTTGCTGTCTTAATATCACTTCACTTCTAGGATCCATGTACATCTCTCATGAAGAAGAATGCCCAGTGGAAACTGGGCAGTAATCAAAATTAAAAAAATAGTTATTTATGTGTTTCAGGAAGTACAACATTTAAAATTAATGCTGCTATACCACCCGTCGCTACGCCAGAGCTAAAAATATTTTTAAATAATTCTGGTAGGTGTTCCAAAATTTGAGGAACTTGAGCAACACCCAAACCTAATGCAAGTGAAATTGCGATAATCAAAAGTGCTCTGCGATCAAGGTGAATCGATGAAAGAATGTTAATACCTGATGCAGCAACCGCACCGAACATGACCATCACAGCACCACCTAAAACTGCTTGAGGAACTGCTTGTATTACACCAGCTACTGCTGGAAATAAACCCAATAAAATAAGTAAAGCAGCAATCCAGATACCCACATAACGACTTGCAACCCCAGTGAGTTGGATTACACCATTATTTTGAGCAAAAACAGAACTTGGGAAAGTATTAAATAATCCAGCTAATAAAGAGTTTGCACCATTTACTAAAACACCGCCTTTAATGCGTTTCATCCATTCTGGACCATTAACGGGTTGGTTTGAAAGTTTACTGGTTGCAGTCACGTCACCAATCGCTTCTAAAGATGTAACTAAATAGATAAAAGCCATTGGAATGAATAAGCCCCAAGAAAAGCTTAAACCAAAGTGCATTGGCGTTGGAATCTGTACAAGAGGCGCATCTTTAATACCTGAGAAATCTAGGTAACCCATAAATCCTGCAAGAATGTAACCAATTACTAAAGCAATTAAGATTGCTGAACTTTTAATCCAAACCACCCGAATGCGGTTTAGCACAATAATAATAGCAAGTACGGTACATGACATAATAAGGTTGTCTGCACTTGCAAAAGTATGGTCTTGCATGGCTTGGTAGCCACCACCCATACTAATCAAGCCTTCCTTAATAAGCGTTAAGCCAATTAATAGAACAACAATACCAGTCACCAAGGGAGTAATTAATCTTTTTACCCATGGAAGAATTTGCGAAACACCCATTTCAATAAAGGAGCCAGCAATTACTACACCAAAAATTGCAGCCATAACTTGGTTTACAGGAGTTCCTGCGGCAACCATTGCACTACCAATACCAATAATTGGTCCAATAAAGTTAAAGCTTGTGCCTTGTACAATCAGAAGACCTGCACCAAACGGGCCGACTTTTTTACATTGAAGAAATGTAGCAATACCCGAAATCACCAAAGACATAGATAAAATCATGTTAGTTTCGGTGCGTGATACGCCTAAAGCTAAACAAATTAAAAGCCCTGGTGTAACAATTGGTACAATAATCGCAAGCAAATGCTGGAAAGCTGCTAAAAAAGCGATCAAAGGTTTTGGTCGATCATCTAAGCCATAAACAAGGTCAAGATGGTCTTGAGAGTGTTGATTGGACATGGGTGTAGGTACGCCGCAATTTCGCAAATTGGCGCTATTCTAATCGAGATACCTATCTTTACAAAACGAAATACAGGCTATTGGAAAATTTTTTTGTCAATGTCAATAAACTGTCACTACTCAAGAGTAGTGTTTTTCTGTATAATTTGCCCTCAAATTTCAGGCGTTTCGAATTTTCATGTCAGATATCAAAAATCTCCGTAATATCGCAATTATTGCGCACGTCGACCACGGGAAAACCACACTTGTCGATAAACTACTTCAGCAATCTGGTGCTCTCGGTGAACGAGCAGGCGAGATTGAGCGTGTCATGGACTCAAATGCGCTTGAAAGTGAACGTGGTATTACCATTCTTGCAAAGAACACTTCTATTACTTGGTTAGATAAACGTACTGATACAACTTACCGTATCAACATCGTGGATACCCCGGGACACGCCGACTTCGGTGGTGAAGTAGAACGTGTTATGTCGATGGTTGACTGCGTATTACTTTTAGTTGACTCTCAAGAAGGCCCAATGCCACAAACTCGCTTTGTGACACAAAAAGCCTTTGCTCGTGGTTTAAAACCAATTGTTATTATTAACAAAGTTGACAAACCAAGTGCACGTCCAGATTGGGTTATTGATCAAGTATTTGATTTATTTGATAACCTTGGTGCAACTGATGAGCAATTAGATTTCCCAATCGTTTATGCATCAGGTTTACGTGGTGTAGCGGGTCCTGCTCCAGAAGAACTTGCAGAAGACATGACTCCGTTGTTTGAAACGATTGTAGATATCGTTGAACCACCAGCAGTTGACGTTGATGGTCCATTCCAAATGCAGATTTCATCACTTGACTATAACAGCTTCGTAGGTGTTATCGGTGTTGGTCGTATTCAACGTGGTTCAGTAAAATTAAATACTCCTGTTACTGTAATTGACAAAGAAGGCAATACACGTAACGGTCGTATCTTAAAAATCATGGGTTACCATGGTTTAGAGCGTATTGATGTTGAGTCAGCATCTGCTGGTGATATCGTATGTATTACTGGTATCGACGCACTTAACATTTCTGACACGATTTGTGATCCGAAAAATGTTGAAGCATTACCAGCTTTATCTGTAGATGAACCTACAGTATCTATGACTTTCCAAGTAAACAACTCTCCGTTTGCTGGTAAAGAAGGTAAGTTCGTAACTTCACGTAATATCCGTGAACGTCTTGATCGCGAATTAATTCATAACGTAGCTTTACGTGTTGAAGACACTGACAGTCCAGACCGTTTCAAAGTATCTGGCCGTGGTGAACTTCATCTTTCAGTTTTAATTGAAAACATGCGTCGTGAAGGTTTCGAAATGGGCGTATCTCGTCCACAAGTAATCATCAAAGAAATTGATGGTGAAAGACAAGAGCCTTATGAAAACGTAACTTTTGACGTTGAAGAACAGCATCAAGGTGCTGTAATGGAACAAATGGGTCATCGTAAAGGCGAGATGACCAATATGGAAGTTGACGGTAAAGGCCGTATCCGTATTGAAGCAACTGTACCTTCACGTGGTTTGATCGGTTTCCGTTCTGAATTCTTGACCATGACTTCTGGTACAGGGATCATGACTTCAAGCTTCTCGCATTATGGTCCTGTTAAACAAGGTACTGTTGCGAAACGTCAAAACGGTGTATTGATCTCTATGGTTCAAGGTACTTGCTTGGGCTATGCATTGTTCAGTTTACAAGACCGTGGTCGTTTATTCGCTAAACCACAGTTAGAAGTTTACGAAGGTATGATCGTGGGTATTAACTCTCGTTCAGACGATATGGTTGTAAACCCGACTAAAGCGAAACAATTAACTAACGTTCGTGCATCTGGTACAGATGATGCTTTAACTTTAGTACCTGCAATTGAATATACGCTTGAACAAGCGCTTGAATTCATTGAAGACGACGAATTAGTTGAAGTAACACCTAAATCAATCCGTATCCGTAAGCGTTATTTAACTGAAAATGAACGTAAACGTAATCGTGATAAATAATTTTTCTTAATTGAAAAAGAAGAAACCGCTAAATTAATTTAGCGGTTTTTTTAATCGTTATATTTGAAGTTAAAGTAAGCTTAAAATCATATTTTTCTTGTAAACGAATATGTTGTTAAAGTGTGAAATAGCTTTCTTTTTTTGATAAAAATATTAAATTATCAATATCATGGCGAGAACTATCTAATTCGATAAGATGCCAATGAAAAAGAAAAATATGACGTGTTTCTGCCCCCGACATCTGGAGATGTTTAGATGAGTATTATTCAAGAATTTAAAGAATTTGCCGTTAAAGGCAATATGATGGATTTAGCCATTGGTGTGATTATTGGTGGTGCTTTTGGCAAAATCGTGGACTCTTTAGTGAAAGATATTATCATGCCACTTATCACTGTAATTACTGGTGGTGGTGTTGATTTTTCACAAAAATTCATTGTATTAGGTGCAAACCCTAATAACTTGCAATCTTTAGATGCTTTGCAAAAAGCAGGTATTAATGTTTTAACTTATGGTAATTTCCTCACCATTTTAATTAACTTTATTATTCTGGCGTGGGTTGTGTTCTTAATGGTGAAATTATTAAATAAACTTCGCCGTAATAAAGAAGAGCCAGAGGCTCCAGCTGCAACTCCAGAAGACATTCAATTGTTGCGTGAAATTCGTGATGAGTTAAAAAAGCAAGCTTAATAAGATTTGAAATAAAAAACGGTGCCTTGAGTACCGTTTTTTATTACTTAGTATTTTATGTTGTACTAAAACTATTGGTAACATTGCCAGTAGAGAGAATTTCAACTCAGCATATTGTAAAAGGTATATAAATTAATGAATCAGCTTTTTGTGTATGGCACTTTATGTCCGAATAAAGCAAATGCTCATATTCTTGAACAAATTGGCGGTAGTTGGACCAAAGCCAGTGTAAGAGGTGTGATTCATATTTTAGATTGGGGGCCAGACAAAGGGTTAAAAGCGCTTGAGTTAGATTCGGAAGCAGATTGGGTAGAGGGCTATTTGTTTAGCACAGAAAAACTTGCTGAAAACTTGCAGATGCTTGATGACTTTGAGGGTTTTCAATACCAACGTGTCATCGCAAATATAAAATTAGAATCAGGCGATTATGTTAAAGCCTGGACATATCAGCTGAATGCACAGGCTTCTGAAAAACGATAGTTAAAATTATGGAATCAACGTAAGCTGCCCATTCTAAATTTAACTTCTAAAAGATGATAGCCAAACTGGCTTTTGATTGGACCTTGTAACACACGTTCAGCAGCTGTAAAAACAACTTTGTCGATGACGGGCACCAATTGCCCTTTTTTGACTTCACCAAGTTCACCACCACGTTTTGCCGAATTACAGGTAGAGTATTGCTTGGCAAGTTTGGCAAAGTCAGCGCCACTTTGAAGCTTCTTTTTTAGCTGCTCAGCTAAGTCTTTATCTTTAACTAAAATATGTCGGACAATTGCTGTTTGCATGTTGTCTTCCTCCAAAAAATTAAGGCTTTCTCAGCTTTTTAAGCGGTTGGCACTGTGGGCAAAATACACTGGCACGCTGACCAAGTTTTAAGTTTTCTAATGTGGTTTCACAGTTAACACACATTTCTCCAGCACGACCGTAAGCAAGAAGTGTTTGCTGGAAATAACCATTTTCTCCCATGGCATTGCTGTAGTCTCTTAATGTCGAGCCACCTAAATCAATTGCCGACTTTAAAATGCGTTTAATCTCGACAACAAGTTTTTCAATTTGTTGCATAGTCAAATCGCCAGCAGGCTGAGCTGGGTGAATGCCTACATTAAATAAGCTTTCAGTTGCATAGATATTGCCTACACCAACCACTACATGATTATCCATGAGTGCAATTTTTATGCCGACAGACTTATTCTTGAGCTTAGAAGCTAAATATTCTGCATGAAAATCAGTACTTAAAGGTTCAGGCCCTAAAGTATCTATGAGTTTGCCTTGAGTCTCGGGATTAAGCCAAAGAATACAACCGAAACGGCGAGGGTCATGGTAACGTAATTGCTGATCTTCAAATTGAATAATCAGATGGTCATGCTTTCTCAGTTCGTCATTTGGCTCGGTTAGACGAAAGCTTCCTGACATGCCTAAATGCCAAAGCATTTGATCTTGTTCAAACTTTGCCAAAATATATTTTGAACGTCGATTTAACCCAATGAGACGTTGCCCAACAAGTTTCTGAACATCATCTGGTATAGGCCAGCGTAAGCTAGGATTGCGTACTTCAACACTTAGAACTTTTTGATTCAATAATGGAAATAAACTGGTTTTGGTGGTTTCGACTTCGGGTAACTCAGGCATGCCAACTCGCAGAATTAACAGATATACTGGATTAATCAAGTATAACGTGTGGTATGTAATATTTCAGAGATTACTATGTCAGATATTTTACCATTAAGCTGGTTTCAACGTGAAACCTCAGAAGTAGCTTATGATTTAATCGGCTGCGTATTGTGTAAGCGACAACCTGATGGCCAAGTGATCCGCTGTACAATTAGTGAAACTGAAGCTTATTTGGGCGTTCGTGATAAAGCTTGCCATAGTTACAATGACAAACGCACCGCTCGAACAGAGGTAATGTATTGCTCTGGTGGCATGATTTACGTCTATTTAATTTATGGCATGTATGAAATGCTCAATCTTATTACTCAGACAGAAGGTGTGCCTGAAGGGGTAATGATTCGTTCTGCATTTTTAAATAGTGCTTCAACTAAAAAAGACTATAAGCTTTTAGCTGGACCCGGCAAATTGACACGCTATTTAGGGATTGATCGGACTTTAAAAGGACAAACCTTGGGAGAGGAGTCTGGACTGTGGGTTGAAGCGGCATCAACGCAACCAGAAGTAGTTCTAACGCCACGGATTGGAATTGATTATGCCGAAGAAGCAAAACATTGGCCTGAACGATATTGCTGGAAAGATCATCCATCTTTGAGTCGATAATTTTAATCTGGAAATCAATTTTTAGATATTGGTGAAGAGTGTTCCAGATTTACAACAATGCAGATCGAATTCAATATCCAGACAAGACACCGCTTTTTGTTATCATAACTACAATATAAATAAAGGAAATAAGCATGTCCTTATTACGCTTAGACCGACTGCATTACTGTATTTTGATGAGTATGGGCTGTATTTCTAGCCCACTTGTTTGGGCAGAAGATTTAACACAAGACGTAACTGTATTGCCAACATTACATGTGGAAGCAACCCGTACCGATACAACCTATTTGCAGACACCGGCCTCGGTTTTTCGGATAGATGCACCTCAAGTTGATACTTCTTCACAAGTAAATTTAACCGAAGTTGTGAAAGGTGTACCGAGTTTGCAGATTCGTAATCGTGAAAATTATGCCCAAGATTTACAGCTCTCTATGCGTGGTTTTGGTGCACGCTCTACTTTTGGTGTCCGTGGTATTCGCCTTTATGTCGACGGTATTCCTGCAACAATGCCGGATGGACAAGGCCAAACGTCTAATATCGATTTAAGTAGTCTGGACCATGTTGAAGTTCTAACAGGACCTTTTTCTTCACTTTATGGAAACTCATCGGGTGGGACAATTTTAACTTCTACTAAAGAAGGGCAAGGCAAAGATTCAATTGAGCTGAGCTATTCGGGAGGCAGTCACGATAAAAGCCGAGCAGGGCTCGTGCTACAAGGTGGAGCAAAGGGTGCGAATGAACCAAGCTATGTTATTAGTTCATCGTATTTCGATACTGATGGTTACCGAGAACATAGCGGTGCAGAAAAAGTACTAAATAATGCAAAGCTCAGTTGGAATCTTGATGATGGTAGTAAAATCAACTGGGTAACCAACTACGTAAAAATTCATGCAGACGATCCGCAGGGACTAACGCATGACCAGTGGAATGCTAATCCAAAGCAACAAGTTCCATTTTTAAAGCAATTTAATGTCCGTAAAGATATTGAACAAACTCAAACGGGTGTGACATGGGCTAAACCGATTAATGATAAAAATGAACTGTATGCTATGGCATATTTAGGTAATCGCCAAGTCACTCAATATCAATCTATACCTAAAGGTGAAGTGAAGCTAGAAGAGGGTAAGCCTATTTATTCAGGTCAAGCCAGCCCAAAGCATGCTGGTGGAGTCATTGATTTTGAGCGTAATTATTATGGCGCTGACTTCCGCTGGACGGGTAAAGAGTTACTTCCAAATACTACTCTAAGCATTGGTGTTGCACTTGATATAATGGATGAAGAACGTAAAGGCTTTGAAAATTTTAATGTAAACAATGTTTATGGTGTTAAAGGTAATTTACGCCGTGATGAAGATAATACTTTGTGGAATATCGATCCCTATTTACAAGCGTCATGGCAGTTCTTACCAACGTGGCGTTTAGACACGGGGGTACGCTATAGCAATGTCCATTATAAATCAAAAGATCATTTTACTTCAGGACCTGATCAGTATGGAACTGTGAACGGTGATGATAGTGGCAAAACAAATTACGATAAAGTTTTGCCCTCTGCTGCTTTAAGCTGGCAAATTTTACCTGAACTGATGGCCTATGTGAGTTATGCCAAAGGATTTGAAACGCCAACTTTTACTGAAATGGCATATCGTCCAGATGGAGAAAGTGGTTTTAATTTTGATTTAACGGCATCAACAAGTGATACCTATGAAACAGGCTTAAAATCACAAAACCAATTAGGTGATTTTACTTTGGCAGTTTTTCAAACTAAAACCAAAGATGACATCGTTTCTGCAGGTAACTCAAATGGCCGATCAACCTTCCGCAATGCAGATAAAACCTTACGTGAAGGCGCCGAGTTTGCATGGAATAAAAAGTTGTGGCGAGATTTAACAGCGACTGCAAGCTATACATATTTAGATGCAACTTTTGATGCTGATATTCCAGCTTTAGGAAGTATTGCTCAAATTCCAGCGGGCAATGCTATCCCTGGAATTGCTAAAAACCAAGCTTATGCCTCTTTAGCTTGGCAGCCATCGCACGGTCTATATGGCGGTGTAGATGTACAGTATATGGATAAAGTATACGTGAATGATACCAACAGTGACGCAGCACCAAGCTACAGTGTAACCTCAGCTAATGTGGGTTATGCATGGGTAATGGGCGACTGGAAAGTGAATAGCTTTGCCCGTGTAGATAACCTATTTGATAAAAACTATGCAGGTTCAGTGATCGTAAATGATTCAACTCAACCAGTTGGACGCTACTTTGAACCAGCGGATGGGCGTAACTGGAGTGCAGGTTTACGTGTAATTAAGCAATTCTAGGAATTAAAAATGGCAAAATTATTTGAAACGGTTAACTTTGGTTCACTACAACTGGTCAATAGAATTGTAATTGCTCCGATGTGCCAATATTCGGCAACAGATGATGGTGAAATTACCTATTGGCATGAACAGCAATGGGCAAATTATGCATTATCTGGCGCTGGGCTTTGTATTGTAGAGGCGACTGCTGTACAACCTGAAGGTCGGATTAGCTATGCTGATCTTGGGCTTTGGAATGATCAACAACGTGACAAAATTAAAACGTTGTTAGCTAAGGTTCATACACTTTCACCAATGCCATTTGGAATTCAGTTAGCACATGCAGGGCGTAAAGCATCTACTGAAAAACCGTGGTTAGGTAAAGGTCAGATTGCAAAAGATCAGCCTCATGGTTGGCAAACGGTTGCACCAAGTGAAAGTACTTTTTCTGTTCATGATGCAGCACCCCATGCTTTGACCATTGCTGAGATTAAACAGGTTCAACAAGACTTTGCAGCAGCTGCAAAACGTGCTGTAGAAGCTGGGTTTGAGTTGATTGAAGTTCATGCTGCACATGGTTATTTACTTCATCAATTCTTATCGCCAATTGCCAATCAGCGTACTGATGAATATGGCGGTTCTTTAGAAAACCGTATGCGTATGACTCTTGAGGTTCTTCAGGCAATTAAACTCGCTGTACCTGAAGGTTATCCTGTTGGTGTTAGACTCTCTGCGACTGATTGGTTAGAGAGCATCGAGCACTGGGATGTTGAATCTACAGTGGGTTTATCAAAAGCTTTAGAGCAATTGGGCGCAGCCTATGTGCATGTGTCTAGTGGTGGTTTGCACGAGCATCAATCTATTACGATTGGGGCAGGTTACCAAGTTCCATTTGCTGAGCAAGTCAAAAAGCATGTGTCCATTCCAGTTATTGCTGTAGGGTTAATTACTGAGCCAGAACATGCCGAACAAATTTTGGAAAACCAGCAAGCTGATGCTATTGGTCTTGCTCGTGCAATGTTGTACGACCCAAGATGGCCTTGGCATGCAGCAGCGGCTTTAGGGGCAGAAGTGAAAATTGCACCTCAGTATTTACGTTGCCAACCACATGGATTAAAACAACTTTTTAACTCTTTTAATTGTATTGGGCAAAGTCATCTTTGCCCATTTTTCTTTCGCTAAGTGAGGACGGTCAGTGGTTTTTCAGGTTATTTTACCTATCTTGATATTGCTATTGATGGGCTATGTTTGTGTCCTCATTAAATTGGTAACACCTGAACAGATCAGGGCTCTTAGCGCATTTGTAATTAAAATTTCCTTACCAGCTTTTTTAATCCATTCCTTGGCAAATAAAAACTTACAAGACATTTGGCACCCAGCTTATTTTCTTGCGTATGGCGGTGGATCTTTAATTTTATTTTTCTTGGCTTTTATTCTCTATCGAAAATATTTTAAAAATAGTTTAACCCATAGCGCCGTGATTTCGATGGGCGCATCTATGTCCAATACTGGATTTATGGGAACAGCTATTTTAACCATGTTGATAGGTAATCATGCTGCTATTTATATTTCTTTAACACTCATCATTGAAAATTTATTGATTGTGGCGCTGATGCTCATTCTGGCCGAAGCTGGTTTACATCAACAACAAAATCTTTTACCGCTGTTAAAACAGACTTTTTTAAACTTACTCAAGAACCCTGTCATTATCGCTATTTTGGTTGGGATGGGATGCATTCTTTTAGATGTTAATCTTCCTGCAACGCTTGACCAATCTTTAGAGTTACTTGGGCGTACAGCTTCGCCTTTGGCCTTGTTTGCAATTGGCGGAAGTTTAGTAGGTATTGGAATAACAACGGTAAACATAGAAAGTGTTTTGTTAGCGACATTTAAAGTTGTGCTAATGCCATCTGTTATTTTTACACTTTTTTTAATAACTCCAAATGTAAGCCGTGAAATGCTTTACGCAGGAACATTAATCGCTGCTTTACCAATGCCGATTGCTTTCGGAATTTTTGGACAAGCCTATGGCTTAAATGAAAAAGCGTTAACACCGCTTATGATTAGTACAATTGTCGGTTTTATTGGGGTGAGCTGGCTTATTGCTTTGTGGTGGTAAAAGAAAAGCCCCATAAGGGGGCTCATCATTTATTATTTTTTCGGTGCTGGCTGTGCGGGAGCATTTGCAGCCTGTTTGCTCTTTTCTGCAATAATCTTATCAACCGAAGCTAACGATTCTTTAGCATTTGGAACATTTTGATTGGCAAGTTCAGTAAAGATTTTTTTAGCCTGTGGTAAGTTTTGTGGAATGATATTGCCATTCGCCATCATGGTTGCTAAAGCCATAGACGCAGGCGCATAGCCTTTTTGAGCAATTGACTGTAAAGCTTCGATACCTTGGCGTTTCATTAAAGGATTTTTATTTTCAACCCCTTGGCTAATGTCATAGAGTGCTTTGACCTGAATAGCAGGGTAGTTACCTTTTCGAATTAAAGGCGCCAATTTTTGAAGGGCAATTTGATGTGACTGCGGTTTTTTCTGAGCAAATAAAATTGTCGCAATTTTCACAGTTGCATCATCAGAACCTTGAGCCGATGCCTTTTGAACATATTGACTGAATTTGTTGCTGTCTTTGGCAACCCCTAATTCACCAGTCTCATAAATTTGTGCAAGTGTGTAACTCGCTTGGGCGTAACCTTTATTTGAAGCATCCTCATAATATTTAAGAGCTTTAGAAGAGTCTTTTGCTGTACCTTGGCCCATTTGAGTCATATAGCCTAAGTTATAGATAGCTTGGGCATTACCTGTTTGGGCGAGGCGTTGCATTTCTTGAAATGCAGCGGAGTAGTTTTTTGCTGCGTAGAGTTGTTCAGCTTGTTTAAAAACATCGGTTTTAGCAGCAGTCGCTGTGTTATCAGCTGCAAAAATTGATGCACTTGAAAGGGTGATTAGGCTTGCGATTAGTAATTTCTTCATTTCTTTTTAACCTTTTACTTCGTAGCTACATCAATCCATTGATGCATGAAAGAGTTTCAATTTCTCATCATAAATATTGATTGCTGAAAGTAAACAGCCGATTTGTATATAAAGCACTGCACTTTGGGCAAATTGTGGAGAAAAAATACCCACTCACATTCATATAACGGAGTGGGTAATATTATTATTTTGCTGACTGAAGTAATGCTTCAATTTGTTTGGCATCACTTGGTACACCAGAGAGTCTTTGGCCATCTTGCAAGAACAGGGTAGGTGTTCCATCGATATTTAATTTTTGACCTAAAGCAATATTTTTCTGAATTGGGCTTGAGCAACTTTTGCTATTAGTCGGTAATTTGCGATTAAGCATATAGTTTGTCCAAGCTTCTGCCGGATTCTTTGAACACCAGATTTGATTTGAAACTTTTTCAGCATTTGGATGCAAACTAGTAAGAGGATAAAGGAACACATATACGGTTACGTTATCAACACCAACCATATTTTGTTCTAGGCGCTGGCAATAAGGGCAATCTGGATCACTAAAGACATAGAGCGTACGTTCGCCTTTACCTTTTACATATTTAATCGCCTGATTTAATGGCAAACTTTTAACGTCAATCTTACCCAATTCGGCAATACGTTCTTCAGTCATATTTTTTTGTTGTTTGATGTCGACTAAATTACCAACAAAAAAGTACTTCGCATCTTGATTAGTATAAACAATACGGCCGCTTGTATAGACTTCATAAATGCCTTGCACAGGCGATTGATAAACACCTTTTACAGGCAAATCGGGATAATTCGTCTTAAGATTTTGTTCAAGGGTTTTAACATCAGCATGAGCAGAACCGAAAATAGCCAGACTCAACATGAGTGTAGCAAGTTTAGTTTTCATCTTTTTTCTCTTTAATTTCAACAGGGCTAATGATGGCATATAAAGCTTAAAAAATTGATGTTCTAATCTAATGAAATCATTAGTGTTTTGTATCTATAAAAAAGCCCACTAACTTAGCAGTGGGCAGTTTGGACTAATAAAAATTATTATTGTGGTCTTGCAACATCACCACTTAAAGCTTCAGGTAACTCAAGAACTTGAAGTCCTAACTCTTGTAGAGCAGCAGGTTTAGCAACAACTAAAGCAAGATAGCTTTCATCATTTGCAATACTATTGACGACTTCAACATCGTTATTTAATTGAGTTGCTGAAGCAGGCGCTTCACCTGTGCCTTGTACAAGATGTAACCAGTGTTTTGGTTTTGCTTTAAACCAAAGACGCGCCACAATTTCCTGACCTAAGTAACAACCTTTGTCGTAATTGACGCCTTCACGTTGATGTAAACGCAATTCTTGGGGCTGGAATTCATGTTCAGTAGCCTGTGTAATCCAAGCTTGACCAGTCATAATGGCTTGTTTTTGCCATTCTGAAATATCAGTTTCAGCAGTAGTGAATTCAGTTTGATGATTCACAACTTTTGGGAACACAGCGCCTTGTTCACTTAAGGTCATTTTTGAAAAGGCGCCATATTTTTTAATGTGCTTGGCAAACTCTTCAGCTTGATCTTGAGTAACTACAATTTCAAAACTTTCAGGATTCATCTTCTTTAGCCATAAGCCAAAATGAATACGACCTTTAAGATCACAAATAGCTGTATAGCGAGTTTCATTTTCAGCTAAACGTTCAGTATCTACAGTAACTTGGCCTTGTAAAAACTTTTGTGCATCTACACCGTTTAAAGCATATGAGGAGAAAGCGAGCAGA
Organism: Acinetobacter sp. SH024; assembly: GCF_000163635.1. NCBI lineage: Bacteria > Pseudomonadati > Pseudomonadota > Gammaproteobacteria > Moraxellales > Moraxellaceae > Acinetobacter > Acinetobacter sp. SH024. The sequence goes on along the minus strand of NZ_GG753604.1, from coordinate 161,043 downwards.
CTCATGATTAATCTCAAATTCAATATGTTTCTTTATGATTGCTGACTATTTTGCTCCATTTTTACTAAAAAATCAGCCATAGTTTTCGTAATTTGAGTTTGTCCTGAAGCTGGCTTTTTTGTTTAAAAAAACACCAAAAATATACGTTCGGATAAATCGGAAGGTTTAAGCTAATAGCCATAATTTCAATAATTTTAAGGAAATTAAAATAAGGAGAATATGATGGCAACAGGTACAGTGAAATTTCATCGCGTGTTTAAGGCACCAGCCGAGCGAGTCTATCGTGCATTTTTAGATCCAGATGCTTTAGTCAAGTGGTTACCGCCCCACGGTTTTACTGCGAAAGTTCATAGTTTTGATGCAAATGTTGGTGGCTCATACAAAATGAGTTTTACCAATTTTTCAACAGGTTCAACCCATGCTTTTGGCGGAACATATGTGGAATTAGTTCCAAATGAACTAATTCGCTACAACGATCAATTCGATGACCCAAATTTACCCGGGACTATGCAGGTTACTATTACATTAAAAAGCGTATTGGTAGGTACAGAAGTGCATATTACGCAAGAAGGAATACCTGAAGTTATTCCTGTGGAAGCCTGCTATTTAGGGTGGCAAGAATCCCTATCTTTGCTTACCTTATTGATTGAAGCTGAAATTCCAGATCAATAAAGTTACTCTGCTTTTCTTATAAAAAAGAGTAGGTCGTATGACCTACTCTTAACATAGTTCTAGTTGGTTTTGTTGTTCCAATAGCTTAACTATGGCTGAAAAATCGACTTGTTGTGCATCGGGTTTGGAAACCTGATTAAACTGTTGCTGAATAAGACTAAAAGCTGGAAGTTCCAAATTATTTTGAGTAACGAGATTTAGTGCAATTCCAATATCCTTTTGTAATAAATCTAATGCAAAAGTTTTTTCAAATTTGCGGTTTAAAATACGTTGCATCATGATATGTTCTGAAACATTACTTTTGCCACTAGAGTGGTTAATACAGTTCATTGCGGAGTGTAAATTTACGCCTTGAGATTTAAGGATACTTAATCCCTCTGCCAACGCCCAAAGATGTGTTGCCATTAATGTGTTATTGATGGCTTTTACTGCAAAGGCAGCACCACTTTCGCCGACATATTCAACTAAATTAGCAAATGCTTGAATGATTGGTTTTGCTCTTTTAAAAGCAGACTCGTCACCTCCGACCATTACCGTGAGAGTTCCTCGTTCAGCTCCAATCGTTTGTCCTGAAACTGGTGCATCTAAATAATCAACTCCATTTACTTTGAGCTGTTGGCTGAGTTTTCTTGCAGTCTCTGGCACACCGCTAGTGCAATCCACCCAAATACAGCCTTGTTTTAGTTGAGAATCCGCAATTAAATTTTCTACATCTTGGCTAGTCGGTAGGCATGAAAAGATAATATCTGCTTGTAGAGCTTGTGTCAGGTCTACAGCCTGCGTACCAAAGGTTTGTTCATGTTGCTTTGCTTTAGCAAAAGTACGATTCCAAACATAGACTTGGCTGCATACTTGGGTTAAATGGGAAGCCATGTGCCATCCCATTGCACCTAAACCGATAAATGAAACACTTTGAATCAAGGAGTTTCTCCAGAACTAGAGATGTGGGACAGAATTAAGCGGTTCTACTGATTTTTCAATAGATTGGCTTTCGGATTTTTCCGTTCTGTTGAGTAATAGGTTAAGCACAATTGCTGCAAGTGTCGCAGTTCCAATACCCCCTAGGTCAAATGGCCCAATATGTAGACTTAAATTACCAGCACCCATAATCAGGCTGACTGCTGCAATGATTAAAGTACTATTTTTGGTGAAATCAACTTTGTTATCGATCCAAATTTTTGCTCCAGCTACAGTAATTAAGCCAAAGACAACAATGGACGCACCGCCTAATAGAGCAACAGGGATGGTACTAATGATTGCTCCAAATTTAGGAGATAGACCGAGTAGAATTGCAAATAGTCCCGCAATCACAAAAATAGTCGTTGAATAGACTTTAGTTACAGCCATTACTCCAATATTTTCAGCATAAGTCGTCATGCCTGTACCACCAACAGAAGCTGATAAACTTGTACAGATACCGTCTGCAAAAAAAGCACGCCCCATATATGGTGATAAATTACGTTCTGTCATGGCAGAAACCGCTTTAAAATGTCCCAAGTTTTCAGCGACTAAAATAAGCGCAACAGGTGCAATCAATAAAATAGCTTTGACACTAAAAACAGGTGAGTGAAAAGTTGGTAGGCCAAACCATGCAGCTTGACTGATTGCATTAAAATCGATGGGTTTGCCTAACCCTAAGATATTAGTGAGTAGGAAATAAATAAAATAAGCACTGATGAGCCCGATGAGTAATAGAAGGCGGCGAATCATACCTCTTGTAAAAACAGCAACGGCACTAATGCATAAAATGGTAATGACTGCCATCCACGTGTCAAAGCTATTTGTCGAAACGCTTTTGATTGTTACAGGTGCAAGGTTTAAACCAATAATCATGACAATTGCACCAGTGACCACGGGTGGCATGAGTTTTTCAATCCATGCAGTTCCAGTTTTCATGACAATTAAACCGATGCATGCATAAATCAAACCGCAAATGATTGTACCGCCCAGCGCCACAGCTAAATTGGGATTTGATCCAACCCCTGCATAGCTTGTGGCTGCAGCGACTGCACCAATAAAGGCGAAACTTGATCCGAGATAGCTAGGCATACGCCCACCTGTAATTAAAAAGAACAAGATGGTGCCAATACCAGTAATAAAAATGGTGAGGTTCGGATCAAAGCCCATGAGTAACGGAGCTAAAACAGTTGCTCCGAACATAGCAAAAGCATGTTGTAACCCCAAAACAATACTTTTACCGGGAGGGAGATATTCATCAATTTGTACGGGAGTTTCTAAATTACCTGTGTGCGGCTTAAATTTAGGAAACCAAGATTCTTTTGTTCGCATAACAGATCCTCTTTTTCATTTTTTATCTGCATTAGCATGCTGTTTGTAATTCGCAATAACTGCGGTTGAAGTACATAAGTGCATTAAGTCCACTTTGGTGTTTCATTGCTTTGACTGCACAAAACAAGACGTCATGACTACCGATACTCATGCTTTGTACAATTTCACAATCAAATGACACCAAGGCCTCATTCAAAATCGGAGAACCAGTGAGTAGCTTGCTCCATTCCCCATGGGCAAAGCGTTCTGGCATTGGTGTTTTTCCGCCGAATATTGTAGATAGCGTACTTTGATGGGCAGCTAAAGTATTGACACAAAGCACCTCGTTTTGTTTAAAAGTATTAAACACAGATGCTGAGCGATTGAGACAAACCAATAGTGTCGGTGGTGTATCGGTTACGCTACATACAGCGGAGGCTGTAAAGCCAGCCTGTCCCGCAGGTCCATCTGTCGTGATGACATTCACTGCTGCTCCAAGATTTGCCATGCCTTGTCTAAAAGTATGCTGATCTACTTCTAAGTGTGTTGAGCATGTTTGAGCCTGCTGAATAGCAGATGGAGTTAAAACCTGTTTCTCTTCTCTTTTTTGCATGATTGCTCTCCAACCCCAATGCATGATCATTACAATGAATCGAGGCTAAAACATCACATCAGTTATGATGCTGAAGGTTTTTATCAGTGACATCGTTTATCCCACATGGGCAATCGATGCAATTTCAATTAAGGCATCGGGTTTCACCAAGCCGCACTGGATACAAAAGCGAGCAGGTTTGTCACCCGGAAAATATTCTGCATATACCGTATTCACTGCGGTATAGTCCGCCCAATCTTTAATGAAAATGGAATTGAACGTTACGTCATCCATGGTGCCACCCGCAGTTTCAATCACTTTTTTGATTGTTTCTAAAATATGGCGAGTCTGTCCTGCAGCATCACCAATACAAACCACATTATTATTTTCATCAAAAGCTAATGTGCCTGAGACATACACAATATTGTCTGCTTTGGTTGCAGGAACATAGGGTGCAAGTGGTGCCGATGTTCCTTCAGGAATAACAACTTGTTTAGACATAAGATGCTCCAAATCAAAAATTTTAGATAAAATTAAATGTATGAATTAGGCAGATTGCTGTAGCAATGTTGATGCCGAACTAAAGGTTTCAATAAAACTATTGGTGTCAGATACCCAGCCAAAAAAAGTTTTAATGTTATATAGGGCTGTGTCATGAGCCTCTTGAGGTCCGGCTTGATAGCAAGCATCTTTAAGTGCAACACCGAAATATTCCAAAAAGAAACCATCACGTAAGGTCGACTCGACACAGACATTGGTGGCAATACCTACAAAGACCAAATTACGAATGCCACGAGCACGTAAAATGCTGTCGAGCGCTGTGTTAAAGAAACCGCTATAACGTGGCTTTTCAATAATGATGTCTTGTGGAAGAGGTTGTAACTCATCAATTAAAGCAAAGTCCCAACCGCCTTTAGATAAAAGTTGGCCTTGTAATTCGGGGCGTTTACGCATGGTTTTTAAGGCATTGGATTTATGAAAATTTGGTGAGCCTAGACCACCAGCTTCGACGTAGTTTTTATCCCAGCCATTTTGAAAATAGATGACCTGAATCCCTGCACTGTGTGCAGCATCAATCGCCTTTTTAATATTTTCGACTACGGGTTTAGTCTTTGAGACATCAAAACCTGCTAAATCTAAATACCCACCTAAAGAGGTGTAGGCATTTTGCATATCAATCACAATAAGCGCAGTTTGTTCTGCTGCTAATTGAATATGTTCAGGTTCGGCTTTCAACACTTTGCCTGTACCAATCTGTGCCGTGAATTCTGCACATACAATATTAGACATTTCATTCATGCGCTTTTCTCCAAAACAGTTGGTGCGGCTTGCTCTGCCAGTTCGGGAACGACACTTTCACGACATTTCATGAGCGGTTGAATGCGTTGACCAAAATCTTCTACGCCTTGTAAAAAGTCATCAAAGGTCAACAAAATTCCCTCTGTCCCTTTAATCTCGGAAATTTGATCGAGCATTTTTGCGACATTTTTAAAAGAGCCAACAATGGTGCCCATATTGATATTGACGGGAGAAACGCTAGAGGCCATATGGCGAATATTGGTGTCAGTGCCAGACACTTTATCTTTTGCACCTTGGTCTTGTAGCCAACGAATAGCTTCCATGTCCGCACCGTCGTTATAGTGTTGCCACTTCTGCCTTGCAGCTTCATCTGTTTCGGCAGCAATTACCATAAACAACACATAGGTCTGTACATTGCGTCCAGTTTTGTCAGTTTGAGCTTTTAAGCGATCATTTATTTCGGCATAGGCTGTCGGTGTGTTTAAACCTTTTCCGAAAACAAAGTTGTAGTCAGCATATTTTGCGGAAAAAGCTAAACCAGCATCTGATTGTCCTGCACAGATAATTTTCATATCAGCTTGAGGCTGTGGTTTGACCTGACAATCATTCATCTGGAAGAACTCGCCTTTTAGGTCTGATTTTCCGGTTGCCCAAAGTTCACGCAAAACTTCGACATATTCAGATAAGTAATCATAGCGTTTAGCAAAATATTCATCGCCGGGCCACATACCCATTTGGGAATATTCAGGCATTTGCCATCCGGTCACGACGTTCAGTCCAAAGCGACCGTTGGAAATCGAATCTATGGTCGATGCCATACGTGCCACAATTGCAGGAGGCATGACTAGTGTTGCAGCGGTTGCATAAATTTGGATTTTACTGGTGACAGCAGCGAGACCTGCCATGAGGGTAAATGTTTCAAGGTTATAGTCCCAAAACTCAGTTTTTCCGCCAAAACCACGCAACTTAATCATGGAAAGGGCAAAGTCAAAACCGTAGTGTTCAGCACGTTGTACAATTTGTTTGTTTAACTCAAAGGTAGGTTTATATTGCGGTGCATTTTCTGAAAGCAGCCAGCCATTATTTCCAATTGGACAAAAAACGCCGATCTTCATCTTGATTCCCCATCGTGAGTTTAGGAAGCTGAACTGAAAGCTATAAACGATATAATTTTCAGTATTTGTTTGTATTTTTAATAATGCATAGCTCGTGCCAACTTTAATATTTATATATTTATCAATGTTTTGAATTTATTGTTTGGTATAATTTTTATCGAATGGTAAAAAATAATGCAATTATGCACCAAGGAGGAACTAACTTGCTTCATTGTGCATCATTTGATCAATTTTGCTTTTGGAGTGTGTATGACATCCAATTTTATAAAGCAGCAGAACAAAAAAAGGCGACATTGAAGTCGCCGTGTAGGACTAAGGTATTTCTCTTTTGAGATTGAAGAGGGTGTTATGGACTTAACTCATTCCACTCGACAAGCCTCCTCAAAATTTAAACGGGGAAGGCGTGTATAAACTTTCTGAGGGTCGCCATAGCCGATGTTAATGATAAGATTAATATGATGATTTGTCCCTGCAAAAAATAGCTCATCAACTTGTTTCGCATCAAAACCAGACATTGGACCAGTATCTAAACCTAAACTACGGCATGCCATAATTAAATATGCAGCTTGCAATGAACTATTACGAAAGGCAGTTTCATGTGCTTCGGCTTCACTTGATGTAAACCATGATTTTGCATCAGCATACGGAAATAGTTCTGGCAGTTTGTCATAAAATTTTGCATCGGTTGCAACCAAAACAGTGACAGGAGCTGTCATCGTCTTTTCTACATTGCCAGACGACAATGCTGGCTTGAGTTTTTGTTTAGCTTCAGGTGTTGTTAAAAATACAAAACGAGCAGGACTACAGTTGGCAGAAGTTGGCGCCATTTTGACCAGATCATAAATTTGTTGAATTTGCTCGGGGCTGACGGCTTTATCTAACCACGTGCTGTGGGTTCTAGCTTCTAAAAAGAGTTGATCTAACATATTTAATATTTTTGCATTCATGATAAGGCCTTAATGCTATGGAAAAATTGAATGAAAGTTTGATTTAGTTGTTGAGATTCGGTCACTGTGGAAGCATGGGCACCAGAGGGTAAAATGCAGAGTTGACCATGACCAAGTTTGGTAAAAATATCTTGTGATTTATGTGCTGGAACTAAAAAATCATCTTGATTGGCAACGATATGAATTGCAGTGTCTTGCAATGCTTGTAAGTGCTCTGCTTGTAATTGAAAGCGCATCAATGCTTTGAGTCGTGCAAATACATTTGTCTTGGGCGGAAAACCTTGGAGCTGAATATCTTCGGTACTTTTAATGTGGCTATGATTTTGAGAAATCCATGCTGGAGGATACAAAAATAATGCCTGTGCACGTACATAGGCTTCAGCACCCGCAGAGGCTAACAATGCGATACGGGCATCAAAACATTTTTGTGTATGCGCATCTAGTTCATCCCACGCATTAATCAGTGTCAGGCTGAGCATGGTAATTGAGCTAGATTTTAGTTGCTTTGCGAGTTCCATTCCGATGATGCCACCCAAAGCATGCCCGATCATATGAAACTCATGAATTTGAAGATGTTCTAATAAGTGTAGTACTTGATTTGCCATGTCACATATATGGTAGTGTGCAGGTAATAAAGCACTGTCTTGGTGACAGCCTTCTTGGTCATAAGTCACGATGTTGAAATGCGTACTCAACGATTCAAGTTGTGGGTTCCAAAAACTAGCATGACCACCTAAGCCAGATGAGAAAATCAAATAAGGGGCGTCTTTTTGAGATGAACACGGATAAATATAATATTTCATTTTTTACCATTTGATAAAATAATGAAAAATTCAAAAGCAATTTATATGCCTGAATTAATCAGTAATGGCAAATTGAGATAATATTTAGCGCAAAAGATTTAGATTGTAGAGGAAGGCAAATCAATGTGATGATTAAGCCAATGATATTTAGATTGAGCTGAGTAGGTGTCAGAAATGGATATACATATTAAAAGAATTTATGAAAAGGCCGACTCTAGTGACGGTAAGCGAATTTTGGTTGACCGCCTATGGAGCAGGGGAATTAGTAAAGAGAATGCCCACTTGGATTTGTGGCTAAAAGAAGTGGCTCCTTCAACTGAACTTAGAAAGTGGTTCCATGCTGCAACACCAGATCATTGGCAAGAGTTTAAACAGCGCTATTTAAAAGAGCTTGAGACCAATTCCGCAGTTCAAGAGCTACAACAAATCGCATTGAAGAATACGATCACACTTTTATATTCAGCCAAAGATGTTGAAAACAATCACGCAATTATTTTGAAAGAATATTTATTAAGTAAAAACTTAAAATGAATATATAAATTTTTTTTTGGTAAAAGTCTCTTATTTAAAACTTTAAAAAATGAGTCATATCTCGCATAATATACTTTTTGAGATTTTTTTCATGTCTTTGCCAAACTGCCCAAAATGCCAATCAGAATATACTTACCAAGATGGCGACTTATTGATTTGTCCTGAATGTTCACATGAGTGGAAAGAAGGAGAAGCATCAGCAACTGAAGAACAAGAAATTATTAAAGATGCAAATGGAAATGTCTTGGCAGATGGTGATAGCGTCACTGTAATTAAAGACTTAAAAATTAAAGGTTCATCTTCAGTCGTTAAAGTAGGGACAAAGGTAAAAACGATTCGTTTAGTTCCAGATGCAAGTGATGGCCACAATATTGATTGCAAAATTGATGGTATTGGTCAGATGAAGCTAAAATCTGAATTTGTAAAAAAAGCTTAAACTGTTAATTATTATTACATTTCAGCAGAGATATATGTCTATATCTCTGCTTTTTAAATTCCTAACATCATTATAATTTTATTACGAAAAAGTATAAAAAATGGACTGTTCAAGGAATATTTACGCCTTTATATTGTCATTAATAACAAATAACTTTCGTCCAGAATAATAACGAAAGTCATACCCACACCAACAAAAAAATGAGGTTTTTATGGCAGGATGGTACGAAATTTCACAAGCGAGTGATGGTCAATATCGTTTTATTTTGAAGGCAGGAAATGGTGAACCTATTTTAAATAGTGAGCTATATAAGGCAAAAGCTTCTGCTGTAAATGGTATTGAGTCAATTCAGAAAAACAGTGGTGATGACGCCCGATATGAGCGTTTAACTGCAAAGAATGGGAAACCTTATTTCAATTTAAAAGCTGCAAATCATCAAATTATTGGCACGAGTCAATTCTATGCAAGTGAAGCTTCACGAGATAAAGGAATCGAGTCGGTTAAAAACAATGGTTCATCAACCAATATCAAAGACTTAACCGTTCAGGCATAAAATTGAGTTAAAAAAAGCAGCTTCGAAAAGCTGCTTTTTTATTTAGGTATTTATTAACGCGCTAACTTAGCTAAAAGTTCTTCTTTAGTTAAATTGCTCGCTTCAGCATCGCGGCGACCTTTATATTCAAAAGTACCCGCATCAAGACCTTTTTCACCAATCACAATACGGTGTGGAATACCCATTAACTCAAGGTCAGAGAATTTAACGCCTGGGCGTTCATTACGATCATCAAGTAATACGTCAAAACCTTGAGCTTGAAGTTCTGCATACAGAGACTCTGCTGCTTCAAGAGTACGTGGTGATTTGTGCGCATTCATTGGAACAATTGCAATTTCAAATGGTGCAATGGCTTGAGGCCAGATAATACCTTTGTCATCGTAGTTTTGTTCAATTGCAGCTGCAACAACACGTGTTACACCAATACCGTAGCATCCCATGGTTACTGTAAATGGTTTGCCATCTTCACCTAGAACTTTACACCCTAAAGCTTCAGAGTATTTAGTACCAAGCTGGAAAATATGACCTACTTCGATACCACGTTTAATTTGTAGTGTACCTTTGCCATCTGGAGATGGATCGCCTTCAACCACATTACGTAAGTCAAAAATTTCGCTAATTTGCGCATCACGTTCCCAGTTTACGCCAACCGCATGTTTGTCCGCTTCATTTGCACCAGCAACGAAGTCAGAAAGAACCGATGCAGCACGGTCAACAATTACGGTTAAGCCTTTTTCGACTAAACCTTGTGGACCAGTAAAGCCAGCAGTTAAACCAAATGCTTGAAGTTGTTCTTCAGTTGCAAAAGTAAGAGGCGAAGCAACTAAAGGATGCTTCTCAGCTTTAATCTCATTAAGTTCGTGGTCACCACGTACAAATAGAGCAACGACAGGAACATTACCTTTTTCATCAGCAATGCCTTGTACCAATAATGCTTTAACAGATTGCTTTGGATCAGCATTTAAGAATTGGCAGACATCATCAATCGTTTTTTGGTTTGGCGTTTCAACCAATTTAAATTCTTGTGTCGGTGCTGCACGTTCATCCACTAAAACAGCCTCAGCCATTTCAACGTTTGCTGCATAATCAGATTCAGTTGAAAATGCGATGTCATCTTCACCACTAGCAGCCAATACGTGGAATTCGTGGGAAGCTGAACCACCAATAGAACCTGTATCAGCTTGTACTGGACGGAAATCCAAACCTAAGCGAGTGAAAATACGGCTATAAGTGTCGTACATCACATCATAAGTTTCTTGTAATGATTCTTGAGTTGCATGGAAAGAATAAGCATCTTTCATGATGAACTCACGTGAACGCATTACACCAAAACGTGGACGGATTTCATCACGGAATTTAGTTTGAATTTGATAGAAATTTACAGGAAGCTGCTTATAACTTTTTAATTCGTTACGCGCCATATCAGTAATAACTTCTTCATGCGTTGGCCCAAGTACAAATGGGTTCGTATGACGATCTTTAAAACGTAATAATTCAGGGCCATATTGTTCATATCGACCTGATTCTTCCCAAAGACTTGCGGGTTGAGTCACGGGCATGAATACTTCCATTGCGCCTGAACGGTTCATTTCTTCACGAACAATCGCATCTACTTTTTTAAGCACACGTGTTCCCATCGGCAGCCATGTATATAAACCAGATGCCAATTTACGAATCATCCCCGCACGTAACATGAGCTGGTGTGAAATCACTTCAGCATCATTTGGGGTTTCTCTCAACGTTGCAAATAAAAAGCGGCTTGCGCGCATGGAAAAAGTCCTAAAAGTTAAGCGTTATAAAAACGCAGATTATACGATAATCGCTGCATTATGACATGAATCGTCGTGTTTGACGCAGCATAAAGTTTTTCAAGTCATCCAGATAAGTGAAAATGACGGGTACAACCACAAGTGTCAACAGAGTAGAGGTTATCACACCACCAATAACCGCATGAGCCATTGGTGCGCTTTGCTCACCGCCTTCGCCGAGACCTAAAGCTAAGGGAACCATCCCCATCACCATAGCACTTGTGGTCATCAAAATTGGACGTAAACGGGTCTTACCAGCTTGTAAAATAGCGTCATAACGGCTCACACCCTGATCCATCGCTTTCTTAATAAAATCGATCAGCAAAATCGCATTTTTAGTGACAAGCCCCATCAGCATGATAATACCAATAATCGAAAACAGATTTAGGGTGCTTTGGAACAGGAATAAGGCAAGAAAAACACCAATCAATGACAAAGGTAAAGATGCCATAATTGCTGCGGGATGAATAAAGCTATTGAACTGAGAACCTAACACGATATAAATAAATACAATCGATAGGGTAATAGCAGTTAAAGCGTATCCCGCAGATTCAGCCATATCGGCGTTTGCTCCTTGAGTATCGAATGTATAGCCTGCAGGTAACTTAAATGCCTTTTGCATTTTATCGATGTCTTGACCAATATCTCCGCTCGGGCGACCAGAGGTATTCGCCTCAATAAGAACCTCACGTTCAAGGTCACGTCTGTTAATTTGTGAAGCACCGAGCTTTTCTTCGGTTGTTGCGACTGCACTCAATGGAACTAATATATTTTGTCCAGCTGCATTGGTTTTATTAGAGTTGATATATAAATTTTGAACATCTTGCGGAAGCATACGTTTATTTTCATTTAAACGTAAATTCACATCATAAGTTTCACCATCACGGTCTTCCCAAGTGGTGACATTATCTCCCGCAATTAATGGTCGAATGGCATTCGCAATTTGGGAAACAGATAAGCCCAAATCACTTGCCAGCACGCGATTAATATGAACACCCAAAGTAGGTTTGGGTTCTTTCAATGAACTTTCTAAATCAACTACGCCTTTAATTTTTTCCATTTCAGCGATAAAGCGATCTGAAATTTTTTGTAGTTCATTTAGGTCAGATCCTTTAATAGAAATCATGATTGGCTTTTGTCCGCCAGAGACAGAGTCTTGTGCTGCGGCAACAGAAGTTACTCGAATACCCGCTACAGTTTGCAAACGATCACGGAACTCATTATTGAGTGTATTTAGATCTGAGCTACGTTCTTGTTTTGGCTTTAAGGTCACTCCTAAACCAGCATGGTTTTTACCAGAGTCTACTTCACTGTTAACCACGCCATAAGTGGAAACCACATCAGGGAATTGTCTAATAATTTGATCGACCTGATGTAATTTGGCTTGAGTATATTCTAAAGAAGAGTCTACAGGAGTCTCGAACTGGATACGGACTTCACCTTTATCTGGTGTAGGTACAAATTCGGTTCCAATCAGTTTCGATAGCCCTAATGCAGCAAATAATGAAGCGATTGCAACGATGACGGTAATAAAACGAAAGCGTAGAGCAAGCTTTAATAGCTTTTCATAAACATGAGTAAGCCGATCTAGCAAATTAGAAATATGGTTAAAAAAACGTTGTAGCCAATTATCTTTTTTCTTTACAGGATCTTTCCAATGAGCTGAAAGCATTGGATCGAGTGTAAAGCTAATAAACATTGAAATTAAAACAGCCGTACTGACCGTTACACCAAATTGATAAAAGAAGCGTCCAATCAGTCCCCCCATGAAGGCTACCGGTAGAAAGACTGCCACAATAGTAAGCGTGGTTGCGAGTACAGCTAAACCAATTTCTTTTGTCCCTTCAAGAGCAGCGGTCACATGGTCTTTGCCCAGTTCAGTATGTCGGACGATATTTTCCCGAACTACAATTGCATCATCAATGAGTAAACCAATACTGAGTGACAAAGCTAACAGCGTCATCATGTTAATGCTAAACCCGAAAGCCCAAATAAAAGTTAAGGTTCCGAGCAAAGTAATCGGTAAGGTTAAACCGGTAATAACTGTAGAGCGGAAAGAGCCTAAAAAGAGTAAAACAATAAGAACTGCTAAAGCAGCACCTTCAATAATGGTTCGAACCACATCTTTGATTGAAGCGCGAATACCTTTAGAGCTATCAGCTACGACTTTGTAATCTAAACCCGCAGGCATTTGATCTTTTAATTTCTCTAACGTTTGATAAGTCTGATCGACGACTTTAATTACATTGGCATCGGAGCTTTTTAAGATATCGACTGAGACCGCAGTTCTTCCATTATAAAAGGCACTCGATTGTAGTTCGGCTTGTGTGTCCTCAACAGTTGCTACTTGCTTTAAAAAAATGGGTGAACCATTTTTATTGGCAATCACCAAATCACCAAATGCAAGGGGATGAATAACTTTCGATTGAATCTGTACAACCAGTTCAGAGTTTTTTTGTTGTAAGGTCCCTGCAGGCACTTCAATATTTTCATTTTTTAAGGTGTTAATGACCTGATCAATACCAATACCGTAACTTTGCAATTGTGCAGGAATAACCTTTATTCGTATTTGCCGTTTAGCGTCGCCCAATAAATTCACATTACCGACACCCGAAACCGTTTTAAGCTGAGGCACAATTTTTTTATCTACATACGAACTTAATTGCGCCAAACTCATGCTGTTTGATTCAAATACGACTGACATGATTGGGCTAGAAGAGGGGTCATAGCGTTGCACAATCGGTGTATCAATTTCATCACGGAACTGCGCTGTGACGGGTGCAATTTTGTCACGAACATCCTGAGCAGCAATCGCCGAAGAAGTATCAAGATTAAACTCGGCAATCACCATTGAAAGGCCTTCACTTGAGCGTGAGGTAATCTGTTTAATTCCTGAAATTGTATTGATTTGATCTTCAAGTTTTTTTGTTATATCTGACTCAACAGCCTCTGGGGACGCACCCGCATATTGTGTAGTGACTACTACGAATGGGAAATCTATATTTGGAAACTCTTCGACAGTCATACGTTTCCAAGATGCCAACCCGAGTACCATTAAGCTGAGCATCATCATAATGGTAAAAACGGGGTATTTCACACTGATTCGAGTAAACCACATACGCTATTTGCTACCTTATTTATTTTTGTCGGTTGTAACCGTCACTTTTTTATTAATGTCGGAATCTTCAAATTGAATACGGCTGACCAGATCTGTGCTTTGTAAACCTTCGACTAAAGCAATATTGTTGTTATAACGCTGTTCAACCACCCGAAGTTTAACTTTTTGAATGGTGTGATTGCGTATCACCCATACAAACGGGTCATGTTGTATATTTTGAATGCTGTCTAAAGGAATAGTTTGGCCTTGATGAGTGTCATTGCGCAAAATGTTTCCATTAATGAAAGCTCCAATACTTAACGAGTCAATTTTTTCTTTAGGAGCAGCAAAGAACTCAATTTGTCGACTATCTTGATCTGCAACAGGTGAAATGCGAGTTAGCGTTGCATTTAATTGTTTTGAATTGCCCTGAATTTGATATTGAATGTTGCTACCTATCTTAAGCGCAGATTGCTGTTCAATTGGCAACTTGGCCTGTATTTCAAGTTGATCAGGATTTACGATTTCAAATAGTGTTTGTCCAACTGAAACAGTTTGACCAGGTTCAACTTGGCGTTTAGTAATCACACCTGAAATTGGACTAGTAATAATTCCGTCTTGATCCGCTTTTTTAGCAATATCAACATTGGCTTGTTGTGCTTTTACACTTTCAAGCTGGCCTTTATAGTCAACCTGACTTTGTTCAAACTCGACACGAGCAATAAAACCCTGATTAAATAATCTTTGTTTTCGGTTCATCAAATTACGAGCAAGTTCAGCTTGTGACTGAGCTGATGCAAGGTTGGCGCGTGCTTGCGCTAATCGTGCAACATTGTCCTGATTATTCAATCTCACCAGAACTTGACCTTTTTGTACCTGTTGGCCGACATTTGCAGTGACATTCGTCGCTGTTGCGCTTACTTGCGCCTGAATGGAACTTTGCTGAACCGCACGAATAGTTCCTGTAAATGCAGTTTGAGAATCAAGAGCTCCTTCTTTAACTGCAATAAGATCTTGAGGAATAAGCTCAATTTTTACAGGAGCTGAGGCTGAGGTTTGAGTTGTTTCTTGCTGATTACATGCAGCTAAAATTAAACATAAACTAATAATACTCAGTTTAAAAAAAGTAGAAGGGGTGAGATGCATCGTGTGCATACAGCATCATCCTATAATTCAAATTTTATTTTGCCCCCTATTCTTGATAAACCTTTGCAGTTATTCAAGCTTTTTTAAACGATCGATAATATTTTCATACTCATTGTTGGTTCGGTTATAGGTCTTGGAAAGTGTTTCAAGTGTTTGTTTAACCCGATTAATATTATTTAGATTGTTTTCAATCAAAGCCTTATGACGCTCAGGAATCGGTTCTCCTTTTCTGAAATACTCCATTTCCTGACGCTTAAATAAAATTTTGTCTTGTTGTAATTGATTAAGTTGTTCCTGCTGATAATTAATTTGCTTTTTTATAGACACTAATGCCTGATCTCTTTTAATCGAAGCTGTCTTACTATTGCTATAAGCTTTTTTTAATTTGATATCTTGTTCTTTATGTCGCGCCAATAATGCCCGTTGACTCGATTGATTTAAATCAGCTTCAGCATTATAAGAGTGGTTTCTTTTTATTACTTGCATATTACGATCTAGAGCTTCATAACCATAACGAATATGAGCAGGTGTGACCGATGTACTAATATTGGCAATACCATGTTGGTCATAATAACGATACCAAACCGCTTTAGGTGTGCCGGCAATAGCAACACTAGAGGGTAAGAAAAAGAGTGATCCGAAGGAAATAATGCCTATAGATACAGACAAACAGTTCCTGTAAAAGGCATATTTCATCCTGTCATTCATTGAAAATCCCCAAAAAAGATAGCTAAGTCGCTTATTTTTAAATATTTAATCTTCATTATATTAATTATTATTTAGCTGAATAAAAATATAGTCATTATAAAAAAAATGATAATTTTAATTAAAGTGTGATGAGGTTAAAAGTTATTGTTTATAAATGAGAAAGTAGACAAAAATGCCTCATTGAAAATAGAACGTGAGATATGTTAAAAATGCGTATAAATGTGTAAAAACAAATTTAAGTTAAATTGCATTTATATTTTATTTTTATGGGGATGGAAGATTAAATGGAAGATGCATTCCAAAATCTGAAAGTAATGGTGATTGATGACTCAAAAACCATTCGCCGTACAGCGGAAACCTTATTACAGCGTGAAGGCTGTGAAGTGATTACTGCTGTGGATGGATTTGAAGCTTTGTCCAAAATTGCAGAAGCAAATCCGGATATTGTTTTTGTCGATATCATGATGCCTCGTTTAGATGGTTATCAAACTTGTGCTTTGATAAAAAACTCTCAAAATTATCAGAATATTCCCGTTATCATGCTCTCTAGTAAAGATGGTTTATTTGATCAGGCAAAAGGGCGTGTGGTAGGTTCAGATGAATACTTGACGAAACCTTTTAGCAAAGATGAATTGTTAAACGCGATTCGTAATCATGTAAGTTCATAAACAATAATTTGAGGGCAAAAAAATGGCACGTATTCTCATTGTAGATGATTCACCAACAGAAACTTTCCGTTTTAAAGAGATCCTAACCAAACATGGTTATGACGTGCTTGAAGCATCAAATGGTGCAGATGGTGTAACTCTTGCAAAAGCAGAGCAACCAGATCTTGTATTGATGGATGTTGTAATGCCGGGTGTAAATGGTTTTCAGGCAACACGTCAGATTACTCGTGATGAAGACACTAAGCATATCCCTGTTGTTATTGTGAGTACTAAAGATCAGGCAACTGACCGTGTATGGGGCAAGCGTCAAGGTGCAATCGATTATTTGATTAAGCCAATCGAAGAGAATCAATTGATTGATGTAATTAAACAATTTCTAAATTAACTCATCCATCCATAAAAACATAAATAACGGGCATTTTGTACCCGTTTTATAGGATCGAGTATGGCAGCGAATGGATTTATCGAGTTACTTCGTTTGTCTAAACGGGGTAATAAGAATTACGCTTCAGTTCAAAATGAAGCACAGCGATGGTCAGGAATTGCTTTTGAAATGAGAGGGCAATACTTCGTCGCACCACTTGGGGAAGTGTCAGAAGTAATCTATCCGCCAAAATATACACCTGTTCCAAATACCCAAAGTTGGGTAAAGGGATTGGCAAATATTCGAGGAAGATTACTTTCAGTGTCTGATTTGGCGCATTTTATTTTAGGGCAACGAAGTTCATTTTCGTCAACTCAAAAAGTATTGTGTATTAGCCATCGCGACCAGTATGTGGGGTTGGTCGTGGATCAGGTTTTGGGGATTCAGCACTTTAATAAAAAAAGCTTTTTTTCTCAAAGCTTAGACTTAGAGGAAAATCTAAAAGAATATTGCCAAGGTTATTTTCATCAACATAACCAGCATTGGCATGTCTTTTTATTTAGTCGTTTATTGCAAAACCCACATTACATGAATGCATCGACAAAATTTATAAACTAATTTTTACGCTGTGAAAACAGAGTATTTTTCTGGGGAAAAGCTATGGGCTTTAAGCTTAAAAAGAAAGGCAGCAGTCGGGTTGCGTCCGAAAAATCGGGTGTCAATTTTATTGCAACAATCCAGTCAAAAATTGAGCAGTTTGCCAGTTTATTTGGGGAAAGTGAAAAGTCCAAGCCAATCCTATATGCAGCACTTTTATGTTTTGTGCTTGCATTAGTTTCTCTAGCCTATCTGTTCTATAACGTTCCACGTCATAACCAGTTAATTCGAAGTCTCGGTGAGTTGCGTTTGTTATCTCAAACGATTTCTAAACAAGCAACTGAAGCAACTGAGTCTGGCTCTCAAGAGGCAATCACCAAGCTACAGCAGTCTCAAAAAGACTTTAATGAAAACTTACTTGAGATTGAAAATATTCACGGTAAATCGACTGATGAATATCAAAAAGTTCAAGTTATGTGGACTGAACTTTCAAAAAACATCGATTTGATTTCAGCACATCAAAAAGTCCTTAACCAGTTATATGACACCAACATCTCTATTAGCGAAACCGTCCCTGAGATTCAGGCAGAATATAACTTGATGGTTGACCAAATGGCGCGTCAAGGTTTGCCAAGTAGTCAGGTAATTATTGCTAAAAACCAGGTATTTATTGCCGAACGTATTTTACGTTCTATTAACTCGGTATTAAGTGGTACCGATGGCAATGTATCGACTAGCGATTTTGGTGTAGACATTGATACGTTTGGTACGTATTTAAATGCTGAACTTAATGGTAATGCTGAATTGGGTGTTGATCGTATTGCTGATCCGGCTTTACGTGAATCATTAGAAAGTATTAAATCTGAATATGACAAAGTCTTAAAATCTGCTGCTGCCACGGTATTAAAAAATGGTAACCAGATTGTCAATGTTCGTCAGGCATCTTCTCAGATCTTCTCTAAATCAGATGTGATGTTAGATAACTTGGGGCATTTATCTGATGTAGCAAGAAAGAACTGGCTTACTTTATTGTTAGGTGCGGTGCTAATCAGTTCTTTAGCAGGCTTAATCTTCTCTGTATTTAAATTGATCACATTACGTAGTGTGATGGATAAGCAACGTGTTACTCGATTACAAGACGAATATGACCGTAACCAAAACGCGATTTTACGTTTACTTGATGAAATCGCCGATCTTGCAGATGGTGACTTACGTTCATATGCAACTGTATCTGAGGATTTTACGGGAGCAATTGCCGACTCGATTAACTTTGCGATTGACCAACTACGTGACCTTGTATCACGTATTCATGAAACCTCTCAAGAAGTTGCTCGCTATACACAAGATACGCAGAGTATTACGAACCAATTAGCAGAGGCGTCTGAGCATCAGGCTCAAGAAATTGCTGGTGCATCAACAGCAATGAATGAAATGGCGCAATCGATTGACCAAGTATCTTCAAATGCATCTGAATCTGCTGAGGTAGCAGAGCGTTCGGTACAAATTGCCTCTAATGGTGCGCAAGTGGTAAACCGTTCAATTGAAGGTATGGACACAATCCGTGAACAGATTCAAGAAACGTCTAAACGTATTAAGCGATTGGGTGAGTCTTCACAAGAAATTGGTAACATCGTATCGCTCATTAACGATATTGCCGACCAAACTAACATTCTTGCATTAAACGCAGCAATTCAAGCATCTATGGCTGGTGAAGCAGGCCGTGGTTTCGCCGTAGTTGCTGACGAAGTACAGCGTCTTGCAGAGCGTTCTGCATCGGCAACTAAACAGATCGAAACTCTGGTTAAAACAATTCAGACTGATACAAATGAAGCTGTTATTTCGATGGAACAAACCACCACTGAAGTTGTGCGTGGTGCAAACTTGGCAAAAGACGCGGGTATTGCCTTGGATGAAATTCAAAAAGTATCGGGTGACTTGGCAAACTTAATTGCCAGCATTTCTGATGCAGCAAAACTTCAATCTGCATCTGCCAGCCATATTGCGACCACCATGACAGTCGTACAAGAAATTACTTCACAAACGACAACTGCAACCTTTGATACAGCACGCTCTGTTTCTGAACTAGCAAACATGGCAGAGTCATTACGTGAATCGGTAACGGACTTTAAATTACCTGATTAAATTGGGGATGAGAATAGCTGTTTCAGTACCGCTATTCTTCTAAAAAGTATTAACAACACCAGATAAATATTGGGGAAACAGCTATTTTTCTGGTGTTGACTCTGTCGTTTTTCTCCATTTAGGAGACAAGCAAAAGAAGCCTTTGCTATGAAAGAAATATTAAAAACTTTAACTGAAGCAATGATGCTACCGGAAGATAGCTACTCTCAACAAGATGATGAATTTCTTGAAATATTTGTCGAAGAAATTGAAGAAATTTTTGTTGAATTACAATCTTTGATTCACGAATGGATGCAATCTGAAAATGTTGCTACGCTTACTGAAATCCGCCGTCATTTTCATACATTGAAAGGTTCAGGGCGAATGATTGGGGCCAAATCTTCTGCTGAGCTTGCTTGGACTGTGGAAGATACGCTTAATCGGGTAATCAATCAGAGTCTCGGATTAACTCCTGACATCCAACAATATGTTCAGTTGGTATTTAAGTTCTATTTCTTTAAGTTAGTAGATGACTTCAAATCTAAAAAAAATCATACCCTAGACTTTAGGCCCCTAATTTTATTGGGACAACAATTACAGCAACAGCAAAGTATAGAACCCGCGTTAGACGAACTTTTATTATTATCAGATATTCTTACTGCTGAAACTCAAACTGGTTTAGAAGCGAATGACTTAGAACCAGAATCTACAGAAGTTTTAACTATTTTGACTCCAGAAGTTGCTATAGAAACTGAACAGACTCTTGCTGAAACCTTAATTTTATTTATGGAAGAAGCAGAAGAGCACTTAGCGACAATTGATCAGTTTTTGGAAAAAGAAATACATCAGCATGAAAGTTATAATGCTCTAATACGTGCGTTACATACATTACGTGGCAGCTCTGCCATGGCTCATGTAGAACCAATCTTTGAAGCTAGTACCAAAGTTGAGCATTTATTTAAAATACTATTACAAGAAGAGCTTTCTTCTCATTCAGAAGAAGTTTCATTACTCCGTGATTATCGTCAGTTTATTCGAAATAGTTTAGATCTATTGGCTGCACATTGCTCTACTGAGCAATTGGAATCTGATCTACAAAAATTTAATCAGGTTTGGGATGCTTACATGGAGCAGCATGGTGAGCATTCGAGCCCACTCATGCCTCCACATGGTTTAGTGTCTCAGCTATTACAGCTAGATGTTGCTGAATTACTTGATGCGGAATTAGACTTTGAGAAGGGAATACGTACAGAGTTTCCTCATTATCTTGAACGTTTAAGTGAACAAGCAGATGTTTTGCTGCAACATACTCAGTCGCAGGCAATGATTGGTTTATATGAATATACTAACCAGTTGAAAGAAAGCTACGACATATTGCTTGATCGACCTGATTTATTGCAATCAGATTATATTTTTGAAATTTATCAAAAAGCGCACCAACAATTAATTCAGTTATTTGATGCATTAGCTGCGGGACAAAGAGTAAGTATCATCGAGCAACACCAAAATGTCTTGGATGAGCTAAAACTATATACTCAATATATTCCAAATCTTAATTCCGAATCATTAGAAACTCATCAAGACGTTTTTGAACCATTGTTTAATGCTGAAGTTGAACAAACGGCGAATGAACCTCTCATAGAAAATGTATTCACTGATCAGGTCACCATAGGACAGAGTGTACAACTAGATCGACAGTTTATTTCGTCTGAGCATGTAAACCGTCATTTTGATCCAGATCTTTTAGATATTTTTCTTGAAGAAGCCGGTGAGTTGCTTGAGGGAATGGATACAGATCTTAATCTTTGGGTTAATGATCAAGAAAACTTTGCCGCTCTCAATAATCTGATGCGTTATTTGCATACCTTAAAAGGTGGGGCAAATATGATTCAGGCAACTTATATTGGTTTAATTGCACATGAGTTAGAAAGTATTTATGAGCGTTTAATTCAAAAACAGTTGATAGTTTCGTCTGCTCTCATTGATTTTATTCGACTAGTTCAAGATGACTTGGCTGACCGTCTTCAAATAGTGCGTGAACAGCACCTAGATTATGCTGCTTCTCATACTATTCAAGCACTTAAAAATGCAGGTCAGGTATTTGATTCTCATATTAAAGAGAGCAAAACAGAACCTGAAACGTATGTTATACCTGAATTAAATTTTGAAGTATTACAACAAGAAGCGATAAATAATACGGCGTTAAACCTCAGTGAGTTAACTTCTGCTTCTGAGCAGATTGCTAAGTCTAATAATCAACTTGTTGAGCAAACCGAATTACAAGTTCTTTATGCTGATCACGATCATACAGAGAGTATCCCAGATCAAGATATTAATACTGTTGTCGAGCAGACATTCATGGAGGAAGCGGCCGAACTATTAGAAATGGCCGATCACTTATTAAAACAATGGTTCGAGCAACGTACTAACCGTAGTATCTTGCTTCAACTACAAAGAGCAGTGCACAGCTTGAAAGGCGGTTCCCGTATGCTGGGACTTGAAACCGTGCAAGCGATTGCTTATCAACTTGAGAATGCTTTTGAACAATTTGCGCTTCATCATTTCAGCTCAAATATTTATGACAACTTATTAGAGAGTGCAATTGTCTGGTTAAAAGAGGCAATTTTTAAACAAAATTATCAACACTTCGATGGTTTACAACAAAGTCTGGAAAATATCCAGTTCATTGAAAGAGCAATTCAAATTCCTAGTAAGTTAACTAGAACTGATCTATTCAGCACGGAACCTGTAATGAGTTTTGTGCAAGGTGACGGTACAGAACCACCGCCAATGATGGGTGAGTGGGAACAAGCACAACGCCTTGATCAAAATAATGAGATGATTCGAGTCTCGGCAGATTTAATTGAAAAAATGATTGATCTGTCTGGTGAAAATTCGATTAACCGTTCGCGAATTGAAATGGATTTAAGCCAATTTGGTCATACCTTAGCGGAAATGGAATTGGCTATTCAGCGACTTGCAGATCAGTTGCGTCGAATGGAAGGTGAATTGGAAACCCAAATTATTGCAAAGCACGGTATTGAGAACTCACGTTATACGGAATTTGATCCTTTAGAGATGGACCAATATTCTTCATTAAATCAGTTATCAAAGTCTCTTGCCGAGTCTGCATCGGATTTAGTAGATTTTAAAAATACATTATCTGAAAAGATCAGAGACACTGAAGGTTTATTGGTACAGCAATCGCGTATTCAGGCTGAAATTCAAGAAGGTCTTATGCGAACACGCTTAGTACCATTTTCTCGATTATTGCCTCGTCTGCAAAGAATTGTGAGGCAGACTTCTACCACGTTAAATCGACCAGCGGAGCTTTTTGTTAATAATACAGAAGGCGAGCTGGACCGGACAATGTTAGAACGTTTGGTTACGCCACTTGAGCACATGCTTAGAAATGCAATTGACCATGGATTAGAAGACCGTGCGCAACGTGAACAAGCTAAAAAACCAGAAACTGGACGCATTGAACTCAATATTCATCGTCAAGGTACAGATGTTGTAGTTACATTTAAGGATGATGGGCAAGGTATTGATATCGAGAAGGTTCGTCAAAAGGCGTTAATGTCTGGTTTGATTAATCCAGAGCAAGTATTAGAACATCAAGATATTTTACAGCTGATTTTCCATCCTGGTTTAAGTACAGCCGATCAAGTCACTCAGATTTCAGGCCGTGGCGTCGGACTGGATGTCGTGCAAAGTGATATTAAGGCCTTAGGTGGCCATGTGAGTGTCGACTCTGTATACGGGCAGGGAACTGTCTTTACCATACGTGTTCCAACGACAGTAGCTGTTAGTGATGCTTTAATGGTTAAAGTTGCTGATCAGCAATTTGCAATCCCACTGGCGCAGATTGATCGAATTGTACGAGTTTCACCAGCATCATTAGAACAATATTTCGGAAGTGAACAAGAGCTCTTTGAATTTGAAAATAAGCGCTATCCATTACGTTATTTATCTGAGTTTGTTGGTAATCAACCAATTCCGCGCTTAAGTGGAATGATGTATTCATTACCAGTATTAATGATTAAGGCAAATAAAGGACAAACCGTCGCCTTATTAGTTGACCAACTGATTGGCTCACGCGCACAGATTGTAGTTAAGCCAATAGGACAACAATTCTCTAGCATTGGTGCGATTGCAGGAGCAACTATTTTAGGTGATGGTCAAGTTTGTCTAATTTTAGATGGACAAAATATTGCTCGCCAAATTCAATCTACTCGCCGACATAAATCGCTTAATGAAACTATCTATAGACAACGCGAGTCTGATGAGCGACGTCTTATCATGATTGTAGATGACTCGGTAACTGTACGTAAGGTGACGTCTCGCTTACTTGAACGTCAGGGCTATGATGTAGTCACAGCTAAAGATGGGGTTGATGCGATTGAGCAATTGGAAAATATTAAACCAGATCTCATGTTACTTGATATTGAAATGCCACGAATGGATGGCTTTGAGGTACTTAATCTCGTTCGACATCATGATCTACATCAAGATATACCAGTGATTATGATTACATCACGAACTGGTGAAAAACACCGTGAACGAGCATTTACTTTAGGTGTGAACCAATACATGGGTAAACCTTTCCAAGAAGAAGACTTACTTCACAATATTGATGCGTTATTCATGACATTTGAAGGGAGACTTGCCTAATGAAAAGTAATATAAGTACATCCTTAATTAATGAAATGGACCAGCAAGAGCTTCAGCATTTAATTACTGTCTCAACTGGTTTTATTGATGCATATATTATCGAGTGTCATCAGCAAGTGCCGATGCTATTGCCGCAAAATATAGTGTTATCTGCTATGGATGTTAAAAACGGTATCAAGCATATTGAATGGCATGATGTAAAACTCCCTGTTTATTCGGTTCACAACGAAATAGATTCTCGAGCAGTAGCTTTAGTCATTGAAAGCGAAGACATTAGTCAACGTTTTGCACTTGTGTGTAAATCGATGCCAGTTTCAGTTCGCCTGCGTATTTCTGAAGTCGTAGATGAAAATGACGATATACAAGAGTCTTTACAGCACCCAACTGTATTTAAATATATTCGTATGGACAATCAACGCTACCATGTTCCTAATTTGCAATATATTCAAAATTCATTTCATCTATAAAAAAAGGAACTCATTTTGAGTTCCTTTTTAACTTTTACTTAGCTAACAAATTTTCCAAAATTTGTTCATAAATATCAGTTAGTGGATCAAGGTCTTGTACATCAACATGTTCGTTAATCTGATGAATTGTTGCGTTAAGAACACCTAATTCCAATACCTGTGCGCCTGTTGGAGCAATAAAACGGCCATCAGAAGTACCGCCACTCGTTGAAAGCTCAGTTTCAGTACCCGTTACGTTTAAAATAGCAGTTTGCGCTGCATTAACGAGTTCACCCACAGGTGTTAGGAATGGTAAACCAGAAAGATTCCAAACGATTTCGTACTGTAAACCGTGTTTATCTAAAATCTCATGCACACGTTGTTTAAGTTGTTCTGCTGTTACTTCTGTTGAATAACGGAAGTTAAAAGTAACTTCTAGTGCGCCAGGAATGACATTTGTTGCGCCAGTGCCAGCATGAATATTTGAAATCTGAAATGATGTTGCTGGGAAATATTCATTTCCATTATCCCAAACAGTTTGGCACAGTTCTGCTAAAGCTGGTGATGCTTCATGAATCGGATTACGCGCCAAGTGTGGGTAAGCCACATGACCTTGCTTACCTTGAACTTTTAATACGGCATTAAGTGAACCACGACGACCATTTTTAACAATGTCACCCAATTTATGAGTACTTGAAGGTTCACCTACCAAACACCACGTCATCTTTTCGTTACGTTTTTCAAGAGTCTCAATCACTTTAACCGTACCGTTAATAGCAGGGCCTTCTTCATCAGAAGTAATTAGAAAAGCAATTGAACCTTTATGATCAGGATGTTTTGCGACAAAACGCTCAGATGCAACGACCATGGCTGCAAGAGCAGTTTTCATATCGGCCGAACCACGACCATATAATTTTCCATCGCGAATTTCAGGTACAAACGGATCTGAATTCCATGCTTCTAACTTACCTGTCGGAACTACGTCAGTATGACCGGCAAAACAAAATACAGGTTCTTCAGTTCCGCGACGCGCCCAAAGATTGTCAACTTCACCAAAACGCATCGGTTCAATATGAAAACCAATTTTGGCTAAACGGTCTGCCATGATGGTTTGGCATGTATGATCAATAGGAGTAACAGAAGGTTGTTGTAACAGTTCTAAGCTAAGCGAGAGAGTGTCTGAATGGTTCATACCGAAAATTGCGTGCTGATCAGGTGAAATATAGTCCGATATAATAGGCGAATCTCTAGGGGATGGGTACGTAAAAATAAAAAAACCTTATCGGAATGATAAGGTTTTTGAAGTAACAACTCTAACTTACATTTTATCTTGTGTTTTTTCAGCAGTATTTGTTACAGCATCACCTGCTTTAGAAACATCTTGCCCAAAACCTTTAAACGTATTACACCCTGTTAAAATAACAGCAACCATTACAGACGCAGCTAAAACTTTTTTCATCATTTTCTCCGTTTAAATTTAATAATGAAGTAAATTTAGATTAAAAAACAAACGGAAAAAGAAACATGACTGTTTAATAGTAAAAACGTTATAAAATGTTTCTAGAAGCTTAAAACTTATTGTTAATTAGTTTAATTTTTGCAGGTGAGGCTTAATGTTTAAGTATGAAGGATGTCTAAACATATAAAACAAAACCTCTTCACTATTTTTACAATATAGACCGTCTGTCCACCAATGTGCTGGATTTGAAGTCTGCTCTTTATTTGGACACAACCATTCGTGTCTTTCCAATCGATAAAAAGAAGAATGGGGAATGGTAGTCCCCCAATATCCCAAACGACGCTTTAAATTTATCCAGTCTGGTAGCGACTTTTGAAAATTTAGTTGAAGTGGTAGGTAGAGTTGTCCTTTTAAAACCGCAAAACGTTGTTGAATCTTAAAATTTAATGCTTCAGAAAATTGAAATTGCTTATTCGTAAAATGATAAAGTTTCTTGCTTAAAGTATCTTGACGGTTTAATCCAATCCATTGTTCTAAATGTAAGTCTGCCTCGCCCAAATAATATTTTAACGCGACCTCCCAATGTTCAATTTGTTGAGTTTTTTTATTTAAAATTAAAAAATCTAGCTCACCTAAAGTTTTTGCTCCATCAATTTTTTGAATACTATGACCTAACAGTTGGTAAGGATGATAATTATCCTCTTGTAGCCAGAACCAAAGTAAATTCTCAAAGCGTAAACCTAAGCGTGTACTTTTAAGTTGAGATAAAAACTGGATTAAAGGCTCTGGTGAATGATCGAGCTCTTTTAAACGTGGTAAATAATTTTGGAAATGCTTTTCCCATACTTCGGTTGGGTGCAGCTTAAAGTCGTGTTGTATAGAAAAACTTTTTGGTAATTGGCAAAGTAAATTTGGACTAGCGATACAAAAAGCCAGCTGTCGCACTATAGAATGTTGAAATTGAAGCCATGGTTCGAAATAGGAAGTTTTCACTGAGGCAATATTCATATATTTAATACTCGAAGTAATTCATCCTAATTTCATAAGGGATCAACAAACAATATTAGAAAAACACTTTATACTAACGCTAACAGCAGGTTAAGGTTTATATATGCGAACATTGTTCTGGCGCTCTTTGGTCGTGATTTTTATCACGCTAGGCATTATTGGAGCAATTTTACCAGGTATGCCCACAACAGTGTTTTTGATTCTGGCTGCATGGGCAGCTTCAAAGGGATGGCCACAAATGGATGATTGGTTATTAAACCATCCCAAATACGGCCCAACATTACGTGATTGGCGAGCCAATGGTACAGTACCACGTAAAGCCAAATGGATTGCAAGCATAATGATGGCAATCAGTGGCCTTATAATGCTATTTACTTCAGCACCGCTTGGGGTCAAAGTTTTTACTGATACTACCATGTTCATCGTTGCAGTTTGGTTATGGCTACGCC
The DNA here is from genome assembly GCF_000163635.1 of Acinetobacter sp. SH024. NCBI lineage: Bacteria > Pseudomonadati > Pseudomonadota > Gammaproteobacteria > Moraxellales > Moraxellaceae > Acinetobacter > Acinetobacter sp. SH024. The sequence goes on along the minus strand of NZ_GG753604.1, from coordinate 133,282 downwards.
CTGAGCCAAAATTAAAAGATTGATAATCTTTTAATTTTGGCGCAAGACAAGCAGTGAAACTGCGCGTAGATAAGAGAAGATTGATAATCTTTTAATTTTGGCGCAAGACAAGTTCTTCATATAAATTTTTACTTAAACTCAAAGTATTTGAGTTGATATAAGAGAATAAGTTCAATGTCTCAATTTAAGCTCGAAGATGCAGATGTCCTCATCGATTTAGCAAATCAAACATTAACTTTGCCTAAACATAATAAGTTTTATGTCATTTCTACCGGAAAGAACGGAATCGGTGAGCAAGAGAATACTGGTAGGACTCCACGTGGATGGCATAGGGTTGCAAAAAAAATTGGTGCCCAATCTCCTCAAAATGCGGTTTTTATTGCACGTAAGCCAACAGGGGAGGTCTATAGTAGTGAACTTGCAGCACAATTTCCTGAGCGAGATTGGATATTGTCACGCATTCTTTGGTTAGATGGCTTAGAAGAAGGCTTCAATAAAGGCGATGGCCACGACACCATGCAGCGTTATATCTATATTCATGGCACTCCTGATAAAGAACCGATGGGCGTTCCCATGTCACATGGCTGTATTCGAATGCGTAATGAAGAAATCATTGAACTGTTTGATTTAGTCGCTGAAGATGCATTGGTTTATTTGTCTGAGCAATCTTTAACCTAAAATAAGATTTTAAAAATTCTTATTTAATTAGCTGAATGATCAAAATATTAAAATAAGTGCTTAAATAAAATACAAAAAATTGTTTTTTACTTAATAATGACTTATTTTTAATCATTCATTCGCATTTTTTTGAAAAGTTGTCGAAAAGCGTTTGACACCTGTTAAAGTTTCTCTATAATGCACCTCACAAACGATGAAGACGTTAAGGGCGCTTAGCTCAGTTGGTAGAGCGTCTGCCTTACAAGCAGAATGTCGGCGGTTCGATCCCGTCAGCGCCCACCAAGCCTTTACGTTAAGCTCTCAAGTGCAGCGGTAGTTCAGTTGGTTAGAATACCGGCCTGTCACGCCGGGGGTCGCGGGTTCGAGCCCCGTCCGCTGCGCCACTTAAGACTTAACATCGTTTACCCCACAATTGCGATATTGTGAAAGTGCAGCGGTAGTTCAGTTGGTTAGAATACCGGCCTGTCACGCCGGGGGTCGCGGGTTCGAGCCCCGTCCGCTGCGCCACTTTTCAGTTCGGGTTGTGTTTGGAAGAAGATTTGAGATGTAAAAGTTTTAAATCAAAAAATTAATAATTTATTAGTTTTTTCTTCTTGGGGCGCTTAGCTCAGTTGGTAGAGCGTCTGCCTTACAAGCAGAATGTCGGCGGTTCGATCCCGTCAGCGCCCACCATATATGTGACCATACTTTATTTTAAAGTATTGTAGTGCAGCGGTAGTTCAGTTGGTTAGAATACCGGCCTGTCACGCCGGGGGTCGCGGGTTCGAGCCCCGTCCGCTGCGCCATTCTCTTGATTCCCTTGTCTAGAGAATGTAGAGTATAAAGATACATTCGCTATCTTTCTCATTAAGGGCGCTTAGCTCAGTTGGTAGAGCGTCTGCCTTACAAGCAGAATGTCGGCGGTTCGATCCCGTCAGCGCCCACCATAATTTCTATCAGAAATTTAAATTCCCTGAATTCATATTCATCTATAAATATCTTATACTTACATGTAAATTTATTTACTATGTGACTCAGTGTAGATACAACGTTTCTATTCTAAAATTAAAGTCCTTATATCTTTAAGTTATTCTTTTTATTGATCGCTAGTTTTTATTTTTTTAGCATTAGTGTTTTTTTCTCTTGCTGTTGATGGGCTTCCTCCTCCTTATTAAATTTCTTTATTAGTGGCTAAAGATAAGAATCTAACTTGCAATTTATGATCTTCAGCTTAGATCAACTTTGTATTTGTACCGATCACTAATATTTTCACAAATAAAAAAACTGCTATTTTTTAAATAGCAGTTTTTTTATTAAATTATTTTTAATATTCGTTTAAAAGCCATCCACTTGCATATGCGAAATATTCACGTAACCATGCATTGTAGCGAGTAGCTAATGGTGTCTCGGCCGCTACCCCATAAACTTGGATATAGCCCTGTTTTTTTGCAATTGCTATTGCTCGAGGAATATGAAAATCACTTGTCACAATAGCAATTGGCTGGTCTAAGGTAATGTGGTGCTGTTCTAATAAGGGTTTACTATTTTTTAAGTTAAGCTCTGTGCTGGTGCTTTTATCTTCAAGGATCATTTGATCTCTTGCGATATGATACTTTTGTTCAAGATAACGAGACATAACCAATGCTTCGCTTTCTTTTTCTGAAAAATCAAGACCACCTGTTAGAACAATCTGTGCTTGCTGCTGTTTTAGGGCTAGAGCGGCGGCCGTATCTAAACGTTTTGCAAGAATTGTGGATGGCTGACCATTCTCAACACCGCTTCCTAAGACAATAATTGCTTTTACTGGAGGAATATTATTTGAAGTATCTTTATTTTCTTTAATAAAGCTAAAAAAATAGCCTAAGCCAATTAACCATATCCAGAAGCATAACCATCCAAAACGCCAAAGTGTGTGTAAGCGATAGTGATAGAAGAAAAAGCGTTCTAAATGATAATAAAATAAGGAATATAGGCAGAGGAAAGCACCTAAAATTAAAGGAATAACGGTGCCTACATTAATTTTATTGAGACAAATTAGAACTAATCCATCTAGAAATAAAATCGAACCAATGATTGCTAGGAAAATACGGATCCACTTACTGACTTGCATTGTGCTTAGAGTTGCAATTTAAATTGCAGACAGTGTATGCAAAATCATTCTGAATGCAATAAAAAACCGAGTAAAGCATTTAAGCTATTACTCGGTTTTTGTTTTTATTGATTTTTAATAAACATCACGGCGGTAACGACCTTGTTGTCTTAAATCATCTACCTGTTCTTCACCCAGAATTTCGATAAGTGCTTGATCAACTCCGCTTGCCATACCATCAATACTACCGCATACATACAGAACAGCACCACGTTCTATCCAGCTTACTAATTCTGTTGCATTCTGACGGATTACATCTTGAACATACATACGTTGTTCTTGATCTCTGGAAAATGCTAAATCGAGGCGTTTTAACATTCCTGTGGTTTTCCATGCCTCAATAGTTGATTCATAGAAGAAATCACATGCTCTTTGACGTTCACCAAAGATTAACCAGTTTTCAGTGTAATCATGACGCGTACGGGTGTGTAATAGGCTCATTAAGCCAGCAATACCAGTTCCGTTACCAATACAAATAATAGGGCGGTTGTCATCAATAAGATGGAATGATTCATTGGTACGAATACGCAAAGCAATTTCATTATTAACTTGCGTATGTTGAGTAAGCCAACCCGAACCTAAACCTAAATTACCAGACGCATCATATTGTTGACGAACAACCAAACAGGACTTGCTGAGAAGGAATACTCGCAATCGAATACTCTCGCGTTGGTAGAGTAGGGAGCTGCTCTAATAAATGATCCAGATTGGCAAATGGTTCAATTTCACCAGTTAAATCTTTATTCCAAAGCGCTTTTTCGATTGAAATCTGTAGTGAATCAACTTTTGAATTTTTAAGAATATGATGCTTTTGCAAAAAAGCGTGAATACGTTCAGGACTATTACCAGGCTGGATTTCAGCAATATCACCCGCTTGCCATATCGCCTCATGATTTGCTTTAAGTTCAATATTATAAGCAGGCTGACCTAAGCTATTTGGATTGAGTAAATCACGTTGCTGCAATGTCCAACTATCAAATACTTTTTCCAGATTTACAGCATGTAAATCTAATTTGGTTGCTTTAGCGAGAGATTGATTCCAATTTTGAATATCCGATGGGTTTGCATTATCAACTTCAATTGTATTGAAGAGAGCATGGGCACCATTTGCTTTAAGCCAAGCATCTACTGCATGGCCAAAACTACAATAAGTGTCTGGATATTCTTTAGAGCCCAGCGCTAGAACAGCATAGTTGATGTGCTTAAGATCCACATTCAATTTTAAAAGTTTTTTAGCAAAGCTTGTAGCAAGATCAGGAGCATCACCAGTACCATAAGTACTGATCACAAATAAAACCTGCTGATGTTGCTCTAAATCAGTTTGTGTTAGCTGCTGTACAGGTTTTACCTGAACAGGTTGATGAGCCTCTTGTAAACTTGTTGCCGTACTCCAAGCGAGTTGTTCAGCTACGCCGGTTTGAGTTGCATAAGTAATAAGCCAAGGCTTTGCATTTGGATCAATGTATTGTCCTGCTAAAGACTGACGAGCCGCCTGTGTTAATTTTTTCTGTTTACGGCGTTTAAGATACAGCATCCACCCAGTAACCAAGAACAAAGGCATTGCTAGAGAAGCAAGCATTGCAACGAATTGATAAATTGGTCCAAAGAAGCTACCGCGGTGTACGGGTAACATGCTGCTCATAATCTTTTGATTAAGCTTTTTGTCTTCGTAAAGCTCCATCTTTTCGATGTTGCCAGTTTGATAATTATAGATGGCTTGGTTACGTGCCCGTTCATGTTGTGGAGTAGCATCGACAAAGCTTAACTCAACTTTTCCATCATCTTTTTTCGGTAAGCTTAATGTTAGAGTCGAATAATCACGTCCAACCTGACTATTGAAGCCACTCCATGTTTGATTAAGTGCTGTAATGAGTTGAGTATTATCTAATTGAGGCTCTGATTTTTTATCATTATTACGGTCAGATTGTTTACCTTGCTGCATTCCACGATTTTGATTTTGAGGAGCAGCGCCATGATCTTGTCGTTTAGGCTGTTCAACTCCCATCACTTTGAACATGCCACTACGCCACCAATCATAAGACCAATATAGTCCCGTACATGCAAAAAGAAGATAAAAAACAATGACCCATGTGCCGACAACAGCATGTAGATCCCAAATAAAATTCCGGCCTTTGAGTTTCGGTTTAACAGCCAACCATTGACGAGCAGAGTGCTTTTTAGGCCAACGTAAATATAACCCACTGAGTACGAAGTAAATTAGCATGAGTGCACAGGCACCAGTAATTTGTTTACCAACTTCACCTGCTGTTAAATTACGATGAATTTGTTGTATGAGTAACAACAATTTTCGGCCTTTAACATCTGGAAGAACCTCAGCGTTATAAGGATTCACCATCATATTGTAGCCACGGCGTTCACCTTCTTTTTCAATGTTTACAATAGAAGAAGAGGTGGGGTCCTTGGCGATCGTAATGCTATTAATTTTGATTTCAGGTTGGGTTGTATTGAAATGCTGGTAAAGCTGAGCAGGAGTTAATTTTGGAGTGTTTTCAGCTTGTACAACATAACTATCAGAATTCACCCATTTTAAAATTTGTTGGTCATAAGAATAAATTGCACCTGTAACACCCATAATGGATAAGATGAGGCCAGCAGTAATACCCAGAAACCAATGAATTTGAAATAAAATTTTTTTAAACATGGTCGAAAATGTAAATATGATGGAGATCTTGTAACGAAGTATAGCCGAAGATTGGGGAGATAATATGGATTTTGGAGATAATATTAATTTTCATTATCATTTATTTTTAGCTTAATAAAAAACCTCCATGAGGAGGCTTTTTATAAAATCTAGAATTACAAGGTTTTTGGTTCGCCTACAGATTCTTTTAAGTGTGTGCGAATTGTGTTGAACGAGAAGTTTTTAGAATCCATGCGCTTAGGTAGGATATAAGCACCTTGTTGTTCTTGGCCTTTTGGATCTTTTACTTTGAAATTGACCAAAATAAAATCAGGTGTATTGTACCATTCGTAGATATTTTTCCATCCAATAGTACCTACGCCTTCTTGTAAGCCCATTTGTTGACGCATCACAATACCATGAGGCTGCACACCTAAACGAATACCTTTGATTTCCTGTACCGGAAATTCATTCATTTTGCGTTTAACGTACCACTCTAATCCGTATTTACGACCTAGGTAGTAAAGTACTACAGCAACAATAGCAACCCAGCAAAAAACAGTAGAGTAGTTCTTAATAAAAATAAGACCTAATATAGCTAGGGCTAAAACGACACCCATAATTGCCCAAATTTTTGTGCTGATTTTATTGGTGCTGCGCCAGATAAGAAGCTGTGCATTACGTTGTTCAGCTTCTGACACGTCATAGGGAACAGGCTGAAGCGTATAAGCGTATAAAGTTTTCGCGGTCATAGTGCAAATAACAAATTGTAAACTGTTTTAAGTTTAGCATTAATTGGCATAAGTCAGGAAAGGATATTATGCCAATTTCATACTAATTTCCGACTCAAATTTATAACGATGCAAGCTCGTTGGCATCATTATCAAGATCATGACTTAGGCGTTGTTTTAGCATACTAAAACGGTTTAATACACCAAGCATGAGTGATAGCTGCTGTAAAATGATGAGTGATTTTTGATCCTCTTCATTATTTTGACTCAAACGTTGACGTATCGTCTGGAGCATATTTTGTGCTGTAAGATCAGGCATCTCATCTCTCAATAAAGCCCCCTGAATATCATCCAGTGCTTGATCTAAGAGTTTAAGAACTGCTTGATCTTGAATGCTTTCTCGATGTGCTCCAAGTGCTGCGATATAACTTAAAAATGTATGGTTTAAACATAAAAATTCAAAGATATCCGACTTACGGGTAGGGTCAAAGTCTGGCTCTGTCGCTAAAGTTGAAATAAGTGAAGCAACTTCGGCATCTGTATTATGAGCAGCCCGTCTTACAATACGATAATTCAGCGCATGATTACGACCTTCATGATATTGTTTAACAACTTCAGCTAAATAATTGCATTGAGCTTGTAATGAACGTCTGATGTTGCGAGGTAAGCGTCGGAATTTCCAGTCAGGCCAAATAAAGGTCACACCAAACCAAGCTAGCGCACATCCAATTAAAGTATCTACAAATCGCGGAATAGCAGCAGCCATTGCCGAGCCATCTAGATTAAAGTTAATTAATGCCAAAATTGTAATAAATGCGGTTGCTTGAGCATATTGCTTACTGCGTAACTCAAAAAACAATACCCCGCTTAGGATTAACATTAATAGTTGTCCTTCGACGGAAGGTACGAGAAATACAATGGTAAGACCAACAATAATTCCGACTAATGTTCCGACAATTCGTAAGCGTAAGCGACGTTTGGTTGCGTTGAAGTTAGGTTGGCTTACAAATAGGGCTGTAAGCATAATCCAATAGCCGTACTCAATATTGGTCATTTGAATCAGCACATACCCAATAAAAAGAACAATTGAGACGCGAATTGCATGGCGGAAAAGTACAGATTCAGGAGTTAGATTTTGCTTTATTCGGATGACAATATCGTTCCATCCTTGTAAATCATCATCTTTAAGCTGGTTCTCTGCTTGTTTAACTTTATCAGACTGAATGTGTTGTTCCGTTTCTAAGTTAAGTAACTGAGAGTCGATAGATTTTAAATTTTGGTATAAAGCGAAGAGAGCATTTACCCATAACAGATCATAATGCTGATCACGTCTTAGTTTCTCTAAAGATAGTCTTAAGTTCTCAAAACTCTGCTTGAAGCGTTTGTTATGATTATAAGGTTTGCGTTGTAAAATACATTCGTTTAACTCTTGGCAAGCTTTGCCTTGAACCGCCAAAATTCGTTGAAATCTAAATAAAATATCACTGTGCTGAAAAATTTTGGCTAACTTTTGATAGTCGATATGGGCTGAGTCAGCACGCTCATGAATGTCTTGAGCGACAAAATAATAATGTAAGCTTCGGCGTGTATCTTTTTGCCCACGGTCACCTTTTAAACGAGTCAATAAAGCTGTTTTTAAGTCGTTAAAAATCGTAATTAACTTACCATTTTCTAATGACAGCTCAATCATACTTTGCTGATAGCTGGCAGGAGTCATATCTACATCAAATAAATTTGATTTTGCAAATAGAAAATCACCTAGAGATGCATAAGACGCTGCGAGTTTATCTTGAAGTTGGCGAACCGGAAATAGTAAAAAGCTAATAGTAGCAATGACGCCATACCAAGCAGCACCTGCAACTAAAAGAGCAGGTTGAATATACCAGTGATCAAAAAGGTGAACACCCAACATGGTATAGACCGAAACAACCAAACAGCCATAAGAAATAGTGGCGTAACGACGTCCTAATGAACCTAGTAAAATCCAGCCAATACATGAAGCAATCAACCCTAAAGCAAAAGCCATTGGGTAGGGGAAAAGTAGTTGTACAGAAGCTGCGGTAACGAAGAACCCAATATAAGTATAAATTAGGTTCATGATTCGCACGGAAAAGCGATCATCAATATCACTCAAACCTGCTGCGACTACACCTAAAGTGAGTGGAATAGTTGCTAATTGATAGCCTAAAAAATAAGGCACGAAAGCAGTTCCTGAAAAGGCTATCAGCATTCGCACGTTATACATAAATGTTGTGTTATAAGTCGCTCTTTTTAGGCGTTTAAACCAAGATTTCAAATGAAGTCCTTGCTGATCAACCTGAGTGATAAAGGATTTGTGTATTTCTACACCAATGTTGCACAAATCATACGATAGACAGTGTAAGCTTGTCTGTATGCAAATGAGTGAAAAATGAAATATCGTTATGTCTGAACAAACAGCCCAGCGTCAATACTCTATTGGCTGGATTATGTTGCTCGCTTTACTTACGGCTTTAGGGCCGTTATCCATTGATATGTACTTACCTGCGTTACCACAAATGGCCCATGATTTTGGGGTAAGTACGCAAATGGTGGCAAATACACTACCAGCTTATTTTTTTGGTTTAGCCATTGGGCAGTTGGTTTATGGTCCTTTAAGCGATCGTATCGGTAGAAAGAAACCACTTTACTTTGGCCTCGCGCTTTATGCAGTCGCAAGCTTATTTTGTGTAATGGCTACTAATGAATGGAGCTTGATTGCGGCCCGTATTTTACAAGCTTTAGGTGGTTGTGTTGGCGTAGTCATGGCTCGTGCAGCAATACGCGATAAATTGGACGTTCAAGGCTCTGCACAAGCTTTCTCAAGCATGATGATTGTCATGGGACTTGCACCAATTTTGGCTCCTATGATCGGAGCATGGATTTTAATTTGGTTTCCGTGGCAGGCTATTTTTATTGCGCTTTCAATTGTGGGTGCGCTGTGTTGGCTGTGCGTACATTTCTTTTTTAAAGAAACTTTGGCAAATGATAAAAGGCTTAAGCTATCACTCTATCAAGTGGTGACTTTATATGGAGCTATTTTCAAAGATGCGAGTTTCCGCTTACCTATGTTTGCAGGCTGTTTAACGGGGGCTGCATTATTTTGCTATATCAGTTCAGCACCTGCAGTGTTTATGGATCAGTACGGACTTAATCAGCAACAGTTTGCTTACGTATTTGGATTAAATGCTTTTGGTATCATGTTAATGTCCTCTTTAAACAAGCATTTAACAACACGTGTTGAAATTACCAAACGCTTAAAATCGGGTTCACTTGTGCAAGTGACTGGAGCCATCATTGTATTTATTGCTGGTTTAATTCCTGCGGCGCCTTTATGGCTGGTTATGGTAGGGTTATTTTTAGCTATTTCAGGCATTGGTTTAACAGGCCCAAATGCTATGGCGTTAGCAATGTCCAAACAAGGTGCTCGCGCTGGAACAGCAAGTGCAATTATGGGAAGTATGCAATTCGCTTGTGGCCTTTTAGGAGGCGTGCTTCTTAACTTCCTGATTTGGTCTGCATCGCTCAATATGGGAGTAATGATGGTGTTATTTACACTAAGTGGTTTTATTGTCGTATTGAAAGCGACACAACAGGTCAAAACCAAGCCATTCTCATAGCTTTTAGAGAATGGCCACTTATAGCTTATTCGTCTAGAAAAACTGTGAAATTTTCAACAGGTTCTCTAGGCGTAATAAAGGTATTTACAATGTGGTTAGGATCGGCATGACCTAATGCAATTGCACATACCAGTTCTTCGTCATCTGAGGCACCTACTATATCTAAAACAATAGGGTGAAAATGATTCCAAGCTGCTTGTGGGCATGTATCTAAGCCACGTGCCTTGGCAGCGACCATCACGTTTTGAATCATCATTGCGATATCCATTTTAGAGCCGATTCCCATCGTTTTATTTACGGTAAAGAAAAGGCCGACTGGTGCATCAAACAATTTAAAATTACGTAGCTGCTGTTCAGCCATTTTTTCTTTTTCGCCCTTTTTGATTTCGAGTAAACCGTAGAGTCCCCAACCATTCTCGCGGCGGCGGTCAATAAAAGGGGATATCCATTTTTCAGGGTAATAGGCAAAAGTCTCTTTATATTGTTCTGCTAGCTCAGGATTTTTTGAAACTTCAATTTGTGCAGCGCAGACACGTTCAACCATTTCATCACGCTTTTTGCCTGTGACCACATAGACTTTCCATGGTTGAGTGTTCGTTCCAGAAGGTGCTCGACTTGCGACTCGTAATATATCTTTAATGACTTCTGGCTCAATTGGAGTATTTAAAAAAGCGCGGACAGAATGTCGAGAAGTGATAGCTTCATCAACGAGACGAACTTGTTCCAGATTCATGCGTACTCCTATATTTTTTCTTAAATACTTAATACTTTTTGAAGCTTAATTTCATGTTTTGAAAGTACTTCATTTATAAGCAAAAAATATTAGAAAAGGGATATCCTTAAAGATATGATGATGTGTTTAGTTTGGATATGATGTCTAATTAACTCTAATCTGAATATGCCACTTTAGATCTAAATAGACAAAAAAGTATGATGTTTTTGACTATAAAAATAAATTTATAGCATCAGTTGGATTAAAAATCACTCAATTGAAAAAAAGGTATAATATGTTTAAAAACAGTACAAAACAGATGATTTTGGATAAAAAACAATCGGAAATAACATAAAATTTTAATGAAAAACATACACAAAATTTTAAATTTCTGCATAATACCGACTTTTTTACGCAGGTATGATTTCTCCATACTCATGTTAGGAAAGAAATGGCTGCATACAAAATCCCTTTACAAAAAGGATTTGGATGTAGAAATGGAGAAATACACGAGGAATAAGGAGCTTTACATGAGTCTACCGCTCATCAACAAGCAGTTCATGAAACAAGGATTGGCGATTACCATTGCAACCATGAAAATGAACGTAACTCACGCAACTACTGAGCCACAAGAAATACAACAGCTTGGTACAGATCTAAACGCACTCTTTTCCAATCAGAGGGAAAAGGGCGCAGATAACCGCGTTATGGCGATGGCTCGTTACAGTCTTTGAAATTCATATCCATTTTAGACATTCGCTCTCAAGTATATGTAAATATGCTTATTGGCTTAAATCCAGATTTTTATAACTCGATTAATTGATGGGAATCATTAAGCGAGCTGATTTAGCGGTGGTCATTTGTTAGTTTCCAAGTTTGTAGCCGAGTCTATGCATTCTGTTCACCCAAATGGGAATATGTTCAGTGGTGCGATGAATTCATTTTATCTGAAGGGTACTTTCTCTCATGTTACCTTCAAAGGCTTAGTGCTGGGCATTATGTTGCTTAAACTTGTGACGGTAATTGCTATTCAAGTGACATTAAAAGTTTTTCCTTAAATGTACTGAAGAAGTCCCTATTTTGAGGGGCTTTTTTGTTTATTGCAGTATTTTGGCTTGTGCTATTAGCACATTAGCAAGAACGTAAGCGGACCGAGTATGAATGAACAACTCAATGCCACACTGATGTCGTGGGTACAATTTTTTAATGACCCTTTATGGGACTTTTTGGTTATCTTCTTGCTGGCTGTCGGTATTTTTTATACGGTCTTAACAGGAGCCGTGCAAATTCGCATGTTCTTGCAAAGTATCCGAGTCATGAAAAGTAGTCGTACAGCAGGTGAGAATGAGCATGGCCTTACACCTTTTCAGGCATTTGTAACAGGTCTTGCGAGCCGTGTTGGGGTAGGTAATATTGCTGGCGTGGCAATTGCGATCGCAATTGGTGGCCCTGGCGCTGTGTTCTGGATGTGGGTGACCGCACTTCTTGGTATGAGCTCTGCTTTTATTGAGTCTACGCTTGCTCAGCTATTTAAAGTTAGAGATAGTAAGACTAAACAGTTCCGTGGTGGTCCAGCTTACTATATTACTCAAGGTCTACGCAGTAAAACGTTTGGTGCGGTTTTCGCACTAGCACTCATCTTTACCTATGGTTTCGTATTTAACTCAGTTCAAATCAATGCGATTGCTAAGGCATCTTCACATGCTTGGGGGTGGGATAAAGCTAATCTCATTGCACATTTAGGTGGTGTTGATCTAGAAATTTCATGGGTTGGCCTTGCGCTTGTAGTGTTGGTGGCATTGGCAATTTTTGGCGGTATTAAACGTATTGCTAAATTTGCAGAGATGTTTGTACCTTTAAAAGCAGGTCTTTACTTATCTGTTGCTCTCTATATCGCATTAAGCAACTATGCAATTTTGCCTGATATTTTAAAGCTGATTGTGACTGAAGCTTTCCACTTCAATGCTGCGGCAGGTGGTTTCTTCGGTGCGGCAGTGTCAATGGCAATGATGCAAGGTATTAAGCGTGGTTTGTTCTCGAACGAAGCTGGTATGGGTTCTGCGCCAAACGCTGCTGCTGCATCTGATGTAAAACACCCTGTAAACCAAGGTTTAGTACAAATGCTTGGTGTATTCGTAGATACGTTCATTGTATGTACGAGTACTGCAATCATTATCTTAGTTTCTGGCGTTTACCAAGATGCAGGTTTTGTTGGTGTTGAATTAACACAACGTGCCTTAGAAACTCAAGTTGGGCATTGGGGATCTGATTTCCTAGCTGTTCTATTATTCTTATTCTGTTATTCAGCTGTATTAGGTAACTATGCTTATGCAGAAGGTAATGTACAGTTTATTAATAACAACCCGAAAGTCATGTTCATCTTCCGCATTTTCGTATTGGTGATGGTGTACTTCGGTGCAATCGGTAGTGTTCCACTCGTTTGGTCAATGGCTGATTTATTTATGGGTATCATGGCAACCATTAACTTGATTGCAATTTTACTATTAACGCCAATGGCACGTACTTTGTTAAAAGATTACCGCGAGCAATTAAAACGAGGCATTAAAGAGCCTGAGTTTAAAATTGACAAGTATCCGGAATTGAAGAAAAAAGTTGATTCAGATATCTGGTAAGTTTCAAAAGGCCTCTTATACATAAGGGGCCTTTTTTATATAGGGGACAAATAAAATACTTGAGTCTAAATTTTAAACATGACAAATTAAATAAATTCACTACAGCTTTTCACGAAAGTAACCACTAAAATTGCAATCCGAACTTAAACCTCATAGTGCGAAGATGGGCCATGAAACAGCTTAAATTGTGGGTTCTCGGACTCTCTATGGTGTTGGCGGGATGCCAGACCACCACACACTTGTCTGCTGCTCTAAAACCGCAAACGACAGAAGCTTATGCTCGTCCTGTCGATCAACCTTTTGCAAGAATTAAAAAAATGCAAAAACGTCCTGTTGTTGCGCTTGTATTGGGTAGCGGTGGAGCACGAGGCTATGCTCATATAGGGGTGATTGAAGTTTTAGAACAACATGGTATTCGCCCGGATTTTATTGTGGGTACGAGTGCGGGTAGTATTGTTGGGGCAATTTATGCGAGTGGTAAAACACCTGCTGAACTGCGTGATACTGCTTTAAAAATGAAAGCTGGTGACGTCCGTGACATTAGTATCGGTCTAAAAGGTTTTTTTGATGGTAAAAAAGTAGAGAACTACGTTAACCAGCAAGTAAATAATATGCCACTCGAAAAAATGAAGATTCCAATGTATGTGGTGGCAACTGAACTAAAGCATGGCACTAAGACCGTATTTAACTACGGCAATACTGGGCAAGCCGTGAGAGCCTCTGCTTCGATTCCAAGTATGTTTGTGCCAACTAAAATTGGTAAATCTGAATATGTAGACGGTGGGTTGGTGAGTCCTGTACCGGTTGAAGTGGCTCGTGATTTAGGGGCTGATGTCATTATTGCAGTTGATATTTTAGCTCAGCCTATTTACACAGAAACATCGAATGTATGGGGACTGTTTAACCAGAATATTAATATCATGCAAGGGCGTTTGGCAGCAGAAGAGTTACAATATGCGGACGTAGTTATTCAGCCAGATTTAAGAGAAAAAGCGCATATTTTTGATGTCAAAGGCCGTGAAGCTACTATGAAATCTGGTATAGATGCAGCTAATGCCAAGCTTTCTGATATTCAGTTTGCTATCGATGAAAAAATAGCTGAACAAAATATGTCTACGGAAGGCTTGAGTGCTCAAAGCCAATAAATAAACGTTAATATTCTGAAAATTATATAAAAAGTCCACAAAGGGCTTTTTTTATGTAAGTCTAAATCTTTAATTTTTGGAATAAAATTTTTTGTATATTAGAGGCATGTTGGATATGCTGAAAACTCTAAGGGTCAATATGAAATATTGTTGCCGTTTTTTAAAAAATAATTGATTTGTAGTGTATTGAGGCTGACTGGATAAATGATACAGCAACAGGTTAAAAATGGCTTTCCAACATTAGATGATGTTCATGCTGCCGCAGAGCGTTTGGAAGGTTTAGTTGTAAAAACTCCCTTTGTTTTCTCAGAAACCATTTCTAAAACCTTAGGGGCTGAGATGTGGTTGAAATTTGAAAACTTACAATTTACAGCTTCATTTAAAGAGCGGGGTGCTCTAAATAAACTGTTGTGTTTATCTGAGCAAGAAAAGCAACATGGTGTTATTGCAGCTTCGGCAGGCAATCACGCACAAGGTGTAGCCTACCATGCTCAGCGGACAGGTGTGACTGCGACTATTGTAATGCCGAAATCTACGCCAAATGTTAAGGTGCAACGAGTACGTGAGTACGGTGCGCGCGTTATTTTGCACGGGCAGGACTTTTCAGAAGCTGCTGCTGAAATGCATCGTGTTGCACAAGAAGAATCTTTAACGATTATCCACCCATTTGATGATACTGAAATTATTGCGGGTCAAGGCACCATTGCACTTGAAATGCTTGCAGCTGTGCCTGATCTGGATATTTTAGTTGTGCCAATTGGTGGTGGTGGTTTAATTTCTGGTATTGCAATTGCTGCTAAAGCGATCAATCCAAAAATCAAAATTATTGGGGTGCAATCAGTTGTATACCCAAGTATGGCAAAACTACTTTGCAATTATCAACATGCAGTTTCAATGGGCTCTACTGTTGCTGAGGGTATTGCGGTAAAAACTCCAGGTGAACTTACGACCCAAGTTGCTAAAGAATATGTTGACGACATTGTCGTTGTCACTGAAGACATGATTGAAGAAGCGATTGCACTCTTACTTAATATTGAAAAAACAGTATGTGAAGGAGCAGGAGCGACAGGTATTGCTGCAATTATGTCGCGTCCTGATTTATTTTTAGGTCATAAATTGGGGGTGGTGCTGTCAGGTGGCAATATTGATACACGTGTTATGGTCTCTGTATTACAACGCCATTTAACCCGTACAGGTCGTATGGTTCGTATTCGTGTTGAATTACCGGACAATCCAGGTGCTTTAGCTCGTTTGACGGCCATTATTGCTGAGCAGGGTGGTAATATTTATGAGCTGCGTCATGAACGCTTTGCGGCAACAAGCCGTGCCAAAGAAAGCGCTGTGAGCGTTGATGTAGAGTTAAAAAGTGCCTCGGATCTAGATTTGCTCATTCAAGCAATGCAATTAGAAGGCTATATTGTTCGTAAAGAAGAGATTTAATCTCTGATATCACTGTGTTATAAAAGCTGTATATGGCTCTATCGAGAGTCATATACAAGGTAATTTAAATGGATTAAATTGCCAAAAAAGGGATTTATTTACAAAAAAACGATCAAATCCTTTAATGGAACAGGAAAAACTGACAATTCTCTAAACTTTACCCTTCACAATTTTAAGGTTTAGGTTTTAGTATTCCTTTCATTGTAAATTTGAAGAAATATAGGGATATCCACGCTCAATGTTCAAATCATTTTTTCCATCACCAAGGTATTTCTTTATATCTGCGGTCATTTGGATCGCGCTCAATATGGTGCTCTGGTACTCAGGTGGAAACACATGGGGAACTTTTATCGGCTTTGCTAAGGGCTACCATGATACTCAACTACCATTAGATGTGAGCCGTTTTTGGTCTCCCACTTTCTTATGGTTTTATGTTTGGTTTTTAGTCTCTACTGCGCTTTTTGCTGGTTTCTGGAGGGCTATATCGAATAATCCTTGGCAACGTTGGTCTGTGTGGGGTTCGGCGTTTATTTTATTTAATATCTGGTTTAGCGTTCAGGTTAGTGTAGCTGTTAATGCATGGTATGGGCCTTTTTATAATCTCATTCAAAGTATGTTAGATCACGGTGGTGGTGATATTAATAAACTTTATATGGGAACAGTTACATTTCTTTTAATTGCGATGGTCGGTGTGACTTTAGCTGTTATTAATGCTTTTTTTGCTAGTCATTATGTATTCCGCTGGCGTACAGCAATGAATGAATATTACACAGAGCATTGGGAAAAGCTTCGTCATATCGAGGGGGCTTCACAGCGTGTTCAAGAAGATACCATGCGTTTCGCCTCTGTTTTAGAAGACCTGGGAGTAAATTTTGTTAAGGCTATAATGGTTTTAATTGCCTTTTTACCTATTCTTTTTGAACTTTCTAAACAAGTTAAAGTACTACCTATTGTAGGTGAAATTGATCATTCATTGGTCTGGGCTGCAATTGTATGGGCTGTTTTTGGTACTGTTCTATTAATGGTTGTTGGTATTAAATTACCTGGTTTACAGTTTAATAATCAAAAAGTAGAAGCAGCCTATCGTAAAGAACTTGTCTATGGTGAGGATCATGAGGAGCGTGCGCAGCCAAAAACATTAAGAGAATTGTTCACAAGTGTTAGGCTGAATTATTTCCGTTTATATCTGCATTACTCTTATTTTAATTTAGTTAGTATTTGGTATATCCAATTAGATATTTTATATAGTCTAGTTGTTTTATTCCCTTCTATTGCCGCAGGTAAAATGACATTGGGTTTAATTACGCAAATAGGTAATGTTTTTGATAAAGTCCGTGAATCATTCCAATATTTAATTAGTTCATGGAAAACGATTATTGAACTGCTTTCAATTTATAAGCGTTTAAGAATATTTGAGAAAATTTTAGATTAAAAAGTAATCATATCTCTGAAAGATGCCTTGGTTCAAACCATGGCATCTTTAGAATTATTAAGTATTTAGTAGAATAAAAGATTTAGTAAGTTTCTTCGTTTATTATTTTGATTTATATAAAAATATATTTTTGAAAATATTATATTTTCGCGGTATAAAACTTGCTTCTATATTGGTTTTAATTTTGCCATTCGCTTAATTAATAAAAGTCAATCGCTATTAAGTTATTGTTTTTAATTATTAAATATTTAAATGTGAGGTTGAGTCTTTGAAATCTATTTTACTTAAAAGTGCTCTTACGATTGCACTTATGACTTCTGCTAATTTGGTACGTGCGGAATTAGTAACAAATTCTCAAATCAAAAAAATATCAGGTATAGATCAACAATATATTGATTCCTCTATTAATGAAAAGAACGATTTTTATTCACATGTAAATGGTATTTGGTTAAAAAATACTGAAATCCCAGCTGATAAAGCAAGTTGGGGAGCTTTTAATCAGCTCCGTGAGTTATCAATCAGCCAAGTACATGAAATTGTAGAAGAGCTCTCTGGTCAAAAGTGGGTGGATGGTAGTTTAGAGCAAAAAGTAGCTACTCTATATGCTAGCTTTATGGATGAAAAAAGTATTGAGAAGCAAGGTATTAGTCCTCTAAAAAATGAGATAAATCAAATTGATAAATTGAAAAATAAGAATAAAATTGCAATTTTAATGGCACATTTTGCTCGTATTGATGTCAATAGCCCAATCCGTCTAAGCATTGAACAGGATATGAAACAATCTACTGAAATGGTGGCTGGTTTGGAGCAAAGTGGTCTGGGTCTACCTGACCGTGATTATTATTTGAAAGATGATAAAAAATTTATTGAAACTCGTGCACAGTATTTAAAGTATATTGAAAAAACTTTAACACTTGCTGGAGACTCGCAAGCAGCACAACATGCTCAGGAAATTTTAAAACTTGAAACTCAGTTGGCAAAAATACAATGGAGTAATGTACAAAATCGTAATCTTGCAAAACGCTACAATAAATACAAAATCAAAGATTTATATAAACTAACACCTGTATTTGATTGGCAAGGTTATCTAACAGCAACTGAATTAAAAGGAAAAATTGATACTATTCAGGTAAATCAGCCAGACTACTTTCAGGGCTTAAATACAATTATTCAAGATACACCCTTAGATATATGGAAAGCTTATTTTAAATTGCATTTGATAAATAATTTTTCTCCATTACTAAATAGCGCTTTTGTAAATAATAAATTTGATTTTTATAACAAGACACTTCGAGATATTACTGAACAAGAAGCGCGTTGGAAGCGTGGTGTACAGCTTGTTGATAAGGTTCTGGGAGATGGTATTGGCAAACTTTATGTTGAAAAATACTTTCCTGCTGAGAAAAAACAACAGATAGAATTATTGGTACAAAATCTGATTCGTGCTTATGACCAAAGCATTACAGAATTGGACTGGATGAGTCCTGCGACGAAAATACAAGCTCGTAAAAAGCTTTCTCACATGTCAATAAAGATCGGGTATCCAAAAAAGTGGCGTGATTATTCTGGTCTGCACATCGCTAAAAATGATTTAGTTGGAAATATAATTCGTGCAAGTGAGTTTAGATACCAATATGAACTTAATAAATTGGGTAAGCCGGTTGATCGTGATGAATGGTATATGAAACCACAAACGGTGAATGCTTATTACAATCCATCATTGAATGAAATTGTATTTCCAGCAGCGATATTACAACCGCCTTTTTTTAATATAAACGCAGATGATGCAGTGAACTATGGTGGTATAGGTGCTGTGATTGGCCATGAAATTAGTCATGGCTTTGATGATCAGGGTAGTCAGTTTGATGAATTGGGCAATATGAGAAACTGGTGGAATGCTGAAGATCATCAGCATTTTAAAGCTAAAACACAAGCGTTGATTGAACAATATAACCGTTATGAACCGATTGCTGGTTATCATGTTAATGGTGAATTAACATTAGGTGAAAACATTGCAGATAACTCTGGGTTAGCAATTGCCTATAAGGCTTACCAAATTGCACTAGGCGGTAAGCCAGCTCCTGTAATTGATGGACAGACTGGGGAGCAACGTTTTTATATGGGATGGGCTCAAGTTTGGCGTGCGAAAACCCGCGAAGCTCAAGCGATTATCTATTTAAAAACAGATCCTCACTCTCCTGATAAAGTACGTGGCAATGGAGCTTTAATGAATCAAAAACCATTTTATGAGGCTTTTAAAATAAACGAAGATGATCAGATGTATTTACCACCAGAGAAGCGGGTAACTATTTGGTGATTAAGAAAACCCGCGAAAGCGGGTTTTTTTATAAGTATTGGATTAGTGCGTTGCATTATAAAAATTAAGGATAGGGCCAACTAAAGATTGTTGGGATTTATCTAACGTGACTTGAATTTCTTTATAGTTAAACGTGTCTTCATCATAATATTTAGCAATACCATGGGTTTTATTGTTCACTTGTGGAATTTGATAACTAAAAAAAGCCACTTTTTTAGAAGGGTGAACAATATTGATGAGTTTTTTAGGATCTTTAAATCCGCCAAATTCATTTTCCAGACTTTCTTTTAATAGCTGGGGAAAGTAAAGCGTTGCATTGGGTAAGCCACATCCAACGCAAAATGAGGAGTCGTAAAGTTTGATTGCTTGTTTGTGGTCTGGACTCATGACTAGAGCAAAACCAGTTCCATTTGCACCTGCATTTGCCTGCACGTCGTGCCAACTTTTGGGAATAAGTACTAAACCCGTTTCAGGTAATGCAATAAGTTTTAATTGTTTGGCGTGTTGAGCCTCGAGTTTAAAATTAAAATGGCAGCTTTTAGGTGTACAGGTTTCAAAGTCTTTAAGTAAACCATTCTCTGTAGGACTTTGTGCTGTAACACCATAAAAAGGGACTGTAATACCGTTTAAAAATTTTGCCTCTCCTAGAGAATAGAACTGATTATCTGCTTTGCGGGTCGCAGCAGAGTTATAAAATTTGGGGAAATGGGGTGTAAAGCTTTTTACTTCTGCATAAGCAGGTGAAGGTAGACTGCTAAATGCAGTAAATAATAAAAAATTCAGTTTTTTCATTTTTAGAAAGTAATCAATTTAAATTTTATATAAATCTAGCATATTCTTTTAAACTAGACGGTAACTCAAAATTTAACACTATTGTTAACTTCATAATAAAACAGACTTATAGAGATATGAAATAATGAAAAATATGCTTTCAATTTGCTGTTTGGCAGTAATGAGTTCTTATAGTTTTGCTCAAGAAATCAAAGGTATTTCATTTTCACACCAAGAGTGGGAAATCTCGTGTAGCAATACAGGTACATGTAAAGCCGCAGGCTATCAAAGTGAAGAAAATGGTGATAATCCAGCATCACTTTTATTGGTGCGTAAAGCAGGGCCAAAACAACCTGTGCAAGCTGAATTTGCTTTATCAGACTATGAGCAAAGTTTGCCAGCCAACCAGCTTAAAAATACTCATTTTTATATAAATGGCAAAGATTTAGGCGCTGTGACTGTAGATGGTACTGAGTTACCACTTATGGGTAAACTCAACAGCTCGCAAGTCAATGCTGTACTACAGCAATCCAAACAGAAGACTGAAATTGTATTTAAAAATGCACAGCATGAATGGAAAATTTCCGATGCTGGAATGACCGCTGTGTTATTAAAAATGGATGATTTTCAGAAGCGTATTGGGACTGTTGGTGCTTTGGTTAAAAAGGGCAGTGCCAATGAAACTAAAGTACTTATGCCTGAGCCAAAACTACTTGTTAAACGCATTAAAACTACAGTCAAACCTTATTTAACGCTACAACTGAAAAGCAAGCAGTATCAAGCAATACACCGTAGCTTGATGGCAGCAAATCCGAATCCTAAAGAAGACTTTTGTGAAGGAATTTATGGTGGTAATAGTGATGGAGCTGAACCACAAAAAATTGAGCTATATAAACTAACCAATAAGAAAGTTTTGGCGACTACGTTGTGTTGGAGAGGGGCTTATAACGAAGGGTATGGGGCGTGGGTACTCGATGAGTCTTTGACTGGTAAAGCAACGTTTGTGACAGAAACAGCTTCTGATTTCGATAGCGGTATTATTAGTAGTGCTCAAAAAGGAAGAGGCATTGGAGACTGCTGGGCAAGTGAAGAGTGGGTCTGGGATGGCAAGAGTTTTGTACAGACTAAGGATATGTGGACAGGGATGTGCAAAGGCTTGGCAGCAGGTGGGGTGTGGGAGCTGGATCGAATAGAGTCTGTGGTGAAATAGGTATTTTGCGGTTACAGAGTCATAACAGGTAACTTTAGTGACTCTGTGATAAAAAGAACAGATTGTTTATTGGAGCCAGACCTATGTCACATCATCTTTACGCTATTGCTCACCATAAGTTTTTACACCTGAGCCGTTCAATATGTGTGGCTGCTGCTGTGTTGGGGACTACTCAAATTGCGATGGCTGGCCCAACAGTTGATCAGCTCAGTGACTGTTTAGTTAAGGCTACAACGGCTTCAGACAAAACTACTGTACTTCAATGGACATTTACAGCTTTAGCAGCTCATCCCGACTTAAAAGCATTTAGTAATGTAACGCCCGAGCAAAAAGATCAGCTAGACCAAAAACTGGCTCAGGTTTTACAACGTGTGATTGTGGAGCAATGTTCTGCTCAGACCAAAGCTGTAATTCAAGCAGAAGGTGTGAAGGCTGTTGGGGAGGCATTTCAACAGTTAGGTCAAAGTGCGGGTGAAGATATTGTTAAGGACCCAGCTGTTAAACAGCAGTTGCAGGGCACATTACGCTATATTGATTTAAATAAATTAGTGACGACGTTTTTAACACCAGAAATTTGGAATAAGTTGGGAATTACAAGATAAAAATCTAGTTTTCTATTTTAGTAATAAAGCCTGTGATCTAAATGCAGGCTTTATGGTATTTAGTATAAAGAGATCTCTTTAGATCGTAATTGTAGCCCCTAAAACTTTCACAAATTGAGCTAACCAAGCTGGATGTGCCGGCCAAGCTGGGGCAGTCACTAAATGACCATCTGTAACGGCTTCAGTCACAGCAATATCTGCATATTGCCCACCTGCCAATTTTACTTCGGCCGCACATGCTGGATAAGCCGAGCAGAGACGATCTTGTAATACATCTGCCGCTGCGAGTAACTGAGCACCGTGGCATACAGCTGCAATTGGTTTTTTCACTCTATCGAATTCACGTACAATTTCGATAACACGATCATTCATACGCAAATACTCTGGTGCACGACCACCCGGAATAACTAGACCTACATAATCTTCGGTATTAACGGCATCAAAATCATAGTTAATCGCAAAGTTGTGGCCACGTTTTTCGCTATAAGTTTGTTCGCCTTCAAAATCATGAATAGCCGTTGCAATATGGTCGCCGTTCTTTTTATTTGGGCAAACAGCATGCACGGTATAACCTAAACCAGTTAAAAACTGAAAAGGAACCATAGTTTCATAGTCTTCGGCATAGTCACCGACTAACATTAAAATCTTTTTAGACATGATTTATCTCTCTTTTTAAAATATAAGTGATTTCAATTTTTAATTTAAATTAGCATAATCACTGAGTAATTCTTTAGAAAAAAGCCCATTCTTTAGTCGAAGTGTATCTTGTAGGTTATATAAAAAAGCCCCGATAAATCGAGGCTTTTTTGTTGAGTTAGCTAATGGAATTAACCAATCAATTTTTTCATTAATTCATTGACTTGAGCAGGGTTAGCCTTACCCTTAGAAGCTTTCATGACTTGACCAACAAGACCGTTAAAGGCTTTTTCTTTACCAGATTTGTATTCTTCAACCATTTTTTCATTGGCTGCAAGGACTTCTTTAATAATCGCTTCAATTGCGCCAGTGTCGGTTTCTTGCTTTAAACCTTTTTCAGCAATGATGTCATCGGCAGATTTACCTTCCGATTCCCACATAAAGCCAAAGACTTGTTTAGCAATCTTACCGCTAATGGTGTTGTCAATAATGCGTGCAATCATGCCGCCAAGTTGTTCAGCAGAAACAGGAGAGTCTGCTAAGTCTAGGCCAGCTTTGTTTAACGCACCTGAGAATTCACCCATTACCCAGTTTGCTGATACTTTACCTTGCTTCGCACCGCCAGCAGCAGCCACAACAGCTTCATAGAAGTCTGCCATTTCGCGTGAGAGCGTAAGTACGTGAGCATCGTACTCAGTTACACCAAAGTCTGCGATAAAGCGCGCACGGCGAGCAGCAGGGAGCTCTGGAAGTGCAGCGCGAGCAGCTTCAATTTGCTCATCAGCAATAATCACAGGTAACAAGTCTGGATCTGGGAAGTAGCGGTAGTCATTCGCTTCTTCTTTAGAACGCATAGAGCGCGTCTCCATTTTGTTCGGATCAAACAAACGAGTTTCTTGGTCGATACTTCCGCCGTATTCCAAAATTTCCATTTGGCGTTCAATTTCAACATTGATCGCTTGCTCAATGAAACGGAATGAATTGAGGTTTTTAAGTTCACAGCGCGTACCAAAAGGTTGGCCCGGACGGCGTAAAGATACGTTACAGTCCGCACGGAATGAACCTTCTGCCATGTTACCGTCAGAAATACCTAACCAACGTACTAATGTGTGAATTGCTTTGATATAAGCAACTGCTTCTTCAACCGAACGCATGTCGGGCTCAGAAACGATTTCAAGTAAAGGTGTACCAGCACGGTTTAAGTCAATGCCAGACATACCTTCAAATTGGTCATGTACAGATTTACCCGCATCTTCTTCAAGGTGAGCACGAGTTACGCCAATGCGTTTTGTTGTGCCATCTTCAAGCTGGATATCAATGTGGCCTAAGCCAACAATTGGGTTATCCATTTGGCTAATTTGGTAGCCTTTTGGCGAGTCAGGGTAGAAGTAGTTTTTACGTGCAAACACAGATGCTTGGTCGATGTATGCATCAATACCCAAACCAAAGCGGATAGCAAGATCAACCACTTTTTCATTCAAAACAGGGAGTACACCCGGCATAGCCAAGTCGACAAGGCTCGCTTGTGTGTTTGGGTCTTGACCAAATTCAGTTGATGAACCAGAGAAAATTTTAGAATTGGTTGCAAGCTGAGTGTGAATCTCGATACCAATAACGACTTCCCAACCGTCAATCAATTTCAACTTTTGAGCTTCAGCCATTATGCATTCTCCTCAGCAATTGCCGCACGTTGAGTATGGAAATCGGTGTTTTGTTGGTATTGATGGACAATCGACAATAATTGTGATTCTGACCAATAGTTACCAATCAACTGTAAGCCAACAGGCAAGCTATCTTTATCAAAACCAACAGGAGCATTAATCGCTGGTAAGCCTGCCAAGTTCACTGCAAGTGTATAGATATCGCCTAAATACATTTCAGTTGGGCTTAAGTTCGCACCAATTTTATATGCAGTTGTTGGCGCAGCAGGAGCAGCAATCACATCTACATTTTCAAATGCTTTTAAGAAGTCTTGTTGAATTAAACGACGTACTTTTTGTGCTTTCACATAGTAAGCATCGTAATAACCCGCAGAAAGCGCATAAGTACCAATGAGAATACGACGTTGAACTTCTGGACCAAAACCTTCTGAACGAGAGCGTTTGTAAAGATCCATCAAATCAGCAGGGTTTTCACAGCGGTAGCCGTAACGAACACCATCGTAACGTGACAAGTTAGAAGATGCTTCTGCTGGCGCGATGAGGTAATACGTTGGAACATAGGCTTCAGTCATGTTGAGGTCGATCTCAACAAGTGTTGCACCCATTTCTTCAAGCTTTTTCAAAGACTCTTCAACACGTGCTTTTACGTCAGCATCTAAACCTGCAACGTTAAAGTACTGTTTAGGAATACCAATGCGTAAACCTTTTACAGGTGTGCCATTTAAATTTGCAACGTAGTCATCAACTTCCTTTTTAACCGAAGTTGAGTCTTTTGCATCGTGACCTGCAATTACATTCATGAGGTAGGCACAGTCTTCAGCAGAGCGTGCCATTGGCCCCGCTTGGTCTAAAGATGATGCATAAGCAATGATGCCGAAACGAGATACACGACCATAGGTTGGTTTTAAGCCTGTTAAACCGCAGAATGACGCAGGTTGGCGAATTGAGCCGCCTGTATCAGTACCTGTAGCAAAAGGTGCTAAATCAGCCGCTACAGCCGCAGCAGAACCACCTGATGAGCCACCAGGAACGTGGTCGAGTGCCCATGGGTTACTTGTTGCACCAACATACGAGCTTTCTGAAGTTGAACCCATTGCAAACTCGTCCATGTTCACTTTACCTAAAGTGACAAGACCTGCTGCTTTAGTTTTTTCAACAACAGTTGCGTCGTATGGAGAGATGAAGTTGTCTAGTATTTTTGAACCGGCAGTCGTTTTAATGCCTTTGGTACAAAAGATATCTTTATGAGCAAGAGGAATACCCGTTAAAGCGGTTGCATTACCTGCTTTTAATGCAGCATCGGCAGCGTCAGCTTCGGCAAGCGCTTGCTCAGGCGTAACCGTCACATAGCTTTTTACCAGTGGGTCAATTTTAGCAATACGTTGCAAATAATGTTCAGTCAGTTCGCGAGATGAAAACTTCGCTTGGCTTAAGCCCTCAGCAAGTTCACGAATTGATAAGCGATGTAAATCAGTCATGAGTAAAATTTCTTTACATTCAAAAGAGGGAAGATGGGTTAATTGAGTAAAAGTTATTCAATCACGCGAGGAACAAGATACAAACCATCTTGAGTTGCAGGCGCAACTGCTTGGTATTCATCTCGATGATTGCTTTCAGTTACCACATCAGCACGTAAAGGTTGAGGATTGTCAAAAGGACTTTTCAAAGGTTCTACGCCTTCCGTATCAATGCCTTTTAAGGTTTCCATCATGCCTAAAATTTTATTTAGACTTTGAGCATATTCAGCAGATTGCGTATCATTGAGCGACAATCGAGCAAGATTGGCGATTGCTGAAACTGTTTGTGCATTTAAATCTGCTGAATGCTGTGCATCCGATGTAGACATAACATCACCTAATCAGTATTAAAAATTTTCAAAATATCGTGCGTTATAATAAGCGATTGACTTGTTCAAATCATCACATTTAGTTTAAAGTTGCCACCTTGCATCCACATGAAAGTTTAACTGAGAACGAACCGTGATTCTAAAACGACTAATTGGCTTGTTTTCGCCGGATCTAGCCATTGATTTAGGTACAGCAAATACACTTATTTATGCACCAGGCCGCGGCATTATATTAAATGAACCAACAGTTGTGGCAATTCGTCACAGTGGTTCACAAAAAATTGTTGCTGCTGTAGGTCTAGATGCTAAGCAAATGCTGGGCCGTACGCCTGCGAATATTTCTGCAATTCGTCCAATGAAAGACGGTGTAATTGCGGATTTTGAAGTGACTGAAACCATGTTGAATCAGTTTATTGGTAAAGTTCACGAAAAACGTTTGTTCCCACCTGCACCTCGTGTAGTTGTATGTGTACCATGTAAATCAACTTTGGTCGAGCGTCGTGCGATTCGCGAAGCAGTATTTAATGCTGGTGCCCGTGATGTTCGTTTGATTGAAGAGCCTATGGCAGCAGCAATTGGCGCAGGTATGCCAGTTGAACAAGCATGTGGTTCTATGGTTGTGGATGTTGGTGGCGGTACAACAGAAATTGCAATTATTTCATTGCAAGGTTGTGTCTATGCTGACTCTTTACGCATCGGCGGCGATGTTTTTGATGAGCAAATCATCAATTATGTTCGTAAAGCTCACGGTTGTGTGATTGGTGAAACCACTGCTGAAATTATTAAAAAAGAAGTAGGTATGGCTGTTTCTGATGGTACAACATTAGAAATCGAAGTACGTGGCCGTAACCTTGCAGAAGGTGTGCCTCGTGCAATTACCGTAACTTCTGACGAAATTACTCAAGCCATTTCTGATCCGTTACAAAGCATTGTAAGCGCTGTGAAATCTGCTCTTGAGCAAACTCCTCCTGAACTTTCTTCTGATATTGCTGAGCGCGGTATTGTGTTGACAGGTGGTGGTGCGCTACTTCGTAACCTTGACAAGTTATTGGCTCAAGAAACTGGTTTACCAGTCGTTGTTGCTGAAGATCCTCTTACTTGCGTAACCCGTGGTGGTGGTAAAGTATTAGAATTCTTCGACAACCCGAACCATGACATGCTTTTCGTCGGTTAAGTTTAAGGATTAGGCGGTGCAACCGAATATTTTTTCAAGACAGCCGCCATCTTTCCGCTCGTTCATTATTGCGGTCATTACATGTTTGGTTGTGCTGTTCTTTGATTGGCGCATGCCTTATGTAATTCAGCCAGCAAGGGATGTCTTGTACGCTGCATATAACCCAATTTATGCATTGGCTAGTTATCCGGTACTGTCGAGAGAATGGCTGAATCAACAAACAAAATCTGAAGCACAACTGCGTCGTGAAAATACCGCGATGCAGGCTGAGCTTTTACAAGCTCAAGTCCGCTTACAGAAGCTTTCTGAACTGTCAGCTGAAAATACCCGTTTACGAGGCCTTCTTGATACACCGTTAATTATTGATGGTCGTATGGAAATTGCCGAAGTGATTGGGACAGATGCAGACCCATTACGCCATATCATCATTATTAACCGAGGCTCTACGGACCATCTAAAGGTCGGTCAAACGGTTCTGGATGATAAGGGGATTATGGGGCAGATTATTAATGTATATCCTCATAGCTCACGCGTGATGTTGTTATCAGATAAAGAACATTCACTGTCGGTACGTCTTGAACGTACAGGAATGCGGGCGATTGTTTCTGGTACAGGTGATTTGGGCCGTTTAAAAATGGAATATGTCCCGACCAGTGCGAATATTCAGGTGGGTGATAAAGTGTTTAGCTCAGGCTTGGGTGAACATTTCCCAGCAGGTTACGCAGTGGGTACAGTGGCCAAAATAAAACGCCATAATTCAGGTGAGTTTGCTGAAATTGATGTAACACCATCAGCACAATTAGCAACAGGCCATCATGTAGTTGTACTTTTCTCTGAATCATTAGCGAAGGAGCAGCCGTATGCCGATCGCTAAACTTAAACGAGAAAAGCGTAAAGACCCATTATGGGGAATTATTCTCTCCGTTATTGTGGGTTCTGTACTCATGGTTTATCCGCTATCTTATGATATTTCAGGATGGCGGCCACTATTCATGTTAATGATTATGCTATTTTGGGTAGTATGTCAGCCAACATGGTGTGGGGTCTGGTTTGCATTTGGGATGGGGATTTTTACAGACTTACTGCTTGATGCGCCTTTAGGGCTAAATGCCTTAAGTTTTGTAATTGTGACTTTTCTTACCCGTTTTTTAATTCGGGAACGCCGTATTTTAACTTTTGTTAATTTATGGACGATAGCAACGCTGGTCATTATTGCCCATTTAGCATTTATGTGGGTAACACAGACGATGGGTGGAATTCATTTTTCGATTGCTAGACATTGGCAACCTTTGATGACAAGTATCATCACGTGGCCAGTCGTCTATTATTGTTTGGCAAAATGGCGCATATAGTTTTAGCATCTAGCTCTCCTCGTCGGAAGGAGCTCTTACAACAGCTAGGCTTAGATTTTGAAATCTATAGTCCTGACATTGATGAGTCTGTTCATGAAAATGAGCTGGTTCATCATTATGTTGAACGATTGGCTAGAGAAAAAGCTCAAACTGTATTGAAGCTTTTTCCAGAAGCAATTGTTATTGCTGCCGATACAAGTCTGGGACTTGATGGTCAAATTATTGGTAAGCCTGAATCGAAAAATCATGCTTTTGAAATCTGGAAAAAATTATCTGGACGTTGGCATGATGTGTTTTCTGGACTGTGCGTTGCGACTCAACAACAGATGTTAAGTCAGGTAGTGCAAACACAAGTTGAGTTTCAGCACCTGACTACACAGGATATGGAAGATTATTGGACCACTGGTGAGCCTGTTGGAAAAGCGGGTGGATATGCAATTCAAGGAATTGCCTCGCAATATATTCCCCAAATTCAAGGAAGTTATAGTAATGTGGTAGGACTTCCTTTATACGAATTTGCACAGTTATTCAAAAGAGTAAAGACATAAGGGGTTGTTATCATTCTTCATTGAATAGCATTGTCGATGAACACTAGACAACGTTAAAGTTAACAGCTTCTCTGACTCTTTAATAAAAAATTTTATAATGCTTTGAGTTTATGTATGTCAGAAGAACTACTTATTAATGTCACGCCTATGGAGTGTCGGGTGGCATTAATCGAAAATGGAACTGTTAATGAACTGTATGTCGAGCGTACAGTTAAACGCGGTCTAGTCGGCAATATCTACAAGGGTAAAGTTGTACGAGTGCTTCCGGGCATGCAAGCTGCCTTTGTTGATATTGGTTTGTCTCGAACAGCCTTTTTACATATCAATGATATGGTTTGGCCTCGTTCGCAGCCTACCCCAAATGTCTTTGAGCTATTACATCCTGGGCAAACCCTTACTGTCCAAGTAATGAAAGATATGTTGGGCACAAAAGGTGCACGTCTAAGTACAGATCTTTCAATCCCTTCTCGCTATTTGGTTTTAATGCCGTATGGTAACCATATTGGTGTTTCGCAGCGTATTGAGTCTGAAGAAGAGCGAGATCGACTGCGTAATATTATTGAAGGTATTCAATCTGAGCATAATTTACCCGGTAGCGTGATTGTCCGTACGGCTGCAGAAGGTGTGGATGAGGCAGAAATTGCACAGGACATGTGCTATCTGAGCAAATTGTGGGAGTACATTCAGCGTAAACAGACCGACGTTGCTGTTCCTTCTTTAATTTTTGAAGAACTTCCATTACCTCAACGTATTATTCGCGACTTAGCAAGCGAAGAAACCGCAAAGATTTATGTAGATTCGCGAGAGATTCATGCAAAACTGCTTGAGTTTGTAGATGAGTTTGTCCCGAATATGAAGAGTCGTCTCATTCATTATCCGGGCGAGCGACCACTATTTGATCTTTATAATGTTGAAGAAGATATTCAAAAAGCCTTACAAACTCGCGTAGCTTTGAAGTCGGGCGGTTATCTGATGATCGACCAGACTGAAGCCATGACAACGATTGACGTTAATACAGGTTCATATGTAGGTGGTCGTAGTCTTGAAGACACGGTTTTTAAAACTAATATGGAGGCGACTCAAGTTATCGCGCGTCAACTTAGACTGCGTAATTTGGGGGGGATTCTCATTATTGATTTTATTGACATGCAAGAAGCAACTCACCGTGAAGAGGTGATGCGTCAGTTCGAGAAAATGCTTGAGCGAGATCACGCGAAGACCAAAATTACTCAAGTGTCAGAACTTGGTCTGGTCGAAATGACGCGTAAACGAACTCGTGAATCATTAGAACACTTGTTATGTGAATCATGTCCAACATGTCAAGGACGTGGTTTTGTCAAAACAGCGGAGACAGTGTGTTACGAAATATTTCGTGAGATATTGCGTTATACCCGTGCATTTGAGTCAACGAGTGGCTTTACTGTTGTTGCGCATCCTTCTGTGATTGACCGATTATTAACAGCAGAAGCACCAGCAGTAGCCGATTTAGAGCATTTTATTAACCGTGTTATTAAATTTCAGGTCGAAAATTTATATACGCAAGAGCAATACGATATCATTTTAAGTTAAAGTTGTAACAAGATATCGCTTAATCCTTGTTACAACTGAAATTTTACTTTCATTCATGAATTTTAAATACTACTTACATACAGTAGCCCTAGACGTTCTCCCTATTAAACGTCTTAGCAAACAATAAGAGGTATAACCCATGAATGTAAGTGAAAACTTAATTAGCAACGGTCTTAAACATGTTTTAGAAAGCACGCCAGTAAATAGCTGCTATATGTTGAATGACCAAGGTAAAGAAGTACCAATCACAACTGCTATGATTCGTTCAGTATGTCATCAGTTGCTTAACCAGTGCCGCACAATCAAAAAATAAGGGGCCAATTCAAAGCCCCTTAACTTTTTTTAACTTGCTGAATGATGTTTCAGTTGTTTCTCTGCAATAATTTCTTCAAAACGTTGAATCTCATCTTCTAAATGAGTCAAAAGGTTTTGCATTTTTGGCAAAGCATTTCGACAAGCTGTTAAGCCAACTTCAAGCTTATCTAAATAACTAGTCATGGTAATGTTTAGAGCTTGTCCATCCATGACAATCGAAGCAGGGTAGAGTGCATCTAATTTCGCGCCATTCCAATAAAGCGGTTCACGTGGTCCTGGTACATTGGAAATCACTAAATTGAACGCCTGACGCTTAGGAAGCATTCCTGACATGATGTTTAATCCTGCCGGACCATAAACAACCGCACTATAGTTTAAAATTTCATTCGCAGTCATACGGCTAAAGCGTTGCTTTGAATTCTGCATGCTGCGACGAATGATTTCTAGGCGTTCTAACGGTTGATCTTTATGCGTCCCTAAATTTGCCAAAATCATAGTAATCCGGTTACTCATGTCAGAATCATCTGTACGTAATGAAGCTGGAACCATGGCAATAAGTGGCTTTTTAGGTAAGCTGTTTTGGCTAATCAAATATTCACGTAAAGCGCCTGAACATACAGCTAGGACAACATCATTAATCGTCACGCCTAATGCTTTTGAAATTTTTCTAAGGCGGCTTAATTCAAATGATTGGGCCGCAAAACGACGTGAAGCACTGACTCTTTGGTTCAAAATAGAAACTGGTGCCTGAAAAGTAGAAACATAATCAGGATTTTTACCCATTTCCTTGAATATTGTTTGAGATAGCTCGTGCATGACTTTTGGAGCTATGTCGAGTTGAGACTTAATACCGCCTAAAATACTTTTAATTTTACTAGTACTTGGAGTTGGTACTTTTAGACGCTTAGCTCTTTTGCTCTCAACACACCATAAAGGGACAACATGTTTCTCTTCTGGTGTTTTTGATAGAGATTTCTCGATCAAACGCATACCCGCAACGCCGTCGACCATCGCATGATGGATTTTAAAATACATGGCAAAACGATTGCCTTCGATTCCTTCAATAATGTCACAAGTCCAAAGTGGCTTTGCACGATCAATTAGAGAGCTATGCTGCTGTGAAATATACACCAGAAGTTCACGAATACGGCCAGGATGAGGCAAAGCAATGTGGCGAAAGTGATGATCGATATCGAATTCTTCATCTTCATCCCAAAACAGACCACTTAAGCGGTTATTGAAGGGCGGAATAGGAATGCTCTTTGAGCGTTTAATATCTTCTACTAAATCATGTACAAAGGTTTCTGGTGCATTTTCAGGAATTTCAAATAAAAATAATCCACCGACATGCATGGGTTGCTGTCTTTTTTCAAGTGACAGAAAAATGAAATCAATTGGGTGTAATGGACGCATAAATCATTGTGCCTCATGCATTTTTCTAAGAAGCCCTTATATGAGCTCTTATTAGAATTATAGAACCGTAAAATTAAGTATATAGCGTTTAGAGTAGAGAAAATATGACTTTGTGTACGGAACATGACATAAAAAAAACCACTGATTTACCAGTGGTTTTTTGATATCCAGTTACTTTTTCATATTACCTGCGTGTAAGCCACACTCTTTTTGAGTGGCTTCTTCCCACCACCAGCGTCCTTCACGCTCATGTTGATTAGGTAATACAGGTCGCGTACATGGTTCACAGCCAATAGAAACAAAACCGCGCTCATGAAGAGGATTATATGGAATTTCCATCATACGGATGTAGCTCCATACCTCAGCACTTGTCCAGTTCGCTAGAGGATTATATTTAATGAGTTGCTTACCTGGGCCAGAGAAACCTGCATCAGCTTGTACTACAGGAATCTCTGTACGCGTACCAGGACTTTGATCTTTACGTTGACCCGTAATCCAGCCATCTAAAGTCGCAAGTTTTTTACGCAAAGGCTGAACTTTTCGAATACCGCAACATTCTTGATGCCCATCTGTAAAAAAGCTGAATAAACCTTTTTCGTTTACCATGTTTTGAACAGCTTCAGATTCAGGGAAACAAATTTCGATATTGATATTGTAGTGTTTACGGACAGTTTCAATAAATTGATAAGTTTCGGCATGCAGGCGGCCTGTGTCGAGACTAAATACACGGAATGGTTTGCCTAAGCGTGAAGCAATATCAATTAAAACAACATCTTCTGCTCCCGAAAACGAAATTGCAATTTCACCTTGTTGGCTTAAGGCAAGTTCTAAAATTTCTCGAGGGCTTTTGGTTGCATATTCAGCAGCAAGAGCATCTACGATCTCAATAGTCGGAATAACGGTCATGTGTGTTCCTGGCAAAAGGCTTGGGCGCATTGAGTTATGAAAAATATTCTAAAGGATAGTTAATAAAGTGCTTAGCACTTTAATTTCGATCCTTATGAATAAAATTGATTTGATCAATAACAACGCAAAACTGAAAATCTTAATGGTATGATACAGCAATTTTTAACCAACGTTGGAAGCATTCATGGAAATCGTATGCCTAGATCTTGAAGGAGTTTTAGTTCCTGAAATCTGGATCAATTTCGCTAAAAAAACAGGGATTAAAGAACTCGAAGCAACAACTCGTGATATTCCGGATTATGATGTTTTAATGACTCAGCGCCTTAATATCTTAAAACAACACGGTTTAGGCTTAAATGACATTCAAGAAGTCATTGCTGAGATGGGGCCATTACCGGGTGCAAAAGAGTTTGTTGAATGGGTGAGTACGCATTTCCAACTCGTGATCTTGTCAGATACCTTCTATGAATTTGCACATCCTTTAATGAAGCAATTAGGATGGCCAACAATTTTCTGTCATAAGTTAGAGACAGATGAAGAAGGTATGATCACCGCTTATAAACTACGTCAACCCGATCAAAAACGTGAGTCTGTTAAAGCACTGCATGGCTTGAATTTCCGTGTAATCGCTGCAGGTGATTCTTATAACGATACAACCATGCTTGGTGAAGCGGACCATGGTTTCTTATTTGATGCGCCTGCAAATGTGATTGCTGAGTTTCCACAATTTCCAGCTATTCACGGTTACGATGCATTAAAAGAAGCAATCCGTTCTGTTTCACAGCGTACAATCCCAGCTTAAGAATAAAGAATAAAAAAGGCGCTTAAAGCGCCTTTTTTTATATACATAATTTTTAAACTTAGAATTTATAACCAAGTTTTAAACCATAAGCGATGGCATTGTTGTCAGAGAAGTCTGCAACATATTCATCACTACCAGCTTGTGCACCTGTTTGAGCTTTAGCATCACCCAACCAGAAATATTTTACACCGCCAGCAATAAACGTTTGTGGAGTAGGGCTATATTGAAGACCTAAACCTACGTTCCAGTAACCTTCTGTTGGTCCTAGTGTTGTTACAGGGTTACCTGCACCAGAGTCCCAGCCTACAGACATATTACCAGCCCATTTATCGTTCAGTTTACGACCTACACCAGCGTTCACAGACCATTGGTCATCAGAGTATTCAACTAGGTTAAAGCCATTTGGACGTCCAACAAGACCACCTACAGCTTCCGATACTTTGCCGAATTTATATGGTTGAATTGAGAAATCTTTCCAGTTCACCCAACGTACATTCGCAAACGCAACAGTATCAGCCATGATTCCTGTTTGGAAATCAAGGTTTACAGACTGTGGTGTAGTAATTGTAGTTTTGCCTTCTGTATTAATAGCTTGAAGTTTAGACGCAGGAACATCTAAGCCCGCAAGTACTGAAGTAAGACCAGGGAAATTTAATATAGATAAGTCTTCATTAATATTCACTTTATGATCAATTTCAGATCGATAGGTTAAAGATGCTCTGAGTGCAATTTCAGGAATTTGATAAGCTGCACCTGCTAACCAACCTACACCAGTAGTTTCTTTAATATTTGCGTCATAACCATTATAAAGGCTATAAGCTTGACCTCGTAAACTTACATTACCTTTAACTGTTTGTAATACAGGACCCGCATAGAAGTTAAAGTTTTGAGTTGGTTGGAAACCAAGAACAAAAGATAAATTTTGTGTATCAACTTTAACTTTAGTTCCACCTGTACCTAAATAATTATTTGCAGCATTAATAGCAGCTTGGGTGTTTTGTAATGCTGTCAGTCCTGCACCTACAGTTGTATTTCCACCTTTAGCAACTTGTTGTAACGCGCCTAAGATCTCTGTTTGAGTCGGTTTTGTAGGATCACCGCCAGTAGCATTCGTCACAGCTATAAGAGCTGGTGTAAATGCTGATCCAGATGCTTGAACTAACTTGTTAATTGAGCTGGTTGCTAAGTCAGTTAATGCCTTTTGACTTAAAATAGTATCAGTGCCTGGATTTGAAACGAATACATTATTACCTGAATATTCTGCATCTGCTCCAAATGGTTGATCATAGAGTAGGCCGAAAGAGAATTTATCGTTGAGTTGTAATTTTAATGCCGCACTTGGAAAGTAATAATCATTAGCCATATCGCCAATATCGCGGCGTGTTGCGCTTGATCCTGCTTCTTTACCCGCTACATCTGGGTCTAAAACAGAAATACCTGCTTCAAAATAATTACCCGGTTGGAAGAATGCAGACATTGATTGTCCAGAGCGATCCAATGCTGCTGCAAAAACCCCAGTTGCAGGCAGCGTTGCTAAAATCATTGCAGTGCTCAGATGTTTTAATTTCATTTTAATCTTTCCTTGAACTTCAAGACATTTTTTTAAAAGTAACAGAGTTAAACCGTTTAAACTGTGTTGCCTTCAAAGCTCCTAATTACAAGTAATAGAAGCTTTGATAACTCCATGTAACAAAAATAGCATAATTACAATAAGAGTAAATCTGTTATATGAACTGGGCAGTACTCATTTTTTATACAAATAATGTCAATAATGGATGAAATATGAAGGAATATTTGCATTGTTAAATTAATTTAATTATTTGATATTTATATTTTTTATATATTAGTGGTGGCCTTTGTTTTTATGACATTTTTGTCGCAAATCCAAGAAAAATGGTCAAAGATTTTTTTGTAAAAATATGAGTTAAGTGATTATGAAATGAGTATTGGTAGTTATTTTTAGTTGATAAGTCCAGTTTCTCTACATCTGTATATTATTGATTCAATTTTATATTATTCATTTTATGAAAAAGTTCACCTTAATTTTTTTACCATTTGATCTATTTTTTGAGCGAATTTGGATTCTATATTTGAAAGTTATGTGTAATAAAAAACCGAAAATAATGATCTAAATTCGGTTATTTAATTCTAAGAGCTAAAACATCGCATTAGAGTGGATATAGTTTTTCATCAAATTGCTCAAGTTTGGGGAATTTTAATGACTCGAGCTGGTCCAGATGAGTAAGGTAGATTACATAGTCTTCAAGAAGGGTTTGTCGTGCTTCTTGGCTAATATACGGTACATGGTAAGCAATGAATGGAGGTAGGACTTCAAAACCAGCATATGCCAAAGTACCACGTTGAATCGGGGATAAATAATTTTCGATTGGGCCGTGAATTGAGTTTTCTCCAAACATGTGTGTTCTACCACCGAGTGTTAAACATAACATCGCTTTTTTACCTGCCATGCCGCCATGGTTGTAAAAACGCTTGCCCCCATAAAAAAGTCCAGAGACAAATACACGATCAATCCAGCCTTTTAAAATTGCTGGCACAGATGTCCAATAAAGTGGGAAATTTAAAATGACGAGATCTGCTTTTTTTACCTTTTCAGTTTCTGCTTGAATATCATGAGCTAGAAGTTGATTTTTGCTGGCATTTCTTTGCTCTAGAGCATAGTTAAAATACTCAGGTTGATTAAGCTCTAAGAAATCCGCTTTGGATGCAATAGGGTTAAATTGCATCGCATATAAATCTGAAATTTCTACACTGTGCCCCAATTTTTCTAAGGTTTGCTTAGCTGTATTTTTTAGAGCAGTGGTGAAAGACTGGGGTTCTGGATGAGCATGGACAATAAGAATGTTCATAAGGTGAGACCTGTATTCTTTTCAGAAATTGTGCTGTCTAGTGCAATTCAGCGGATTTTGTTTTGAATAACTATGCATCAATTTAAAAGCATGGCATAGTTCATGAACTGTCAGTTTTTACCATTTTGCGCCATTTTTTTGCTGATTGGTTTGTTTATGAATCCAGAATTACCCGGAACTTATATTAATTTAATTGTTGAGACTGTTAAGCGGTGGGGTGTCTCTGGTGAGCAGCTTTTAAATGGAAGTGGAATAACCTTAGACCAATTAGAAAAGCCTTACTGGTATGTTGAATTCAACATCTTAAATCAGCTTATTGAGCGGGCGATCGAGTTATGCAAAGAGCCAGCATTAGCTGGATATTTAGCTTTAAGCATGACGGCTTCATGTTATGGTTCAGTTGGAATGGCTGCCATAGTTTCTCCAAATTTAGGAGAAGCACTGAAAATACTTGAACAATTCATTGGTTCACGTTGTAAGGTCTTTAGACCGGAATTAAAACAAGAAAATAATGATGCTTGTTGGTCAATTCATCAGCCCGTCAATGCATTTCAGCTGAGCCCCAATGCCAACATTTTTTTGTTACTCGGTTTTGTTCAAATTGCGAAAAAATTAACAGGGCTTTCTCATTTGGGAAAAGTTGAATTACAAATGCCAGAGCCGATAGGTTTTGACCAAATCAGTCATCAACTGGCTGTGACTTGTTTATTTAACCAAAAGGGTAATCGTTGGATATTTCCAAAAGAGTATTTAGCACAATCTGTATTAACGGCAGACCCAATGCTAGCGCCGTTATTAAATGCGCAATGTAAGCGGGATATAGAGAAATTAAACTTAAAAAGTGGTTGGAAAGGACAAGTCAAACAAGTTGCCGAAAAATTGCTTTTGAATGGGGAGATTGAGACATTAAAAGTTGGGCAAGTGGCTCATATCATGAATATGTCAGAGCGAACCCTGCAACGCTATTTAGCTCTTGATCACACTAGTTTTACCTTTTTGGTGGACTCACTGAAAAAGGACCATGCCCAGAAACTTTTATCTCAAAATAATATGTCGGTTGAAAAAGTGGCTTTAATACTGGGTTATGCCGAAACTTCTCACTTCACTCGTGCGTTTAAGCGCTGGATGGGGATGACGCCTAAATATTTCCAAACCAAACATAAGATGGATGATTTAAGTTAAAAGGCCACAAATTTAATTTCATGGCCTTTCATTTATGATTTGAGTCAATTAAGTAGATTATTCTGGCTTAGATGAGAGTGAATCAATCACTTCAAAATAGCTAGGTGGTGCTGGAACATGGCCGCGCTCTCTCAATAGACGATGCATACGTGGCAGTTTGAAGTAGGGGACCGAAGCCATTAAATGGTGTTCCATGTGGTAATTGACATGAATAGGCGCTACAAAACTTCTAGCAATCCAACCTGCACGTGTAGTACGGGTATTAGTTAAAGCGGTATTACTCGTTTGCATCCCTGCATGTTCGGCCATTGAGCGAATTCTTAAAAATAATGGAAACGGTGTCAAATACGCTAAAGGCCATAACCAATAAAACCGTTGCTGACCAAAAGCTTTTAAAACACCATAAAGAGCAACATTGGTAGCAATGGCACCACTAATGTTTTTTATAAGACTTTTGGCATAGTCAACGAAATCTTTATTGCTTCGATCTAACCAGACTTGATGATTTGCAACGGTCCATTTCATTAGATCTAGGTCCATTAACACTCGACCAAAGCCAAACTTTAATCCCGTCATACCCGTTAAGTCGCGTAAAAATTTACGAGTAAGCGATTTTTTGCTTACAGGAAAACCAGAAACTAACGAAAGGTCAGGGTCATCTGGAGTAGAGGTTTTTGCATGATGACGAACATGATGTACGC
The DNA here is from genome assembly GCF_000163635.1 of Acinetobacter sp. SH024. Classification (NCBI taxonomy): domain Bacteria; kingdom Pseudomonadati; phylum Pseudomonadota; class Gammaproteobacteria; order Moraxellales; family Moraxellaceae; genus Acinetobacter; species Acinetobacter sp. SH024. The sequence continues at coordinate 94,232 of NZ_GG753604.1, read as the reverse complement.
GATATTTTTGTAGATCATTCCAGATTGGACGGGCGCATAGCCATTCGCCTACAAAGTCATTTATTTTTTTATTTTTGAATAAACTTTTATGGGATGCATCGTGCATTAAAATTGCGAGGCATAACTGACGGCCAGCTAAAACAGCTAGAGCAAGCATACATGCTAATAATTTTCCCCAACTCGGTAAGTAATCCCACATCATAATTAAGCTGGCAAATGTTCCTCCAATAACAGCCCATGTGCTAGTAACGGCCCAAGCGCCATATGCATCTGAAGGTTCTGTAAGCTCTTGTATTTCTTCTCTGCTAAATAGATCGGTAACACTCACCTGTGCATTCATTTTTATTCTCCCAAATTAGAGTTTGGTATCCATATTTTATATTACAAATATAGTCATAAAAATTTAAAAAGTGAAATATTTGTTTGTAAAAAAATAAATCGCCCGTTAGTGGGCTAATTCATTTTCATAAAGTTTCTGCCACAGCTTTTGTCCAATCGAATCGAGCTGTTGTACATTTTGAGCAAACTGATTGCGGGCATGTTCGTCAACAAATGGAGAGGGCAGTAGAGGATCATTCATGAGTAAGGTAATTGTTTCGCGTCCTAATAACAAAGCTTGAGTGGCGGCCTCGTTTAAGGATAAATTTTTATAATTTAAAAGCCATTCTTGGATATCTTGACTATACATTTCATAGTTCTTTTCAAGCTGTTTGGTATCCCACAAAGAAGGAATTAACGAAACTGTTTTTGAGTCAAGTTTTTGAATAATAGAAATTTTAGCTTCATTTTCAAGGCCCGCTAATACGAGCTCTTCACATGTTTTTTCAAAGCTATACGCTAAATTATCTGGACGTATATAAATTCCAGTTTCGAGCTCTCTAAAACCAAATTGATGTAAAGCGCGTTCTCTCTTTTTTAAAGCGGTCCGATCAATACGACCCAAAGTTCCAGTAAAGACTGCCAGATAGTGTTGTTGCCATTCTTTAGTCTGCTTAATGCCATTTTTACGATTCAAAATAACTTTTGCCCATTCTTTGGTTGATGGCGAAAGTTGATAAATACCGCGTTCTACACTTTCTATCATCCCTTCATTTAATAGCCGAGTCGTAGCCACACGAATACCGTTGTCACTCATATTAAAAAGTTTAGCGGCAATTAATATTTGTTTAATGGTGAGTTGAGGGTAGGCCGAGGAAAGAAATAAATCGATAATGAGATGGCGTGCATTAATTTTGGTATTTTTCATTCAGATTGAATTTTTGATATGAGTTGCATTTGATCAGAATAATATCATGTTTTTTTAAGGACTTTTTAAGATCATTTTGTAGAGTAAGTTAAGGTAAAAAGCTTTGTCTATAATAAGAAAAACTTTGGCAGTTATTAACCAAGTTTTATCTTTTTACGATAGTTAACCCAAGTTTGTCATCATGATGTGATACATTATCGCACTTTAAATAAACTGCCTTTAACTAGGGGCAATAACCACAAACGTTAGAAATGATCTGATATTGAACTTGTGTTAAGTCTAATTTGGGACTTACCAATTTCGATAAAATAAATTTTAGGTCGTTCTAATCATTAACTTTCTTTGAGCAAGTTATGGAAAATTTTGAAGTTATAAAAGCACTGTTTTTAGGCTTTGTCGAAGGCTTAACTGAATTTTTACCCATCTCGAGTACAGGCCATTTAATTTTATTTGGTCATATTATCGATTTCCACTCAGACGGCGGTCGTGTATTTGAGGTCGTAATCCAGTTAGGTGCTATTTTGGCAGTGTGCTGGTTATACCGACAAAAAATTATTAACTTGATTAAGGGATTCTTTAGTGGTGATGTGGAATCACGTCATTTTGCGATTAGTGTGCTTATTGCATTCTTTCCAGCAGTCATTATTGGTGTTCTAGCTGTCGACTTTATTAAAAGTGTTCTATTTAGCCCAATTGTGGTTGCGATTGCCTTAATTGTCGGCGCCCTGATCATTTTCTGGGTTGAATCTAGACAGTTTGAACATAAAACACTCGATGCAACTAAAATTACTTTTAAACAAGCACTTTTAGTAGGTCTTGCTCAGTGTGTGGCGATGATTCCGGGAACTTCGCGTTCAGGCGCAACAATTGTAGGCGGAATGTTTGCAGGTTTATCACGCAAAGCTGCTACAGAATTTTCTTTCTTCCTTGCTATGCCGACCATGCTGGGGGCTGCGACTTTTGACTTGATTAAAAATGCTGACGTACTCACCTCAGACAATATGGTTAATATTGGGGTTGGATTCGTTGCTGCTTTTATTGCCGCGCTGTTTGTTGTAAAAGCATTGGTACTGTTTGTTGAGCGTCACACGTTGCGTGTATTTGCTTGGTACCGAATTGTACTTGGTGTAATTATTTTGATTGCAGCAATGTTCTTTAATTTATCGGCTTAAATAATCTTATAAATTGAAAAAAACCTAGAATGCTCTAGGTTTTTTTATGCCTAAAAATTGATTTGAATTGCCTATTTATACAAAGTAAACGCAAGACAGATGTTTTCATTTTAAGTTCATTGTTATATTGATTATTAGATTACCTCTCACAATAAAACTATGCCGCAAAATCATCTTACAGAACATTTGGTCGATGCATTTTTGCACTTGGCTCCAGCAGAAGGCCTCTATCCTACTTTTATTTCTAACATCACTTTGATGCGTGTAGATCATTCCACACCACCTATTGCCGTGCTGCAAGAACCCTCAATTGTTTTAGTGATACAGGGGTTAAAGCGCGGATATATTGGTAAAGAAATCTTTCAGTTTCAACAAGGACAGTGCTTATTTATCTCAATTGCAATACCGTTTAATTGCGATACTGTAGTTGAAAATAATGAACTCATGTTGGCAATCGCAATAAAGTTTGAACCACAAATGATGGCTGATCTCATTACTAAAATGGATAAACAGCAACAAGTGGTTACTGAAGATGCTCATTCAGAAGATTTAAAATTAAGCTGTGGGCTTAGAGTGATTGACATGAATGCCACCATTTCAGATGTTGCTCTCAGATTGCTCAATTTACTTCGTTCTAAACAAGATACTTTTATATTGGGTGAGCAAGTTAAAAGAGAATTGGTTTATCGTGTGGTGCAGGCTTCAGGCGGCAATCTAGTCGAGAGCTTATCGGCTATGGCAAGTCGAAATGGCGTGATTTACACCATTTGTGAAATTATTCAACGTGATTATTATCATAACTTAACGGTTCAAGAGTTGGCGAAACAAGCGGGCATGAGCATATCGCTTTTTCATCAAACTTTTAAAAAGGTGACGAATTATTCGCCCTTACAGTACATCAAAATTACTCGGTTACATAAGGCACGCGAGTTAATCACGAACAATAAAATGGGAGTCGCAGAAGCCGCCTATGAAGTTGGATATGTTAGTGCTTCTCAATTTAGCCGAGAATTTAAGCGACTGTTTGGAGTTCCACCCAAGTCTTCAATTATTTAACGTAGATTAGTATTTTGAAATATAAATCAAACATGGAGCATTATATGACCCTTCCAACAACCATGAAAATTATTGAAATTACGGCTCCTGGTGGACCTGAGGTTCTAAAAGTTCAAGATGCAAATATTCCAGCACCTCAAGCAGATGAAGTCTTAATTGAGGTAAAGGCTGCTGGAATTAACCGCCCTGATGTATTGCAGCGTATGGGTTTATATCCAATGCCTAAAGGTGTTACTCAAATACCCGGACTTGAAGTCGCTGGTGTCGTGGTTGCTGTAGGTGAACAAGTCGATCAATTCAAGGTTGGAGATAAAGTTTGCGCCCTAACAAATGGCGGTGGTTATGCTGAGTACTGTGCGGTAACAGCAACTCAAGTATTACCAATTCCTGAAAATTTATCTTTTACACAAGCTGCTGCGATTCCGGAAACATTTTTTACGGTTTGGGCAAACCTATTTGATATTGGCCGTTTAAAGAAACATGAAACTGCATTGATTCACGGTGGGGCAAGTGGTATTGGAACCACAGCTTTAGCGATTTGCCAAGCTTTAGGGATTAAAACTTTTGCTACGGTTGGTAGTGAAGATAAAATTAAAGCACTCTCTAGTTTCACCACAGCAATTAACTATAAAACCCAAGATTTTGAGCAGGAAGTTTTGAAGCACACTCAAGATCAAGGTGTTGATGTCATTTTAGATATTGTAGGTGGTTCTTATTTCACGAAAAACCTAAATCTATTAAAACGTGATGGCCGATTGGTCATTATTGGTTTTATGGGGGGACGAATCGCAAAAGAATTTGATTTACAAAAACTGATTTTAAAACGTGCCACAATTACGGGTTCAACGATGCGAGCACGTAATAGCCAAGAAAAAGCACAAATTGCCCAATCTTTGAATGAGCATGTGTGGCCATTATTGGCTCAAGGTAAATGTTTACCGCAAATCTATAAATCGTATGCTTTTTCAGATGTACAAAGTGCTCACGCATGTATGGAACAAGGTGATCATATTGGAAAGATCGTTTTAGAAATGAATGCGTAACGCTGTAATCATTGAAGTTTGGGCGAACGACAGGTTCGCCTAAACTGAATTTTATAATTCTAGATTCTGCCTATTTCTCTATAAAAATTGCCAAATTCTATTGGCAGATTGCACCAGTTCTATAACTTCACCTATAAATTGAGTAAGAAATAACAATTGGTTCTTACCTTATTATTTCTTTCCATACTGATGAAAAAGGATAGTAACAATGAATACCGCAAATATTGATGATAAAAATCCTACTCCAGATTTGGCTGAAGATAATGCCTTTTTCCCATCACCTTATTCACTAAGTCAATATACTGCTCCTAAAACCGATTACGATGGCACGACTTATTCAACGCCGTATACAGGCAATAAAAAAGTTTTAATGATTGCAACTGATGAACGTTATATTCAGATGCAAAACGGTAAGTTCTTTTCAACAGGTAACCATCCTGTAGAAATGCTTTTACCGATGTTTCATTTAGATAATGCTGGCTTCGAAATTGATATTGCGACACTTTCAGGGAACTCTGCCAAACTTGAAATGTGGGCAATGCCAAAGCAAGAACAAGTGGTGTTAGACACCTTTCAGAAATATGCAGATAAATTAAAAAATCCGCTAAAACTAGCTGACATTTTAGAAAATGCAGTCGGTGAAAACTCACCATATACGGCTGTATTTATTCCGGGTGGGCATGGCGTATTAGCTAAAATTCCACATAGCCTTGAGGTGAAAAAAGTTCTTAAATGGGCGGTTGAACAAGATAAATTTATTATTACGTTATGTCATGGTCCAGCTTCATTACTAGCTGCGGCAGTAGGCGAACAACCTGAGAATTATATTTTTAAAGGTTATCAAATTTGTGTATTCCCTGATTCATTAGATAAGGGAGCAAATATTGATATTGGTTATATGCCGGGGGCTTTACCTTGGTTAGTAGGTGAAAATCTTGAAAAGCTCGGTGTCGAAATTTTAAATAAGGGCATTACAGGTCAATGTCATCGAGACCGTAAATTGCTAACTGGTGATAGTCCACTTGCTTCTAATAATTTAGGAAAACTTGCAGCTGAAACATTGTTGGCTGAAGTGAAGGATTAACGTATTAAGTTTGTGCGCCCTGCGGGACTCGAACCCACGTCGGTCGCTTAGGAGGCAACTGCTCTATCCAGTTAAGCTAAGGGCGCATAATTTTATGATTATAAACAAAAAAGCTATTGCGAAGGCAATGGCTTTTTTACGTTTTAGTTATTAAAAACTTTTGCCAGAGTGGCCAATAAAGATAAAGTTGAACCATTCAACGGTTTCAAACACTTATGTCTGTAGAAAAACAGTTTATAAAGCTAAAAAATCACAAAAACTTCATGTTTGTCTTTCTATGATCTCAAGCAAAACACGAAAAGGTTTAAGACAAGCAATTGAGTAGATGAAACTATTCCCGAAAGGTTGTTTGTTAAAAATCAGATTTAGCTACCTATAATTCAAAAGGGCAGAGCATGAAAAAAATTGATGAACAGGACTTATCTAGAATTATTGAAATGGCATGGGAAGATCGCACTCCATTTGAAGCAATTGAGCGAGAGTATGGCTTAAGCGAAAGCGAAGTTATTCGTTTAATGAGATACAACCTAAAAACCAATAGTTTTAAACTTTGGCGTAAACGTATGGCAGGGCGTAAAACTAAGCATCAGCAATTACGTTCACCAGAGGTTGAACGAGCTTACTGTTCTCGTCAGTATAAATATGCTTAACATCATCATATATAACCAATTGAAATATAGCTGATTCAACAATGAAGAGTAGTGTTGAATCAGTTAAAACAATCGCGTGGAATATTTACTTATTTGAGCGAGCCTGTCGTTTACATCTTTCAGAGCAATATTTTACTTCTTCCCAGCAACGCTCCCATTTCTTTCGCCAGTCAAAAGGGCGTTGACAATAGACACATATTTTCTGGGGTAGATGCTGTTTTTTCATGATCTTAAAGCTCATCAAGTTGATGAATAAGTAACTTTGCATGCTGCATGACAGAAGCTTTATCTTTCATACGATCAAGGTTTTTGTAGACCATAGCCATTCTGGGATTTTGACGAAATATGGCCTCATGCTGGCTCATAAAATACCAATACAAGCTGTTAAATGGACAACTGTCTGGTTCAGTTTTTGTTTTGACGTTATATGTACACTGCTGACAATAATTTGACATTTTATGTATGTAATTACCTGATGCAGCATAGGGTTTACTTGCCATGATGCCGCCATCAGCATACATGGCCATGCCTAATGTATTCGGTAATTCGACCCATTCATAAGCATCTACATAGACAGCTAAATACCATTCGCAAATTTCTGATGGATTTACACCTGCTAAAAGTGCAAAGTTGCCTGTAATCATTAAACGCTGAATATGGTGAGCGTAGCCATGTGCAAAGGTATTTCTGAAACACTCGGCCATACATGCCATTTTTGTATTACCCGTCCAATAATATTGTGGCAGCGGCGTGCTGGCATGAAGGGTATTTTGATCACTATAGTCAGGCATAGATAACCAATATATTCCACGCACATATTCCCGCCACCCTAATATCTGCCGAATAAATCCTTCTACTGCATTTAAGGGAGCCTGTCCGCTGTAATAGGCTGTTTGAGCAGCGTCACACACTTCTTTTGGCAACAACAATCCACAATTTAAATAAGGTGAGAGCAGACTATGAAACATAAAATCTGAACCATAAACCATGGCATCTTGATAATCGCCAAAGTGAGGTAAGATGTTAGAGATAAAATGATCTAGAGCAAGTAGGGCATTTTGACGGGTAGTTGCCCATTGAAAGGAGTTGATATTGCCGATATGTTGTGAAAATTCTTTCTTGACCAGTTGAATAACATCTATATCAATTTGATCATGCTCAAAGGCTAATTTTGATGGCAAAGATGGATTGCCTGACCATGCTTTTCGATTGGCTTGATCAAAGTTCCATTGCCCGCCAACGGGTTGTTGGTCATGCATTAAATAGTGAGTTTGCTTGCGCATTTCTCGATAAAAGTATTCCATTCTTAGCGTTTTATATTTGTTTGCCCATCGCTTGAATTGTTCTACAGTACAAAAGAAGCGATCATCTTCTAGACACATAACAGGTAGTTTTAGCTTGTTAGCCCATGAAGTTTCGATTTCATGTTGTAAGCGATACTCACCACATTGGGTAATGACGAGAGTATTCGCCGAGAAGTGTTGCTGCTGCAAAGCAATAAAGTCGACTAACTTTTTTATATGACTTTCGCGCTTAAATGTGTGATAACGGATTTTCCAGTCCTGTGCTTTTAATTCTTTTGCAAAGTGACGCATTGCACTAAAAATCAGCGCTATTTTTTGTGGATGATGAGCAACATAAGATGTTTCCTCAAGTACTTCAGCCATCAAGATAACGTCTTCATTCCGGTTTAAATACTTGAGCGTTGCGAGTTGGTGATTTAATTGATCACCCAGAATTAAACCAAATCGCATATTTTTGCTTCATGAGATGGAACTAAAACTAGTTTAAGTTTTCAGAGATCAATTTTATGTGAAGCAGAGCTTCTAAGTTCATCACTGGTCAGTTAGCTATAAAGTCATAGATATAACTTAAAAGCATAGCGTGCGTGAATAAAATGTGATTTTAATCAAAAAGATACAAATTAAATAAATTGAAGATGTTTGCCAGTATGCGTAAGATTTTTAAAAAATATGTTTAAGCTTGATCCTTTTGAAGGAGCCATAGAGGCCATCGAAAGGTTCTTCACTCGAGTATATAAATGGATACCAACAACCTTCCTATTGCTTATATTTTTCAGCAGCAACAACTTTTGGTTGATGCGAATTTTAATCTACCTTGCCTTGAACAGCAGGAATATGATTTACCTATACAAGCAGACCCTCTAGTAATAGCAAGAGATTTCCAAGAAAGCGAACTTATACCAAATGGATATCAGTTTATACCCATTCGCCAACTCTTACAGTATTGGACTAAACCTCAGTTTGAGCAGGCAAGTCGCGCTTTTCAGTTGCTAGAGTGGCGTCGTAATCATCAGTTTTGTAGCCGTTGCGGACATAAAACCCAACAGCATAAGACTGAATATTCTATGACTTGTCCAGCATGTAACTTTAGTCAATATCCTAGAGTTAATCCTTGTGTGATTACTATTATTACACGTGGAGAGGACGAGATTTTGCTGGCTAAAAATGCCAGAAATACGAGCCAGATGTACAGTTTAATCGCTGGCTTTGTCGAGGTAGGGGAAACACTAGAAGATGCTGTGCGACGTGAAACATTAGAAGAAGTTGGATTACACATTAAGAATATTCAGTATTTGGCGAGTCAACCATGGCCATTTCCGAGTAACTTAATGTTGGCTTTTAAAGCTGAATATGAAGCGGGCGAAATTGAAATTCAGGAGAAAGAACTTAGCGATGCTCAGTTTTTCAAATTTAATCAATTACCTGAAATTCCATTTAAAGGCAGTATTGCTCATGCAATGATTATGCACGTTATTCATGGCACACCAGTCGCTGATGATACGAAACGGTGGCTTTAAACTGAGATTCAGATATGGCTTTAATCTTATAGTTTTAAATAAAAAAGCCATTGTCTAGACAATGGCTTTTTAGATTTATTTATTCTTCAGGATTCACAATGGAATCTAGTTTTTTAGGATTTAAATAGTCAAAAAGTACGAGCATTGCCGTAATCCAAATAGGGATCATCATTACTGACTCTTTGAAGCCTTGAGTCCACATAATATAGAGAACCACAGCAATAAAGGCTAAAACTAAGTAATTACTAAAAGGTGACCATAACGCTGGAAAAGAAGTCTTAATATTCGCGTGCTTAACAAAGCGTTTATACTTCAAATGTGTAATTGATATCATTGCCCAGTTTAGAACAAGTGCACCAACTACAACATACATGAGATGTCCAAGAGCATCTTCAGGTACAAAGTAATTTAAAAGAACGCAACCAAAGATTAATAAAGCAGAAAGTAAAACAGCGGGAATAGGAACCCCCTGTTTATTGGTTTTTGCAAAAACTTTTGGTGCATTCCCTTGTTGAGCAAGACTGTAGAGCATACGGCTATTTGCAAACATCCCACTGTTATAAACAGATAGAGCAGCAGTTAAAATAATAAAGTTAAGTAAGTGTGCAGCCCAACCAATACCCATTTGGCTAAAAATCATAACAAATGGACTTTTGTCGAGACCGCCAAGATCTAATTGGTTCCATGGCACTAATGAAAGTAAAATTGCCAATGAACCGATATAGAAAATCAAGATACGGAAAACGACTTGGTTAATTGCTTTTGGAATCGTTTTTTTCGGATCTTTTGCTTCTGCTGCGGCCATACCAATCAGTTCAATACCACCAAAGGCGAACATCAAGAAAGCCAACATATAGAAGAGGCCGCTAAAGCCATTTGGAAAAAATCCACCATGAGACCAAAGGTTACTAAATGAAATATTTGAGCCTACATCTGCTGTAAATAGCAAATAGAGTCCAAAAACAATCATAGAGATGACCGCAGCAACTTTAATAATAGCGAGCCAGAATTCGGACTCACCATAAAATTTGACGTTTGTTAGGTTAATTGCCGTAATCACGACAAAGAAAAATAAGACAGACGTCCACGCTGGAATATGAGGCCACCAATAATTAATATATTTGGCCACTGCGGTGAGTTCGCTCATCGCAACCAGAACGTAGAGTATCCAATAATTCCATCCGGTTAAAAATCCGGGAAATTTCCCCCAGTATTTATACGCAAAATGGCTGAACGATCCTGCAACAGGTTCTTCAACAATCATTTCTCCCAGGTGGCGCATAATTAAAAAAGCAATTAAGCCACCAATGGCATATCCTAAAATAATGGATGGTCCCGCAGATTGAATCACTTGCGCCGAGCCTAAAAATAATCCGGTACCAATTGCTCCACCCATAGCAATTAATTGGATATGTCGATTTTTTAGTCCTCGTTGAAGTGTAGAAGATTCGTTGGTCAAAGGTCTTCACTCACTATGAATAAGTAAATTATTCTAATAGATGGAGTTATTTTAGCCTAGACTACAAATTAATAAGCAGTGACTGAAAAGTAATTGTAAAAACTATTTAAAATCATAATCTTGCTTTTAATATTTCTATTTCGAGTGAAAAGTACTCTAAAAAATATAATTTCAGATAGACTTTTTTTCTTAGATTTTGCTTAGATTAAGTCATTGCAAGAGCATTGTTAAATTCACAAAATATGCTCGCGTCAATACGATTGATGTATAAAGCAGATCGCTATCTCTTGGCCTTAAAACAATTTAAGATGAAGAGAAGGGTAAACAAGAATGCTTGTTTTGATATAGAAGAACATAATAGTAAGGATAACAGTTGATATGAGCTCAGTACCGCAAATTAAAATTCCAGCAACTTATATGCGTGGTGGAACTAGTAAAGGTGTCTTTTTTAAACTTGATGATTTGCCGGAAAGAGCTCAAGTTGCAGGTCAAGCAAGAGATCAGCTGTTACTACGTGTCATTGGTAGTCCGGATCCTTATGGAAAACAAATTGATGGAATGGGTGGTGCTACTTCGAGTACGAGTAAAACCGTTATTCTTGCTAAAAGCACTCAGCCAGATCATGATGTCGATTACTTGTTTGGTCAGGTTTCAATTGATCAAGCTTTTGTAGATTGGAGCGGTAACTGCGGTAATTTAACCGCGGCTGTTGGTTCTTTTGCGATTTCAAATGGCTTAGTTGATGCCGATCGTATACCAGAAAATGGCCTATGTACGGTTCGAATTTGGCAAAAAAATATTCAAAAAACTATTATTGCTCATGTGCCTATTACCAATGGTCAAGTTCAAGAAACTGGGGACTTTGAACTGGATGGGGTGACGTTTCCTGCCGCTGAAGTTCAAATTGAGTTTTTAGACCCAGCCGATGACGGTGAAGAAGGCGGTGATATGTTCCCGACAGGAAATATCGTTGATGAATTAGATGTTCCTGATATTGGCCGTTTCCAAGCGACATTCATTAATGCAGGTATTCCAACCATTTTCTTAAATGCAGAAGATTTGGGTTACCAAGGTACAGAGTTGCAAGATCATATTAATAGTGATGCAACTGCACTAGCACGTTTTGAAAAAATTCGTGCCTATGGCGCGGTGCAGATGGGTTTAATTAAAGATATTTCAGAAGCGGCTGCTCGTCAGCACACACCCAAAATTGCTTTTGTCTCTAAGCCAAAAAACTATACAGCTTCAAGCGGTAAGTCAGTTTCAGAGAGTGATGTCGATTTATTGGTTCGAGCTTTGTCGATGGGTAAATTACACCATGCGATGATGGGAACAGCAGCGGTTGCGATTGGCACAGCAGCTGCCATTCCAGGCACTTTAGTAAATTTAGCGGCTGGTGGTGGAGAACGTGAAGCAGTACGTTTTGGACATCCATCTGGAACATTACGTGTTGGTGCTCAAGCGGAACTGATTAATGATCAATGGGTCGTGAAAAAAGCCATTATGAGCCGTAGTGCACGTGTGTTAATGGAAGGTTGGGTACGCGTTCCAGGTGACAGCTTCTAAAAGTTGTTAAATAAGAAAAAGCCTCTCAATTATGTAGAGGCTTTTTTACAGTTGCCTTCAAAAACTCATCACCCACTTTTAACAGTGAATCGTGTATGATGTAGCGCATGAATGCTTCATGACATTCAATAAAATTTCTCTACTGATTTTATCGAGGCGACTGTGTCATCACTCTCTCAAGTTAATGCGGATGTTTTAAAACAAGCTCAACAACGTATTCAACAAGATTTATTGACGACACTGGCTGCATTTTCAATTCCAGAACCTCTAAAAAGTGCAGTACACCATGCAGTTATGCTTGGTGGAAAACGTGTGCGTCCGGCTTTGTGTTATGCCACTGCTTCTTTACAGCCAAATCCAAATTTTGCTGCGGCCCGCCGTGCTGCGGTTGCAGTTGAACTTATCCATTGTTATTCACTAGCGCACGATGATTTGCCTTGTATGGATAATGACTTACTGCGTCGTGGTCAGCCGACTTGTCACGTTGCATTTGGTGAAGATACGGCTTTGCTTGCAGGCGACATTTTACAATCAATGGCTTTTGAGGTTTTAGGTAGCCGTTTGTTTGATGAACAAGGGCAGGGTACCGATGCCGCAATTGTACTAAAACAAATGCAGATTTTAGCAACTGCCAGCTCTAAAATGGTCTCTGGACAAGTTTTAGATTTGCAAGCTGAAGGCAAGAAAATCACTCAAGACGAACTTGAAAATATCCATCGTAATAAAACTGGTGCGCTCATTCAAGCGGCTATTATGATGGGTGCCGTGACCATTTTCTCTGGAACAGATCAAGCAATTCCAAAGTTGCGTCAATATGGGCAGACCATTGGACTGGCTTTTCAAGTATTAGACGATATTCTCGATATTACTTCGAGTACGGAAACCTTGGGTAAAACCGCAGGTAAGGATGAACAAGTACAAAAATCGACGTACCCAGCCTTAATGGGGCTCGAACAAGCAAAGGTCTATGCTAAAGAATTGCATGATCAAGCTTTTGAAGCTTTAGCTCATTTTGGTGATGATGCCAAAGAATTAGTAGATATCTCACAATTCCTTTTAGCACGTACCAATTAATAATATTAAATCAATATTCATAACTTCTATTCATATTCAATGAATAAGGGAGAAAAGAATGAATGGTGCTCAGCTTCATCAAGCTGCAATTGAAATCGCTCGCAATCTTCCTTTTAGCCAACAGGACCATCCATTTGGTCCAGACTATGAAGTTTTTAAAATTTTAGAAAAAATATTCATGCTGACAGCAGAAGTAGCTGACGTCAAAATAGTTAATGTCAAATGTGATCCGTATAAAAGTCAGGAATATCAGGAGCTCTATTCATTTATTATTCCAGGCTATCACATGAATAAAAAGCACTGGATTTCGATTACACCGCATAAGAACTTAACAAGCGATTTACTTCAAGATTTAATTCAGGATTCTTATGATTTGGTTGTAAAAAAACTACCTTTGAAAGATCAGAAAAGATTAAAAAACCAATAATATAAAAGATAAAAAAACGGCGACATAGTAGTCGCCGTTTTGATTTCAATTACGTATTAAATGTAACTAAATTAATTATGTTTTCCCATAATTCCGCGAATTGTATTTAAAACATCTGCTGGTAAAACCACAGTTTTAGCATTGCTCGATTTCGCCATATCTTGCATTGCTTTGACATACTGTTCACCTAACAGATAAGCAACAGGCGTTTCTTTATCACCCACTGCACTTGTCACCATCTCAATGGCTTTTTGTGAAGCTTCTGCCAAAACAACTTGTGCTTCTGCATCACGGCGGGATGCTTCTAAGCGACCATCAGCTTCTAAAATTGCAGCTTGTTTTTCACCATCAGCTCTCGTTACTGTCGCACGGCGTTGACGTTCTGCCGCAGCTTGAGCTTCCATGGCAGCTTGCATGGTAGAAGAGGGCTGAATATCTTGAATTTCAACAGTTTTTAACGTGATCCCCCAATCTGAAATATCATCAGAAATCGCAGCTTTGAGCTTCGCTTTAATATGATCTCGTGAAGACAAAGCATCATCTAGATCCATTTCACCGACAATAGAACGTAATGAAGTTTGTACAAGGTTTTGAATTGCCCATGTATAGTTTTCAATACCATAGACCGCTTTTTCTGGTGTGGTTAAATTAATATATGCCACAGCATTCATGAGTAATACAGCATTGTCGCGCGTAATCACTTCTTGAGATGGGATATCTAACACAATATCTTTAGTGGTAACTTTATAGGCCACTTCATCAACATAGGGAATCACGAAATTAAGCCCCGGATTAAGGGTAGAATGATATTTCCCTAAACGTTGAACAATCCACTTATAACCCTGAGGAACAATACGAACCCCTTTAAAAATGGTGACAGCCACAAAAGCCAAAAAGGCTAAAACAATAATAGTACCGACTGGCATGAAAATACCCTCTCTTTATCTTTAATGTTTATGAAGTACCATGGGACTGGACAATTAAGTCGTTACCCGAAATATCAATAACTCTAACACGATCACCGACTTTGACTGGTGTGGTGCTTCGGCAGTTCCACTCATCAGCCCCTAAAATGGGCATTGGAAAGCGAACGATAATTTGATCATGGTCGAGACCGGTTTGAATCACCATACCAATTTGACCAATAGTCGCTTCACGGGGTAATCCCGCCTTAGTCTTATCAATTGATAATGGTTTAATAAATTTGAACCAAAGAATGGTGCATAGCACTGACAGAACTATCCACAATATAATTTGCGTTGTGAGGCTAATATCTGGAAATAACCAGTAGAGAAAGCACACCATAATGGCGGCAATACCAAACCAAAGCGCGGCAAAGGCGGGTAGAATCAGTTCAGAAAGAATAAGTAAGATACCCAATACAAACCAGTGCCAAGGTTGTATAACAAACTCCATAGATCTGCTCTTTTATATATCTTTATGATGGGTAAAAGTGACTCAATATCACTTTTACCACTGTAGCAGATGATGGGGAGTGTGGATAGAAAAAAACCACCTCAATTAGAATTTAGGGCGTGGTGCAGGCTTAAACGCAGCTGGAGATTTTTTGAAGTTTGCAATTGCAGTTTCAACTTGGCGTATTTGCGCTTGAGCTGCTTTTTCGCCTTCCAAAATTGCTTGGTTACTTGATTTGAGATCAAGGGTACCTAGATGACCAACTTTAGGTTGAATGACAACATTGGCCTGCTTGAGCTCTTCATTAATACTTTGTTGACCCATGATATTAATGGTTTGATCCAGTAGTCCCCACATATTGGCTGGGCGATTTCCTGCTGGACGTGCAGAAATATCAACAGCAATCACAATATCTGCACCCATATCACGAGCAGTTTTAACAGGAATTGGGCTAACCAATCCACCATCTACATATTTCTGCTTGCCAATTGTTGTTGGTACAAACACATTTGGAATACTACAAGATGCACGTACGGCTTGGCCTGCATTACCTTTAATGAAGTCAGCTTTTTGACCATTATCAAGGCGTGTTGCCACGGCAGCAAAACGGATTGGGAACTTCTCAATCGGTTTATTGCCTACATTACGGTTAACGTAGTCCTGTAACTTTTGTCCAAGAATGATACCCTGACGATTAAGTGTTAAATCGCGGATATCTGACTCTTGTAACTTTAAAGCCAGACTTTGCAATTGATAAGGCGTTTGTCCACTTGCGTAGATACTTCCAACAAAGCTACCGGCACTGGTACCCGTGACAATTTTAGGTTTAATTCCGTGAGACTCTAAAACCTTAATTACACCAATATGTGAAAATCCTTTTGCTCCACCGCCACCTAAAGCAAGTGCAATCACAGGTTCACGGGCTTTCATTGAGGTTGTCGGTGTTGGTGTTTTGCTAAATTTATCACAGCCAAATAGTGCTAGAGAGATAAATCCAATACTGGCAAATTGAGCAATTTTCATCTTTAAAAATAATCTACGTCGAGATAAATTAAGAGGGCTCATGAGACCAGATTTGCTCAATTTTTGCTAGGTTTTTTTCACTAGATTTTGTAAAGGTTCGGCAAGCCAATTACGATTTTTAGGTGAAATTTTTCCTTCATAACGCTCAAAAATCTTGGTGAGATCTTCGTCGTAGTTGCCACTTGGGTTTAAGTGCCCTAAACAGTGAATCGTCTTATGATCATAATCAAAAGAAAACATCACAATGGGAATATTGGCTTTTGCAGCAATATGGTAAAAACCACTTTTCATTTTTTTTGCTTTTTTACGTGTGCCTTCGGGCGCCATTCCAATCCAGATCTTGTCATATTTTTGAATGGTTGCAACGACTTGCTCAGTAAGTCCATTGGCTGTGTCACGTTTAACTGGAATAACTCCAGCCCAATCTAAAGCTCGTTTAAATGGTGGTTTAAAAAGGGCATCTTTACCTAGGACCGTAATTTGGATACCTAATCCGAAAATCGCAAGAAAGCCATACCATCCATCAATATTGGAAGTATGGGGGGAAATAATCGCCACTGCTTTTGGCAAATTAGGAACTTCGCCTTCAATTGTCCAACCTTGCGCTAAAAAAAGTTTTTTAAATAGCGCTCGGCTTAAAGCAGTACCGCGTTGAGGTACTAAATCAGGTAAATTAGGGAAATGTTGATCCATATTTTTTTAAATTTTAACTTGTCCTAGTTTTATCTTAATCTTTTGAAATATATGCTTCATTGGCAAAATGTAAGAACAACATGACATTTGATGTTATTCCTCATTAAACAAATAAAAAGTAGGTTTCTATGTTGCGGCAGCAAAATCTTTATCTTCTGCTATTTTCTTTATATTGGGCACAAGGACTGCCTGTTGGGTTTATGACCCATGCTTTACCTGTGATTTTAAGGGCAGAAGGAGTTTCACTTGCCCACATTGGTGGCTTTGGCTTATTAATGTTGCCGTGGTCAATCAAGATTTTTTGGGCGCCATGGGTCGACCGACACGCACTTTCCCGTTTAGGACATTATCGTAGTTGGATTCTACCTACTCAGTTTTTGACTGTGGGTGTACTGTGTATTTTGTCTTTTTTCCCTGTTCAAGCTTTAGATCAACCTATTTATTTATTCGCATTTTTTATTTCCCTTCTTTTTATGAACTTAACTGGAGCAACACAAGACATTGCTACCGATGCTTTAGCAGTCAACTTGTTAAAACATGATCAGCAGCATTGGGGCAATACATTTCAGGTCATTGGTTCGCGGTTAGGTTTTATTGTTGGGGGAGGCGCCGTACTTTGGTGCTTAGACTGGTTAACATGGCAACCCACTTTTTTGCTATTAGCGACCATAGTATTTTTAAACACTCTACCAGTTTGGTTATTTAAAGAGCCTCAACATACTTCTCATGCGAGTCGCGAACTCAAACTTGATCAGCAAAATTTAGTTCTAAAAATTAAAGCTTACCTAAGATATTTCTCTCAAAATAAAGAGCTCCGCTCTTGGTTAATGGTACTGATCACTTTTAAAGTAGCAGACGGCTTAGCAGGGCCATTACTTAAACCTTTAATGGTGGATATAGGATTAAGTTTTACTCAAATTGGTGTTTACATCACGATGCTCGGTGCAGTAGCAGCACTCGCTGGGGCGGCAATAGCAGGAGGAGTGCTTAAATACTTTTCAAGACCAACAGCATTAATTGGCTTTTCAGTTTTTAAAATTATGAGTCTAGGAGCCTATGCTTATTTAGCCTATGCCTATGAACAAAAAATTCAGCTGAATGTCTGGGTTATATATACAGTCAATGCTTTAGAAGATGCATTCTCGGCAATGCTATTGGTAGCTATGTTGACTCTAGTCATGCATTACAGTCGAAAAGAATATGCGGGAACAGACTTTACCTTTCAGGTTTCAGTCATGGCGACTGTTAGCGGTCTTCTTTATAGTTTTAGCGGTGTGATTGGAGATGTACTCGGTTATTTCCATTATTTGATAGCTATTGTCATTATTGCAGTGATCAGTTTACTGCCTATTTTCCTCTGGAAACATGAGAAAGTACAGGAAAAATAATGTTAACTAAATGAAATAAAGAACTTTAATATTGCTCAAGCAGTGATCTAAGCTTTATCTACTACCTTTGTCTATGTTTTTAAAAATGTATATTTTTAGCTATTTAAATGCTCAATTAATTGTGCCATCTTGTGTGGGTAGCAAATGGAAGCTAAATGGAGAAAAAATGGATTTGGATAACAAGAAAAATCATGTGAATCAATCAAAATGGACAGAAAAATGTTCAATTAGATTGGTTATTAGCCTAAAGTCTAAAAAAGAATAATGAAATAACGATTTAATCATTCTATAAGATAAGAGAGTTGTGTAGGATTCGTTACAACATGAAGTTAAGGTAAAAATCTGTAAATCAAAGTATGTTTTTTATGTCTTTGTTTATAGGTTTTAGTCTTGCACAACGTTGAAATTGGTTTTGGTTGCGGTAATAAAATTAATGTAACCAATGTGGAGGAGAGTTGATTTTTTAGCTCCTAATTTAATGGCGTAAATCAACTTGGCATGGATAGGCAACATAAAATATATTTTTAGGAGTTTTTGATGGATCTATTCCTTAATCGTAAATCTTTCGTTATTAAAAGTTTAGCTCTTACAGTTACAGCTTTAATGATGAGTGGGGCACATGCTGCGACTTCCGACAAAGCGGAAATTCAACAGCTTCGTAAAGAAGTTGAAGCGTTAAAAGCTTTAATTCAAGAACAACGTCAAGTTCAGCAACAACAACAGCAAGTACAGCAACAACAGCAAGTACAGTTAGCTGAAGTTAAGGCACAACCTCAAGCTGCTGCACCAGCTTCTCCATTAGCATCATTAAAATCTAAAACTGGTGCTGATGTGAATCTATATGGTTTTGTTCGTGGCGATGCTAACTATATTATCGAAGGTGCGGATGGTGACTTCGCTGATGTAAGTAAGTCTAATGGTGAAGCAAAAGATAAATTGCGTGCTACTGCTAAAACGACTCGTCTAGGTTTAGATTTTACTGCTCCTGTAAGCAATGCCAAAGTTGGTGGTAAAATTGAGTTGGACTTTGCAAGTGGTGACAATAACAAATCTGAAAACGTACGTATTCGTCATGCTTACTTAACTTATAACAACTGGTTGTTTGGTCAAACTACATCTAACTTCTTGGCGAGCCACGCACCAGAAATGATCGACTTTTCGACGAACATTGGTGGTGGTACAACACGTATTCCACAAGTACGTTATAACTATAAATTAGCTCCTGCGACTCAATTATTTGTTTCAGCTGAGGAAGGTAATAGTTCAGCAACAGGTGACTCAGTTAAATATAGATTACCTGTATTAACAGCTAAAATTACTCAAGGTTATGCTGGTGGTAATGGTAATGCTTCTGCTCGAGCTTTTGTTGAAAACTACAAATCAGGAAAGGGCGATGACCAGACTGGGTGGGGCGTTGCTGCAGGTACTGACTTTAAAGTAGCAGATCCTTTAAAACTCTTTGCTGATGCTTCTTATGTTGTAGGTAACAGTAACTACTTATATGGTAGTAATTCTGCTTATACTTTAGTTAATGATAATATTGAGCAAAATGAATTTGTAGCTGTACAAGTGGGTGGAACTTA
This sequence comes from Acinetobacter sp. SH024, assembly GCF_000163635.1. Classification (NCBI taxonomy): domain Bacteria; kingdom Pseudomonadati; phylum Pseudomonadota; class Gammaproteobacteria; order Moraxellales; family Moraxellaceae; genus Acinetobacter; species Acinetobacter sp. SH024. The sequence goes on along the minus strand of NZ_GG753604.1, from coordinate 74,531 downwards.
TAAGATTTTACCTAACCTACGTGCTACTTTAGCATACGGTGCTCAATTCGCTGATGATGGCACAGACTATGCTAAAGCATATACTGCGGGTAATGAAAAAGTTCAGCAAGCATGGCTCAACGTCATTTATACACCAGTTAAACCAATTGACTTAGGTATTGAATATGTTAATGGTAAACGCGAAACCTTTGCTGGTGATGATTACAAAGACAACCGTGTTGGTTTAATGGCTAAATACAGTTTCTAAAAACAATATTTAGTTAAAAGCTCAAAAGACGAGGTTAAATCTAACCTCGTCTTTTTTTATATAAATTAAAAGAATTAGCATGCTTTAAAGCTTCTGAATTAGATCATTTTTTATTTAAGTCATTTTTAAGTTTCAATTTCTACATTAGAGCATCATAAAAAGATTGTAGTCACCCAAGATGCTGAATTTTTTTTCTACTTTAAAACATAAGCAGATTTCGCTGTTTATGTTTAATTTGATTATAGCCATTTGGTTAGGGGCAATTCTAAATATTGGTTTTTATCACCAAGTGCATCTTTTAACTCCATATTTTGGAATAAAGGCTATTCTATTTTTAGCTGCTACAGTAGTTATTGTGGTTGCTGCTTATTATGCGCTTTTACAGATTTTAAACTGGAAATGGACCGCTAAAATTTTTGCAATTTTACTCATCGTGATTGGTGGTTTTAGCTCTTATTTCGTCAATACATTAGGTGTAATTATCTCACCTGATCAGATTCAAAATATGATACAAACTGATGTATCTGAAGTTTCTGATTTAATTTCATTACGTTTCGGGCTTTGGACAGTTTTCTTTGTTGTTTTGCCTATTATTTTAATTACTCTGGTAAAGTTTAAAAAAGAAAAAGTATCTTACTTATTAATGAAAAAGCTTGGTTCGATTGTAGCCTCATGTGCAATCGTGGGTGTTTTACTATTTGTTTATTATGTTGATTTTGCATCTATTTTTCGTGAGCATCGTGATTTGAAAGGTATGATCTCACCACAAAATAGCATTTCTTCCTTAATGTCTTATTACCACAAAATGGCACCTAAGAAGAACTTGCCACTTATACATTATGGAGAAGATGCTCATCAAGTTCAGCAAGTACAAAGCAACTTGCCTAAATTAATGGTTCTCGTTGTTGGTGAGACTGCCCGTGCAGAAAGTTTTGCATTAAATGGTTATTCGAAAAATACGAATCCGGAACTTTCTAAACAAGATATTTTGAATTTTTCCCAAGTCAGCTCATGCGGTACAGCAACTGCTGTGTCGGTTCCATGTATGTTCTCTGGAATGCCTCGTGTTGACTACGATGAACAACTAGCAAGTCACCGTGAAGGTCTATTGGACATTGCTAAACGTGCGGGTTACCAAGTAACTTGGATTGATAATAACTCTGGCTGTAAGGGCACTTGTGATCGTGTTGAACAGTACAAAATACCAGAAAAGTTAAAGCAAAAATGGTGTAAAGATGGCGAATGCTATGACGATATTTTAATTGATAGCTTAAATGAGTATTTAGCGACTATTCCTAAAGAAGACACTCGTCCGCGACTCATTGTTTTACACCAAGTCGGAAGTCATGGTCCAGCCTACTACAAGCGTGCACCTGCCCAATATCAACCGTTTAAACCGACTTGTGATACTAATGCGATACAGGGTTGTTCTCAAACAGAGTTATTAAATAGTTATGATGACACAATTGTATACACAGACCATGTGTTAAGTCAGATCATTAATAACCTAAAAGAATTATCGAAATATCAAACAGGTTTATGGTATTTATCTGATCATGGTGAATCAACGGGTGAACATGGTTTATATTTACATGGTTCACCATATGCAATTGCACCGACCCAACAAACGCATGTACCAATGATAATGTGGTTTTCTGATAGCTGGAAACAACACAACCTTGCACAAGTGAGTTGTTTAGGCCAACAAACTAAAGAAAAGTTAAGTCAGGATAATTTATTCCCAAGCTTACTGAGTTTGTTAGGTGTAAAAACTCAGGTCATCAACCCTCAACTGGATATGCTGCACTCTTGTGCCCATGTGAATTAAAGCGAGCCTAGAACATGACAAAAATCTTGATGATTGAAGATGATTTTATGATTGCAGAGTCAACAATAACGTTGCTGCAATATCATCAATTTGAAGTGGAGTGGGTCAATAATGGCTTAGACGGTCTGGCTCAGTTGGCTAAAAATAAATTCGATTTAATTCTTTTGGACTTAGGGCTACCTATGATGGATGGCATGCAGGTCTTAAAGCAAATTCGCCAAAGAGCAGCAACTCCCGTCTTAATTATTTCAGCGCGAGATCAGTTACAAAACCGTGTTGATGGCTTAAATCATGGTGCAGATGATTACTTGATCAAACCATACGAGTTTGATGAGTTACTTGCCCGTATTCATGCGCTATTACGCCGTAGTGGCGTAGAGGCTCAGCTTGCGAATCATGAGCAACTATTACAAAGTGGTGATCTGGTTTTAAATGTTGAGCAACATATTGCAACGTTTAAAGGACAGCGTATTGATTTGTCTAATCGTGAATGGGCAATTCTGATTCCTTTAATGAGTCACCCAAATAAAATCTTTTCTAAAGCAAATCTTGAAGATAAGTTATATGATTTCGATAGTGATGTGACCAGTAATACGATTGAAGTATATGTACATCACCTGAGAGCTAAACTCGGGAAAGACTTTATCCGAACGATTCGAGGATTGGGTTACCGTTTAGGGCAATCGTAACTTAATTTTGGAACTTCATAACAGTGCATTATTCATTAAAAAAACGACTGATTTGGGGCACCTCAATTTTCAGTGTCATCTTAGGTTGTATATTAATTTTTAGTGCGTATAAAGTTGCACTGCAAGAAGTTGATGAAATTTTAGATACCCAAATGCGTTATTTAGCTGAACGAACAGCTGAATATCCATTGAAAACGGTAAGCAGTGAGTTTGATTTTCATAAAACTTATCATGAAGAAGATCTATTTGTAGATATTTGGGCTTATAAAGATCAAGCCCATTTATCACACCATCTCCATTTATTGGTTCCACCTGTTGCACAAGCTGGCTTTTACTCACATAAAACCAGTAACGGCTTAATCCGTACCTATGTTTTACCGTTAAAGGATTACCAGATTCAGATTAGCCAGCAAGAAAAGGTTCGTGAGGCTTTTGCTTGGGAACTTGCAGGTAGCATGTTCATTCCATATTTGATTATCTTACCATTTGCGATTTTTGCTTTAGCTGCAATTATTCGTCGTGGGCTGAAGCCCATCGATGACTTTAAAAATGAACTGACTCATCGTGATTCAGAAGAACTGACACCTATTGAAGTTGTAGATTATCCTCAAGAATTGTTACCCACAATTGATGAAATGAATCGACTTTTTGAGCGCATTTCTAAGGCACAAAATGAGCAGAAACAGTTCATTGCAGATGCAGCCCATGAACTTCGAACCCCTGTGACTGCTTTAAATTTACAAACTAAAATTTTAATTAGTCAATTTCCTGAGCAGGAATCGCTGCAAAATTTGAGTAAAGGATTAGCGCGTATTCAGCACTTGGTGACACAGCTTTTAGCGCTAGCTAAGCAGGATGTATCTTTAAGTGTGATTGAACCGACGAGGGCTTTTCAGCTTAATGATGTCGCTTTAAATTGTGTTGAACAGCTTGTTAATCTGGCTATGCAAAAAGAAATCGATTTAGGGTTTGTTCGTAATGAACCAATTGAAATGCATAGTGTCGAACCAACAGTTCATTCAATTATTTTTAACTTAATTGATAACGCAATCAAATACACGCCTCATGAAGGGATGATTAATATTTCTGTTTTCACTGCTACAGATGGCGATGCGTGTATACAAATTGAAGATAGCGGCGCGGGGATCGACCCAGAACATTATGATAAAGTTCTAAAACGTTTTTATCGTGTACATCATCATCTTGAAGTGGGGAGTGGTTTAGGTCTATCCATTGTTGACCGAGCAACTCAACGTTTAGGTGGGACTTTGACACTAGACAGAAGTTTAGAGCTTGGTGGACTTTCGGTTTTGGTTAAACTTCCAAAGATTTTACATGTTCACGAAACAAGGACTTGAGTTAGACAAGTTCTTGTTTGATTCGTTTTTCAAACTCAAAGCGATGAATACAAACGGTATAAAATAAGATATTTACGGCCCAAATGACCCAACCAGTCCATAAATTATGACTCAAGAAATGTGCTCCACGCATCATTTGTGCCCATCCCATCATAAAGCCTAATAAAATGCCTGAAATGAGATAAAAATAGGCACGTTTGGGTTGTTCAAGACGATAAACAAAATAACCTGTCATTAAAATAAAGCCAGCGCTTGCATGGCCGCCCGGAAAACAATGCCCATGCTTAGCAGTAAAATCCCATACATAACTTAAAGCAGTCGGATGAACCATATTCCAAGGGCAGGCATGAGCTGATTGTGATTTTAATAAGCCAACCAGTGCGCTGCCAACCATGCTCACAAAAAACATATAACCATATTGCCAGCGATAAAGCTTTAATTTCTCAACTTTAAATGATGCAAGCCATAGACCCAAAAAGATGACATAAATGCCAGTAATGATCTGCTTTACAATCTCATGATTAAGTCTTTCCAGATACCAATTGTCTCGATTGAAAAAATGACCCGTTGAATCGATCCAAGGTTGGATGAGGTACATATCAATTTTCCCACCCACTGGAAAAATGATTAAAAGCAGAAAAAAACTGAAAAACAGAAGAATGATATTAATCTGGAAAAATTGTTTTTGTTGATTCATGCCATGCAACATCAATTAGATTGTGAGTAAAGGCATTACATAAAATAAAACTTAAATTGCTCTTAAACTAAATTTAATTTCGTGACCAAAATGATGAATGGATGTATCCATTCACAACCTGTTGAGCATAAGAAGTTTAAAGTTTTTGCAAATTATTTGGATAGTAATAAATAGGGAACAGGTTTTGTGAATGGAAATGGTTTTGGTCTTGCGTAGCTTTAGACGCTACTCATGCCGAAACAAAAGTAACGTAATTGACTGATATTATTTGCTATTATAGAGGAAAATACTCTGCCGTGCCTACACAGAATTAGAACATACCTTCTTCAGAGTTTGCAGAAATTTTATGAATAGATAAATCTGCACCTCTAAACTCATCTTCTTGAGATAAACGAATGCCAATAGTTGCTTTAAGTAAACCGTAAACAATAAAGCCGCCAGCAAGCGCTATAGCGATCGCGAGCGCTGTTCCGATGAGTTGTGAAGCAAAAGATACGCCGCCTAAGCCACCAAGCCACTGTTGACCAAATAAACCTACTGCGATACCACCGAATGCGCCGCATACGCCGTGTAAAGGCCACACACCTAACACATCATCAACTTTAAGTTTGTTTTGAGTATAGGTGAATAGATACACAAACATGGCACCCGCTGCACCACCAATAACAAGTGCACTGATTGGATGAACAATGTCAGAGCCTGCACAGATTGCCACTAAACCAGCAAGTGGACCGTTGTGTAAGAAGCCTGGGTCATTTTTCCCAATCGCATTTGCTGTAATTGTACCCCCAATCATTGCCATAAGTGAGTTAATGGCAACTAAGCCAGAAATAGCATCAACACGCTGAGCACTCATGACGTTAAAGCCAAACCAGCCTACAATCAAAATCCATGAACCAAGCGCCAAAAATGGAATAGAAGAAGGGGGATGAGCACTTACACGACCATCTTTCTTATAACGACCAGAACGCGCCCCTAATAAAATGACAGCAGCAAGTGCAATCCAACCGCCCATGGCATGAACTACGACTGAACCCGCAAAGTCGTGAAAAGCTGCGCCAAAGGTTGTTTCTAACCACTTTTGCAGACCGTAGTTACCATTCCAGACCATACCTTCGAAAAATGGATATACCAGCGCAACTAAAGCGAGTGTGGCAATTGCTTGTGAACGCATTTTTGCGCGTTCAGCAATACCACCTGAAATAATGGCAGGAATTGCCGCAGCAAAAGTGAGTAAAAAGAAGCAACGCATAAGGTTATAGCCATGATCACTTGATAAAACCGTACCATCATGGAAGAAGTGCTGGCCATAAGAGATGTAGTAGCCAACAAAGAAATATGCGATTGCAGAAAGGGCAAAGTCAGTCAGAATTTTACTAAGTGCGTTCACCTGATTTTTATGGCGAACCGTACCAAGTTCCAAGAATGCAAAACCTGCGTGCATGGCAAGAACCAAAACAGCACCAAGTAATAAGAAAAATAGATCTACATTTTGCATAGCATGCTCGAAAAAAGTGCTAAATTCCATTTTGGAACAAATCTGGGTCTGTAAATTGCACCAAAATAGATTTAAGGAATCTAAAAACCTAAGTTTGTCGAAACAAACTCAATTGCATAAAAGTGAATATGCAATAAGCGCACCAATTTGGATTAAATAAGTAGTTTTTGGCGATAAATGGTGCGTTGATTTGGTTAAAGAGGGGCAGTTTTGGCGCTTTTTACGTTACAAATCATCTAATGCACTTATAAATCGACCTGAAAGAGTTCGTTATCAAGGTTTAAAAAGAGTCACCCATTTTTATTAATGATCTGACCAAACCGATTGTGCGACTTCAATAAAAGCTTTCGCAGCGGGACTCATGTGCTTTTTATTTTTGACCGCGAGACCAATAGAACGTTTAAGGTTCGGTTTAAAAGGGCGTTTAACCACGTGGGGATAAAGTGAGAGTAACTCTTTGGTGAGCACCATATCAGAGACAATCGAAATCCCTAACTGGTTATGGACCATGCTTACGATACTTAGAATTTGTGAAACATAAAATTTGATGTCTGGTTTCACATTAAAGTTTTTTAAAATTAATTCGACCTGATGACGACTACCTGCCATTGTCATAATAAAAGGGCAGTTTTCTAGTTGTGCTGGATCAATATAGAGCTGCTGCGCAAGCGAGTAACTATTCGGAATTAGGGCCACAAAACGATCTTCAATTAAAGGGAATGTATCGAATCGCTCATCTGGCATAATTAAAAAACCAACTTCAATACGCCGTTCTAATAACCACTGGGCAACTTCTTTATCTTCACCTTCATCAATATAAATCTCGATTTTAGGGTAGCGTTGCCGAAAGCTTTCTAAAATTTCAGGCAATAGATAAATAGACGATGAAGCCCCAAAAGAACCAATACGTAATGTTCCTTCGTTTAAACCATGGATGGCAGCCACTTCTTTTTCTAATGTATCGGAAATACTCAATAACTCTTTTACATGGGTTAATAACTGCTGACCTGTCGTAGTCAGCTCAATATCACTTTGGGATCTTGAAATCAGGTTAATGCCCCATTGTTGTTCTAATGATTTAAGCGCATGGGAAACAGCCGACTGTGAAATTCCCAGCTTTTCTGCTGTAGCAGTAAAGCTTTTTAGTTCAGCAATGAGTGCAAAAATTTCAAGTTGGGTAAATGTCATGTTGTATTTGTTATGAGTAAAAACTCATTTTATCATGAGTTTTCATTATCTTTAATATATGAGTAAGCCAAGGTCATTGCTAAAAACAGCAAGCCCAAACAAAACTCGAGTAAAGAAATGAATAGTATTGTTTTATCTCTTTTTCCTTTAGTTGCATTAATTGTATCGGGATACTTATTTAAAAAATATCGATTTTTTAGTGATGAGTTTTGGGCTGGGGCAGAGAAGCTTAATTACTATATTTTATTTCCAGCTTTGCTTTTTAGTACGCTATCGACCACAAAAATTGATTTACAAAGCTTGAGTACAGCCATCATTGCGATGTTGATTGTGGTTCTTGCAGTGACTGCCTTTTTATACATACTCCGAATGTTTTGGCACATACCACCCGCACGTTTTGGTGTGCATGTACAAAGTATGGTTCGCTTTAATACCTATATTGGTTTAGCTTTAGTGACTTCTCTTTTTAAAAATGAAGGAATGGCAATACTGGCGATTTTATTGGCGCTCTGCATTCCGCTTGTGAACGTTATTTCGGTGCTTGCTTTAACTTCTAAAGAACACATGGCAATTAAAACTGTTTTGATTGCACTCCTTAAAAATCCTTTAATTGCATCGTGTGTGGTTGGGGCAGCAGTCAATGCGCTTCACATCCCGATTTGGGAAGGCTTTAGTCAGTTTATTAAGCTTTTTTCAGTGTCGAGTCTGCCATTAGGTTTGTTATGTGTTGGCGCAGCTTTGCAGTTTATGCAAATTAAAAAAGATATTGTGGTATTGGCAGCAGACACGTTTGCTCGACTTTTAGCAGTACCTGCTTTGGCTTACGCGGTCTGCATGTGGTTTGGTTTGCCAAGCTTACAAACTCAAATTCTAGTTATTTTCTTTGCGTTGCCGACGGCTTCTGCTTCATACATTTTAACCAAAGTTTTGGGTGGAGATAGTCAGCTCATGGCAGCTGTAATTAGCTTTCAAACCTTATGTGCTGCCGTGACTTTGCCACTAGTGATTTGGTGGATTTCTTAAGATATAAATCTTTAGATTGACTCGTATTTAAAGAATGCTTTGCTACCTTCCTCATTTGATTATTGCTACACTTTTTTCTTTTACAGGTGGATGAGTATGTCCTTTGATCTCAAAGTGAGCTTGCAGCAAAGGTCTGAGCCATCTGCACAGCAGAAAAGACTGAACCGCCTGATTGATAAAATAGAACAGCAAAAAGTTAGTCTGAGCACATGGCAAAATGCACAAGCTGAGATTCAACAGCACATTCGGCAAAAACTGATGTCTGTGTATAACGATTTACATATAGTGCTATTTCAACAGCTAGAGCAACTTTGGAATATGTTACATAGCCATGAGTTTTCCAAAGCAGACATGCAACAACTAGACGAAAAAATTGCTCAGCTAGCACAAATGTTGAAGTGCTCTAAAATGCTGTCTACTGAACAGTTGGAGCTGGTAAAGCAGATCGATACCTTTTATCAGCAACATGCGGGGGATTCGGTAAAAAAGCTCAGTCAATAAAATTTGAATATGATGAAAGTGCTGAGCAAGGCTCAGAATTTGAAGAAGACTTTGAACAGTATTCTGCCGAGCAACAACAAGCGCGGGAGCAAGCCAAACAGCAAAGACAACGACAAAAACGTGAACAAGCCGAGCAAATGGCAGCTCAGTCACTCAAAACAGTTTATTTAAAAATTGCCGCGATGATTCACCCAGACCGTGAGCAAGATGAAACCAAAAAAGAAGAAAAAACTGAGTTGTTCCAACAAGCAAGTCTGGCCTACGAAAAGCAAGATTTGTTTTATTTACTTAAACTCCAGTTACAGCTTGAACAGAATAAGGGGCTAGGTGCTAAAGAACTATCTGCCGAGCAATTGAGGTTTTATAAACTGGCTTTAGATGCACAAAGTCAGCAGCTTGAAAGCCAAATTGCTGAGATTTTGGATTCTTTTCAGTTAGCCAAGAATGTAAAAGCAGAGCATGTACACATTAGTGATGTTTATAAAGCTGTAGATGCAGACTGTGTTGAATTAAAGCAGCAGTTAAAGTGGGAAAAGGAGCGTTTAAAGCATATGAAAAAGGTGAGTGGGGTGAAGATGCTGTTGGGGCATGGGGTTTTGTAAACCCTCTCCTGAGTGGAGAGGGGTAGAGCCAATCAAAAAACATTTCCAACAATTTTTGATAAATCGACATCACGAGTGATATACCATTTCCAAAATGCAGAGAAAGGGAATTCAGGGTCACACATAACCTTTAACTTTTCTATTCTCAGATTTTTTTCAGAAGAAGTTAGTATCAATGAATCATCCAAAAGCTCATCCTTAATAATTAAGAGTTTAGTTTGATATTTCTGTATCTGCTTTATTAAAGTGTGCCTACTTATACCTTTTAAAGCTGTATTCGTATCATTAAAACATTGGTCAAGAAGTTTAATTGTAGATTCAATTTCGATAGTACTTGCTAAATTACCAACTGTTACAATTACTTTATGGTCATCGTTATTGACTATTGGGCAGTGTAACTCAATAGCTTGAGCTACATCTAAAGTCTGGCAACAATCTATAATATTCTTATATATATTGGCTTTAATACCATTACATCGAACACATGCGTAGAAAAGATTATTCCAATCATATTTTTTAATAAGGTCGCCTTCGTGTGGATCACGGTGCTCAATATTTACGTCAGAGAATCCTTTTCTTTCGCATAGATAACATTTAGAAAAAAATATATCTTGAAGTACTTCAACAACATCAGTAGCACGGTAGTCTTTAGTAGATTTTGTTAAGCTTTTAGGAAAAGTATCAGGTCTAATAACTGAAAACATGAATTATTTTGCCTCATGTTTTAATTTGGTAAGTTTATTTTTAGCAATCATATACTGGAGTTGTAGTTCTACTGATAGCTTTTCAAAATCTTTATTAATTTCATTTAATAATTCTTGAATTGCATTTAGGTCTTGAGTTAAGTTTCTTGATTCAATGAATTGTAAAAGCTGATCTGATAGTATTTTAATATTTTCATTTTCTTCCTTTACATGAAAGAGTTCTTTTATTATAGATTCATGCGAATAGTGACTTAAATTATCTTCGAAAAACTCATTATTAGAAAGGTCAAAGACTACAGTGTTATCATTTGTAGAAGTGATTACAAAAGGTGAATGTGTACTAACTATAAATTGAAGATTAGGAAATGCCTTTGTGAAGAAAGGTAAGACTTTTTGCTGAAGTGAAATATGTAGATGGGAGTCTATTTCATCAATTAAGACAATTCCATTCAGTTTGTTTTTTCTTGTTTTTATTAATTTAGATTTAATTAAAAGATTAGAGTATATTTTAAAAATTGATTTAAAACCAGAAGGTAGCTCATCAAATCCAAAAGAGATATTTTCATTTTTTTGAATTATTAAAACGCGATTATTGAAGTCATCAAATGAAAGTACTGTAGTTTCATCATCAAAAATTAGTTTTAAGTCATTTTCTATATCACTAAATATCTTATAGATTTCCTCGCAAATATTGTCCTCACTATTTCGTAGTTCTTCTCGTTTTTCCAAGAGATATCTTTCTAATGCTCCTTCAATATCTGAGTCAAAATTTAATTTTAGTTCCTCTAAATAGTAAGTAAGGTCCTTCACATCATACATGTTTCCCATATGTATATATTTTTCTGGAACTTGCAATCTACTATTTACATCGAAAAAACTAAAAATAGTACTATTATTGGTTTCTCTTTCATTAAAGTTTATTTTAAAGAATTTCTGAAAGGATGTAAGTTCATCTAAAGCTTTTTTTAATAAATCATTTGATCTAATAAGATGTTCAGGTTTTGTGGAGTAATAATTTTTAGATTTGTTTTTAAAGTTGGAATCATTGCTATTAGTAAATATATTTACTTCCTGAAGGAAAATTTTTAAATGCTCGTTATATATATGTTGTAATTCTTTTAATTCTTTAATTTTATTGCTATTTTTTTTATTTTTTTCGCTTGCTAAGCTTGAAATTGAATTTACATATTTACTATTTATTTCAAGTATGTCTGAGTAGGCTATAAATTCATTATAAAAAATATTTACTGTGTCGTATATTTTAGAAGAATGAAACTGATCATCTGTAGATATATATTTATCTCTGAACTCAAATTGTAGTTGTTCATAAAGTTTAGTTAAAAAATACGTTTTACCTACGCCATTTTTACCTGTAAGAACAAGGTTCCTACCATTTAACGGTATTTTTATATTTTTAAGTAGGATTGTATTTATATATTTCATATCAATGTATAAAGGGCTGAATAATCAGCCCTTTATACACAAATTAGATTAAATTAACAACATCTTAAAGCGCAGCAATCTGCTCCATATTCGCTTTAACTTTCTCTAACTGAGCAGTAAACTCAGCAAGCTTCGCTTTTTCACCCTCAACAACTGCTGCTGGTGCTTTTGCAACAAAGCCTTCATTTGCAAGTTTGCCAGCGATTTGGTCGTGTTGCTTTTGGATTTTATCCAAGTCTTTTTGCAAACGAGCAAGCTCAGCTTTAGGGTCAATTAAGCCTTTCATTGGTACAAATACCGATGCATGGCTTACAACACTAGAGCAAGACAAAGGTGGCTCTTGGTCTTTATTCAAGAACTCAATGCTTTCAACTTTAGCCAATGCTTTGAACAATGCTTCAATACGAATAATTTGTTCACGTTCAGCGTCAGAAGTGTTTTGAAGTAATACTGGCAACAAGCGCGCATTACCTAAGCCTAACTCACCACGAATGTTACGTACGGCACCAATCAAGCCTTGAAGCCATTGCATATCTGCTTCAGCTTGTTCATTGATTTTTGCTTGCTCAGGAATCGGGTATTGAGCAGTCATAATCGTTGGACCACCTTGACCAAGCATTGGTGCAAGCGTTTGCCAGATTTCTTCTGTCAAATACGGCATAAGCGGATGAGCCAAACGTAATGATGCTTCCATTACTGCAAGCAATACACGGCGTACTTCAGCTTTACGCTCTTCAGAAACTTCTGCATCATTCAGAACTGGTTTAGTTAACTCAACGTACCAGTCACAGTATTCATTCCAGATAAAGTCGTAAATTGCTTGAGCAGCAAGGTCTAAACGATATGTTGCAAATGCTTGGTGTACAGCAGCTTCTGCTTTTTGCAGACGGCTGATAATCCATTGTTCTGGAAGCTCCCAAAGATCAGGGCGAGCTTGTTGACCAACAGTTTGACCTTCAACATTCATCAGAACGAAACGAGTCGCGTTCCAGATTTTGTTACAGAAGTTACGGTAGCCTTCAACACGTTTTAAGTCGAACTTGATGTCACGACCAGTGTTTGCAAGTGCACAGAACGTGAAACGAACTGCGTCAGTACCGTAAGCATTAATACCTTCTGGGAACTCTTTACGCGTTGATTTTTCAATCTTCGCTGCATCTTTCGGGTTCATGAGGCCAGTCGTACGTTTTGCAACTAAGCTTTCTAAATCAATACCGTCAATCAAGTCTAATGGGTCAAGTACATTACCTTTAGACTTCGACATTTTTTGACCTTCACCATCACGTACCAAGCCGTGAACGTAAACAGTCTTAAATGGAACTTGCGATGAACCATCTTCATTTTTCATGAAGTGTAGGGTCATCATGATCATACGGGCAACCCAGAAGAAAATGATGTCAAAACCAGTCACCAACACATCTGTTGGGTGGAAAGTTTTTAAGAAATCATTTGCTGCATCTTTTTGTGCGTCGCCAGTCCAACCTAAAGTTGAGAATGTCCAAAGTGCAGATGAGAACCATGTATCAAGTACGTCTTCGTCTTGTTTAAGTTCAACATCAGCCGCGATGTTATTTTTCGCGCGTACTTCTTCTTCATTACGGCCCACATAGATGTTGCCATTCGCATCGTACCAAGCCGGAATACGGTGACCCCACCAAAGCTGACGTGAAATACACCAGTCTTGAATTTCACGCATCCACGCCATGTACATGTTGCTGTACTGCTCTGGAACAAACTTAATACGGCCATCTTGAACTGCTTCAATTGCAGGTTCAGCAAGCGGAGCAATTTTTACGTACCATTGGTCAGTCAGTAACGGCTCAATGATCACGCCTGAACGGTCGCCACGTGGAGCTTTTAAGTCATACGGTTGGATTTGATCTAACCAGCCTTCAGCTTCAGCTTGAGCAACTAATTTTTTACGTGCTTCGAAACGCTCTAAACCAGCGTATTCCGCAGGTGCAGTAATCGTTTTAGAAATTTGTTCGCCAGCTTTTGCAATATATTCAAACTCACCTAAAACTTCGGCATTTTTGTTGAAGATATTAATGATAGGCAAGCTATTGCGTTTACCTAGGTCATAGTCATTGAAGTCGTGTGCAGGGGTAATTTTTACACAGCCAGTACCGAAGTCTTTTTCAACGTAGTCGTCGGCAACGATTGGAATTAAACGACCTGTAATTGGCAATACAATGTTTTTACCAACAAGGTGTGCATAACGCTCATCTTCAGGGTGAACAGCAACAGCAGTATCACCAAGTAAAGTTTCAGGACGAGTTGTTGCAACGACTAAATAGTCTTTGCCGTCTTGAGTTTTAACTGATTTGTCTTCAAAGAAATATTTAAAGTGCCAAAGTGAGCCTTTTTCTTCTTTGCTTTCTACTTCAAGGTCAGAAAGTGCTGTTTGAAGTTTAGGGTCCCAGTTTACTAGGCGCTTACCACGGTAAATTAAACCGTCTTCGTGCAAACGAACGAATACTTCTTTAACTGCGTTTGATAAACCTTCGTCCATCGTGAAGCGTTCACGTGACCAGTCTACCGAAGAACCTAAGCGACGAATTTGTTTAGTGATTGTGCCGCCAGATTGTTCTTTCCATTCCCAAACTTTTTCAATGAACTTTTCACGGCCTAAGTCGTGACGAGTTACACCTTGTAAGCCAAGTTGACGCTCAACAACCATTTGAGTGGCAATACCAGCATGGTCTGTACCTGGTTGCCACAAAGTGTTTTTACCCATCATGCGGTTATAACGGGTGAGGGCATCCATAATGGCATTGTTAAAACCATGGCCCATGTGCAAACTACCAGTGACGTTTGGTGGCGGAATCATGATACAGAATGATTCACCGTGACCAGAAGGTTTGAAGTAACCTTGTTCTTCCCACGTTTTGTACCACTTCTTTTCGATCTCGGTTGGATCGTATGTGGTTGCAATATTTTGAGCGGTTTGAGCGTCAGTCATAGTAGCTTAGATCGAATATGCATAAAAAATTGCATCTATTGTAGCAAAAAAATGCCTCGAAATTAATGTGCTGAAAACAGATAAACGGTTTTGTATTTTTTTCAAAAAACGGTAGATTTATGAAAGATGGATCACAATTTAATCGTGTGGCGACACGGCACAAAAATTACAAAAGAATTGAAAAAGGATACTGCTGATGAGTTATGAAGTTTTTTTGAAAATTTCCGATTCGACTTATACCCAATTCGAGGCTATTCGGCAAAAACTGCATGATGGGGTAAGCCAAAGTCAGGCAAAAGTTTTGGGGGATGTATTGTCTGACCTTTCTTGTGAAATTATTGAGCAGGTTTTTTCTGTGCTTTTACAGTCAGGAAATGCAAGCATGTCTCCAAAACAACAGGCTGAGTCTGAAAAAGTTATTCAGCAAGTTTTAGAGACTTTTCGAAAATACATGCCGTGGTCGGTTTCATTCTTTGGAAATGAACGTCTCTTACCCTTAGTTGACTACATGACATCTCTCATGAAAGAGCAAGGGCAGCAAGTTTATATTACCTATCCGGTCACGCTTCAACTCGTGCAACAAGCCGAAACTCTTACCCAGCAAATTCGTGACGGTAATATGCAAAGCATTACGGCTGCATTTGAAACGCTCATACAAATTGTGGATTTAGGCGTAACAAGCCTAGTACGTGAACCTAAAAAGCGTTTAAAATTTAATTTGGTTGTCGATAAAACTCTTAACGGAGTCATCAACATGACGACGCATTTGGGCTATAAACGTTTGGAAAAGTTAGGGACACAGGTCGATCAGACCACAGCAACTCATTATATCAACCACTTTTTGGCCTTCATGCACCAAGCAGCATAATTTAAAAAGGTAATAGGAACATCACATGGCCAAAATTGATACTTTGCAAAATAAAGTGGTATGGATTACGGGCGCATCTTCTGGTTTGGGTAAGGCCTTAGCAGGGGAATTGGCTTTACAAGGCGCAAAGCTGATTTTGACTTCGCGTCGTTTTGAAGAATTAGAAGAGGTTCGGGTTGGCTTATTAAATCCCGATCATCATTTGTCTGTGGTCGCAGATATTACTGATGAAAAGCAGGTTCAAGAGGCTTACAAGCAGATTTTAAAGGCGAAAGGTCGTATTGATTGGCTCATCAATAATGCAGGTTTGAGTCAACGTGCTTTAATTAAAGACACGACTATGGCAACTGAACGGGCCATTATGGAAGTCGATTATTTCTCACAAGTTGCACTCACCAAAACCGTCCTACCAACTATGCTAAAACAGAAGTCTGGCAGAGTTGTATTTGTGTCGAGTGTAGCGGGCTTATTAGGTACACAGTACCGTGCAAGCTACTCGGCTGCTAAAGCGGCAATTCACATGTGGGCAAATAGTTTACGTGCTGAGGTTTCAGATCAAGGTGTCGAAGTTTCGGTTATTTTCCCTGGTTTCGTAAAAACTAATGTTTCTTTTAATGCACTCAATGGTGCAGGGGAACCTCAAGGCCATCAAGATGAAGCAATTGAAAATGGTTTAGAGGCAGATGTTTTTGCAGAGCAAGCTGTAAAAGCTTTAGTACAGGGGCAAGAATATATTGTTGTGGGTGGGGCCAAAGAAAAACTAGGGGTGATGGTTTCTCGGATGTCACCAAAACTTCTTTATAAAATGATTCGGAAAACAAAAGTAAAATAAAAAAGTGATTTTGCCGTGCTAAATTGGTGAAAAACCCGCATAGAAGGTTCACCATGGATCAGGATTATCACCGTATTTTAGAAGTCGTCACGCGTTTTCAATTGGTCTTTGATCAGAAAAATTGGGATGCTTTTGATGAGTTATTGGCAGATCAACTTGAGGTGGACTATTTCCAATTTAGAGGAGAACCTTTATGTGTCGTGTCGTGTCATGAATATAAAGGCTCTCGGCAGCAAGCCTTATCCCATTTGCGACTACAGCACAATTTGAGCAATCCTCTGATTCGGATTGAACAAGATCAAGCATGGCTAGAATGTAATTATCAAATTTATCGTTTTTCAGAAAATGATTATTTTCATTCTTTTGGTCGTTATTATTTTACTTTGGCAAAACAACAAGACCAATGGAAAATTACCCGAATTTGCCAACACCTAACTAAAAATATTGGCAATCCGCGCATTCATTTTTCTGAGGTTGGGCAGTATTAATCTTTAACTGCTGTTCCATAAGCAAAAACTTCGACCATTCCGCCTTGCATACCAAGTTCGGTTGTACTCAACCGAACTCCCATAATATGAGTAGCACCGACACTTTGAGCTTGTTGTTTTAAACGTACAATTGCCTCTCGGCGAGCGCGTTCAACAATACTTTCATAACTGGTTAGTCTTCCACCTAAAACATTTTTTATAGATGCCAATACATATTTAAAGTAATCATGAGAAATCACAACATTACTGCTAATAAAGTGGCCTAGTTGATCACTTGTTGCAAAACGATTGGTATCAATTCTGATATGGGCAAATTGTTGCTCTTTTTCTAGAAGTTCATTCAAATGTTTTCGTTCAATATGGCGGCCAAAAGCCCAACCAATACTGAAAAGAATGAGAAAAATAACAAGCTGAAAAATAAGATTATCCATTTTCTACCTATGCATTAAATGGATCGGGTAGATGAGGTGCTTGAGGCTGCACAACCACTGCTGTGCCATACACAAATAACTCAGAAGCACCTTGTGCAATATTGGAAGTTGAAAAGCGAATACCCACAATTGCATTCGCACCAAGCTGTTGGGCTTTTACAATCATACGCTGCATGGCTTCTTGGCGAGATTCTTCTAATAATTCGGTATAACCCGTCAGTTCGCCACCCACGATATTTTTTAAACTTGCCATCAAGTCACGGCCAACATGCTTACTACGAACGGTACTTCCGTAAACAACATCCAGCTGCTTTACAATCTGGTGGCCTGGAACACTTTCTAAATTACTTAATAACATTGTTTTTTATCAATCTAAATTCTTAAGGTTTCAAGATAAAAAATATTCAGATGAGTTGCAATAAAAAAGCCCACCGAAGTGAGCTTTTATGAATAAGTTATTTAAAACTTATTGCTTTTTAAGTTCAGCACTAGATGGTTGATTAACCACTGTATCTGAAGTATTTGCTTTTAAACCACCACCTAGAGTTTTGTATAACTCGATTTGGTTGTTTAAGTTTGCTTGTTGAAGCAATAACAAACCTTGTTCTGCTGAATAAGATGAGCGCTGTGCATCAAGAACCGTCAAGTAACTATCAATACCGGCACGGAAGCGGGCATTTGAAAGTGTGTAGTTGCGGTTAGTTGCTTCTACTAGACGTTGTTGAGCTGTTAAACGCTCACCAATGTTGGCACGAGTTGCAAGCGCGTCATTAACTTCGCGGAACGCAGACTGAACTGATTTTTCATAATCAGACAATGCAATTTTCTGATCAGTTTCAGAAATTTTCACATTGGCACGACGAGTGCCCCAGTCAAAGATTGGTAAGTCTAAGCTTGGTCCAATTGACCATACAAAACCACCAGACTTAAATAGATCACTTAAGTCAGTTGATGCATAACCTGCAGAACCCGTTAAGCTAATGGTTGGGAATAAACGTGCTTTTGCAGCACCGATATTCGCACCAGCAGCGCTTAAGTTATATTCAGCAGCTTTTACATCTGGACGGTTGTTAAGTAAGTCGCTTGGTAAACCCGCTGTAAATACATTTTGTTGAGTAATGCGTTTTACAGGTTGGGTTGGCAACAAGTTTTGTGGAACTGATTGGCCAACTAACAAGTTCAACAAGTTTTGTGCTTGAGCAATCTGTGTTTTGTAGTTCGCTACATCATTACGCGCAGTTTCTACAGAAATCTGTGCCTGACGTAGTGGAACTTCACTATCGATACCCACATCAAAACGTTTTTTGTTGAGATTGTAAGAGTCTTGCTGTGCTTTAAGTGTTTGCTCTGCAAGTCTTAAATTCGCGGTTGCGAAAGAATAGTTCAACCATGCTTGAGCCACTTGACTGATTAGACTGATTTGAGTCGAATCACGTGCGCTTTGCGTTGAAAGATAACTATCTAACGCAGCATCTTTTAAGCTACGTACGCGGCCCCAAAAATCAAGCTCATAGGCAGTTACACCCAGACCTACTTGATAAGTAGAGTAGGGGTTATTCGGATCACGGCTTTGAGAAACCTGACGAATTGCACTACCACTTGCTCCGATTGTTGGAAGCTGATTGTTCTGTGTAATTCGATATTGCTGTTGAGCACGTTCGATATTGAGCGTTGCTGTACGTAAGTCGCGGTTGTTGGCAAGTGCCAAATCAATCACTCCGAGCAAACGAGGGTCAGCAAAGAACTGTTTGTAACCCTGTTCAGCAATAGACGTACCAGAAGCGCTATATGCATAGCTTTGTGGAATATCGGTTTTCACGACTGGTTCTGGGCCGCGCATGCTTTGACAAGCTGCCAAAGCAAGCGCAAGTGCAGATACCGCAATGCTACGACCTGAAATAGACCATACGTTTTGCATCACGATTTATGCTCCTGAGTGTTTATGGTTTTTGGTTTGTACTTAAAGATACTACGAATCCACACATAGAATACAGGGATAAAGAAGATACCTAAGAACGTTGCACTGAGTACGCCACCGAGTACACCGTAACCAACAGAGTGCTGACTTCCTGCACCTGCGCCTGTTGAAAGGGCAAGCGGAAGTACACCGAAACCGAAGGCAAGGGTAGTCATGATGATTGGACGTAAACGCATTTTTGCAGCATGTAAAGTTGCTTCAATCAGGTCTTCACCTTTTTCCTGCAGCTCTTTTGCGAACTCAACAATCAAGATCGCATTTTTTGCAGAAAGACCGATTACCGCGATCATCGCTACCTGGAAGTAAATGTTATTTGAGAGATTTGGATCTCCTTTAATAATCATACCCAAGTAAGTTAATACGATTGCACCAATAATACCGAGTGGTACCACAAGTAAAACCGAGAACGGAATAGACCAGCTTTCATACAATGCAGCCAAGCAAAGGAAAACGATTAACAATGAAAGCGCATATAAGAATGGAGCTTGAGCACCAGACTCACGTTCTTCAAGTGATAAACCTGTCCATTCATAGTCGAAACCTTGTAAGCCCATAGATGGTAACTTAGCAATAATTTCTTCCATTGCTTTCATCGAGTCACCAGAGCTCACGCCAGGTGCAGGTGTACCTTGAATGTTAACCGATGACACGCCGTTATAACGTTCAAGACGTGGAGAACCATATGTCCATTCGCCAGTAGCAAATGCAGAGAACGGTACCATTTCGCCTTTGTTATTACGTACATACCACTTGTTTAAGTCTTCAGGCATCATACGGCTACCCGCATCACCTTGAACATAAACTTTTTTCACGCGGCCACGGTCAACGAAGTCGTTAATGTATGAGCCACCCCATGCAATACGCATCGTATTGTTAATTTCGGCAATACTCACACCCATGGCACCAGCTTGAGCTTGGTCTACATTAATTTGATACTGAGGTGTATCTTCTTGACCATTAGGGCGAACACCCACAAGGCGTTTATCTTGTGCAGCCAAACCTAAGATCGTATTACGTGCAGCAATAAGTTTCTCATGGCCTTGACCACTTGAATCTTTAAGTTGCAAGTTGAATCCGGCTGTTACACCGAGTTCAGGCATTGCTGGAAGCTGTAAAGGCATGATGTAAGATGCGTCTTTAACGATCATGTTCAATGCCATACCTCGCTGAATCAATGCGCCAATTTGAGTTTCTGGTGAAGTACGTTCACTCCAGTCTTTCAATTTAACGAAGCCAATACCAGCATTTTGACCAACACCTGTGAATGAGAAGCCCGAAACGGTGAAAATCGATTCCACTGTATCTTTTTCATTCATGAAGAAGTTTGTCATGGTGTCAATCACTTTACCTGTACGGTCAAGCGTTGCATTTGGCGGTAATTGAACAAGTGTCATTACTACACCCTGATCTTCTTCCGGTAAGAATGAAGATGGGAGTTTTTGGAACAAGAACACTAATAAAGCAATAACTACAGCGTAAAGCACGCCAGAGAAGATTTTGCCCTTAAGCATGCGGTTAACACCATTTTGGTAGCTATGCGACATGCGGTCAAAACCATTGTTAAAGCCTCTAAAGAAACGAGCAAAAATATTATTACTTGGTGCTTTGTTTGGATCATGCTGTTTTAAAATGGTTGCACAAAGTGCCGGTGTAAATGTTAACGCTACAATTAACGATAGAACCATTGCTGTTACAAGGGTAATCGAGAACTGACGGTAAATTACACCAGTTGTACCACCAAAGAATGCCATTGGTACGAATACCGCTGTTAATACGCTTGTGATACCAATTAACGCACCAGAAATCTGTTGCATTGATCGTGAGGTCGCCGTGACCGGATCGGTATGCTCTTCACTCATCACACGTTCGACGTTTTCGACCACAACGATGGCGTCATCGACCAGAAGACCAATTGCCAATACCATGGCGAACATGGTTAAGGTGTTAATTGAGAAGCCAAAGATATTAATAACAGCGAATGTACCTAACACAACAACAGGTACAGCAAGTGTTGGAATAATCGTTGCACGCCAGTTCTGTAAGAACAAGAACATGACAATGAATACCAAAACTACCGCTTCAATTAATGTGTGTACAACACTTTCAATTGAAAGACGAATAAATGGAGTCGTGTCATAAGCCAGTTTATCTGCAAGACCTGTTGGATAGTTCTTACGTAATTCAGATAAACGATGTTCAACAGCTTCTGCGGTATCAAGTGCATTGGCACCAGTTGCAATTTTAATTGCAAGACCACCAGCAGGTTTACCGTTAAACTTCGAGTCAAACTGATAGTTATCAGAACCTAACTCTACACGCGCAACATCTTTTAAACGAACCTCAGCACCAGATGCTGTGTTCTTTAAGAAGATATTTTTAAACTGTTCAGGTGTTTGCAGCAAACTTTGTGCATTCACTGTTGCATTAAGCACTTGACCTTGTACAGCTGGTGCACCACCTAATTGACCTACTGCTACTTGTGAGTTTTGCGCTTGTAAAGCTGTCGCAATATCACTAGGAGTTAGTTGATAACTGGTTAACTTAGCTGGATCAAGCCAAATACGCATTGCGTATGAACCACCAAAGACCTGTACCTCACCCACACCAGCAACACGGCTAAGTGGTTCTTTAATTGATGAGTTTACGTAGTCTTTAATGTCCGAGTCAGAAAGGCTGTTATCTGGTGAGTAGAATGCAATAACTTGCAAGAAGCTTGCACCAGATTTAGTTACTGTTACACCTTGACGCTGTACATCTTCAGGTAAAAGCGCAGTTGCAGATTGCAATTTGTTTTGAACCTGAACCTGTGCAATATCTGGATCAATACCTTGTTCAAAGTTTAATTGAATAGAGGCCTGACCGTTACCAGCACTGTTAGATGAAATGTAGCGTAAACCATCTAGACCATTCATTTGTTGTTCAATGATCTGGGTTACAGTGTTTTCAACAGTCTCAGCAGATGCACCAGGATAAGTTGCAGCAATTGTAACTGTCGGTGGTGCAATCGTCGGATACTGTGCAATAGGCATTTTTGTTAGCGTGAGAATACCTGCCAACATAATGACTAATGCAATCACCCACGCAAAAATGGGGCGATGAATAAAAAATTGTGCCATTCAATCTACCCCTTATGCATTAGATGCTTTCTGTTCTGCTTGAGGTTTACCTGATTGAGCCGGTTTTGTCGCATTTGGAGCTGCACCTTGTGGATTCGCTGGTTGAGCTTGGTAAGGTTTTGCTGAAACTTCTTGCCCTTCTTTAACTTTGGCAACACCGTCAACAATCACTTTATCACCAGCTTTAAGACCGTTAGTCACAATCCAGTTTTGTCCTTGAACACCAGAGGTTTCAACAGGACGACTCTCAACAGCACCTTTGGCATTAACAAGCATTGCTACAGCTTGACCTGTAGGTAAACGTGTAATTGCAGCTTGAGGAATCAGGTAAGCATTAGGAACTACACCTTGAACAATCTGTGCAGTGGTATACATGCCTGGAAGTAACAGATGATTCGGGTTTGAGAATACGGCACGTAAAGTAATCGTTCCTGTATCCTGATTTACAGAAGCATCAGAGAAAGCAAGTTGTCCTTCGATTGGGTAAGTTGAACCATCTTCGAGCTTCAATTTCACTTTCGTGTTGTTACTATTGTTTAAACTGCCTTTGCTAAGTTGTTGACGTAAGCGTAATAACTCGGCACTAGACTGGTTAATGTCAACATAGATTGGATCTAACTGTTGAATCGTCACTAACGGATCAGTTTGGTTGGCAGTCACTAAAGCACCTGCTGTTACAGAAGAACGTCCAGACTGACCAGAAATTGGTGAGCGAATTGTAGAGTAGCCAAGATCAACATTTGCATTCGTTACTTGAGCTTTTGCAGCAGAAACTTGTGCTTCGGCAACATTAACCTGACCAAGTAAGTCGTCATACTCTTGTTTAGATACAGCGTTACTTGAAACAAGTTGCTTATAACGGTTTAACTTAGTACGTAGTGAAGCTAGATTTGCCTGTTGTTGTAAAAGGGTAGCCTTTGCATTTTCAAGCGTTGCACGGTTCGTGCGAGAATCCAGTTCATATAGAGCCTGTCCTTCACGAACGTAACTTCCTTCAGCAAACAAGCGTTTTAAAATAACACCACTTGTTTGAGGGCGAACTTCAGAAATTTGATATGCTGAAGTACGGCCGGAGAGTTCAACGCTTTGTTCAACACTTTGTGGTTGAGCAACAATAACACCTACTTCTGCAGGCGGCATTTTCTGAGCAGCAGCAGCTTGCTGTTTCTCATCGGAGCCTTTGCTACAACCAACAAGTGCGATACTTGTTGCTAATGCGCAAGCAGTAAGGGCAGGAGCCCAAAGCTTAGCCGACATCATTGTTCCACCTCGTTTAGATAAAATCTAAAAATATATTTGTTTTCTACTTAACCTACTTTGTGTTTGTAATAACCAGAGCCAAAGCAGTGCAATCCAAATAAAACCTATGCCCCAACCGGCGAGTACATCTGTTGGAAAATGAACTCCAGCATATATTCTTGAAAGCCCCATGCAGATAAACCAAAGACAGGAAATCAAAATGATATAAGGAGAGTTAGTGTTGGGCTTATGGCATAACATTATAATTGCCATACAAGCCAGTGTTGATGCATAAACACTATGTGCACTTGGGAACGATGCACCATAACTTTCGACAATATGATATACCTGTGGAGGTCTTGGACGGTCAACACACCACTTGAGCAGCCAACCCGTGATGATACTGCCAAGAACACCCACGCTAATGAAAATAACAGTAATATATTTTTTATACCATGCTTGATATATACACACCAATAAGGATAAAAAACATACAAAAGGCATACCGCCTACACGTGCTAGAAAGGTCGTAATAGAGTTAAGATAATCTGATCGATTTTCACTCAATATTTGAACGGTGAGAAGATCCAAAGATTGAAGTCTTGGTACAAAAAGACCAAGAACACCTAATCCTAAAAAAATACAACCAATAAAAAGCAATAAATAGGGCATGTATATACCTTTGCTCGTTCAAGCAGTGTCTACTACTGAAAGCCGTTAAAAGTGTACTTGCCAGTACACTTTTTTTCAAGCCTGATAGATCATCGTAAATTCATTTTGAAAATTTTTTAACATTTGGAAAAACAATCACAACAAAATTGACGAAAATCACATTTTGTGTACAAAGCAAAATTCTTAGTGGTCTGCTTTTTTCCCGTTATTTGTTGAGGTGTTTTCTTCAAGTTCTAATGGTTGTTTCGGTGGCCAGAAAAAATCGCTTGGACGAGTTAAAAAATGGGTCATGACCAATTTGGCTAAAGGTTTCCATTGTTCAAAGCGGACTCGACGCGCTCGTAATGCCACAATAATCGTTAAGGTGAAACTCACAAATAAGTTAGTGAGACCAATGCATAGCACACCAAGAAAGGACACGATAATCAGTCCGATATCTGGGCTGCCGTTAATAGTCATTAAACCTTGAATAAAGTTAGCGGATGCAAAGGCAATATGGCGAATATCTAAAGGTAGACCTAGGATAAAGCCTATGGTCCCCATACTTCCTAGCATAATACCGAATAAGAAGTTACCGGCTAACGCACCTAAATTACGTTCAATATATTCAGCAAAACGGTTAAGGCGATCTTGCCCAAACCAGCTAGCTAAACGGCGATGTGCTCTTAGACGCGGGCCGACTTTTCGGTAAACAGCCATGTTGTCAAAGTATCCTGCAATGAGACCTGACAAAAACAAACATACTCCAGCAATTGCTGCATGGGGAACTGCTAATGAAGTAAAGGGGTTTAGACTGTGTAGAAGATAAGTTGCTTTAGTATGGGTTAATAACGGTTCATCAAGGTAAAACTGCCAAGCAAAAGTGATGAGTGCAGCAGTAGGAATCGCAATTGAAATATTGCCCAAAATAGCAATAAATTGCGTTCGGATAATATTAATAATAAGCGCCGCTAACTCTGCAATTTGAGCCGTTTTAGAGCCTTTACGTTGCTGCACTGTTGCAGCAAGAGCCGCCGCCGTCATAGCGGGTTGCTTGGTCGCAACTGTAAAATGCAGAACATGAATCAGAATGAAACCTAGGGAATAATTCATACTGAACGTAAAGGCTTGCATGAGCGGGGCCATTGTCATTCTTGCAGCAAGAATTTTTAAAGATGCCATAAAGGCAATAATGACACCTGCACCAGCGGCAGCTTTATACATTCCCCAAAAGCCTTTGGTATCCGTACTTACGTAATGTTCACCTGTTCGGCTAGCATTTTCTGTTACCTGAAAAGCAATAAGTTCACTGGTCGTACTGAGTAATGAGCGAACACTTTTTTCGCTGTAATGTGCCTTGGTTAAATCGGAAATCAGATGTCCTAAAGAAACATATTTCCCTTTAGTGTTATCTACGACCAGATAAAGTAATAACTCAATTCGATCAAGACATTGCTCAAGTAATGATAGTAAGTAAGTCAAACTTAAGCTGACACCAATTCGTTTGGTCGCACGACGAATCTTTAAAACGACATCTCGGCACTGTTCCAACATAACAAATGCTTGTGATGCATCGGGCGGGGAAATAACTGCAATTTCATGTTCAGAAATTTCTTGTTTTTTATACTTTTCAATAAACTCAATAATTTCACGGTTCTGAACTAAAAATGGCGACTCATATTCTGTTAATTCTGGCTGAGCGTTAATAAATTCAGGATAAAGACCAATTCCACTAATTCGATAGGATAGGACTGTAATGGCTTTAATCATTTCACTTTGAATGACTAACTTCTCATCGACATTACTTTGGCTTTGCCCAATAAGGCCAAATAAATTTGCCCAATCTTCATCATCAATATTATTGAGCCAGATTTTGTCACTCTCTAGATAGAAAATTTTTCCAATTAATATTTTGAGTTGGCTTGAGTCTTCAATTAGCGGTAAAAAATGTGCTCCGAGTCTTTGCCCAAGCTGGTTCCAGAAACCATCTAAAGACAAGATTCCGCTATCGGCATATAAACTAACTTGCTTATAGCGATTAATTAAACGTAATAAAAAAGTTTGTAGTAAGAAGGGCGCTGTAGGTGTGCGCAAAAGACTTTCAATAAAAGCCTGTATTTTTTTCTTAATTTCATCCGTATCTTGTGGGTTGGATGGTCGGATGACATTGACGAGTTCAATTAGTAGATTTTCATCAATGACAGCTCGAGGGTCCTCAAGCTGCTTCTCTATTTTTAAAAAAAGATCTGAAAAATTTATATGCATAGGCAAAATAATATCTATTGTATTCGATGTAACGCAAGCTGAGTTAAGTTAATCAAAGCCTGACGATACGGTGTATCGGGTAGGTTTGATAAAGCTTGCAGTGCTGCTTCTGTTTCTTCTTGAGCACGTTGGTTGCAATAATCTAAAGCACCAGACTTCTGTACAATTTCGATGACCTGAGATAGTTGGTCTACTCCACCGGTTGCGATACTGCGACGAATAATCGCATGCTCTTCACCTGTTGAGCGTGCTAATGCAGAAATTAACGGTAAAGTTGGCTTACCTTCCATTAAATCATCACCAATATTTTTACCTAATGTTTCAGCATCAGAGGTGTAGTCTAAAATATCATCAATAATTTGGAATGCATTACCAAAATGACCAGCAAACAATCTTAATGGCTCACGGTACGCTTCTTGCCCTGCCAAAATAGCAGCACCTTCTGTAGCCAGCTCAAACAGGCGAGACGTTTTACCATGAATAATTTTTAAATAAGTTTCTTCAGTTGTATCTGGTTGATGCTGTGATTGAAGTTGTAATACTTCACCTTCAGCAATTTCACATGTCCCTGTTGAAAAGTCTTTCAATAAAGTCATGTTGTTTAAATCGACCAGTAAATCGAAAGCACGAGCAATCAAGAAGTCTCCGACTAAAACAGCTGTCTGATTGTTCCATGTCGCATTTGCTGTAGGGCGACCACGACGAAGCCCAGATTCATCTACCACATCATCATGGACTAGTGTCGCGGTATGTAACATTTCAATGATTGCAGCTAAACGCTGTGCATTTGCCATGTTATCTAAGCCACAAGCACGTGCTGCAAGCAAACACATGATTGGGCGCATACGCTTTCCGCCAGCTTCAACGACGTGTTTGCTGACAGACATGACTAAACCAACTTTTGAGCTAATTCCTTCATTAATCAAGTGATCCATCGCAGCGAAGTCTGAAGCAACAGGCGCAAGAATGTCTTGCTTGAAATCGATGACCATATGAAGAAAAACCCCGTATTGGTAGATAAGTGGCGTTAGTGTATCAATTAAAGATGTGTTGCACAGGTTAACAAGTGGCTGATATTAATCATTTCTATTGTTTTTAAGCGTTTTTTGTTCTTTATTTAAGCAAAATACGATGTTTTCGGCAAAACAATAAATTTAATGACATCAGCATTAATACAACTTGTTCTTGACGCAATTTGTGTTTGGAACTGTATTTTAATTTTCATTCAGAATCAATGAAAACTGCTAAATTCCAGTCCAAGCTGTTTGATTTTGTAAGAATAGGGGATCATGCTTTACTGATAGATAGAAAATACTTGTCGTTTGATCAAATTTCACTTAAAATCTGTCGCCTTGTATAACCCCAGTGGCGATCGTTTTAAGATCGATATATCCCTTTATCGACACGACGACACGGGCTGATTGGAGTACATTATGTACGCAGTAATCCAAAGCGGTGGTAAACAGCACCGTGTAGTTGAGGGTGAAACCCTTAAAGTTGAATTATTGAAAGCTGAATCTGGTGCGACTATTACATTTGATGATGTATTAATGGTTGTAAACGGTGACAACATTCAAATCGGTGCTCCAGTTGTAGCTGGCGCTAAAGTAACTGCAGAAGTGATTGGTCATGGTCGTCACGACAAAATCCGCATCATCAAAATGCGTCGTCGTAAACACTACCGTAAACAACAAGGTCACCGTCAATGGTTCACTGAGTTGAAAATTACTGGTATTTCAGGCTAATCACGAGGAGTAAGAGACATGGCAACTAAAAAAGCCGGTGGATCGACGAAGAACGGTCGTGATTCAAACCCAAAAATGTTAGGTGTTAAAGTTTACGGCGGTCAAGCTGTAACTGCTGGTAACATCATCGTTCGTCAACGTGGTACAGAGTTCCACGCTGGTGCAAATGTTGGTATGGGCCGTGACCATACTTTATTTGCTACTGCTGACGGCGTAGTAAAATTCGAAGTGAAAGGTCAATTTGGCCGTCGCTACGTAAAAGTTGAAACTGTATAAGTTTTAGCTCGAAAAAAGCCCACATTTTGTGGGCTTTTTTTATGGCATTTATTTTTATTCATCTTCATCATGATGAATGAAATTCTACAAACAACATGAATAACATAACAAAATATCTTATTTTCTCAATGATTAGCACAGAGTTTGTCGGTTAATATGAGTCTTGAATTAAGAGCTTACTCAGCTTCATAACTTTGAAAGAGAGTAAGTTGTCTTACAGCAACTAAAAAGGTGATGACATGAATATGCTTCGTAAAACTATGTGTGCTATTACACTTAGCGCGTCAGTGCTTGCTCCTGTAATGAGTACTACAGTGTTTGCTGCGCCTGTAGCAGCACCGGAGCAACAGGCAATTGGGAACCTGGTTAATCAGTTATCAGGTTTACAGCGTTTGACTGCCGACTTTGAACAAACAACTAAAGCCAATACAAAAACTGTGGCACAGAAAAAGAGTTTAAGTGCACAGCATATGAACCAGACATTTAAAGGCTCAATGAAAGTTGAGCGTCCGGGGAAATTTTATTGGGAAACAGTAAGTCCTGCTAAACAAACTATTGTAACGAGCGGAAAAACAGTTTGGATCTATGATCCAGATTTACAACAAGCTGTCCGCCAAAACTTAGATGATCAGGTTGCAGATACACCAGCATTATTACTTTCTGGTAATACCAACCAAATCATGAAGTCTTATCGTGTAACACAACCCGATAAATCTAAACTTTATTTCACATTATTCCCTAAAAAAGAAGATGGGGCATTCCAAAGCTTAACGATTAGCTTCGGAGCAAATAAAGCACCTACACTTATGGTATTACAAGACTCATTAGGTCAAACCACCTATGTACGCTTTAAGAACGTTAAAGTAAATGCTTCAATTCCGGCATCAGTCTTTAACTTTACGCCGCCAAAAGGTACAGATGTTATTGACCAATAATTAAAGCCTCTTCAAAAAAGCTACTTTAACGGTAGCTTTTTTTATATAAGAGAAACAGATACATTTTTTAACCCCGTCTTATTCTTACGCTTTGTATAGTGTTAGAGATAAATTCATGGGGATTATTATGCGACTTTACGATAAGAAAATTATTTATATTCTTCCATTAATGGCTGCAATGGCAATTGTGACTGGTTGCCAACCAAAGTCGGCAGCCAAAGAAGAGCAGGCTGCTTCGACTGCAAAAGTTAAAGAAACGAAAGAGGCTGGTGTTCCTGTAATTCAAGCAAAAGTAATCCCGGTAAAATTGCCAAAATCAAAAGTTTGCTTAGAAGATGGTTGTACTGAGTATGATTTTCAAACAGTACAGACCAATCAAAAATGGATTAATGATTACTTCACCAATCGTATAAAGAAAGCAGATCCGAATGCTTTTGCAAATTTAGCCGATCAACCAGTTGAAGTACCTGAAGGTGAACCAAGTTCAAGTCAAAGTGCAATTTATGTTCGCTATTTAGGGCAAAACTATAATCTTGCTACCTTTGCATTACAGACCTATTCATACTCAGCTGGTGCTGCACACGGCATGTCTCATCAAGAATTTGTAAATTTTGACTTATTAAATAAAAAGCACATTACTGTTGCTGAACTTATTCAGCCAGATGTTGAAAAACAGTTGGTTGATGCTCTTTTTGAAGCAAATACAAATTGGCTTCAAGCACATAATATTAGCCGTGAAAAACTTCAGCTAAGCGATAATTTCTACTATGGTGCTAATGGCATTGTATTTGTCTATCCAATTTATGAGCTGGCTTCATATGCAGAGGGAATGTCTGAATTAACGCTGCCATATTTTGAAGCGGGTAAGTTCATTAAACCTGAGTATTTGCCAAGTGTGCCAAACTATAACTTTTAAAATAAGTGATCTATTCTAAGAATTGTGTGAAAGCTATTCGTTATGAAGATGATCACTATATTTTTTAGTGTTAAGGCCTTACACTATAGCCAGTTTTTTACCCATATTATGATTGATTATGATCGACCCTAAGTTACTCAGAAATAATATTGAAGCCGTTAATGCGGCTTTGGCAAAACGCGGTGTTCAATTAGATGTTCAAGAATGGGCTTCTTTAGAAACTCGCCGTAAAGATTTGCAATCAAAAACTGAAAAATTGCAGGCAGAACGTAATGCCGGTGCAAAACAAGTGGGTCAGATTAAAAAATCCGGTGGTGATGCTTCTGAAATCATGGCGCGTATGCAAGCCATTGGCGACGAAATTAAAGCTGCTGAAGTTGCTTTGTCAGAGTTACAAAACGAGATTGAACAAAAAGCGTTGAGTATTCCTAACTTACCAGATGAGTCTGTTCCTGCTGGTAAAGATGAAGATGACAACGTTGAAATCTCAAAATGGGGTAAGCCTCGTCAGTTTGATTTTGAAATCAAAGATCATACTGATTTAGGTGAGTGGATGGGTGGTTTAGAGTTTGAAACCGCTACTAAATTGACTGGTTCACGTTTTAGCGTATTGAAAGGTTCTTTAGCACGCCTACAACGTGCATTAACGCAGTTCATGCTTGATACCCATACTTTAAAGAATGGCTATACAGAAGCTTACGTGCCTTATTTGGTCAATGCTGATTCACTTCGTGGTACTGGTCAGTTGCCAAAATTTGAAGAAGATTTATTCAAACTTCAAGGTGAAAAAGAATATTACCTCATCCCTACAGCAGAGGTTCCTGTTACTAACTTTGTTCGTGATGAGATTATTGATACTGAACGTTTGCCTTTAAAATATGCAGCGCATACGCCATGTTTCCGTAGTGAAGCTGGTTCTTATGGTCGTGATACCCGTGGTTTAATTCGTCAGCATCAATTTGATAAAGTTGAAATGGTGCAAATTGTTAAACCTGAAACATCTATGCAAGCACTTGAAGAGCTTACTGCACATGCTGAGGGCATTTTGCAGGCACTAGGTTTACCATACCGCAAAATTTTGCTCTGTGGTGGGGATATGGGCTTCGGTGCTACTAAAACTTACGACTTAGAAGTTTGGGTTCCAAGCCAAAATACTTATCGTGAAATCTCTAGTTGCTCTAATATGGGTGATTTTCAGGCACGCCGCATGAAGGCGCGCTACAGAATGGATCAAAAGAAGACCGAATTGGTGCACACACTAAATGGTTCAGGTCTGGCAGTTGGACGTACTTTACTTGCTGTAATGGAAAATTACCAACGTGAAGACGGTTCTATCGAGATTCCAGAAGTATTACGCCCATATATGGGTGGTGCAACGTTTATTGACTAAGCTTTGCATCTAAATTGTGCACGGTTTTTGCTTAACCCAAATCAGATGATTAATGTAGAGGTTTAAGGTGGATATTTTTCCAATCTCTTTAAAGTTGCAACAGCAACATTGTCTGATTGTAGGTGGTGGGCATATTGCATTGCGCAAAGCAAACCTTTTAGCCAAAGCGGGAGCAGTAATCGATATTATTGCTCCTGCAATTGAAGAGCAGCTTTTACAGTTAGTCAAAACGACAGGCGGAGAGTATTTTGCCGAGTCCTTTGCTAAAAAAATATTAAATACACCATATCGATTAGTGATTGCTGCAACTAATGATGCGCAAGTGAATAAAGCTGTTTTTGAACAATGTGAAGCGCGTAATTTATTGGTCAATAGTGTTGATGATATTCCACATTGTCGCTTTATGGTTCCAGCTATTATTGATCGTTCTCCGTTAATTATTTCTGTCGCTTCAAATGGTGCATCACCAGTTTTATCAAGACAACTTCGTACTCAAATAGAAACAATTGTTCCGCATGGCATGGGTAAGTTGGCTGAGTTTTCTGGTCAGTGGCGTAAGCAGGTAAAAGAAAAAATTCCCAATCCAGATGAGCGTCGGATTTTTTGGGAAAATCTCTATGCTAGCCCATTGAAAGAACAAGTTTTCAATGACAATTTAGAAGTTGCAAATAGTTTGATTCAGCAAGCTCTAACAGAATGGACTGCACCTAAAGGTGAAGTTTATTTGGTAGGCGCTGGACCGGGTGATCCAGAGTTACTGACACTAAAAGCATTACGTCTTATGCAGCAAGCTGATGTTGTGATTTATGATCGTCTTGTTTCTGCGCCCATTTTAGAGCTTTGCCGTCGTGATGCGACTAAAATTTATGTCGGTAAAGCGCGTTCAAATCACTCCGTTCCCCAAGATGGCATCAATGCTTTACTGGTTGAGTATGCTCAAAAAGGAAAGCGTGTTTGTCGTTTAAAGGGTGGTGATCCATTTATCTTTGGACGTGGTGGTGAAGAGATTCAAGAGCTCGTTGAGGCGAATGTCACTTTCCAAGTTGTACCAGGTATAACAGCAGCATCAGGCTGTTCAGCTTATGCGGGCATTCCATTAACACATCGTGATTATGCACAAAGTGTTCGTTTCTTGACTGGGCATTTAAAGGAAGGTTCAGCTGAACTTCCTTGGAATGAGCTGGTTTATGAAAATCAAACTTTGGTTTTATATATGGGACTAGTTGGTTTAGAACGCATTTGTGAGCAACTTATTGCTCATGGCCAACGTGCTGATATGCCAGTAGCTTTAATCTCTAAGGGAACCACACCAGACCAGAAAGTTGTAGTTGGAACATTAGCTGATATCGCAACAAAAGTGTCTGAACATCATATTGTAGCACCGACTTTAACCATTATTGGTGAAGTGGTGAATTTACGTGAACAGTTAAAATGGCAATAAGTTCATTTGAGTTTATTGCTGGTTATTAAAGTCGAGAAAATTTGTGATTCATGTTGTCCTATACGAGCCTGAAATTCCTGCCAATACAGGCAATATCATTCGTTTATGTGCTAATACTGGTGCACAGTTACATTTGGTCAAGCCTTTAGGTTTTGAATTAGATGATAAAAAGCTCAAACGAGCAGGCCTTGATTATCATGAATGGGCACGTATGCAAATTTGGGACAACATAGAACTTTGCCTTGCTGACCTGAAAGCTAAAGGGGTTGAGCATGTTTTTCCACTCACCACTAAAGGTTCTGCAACTCCGCATACAGTTGATTTGAATCGACCTGTGGCTTTACTGATGGGGCCGGAAACACGCGGTTTGCCTGAGCATGTTCGCTTGATGTTCCCACAAGAACAGTGGATTCGTTTGCCGATGGCGGAAAACTCAAGAAGTTTAAATTTATCTAATGCAACGGCTGTGATTGTTTATGAAGCATGGCGTCAGCAGGGTTTTAAAAACTTAGGATAAGTTAATAATTTTTAAATAAAAATAAGGCCACAGTTGTGGCCTTATTTGTTTTTTAGATGTCTTATTTAGGGAAAACAACACCACTTGCTAAATCATAATTTGTTGGTGAGTTAGTATAGACCGATCCAAGTCGAACTGCAAAGAACCAGCCTAATGTACCTTGGTCTTGAATCCGATTTTCAACGATATAAGGCTCATCTGTTTCGGATGCAGCATCTTCAATAAATACTTTATATTCAATAGGTCCTGTATTTTCACTGTCGCGCTCAAATAGATAACCATCAATATTAAAGAAGCCTAGGTTATTGTTCGCGTCGACTAATCTGTAACCTTCAGCTGCCTGTTCTTTAAGAAGTTTTTCAAGTTTAATTGCATCATCCTTGTTGAAAGGAATATGTTGCGGAACTTCAAAATAACGATATGCATAGGTTCCATTATGGGTACTGCTATTTACGCAAGTAGGTACATAGAAGGTTCCATTCGTTGTGCCATTATTGGTGAATTCTGAGTTTGCGTAAATTAGCTTACAACCTTGTGCACCAAGTTCATTGAAGGCATTTAGAATACTTGTGCGAGAAGTGTTGGTTAAGAAGCGATTAGAATACGAATAGGTTGCAGGTTTCTTATCATTTTTCACAAATAAATATTTATCTGTATCAGATGTAACCTCGCCAAATGAAAGCTTATATATATAGCCTAAGCTACCTTGTTTATTTAACTCATTCACCCATAGTAAATAACGGTTTGCTACTGAATTAGTTTTAACATCAACTGTTTTATAGGTGTATGTGTCAGTGGATTTATTGTTTTTAACATATAAATTTTTATACAGCGCAAAGCTTCCATCCGGATTATCTAATCTTACAGATGGCGTGAGAAGAGCGTAGCCTTGGCGTCCTTGATCATTAAGTTGACTTAATACGTCTGCCCAAGATTCCTTATTATCTCCTAGTCTAAAACTTGCTGTTGCCAATACTTGAGTTGGCTTTTGCATGCTTGCTGGTGGAGTTGTTTTTGTGAAGCAGGTATTTGTGAGATCAAAGTTTGCTTGCTGCAAATAATTATGTATCGCATTTGGTTCATCTGTAGGAACTAGACAGAATTGGTTTGCATTTTTAAACCCTAGAATAGCTGGCTGTTTCTGCGTTAGCTTTCCTGCTACTACAAGCTGCCAATCTACTTTGTTATAGCTTGAGGTTTGTACTGTCTGAGGTGCTCCAATATTTGAAACCAGACTAAAATCTTCAGCTTGGCGGTAACTTGCAACAATGTTACCTGTACAGTTCGATTCATTCTCATAACGTACTGTTTCACTGGCAAATCGCACGCTGTTATCAGAAACCTTAATGACATTCATTTTTAGAGCAGAGCCGTTAATACAACCTCCTTTGCCTGCTAACCAACTTCCAACAAAGCGATCCGCTACACTTGTTGGTGTTGGTGTTGGTGTTGGTGTTGGTGTTGGTGTTGGTGTTGGTGTTGGTGTTGGTGTTGGTGTTGGTGTTGGTGTTGGTGTTGGTGTTGGTGTTGGTGTTGGTGTCGGTGTTGGTGTCGGTGTTGGTGTCGGTGTCGGTGTTGGTGTCGGTGTCGGTTCCGAATCGTTATCATCAGATCCGCAACCACTTAAAGCTATAAAAATCAAAGCAATGCTGCTTCCTTTTAGTATGTTATTCATCACATGAACCCTTTTTTTATTAAAAATGTGAAAATTTAACATTTTTAAAATAGATCAATTATAATGCAGTTGTAAAGATCAAATTTGAAAAAAGGTTCAACATGGCAGCTTATAATCAAATTGAAATATTCGAACAAAGCCAAAAATGGTTTGACCAGTTGCCATTAGAGTGGAAAAACTGGCTTGAAGAAAACTTAGAAAAAGGGTGTGGAGTTGAACAATTAGTCGATGTATTAAAAGCAAATGGATTTGAACCAAAGTTTGAAATGAATGATTTGAAATTTCAGACTTTATTGGATCATGATCAAGAGTGGATAATTGAACAAGTTTTAAATAAGGTAACGTCTTCGGAAATTATAAAAATATTAATAGAGCAGGGGCATGATGGTTTAAAAGTAAAAGAATATTTAAATAATTTAGAAAATAATAAGTTATATAAAATTTTGAAGAAAAAGCATCATCAGCTTAAAAAATGTGAATGGTTAATAGAAACTGTAGATCAATTGGCACAGCTAAACTCTGACTATAGTAAAAAAATTCCTTCTATTACTGCTCCAAATTTTTCTGATTTTGTGAAGGGTTACTATAGTCAACATCGTCCTGTGATTTTAAAAAAAGGAATAGAACATTGGCCAGCTTTGCACAAATGGTCTCCGCAATATTTTGCTTCTAAATTTGGTCATCATTTAGTTGAAGTTCAGATGAATAGAAATTTAGATGAACAGTTTGAAAGACATTCTCCATCATTAAAACAAAAAATGAAGATGGCAGAGTTTGTATCAAAAGTTATGTCAGTTGATGCTAGTAACGATTTTTATATGACTGCAAATAATGCATCAAATAGTCATCAGATGCTTCAAGAATTATTTTCAGATATAGATGATTTTGCAGATGGTTACTGTGATTTGGCTTTAAAGGATGACCGTAGTTTTTTATGGTTTGGACCTAAAGGAACATTTACACCTTTACATCATGATTTAACGAATAATATGTTAGTTCAAATTTATGGGAGCAAAAAAGTAACTTTAATTCCTGCATTGCAAGTTCCTCATCTATATAACGATCATTGGGTATTTAGTGAGTTGAGTGATACAAATAAAATTGATTTTGAAAAATATCCTTTAGCAAAATCAATTACTCCTGTTGAATGTATTTTGAATGCAGGGGAAGCTCTATTCATCCCGATTGGTTGGTGGCATAGCGTAGAAAGTTTGGATGTCTCAATCAGTATTTCTTTTACCCATTTTAATGCACCAAATCATTATATTGATCGGTTTCCCAAAGAGGTTTAAGAATGAAAATTGCATCTTAAACCGTTCAGTGTGACAATTGCTCGGCCCATACTGTTTTCAAATATGAAGGAAAATTGTTACCCTATGACCACACTCCAAACGAACAATGCAGAACTTAATCAAAAGCAGGTATTAATGTTAATGGAATACCTGACGCAATGGTTAATTCGTTCGGGAGTTGGATATAACGACTTTGTAACTGCTTTAAAACCTGTTTTCTATCAACAAGCTTTAACTGAGCTAGAGCGTATAGAGCAAAAGCCAACTGATTCAGCGGTCAGTTTACTTTCAGGGTTACATCGCAAAGATGTGAATGCATTTAAAAAGGCGATGCAGGCTGGGCAGCCTTTAACAGAAGCAAAAGTAGCAGAGCCAGTAAGTGTTCCTGCTCGGGTGATTGGTTTGTGGCTTGCAGAGGGATTGGCAGAAAAAATTCCATTTGTAAGTAATGATCAAATTTGTTTTGAAAATTTAGTAAAGAAAGTCTCAACTGAAAAGCATCCAAGATCTATTTTGAATGAACTCGAACGCCTAAATATTGTGAGAGAAGAAGATGGCCTTGTGATGTTGCAGCAGCGTAGTTTTATGCCTGATGTAGAGCAATTTGAGGTTCGAAAATTATTAACGAGTAATTTAGAAGCACATTTAGCTGCTGGAGTTCATAATTTATTTCAGCCAGAAAGAGAACCCTATTTAGAACAAGCAATTTTTGCTGATGAACTAACAGATGAATCGATTACTTTACTCAAAGAAGCAAGTTTGCGCTTATGGGAAGATTTATCACTACAAGTACTTAAGTTAGCTATTGAACGTTGTGCACTAGATGAAGGAAAAGAGGGTGCAACAAAAACTTTCCGTTTCGGAGCTTATCAATATGACGAAAACAACTTATAAAAAATTAATAATATCCATGAGCTTCATTTTGACAGGTGGTCTTTTAACCGCTTGTGGAGAGGATTTATTCGCAGGTGGTGCAAGTTTAGGGGGGTCAGGATATCCGACTAAACCTGGTAAACCGGGTGATTTTGAAACACCGGCCGATGGAGAGAAAGGCGACTCAAAAGATAATGAAATTTGGTTGCCTGCACCCGTTGAAGATGACTGTAATGGCTTACATCGCAAACTACAGTTTCTCAATAATGTAACGCGTGAACCTATAGAAAAAGAAACTGTTTTTAAATATGCACAGCAGTTAACTCTAAACGGTACTCTGGCTTTGCAGATTACTCAAACTAATAAGGGATTAGAGAAAATACAAGAAAAACAACCTGCATGTTACGTACCTTTAGAACTCTATTTACTTGGAAATACAAAGCGCTCCTATCCAGAAAATGAGTGTAAAGAGACTCAACCTTACGAATATCTGCCAGGTGAAACCAAAACTTTTATTGTCAATTATCCAGCATTTGACGTCATGAATGGTACTTGGAAATATGGTCTAGAAAGCACTTATTTGAAGAGTGATCAAGAGTTAAAACAATGTGAACCTTTAACTATCCAATTTAAAATAAATGCACCACCTGAGCCGATTAAAATTAATTAAGTTGAGCCACTCATGAGCGATAAAATTTTAAGGGAAGTATGAGTTAAGCTTGCTCTAGCACTTTTTCATCATAAGTCATTTGGGCTGCTAAAACCTGTTCAATATTAGTTTCGGCCCATTCTTTTAATTGGAACGCCATTGAAGCGACATTTTGCCCCAGAGAAGTGAGTGAGTAATCAACACGAATAGGAGACGTATTCTGAATTTTACGCTCAATAAAACCATCCCTTTCCAGCATTTTTAACTTTTGTGATAAGACTTTAGGCGAAATACCTTGAATATTCTTTTTGAGCAAGTTGAAGTGCTGAGTTTCCTCTTCAAGCACATTTAAAATTAATAAAACCCACTTATCTGCAATTTTTTCAAAAAATAAACGAGCAGGGCAATGTTGTTGAAAAACATTATATTTTAGACATT
Source organism: Acinetobacter sp. SH024 (assembly GCF_000163635.1). Lineage (NCBI taxonomy): Bacteria > Pseudomonadati > Pseudomonadota > Gammaproteobacteria > Moraxellales > Moraxellaceae > Acinetobacter > Acinetobacter sp. SH024. The sequence continues at coordinate 35,776 of NZ_GG753604.1, read as the reverse complement.
CATTCATACTATTTACCTGCTAATTTCTTAAAAAATTACCATAGTTACCGATTAGTAACTAATTGACACCTAGTTTCTAAAATATATCATAAAGTGGAATTTAATAAAACAAAGGTTTGCTCCCATGTCTAACTCTAATATCGCGGTTGTATATTTCTCTGGTTATGGCCATACCAAAGTCGTGGCTGAAACGTTTGCAAACGAAATTAATGCTCAGCTCATCCAAATTGATCAAGAAGGTAATATTACTGAGCAAGATTGGCAGACATTAAATGATGCGAAGGGGATTGTTTTTGGTGCTCCGACTTATATGGGTACAGCACCATGGCAATTTAAAAAGTTTGCTGATGCAACTTCAAAAGTTTGGTTTACACGTGGGTGGCAAGATAAAGTATTTGCAGGCTTCACAAACAGCGCGAGCTTAAATGGGGATAAGCAGGTTACCCTTATTCAATTACAGACTTTAGCATCGCAACATGGTGGAATTTGGGTAAGCCTTGGTTTATTACCAGCGAATACAAAAGATGCAACACGTGAAGATGTAAATAACTTAGGTGGTTCAGTTGGACTTTTAGTTCAATCGCCTTCTGATGCAAGTGTAGAGGAAGTTCCTGCTGGAGACCTTGAAACAGCGAAACTCTACGCTAAACGTGTACAAAATATTGTGAACAAAATTTTTGGTTAATTTGACCATAAAAAAGGCGCTTTAAGCGCCTTTTTTATGAGGGATGGTTATTCATGTTCATTATGTTGAGGTGCTTGATATTTAAAACCTTTAGTTTTATAACCTAGGTATAAAATACCGAACATTGCCCACCATAATCCATATTTCAAGGCTGTCTCTTCAATCTCAAGCCATAGAGCGAAAATACTAAAGAAGCCAAGAAGTGGAATAATTACAAAGTTAAAAATATCTTTGAAATTCTTTGTGCGGCCATCACGTAAAGCATAGCGTGAAATCACTGATAAATTAACAAATGTGAATGCAGTTAACGCACCAAAGCTAATCATTGAAATGACAATATCTAAGCTCATGAAACCTGCTGCTAGTGCTACAACACCAACAATAAGAATATTGTATGAAGGCGTATAGTTCTTTGGACTAACATGACCAAAGATTTTTTTATTGATTACACCATCACGTCCCATTGCATACATCAAGCGCGATACACCTGCATGAGCTGAAATACCAGATGCCATGACAGTAATAATTGCAAAAGCAAGAACGTATGACTGAAATAATGAACCACCTACAAGTAATAAAATGTCTGGCTGTGTTGCTGCAACATCTTCAAAGTAGTTTTTAGGATCATGTGGGAAGTAAATTTGCATGAAGTAAGTACTGATGACAAAGATTACACCAGCGATAAGTGCTGTTAAGAAAATCGCTTTAGGTAATGTTTTCTCAGTGTCTTTTGTTTCTTCTGCTAAAGAACTTAAAGAGTCGAATCCAGTAAACGAGAAGCAAAGTAATGTTGCACCAGTGACTAATGCCCCTACGGATGTCAACTCATTCCAGAAAGGCTCTAAGCTCCATAACTGATAACGGGTTGCTTCTGTAATTGGACCTTCTGCATTATAGCCCATTTGTAATTTGCTATAGACTAGATAAGTAAATATGCCGATCACGAGTAACTGTACAAATACAATCAGGCTATTAAAATTAGCAACAAAGCGTGCGCCACGTAAGTTAATACCAGTCATGAAAGCGGTTAATACAATTACCCATACCCAATGATTGACTGTAGGAAATAATGCATCAAGATAAATACCAGCCAAAATAATATTGACCATTGGTGAAAGCAAATAATCTAACCAAGATGACCAACCCACCATAAAACCAACATTAGGGTGAATTGATTTTTGTGCATAGGTATAAGCTGAACCTGAAGATGGATAGCGCTTAATCATATGTCCATAACTAATCGATGTTAGCAAAATGGCAATTAATGCAAAAATGTACGAAGTTGGAACATGGTAATGACTTTCTTCGGAAACTAGACCGAATGTGTCAAATAATGTCATTGGCTGAATATAGGCTAAACCAATAATAATAATATGCCAAAGACCTAGCGTTTTTCGTAGCTTAACTACAGACGGAGTCCCAGAGATAGTTGTCAACGGCGTTATCCTCATAATCGTTGATCAAGGATCAGCTTGGTGTTAAGGATCGTTTGAGACGAACGATCCCCCCTACAGAAAAAGATAAAGTGCGCCAATCTATCCTAAATTGATGCAAATTGTCAGTACTTTCATCGATTTTTTAGCAAATTTTTTGCCATATTTACAAATAAAATGATGAATATAGATTCACATCTATAAAAAAGATCCTGATTTTATATAAAAATCAGGATCTTATGGGGGATTTTTGATTTAACTTATCTTGTTACCATGCCTTTTGTAAGATATCGCGGATATCTTTTAGGCTTGCTTCTTTAGGGTTGTAAATAATTGAGCCGTCATTTAGTGCTTTTTCTGCAACTTCATCGAGCTGTGCTTCAGTTACTTTGCCAGTTTCACGTAAAGTACGTGGTAACTTGGTTAAGGTAAATAAACGATCACGCATCGCTAAAATTGTTGCAATCGCTCTGTCTGCACGTTGAGTTGCTGGAGTTTGTGCATAGATATCAGCACCAGCTAATGGCAATAGTAATTCACCAATTTTCTGGCCATTTACCTGCTTATTATATTCAAGCACATATGGTAAGAATAAATTCATACATAAACCGTGGGGCAGATGAGCAACAGCACCTAAAGCATGACCTAAAGAATGTACAAGGCCTACCATTGAGTTAGAGAATGCAATACCTGCCATTGTAGAGGCTTGTGCTAGTTCTAAACGACCTTGTGAGTCATTTGGGTTTTCTAGGACATTAAATAGGTTTTCACTAATCTTTTTAATTCCAGCACTTGCATAAGCATCGCTAAGTGGATTGGCAGCCATACATGTATAGGCTTCAACACAATGTGTTAAGGCATCCATACCTGTCATTGCAGTTAAATGAGGTGGCAATGTAAGTGTCATGCGCGGATCTAAAATCGCTGCATGTGGCATTAAGTAATAAGAAGCAAATGCCAATTTAACATTCTTTTGTGTATCTGAAACCACGGCAACCATAGTCACTTCAGATCCCGTACCTGATGTAGTCGGAATTACGAAAAAGGGTTTTAATGGTTTTGGTAGGTTGTGTGCACCAGAATATTGAAGTAAGTCATCTCCACCTTCAGATACTAAAATGTTAGTTGCTTTAGAAGTATCGATAACTGAACCACCACCTACAGCAATAATCGCATCGCATTTATTCTTGCGATAAGCTTCTGCGGCAAGACGAACGACTTCTAAACTTGAGTCTGGTGGAACATCATCAAATACATGACCAATGACAGCATCAGTCGTACTGAACGCAGCTTCAATCGGGTTGAGTAGGCCATTTGCGCGCACACCTTTATCTGTAATGATGAGCGGACGTTTTGCACCTAGAGTCGCAAGTTCAAACGGAATATGTTCTAACGCAGCATTACCGGCAATGACTTTTACAGGACAAAAGAATTCGTAATATGGTTTAGCCATGTTATGCGCTCCGCTTGAAATAGGACTTAGCTACTTTTAAGTAAATATTTGCAGCTTCGTTGAATTTTTCTTTTAGGGTGAGTTCGGTTGGGTATTCTTTGACTGCAAGAGACGCAACCAATTTAGGTAAAATGAGAGATTCCATTTTATTTAGACAGCGTACTAAGCGAATGGCAGCAGATACATTACCATCAGCAATCATTCGGTCATTAGCAAATGCTTGGGCAGTACTTTCTTGAAAAGAAAATACTAAAAAGGCATGAGTTACATGTTTGAATGTAATAGTTAAGTCTGGCTTTCTTTCAGCTCTTTTGAGTAGCTCTAACTGTTTGTCTTCTGTGACTCGAGCAAAAAATGCTGGTCCATTTGGGAAAACATTCATTGAAAGTACAAAGTGAACAGGAAATTTAGATACTTCCTCTTGTATTTCAGTGTCCACTTGACTTGCCATGACTAAGCCACGACCAACAACATCCATCATGAGCTTAACGTAGGCAAGTTGCAGAGTAGGCTTTACAGCTTTTGTCGAAATCACTCGCGTATCCCTTGTTAAAATTATGCAAAAGCAAATTTAGAGTAATTACTCTAATCCATTTTTATTTCATCGCAAAGCGATTTATTCGGTTTTGACTTCCGGGTCATTAAAGTACCCCGTGTTCTTAATATACTCAATAAAGTCTTGGCAAAGTTGAGTGAATGATGGATAAGGAGTCACCAAATCTTGTATACGCACCATTTCTAAGCCTGCGTAACCGCAAGGATTAATAGTTTGGAACCCATCTAAAGCACAGTCCAAGTTTAATGCTAATCCATGATAGCTACGGCCACGACGAATTTTAAAGCCTAAGGAACCAATCTTACGGTCATCGACATATACTCCTGGAGCATCAGGCTTAGCATACGCTTCAATTCTGTATTTTTTTAAAACATCTATCATGAATTGTTCAGCAAAACTGACCAATGTTCGTACGTTCCATTTTAGACGATTAAGATCAAACATGAAGTAAGCAACAAGTTGACCAGGTCCATGCCAAGTCACTTGTCCACCACGGTCAGTTTGCACTACAGGAATATCTGATGAAATTAGGATGTGTTCAGGTTTACCAGCTTGACCTTGAGTTAAAACATTATGATGTTGAAGTAACCATAACTCATCAGGCGTATCTTGATCTCGCTCATTTGTTAAGAGTTTCATGGTTTCAAACTTGCTTTGATAATCTTGTAAATCGTTCCATTGCCGAATGATTAAGTTAGGTTTATCAAGGCTCATCACAATCTCTTCCTATAATTAGTTTATGCGGCGCCCAGTTAATATCTACTAGATAAAAGCCGAAAACCTTGTAATTTTAAAGGATTTTATAAAAGGAATTCTAAATATTTGTAAGGTTTTTCGTGGTAGGAAGTTTTTAAAATTTCCAAAAAAATACCACAGTAAGAATGCCTGACTGTGGTATTGATTGAAGAACTTAAAATTAAAGCGCAGTTCTAATCTGCGGACAAGCAGCCAAGTCAGCATAAAGTGCATGAACTTGTTCCAATTCTTCAAAGCGCAATTGTGCTGTTAAAGAATGATACTTGCCAGTGCGAGATTCTTGAACTTTTAATGTTGAGTGGTCGAAGTCTGGAAAATGTTTTACCAAAATATCGACTACAGCAACACGTAATTCTTCACCCGCATCGCCAATAAGTTTAATTGGATAATCCATCGGAAATACCCAAAGATGTTCTTGTAGTTCGCGAGATGGAGTGCGGTCTAACATAAGTTACCTCATGATTTGAAACGCCTGCATTATCGCAGGCGTTTATAGCTCTTTCTATTAAATGGGGCTTGGTTTTGAAATTTCAAGCTTTCAAAACTTAGTCATTTTCCAAGAAAGAACGTAAATGTTCAGAACGAGAAGGGTGACGTAATTTACGTAATGCTTTCGCTTCAATCTGACGGATACGTTCACGTGTTACGTCAAATTGTTTACCAACTTCTTCAAGTGTGTGATCGGTTGGCATATCAATACCAAAACGCATCTTCAATACTTTTGCTTCACGTTCAGTTAAATTTTCCAATACTTCACGAGTTGCTTCTTTTAAGCCTTCTGAAGTCGCAGCATCAATTGGAGAAGTGATGTTTTGATCTTCAATGAAATCCCCAAGATGTGAATCTTCATCATCACCAATAGGTGTTTCCATCGAAATCGGTTCTTTAGCAATTTTAAGTACTTTACGAACCTTAACTTCATCCATTTCTAAACGTTCACCTAATTCTTCAGGTGTTGGTTCACGGCCCATTTCTTGTAACAATTGACGAGATACACGGTTGATCTTGTTAATCGTTTCAATCATGTGTACTGGAATACGGATTGTACGAGCCTGATCGGCAATCGAACGAGTAATCGCCTGACGAATCCACCAAGTTGCATAAGTCGAGAATTTATAACCACGACGGTATTCAAACTTGTCTACAGCTTTCATCAAACCAATGTTCCCTTCTTGAATCAAGTCAAGGAACTGTAAACCACGGTTAGTATATTTCTTCGCAATCGAGATTACCAAACGGAGGTTGGCTTCTACCATTTCTTTCTTAGCGCGACGTGCTTTCGCTTCGCCAATCGCCATACGTTTAGAGATATCTTTAATTTCAGCAACGCTTAAACTAAGCTCTTTCTCAATATCTGCAATCTTTTGTTGGAATGCTAAAACATCTGGACGAACTTTTTCTAAATGCGCCTTGATTTCAGCAGGTGCTTTAGCAATTTGTTCATCTAACCAAGCTGGATTAGATTCTTGTTTAGGGAAAGATGTACGGAATTGAGTACGGTCCATACGGCCACGACGTACTGCATAACGCATGATTTCACGTTCATTGGCACGAATTTGCTCATGGGTACCACGAATCATTTCAGAGATGATGTCAAATAAACGTGGTGTAAATTTAAACATCATGAACACAGTAGCTAAAGCTTCTAAAGCTTCTTCAGCCTCTGGACTGTTACGACCATGTTTTTCAACAACAGCTTTTGTTTTAGCCCAAGCAGCTTCTAGTTCAGTAAAACGAACTTTTGCAACTTCAGGGTCTGGACCTGAATCGCCTTCAGAGTCATCATCACCTTCAGACTCTTCTTCTTCATCATCATCATCAAGCTTAACTTCTTTCGTTGATTTTGAAGATGATTCGTCTTCTTCTTCAAGTTCTTCAACTTCTTCTAAAACTTCTGGAATATCTTCATCAGTTTCAGGATCGAGGTAGCCTGATAAAATATCTGCAAGACGGCGTTCGCCAGTTAAAAAATCATTATATTCTTTTAATACAACTTCAACAGCATTTGGCCAGTAAGCAATTGAATTAAGGACATCACGGATACCTTCTTCAATACGTTTGGCAATGCTGATTTCACCTTCACGGGTTAACAGTTCAACTGTACCCATTTCACGCATGTACATACGTACAGGATCTGTCGTACGCCCAGGCTCATTTTCAACCGATGCAAGTACGGCAGCAGCTTCTTCTTCAGCAACCTCATCAGTTGCGTCAGCCGACTCACCGAACATGGTATCGTCAGATTCAGGTGCACGCTCGTGTACAGGAATACCAACGTCTTGAAGCATTTGAATAATGTCTTCAATCTGTTCGCTTTCAGTAATCGAGTCCGGCAGATGATCGTTAACCTCAGCGTAAGTTAAGTAACCTTGTTCTTTGCCTCGGCTAATCAGAGCCGCTACTTGAGAAGTAGGGGAATGCATATCGCTCATCTTTGCTTACTCTTTGTTGAATCTGTGGCAGTGAAAAACCGTGCATGATAGCACAATTTGCTTGAAATGTTTTGGCTTTGATCAGTAACCGTTAAATAAAAAATATCTTTGAATTCACGTCTGTTTTTTGAATATTGGGATAAAATCATTTTTTTCAAGCTTAAATCATCGAAAAAATCATAGAATTTTTTTTTGATCAAAAAAATAGTTCAGCTTTATAAATACACAATTTTTTGGGCGAAAAAAAGTACAAATATGCAGTTTAATGAAAAAAATATAAATAAAACTTGACACGATTTAATAACCAAGATAAATAGCGGCTAGACCCATTCACATTTTTTCATTAGAGGTAGTTTTAGTGTCTTCTACAGATTTTGAATTAGATGATAACTACGGTGATGATGATGATGTCGGTTTTGATGAGTCATCAGGCAAAATCACTGCGAAAGAATCATTAGAAAAACGTAGATTAATTGATGATCTATTGGCTCAACGCCGTTTAGAGCGTGAGTTAAAAGATTTTGATTACGATTTAGACGATGATGATCTTGATGATGAAGACTAATCAAATCTGAATAGGGCATCGTCAGCTTAGATGCTATGCTATCGTAGATTTCTTTTTTATAGTCAGGTAACACAATGAGTGCGTTAGATTTAGACCAATTAAGTGAATATCTAGATGGAGACCACAATGAGTATGGTCTGGATTTCGCTGCAACTCATGGTTTTCTGTGTGCAATTGCAGTAGGCCCTCAGTTCGATCGTTGGTTAGATGAATTGTTTGATAATAACCATAAAAAAGTTCCTGCCGAAATTATTCAGCAGATCAAAGCGTGGTTAGAGTCAATTCGACAAGACTTAGCAAATGAAAATGGAATTGAATTTCCGTTTGAAATTGAAGAAGCTGATGTTGAGTCTAGCTTAGGCGACTGGAGTGTTGGATTTGTTGATGCGATGTTCTTAAATGAAGATGCATGGTTTGCACCTGAATATGAGGAACAATTAATTGATTTAACTTTACCAATGATGGTATTTAGTGGAATTGATGAAGAAGATCCACAGATGGAATCTTTCCGTCGTAATGGACAGTTAATGGATGAACTGGCAGAAGAAATCCCAGATAATTTGAATGAATTATACTTGATGTATCATACGCCAAATTAACTTATTAGAAGAAATAATAAATAACGTCCTTTCTAGGGCGTTTTTTATTGTAAAAAAATTAGTGGTATAAATAAAAAAGGGCAGTTAGAAATCTAAATGCCCTTTAAAAACTATTTTATAGTTTTATAGACGTTTACGCTTTGCAGCAGCAATTTGTGACTGGCGCATACGGAAACCAGCTTTTTGCTTTTCAGTGGTTTTGTCGATGCAATAAACGCAAGAAACACCGTGTTCGTAACTTGGTAGAGCAGACTCTTCAGGAGTTAAAGGCCAACCGCAAGCATGACATTTAATATTCACGCCTTCCTCTACACCATGAGTTACAGCAGTACGTCCGTCAAATACGAAACATTCACCTTCCCATAAGCTTTCATCAGCAGGGGTTTCTTCTAGGTACTTAAGGATACCGCCTTTAAGATGGTAAACCTCTTTAAATCCTTCTTGAAGAAGTAAAGAAGTTGATTTTTCACAGCGAATACCACCAGTACAGAACATCGCAATTTTTTTGTCTTTATGTTGCTCTAATTCTTTCTTAACGTATTCTGGAAACTCACGGAATGTTTCAGTTTTAGGGTCAATTGCACCCTTAAATGTACCCGCTTTATATTCGTAATCATTACGTGTGTCGATTAAAATTACATCATCACGTGCGATTAAATCATTCCATTCTTTAGGATCAAGATAGTGACCGACTAAGTCACGAGGTTTAACTTCAACACCTAAAGTCACGATTTCTTCTTTAAGTTTAATTTTCATTTTGCGGAAAGGTTTGTCAGAACTATGAGATTCTTTGTATTCCATAGCACCAAAGCCTTCATTGAGCAAAAATTGATGTAGTGTATCAATTGCTAAGCGATCACCAGCAACAGTACCATTAATTCCTTCACCTGCTACAATCAGAGTTCCACAAAGGTTAATTGTTTTCACTAAGTCTAATAAACGTTGTTGAAGATCGGCAGGATCTTGAACTTCTTTAAATTGATATAGTGCTGCAACAACCCAACCTGCGGTCGCTTGCTGTTCTACAGGTGCAAGCTGTTCTACAGTAGCGTTCATGGAAAACTCCAAATGTATTAAGATAGAAATTTAAGGCGCATATTTTAGCGCGAAAATTTGTAATAAGCGAGAAAACCATAAAAAGTATATGGTTTATTTAAGGAGTTTGTTTTGAGTAATGATCATCGAACGCTCTCTCTCACCCCATGTGCAGGGCGTTGTTCAACAGTTTTTGGTGATCAGGTTTGTCGTGGTTGTCGCCGTTTTAACCACGAGGTGATTCAATGGAACACTTATACGGCAGAGCAGCGTTTGGCTGTATGGAAGCGTTTAGATGATCAATTGAATCAAATCTTAGTACCGATGCTGCCTCATGCAGACTTACAGCATGTTGAGGGCTTTATTTTAAGTAAGCGTGTTCGGTTAATGGAAGGGGCGAGCCAAGGCCGTAAGCTTTACCATGCCTTAAAAATATGTGAAAAGAATAAACATTTAGCACACGAGAGTGGTTTGGGTATTTCGGAGACTCAAGTCAAAACAATATGGGTTGAGTTTGAACGACGCGTTTTAGCGTTGGCTAAAGCGAGCTATGAGTTGGCTTGGTTGCGAGCAGATGGAATTAGCCATCACTTGTTAACTATGTATGAAGAAGAATAAGTCTAGAGTAAAAAAGACGTAAATAAAAAAGCTGCCAGAAGGCAGCTTTTTTTCATTAATTTTCTTTCGAATATTAACGTTTGATGTCGCGTTGAGTTTCACCAGTATAAAGCTGACGAGGACGACCGATTTTGTAAGGACCGCTGTGCATTTCTAACCAGTGGCTGATCCAACCAACTGTACGAGCAAGAGCGAAGATTACAGTAAACATTTCTGTTGGGATACCAATCGCTTTAAGGATGATACCTGAGTAGAAGTCTACGTTAGGGTAAAGTTTACGCTCAACGAAGTACGGGTCGTTCAATGCGATACGCTCAAGTTCCATAGCAAGTGCTAATTGAGGATCGTTGATACCTAAAGCTTCAAGAACTTCGTCACAAGTTTGCTTCATTACTTTAGCGCGTGGATCGAAGTTTTTGTAAACGCGGTGACCGAAGCCCATAAGCTTAACTTCTTTGCGTTTAACTTTTTCCATGAACTCTGCAACGTTTTCAACGCTACCGATTTCATCAAGCATCTTAAGAACTGCTTCGTTTGCACCACCGTGAGCAGGTCCCCAAAGTGCAGAGATACCAGCAGAGATACATGCATACGGGTTTGCACCAGTAGAGCCAGCAAGACGTACTGTAGATGTAGAAGCATTTTGTTCGTGGTCAGCATGAAGCGTAAAAATACGATCCATTGCGCGAGCAAGAACAGGATTAACTTTGTAATCACGGTCAGCAGGAGTAGCAAACATCATGTGCAAGAAGTTTTCCGCATAACTTAAATCGTTACGTGGATAGATGAATGGTTGACCTACTGTGTATTTGTAACTCCAAGCAGCAAGTGTTGGAATTTTTGCAATTAAACGAATTGCAGTAATTTCACGGTGGTTGATATCTTCAATATCTAGGTTGTTGTGATAGAACGCAGATAATGCACCTACAACACCTACCATGATTGCCATTGGGTGAGCGTCACGACGGAAACCATTGAAGAAACGGCTAACTTGATCATGAACCATAGTGTGAGCACGAACTTTCGTATCAAACTCAACTTTTTGCTCAGCAGTTGGGAGCTCGCCATTTAATAATAAATAACAAGTTTCAAGATAGTCTGCTTGAGTTGCTAACTGGTCAATTGGGTAACCGCGGTGTAATAAAATACCTTTGTCACCATCAATGAAAGTAATTTTAGATTCGCATGCGGCTGTCGCCATAAAACCAGGATCGAAAGTAAAATGACCTTCTTTCAGTATGCTGCTGACATCAATTACATCTGGACCTAAAGTGCCACTGTAGATTGGTAAACCAATTTCTTTGCCATCAAGATGTAATACGGCTTTTTTGCCATTTGCTTCAGACATTCAATAGATCTCCTGTCCTGGTGAATGTTGATCTGACTCGAAATCCTAATGTTCTCATGTGCGAATCAGACGGTGTCAAAATTTGCTATAAGATTAGTGAGTACTGAAATTTTGTCAATTATACTTATGGATAAAAAATGACGTTCCCACAGAGAGTTAGTCATCAAGACCCGAGCAAAAAAGTCAGTAAAATCACTGCATCGGGATGGTATAATAAGTCAATTCAACAAGAACGTGCAGAAAAAAAATGAAGGATGAGTACAATTGTAAGCAAATTTATAAATTGCAATTTAGAATAATAAGGCGGTAGAAAATGCCAATCCGCTTAAAAAAATCATAAAACTCATGATGTAATTTCAAATTTATACTCAAAAAAAATTGTATTTTTATTTAGTTGTAACAAAGAATATTGTTCTTTTTTTAAGTTTAATTGTATAAAAAATAGCTTATCAGATGATTTTAAAATCATAAGAACTGTTTTTTAATGAAATTCACTTTCGAAAAATTAGTATAGATCGCTTAATATCTATCTGAAATATAAGTCTGTTCACTTATTTGAAATGTGGCTCACATTGAAAATAGGAGGGTATTGCGATCATTTTTCTATTGATATGAGGAATTTATAACTTCATCTTTAGTCTAAAATCGGCTTATTTAAAAGAAATTTCAGAAAAAATGAAATTAAATAAAATGTTATTTTAAACAAGGACATGATGTATGTAGGTGTAGTTTTTTTATTGACCTAATAATGTAATATTGTTTTGAATGATTCTTATTTAATGGTTTTTTGCTGAAATGGCAAAGTGGATTGTTTGTATTTTGATACTTCGCGTTTTATAATTCAGTGTCGTTTATAGGTTAGGCATGAGCTGTGCTTGCCTAACAATGCCAGCTTTCCTTGGAATTAATTCAACAAACTCCGGTCGGAGTTTCTACCTACAGGATGCCCGCTGTGAAAAGCAACAGACCTGTCAATTTGTCCATGGGTCAGGTGTTAGCGGTAAATTTACGCTCACCCGTGGCTATTGCATCAATTTTACACCGTTTATCAGGTGTCATCGTTTTCTTATTAGTACCAGTTCTCTTATGGATTCTAGATAAATCATTATCTTCACCAGAAGGATTTGACTACGTTAAAAATGTCGTTTTTGGAAATATCCTTGTACGTTTTGTTGTTTGGGTATTTGCAGCCGGCTTGATATTCCACTTTATTGCTGGAATTAAGCACTTACTTGCAGATTTAGGTTTTGCTGAAGAACTGCAAAGTGGTCGTATTGCAGCGACAATTTCATTGATCTTATCTGTGGTAGCCATTATCGCAGCCTTTGTATGGATTATGTTCTAATGAAAAGTGCTACAGGTTTAACTGGTTCAGGTTCTCGTGATTGGTTTATCCAGCGTGTAAGTGCGGTTGTATTAGCAGCTTATACTGTTGTTCTTTTTGGTTGGATTCTCTGCAAAGGTGGATTTGACTATCAACAGTGGGCTGGCTTCATGATGACATTACCAATGAAGATTTTTTCTTTATTGGCAATTTTATCGCTTATCGCACACGCATGGATTGGTATGTGGCAGGTTTTCACTGACTATGTCACTACTCGTCAAATGGGTCCTTCAGCGAAAGGTTTACGCCTTGTACTGACGACGGCTGTCATTATTGCAGTGTTTGTGTACGCAATCTGGGGTATCCAGATTTTCTGGGCGAATTGATAGGAAGATATCATGGGCGCGATAACCCCTAAAGAAGATTATTCAAATATTCAAAACCTCACTTTCGATGCAGTTATCGTTGGTGGTGGTGGTTCTGGTATGCGTGCTTCTTACCAACTTGCTCAAGCAGGTTTGAAAGTTGCAGTACTTACTAAAGTTTTCCCAACACGTTCACATACAGTTGCTGCTCAGGGCGGTATCGGTGCGTCGTTAGGTAACATGCAAGAAGATAACTGGCATTTCCACTTTTACGATACGGTAAAAGGTTCTGACTGGTTAGGTGACCAAGACGCAATTGAATTTATGTGTCGTGAAGCACCAAAAGTTGTGTATGAACTTGAACACATGGGTATGCCGTTTGACCGTAACGCTGATGGTACAATTTACCAGCGTCCGTTCGGTGGCCACTCTGCGAACTATGGTGATAAACCAGTTCCACGTGCTTGTGCTGCTGCTGACCGTACTGGTCACGCATTATTGCACACGCTTTATCAAAGCAACGTGAAAATGGGTACTCAGTTCTTCGTTGAATGGATCGCGCTTGATTTGATCCGTAACGAAGCAGGTGATGTTCTTGGTGTAACAGCGATTGACCAAGAAACTGGTAATATCGCAGTATTCCAAGCAAAAGCGACATTGTTTGCGACCGGTGGTGCTGGTCGTGTTTACCGTGCATCAACAAATGCTTATATCAACACTGGTGACGGTCTTGGTATGGCTGCTCGTGCTGGTATTCCATTACAAGATATGGAATTCTGGCAATTCCACCCTACGGGTGTTGCGGGCGCAGGCGTATTGTTAACTGAAGGTTGTCGTGGTGAAGGTGCAATCCTTCGTAACAAAGACGGCGAACCGTTCATGGAACGTTATGCACCAACTTTAAAAGACTTGGCTCCACGTGACTTCGTATCACGTTCTATGGACCAAGAAATTAAAGAAGGTCGTGGTTGTGGTCCAAAAGGTGATTATATCTTACTAGATATGACTCACTTGGGCGCTGACACAATCATGAAGCGTTTGCCATCTGTATTTGAGATTGGTAAAAAATTCGCGAACGTTGACATTACTAAAGAACCAATTCCTGTAGTACCAACAATCCATTATCAAATGGGTGGTATTCCTACAAATATGCATGGTCAAGTGTGCTTACCTGAAGCAGGTACAGACAATTACACTAAACCTGTAAAAGGTTTCTATGCAATTGGTGAATGTTCTTGTGTATCAGTACATGGTGCAAACCGTTTAGGTACTAACTCACTTCTTGACTTGGTTGTATTTGGTAAAGCTGCTGGTGAGCACATTATCGACTACGTAACTAAGCATCATGGTGATGAATATGCACCACTTCCAACAAACGTATTAGAGCAAACTTTAGATCGCGTACGTAAATTGGATGAATCAACTTCTGGCGAAAATGCACAAGAAGTTGCTGATGCGATTCGTGATATCGTTCAAGACCACGCTGGTGTATTCCGTACTCAAGCTTTGCTTGATAAAGGTGTTAAAGAGATTCTTGCTCTTGAACCACGTGTGCGCAACATTCACTTGAAAGATAAATCTAAAGTATTTAACACTGCACGTGTTGAAGCGCTTGAAGTTGAAAACTTATATGAAGTTGCAAAAGCTACATTAATTTCAGCTGCTGCGCGTAAAGAGTGTCGTGGTGCGCATACTGTAGTTGATTATGAATTGCCAGCTGATCACCCAACTTATTCATACGGTCGCCGTGATGATGAGTGGATGAAGCATACTTTATGGTATTCATCAGATAACCGTTTGGAATATAAGCCAGTGCGCTTCAAACCGTTGACTGTTGATGCAATTCCACCAGCACCACGTACATTCTAATCGGGAGTATAAAGATGAGTAGAGGTACACGTACATTCGAAATCTACCGCTATGATCCTGATAAGGATAAAGCGCCGTACATGCAAACTTTCAAGCTTGAATTGACTGATAAGCACCGTATGTTGCTTGATGCATTACTTGCTTTGAAGGTTCAAGATGAATCATTAACGTTCCGTCGTTCATGCCGTGAAGGTATTTGTGGTTCGGATGGTGTAAACATTAATGGTAAAAATGGTTTGGCTTGTTTATGGAATTTAAATGACCTGCCTGAGAAAATTGTAATTCGTCCATTACCAGGTTTGCCGGTTGTTAAAGATTTGGTTGTTGATATGAACCAATTCTATGATCAATATGACAAAATTCAGCCATTCTTGATCAATAACCAACCAGCTCCACCTAAAGAGCGTTTACAGTCTCCTGAAGAGCGTGAACACTTAAATGGTTTGTATGAATGTATTCTTTGTGCGTGTTGTTCAACTTCATGCCCATCATTCTGGTGGAACCCTGATAAATTCTTGGGTCCTTCAGCATTGTTAAATGCATATCGTTTTATCATCGACTCTCGTGATACTGCTACTGCAGACCGTTTGGCTCGTCTTGACGATCCATTCAGTTTGTTCCGTTGTAAAGGTATTATGAACTGTGTGTCAGTATGTCCTAAAGGTCTAAACCCTACTAAAGCAATCGGTCACATCCGTAACATGCTATTAGATCAAGCGGGTTAATTCTGCACAAATAGAAAACGCGCATCCTTGATGTGCGTTTTTTTTTAATTTTATAATGTAAACTTTAGACTTTGGTCGAAAAGAGCGAGGATTTTATATATTGCACCATATATTAAAAGATAAAATCGCTTATGTATTTCGCCAATTTATAGGTGGTATGTGTCAAAAAAATCAATCGTTGTTTAAGAACATGATACGATTTGCCACAAAGTTATAGGTGAAAAAAGCGTATACTAGTGAAATTAATTTAAGTAGCACGATCTTAGATCTGTGCTTAATTTTTATGGTTAAAGTCATTTTAGAAAAGTTAATTTTAAAGTTAATTTTTCTAAAAAGATTTGCAAAAAATTGCTCGGTTTTAATCGAGTATAAGGTGAGTGATGATGCCATTGAGGGCGTTGTGATTCATTAATTACCTATGGAGTTTTCTCTCTAGGTAGTATGACGCCCCATGGTCTTAGAGACCTGTTGGGTAACTAATGCCTTTTTTACCAATTTGGCATTATGCATCATGGGTGTGCTTAAAAGGCAGCCTGTAATATTTTTTGCAATAGGAAATGGGTCCACAAATGCAAGAAGTTGCTGACGCATTGCGTCTTGACACTGAACTTTCCGCTGATAGTGCAGCGTATATTGAAGAACTTTACGAGCAGTACCTGACTTCCCCAACCTCTGTAGCTGAGGACTGGCGCCAATATTTCGATAAATATCCAAAGGGTGACCAACCACACAGCACTGTGCGTGAGCAATTCCTATTACTAGGACGTAATGCTAATCGTGTTCAACCTGTTGTACAAAGTACTGTAAGTACTGAGCATGAGCGTCGTCAAATTGGCGTTTTACAACTTATTGCTGCTTATCGTAATCGCGGACATCAAAAAGCTAAATTAGATCCATTAGGTCTTGCTAAGCGTGAAGAGATTCCAGATTTAGATCTTTCAGCTCACGGTTTAACCAAATCAGATTTAGATACTGTATTCAATACTGGCAATCTTGAAATCGGCAAAAGCGAAGCAACGCTTGCTGAAATGATTGAAGCAATGGAATCAATCTATTGTGGTTCGATCGGTGTTGAATACATGCATATCGTGGACACAAAAGAAAAACGTTGGATTCAACAACGTCTTGAAAGTGCCCGTGGTAAATTCAATTACACAAATGATCAAAAGAAAGGCTTCTTAGAGCGTTTAACTGCTGCTGAAGGTCTTGAAAAATATCTTGGTAATAAATACGTCGGTGCTAAACGCTTTGGTGTTGAAGGCGGCGAATCCTTTATTCCTATGGTAAACGAGATTATTCAGCGTGCTGGTGCTGTAGGTTGTAAAGAAGTTGTTATTGGTATGCCGCACCGTGGCCGTTTAAACCTTCTTGTGAATATTATGGGTAAAAACCCTGCGGACTTATTTGGTGAGTTCGAAGGTAAATCAATTCATAAAAAAGGTTCTGGCGACGTTAAATACCACCAAGGTTTCTCAAGTAATGTAATGACTCCAGGTGGCGAAGTTCACTTGGCATTAGCATTTAACCCATCTCACTTGGAAATTGTTGGTCCTGTAGTTGAAGGTTCTGTACGTGCACGTCAAGTACGTCGTAGAGACATTGGCGGTGATGACGTTTTACCAGTTATTGTTCATGGTGATGCGGCATTTGCAGGTCAGGGCGTGAACATGGAAACCTTCCAGATGTCACAAACTCGTGGCTATACGGTTGGTGGTACAGTTCATATTATTGTGAACAACCAAGTAGGTTTCACAACTTCTGATCCTCGTGATGCACGCTCTACAGAATACTGTACAGACGTTGCTAAAATGATTCAGGCGCCAATTTTCCATGTAAATGGCGATGATCCTGAAGCTGTTATCTTTGCTACTCAATTAGCACATGATTTCCGTCACGAATTCCGTAAAGATGTTGTTATCGATTTGTTCTGTTATCGTCGTCGTGGCCATAACGAAGCAGATGAGCCATCTGGTACACAACCATTGATGTATCAAGTAATTGCGAAGAAAGCAACGACTCGTACACTTTATGCTGATCAACTTGTTCAAGAGAAAGTACTTGATCGTGCTGAAGCAGACCAAATGGTTGAAGATTACCGTTCTGATTTAGAAGCGGGTAATCATGTAGCAAATGCATTGATTCTTGAACCAAATACCAAAATGTTTGTTGATTGGACTCCATATTTGGGCCATGACTACACAGACGATTGGGATACTTCATTTGACTTAAATCGCTTAAAAGAATTAGGCGAGGGCATGAGCAAACTTCCTGAAGGGTTTGTAATGCAGCGTCAGGTTCAAAAAGTAATTGAAGACCGCGTAAAAATGCAAACTGGTGAAACTCCATTAAACTGGGGTGCAGCAGAAACTTTAGCTTATGCAACTTTATTAGATGAAGATTATCTAGTTCGTATTACTGGTGAAGATGTGGGTCGTGGTACCTTCTCACACCGTCATGCGAAATTGCATAACCAAGCTGATGGTTCAACTTACATTCCACTTTGTCATGTGAAAGAAAACCAACCACGTTTTGCGATTTATGACTCTCTTTTATCTGAAGAAGCAGTTCTTGCATTCGAATATGGTTACGCAACTACAATTCCTAAGAGCTTGATTATTTGGGAAGCACAATTTGGTGACTTCGTAAACTGTGCTCAAGTTGTGATTGACCAGTTTATTGCTTCTGGTGAGACTAAGTGGGAACGTGTTTGTGGTTTAACAATGTTGTTACCACACGGTTTCGAAGGTCAAGGCCCAGAACACTCATCAGCTCGTTTAGAACGTTTCTTACAGTTATGTGCTGAAGACAACATGCAAGTGATCACTCCAACGACACCTGCACAGATTTTCCATGCATTACGTCGTCAAGCTGTACGCCCAATTCGTAAGCCATTGATTGTAATGTCACCGAAATCTTTACTTCGTCATAAACTTGCTACTTCTACTTTAGAAGAGCTTGCGAATGGTTCATTCCAAACTGTAATTGACGAAATTGATCAAATTAACAAGTCAGATGTAACTCGTCTTGTACTTTGTGGCGGTAAAGTTTATTACGACTTACTTGAAAAACGTCGTGAACAAAACTTAACTAATGTCGCAATTGTACGTATTGAACAGTTGTATCCATATCCAGAGCAACGTCTTGCGGAAATCTTGGCTTCATATCCAAATGTGAAAGAACTCGTTTGGGCACAAGAAGAGCCGAAGAACCAAGGCGCATGGTTATTTATTGCACCGCGTTTATATGACGATATCTTAAAATCTGGCAAACAAATCCGTATCAGTTTTGCAGGTCGTGAAGCTTCTGCTGCACCAGCTTGTGGCTCACCGTACTTGCATGCAAAACAACAAGCTCAGCTAATTAATGATGCATTGGCAATCGAAGCTGAACAATCAGGAGATTCTCAATAATGGCAACCGAAATTAAAGCACCGGTATTCCCAGAGTCTGTTGCAGATGGCACCATCGCAACTTGGCATAAAAAGGTGGGTGAACCTGTATCACGTGATGAAGTAATCTGTGATATTGAAACCGACAAAGTTGTTTTAGAAGTTGTTGCTCCTGCTGATGGTAGCTTAGTTGCAATCATTAAAGATGAAGGCGATACAGTTCTTTCTGACGAAGTTATTGCTCAATTTGAAGCTGGTGCTGGTGCAGCAGCGGCTGCTCCGGCAGCAGTAGAGCAAGCAGTTGCTCACACTCAAGCTGGTGCAGCGCCTGTTGTTGAGCGTACAGAAACTGTATCTGATCAAGCTCCTGCAGTTCGTAAAGCATTAACTGAATCTGGTATTGCTGCTGCTGACGTACAAGGTACTGGTCGTGGTGGTCGTATCACTAAAGAAGATGTTGCAAACCATCAAGCTAAACCAGCTGCTAACGTTACTCCGTTAAGTGTGGCTGTTGGTGAGCGTATCGAAAAACGTGTTCCAATGACTCGTTTACGTAAGCGTGTAGCTGAGCGTCTTCTTGCTGCAACTCAAGAAACAGCAATGTTAACTACATTCAACGAAGTTAACATGAAGCCAATCATGGAATTGCGTAAGCAATATAAAGATGCTTTTGAAAAACGTCATGGCGCTCGTTTAGGCTTCATGTCATTCTTCGTTAAAGCAGCAACTGAAGCGCTTAAACGCTACCCAGCTGTAAACGCTTCAATTGATGGCGACGATATCGTTTATCACGGTTACTACGACATCGGTGTTGCAGTATCTTCTGATCGTGGTCTTGTTGTACCAGTATTACGTGATACTGATCGTATGAGCTATGCAGAAGTTGAATCTGGTATTGGTGCATATGCTGCTAAAGCACGTGATGGTAAATTATCTATCGAAGAAATGACTGGTGGTACTTTCACAATCACTAACGGTGGTACTTTCGGTTCATTACTTTCAACTCCAATTTTGAATCAGCCACAAACTGGTATCTTGGGTATGCACAAAATCCAAGAGCGTCCTATGGCTGTAAATGGTCAAGTTGAAATCTTGCCAATGATGTATTTAGCACTTTCTTATGACCACCGTATGATCGATGGTAAAGAAGCTGTTGGTTTCTTGGTAGCAATCAAAGAATTGTTAGAAGAGCCAGCTAAACTCATCCTTGATCTTTAATTTCTTCGAATAATATTACCGAGGTAGAGTGATCCTCTATCTCGGACCATGGAGATAAACAATGTCTCAACAATTTGATCTTGTTGTTATTGGCGGTGGTCCTGGTGGTTATGAAGCTGCAATTCGCGCTGCTCAACTAGGTTTTAAAGTCGCTTGTATCGAAAAACGTATTCACAACGGTAAGCCATCTTTAGGTGGTACATGCTTAAACGTAGGTTGTATTCCTTCTAAAGCATTACTTGACTCTTCTCACCGTTACGAAGATACAGTACATCACTTAGCTGATCACGGTATCACTACAGGTGAAGTGAATTTTGATCTTGCTAAGCTTCTTGCTCGTAAAGACAAAATTGTTGACCAATTAACTGGTGGTATCGATCAATTGCTTAAAGGCAATGGCATTGAATGGTTAAAAGGTACTGGTAAATTACTTGCTGGTAAAAAAGTTGAGTTCGTTTCTCATGAAGGCGAAACTCAAGTTTTAGAACCTAAATACGTTATTCTTGCGTCTGGTTCTGTGCCTGTAAATATTCCAGTAGCTCCTGTAGATCAAGATATTATTGTTGATTCAACTGGTGCATTGAACTTCCCAGAAGTACCTAAGCGTTTAGGTGTAATTGGTGCAGGTGTAATCGGTTTAGAGCTTGGTTCTGTTTGGCGTCGTCTTGGTGCTGAAGTTGTTGTTTTTGAAGCAATGGATGCATTCTTACCAATGGCTGATAAAGCTTTGGCAAAAGACTACCAAAAACTTTTAACTAAGCAAGGTCTTGATATTCGTATCGGTGCTAAAGTTTCTGGTACTGAAATTAATGGTCGTGAAGTGACTGTTAAATACACTCAAGGCGGCGAAGAAAAAACTCAGACTTTTGACAAATTAATCGTTTGTGTAGGCCGTAAAGCTTATGCAGAAGGTTTATTGGCAGATGATTCAGGCATTAAATTAACTGAACGTGGTTTAGTTGAAGTAAATGATCACTGTGCAACTTCTGTAGAAGGTGTATATGCGATTGGTGACTTGGTTCGTGGTCCAATGCTTGCTCATAAAGCAATGGAAGAAGGTGTAATGGCTGTTGAACGTATTCACGGTCATGCAGCTCAAGTGAACTATGACACAATCATTTCTGTTATCTATACACATCCGGAAGCGGCATGGGTTGGTTTAACTGAAGAACAAGCTAAAGAAAAAGGTCATGAAGTTAAAACTGGTCAATTCGGTTTTGCTGTAAATGGTCGTGCTTTAGCGGCGGGTGAAGGTGCTGGTTTTGTTAAGTTTGTTGCTGATGCAAAAACTGACCGTTTATTAGGTATGCATGTTATTGGACCTGCAGCATCTGATATCGTACACCAAGGTATGATTGCTCTTGAATTTGTATCTTCTGTTGAAGATCTTCAGTTAATGACATTTGGTCATCCAACATTCTCTGAAGTTGTTCATGAAGCTGCACTTGCTGTAGATGGTCGTGCAATTCACGCGATTCAACGTAAGCGTAAATAAAATAAAGAGCGGTTCTCCGCTCTTTTTCACATTCGATGGTGTGATTAAAAAAGCATCAAGGTGAAAGACGTAGACAGCAATTTGCATAAGTAACATGAGAATGTTGCGCAAATTGAAGACAACAAACAAAGTTAAGTAGGTAACTAAATGAACTTACATGAGTATCAAGCTAAAGCGTTATTGAAAGAATATGGTATGCCAGTACAAGAAGGTATCTTGGCTACCAATGCAGACGAAGCAGTTGCTGCATTTGAACAGCTTGGTGGTAAATTCGCGGTAATGAAAGCGCAAGTTCATGCTGGTGGTCGTGGTAAGGCTGGTGGCGTTAAAGTTGCAAAATCTAAAGAAGACGTTATCGAATTTGCAAATAATATCATTGGTACTCGTCTTGTAACGTATCAAACAGATGCAAATGGTCAACCAGTAAACAGCATTATTGTTGCTGAAGACGTATACCCAGTTGAGCGTGAGCTTTACTTGGGCGCGGTTGTAGATCGTTCTAGCCGTCGTATTACTTTCATGGCTTCTACAGAAGGTGGTGTAGAAATCGAGAAAGTTGCGGAAGAAACTCCAGAAAAAATTATCAAAGTTGAAGTTGATCCATTAGTTGGCTTACAACCATTCCAAGCACGTGAAGTTGCGTTTGCTTTAGGTTTGAAAGACAAGCAAATTAATCAATTTGTAAAAATCATGACAGCTGCTTACCAAGCATTTGTTGAAAATGACTTTGCATTATTTGAAATTAACCCACTTTCAGTTCGTGAAAATGGCGAAATTTTATGTGTTGATGCGAAAGTAGGTATCGACTCTAACGCGCTTTACCGTTTACCTAAAGTTGCTGCTTTACGTGACAAATCTCAAGAGAATGAGCGTGAATTAAAAGCATCTGAATTTGATCTTAACTATGTTGCTTTAGAAGGTAACATCGGTTGTATGGTTAACGGTGCTGGTCTTGCAATGGCAACTATGGACATCATTAAACTTTATGGTGGTCAGCCTGCAAACTTCCTTGACGTTGGTGGCGGTGCAACTAAAGAGCGCGTAATCGAAGCGTTCAAAATCATCCTTGCTGATACATCTGTACAAGGTGTTTTAATCAACATCTTCGGTGGTATCGTACGTTGTGACATGATTGCTGAAGCAATTATTGCAGCGGTTCAAGAAGTAAACGTAACTGTTCCAGTTGTTGTTCGTTTAGAAGGTAACAACGCTGAGTTAGGTGCTAAATTACTTGATGAATCTGGTTTGAAATTAATTTCTGCAAACGGCTTGTCTGATGCCGCAGAAAAAGTTGTAGCTGCAGTTAAAGCGTAAGGGGAGTATCAATCATGAGCGTATTAATTAATAAAGACACTAAAGTATTGGTACAAGGTTTTACTGGTAAAAACGGTACTTTCCACTCTGCACAAGCTTTAGACTACGGTACAAAAGTTGTTGGTGGTGTTACTCCAGGTAAAGGCGGTACTACTCACCTTGACCTACCAGTATTCAACACAATGAAAGAAGCTGTAGGTGAAACAAATGCAGATGCATCTGTAATCTATGTACCAGCTCCATTCGTTTTAGACTCAATCGTTGAAGCGGTTGATTCAGGTGTTGGCCTAATCGTTGTGATCACTGAAGGTGTTCCAACAATCGACATGCTTAAAGCAAAACGCTACTTAGAAACTAACGGTAACGGTACTCGTTTAGTTGGTCCTAACTGTCCAGGCGTGATCACTCCGGGTGAATGTAAGATTGGTATTATGCCTGGTCATATTCACCAACCAGGTCGTATTGGTATCATCTCGCGTTCAGGTACATTGACTTATGAAGCTGTTGCTCAAACAACTAAGCTTGGTTTAGGTCAGTCTACTTGTATCGGTATCGGTGGTGACCCAATCCCAGGTATGAACCAAATCGAAGCGCTTCAATTGTTCCAAGATGATCCAGATACTGATGCAATCATCATGATCGGTGAGATCGGTGGTACAGCGGAAGAAGAAGCTGCTGAATTCATCAAATCTAACGTGACTAAGCCTGTAGTAGGTTACATTGCTGGTGTAACTGCTCCTAAAGGTAAGCGTATGGGTCACGCTGGTGCGATTATTTCTGGTGGTCAAGGTACTGCTGAAGAGAAATTCGCTGCATTTGAAAAAGCAGGTATGGCTTACACTCGTAGCCCAGCTGAGCTTGGTTCAACTATGTTGCAAGTTTTAAAAGAGAAAGGTTTAGCTTAATCGCTTTACGCTGAATCTTAAAAAGCACCGCATCTGAAAAATGATGCGGTGTTTTTTTATTTATTAAAGAAAAATAAGAGTTTTTATAAGTATAGCTAATTCATAAATAAAATTTTTAGGCAAAAAAATACGCAATGATTGGGGTGATCATTGCGTAGAACAACGAATCTGTAAAAACAGTTTCGGTTTAAGGAGAAATGTCGTGAGGCTCATATGATGTAACCTACATAGAGGATAATAGATAAAGTTAAGATATTCTTCATCGCTATTAGCGTTAATAAGTGTTACTTCACGTTAATAGGGTAAAAGCCTGTGAATGGCTATCAATACATTAGTAATTCTAAAAAATGAATATTATTGAATCTAATAAATAAAAAAAGCCCCGAAGGGCTTTTAATTTCTAACGAGAATTAAAATTTAAATAAACCTAAACCATCTTTAACTTCGTCTAAAGTCTGTTGAGTAATAAGACGGCACTTATCTGTACCTTGACGTAAAACATCCATAATATAGTCAGGATCTTTAGCAAGTTCTTCGCGACGTTCACGAATAGGTGTAATTAACTCTTTTAAGACACCTTCAAGACGTTTTTTAACTGTACCGTCACCAAGACCACCGCGACGATAGTGAGCTTTTAACTCTTCAACTTCTTCTTTATTTGGATCAAATGCATCTAAATAAGTAAATACAATATTGCCTTCAACTTGACCTGGATCTTCAATACGAAGGTGATTTGGATCGGTGTACATCGCATTAACAGCTTTTTTAATGTCTTTATCAGAAGCATTTAAAACGATGGTATTGCCTAATGATTTAGACATTTTCGCTTTACCATCAAAACCAGGTAGACGTGCCATATTAGAAAGCAAAGCTTTACATTCAGGCAAAAGATCTTGACCGATTTGGCGATTTACTCGACGTACAATTTCATTGGTTTGTTCAATCATTGGAATCTGATCTTCACCAACTGGAACCACAGTTGCTTTGAAAGCAGTAATATCAGCCGCTTGTGCAACAGGGTAGCAGAGGAAACCAGCTGGAATGTCACGCTCGAAACCACGCATTTGAATTTCAGATTTAATGGTCGGGTTACGTTCTAAACGCGCAACTGTCACAAAGTTAAGATAGAGCATTGTGAGTTCATTGAGTGCTGGCAAGCAAGACTGAACACAAATGGTAGTTTTTGTTGGATCAATGCCTACAGCTAAATAATCTAGAGCAACTTCTAGAATATTACGACGAACTTTATCTGGATTATCTGCATTATCTGTTAATGCTTGTGCATCTGCTAATAAGAGATGTTGATGATGGCTATCCTGTAAACCTACACGAGAACGCAAAGAACCGACAAAATGCCCAAGATGAAGTTGTCCGGTTGGGCGGTCGCCTGTCAAAATAATTGGACGCTGATCAACATTACTCATTATTTATTCCACTATCGTATTGGCTTAATCAGGGGTAGTAAGCCCTGTAATATAAAAGATTGGCATTATTGTACGGGAAATAAATTTTTTTCGTCAGCGATTGGGGAAACTTTTCTTAAAATAATATTGTGAATTTATTCAGTAAAATTACAGAAATTCAAAAAAATCATCTTACAATAGCCTTAATAAATACAAACTTGGATAAGAAATGGCGAGTGGCTTACTTTTATTACTAGATGATATAGCAACAATTTTAGATGATGTTGCTTTAATGAGCAAAATGGCAGCCAAGAAAACTGCCGGAGTTTTAGGTGACGATTTGGCCTTAAATGCTCAGCAAGTAACAGGTGTGCGCGCAGATCGCGAACTACCTATTGTTTGGAAAGTGGCTAAAGGCTCATTTGTTAATAAGCTTATTTTAGTTCCTTTAGCATTGTTAATTAGTGTGATTGCACCTTGGCTTATTAACCCGCTATTAATGCTCGGGGGGTTATTTTTATGTTATGAGGGAGTAGAGAAAGTTCTTCATACCATTATGCATAAAAAAGCTTCTACATCAGAGGAAGCAAAAGCAGAGCTTGAAACTGAAGAATTAGACTTAGCAACTTTTGAAAAAGAAAAAATAAAAGGAGCAGTAAGAACTGACTTTATTTTATCGGCTGAGATCGTGGTGATTACGCTTGGTACAGTTGCTACAGCTACTTTAATGACAAAGTTAAGCGTTTTAAGTGTTATTGCTGTTGTGATGACGATTGGCGTTTATGGCCTAGTTGGTATGATTGTTAAGATTGATGATTTGGGATTATATTTAACAGAACAGTCGACCTCATTTAAACAAACTATAGGTCGAGGCCTATTAGCTTTTGCTCCTATTTTGATGAAATTACTTTCAATCGTGGGCACTATTGCAATGTTTTTAGTGGGTGGCGGGATTATTAATCATACGATTCCATTGCTTCATCACTTAACTGAAGACACAGTGGATCATGTGGAAACAATACCAGCAGTGGGTAACATCATTGGTGCTTTAACACCAACATTGATTAACTTTGGAATAGGACTTGTTGCAGGTGCAATTGTTCTATTAATTGTGAGCTTAATACAAAAAATGTGGCCTAAAAAAGCATCGGGTTCATGATGCCATTCTAAAAAGAAGAGGGAAATTATGCGCTGGAAAGGTCGACGAATTAGTAGCAATGTTGAGGACCGTCGAGGTGGTGGCGGTGTTAGAGCAGGCGGTATCAGTATTATTGGTTTGGTTGTTGCATTTGTTGCGTGGAAGTTCTTTGGTGTTGACCCACAGCAGGCTTATCAAGCAACGCAGCAAGTTACTGCTTCACAACAATCAAATGCAACTGCGCCAGAAAGTTTAACGGCCGAGCAAAAGGAAGCCTCGGATTTTGTTGGAACGGTTTTGGCTGATACAGAAGATACTTGGACCCCCATATTTAAACAGTTAGGTAAAAGCTATACGCCACCAACATTAGTATTGTTTAGTGGAATGGTTCAGTCAGGATGTGGTACTGCTCAATCTGCAATGGGGCCATTTTATTGTCCTGCAGACCAAAAGGTTTATATCGATACAGAATTCTTTAAAGATATGCGTCAGCAAATGGGAATTTCTGGTGAGCAGAACCAAACTGAACTTTCTAGAGAAGATCAAGCTGGGGATTTTGCACAAGCTTATGTGGTTGCACATGAAGTAGGGCACCATGTTCAAACCTTGCTGGGTATTTCGTCACAAGTACAGCAAGCCCGTGCACAAGTCAGCCAAAGAGAAGGTAACCAATTATCTGTTCGTCAAGAATTACAAGCTGACTGTTTAGCGGGTATTTGGGCGAGCCATAATCAACAGCGAACTCAATTTTTAGAGCAAGGTGACATTGAAGAAGCGATGGATGCTGCTCAAAAAATTGGAGATGATTATTTACAGAAGCGCTCTACGGGGCAGGTCGTTCCAGACAGCTTTACTCATGGTAGTAGTGAACAGCGAATGCATTGGTTTCAGGTTGGTTTAAAAACTGGTGATATTAATCAATGTGATACTTTTAATAATCCAGTTTAAAATTTTATAGGATGAGTCTTGTTAAACATAATTTAATAAGCTCATCTTTTTTTCAGATCATAACTATAAATAATGTTAAGAAATTTAACAGATTGATAGATTGTTCAATCAATTCGTTAAACTTGCATCCGAATTTTCATTTTTTATGATCATGGCATTATTAATGCCTGCATTTTGTTTAGTTTGGTCGACCTAGCAAAATTTTCTTATTTGGTCGTTGACCCAGAAGAAGGGTATTCATGGGTAATTTTTTTCTATTACAAGCGTTTACAGTGGTTTTTGCATTATCAATAGCAACCACGATCTTTAATAAGCGTATTTTAGGCTTTCCGCAGGCGATTGGTGTTCCTCTGGTCTCAGCAATTTTTGTCTTTATTCTACAGTGGGGTGCCAGCCTACTAAATGGTAACCAGTTTATTACCATTAACATTCATAATATTGAGGAAGCTGTACGCCATATCGATTTTTATGATTTTTTAATTAATGGTGTTATTTGCTTTATTCTAACTTCTTCTGCACTCAAATTTAAAATTTCAGATCTAAAAAGTTATTGGAAACAAATTAGTATTTTGGCAACAATTGCCTTAGTGCTTTGCGCCGTATTATTTGGCAGTTTACTCTACGGATTCCAATTACTGGTTGGATATCATGTGCCAATTCTGGTGCTGTTACTTTTAGGTGCAGCTTTAGGGGCAACAGACCCAATTGGTATTAAAGGTGTGCTTAGTTCGATTCGCGCACCTCATCATTTAATTGTTAAGCTAGAAGGTGAATCATTATTTAATGATGCAATGTGTATTGCATTGTTTATGACTTTGCTTAATGTTTTGCAAGGTGAACATTTCTCATTAGTGGCAACATTAGAAGCTCTACTTTATGAAATTGTTGTCGCCGTCGGCATTGGTTGGGCATTTGGGGTAGGGGTGTTGCGTCTATTACGTGGTAAACACGAAATGGAGTCCCTAATTTTAACAACAGCTTTACTTGCAAGTGGAGCATATTTGGTTGCTTTGTTTGCACATGCATCAGCACCGATTGCTTGTGTAATTGGCGGTTTAATTGTTGGAAACAAATGGAAGGAAATACGAGAAGAGCGAGAGATTCAAGAAGTTAATCATTTTTGGCATACAGTAGAAGGAATCATTAACTCATTCTTATTTACTTTAATTGGCTTAGAGTTATTTATTCTTGATCTAAACTTTAGCCTGATTTTAGGCGGTATTGTTGCGTTCTTTATTCTTCATATTTCTCGTTTTGCTGCCAACTTTATGGCTTTCGCTTTTTTTCCCACAATGCGTAGAACTAAAAGCTACAACGGTAGTTTGACTATTTTATCTTGGGGTGGGGTACGAGGAGGAATTTCACTTGCATTGATTTTGGCAGTAGCCAATATCCCTGCCTTAAGTCCCTATAGTAGTATCCTGATTGGATATACATTTATTAGTGTATTGTTATCAGGTATTGTGTGCGGCCTAGGTTTACCAGCTGTGATGAATGCTTTTTATTACAACCCCAACGAAGAAACTGAAGGCTTAAAAGGCTTCTATCAAAGGTTGTGCCATAAGATGAACCGAAGAGGTTTTCAGTATATTGTGGGGGAGGATGCGCTGGGTAGAGAAACAATCACCGTTTATAATCCAGATATTCTTGTAGACCAAAAAACTGAGGATGGAATTGCGACAATGCATGACCCGAATAAGTTACAAGAAGTAAAAAGATTTGAGAGTCCAGATAATTTCTAAATATAAATATTTTTAAAATTTATAAGATATTTAAAAATGAGGTTTTAGTGTAATAGTAAAATATTACCTAAAGCCTTTTTTTTCTATATATATCATTAATAATATATTTTATTTTATTAAGATATTAATAATTGTTATATGAATATTTTAATTAAATGATTTTTCAACAAATGGTAAATAGAAAAACAATAAATTTGTTTTATATATAAAACGTTTAACGTGATTTTTCATTAAATTAACATAAGAAAAACTTAACTAAAACTTATATATAATTTCTATTAATTAAAATTTTTTCTTTAGGTACTTTAGTATTTGTTTTTTTTATTTTAAAGTGTTTAATGTAAAAATGATCACATTACTTAATGTTTTTAAGTTGTAGGTCAAAAACTTAGAAAGATTAAGTAAAAAGAATTATACATAAAATCATTTAAATCAATAATATAAAAGGAATACAGATATGCCTGAAATACAAATTATTGCCAAGGATAGTCACGATACCTTGTCAACAATCAAGGGAACTTCTGCAAAGCTTTCAGAAGCGTCGGTCGTATTGGTAAAAGTGGCTGCCAGTGATGTATTGGTAGTGAATAGGGAGGGTACCAATGCAGTCATTCGCCTGAAAAATGGCGAGACTATTGTTATTGAAGGCTTCTTTAGTGGAACAGCTGAGCCTAAAGATAACAGTCTTGTTTTTCAAGATGAAAATGGACAGTTGATTTGGGCAAAATTCAAAGATGCTGAAAATGATGCGGACGCCGATGCTGATGCGGACGCTGATGCAGACAGTGATGTTGAACCACAAGCTCTGGTAGCTGAGGATTTACCTGCTGCTTTACCAGCAGAAGCACCACAAGAGTTGGTATCTGATGTTATTTACCAACCTATTTCTTCAATTGAACCATTACTTTATCACGATGCGGGTGTAAACCCATGGTTGTGGGCAGCTATTCCTTTAGTTGCGGGCGGTATTATCGCTGCAGCATCGAATAGTGATAATGATGATGACTCAACACCTGCTGACACCACTCCACCAAATACAGATGGAGTCACTTTCTCTGTTGATCCTGTTACTTCAGATAACGTAATTAATGCATCAGAAGCAGCAGGTAATGTCACGATTACTGGTGTTCTGAAAAACATTCCAGCAGATGCGGCCAATACGGCCGTTACAGTTGTTATTAATGGGGTAACTTATAATGCAACTGTAGACAAAACAGCGGGTACATGGACAGTAAGTGTGCCTGGTAGTGGTTTAACAGCTGATGCAGATAAAACCATTGATGCGACTGTAACGTTTACAGATGCGGCAGGTAATAGCAGTACTGTTAAAGATACACAAACTTATACGATTGATACGACTGCACCGAATGCACCAGTGATTGACCCGGTTAACAGGACAGACCCGATCACAGGTACAGCAGAACCTGGTTCAACAGTAACTGTGACTTATCCGGACGGTAGTACGGCAAGTGTTGTAGCAGGACCGGATGGTACTTGGACTGTACCAAACCCTGGTTTGAATAATGGTGATGAAGTTACAGCTGTAGCAACAGACCCTGCTGGCAATACATCAGGACCAGGAACAGCTATTGTTGATGCAGTTGGTCCAAATACGGATGGTGTTAACTTTGCTGTTGATTCGGTAACAGCTGATAATGTGGTTAATGCATCAGAAGCGGCTGGCAATGTCACGATTACAGGTGTATTGAAAAACGTTCCTTCAGATGCGGCTACTACAGCCGTTAC
Source organism: Acinetobacter sp. SH024 (assembly GCF_000163635.1). Lineage (NCBI taxonomy): Bacteria > Pseudomonadati > Pseudomonadota > Gammaproteobacteria > Moraxellales > Moraxellaceae > Acinetobacter > Acinetobacter sp. SH024. Next base: position 4,716 of record NZ_GG753604.1, on the reverse strand, counting down.
AGTTGTTATTAATGGGGTAACTTATACTGCAACTGTAGACAATGCAGCAGGTACATGGACAGTAAGTGTACCAGGTAGCGGTTTGGTTGCTGATGCTGATAAAACGATTGATGCTAAAGTAACCTTCACTGATGCAGCAGGTAATAGCAGCACAGTTAACGATACACAAACTTATACACTGGATACAGCTGCTCCTTCAGCGCCAGTGATTGACCCTGTTAACGGGACAGACCCGATTACAGGTACTGCAGAACCTGGTTCAACCGTAACAGTAACCTATCCTAATGGTGACACAGCAACAGTTGTAGCAGGACCGGATGGTACTTGGACTGTGCCGAACCCAGGCTTGAATGATGGTGATAAAGTTGAGGCAATTGCTACAGATCCAGCAGGCAACCCATCTTTACCAGGTACAGCTACTGTTGATGCAGTTGCACCAGCAGTTGTTATAACTGATCTATTAACGAATGACAGTACACCTGCGTTAACTGGTACAGTGAACGATCCGACAGCAACTGTAGTGGTGACTGTTGATGGCGTTGACTATCCGGCAGTGAACAATGGTGACGGCACCTGGACGCTTGCAGACAATACACTTCCTGCGTTAACTGATGGTCCACACACCATTACCGTGACTGCAACAGATGCAGCAGGTAACGTAGGTACAGATACGGGTGTTGTGACAGTTGATACAGCTGCTCCTTCAGTGCCAGTGATCGACCCAGTTAACGGGACAGACCCGATTACAGGTACAGCAGAACCTGGTTCAACAGTGACTGTGACATATCCGGACGGTAGTACAGCAAGTGTTGTAGCAGGACCGGATGGTACTTGGACTGTGCCAAACCCAGGCTTAAATGATGGTGATACGGTAACAGCAGTAACAGAAGATCCGGCAGGCAATACATCAGGCCCAGCAACAGCTGTGGTTGATGCGGTTGCGCCGACAGTAGCGCTTAACGATGTATTGACCAATGACAGTACACCTGAGTTAACCGGTACAGTGAACGATCCAACAGCCACTGTGGTTGTCAATGTGGATGGCACTGACTATCCGGCAGTGAATAATGGTGACGGCACCTGGACGCTTGCAGACAATACACTTCCTGCGTTAACTGATGGTCCACACACCATTACCGTAACTGCAACAGATGCAGCAGGCAATGCGGGTACCGATACAGGGGTTGTAACAGTTGATACAGCTGCACCGAATACAGGGTCAGTAAATTTTGCGATTGATTCAGTAACAGCTGACAATGTGATTAATGCGTCAGAAGCGTCAGGCAACGTTACTGTTACAGGTGTATTGAAAAACGTTCCGGCAGATGCAGCAAATACAGTGGTCACTGTTGTGATTAATGGCCAGACGTATACTGCGACTGTAGATAGCACAGCAGGCACATGGACAGTAAGTGTGCCGGGTAGTGGTTTGGTTGCGGATGCAGATAAAACAATTGATGCCAAAGTAACGTTTACAGATGCAGCAGGTAATAGCAGCAGTGTTAACGATACACAAACATATACAATCGATACCACTGCACCTGATGCTCCAGTAATTAACCCGGTTAACGGGACAGACCCAATTACAGGTACAGCAGAACCTGGTTCAACAGTGACTGTGACTTATCCTGACGGCAGTACAGCAAGTGTTGTAGCAGGACCAGACGGTACGTGGACTGTGCCAAACCCTGGCCTGAATGATGGCGATGAAGTTGAAGCGATTGCTACAGATCCAGCAGGTAACCCATCATTACCAGGCACAGCTATTGTCGATGCAGTTGGCCCAAATACCGATGGTGTCAACTTCGCAGTTGATTCAGTAACAGCTGACAATGTAATTAATGCATCAGAAGCAGCGGGTAATGTCACGATTACTGGTGTTCTGACAAACGTTCCTTCAGATGCGGCTACTACAGCCGTTACAGTTGTTATTAATGGGGTAACTTATAATGCAACTGTAGACAGTGCAGCAGGTACATGGACAGTAAGTGTGCCTGGTAGCGGTTTAACAGCGGATGCAGATAAAATAATTGATGCCAAAGTAACCTTCACTGATGCAGTAGGTAATAGCAGCACTGTTAATGATACACAAACTTATACAATTGATACCACCGCACCAAATGCACCTGTACTTGATCCAATCAATGCAACTGACCCAGTGAGCGGTACAGCAGAAGCTGGTTCTACAGTGACTGTGACATATCCTGATGGCACCACTGCAACAGTCGTGGCAGGCACAGACGGAACATGGTCAGTACCAAACCCGGGCAATCTGGTGGATGGCGATACAGTGACTGCAACAGCGACTGACCCTGCAGGCAATACTTCATTGCCAGGTACAGGCACAGTCTCTGCCGACATCACACCGCCGGTGGTTGCACTTGATGATGTG
>NZ_GG753604.1:0-652 GCF_000163635.1 Acinetobacter sp. SH024 | reverse complement strand
AATTGATACCACCGCACCAAATGCACCTGTACTTGATCCAATCAATGCAACTGACCCAGTGAGCGGTACAGCAGAACCTGGTTCAACAGTGACTGTGACATATCCTGATGGCACCACTGCAACAGTCGTGGCAGGCACAGACGGAACATGGTCAGTACCAAACCCGGGCAACCTGGTGGATGGCGATACGGTTACAGCAACAGCACTGACCCTGCAGGCAATACTTCATTGCCAGGTACAGGCACAGTCTCTGCCGACATTACACCGCCAGTGGTTGCTACTTGATGATGTGTTGACGAATGACAGTACACCTGCACTCACTGGTACAGTGAACGATCCGACAGCCACTGTGGTTGTCAATGTGGATGGTGTTGACTATCCGGCAGTGAACAATGGTGACGGCACCTGGACACTTGCAGACAATACACTTCCTGCGTTAACTGATGGTCCACACACCATTACCGTGACTGCAACAGATGCAGCAGGCAATGCAGGTACAGATACAGCAGTGGTGACCATTGATACCACCGCACCAAATGCACCTGGTACTTGATCCAATCAATGCAACTGACCCGGTGAGCGGTACAGCAGAACCTGGTTCTACAGTGACTGTGAGCTTCCCTGACGGCACCACTGCAACAGTCGTGGCAGG
>NZ_GG753605.1:101473-175005 GCF_000163635.1 Acinetobacter sp. SH024 | reverse complement strand
TAAAAACGCCCTCTAGTTAGAGGGCTTTTTTATTTACATTAGCTTAATGCCTTGTTGGCCTTCAGGAGTAACCTTAAATATTTCTACTTCAAAGGTAATATTTTTCCCAGCTAATGGGTGATTAAAATCAATTTCTGTAATGTCATCATTAACTGATTTTACTACACCGAATAAGGTGGTTTTTGCCTTATCTTCAAATTCGATCATGTGACCAGGAATAGGGCGTTGTTCAAACTTAACTGTATCGAAAGTTTGAACATTTTCTGGATTCCACGGACCAAAAGCCTCTTCTGGTGGAAGGTGTACTGTACGGCGGTCACCAGCACGTAAACCGAATAATGCTTTTTCGAAACCTGGTAAAAGGTTTCCGTCACCAATAGTCAGACTAACTGGCTCTTCACGGCTACGTGTATTGTCAATTTCTACACCATTTTCGATAGCTACAGAAAAGTGTAGGTCGACTTTAGAGCCTTCTTGGATACGAATTTCTTCGTTAGGTTGAATAATTTCGGTCATATTATGCATCCGAATTTTGGTTACGTTGCTTCTCAAGGAAGAATGTATCAATGAGTAGCAAAATCGTACCTAGAGTGATGGCACTGTCCGCAATATTAAAAGCTGGAAAGTGATGATTTTGGTAATAAACATGAATGAAATCGACCACATAACCTAGGGTAATACGGTCAATTAAATTGCCTAAAGCTCCACCTAAAATTAAAGCGATGGCTACAGGTAGCACCACCATTTTTTTTGGCATACGCATTAACCAAAATACAAAAAGTACTGAAACTAAGCCCGCCAAAGATGTGAAGAAATAGCGCTGCCATCCTCCTGCATCAGATAAAAAGCTAAAAGCTGCACCATAGTTATGTAATAGTGTCCAGTTTAAAAATGGAAGTACAGGTACAGGATCTGCATAGTTTAGATGTGTACTCGCAATCCATTTTGTCCATTGATCCAATACAATGGCAAGGACTGAAAGTCCAAGCCAAATCAGATTATGTGGATAAAACTGGAATAAGCCTTTTTTAGCTTGTGAATTAGGCATATTTTCTCACTTCGCCACGACCAGTGACGTTCACAATACAACGACCACATAAACCAGGATGATCGGCATGTGTATTTACATCTGGAAGGACGTGCCAGCAACGTGCACATTTTTCACCTTCAGCTGCAGATATTTGTACACGTAAGCCTTCCATTTCAGTTGCTTCACCTTGCTCAGCAAATGGATGTACTACTACTTGCGAAGTAATAAGAACAAAACGGAGTTCATCAGCCAGTTGGTTTAAAACTGTTTGTAATGATTCACTTGCCCAAAGTTCAACTTTGGCTGAAAGATTACTGCCGACAAGTTTAGCGTTACGCGCTGCTTCAATCTGTTTATTTACTGCAGATTTTACGCTAATCAATGTTTGCCAATCTTCTTCAGAAAGCAAGTTTGCTTTTGATGAAACAGGTAAGTCATACCATTCTGAAGTAAATACATACTTTTCAGTTTGTTCTGGAATCAATGGCCAAGCTTCTTGAGCCGTAAAGCTTAAGATTGGGCTCATCCAACGGATAAATGCTTGAACAATATGATAAAGCGCTGTTTGTGCAGAACGACGTGCCTGAGAATCTGCTTTAGTGGTGTATTGACGGTCTTTGATAATATCTAGGTAGAAACCACCTAAGTCATTAATACAGAAGCTTGTTAACGCACTACACACCACATGGAAGTTCATTTCTTCATAGGCAGTGATAATAGTTTGTTGTACTTCATTCGCACGCTGCAAGATGTATTGATCTAGAGCGATAAGGTCATCTACGTCCAGAGCATCAGTACTTGGTTTGAAACCATTTAGGTTCGCAAGCAAGAAGCGTAGGGTATTACGAATACGGCGATAGCTATCACTTACACGGCTAAAGATTTCTTTCGATGCTGCGATTTCATAACGGTAGTCGCTAGACGCTACATATAGTCGTAAACCATCTGCACCAAGCTGTTTGATGATTTCTTCAAGCGGGATATAGTTGCCTAAAGATTTCGACAATTTACGACCGTTTTCGTCCACTGTAAAACCATGAGTTAACAAGGCTTTATATGGCGCACGATTGTGAATTGCCATAGATGTTAATAAAGAAGATTGGAACCAGCCACGGTGTTGGTCTGAACCCTCTAAATATAAGTCAGCAGGGCTTTCTAATTCATCACGTTGCTCAAGTACAGCGTAATGCGTTGTACCAGAGTCGAACCATACATCAAGTGTATCGCGAACAGCGTTATATTGTTCAGCATCTTCACCGATGAAGTCTTTTGCTTCACGTTTGAACCATGCTTCGATACCTTCTTCTTCGATCAGTTGAGCAACTTCTTCGATGAGTTCAGGTGTACGAGGGTGTAATTCGTTCGTATCTTTATGAACGAAGAATGGAATTGGAACACCCCAAGTACGTTGACGTGAAATACACCAGTCCGGACGACCTTCGATCATTGATTCAATACGGTTTTTACCCCAGTTCGGTACAAACTCGATATCATTTTCAATGGCATTAAGCGCACCTTCACGTAATCCTTTTTGATCCATGCTAATGAACCACTGTGGTGTAGCACGGAAAATAATTGGAGTCTTATGGCGCCAGCAGTGTGGGTAGCTATGTTTAATTGGCTGATGAGCCCATAAACGGCCTACAGCACCTAAAGCTTCAATAATCTTTGGATTAGCTTTATAGATGTGTTCACCAGCGTAGATTGGAGCAGTTGGTAAATAAACACCGTTACCACCTACTGGGTTATCTACTTTAAGGTTGTATTGAAGACCTACTTTATAGTCGTCTGCACCGTGGCCAGGCGCTGTATGTACGGCACCTGTACCGCTTGTTGCGATAACGTGTTCACCTAAAATAACCGGAACTTGACGATCAGTAAGTAAAGGGTGTTGTAGGGTAAGGTTTTCAAGAGCCGAACCAGTAAAATCAGCTAAAACAACTGGGTTTTCAAGCTTGTAACGCTCAATCGCTGAAGCAACTAAGTCTTTAGCAAGAATGAAGTTTTGCTTACCGCGCTCAGTTGTCACTTGCACCAATTGATATTCAATTTCGGCATGCAACGCAACGGCTTGGTTAGCTGGTAATGTCCATGGTGTAGTGGTCCAGATCACGATATCTGTCGGATCTTGAACTTCTACGTTTAAACGGACACTTAAATCTTTGAGATCGACAACGCCAAAACCAACGTCAATTGCGTCAGATTTTTTATCTTCGTATTCAACTTCTGCTTCAGCAAGAGCTGAACCGCAGTCCATACACCAGTTCACTGGCTTTAAACCTGGCTGGATATGGCCATTTTTCTGGATGAGACCAAGAGCACGAACAATATCAGCTTCTTGTTTATAATTCATGGTGAGATAAGGATTATCCCAATCACCTAAAATACCAAGACGTTTAAAGTCAGTACGTTGTAAATCAATTTGTTTTAGCGCGTATTCACGGCAAAGTTTACGGAAAGTTGCTGCGTCAACTTTTTCGCCCACTTTACCTACTTTTTCTTCGACTTTTAGTTCGATTGGTAAGCCATGACAGTCCCAACCCGGAACATATGGTGCATCAAAACCTGAAAGCGTACGGCTTTTTACAATAACGTCTTTGAGTACTTTATTGACTGCGTGGCCTAAGTGAATTGTACCGTTCGCATATGGAGGGCCATCATGCAAAATATATTTTTTCTTGCCAATACGCGATGCACGAATCTGCTGATAAATGTTGTCGGTATACCACTCTTCTAACCATTTCACTTCACGTACTGCCAAATTTGCTTTCATTGCAAATTGAGTATCCGGCAGGTTTAGCGTGGCTTTGTAGTCCACTGCATTCTCAGGAGTTTGCTTATCGCTCATGCAAGTTTTCTTCCAGTTTAATCAGCTTGGGAGCTGACATGTTTTACAATCAAAATTCGAATTAAAAAGGAAATTGTGTCGTGTCGTTACGGTATTGTCGTAACTGTTGCACGTCATTATCAATTCCAGCCTTAAGTGCTTCAAGCGAAGGGTAGTTCAATTCACCATGAAGATAGTGAAGAAAAGTCACCCGCATAAATAAGCCATACAGATTAGCAGAAACATCAGGGAAATGTACTTCTAATCTCCATTCTGGATGTTCTTGCTGAATGGCGGGACGTGTACCGACATGACCTGCGCCATAGAGGCTATTTTCATGATATCCGGCAATTCCCAGTTTCTCTGGTGTTTCTTGGCGCACTTTTTCAGTGAGAGAAGTCGTTTCGCAAATGACTTCAACGCCATAAATACCGTTTAAACAAGGTTTGTGGCGATTGAGTCGAACATTAATGGTTGGAAAATCAAGAGTTCGTCCAATCTGATCGCCATATTGGACACGTCCAGTAATACTGTACGGACGGCCTAATAATTTAGCTGCTAAAGCGAGATTACCCACTTGAAGTACTTGGCGAATACGGGTTGAACTGACGCGTTCACCTTCAAGTTCAATGGTATGTAAATTTGTGACTTGGAAGCCATAATCTTTTAAAAATTCACTGTTGCCTTGGCGGTCTTTACCGAAATGAAAGTCATCTCCTAAAACCAAAGACTGCGCATTTAATTTATCTTTTAATAAATCTGCAAAGGCAGATGCGCTCATGCTACGGAAATGTTCATCAAATTTAGCGACCGCAATATAATCAACGCCAAGTGCGGCTAGGTATTCAACTTTTTCCCGTAGTGAATTAATACGAGGAGGGGCATCGTAGCCTTTAAAGAACTCAAGAGGTTGTGGCTCAAAAATCATAACCAATGTTTTTAAGCCTTGTGCTGCAGCAATTTTTTTGAGTTGAGCAATCATCGCTTGGTGACCTAAATGGACACCATCAAAATTACCAATAGTTACCGCTGTTTGAGGTAACTGAAAATTGGGCGATAACGCATTAAGACGAAGCAGTTTCATGAACTTAAAATATGGCTATTTTTGCAAGGGCTATATATTGCCATAATCTCACAGATTCGTCTTGTTGTTGTGTTTTTACTCAGTTATTTTTCAACATGAATATTTGTATATTTAAAATACTGATGAATTAAATAAAAATAAATCAATTTTTCTTATTAATGGTTTGCTCTACTATATCTTTATCCACTCTTTGATTAGAGAACTAAGATGAAAAAACCCTTTTACCAATTAAATCATAGCAAAGATGTTATACGGCATTTTACTCCAAATTGGTTTACAGCGACTATGGGTACTGGCGTGGTGAGTATGATTTTAATCCAGCTGCCATTTGCTCAATCATTTTTATTCACGTTAGCAACTTGGTTATGGCAATTTAATATTGTCTTATTCAGCGTTTTTTCAGTTCTTTATTTATTGCGGTGGTTTCTTTTCCCTCATGAGGCGAAGCAAATTTTTAATCATCCAAATATGAGCTTGTTTTTAGGCGCTATTCCGATGGGGCTCGCTACCATACTAAATGGCTTTTTAAGCTTTGGTATCGGGCTTTACGGTGAAGTCGCAATCCATATCGCCCAAGCTTTATGGTACATCGATGTCTTTTTAGCGCTAGCAATTGCGTGGATTGTACCATTTTGCATGTTTAGCCGTCAGAACCATCAGCTACATACGATGACTGCAATCTGGCTTTTACCTGTGGTTGCTTGTGAAGTAGCGGCAAGTTCTGCCGGCATGTTGGTTGCACATTTACCAGCAGATGTACACAGCTTTCATTTATTAATGGCTGGCTATGTACTTTGGGGAATCTCTGTTTTACCAGCATTCGCTATTCTGACAATTTTAATGCTGCGTATGGCTTTGCATCAGCTACCTGAAAAAGAAGTCGCCATTTCTAGCTGGCTCTCTTTAGGCCCGATTGGTACAGGTGCATTAGGTTTATTGTTACTAGGGCAGCAGGCACAAAGAGTGGCGCCAAATGTAGGATTTGAACAATTTGCTAATGCCTTTCAAGCTTTAGGAGTTGTAGGTAGTCTCGTGCTTTTAGGTTTTGGGTTATGGTGGCTTGGTCTTGCGATTTTAACAACGCTCCGTCACGCAAAGACAGGTATTCCATTTAACTTGGGCTGGTGGGGCTTAACCTTTCCATTAGGTGTATTTATTCTAGCACTATTTAATTTAGGACATCAGGTTGAAATTGTATTCTTACAATACGTTGCTGTCGCATTGAGTATTCTGTTATTGACGATGTGGGGCGTTGTAATGAAGAAAACGCTAGCAGGAGCATATAGTGGTCAACTGTTTTTTTCTCCATGCTTAATCGCTTTACAACAAAAAGTGCAGTAATGATGAAAAGGTGCAAAAAGCTTTTGCACCTGATTTATACTTATTTTCTAACTTATTTAATTTTGATTTGAGCTTTTTGAATGAACACTGATATTGCTTTGATTATGGCACTTCCTAATGAATCTAAGGGTTTATTTGAACAAGCAGGTGTTGAAGTTCATTACAGTGGTATTGGTAAGATTAATGCTGCCTTTAAAGCATTTGAAGTTATTCAAAAAACAGGATGCAAAACTCTAATTAATTTAGGTTCGGCAGGAAGTTCGTCTTTTAATCGCCATGATTTGGTCGAGGTGAAGACTTTTGTACAACGGGATATGGATGTTTCACCGTTAGGTTTTGAAGTAGGTGTAACGCCGTTAGATGATCATTTGGCGGCAGAGATTCATCTTCAACCACATTTTATTGATTTGCCAAAAGCAGTTTGTGGAACTGGTGATTCATTTGAAACGGGTCAGCCAAAAGTAGCTTGTGATGTGGTTGACATGGAAGGCTATGCTTTAGCTAAAGTGTGCCACAAGTTAGGTGTACGATTAATCTCGGTGAAGTATATTACTGATGGGGCAGATGACACTGCGCATCTGGATTGGGAAGAAAATTTATTGTTAGGGGCCCAGAAACTCCTAGCACTTTATCAAAATCATTTCTAAAAAAAAGATCGGCAAATTTGCCGATCTTTTTTATTTTAGCGAGGTAATACGCCGTATAGCATCATATGTACCGTATGCTCAATCGAACGCTGGAACATACTGCGGTTACGAAGCGTTTTACCAGTCACCATTTCCATTTGAGTTGCAAAATCTGCATAGTTTTGCGTAAGGCCCCAAATATTTAAGATTAATAATTCTGGGTCGATATCTGGGGAAATCTTTCCTTCTTCTTGCCAAGTCTGAATGACTTTAGCTTTGCGTTTAAATAGCTTTTTCAAAGGCCCTTTCAGTATAGGCAAAATATGTGGAGCGCCTTGAATAATTTCTAGTGCAAACAATCTAGATGCTTTCGGTTGGCTACGAGACAGTTCGATTTTTTGAATTAAATAGTGAGATAAGGCTTCGGCTGGTTCTAATTCAGCTTCTAAAGTTTGTAAGGGGGCCAACCATTTTTGTAAAACGGTTGTGAGCACTTCTACATATAAAGACTCTTTATTTTCATAGTAATAGAAAATATTCGACTTATGCATGTCGGCGAGTTGGGCAATTTCATCCAGACTTGCTCCACTGAACCCATAGACTGAAAATACGTCAAGGGCCGCAGCAAGAAGCTGATTGCGCTTTTGGGTACTCTTTTTTTGTTCCATCTGCTGCATAATTAAAAAAATAATATTCCCATTGTAAGGGAAATTGTTTGATTTGTGCACAGGTGTCTTGCTTTTTTAATCAAAAAACGGCTAGTTATTTGTGTAATAGATATACTATTGTGCAAAAAATAGAGAGATTCACTAGTTTATTGTTATTCTTAAAAATATTTTTTAAATTTCGCCCTAAAAAAGAGCAATAAAACAGCAGTTTTATTGCTCGTAAATTGGGCAATTTTCGGTTGAACAGTTCTCATTACTCATCACAACCTTAAGTTGCCAAAACCGCATCGAGTACTTGTTGCTCAAGTTGAGCAAAAGTAATACTTTTTTTACGCGGGCGCGGCAAATTAACTTGGAAACTGTGAGCAATCTGGCCCTTATCTAATAAGATAATACGATCAGCTAATTGCACTGCTTCACTCACATCGTGTGTGACTAAAATTGCAGTAAAGCCTTGCTCCTTCCACAAGCGCTCAATCAAGCTTTGCATCTCAAGACGAGTTAACGCGTCTAATGCACCCAAAGGTTCGTCTAGCAACAATATGCGTGGAGTATGTGATAGTGCACGGGCTAGGGCAGTACGCTGACGTTGACCACCTGAAAGCTGGGAAGGCCATTGCCCAGATTTTTCTTTTAAACCTACTTTTTCTAGTAATTCTTCTGCTAAAGCATGTTGCGATTTTGGTAGCCCAAGTTGAACATTTTGAAGAATATTTCTCCAAGGAAGTAAACGAGGGTCTTGGAACATTACTCGAATATCATCGTTCGTAATGCCTTCACGTAAATGTCGGGCAGATTTAAATTTGATTTCCCCAAAGCTGGCTTTTTCAAGTTGAGCAATTAAACGTAGTAACGTACTTTTGCCACAACCACTTCGACCAACAATTGCTAAAAACTCACCCGGCTGGATGTGTAGGTCAAGATCTTCGAGGACCTTTACCTCACCATAAAATTTATAAAGTTGCTCAATCAGAATCTCTGCTCCTAATACAGGTTCTTGAGATTCTGTTGGTTCTTCCGGAATGAGCTGCACTTCATTCTGATTAATATTTAAATTCAGATTTGTCATGTTCTAAGCTCCCTTATTTCTGATATCCAGAGTGCCAACGTAGTAAATAGCGTTCTAAAAGCTGGGCTAAAACATCGGCCAGTTTGCCTAGTAAGGCGTAAAGAAGAATACCGACCAGAACTACATCTGTTTGTAAAAACTCACGTGCATTCATGGTCATATAACCAATACCTGCTTGAGCTGAAATGGTTTCAGCGACAATGAGTAATACCCAAACCAAACCTAAAGCAAAGCGTAGACCTACTAAAATAGAAGGCATTGCACCTGGCAAAATAATTTCTTTGTAAAGCTGCCAGCGAGAAAGGCCATAGCTTTTGCCCATCTCAATCAATTGAGGGTCAACTGATCGAATACCGTGATAGGTATTAATATAAATGGGGAAGAAAACACCTACGGCGACTAAAAATAATTTTGCTGTTTCATCAATCCCGAACCACAAGATGACGAGTGGGATAAGTGCTAAGGCTGGGATGTTACGAATCATTTGTAAGGTCGTATCGAGCAGGGTAGAGGCGAAACGCGAAGACCCGTTGAGTAGACCTAATAACAAACCTAAACCGCCACCAATCAACAACCCCAGTAAAGCACGCCCTGCACTCACTTTAACGTGCTGCCAAAGTTCTCCACTCACCAGTAGATGCCAAAAAGCGGAAACTACAGCAGTAGGTGCAGGTAAAATACGGCTTTCTAAAAGACCCGAACTTGAGGCAATTTGCCAAACAACCAATAGAAGAATAGGGAAAATCCAAGGCAGCAAACGCTGCCCGATTTGTTTTGTTCCACGTGAAACAACACTTTCAGCTTTGCTCATGCAGGCTCCTTGACGGAACTATTTTGCTTCTTCTCGTCTGGAACATAATTGTTGGCAATAATTTCACCGAATGGACCGGTTAAATTTGGCTGAGCAAGTTTAGCGCGAGTTTCAATTGGTAATAACGGGAATACTAACTCTGCAAAACGAATTGATTCTTCAAGGTGTGGATAGCCTGAGAAAATGAAAGTATCAATACCTAAATCAGCATATTCCTGAATACGAGCAGCAACTGTTTCAGGATCGCCTACAAGTGCTGTACCTGCACCACCACGAACTAAACCAATACCAGCCCAAAGGTTTGGAGATACTTCTAGTTTGTCTCGATTACCACCGTGGAGAGCCGCCATACGTTGTTGGCCTACAGAGTCCATTTGTGCAAATTTTTTCTGTGCGGCAGCAATAGTCGCATCATCAAGATATTGGATAAGCTCGTTCGCTGCTGCCCAAGCTTGTTCGTTGGTTTCACGAACAATCACATGCAAGCGAATACCATAAGTTAATTTACGGCCTTTAGCCTCAGCTTTGGCACGAACATGTTCGATCTTTTGTTTTACGGCTTCAGGTGGTTCACCCCACGTAAGGTAAGTATCGACTTGCTCAGCAGCCAAATCGACAGCGACGTCTGAAGAGCCACCGAACCAAAGTGGTGGGTAAGGCTTTTGAACAGGTGGGTAAAGTAGTTTTGCATCATCCACTTGTAAACGTTCACCGTGGAATGTAAAAGCTTCACCTGTATGTGAGCGTGTCAAAATCTCACGCCAGATTTTTACGTATTCATTGGCAGTTTGATAACGCGTTGAGTGATCTTCATATAAACCATCACCGCGTAATTCAGCCTCATCACCACCAGTCACTAAGTTGAGTAATACACGACCATTCGACAAACGGTCAAACGTTGCAGCCATACGAGCAGCTAAAGCTGGTGTGGTTACCCCTGGTCGTAATGCAACTAAAAATTTAAGGTGTTGAGTTGCATCAATTAGGCTAGCCGCCGTAATCCAAGGATCTTCACATGAACGACCTGTTGGAATAAGTACACCTTCGTAACCTAAATTATCTACTGCCACAGCAATTTGCTTCATATAGGCATGGTCAACCTGACGAGCGCCTTTACTTGTACCTAAATAGCGACTATCACCGTGGGTAGGAATAAACCAGAAAATTTTCATGTGCATTACCTATATATCTATTGAAATTACTTGGCGCCCCAAACAGCTTGTTTAATGCTGATTGGTTTAGGGATGATGCCTTGTTGAGTAAAGATGTCTGCGAGTTGCTGTTGCTCAGCAATCACTTTGCTGTTAAGAGGAGCGGCTGATGAAGGGCGCGGACGGCGTTTAATAAATAAATCACTGGTTGCAGGTTTAAGACCTGTACTTTGACCAATCGCACCTGCCGTTTCTGCTTGATGGCTTTGAACCCATTTATCGGCTTGATTGATTTGTTTGATGAGCCCTGAAACAGCTTTCGGATGTTGTTTAACAAAATTTGGAGCTGCTAAATAAAATGTATAGTTCGGGCTTAAGCCTTTACCCGATGCAAGAACACGAGCTTGGTCTTCTAGTTGTGCTGAAGCGAAGTAAGGATCCCAAATTGCCCATGCATCAACGGCACCTTTTTGAAATGCTGCGCGAGCATCGGCAGGGGTAAGCCAGATTGGCGTAATATCGCTCCAGTTTAGGCCTGCTTTACGTACGGCTTGTACCAGTAAGTAATGTGAACTCGAACCTTTTTGCAGTGCAATACGTTTGCCTTTAAGGTCTTTAAGCTGTTTGAGTTGCGAGTTTTTTGGAACTAGAATTGCCGATGCCAAGGGCTTAGCCGCTTCATAAGCAATATAATATAAAGGCTTGCCAGCCGCTTGAGCATAGACAGGAGGTGTATCTCCAGTAACGCCTACATCAAGTGAACCGACAGCTAAAGCTTCTAAAATTTGTGGACCAGCAGGGAACTCGTTCCAAGTAACTTTGGCATTTGGGAATTCTTGCTCAAATAGCTTTTGCTGTTTGGCAATTGCAAAGTTAATCGAGCTTTTTTGAAAACCAATACGAAGTTCTTTCACAGTTGGGTCAATTGCCCAAGCTGGTGCTGCGATTGTTAAGCCTAATAAAGTAATTGCACTGATGCGCTTAACCAATTGTGTCCACTGACTCTTAATAAATAATGACTGATGTTGCATATTGATATCCTTGTTCCCCTTGAGGTCAGGCACAGCATTTATATGATTATTTAAGCCGTGCCCAAGCTGGGTTTATTTCAGTTTTAAAATGGCATCTTGAATGGTGAGTTTGTTTGGAATGAGCTTTTGTGCATAAAAAGCATCAGCTACTTGTTGTTGTTCTTGTGCCACCTTGTCAGAGATTGGCTGAACTCCAAAACCCATACGTGAAATTGAAGTTTTGAGTACATCAAACTCAAGTGCGGTAGGTTTTTCGAGTAACTTGGCAGCTTCATCCTGATGTGAACTTACCCACTCAGTGGTCTGATTAAGAGTCTGTACAACAGTGTTGAGTACTTTCGGATTATTTTCTGCAAATTTACGGTCAGCTAAATAGAACTGATGATTACTCACCAAGTTTTCGCCTGTTGCTAAAACTCGCGCCTGAATTTGATGTTCAGCCGCTGCAAAGAACGGGTCCCAAATCACCCATGCATCTACAGCACCTTTTTCAAAGGCAGCACGAGCGTCTGATGGCGGTAAATAAACTGGTTGAATATCACTTAAGCTTAAGTTGTTGGCTTCTAAAACTTTTAACAATAGGTAATGAACATTCGAGCCTTTATTAAGAGCAACACGTTTGCCCTTTAAATCTTTAATAGATTGGATTGGAGAGTCTTTTTGTACCAATAGTGCTTCAGCTTTTGGCGCAGCAGGTTGGTTTGCGACATAGACTAAATTTGGATTGGCAGCCTGAGCAAAGATCGGTGGCGCTTCACCTGCTTCACCGAGTGAAACACTTCCTACGTTTAAACCTTCAAGCAATTGAGGGCCAGCAGGGAACTCAACCCATTTCACTTGCACGCCTTGTTCTTTTAATGCTTTTTCTAAGTCACCACGAGCCTTTAAAATAGGAAGAATCCCATATTTTTGATAGCCGATATTTAAGGTTGTGGTGGCTTGTTCCTCTTTTTTGGCACAACCACTTAACATCATCACTCCTGCAAGGCTGGCCGCGATGACTGAATATTTTGCCCATGAAGTGGTGTTGAAAAGTGCCATGAGATTTCGTGCTCCCCGAAAGAGAAAAAGAAAAAAATAATTGGATGAGCAGATACCCTAAATGGATTTTTATTTCAGAAAAAATAAGTATTCGGTCTTTATTTATGCAAAAAAAAGCTAAACACAATAGGCTATAAACTTATGCGAAAAAAAGATTTATCTAATAGAAATATATTTAATGAATTTTGATTAAGTTGATGTAAATAAAATAAAAAATATTAAAACCTTAAAAAATTTAGATTTAAAAAAAAGTACAACCATAAATTAATCGTGTTTACGGTTGTACTTTTTGAACTAAGCTTATCTGAAATAAGAATATCTTAAAATTAGCAAAGGCTAAGGAAGCAGTTTCTTAAAGACTAAAGAATTTCTTTGATAGTTATAGAGTGCCTGACGAGCATTTGGTAAGTCATCAACACTCACCTGATGGAAACCGTGCTCTAAGAACCAGTGGGCGGTACGGGTGGTTAAAACAAATAATTGACGGATACCTTGTTCTTTTGCCTTTTCTTCAAGGAATTGCAAAATCTGGCTACCACGGTTCGATTTACGATAACTTGGGTGTACTGCGACGCAGGCAATTTCTGCTGAACGTGTTTCATTAAATTCTGTTGGAATTGGATAAAGTGCAGCACACGCTAGAATCGTACCATCGCGCTCAATAACAGCGAACTGGCTAATCTCTTGCTCTAAACGTTCACGCGAACGATAAACTAATATACCTTCTTCTTCTAATGGACGTAATAAATTCATTAAACCGCCCACATCTTGAATGTTGGCCATGCGAACTTCTTCATAATGTGCATCGGTAATCATGGTACCGATACCATCTCGAGTAAATAACTCTTCGAGAAGGGCGCCATCATAGGCATAAGAGATAAGATGAACGCGGTGTACGCCTGATAAAGATGCTTTTTTTGCCTGTTGCAAATGCAAAGTGAGTGTTGGGCTAATGGTTTGGTATTGTTGAATATAGTAGTCCAGTTGATGTGGGCTTAATTCACGTAATATTTGCTCATCTTCATTCAGCAATCCTTGTTGCTCACCTAGAAAAATGAGTTTATCTGCTTTTAAATAAGTTGCAGTTTTGGTCGCAACTTCTTCTGCTCGCAAGTTAAACACCTCACCTGTAGTGGAGTAACCTGTTGGCCCTAGCAGTACAATATTATGATTATCGAGGTGTCGATCAATCGCATCTGTATCGATAGAACGAACTTCACCTGTAAGCTGGAAATCTATGCCATCACGAATGCCATAAGGTTTAGCAGTCACAAAATTACCTGACACCACATCTATGCGAGCGCCGTACATTGGCGAGTTTGCTAAGCCCATAGAAAGCAATGCTTCGATTTCTAGGCGGATAGAACCTACAGCACTCATGACACAGCTTAAAGATTCGCGTGTGGTAATACGGCTGTTGTCATAAAAAGGAGTTTCGATTCCTTTTTCTTTAAGATTTTGATTAATTTGCGGACGCGCACCGTACACGAGAATTAAGCGAATACCAAGAGAGTGCAATAAAGCAATGTCGTGAATGATATGTTCGAAATTAGGATGACGGACTGCTTCACCACCAAACATCAATACAAAAGTTTTATCGCGGTGAGCATTAATGTAGGGCGCTGAGTGTCGAAACCAGTGTACATAATGCTGGGTGTTATTATGCGACTTACTTACAGGCTTACTTGACATACCGATCTCGAATCAACAGCAAAAAGATATAAAGATGATTCTAAACAAAAAAGATTAAAGCCGCATGTTTTCGATAAAAAAACACCCAAATTGAAATTTGGGTGCTTAAAAAGTTTTAAATTAGTAAACCACTCTAATGATTTTATGACTTTGTTCATTCACCAGTACATAATTTCCATTCACTTTATACCATTTTTGGTAACGACCTGGTTTAGTCAATTTTTGATGTTGACGATAGTCGATCACGTAACGTGAATGTCGATACTCATGCGGTACAACCTGACCTACTCGCCATGCATTGTGATGATCATCTTTTTTAATCACTTTAACTGTTTTTACTTCATGGTTTTGGTAATTGCCATGATGATTATGATCGTTTGGTGCTGCCATGGCTGTTGTTGCAACTAAACCACTAAGAGAAAGAACAATCGCTGTTGTTAATTTTTTCATTGTAAACCTCGAATGATGAGTTAAATTTCAATAATTAAAGATTAGTGAACAATTGCAGATAAATCGTGGAGGCCAAGAAGAATAAATGTGAAAACTCTCTATGAAATAAGAAGAAATTAAGAAAATACATCATTTAAGAATATAAAAAATAAAAAAGGATAAAACCCAGAGGCTTTATCCTTTTTATTCAGCGATAGCGAGGGTCTATCGCCTTAAAAACCACGAATACTCACAATGCTATTAGAATCTGTGTCGACTAAAATATAGTCATTGTTGATTTTGTACCATTGCTGATTACGGCCTGGTTTTGGCAAGTTACTGTCTTTATAGTCGACTTTATAGCCATTACCACGATAGTGCTGTGGCATAACATAGCCAGGCTGCCAGCGATGTTGTTTTAAGCGCTCAAAGCCACGCTCTTCGCGCATACGGCGTTCGTCACGGATACGATCATCATCATGATCACGTCCAAATCCTGGCCCACGATCATTCCACTCACCACGTGGACCTCCACCTTTAGGACCTTTGGGGCCATGGCCTCGGTCAAAAGGAGGATCAGCAAAGCTCGCCATACTTGTGGTTAGTACGGTTATGCAAAGGGCTAAGATGGTGAACAACTTTTTCATGATGCATCCTCGTTTACATCTGATGTCTCTCATGTTGAATACTCTACGCGCAAAATGCAGAGAAACTGTGAAGATCATTTAATGGTTCAATTAAAATTACGGATAGATCAAGGGTTTTTATCAATAATAAAAAAGGCTTGTATATCTTTTCAGGTATAGGCAAGCCAGATTTGATGATTGGCCGTAATTTAATTTAGCTTTTTCATCTTTAACTTTTTAATCCTGCGCATCAATACTTTGACCATTGAGTGCCAAGCTGTCTTCACCCATTAAATAGAGGTAAGCAGGCAAGATTGACTCAGGTGTAGGTAATGTCTTCGGATCTTCTTGTGGGTAGGCTTTCGCACGCATTGCAGTACGTGTTGCGCCTGGGTTAATGCAATTAAAGCGGATATTTGGATAAGTATTCTCCGCTGCAAAAATTTTACTCACTGCTTCAATTGCAATTTTTGAGACAGAATATGCGCCCCACAAAGCACGTGCTTCACGGCCTACACCCGAGCTGGTAAATACAACAGAGGCATTTTCTGACTTTTGCAAAAGTGGTAATAGAGCTTGAGTGAGGGCAAAAGGAGCACGTAAGTTAACTGCCATTACGTCATCCCATACTTCTGTTGGGTAATGTGCTAGTTCTACACGTTCACCCAAAATACCCGCATTATGCAAAATACCGTCTAGATGCCCAAACTGCTTTTCGAGCGTATCGACTAAAAAATCATAATCACGGTCAGAGGCACTTGAAAGCTGTAGCGGTAAAATCGCGGGTTGCGGTGCACCGAGACTTTCAATTTCATCATAAATCACTTCAAGTTTATTTAAGGTTCTACCATGTAGGACAACGGTTGCACCATGTAGGGCATAACTTAGAGCCGCAGCTCGCCCAATTCCATCACCAGCACCGGTAATTAAAATAATTCGATCTTTGAGTAGATCCGGACGAGGTTGGTATTCTGAATATTTCATTGGTAAACCTCCTTCTTTTTATATTGATAAAACGAATAGCCGTTAAAAAAGTCTATAAAACTCTGATGTTAACTTATCATACGCTGATTTTCCTGTAGAGCAGGAAGCTTTTGACGTAACATATCGTGTAATTCTGTCACTGTATTTACAATCGAATCGGCCTGCCATGATGCTAAATCATCACGGTGTTCGATAGGTAAATAGCCATAAGCTGCCAATATGGTATACATATCGGCATTGCGACCAGCATCAATATCACGTGGGTGGTCGCCCACATAAATAATTTGATCTGCTGGGATATTTAACTGTTTAGCAGCCAAATACATTGGTTCAGGATCTGGTTTGGTTTTACTGACATCTTCAGGGCATACCAGAACCGCACAGCGTTCTGTTAGATTTAACTTTTCTAAAAGAGATTCACTTAATCCGCGTGGTTTGTTGGTCACAATACCCCATGGGATTTGTGCAGCTTCTAACTCTTCTAAGAGTGGATACATGCCTTCAAACAGATCTGTATCGACCACAATATTATTGCCGTACAGATCTAAAAAGTTTTGACGATGTGCCAAGAATATTGGGTTGGCCACATCTAGCTCTGGATAGACCAATTTCACCATCGCACGTGCACCTTCAGACACCTGAGTGCGAATAAGATCGGCTTCTACAACAGGGCGTCTTGCATCACGGCACATTTGCTGAATAATACGAATGAAATCTGCAGCTGTATCGATAAGCGTACCGTCTAAATCAAATAAAACAGCTTTCATCATGCACCTGTATTAATCGTATGAACCATATAGTTAACGTCAACATTTGGCGCTAACCAGTAATGCTTGGTCAGTGGGTTGTAATGTAGTCCAGTCATTTCTTTTAAGGTAAGACCTGCATTACGAATATCATGTGCCATTTCAGATGGTCGAATAAATTTATGATAATCATGCGTACCTTTTGGCAACATGCGTAGGACGTACTCTGCACCAATAATGGCAAATAAATAAGATTTTGGGTTACGGTTAATGGTAGAGAAGAACACATGGCCGCCCGGTTTAACCAGAGCCTGACAAGCTTTTACAATAGATGCTGGATCTGGAACGTGTTCCATCATTTCCATACAAGTCACCACGTCATATTGACCTGCTTGTTCTTGTGCTAATTCTTCTACAGGAATTTGACGATATTCAATATTTTGAACATTTTCTTGCTGAGCATGTAAACGGCCGACAGCTAGAGGTGCTTCACCCATATCAATGCCTAATACATCTGCACCACGACGTGCCATACTTTCGGCCAAGATGCCGCCACCACAGCCGACATCAAGTACTTTTTTACCAGCGAGACCGCCTGCACGTTCATCAATCCAGTTAAGACGTAGTGGATTGATCTGGTGAAGTGGGCGAAATTCAGAATGTTGATCCCACCATTTGGCAGCAAGTGCTTCAAACTTTGCGATTTCTTGTAAATCAACATTCAATTGCGACATGGTGCTACCTCTAAACTTGAGTTATCTTTTTGGATGTAGTTCGCCGTTAGTGTAGCGATTATTGGGAAAAAAGCGATAAACCCAATAAAAAACTTCACAGAAGCAAAACGAATTTAGCATATTTGTTTTATATTTAGGGCATAAGCTAATGCATAACAACTTAGAGGAAAAGCTGTAGCAATGAAAAAATTGGTTTTGGGTGGTTTGAGTGCAGCAATTATGGCCGTATCGGGTGGTGCAATGGCAGCAGATTTTGTTGCTGGTAAAGACTACACCGTGATTGCCAATCCAGGCAAAGTGGAAGTCCCGGGGAAAATCGAAGTTCGAGAGTTCTTTTGGTATGGATGCCCACACTGTTTTAAACTTGAACCGCATATGCAAACGTGGTTAAAACAGATTCCTAAAGATGTACGTTTTGTACGTACACCTGCTGCAATGAATAAAATGTGGGAACAAGGGGCACGTACGTACTATACATCTGAGGCATTAGGTGTACGTAAACGCACGCATTTACCACTATTCCATGCGATTCAGGTGAACGGTCAACAAATTTTTGATCAGGCTTCTGCTGCGAAATTCTTTACTCGTTATGGCGTACCTGAGCAGAAATTTAATAGTACTTATAACTCGTTTGCTGTGACGGCAAAAGTTGCTGAGTCAAATAAACTTGCTCAACAATACCAATTAACAGGCGTACCTGCAGTGGTCGTGAATGGTAAATATGTTGTGCAGGGTGAAGATGGTAAAGTTACTCAAGTTCTTAATTATTTAATTGAGAAAGAACGTAAAGCAAAATAAGTTGTTTAGGCTTTACTTCAAAAATGGGCTTCATACGAAGCCCATTTTTATATTTAATTTATCGTTAATTATCACGAAATAATTCAATTAATTTTTCTGGTTTTCATCTTCAATTTGAAAATTTAAAACGTCAAAATTAGCGGTTTGAGTCGGCAGTGATAATGCTTGATTAATATATAAATTAATTAATTTTTGGCGAGAACCAATCGAACGCTGATAATAAGTAGAATTTAAAAGTAGTGATGCACCATAAGTCAGTGACCAGATATAAGACAAATAATCACGAATCGACATGTCATAATTTAATGATTTTAAATACTTTTCGGTAATATCTTTAATTGCCAAAATACGCTGCTGTCGAATTTCATACAGCTCTTCGAAAAGATGCTTCAACTTAGACTCTGTCATCGTCAGATTTTCTTCAAGTTGATGCAATAGAATCGTTTTACCTGGTGCAAGTAAATGATGAAGCATGTAATGAGGAGCATATTCTTTGAAATCTGTATTATATTTTTTAGAAATTTCTAAAATTTGCTTTTCATTTTGAATAATGAGCTCAAGTAGAAGCTCATTTTTACTTCTAAAATGCTTATAAAGTGTGCCTTTAGCAATATCTAGCTCGGCCACTAACTCATCTAGAGTAATTTCCTGATTGTTTTCTAATAACAATTTTTCTGCCACGCTCAGAATTTTTTCTTTACGCATCAAAAACTGTGTATGACGATCAAGATTCATAGGTATTCCCACACCAGTTTGGCCTAACTAATAGTTTACTTCCTGTAAAAAAGAAAAAGACTTTTCTCGAAATTTTTAGCCTTTTTCTTTCTCTCTTTACGTATTACCACATAACCTGTTTTTTGTCATTTGCCGCTTCTATCGTTCCCAGTTTGCAATCCCTCTAAAGAGTAAGCGAACTTGTGTAGAAGCATTTTCAATAAAGGCAGTTTGTTGCAGCTTGAGCTGTTCACCTTGATATTGTTTCGATAGGTTGAGCCACGTCATTGCCCATGTAAATGACATATTAGTCAAAATGGTAGATAAGACATTTAGGTCTTGAGGATTTTGAATATGTTTAAAATTTTCGAGTTTAGTAAGATCAGTTGTGAGATCTTCAATCAGAAATTCAATTTCTCTGGCAATTGCTGCACGAACCGTTTCTGAGCCGCCCCAACGTTCAGCAATCATAAATTGCCATTGCTTAGGGCTATGATTCACCGCCTGCACAAATAGCTCAATACTGGTTTGGGTTTTAGCAGATTTATGTTGTAAATAACTTTGACCTAATTGATGTAAAACGCTTTTTAAATGTAGGGCAACTTGGTCAACCAGTTCCTTGCCGAGCTCATCCATGTCCTGAAAATGACGGTAGAACGCTGTCGGTACTAAACCTACTTCACGTGCAACTTCACGCAAACTGATACTACTGAACGAACGCCCAGACGTGCTTAGATGCAAGGCTGCATCGAGAAGTGCCTGACGACTTTGCTGTTTTCGTTCATCCCGTATCGACATTAAAAGAACCTATTTAAACCGTGAGCCAAAGTCTAACAAAAAAGAGCAAACTTTCATAAAAAAAATAGTGAACAAGTGTTGACTGAGTGAACAGTTATAAATATAGTGTACATATGTTCACTATACGAACATGTGTTCACTCAAATAAATAGCCAGATACAAAAGAGGAACGTATGAACGCAACACTTAGTTATCAGCCACATTGGGTTCGAGAAGATTTCGTTGATTTTGTCTTGCAGAAAATTAACGTGACTTGGGCGTGGAAAAGAGTACTTGCAGAAGTTACTGCAGTTCAGCCACTACATACCGATATGGTGCTCATTAGACTTAAACCAAATCGTAATTTTAATTTCGATCAGGTTCGAGCGGGTCAAAGTATTTTGCTGACTTTGCTTATCGATGGCGTTTACCAACAACGTAGTTATTCAATTATTGAAGTGACTACTCAGGGTGAAATCGCTTTAGGTATTAAAGTACAAGGTTTGGTGTCTCGTGCAGCTCAACTATTACATGTCGGAGAGTGTGTTGAGATTTCACAACCACAAGGTGATTTTATTTTGCACCAAGGTCAGCATCCTGCGATTTTGATTGCGTCAGGAAGCGGTATAACTGCAATTTATTCACTCTTGCAGCAAGCTTTAAAACAGCAACTTGAACAAATTCATGTCATTTATTTTAATCGTGCGGAAATTTTTCATACTGAATTAAAAGCTTTGGCAGAACAGCACCCGCAGCTTCAATATCATTTTTTTAATACTACCGAGCAAAAGCAGCATTTAACTGAAAGCCTACTACAAAAGCTTGTTCCTGACTTTGAGCAGACAGCAACTTATGTTTGTGGTCATCATGGCATGATGCAGCAAGCCAATGAAATTTATGCACAAAAAGGTGCTCAGTCGCAGCTTCATCAAGAGTATTTTCAGCCACTTCAAGTGACTGGTACACATATAGCACAGCCTGTTATTTTCCGCCGTGCTCAACACGAGTTTTTAGCTGAAACAAATTTACTGAGCAGTGCAGAGCAAGCTGGTTTACGCCCACAACATGGTTGCCGTATGGGTGTCTGCAATAAATGCAGCTGTACCAAGGTAAGCGGAGTTACTCAAAACCTATTAACTGGTGAAATTGAAGATCAACCGAACCGCCCAATTAAACTATGCGTGAGCCAGGCATTAAGCCCAGTCACAATTGATCTATAAAAAGAATTAAAGAGGATTAACCCTATGAATATGGCATTAGAATTTTCTACTGTTTCTAAATCTGCTCATTTAACACCTGAACAGACTGAAGAGTTTGGCCGCCGTGTTGAGCAGATTCGTCAAGACGTGATGCAAAGCCTTGGTGAACAAGACGCGAAATATATCTACAAAGTGCGTAATTTTGTTCGCTACACCGAAATCGCTTCACGTGGCATGTTGATGTTTGGTGGTTGGATTCCGCCAGTCTGGCTACTAGGCACAGGCTTATTAGGTATTTCTAAAATTGTAGAAAATATGGAACTTGGTCATAACGTCATGCACGGTCAGTTTGACTGGTTAAATGAACCAAGCCTGAACGGTAATACTTACGATTGGGATACCATTGCCTCTGGTGATGACTGGCGTGAAACACATAACTATGTGCACCACACCTATACCAATATTGTCGGTAAAGACCATGATGTCGGTTATGGCATTTTGCGAGTAAGTGATCAACAGAAGTGGGAACCCCGCCATCTGTTTAATATTCCCCTCGGTCTACAGTTAATGTTTTTCTTTGAGTGGTATGTAGGTGTACAAAACTTACATCTTGAAGATGCATTAGTTTATAAAACCAAGAGCTGGAAACAGGTGTGGAAAGATTCGGCTAAAGTCCGTAAAAAAGCCACACGCCAAGTTTTAAAAGACTATGTGTTTTTCCCTGTGATCTCTGGCCCTATGTTTTTACCGGTTTTTGCAGGAAATGTAGTTGCGAATATTATTCGTAATTTGTGGTCATCTGCGGTGATTTTTAATGGTCACTTTACTGAAGATGCAGAAACGTTTGAGCCTGATAATACAGATACTGAAACTAAGGCAGAGTGGTACTTACGCCAGATTCGTGGTTCAAGTAATTTTAGTGGTACAGAATGGCTGCATTTTATGAGTGGTAACTTAAGCCATCAAATTGAACACCATTTATTTCCAGATATGCCAGCTAACCGCTATAAAGATGTAGCCCCGAAAATTAAGGTACTTTGCGTAGAATATGGCATTAATTACAATGAAGCGAACTTTATGCGCCAGTTCTGGAGTGTATGGGTACGTTTAGCGAAATGTTCACTGCCAAACCATACCACTGGAAAAGTGATGCAGACATTAGAAAAGTTAAAAGCAAAATTTAAATTTGCATAATCTCAGTTAATTCAAAATAGCTCCTTTTTAGGGGCTATTTTTATTTTTGAGTTATGAAACTTGCAGACTTACATTTGAAAGTAGGGAATAAACTCAACCTGTCAAAATCCTTTGCTATACTATGCCCAAGTTTGTATTTAAGAGAAGTTAGGAAGGATTATGCGTATTGACCAACGTGCATTAGACCAATTACGTGAAGTGAAAATTACACGAAACTACACCCGTTATGCTGAAGGTTCTGTGCTGGTCGAATTTGGTCACACCAAAGTCCTTTGTACTGCAAGCATTGATAACTCAGTGCCACGCTTTTTAAAAGGCCAAGGCCAAGGCTGGGTAACGGCAGAATATGGCATGCTACCGCGTTCAACACATTCACGTTGTGACCGTGAAGCGGCTCGTGGTAAACAAACTGGTCGTACTCAAGAAATCCAACGTTTGATTGGCCGTAGCTTACGTGCGATGGTTGATTTGAAAAAGCTTGGTGAAAACACGATTACCATCGACTGTGACGTGATTCAGGCTGATGGTGGTACGCGTACTGCTTCAATCACTGGTGCTGCTGTAGCATTGGTTGATGCGATGAATGTTTTATTGTCTCAAAAGAAAATTAAGCATGATCCGCTTAAAGGGTTAGTTGCTGCGATTTCTGTCGGTATGTATCAAGACGAAGTGTTGCTTGATCTTTGCTATGAAGAAGACTCGAACTGTCAAACTGACTTAAATGTAGTAATGACACAAGCTGGCGAGTTTATTGAAATTCAAGGTACTGCCGAAGACAAACCGTTTACCCGTGCTCAAAGCAATGCCATGTTAGAGATGGCTGAAAAAGGGATTGCCGAGCTCATTAAAAAGCAACAAGAAGCTTTAGGCTGGTAATTTTACGCTTTCTAAAAAAACGCATCTTCGGATGCGTTTTTTTATGCCTTCATCAAATCGACATAAAAACATCACTTGCCTGTCACTTTAACACTTTATTAGTAGTTCGCATTTAAACCGTTTGGGAAAAACCAATGCGAAAACTTTCACTTTTATTAATTACTTCTTTAGCACTCATGCTCAGTGCTTGTAACGATGATAATGACTCAGATAATTCATCGCCAACAACACCGCCCACCACTAATTGCAAAATGCACTGTGCACCATAATAAGAACTCAGGATAGAACTAATGAACCGTCGCGAATTTCTTTTAAACTCTACAAAAACCATGTTTGGGACAGCTGCTTTAGCGAGTTTCCCGCTGAGTATTCAAAAAGCCTTAGCTATTGATGCCAAAGTTGAAAGTGGAACTATTCAAGATGTTAAACACATCGTGATTTTGACTCAGGAAAACCGTTCTTTCGATAATTATTTCGGAACATTAAAAGGTGTACGTGGTTTTGGTGATCGTTTTACGATTCCAATGACGGAAAGCCGAAAGGTTTGGGAACAATATGATGCGAATAAAAAGAAGGTATTGCCTTACCATTTAGATAGTCGTTTAGGAAATGCTCAGCGTGTTTCAGGTACACCTCACTCATGGTCTGATGGCCAAGCAGCTTGGGACAATGGCCGTATGGGTGATTGGGTCGCTTATAAAAAACCACAGTCGATGGGCTACTATAAAAAACAAGAAGTCGAATATCAGTTTGCTTTAGCGAATGCTTTTACCATTTGTGATGCTTACCACTGTGCTATGCATGCTGGCACCAACCCAAACCGTAAGTTTATTTGGACTGGAACTAATGGTCCTACAGGTGCAGGTGTTGCGAGTGTTGTAAATGAATTTGATGGGATTGGGGCATCAACAGAAGGTTATGAGTGGACAACGTATCCTGAGCGCTTACAGCAGGCTGGCGTAACATGGAAAGTCTATCAAAATATGCCAGATAACTTTACCGATAACCCGTTAGCTGGTTTCAAACAGTATCGCCGTGCAAATGAGCAATCTGGTCAACCTGTCAGTAACGACACGCTAACGTGTCCAGCATACGATGAAAAGATTGATGCGACTCAACCACTTTACAAAGGTATTGCCAATACCATGCCGGACGGTGGTTTTTTAGGAACTTTTAAAGCTGATATCGCACAAGGTAAATTACCGCAGGTGAGTTGGTTGGTCGCTCCTGCAACTTACAGTGAACATCCGGGGCCATCTAGTCCTGTACAAGGTGCTTGGTATATTCAGGAAGTATTAAATGCATTAACTGAAAACCCTGAGCTGTGGAGCCAAACCGTTTTATTGGTGAACTTCGATGAAAATGACGGTTTCTTTGACCATGTCCCTTCACCAAGTGCACCGTCTAAAGATGTAAATGGTGTTGTATATGGAAAAACGACTTTAAACGATCAGCAAGTGTCTTATGAGTACTTTAACCATCCAGCAGTAGCGACTTCAAAATCTCAACCTCAGCCAGATGGTCGAGTGTATGGACCAGGCGTACGCGTTCCCATGTATGTGATTTCGCCGTGGAGCCGTGGAGGATGGGTAAATTCTCAAGTCTTTGACCATACCTCTATTTTACAGTTCTTGGAAAAACGCTTTGGTGTGCAAGAGCCTAACATTAGCCCATACCGCCGTGCTGTATGTGGTGATTTAACGACTGCATTTAATTTTAAAACACCGAACCTTCTGCCTGTTGCTGAACTAGATGGGAAGAAAACCAAAGCCGAAGCCGATGCGATTCGTGTTGCTCAAGCTTTATTGCCACAAGTTCCTGTTCCGAGCCAGCAGCAATTTCCTCAGCAGGAAATGGGAATTAGACCATCACGTGCTTTGCCATATATTTTGCACACCAGTGCCAAAGTCGATGTCACTCAAAAAACGGTTAAGCTGATGTTCTCTAATACGGGTAAACAGGCAGCCGTTTTTCATGTCTATAACCGATTAGATCTTACGGCAATTCCACGTCGTTATATGGTTGAGGCGGGTAAACAGCTCGATGATGTATGGAATGCTACAAATGGGCAGTACGATTTGTGGGTGCTTGGACCAAATGGTTTCCATCGCGCGTTTAAAGGCGATTTGAGTCAAGCTAACCAGACTCAAGTATTACCGGAAATTAGAGTGTGTGTGGAAGAGTGTGATGCGAATTTGTATTTAAAAGTGCGTCATGATGGTAATAAGTCAGTCAAGCTAAACGTCAAAGCAAATGCTTATCTTCCAAACAAGACATGGACGATTGAAACCAATAGTTCTGAAAAAGAATTAGTTTGGGATATGTCTGAATTTGGTGGCTGGTATGACTTCACTGTGACTTTAGCTGATGATACTACTTTCAGTCGTCGTTTCGCAGGCCGTATAGAAACTCAAGAAGATTCAATTTCTGATCCATATATGGGTTATCTAGAGTCTTAGGTTGGTAAGTTATTTCTGTTAATGAAGGTATTGAAATTTATTCCTCATTAATTGGTGCTAAAAGTCATCTGCAACCTGTCTATAATCTATAAGGATCTTATTTTTGCAACAAAATAGGATAGAGGATGAAAGTGGGCAGGTTTTGCAGATGACAATGCCTTTGGTTACTTTGGGCAAAACCAAAGTAACAGAATGAGCTGTTGGTAAAAAATTCTAAGCGATAAGACTCTGTCGCGTAGGAAAAGAGATATCCATGTCACGATAGTAAATAAAGGGAGTTATGCTGTTGATATAAAATATTATGTGGGAATATGCTGTCGTATAGATGAATAATAAAAATAAAGACTTACCTTTTGTAACAGAATCTCCTAAGCCTGGTCATATTTATCTTTTACCTTGAAACCCTGAATTTTTTAAAGTAATGGGGAAAATTTATGCTACAAGGTTTTATTGTATTATTAGCAGTAGTGACATTTGTTCTAATGGCTGCCGATCCACGTGATAGTGGGGCACAAGCGACTCAGTCAGCGTGGCAAAAAACACAAGCGGCAGACATGACCAAGTCGCAAAAAAATACCAATAATGACGCAGATTTTATCTAAGCATTAAAACGCATAGATAAATCAACAGCTCTAACGTCTTTAGTTAGGACACCCATAGAAATATAGTCAACGCCAGTGGTGGCAACTTCACGCAAGTTTTCAATAGTGATATTGCCAGAGGCTTCGAGTTTACAGCGGCCCGCCACATGTTTTACGGCATCAATCATTTGCTGTTGACTGAAGTTATCGAGCATGACAATGTCAGCACCAGCTTCAAGCGCTTGATTTAGTTCATCCCAAGTTTCAACTTCGACTTCAACAGGTTTGCCCGGTGCGATTTGATGTGCTTTGGCAATTGCTTGAGCAATACCACCCGCTGCCATAATATGGTTTTCTTTAATTAAGAACGCATCAAATAAGCCAAGACGATGGTTTTGTCCGCCCCCGATAGCAACCGCATATTTTTGTGCAATACGTAAGCCTGGTAGAGTTTTACGTGTATCGAGAAGTTTTGTATTTAAACCTTCAAGATGTTGAACATATTCAGCAGTTTTTGTTGCAACAGCAGACAAAGTTTGAATAAAGTTTAAAGCAGGGCGCTCTACAGTCAGTAAGCTACGTGCAGAACCAGCAAGCTTTAAAAAGGCTTCGTTTGCAGCAACACGTTCACCTTCTTGTTTTAGCCAAGTCACCTGAACAGTATTGTCATAAGCTGAGATGAGCGCATTAACCCACGGTTGTCCAGCTAAGACCATATCTTCGCGGCTAATAATGGTTGCCGTGGCTTGCTCATCTTCAGGTGTGAGCATAGCGGTAATGTCACCGTCCCCAATATCTTCTTGTAGTGCTTGTTGAATATTGATTTGAATTGATTGTTCAAGCAAAGACTGAGGTATGCTCATACGGTTTCCATTTTGTCGATGACCCTAAAACTTGCGATATATTAGCATCGTCGACCTGAAAAATAAGCTGTTTTATGAGATTAATCGCGATAAACAATCGCATTTACTACTTTGAAAAGCACATAACTGTTTTAAACTAAAACAATTGGCAAGCAATTTATTGGCGTCTCAATGAAGCAAATCACACCGTATGAAGTTATAGATGGACAATTAAAAGGGGCGAGACAAATCCCTTCTCCAAATTTTAACCAGCGTCCGACTGGCACCGAAATTCAAATGATTGTGGTTCATAATATTAGTTTGCCGCCGTCTCAATTTGGAGGTGGCTATATTGAGCAGTTTTTTCAAAACAAGTTAGATTGGTCAGTTCATCCTTATTTTCAGACTATTGAAGGTATGCAAGTCTCTACACACCTGTTAATTTTACGAACAGGTGAAGTCCTACAGTTTGTTAACTTTAACGACAGAGCATGGCATGCAGGGCGTTCAAGCTACTTAGCCAAAGTTGAATGCAATGATTATTCAATTGGTATTGAGCTTGAAGGAAGCGATGATTTACCTTTTGAAAATGTACAATATGAAGTATTAACTGACGTTGTTACCGCTATCCGTCAGGCTTATCCTGAAATTAAAAACCATATTGCAGGGCATTCGGATGTTGCACCAGGCCGAAAAACCGATCCGGGGCCTTATTTTAAATGGCAACACTTTAGACAACTGTTAGCACAGAAAAAAACTTGAGTTCATTCATCATTTCACAACGAAAAGATTTTCTAGTTTCATTACAATAGCGTCTTTCGAATATAGCTGTAGGTGAGTGCGATGGCATTGTGGCGATCGACTTTTATTGTCAGTGCAATGACGATGTTGTCACGAGTGTTAGGGCTCGTGCGTGACGTCGTATTGCTCAACGTGTTTGGTGCAGGTAAAGATTTTGATACCTTCGTCGTCGCTTTTCGTATTCCCAACTTCTTTCGACGACTATTTGCCGAAGGCGCCTTTTCTCAGGCCTTTATCCCAGTCTTAACTGAATATAAAACGGGTCGAGCACACGCTGAAGTACAGATTTTAATTAGTCGGGTATTTGGCTGTTTGCTAACAGTTATGACCTTACTCACTTTTGTGGCTATGGTTTTAGCACCTGCAATCATCTATATGTACGCACCGGGCTTCCACAGTGATCCAGAAAAGTTCGATTTAGCCGTCAGCATGTTCCGTTTGACTATTCCATATCTAATGTTTATGTCGCTCACGGCTTTTGCTAGCAGCATCTTAAATAGTTATGGTTCGTTTGCCTCACCAGCTTTTTCACCAGTTTTGTTAAATGTAGCGATGATCGCAGGAGCGTGGTGGCTTACGCCGTATATGGCTGAGCCAATCAAAGCATTAGGCTGGTCAGTTGTTGCGGCTGGGGTATTACAGTTAGCGATACAAATTCCTGAATTGTGGCGTAAAAACCTACTGATTCCACCTAAAGTTGATTTTAAACATGAGGGTGTAGAGCGTATTTTAAAATTAATGCTTCCAGCATTATTTGGTGTATCGGTGACTCAGATTAACCTATTGCTAAATACGATTTGGGCATCTTTCATGCAAGATGGTTCAGTGTCTTGGCTATATAGTGCTGAACGCATGACTGAGCTACCTTTAGGTTTAATTGGGGTTGCGATTGGCACAGTAATTTTGCCTTCACTTTCTGCCCGTCATGCAGAGCAGGATCAAGCAAAGTTCCGCGGTATGATCGACTGGGCTGCAAAAGTCATTGTATTGGTAGGGTTGCCGGCAAGTATTGCTTTATTTATGCTTTCAACACCGATTATTCAAGCATTATTCCAGCGTGGTGAGTTTGATCTACGTGATACACAAATGACAGCTCTAGCATTGCAATGTATGAGTGCTGGTGTAATTTCTTTCATGCTTATTAAAGTATTTGCACCCGGTTTCTATGCACAACAAGACACAAAAACACCAGTGCGTGTAGGTTTAATGTCAGTTGCTGCTAATGCGATTTTAAACGTTGTATTTATCGGCTTCTTTAAGCTTATTGATTGGCATGCAGAACATATGGCACTTGCACTAGCATCTTCAGGTTCAGCGTTAGTAAATGCCGGTTTACTCTACTTCTATTTGCATAAGCGTAATATTTTCCGATTTGGTCCGCATTGGAAGAAATTGGGACTTCAATATGGTTTAGCAAACCTTGCTATGATTGCAGCGCTTTGGTTTGGGCTCAATTGGTATAATGGTGAGCTTTCACAGTGGTTACGTGTTGCCGAAGTCGTAGGGCTATGCGTAGTTGGGATAATTGCTTACCTGATCGGTTTAATCCTTACGGGTTTTCGACCTAGAGATTTAAAACACTAAAAATAAAAAAAGCGATCTTAAATTGATCGCTTTTTTATACTAATACATTTATTTTGGCAAAACTTGCAGCAATTCAATATCGAAAATTAAAGTGCTATTCGGACCAATCGTGTCACCTGCACCGACTTCACCGTAAGCGAGATTTGCAGGGATAAAGAAACGAGTTTTACCGCCTTCTTTCATGGTTTGTAGACCTTCAGTCCAGCCTGCAATCACTTGGCTAAGCTGAAATTCAACTGGATGATTACGTGCGATTGAGCTGTCAAATACAGTTCCGTCGAGTAAACGACCTTCATAATTCACTTTAACACGTGATACAGCTTTCGGTTTTTTACCTGTACCTTCTTTTAATACTTGGTATTGGAGGCCTGATTTAGTCGTGATTACGCCCGATTTTTTTGCATTATCAGCAAGAAATGCAGCACCTGCTTGAGCATTTTGTTGTCCTATTTTTTGAAATTCAACAAGTTGCTTAGCTTCTAAAGTTTTTTTATAATCATTAATCGCTTTCGCCATTTCTTCATCAGTTAAGCGTGCGGTTTTGTTCTGAGCACCTTCTTGTAAACCCTGATAAAAAATATCAAGATTTAGATCTGTTAGAGCATCAGTATTATTACGGCCCATTAAATAGCCATAGCTATAGCTAAACTGTTCTTTCGCCGAGCTTTTATTTGTAATAGGTGCAGCAGCAAAAACAGATAAACTCATTGTTGATGTTGCAATAATTAAACCAATTTTTTTCATGCCGTTTTCCAAAAAAAGGAGAGTACTGTTTTACTCTCCTGAATGTTTTTATTTCACTGAAATGAGTTCTACATCAAAAATCAGTGTACTGTTTGCTGGAATACCAGGGAGTTCCTGAGGACCATAAGCAAGATTAGATGGAATAAAGAATGTCGCTTTGCCGCCTTCTTTCATGAGCTGAAGCCCTTCGGTCCAGCCTGGAATAACCTGATTGAGAGGAAACTCAACTGGTTCACCGCGCTTATAAGAACTATCAAATACTTGACCGTTAATTAAACGGCCTTCGTAATGTACTTTAACCATAGACTGCGCAGTTGGTTGTTTACCTGTGCCTTCTTTAGTAATGATGTATTGCAAACCAGACGCTGTAGTTTTTACACCAGCTTTTGTTTTATTTTCTGCAAGGAATTGAACATCTGCAGATTCAGACGCTGCTCCAGCAGCTTGCTGTGATTTATCTTGTTGTTGCATTTTTTGCTGCAACTCTTTTTCATAAGCAGCAACAGCAGCTTTTAACTCTTCTTGAGTATAAGCACTTGGTTGCTTATTACGAGCATCATGAATCCCTTTCACAAATGATTTTGTGTCTAGTTCAGGTGGAGTTTGTTGAGCAACTTCGTACCCAAGAACATAACTGATTTTTTCAATTGGAGAGGCATTTTTATTTGCTTTGCTTCCGACTTCTGTGGTCGGATGTTGGCTTGCATAATAAACTGGTACAAGTGCAGCACCGCCTAAAACTACAGCGACAGCAATGGGTAAGGCTTTACTCATAAAAGGTTCCAAAAATAATCATTTGAGTCTAAAAAGGCTGCTTTTGATCTTAGCATGCTTAAGCATAGAATGTTTAAGAAAAAAAACGAGTGGTTTTTTATATATTTTAGTTAGTTTTAGTTGGAATAAACTTAAAAAAATCTTAAATAAAAAAACCGGATCATTTGATCCGGTTTTTTTATCACTTTACGATTAATCTTCTTTTTGTGCTTTATAAGCATAGGCATAGTTATAGCCATAACCATAACCCGCGCTCGCACGTTGAATATCGTTAAGGATAAAGCCGTTGACTTTAACACCTGCTTGTTCAAAGCGATTAAGCGTTAATTCAAGCTCTTTCATTTGCGACTTAGCATAACGCGCAACAATTAAGTTCACGCCTGTATATTGCGAAATAATAATACCATCGGTTACTGCAAGTACTGGTGGAGTATCGATAATGATGTGGTCATACTGACTTTGTAGTTGTTCAAGTAGTTCTTTAAATTGGTTAGAGCTTAAAATCTCTGAAGGATTTGTTGGACTCTTACCGCGAGTAATCACATCAAGGTTAGCAACTTGAGTTTTATGCAAAACTTTTTGTAGATCAGTTTGTCCACTCAATAACTCAGAAAGACCTGGCTTAACATCTACATCGAAGTATTTATGCATATAACCACGGCGCATATCGGCATCAATGAGTAATACACGCTTGTCGCTTTGAGCAAAAATAGTTGCAAGGTTGGTTGAAATAAACGATTTACCAACTTCTGGTGAAGGGCCAGCAATCATAATGATATTGTTTTTTGCATTTGCTAATGCAAAGTGAATCGCGGTACGGATACTACGTAAGCTTTCAATTGCAATATCATCACTATTTTTAACTGCAAGAATAGGAATACTCTTCTTTTTCTTTAAAATCTTGATACGACTTTCTTGAATTGGAGAACGTGGTACGGTTGCATAGACTGGTAAATCCAACTCATTTTCAATTTGCCCAGAATCTTTAATGCCTGTACGTAACATATTACGTAGTAGGGCGACTAGTGTTCCAATAAAACCGCCCACAAATAAAGATAAAATAAGAACTAACAGTTTTCTTGGTTTAATTGGCTTAACTGGCTCGACTGCAGTGTCAACAATACGTACGTTGCCTATTTCACCTGCTTTGGCGATACGAAGTTGTTGGTACGAGTTGAGAAGCGCTGTGTAGAGCTGTGTTTTTACCTCTACCTCACGATATAATTGTAAATATTGACGTTGCACATCAGGTAGTTGTTTTAAGGTGCTATTTAACTCACCAATTTGTTTATTAATAGCAGCGAGCTGTCCATTAATTTCACGCATTGCAGGGTGTTCAGCAGTATATTTTGCCGCCATCTCAGCTTGCTTTTGCTCAAGCTCAGCCTTTTTGGTCTCTAAAGTAATACTTTGAGTTAAGTACAACTCAGACTCTTTAGTGACATCAACTGTGTTGTATTGTTGACGGAACTTATTAAATTGACGCTCTGCATCGTCTAATTGCTTTTTAAGATCTGGAAGTTGTTCATCTAAGAACTTTAAAGTTTGAGCAGACTCAGCCGAACGACGTTCAATATTTTGTGCACTATAAGTTGCCAGAATTGCATTTAAAACTTTAGTAATATGTTCTTTATCTTGACCTTGATAATTTAGACCTAAAACACCTGTAAGTTTGCCACGTTCTGCGACAGAATAATTTACGCTAAGTGAATTTACAGCAGCAGGTAAGGACAAATTAGTAATATTATAGGTCGCATCAAGTTGATGTTTGGTAAAAATTGCAATCTTCCAGCGCCCATGTGGCCCAACAACTTGGCTAACTTTGTTTAATGGAAGAGTTAATATTACCTCTTTAGTTGTTGGGTCGGTCAAACGCAACGATTGTTTGTCAAAATTAAGAAGTAAGTTTTTGTCCAGATAATAATTCGGAACTTCAAACTCACGCACTTCAAAACTTTTAAGGTCATCTTGAAATAAAACCGATTTTTTTGTGTACTCGGTTTTATATTCCGTATCACTTAATAATCGGTGAGTAAGCGTATTTTCGGTACTAGAAATTTGTATATTTAGATGTAACTCTTTAATGACAGAGCCTAGAACCAAGCGAGATTTTAAAATTTCTATTTCTGCTAGAGCTGGTGATTTTTGCTCAATCATTTGCGACAAATCACCTAAAAGTGCAGCAGAAGCCCCTTTACTGTCTTCAACTTGAACCAAAGCATCAACCGAATAGGTATCTGGTGTTACGCGTAAATAGAGTAGAGCAAATACAACGCTTAAAATAACGCATAGAGCAATAAGCTTCCACTGAGCGATCAGCGAAAAAAACAGTTCTTTTAAGTCAATTGTATCTTCGGTATTAGTATTCTGTTGGTTCATATGCTTAAAAATCTATACGTTAAATATAAGGTTTCCAATCAGCCACACACTGCTGAATGAGTTGGCAAGTTTCATCAAAAACAACTTGATCGTGCTGGTAGGGATCAGGCACGTTTTTGTTTTGCCAGTGGCCCAGACGATAGGTTTTACCTTTTGCAAAGGGCCAAGTCTGCTCAATATGCTTTTGCTGATTGTGACTCATGACCAAAATAAGGTCAGCTTTTTTAATATGCGAAGCATTAAGTTTACGGGCAATATGTGGTTGCATATCGATGCCTAAGCGTTGCATACAAAGTTGTGCTTTACTGTCTGCTTGATAACCTATGAGTCCAGAAATACCAGCAGATTCAATATTTAGTTGGGGGTATTGCTGTTTTAACAAATACTCTGCCATAGGACTACGACAGATATTTCCAATACAGACGACTAAAATATTTTTAATTTGCATAATATTATTGTCCCAAACGGTCTACGTTATATAACGCATTTGAGAAAGGAATAATCTGGTTAATTACACGTTGCCAACGTGTTAAACCAGTCGCATCAACATAGACAATATCATTACTACGTAGTTTGAATTGATTCGCTAGACCAAAATCACCAATACTTAAAAGATTTAAGTGATAAATTTCAGTAGTATGGTCATTTGGATTAGTACGCACTACATAAATCTTACTTGCACTTGCAGAATTTGGGTTAATACCTAAACTTTCACCTAAGGCATCTGTTAAAGTCATACCTTGATCGCGCATTGGTAAAGCTTGACTTTTTCCAGCTTCCCCCATGACATAAATTTTTTGGTTTTCACGAGTACTTACATAAATGGTGTCATTGGGTTGGACAAGTAGCTTATGAAGAGAATAGCCAGCTTTTTCTAAATCAATTGTGTTTAGGTTATAGGTCCGACCATTACGAACGAGTTGAATATAAGTGTTATCACCTGTGGTGGTGACTCCACCTGCCATACCTAATGCAGTATATATACTTACAGGCCGGTCACTTAAATAAAATTGCCCACCTTTTGTGACGCTACCTTGAACAGAGAAGCGCTGTCCTTCATAAGATACTACACGAACTACAACATCCGGATTTTTTAAGAATCGGGCAAGTTGATCATGTAATTCACGGTTTACTTGAGCAAGCGTTTTACCAGCAGCTTTGTAGCGGCCAACTAAAGGAAATTGAATATAACCGGTTTGATCGATTGGATAGCCGTTAGCTTGAATAGATTGCTCGTTACTAATCCCATTAATAGGAGGGGTAATTTCAGGGTAAGCCCAGAGTTGAATAGAAAGAACGTCGCCTGAGCTTAAACGATAAATAGGTTGCTGAGTTTTAAATAAGGATGCGTAGTCATGTTGATAGTCAATTTGAGCAGGCTGAATGACCGGTAGCGTTTCTTGAGAAATTTTAACTACATTTACGGTAGTTCCGAGGTCAGTTTTATAAACACCTTCACTTGGAAGATCATAAGTTTGTAAACCTGAAGTGACTGCACAGCTAGCGGCACTCAAACTTAAGGCAAGAACAGAAAAAAACTGGCAATACTTCACACGCAACCCTTTGTGTATTTATCTTTAATTGATATTGGCTACTGCTTAGTGACAAGTGTCTATTAAACGCAGGCTGAACTGATTCTAGCTGAAAAGTAATGAAAAAACATCGAAAAATCGCAAGGCTTTGTATGTTTAGTTTAACTGGGGAGGGCTTTTAAACAGTATTCACAGTGTAGAAATATTAAAAATGTATAGTTTGGGCTAAGTGGAGAAAGATTGATTATAAATGTTGTAAACACATTTATACAATTGGCATACGGCGGTAATTAAAAATCTGATATAGTACGCTGCACAGTTAGTGCCAAAAGCATGATTTATTAGATATAAACTCTAAGGAAAAGGCTCGTTTGTATGCAAATTGCCAAATTAAAAATAGCAATTATTGGGTTAGGCTATGTTGGCCTGCCGTTGGCAGTTGAGTTTGGGAAAAAAGTATCTGTTGTCGGTTTTGATATCTATCAAAAACGTATAGATGAGCTTAAGAATGGTCAAGATCATACCTTAGAAGTCTCTTCAGAAGAGCTGAAACAAGCAGTTAAATTAACTTATAGTGCAGACCTTAATGATTTAAAAGGTTGTAACTTTTTTATTGTGACTGTTCCAACACCAATTGATGACTTTAAACAACCAGACTTAACACCTTTAATTAAAGCTTCAACCAGTATTGGTCAAGTTTTAAAGAAGGGAGATATCGTGGTTTATGAGTCTACTGTGTATCCAGGTGCAACAGAAGAAGTATGTATTCCTGTTTTAGAAAAAGTATCGGGATTAAAGTTTAATCAAGACTTTTTTGCAGGTTATAGCCCAGAGCGTATCAACCCTGGCGACAAACAGCACCGTGTCACTAATATTTTAAAAATCACCTCAGGTTCAACCCCTGAAGTGGCGGATTATGTTGATGACGTTTATAACTTGATTATTGAAGCGGGGACACATAAAGCACCTAGTATTAAGGTAGCAGAAGCAGCTAAGGTCATTGAAAACACGCAGCGTGATGTGAATATTGCTCTGATTAATGAATTAGCGCTTATTTTTAACAAATTAAATATCGATACGGAAGATGTGCTCAAAGCGGCAGGCACGAAGTGGAACTTTTTACCTTATCGTCCAGGGCTGGTCGGCGGGCACTGTATTGGTGTAGATCCGTATTATCTAACCCATAAAGCTCAATCGATTGGGTTGCATCCAGAAATTATTTTGGCTGCCCGTCGTTTAAATGATCGTATGGGTGAATATGTAGCAACTCAGCTCATTAAAGAAATGGTGAAGCAACGTATCCAAGTTGTTGGGGCACGCATTTTGGTGATGGGGCTTAGCTTTAAAGAAAACTGTCCAGATATCCGTAATACAAAAATTGTCGACTTTATTAAAGCCCTCAAAGAGTATGATTTAGACTTAGACATCTATGACCCGTGGGTAGATGATACAGAAGTACAACACGAATATGGTTTAGGACCGATTAAAGAACTGCAACAAGGCTTGTATGATGCGATCGTCATTGCTGTAGCACATAACCAATTTAAATCTATGAGTGTGGAAGAGTTTCATGCTTTAGGTAAAGAGAAGCACGTGCTATATGATTTGAAATATGTTTTGGATAAAGAAGAGTCAAATCTCAGATTGTAATCACGATTTCATAGGTCATCTTATTTGATATGAATAATAATAAAATTGCATTGGTAGTTATTGTGTATGGCAAAGCATTAGAAGATGCTTTGACTATACAAAGCTTGCTAGGCTTTGAGCGAAAACTGGATCATTTACTTATTGTAAATAATGGTCCTGCAGCAATAGATGAAAATAGTGCAGTGTTGTCTGCATTGGCACAAAAACACCACCACGTCGTTTTAGAGAATCAGGTGCAAAATAAGCCTTTGAGTTGGATTTATAATGATTTTATCCAGCAATATGACGCTGATAGATATGCAGTTTTTGATGACGATACAATGGTTTCAAGAGAATACTGCGAGAAGATACTCTTTGATACAGAGAGTTATCATCTTGGTTTGCCAAGTATTAGATCAAGCCATGATGGAAAGGCATATTACCCTGTGATTAGTTCTTCTCCTAAAGAGACCCAGGAGGGGTATTATCAATACGATAAGGGCACTTATAGTATAGGTTCAGGTTTAATTATTAGTCGTGATTTAAAAAAGACGTTGATTGATGCATTTGGTGGTGTTTTTGATCACCACTTTGCTTTTTATGGTGTCGATATTTCATTATTTAGAAGACTGGATAAATTGCAGTATTCTGACCAATTTATTGTTAACACACGGGCAGAACTTTCTCATCATTTAAGTAAGTTTAATAATGAGATTAGTGATTTTAGAAAAAAAGAATTATTGATAGATCAAATTCTTCAATTTAGATGGTATAGGACGAATACAAAATATATTTTTAGGATAGTTGCGGGAATGCTTCTAAAATTAAGAATTGCAGAGCTAAGACTTGTTATAAAGACTTTTATTGAAGGTAAGCATCCAAGATGTTAATAAATAAGATTTTTAAGAAATTATATGGTTTTTTTGTTGGTATTCATCTTACAATTAGAAAAAGACATATAATTTATAAATTAAAATTTAGGACAGTTTTTTCTTCAAAAAAAGTTGCTAGTGATGCGCCAATAATTGTGAGTTTAACTTCGTATTATAAGCGATTTGATGTTGTTCATCTTGTAGTGGAATCATTGTTTCAAC
Organism: Acinetobacter sp. SH024; assembly: GCF_000163635.1. Classification (NCBI taxonomy): domain Bacteria; kingdom Pseudomonadati; phylum Pseudomonadota; class Gammaproteobacteria; order Moraxellales; family Moraxellaceae; genus Acinetobacter; species Acinetobacter sp. SH024. The sequence goes on along the minus strand of NZ_GG753605.1, from coordinate 137,138 downwards.
AAAATTATCAAGGAAAATATGAAATCATATTTTCTATTAGTCAAGAAGATATTGATAAGTTTGGTGGGATGCCTAAAAATATAGAAAAATTGATTAGGCGCGGTTTACAAGTTAAGATTTTTAATGAAAATATAAAATCATATAAAAAAGCATTTTATGTAGCCGATAAAAATAATACTAAGTCTATCATTACTGTTGATGATGACGTTTATTATCCGTCATGGTGGTTAAAAATAATGGTAGATAGCGCGTTAAGTAATCCGAATACTGTCATGGCGTATCGAGGTCACTATATTGTCAATAAAAATAATAGAATTTTGACTTATATGGATTGGTTGAATAAATCAGACAAATTTTTTGATAAAGAGGCTCTTTATTCATTTATGCCTACAGGGACAAGTGGTGTTTATTATCCTGTTGGTGCGTTAAATGGACTTTCTGCTTCAAAGGAACAATTTCTTGAATTGTGTCCACATGCTGATGATTTATGGTTTAAATATATTACGGTAATGAATGGTTTTAAAGCAAAAAGAATATTAGAAAGAAATATACATTTTATGATTTTGAAGGACGGAGATAGTCTAATGGCAATAAATGTTGATGGTGGAGGGAATGATATTCAATTTGGCAAGATTACCAACCATTCATTAGAGTTTTTGAATAGAATTCTTAGTGATAGTAAACACATTTGATAGAGAAAATTGATGCTATTAAAAAATATTTTTTGGATTGGTCTTGGTCAAATTGTGAAAATTGCAAGCCAATTAATAGCATTATTTTATTTAACTAGTATTGTATCACCACATGCTTATGGCGTGTTGGCATTGGCCTTTGTTGTTGTAAATTTTGCAAGTCTATTTAGTGACATGGGGACAGGGACTGCCATTGTTCAGAAGAAGAATATAACTCAAACATTTATTAATTTCTTATTCAGATTTAATGTTTTTTCAGGTGTTTGTATCATGTTTTTATCCTTCATAGCAGCTTTTGTTATGTCGTGGTATTACTCAATGCCAGAATTGAAAATCGTTATATTCCTATTGTCACTATTATTCCCTATCGTTTCTCTTGGTATTGTACATAAAGCTTATCTTGAAAAGGAACAAAAGTTTCGACTTGTTATGATGGTTGAGATTGTGAGTAATGTACTTGCTTTAGCTTTGGCTATTACATTGGCTAAAGCCAATTTTGGTGTGTATAGCCTAGTTGCCCAAAGTTTATTGCAGACCATATTGAGTACAATTCTTTTCTTTAAGTTGTCTTCAATAAAAGTAAGTTTATCCAATTGTGACATTAAAAAAGAGGATAAGCGTGGTTTATTGGATTTTAGTGGCTATCTGTTTCTGTTTAATTTTTTAAATTATTTCTCAAAAAATTTAGATGTGATTCTTATCGGTAAATTTTTTAGTTCAGCAATATTAGGGGCTTACAGTGTTGCAAATAGAATTATGCTCTTCCCTATACAAAATATCACATTTGTAGTTACTCGAGCATTACTTCCGAACCTTATGGGAAAGATAGAGAATTCTGAAGGAGTTCGGAAAAGTTATTTTGATATTTTATTCTATATTCTAAGTTTATCTGCACCTTTAATGATGGGATTGATGGTTCTCTCTAAAAACTTTGTTGATGTTTTTTTTGGAGAGAAGTGGCCTTATTTGCATGAGATGTTATTCTGGCTTGCTCCTACGGCAATTATACAATCCGCACTATCTATATCTGGTACTATCTTAACGGCATATGGTCGAACTAAACTCTTTTTTAAGCTAGGTTTATTTAGCTCTGTCTTAATGACTATTTTTTATGTAGTAGGCACATATTGGGGCATTGTCAGTTTTGTTAAATTTTATTTTTTGGCAAATGTTATTAATGCTTTTGTTGTTTTTTATTGCATGGGAGTGTTATTGGAATTCAAATTATTTGAATTGGTGATCAGAGTTATTAAGGCAATTATACCAGCTCTATTGATGACTTTAGTTTTGGCCTTGGTTTTACCTTATATCAATTTCAAGTCGCTGCAATATGACCTTTTTGCAGCAATATTTTTGGGTATGGCTATATACTTTATTTGTTTCTATCTTTGTAATATTGGTCAAGTAAATCAATTCGTTAAATGGTCTTTGAGAAAGTTGAAAATATGAAAATAACAGTAGTTGGTACAGGTTATGTGGGCTTATCAAATGCGATGCTGTTTTCTAAACAGCATGAAGTGATGGCCCTCGATATTGATGCCACAAAAATTGATAAACTTAATCAAGGCATATCTCCTATTCATGATAACCTTATTCAAGAATATTTGATTGATAATTCAAACTTTAAAGCAACATTAGATAAACATTCTGCATATGTGGATGCGGAAGTCATTATTATTGCCACACCGACCAATTACGATGAGGCAAGCAATTATTTCGATACGAGTTCGATTGAGTCTGTACTTGAAGATTTAAACCAATTAAAAAGCAATGCCATTATTGTGGTGAAGTCTACAATTCCTGTCGGTTTTACTGAGCGTATGAAGGAGACCTTTTCAGCATTGAAAGTTGTTTTTTCTCCGGAATTTTTGCGTGAAGGCAAGGCATTGTACGACAACTTGTATCCATCGCGGATTGTTGTGGGTAATACCTCAGAAGTTGGTGCATTAGTTGGACAATTATTTAAAAATGCTAGTTTAAGACCTGATGTAGATGTACTACAAATGGATGCAACGGAAGCTGAAGCTGTAAAGCTTTTCTCAAATACTTATTTGGCAATGCGTGTTGCTTATTTTAATGAGTTAGACTCATATTGCGCATCACGTGGGCTGAACTCAAAAGATATTATTCAGGCTGTAGGATTAGATCCACGTATTGGGGCACATTATAACAATCCATCATTTGGTTATGGTGGATACTGTTTACCAAAAGACACAAAGCAATTGCTAGCCAATTATCAAGATGTCCCGCAAAATTTGATCGGAGCAATTATACAGTCAAATACAACACGAAAAGATTTTATTGCCGAGCAAATTTTGGCAAGAAAACCCAAAGTGGTTGGTGTGTATCGTTTAGTAATGAAACAGGGTTCAGATAACTTTAGACAATCTGCGATTCAAGGTGTGATGAAGCGCCTGAAAGCCAAAGGAGTTGAAGTCGTCGTGTTTGAGCCAAGTTTAAATGACTCAACATTTTTTAACTCACGTGTGTTGACCGATTTTGATAGTTTTAAACAAGAGTCGGATGTGATTATTGCAAACCGTATGGTGAGTGAACTCGAAGACGTCATTGACAAAGTTTATACTCGTGATTTATTTGGTGAAAATTAATTATACTTAGGTAGTTGTATGAAAATTTTAATTACTGGTGGCGCTGGTTTTATTGGTTCAGCGGTTGTTCGTCATATTATCCAAAATACAAAAAATGAAGTATTAAATGTTGATAAACTGACTTATGCAGGAAATTTAGAATCTTTAATTTCTGTGGCAGATAATCCACGTTATCAGTTTTCTCAAACAGACATTTGTGATCGAGCTGCTTTAGATAAGTTGTTTGAGACATTCCAACCAGATGCAGTTATGCATCTTGCGGCAGAGTCACATGTAGACCGTTCTATTACCGGTCCTTATGCGTTTATTGAAACCAATGTGATTGGTACTTATCAAATGTTAGAAGCTAGCCGTGCTTATTGGTTAGGTCTAAGCGATGAAAAGAAAGCAGCTTTCCGTTTTCACCATATTTCAACCGATGAAGTTTATGGTGACCTAGAAGGCACAACGGATTTATTTACCGAAACTACATCGTATTCACCAAGCTCACCATATTCAGCAAGTAAAGCAAGTTCAGACCATTTGGTACGTGCATGGAATCGTACTTATGGTTTACCTGTATTAGTGACTAACTGCTCAAATAATTATGGCCCATTTCATTTTCCGGAAAAGCTTATTCCACTAATGATCTTAAATGCGTTACAAGCAAAACCATTACCAGTTTATGGCAATGGTCAGCAAATTCGTGACTGGTTATTTGTAGAAGACCATGCGCGTGCGCTTTATACGGTAGTGACTCAAGGTGTGATAGGTGAAACATACAACATTGGTGGGCATAACGAAAAAGCTAACCTTGATGTTGTATATGCAATTTGTGATCTACTTGAAGAGCTTGCACCAAAAAAACCAGAAGGTGTAGCACAGTATAAAGATCTGATTACGTATGTAAAAGACCGCCCAGGCCATGACGTGCGTTATGCAATCGATGCAACCAAAATCAAAGACGAACTCAACTGGGTACCGGAAGAGTCATTTGAAACTGGTTTACGTAAAACTGTTGAATGGTATTTAAATAACAAAGAGTGGGTTGAGCACGTACAAAGTGGTGAATACCAGTCTTGGTTAAACAAGCAATATCAAGGATAAATATGAAAATCTTATTGCTTGGCAAAAATGGACAAGTAGGATGGGAGTTGCAACGTGCGCTTGCACCTTTAGGAGATATCATTGCTTTAGACCGCCATGGTTTAAACGGCCTGTCTGGTGATATGACCCAACTACAGGCGATTTATGACACGATTTTGGCAGTACAACCGGATGTTGTGGTCAATGCTTCTGCATATACGGCTGTCGATTTGGCGGAAACTCAGCAAGAACAAGCTGATATCGTCAATCATCAAACTGTAAAAGCTGCAGCTGAAGCCTGTTTGAAAACGAATGCTTTATTGGTGCATTACTCAACAGACTATGTTTTTGAAGGTATGGGAACAACAGCCTTTGTTGAAACTGATGCAATTGCACCATTAAATATTTATGGGAAAACCAAGGCTTTGGGTGAGCAAGCGATTGTTGATAGTGGCTGTCGCTATTTAATATTCAGAACTTCGTGGGTATATGCCTCAAGAGCGAAAAACTTCTTAAAAACCATGTTGAGTCTGGCTCAACAACGTGAAGAGTTGTCAATTATTGATGATCAGATTGGTGCGCCAACTTCAGCAGAATTGATTGCAGACATCACCGCACATGCTATTCCGCAAACGGTAGTAGACGCAAACAAAGTTGGTATTTATCACTTGGTGGCAAGTGGTGAGACTTCTTGGTTTGGCTACGCAAACTATGCATTTGCACAAGCACGTATTTTGGGGCAAGAGTTGACGATACAAAAGGTTAGTCCAATCCCAACAAGTGCTTACCCAACGCCTGCAACACGACCACACAATTCACGATTAGATAATCAGAAAATACAACGCACTTTTGGACTGACTCTTCCAGTCTGGCAAGAAGGTGTTAAACGAGCATTAACGGAGCTTTTAAACAAATGAGCTTAAAACGTAAAGGTATTATTTTAGCGGGTGGTTCAGGTACACGCTTACATCCAATTACTAAAGGTGTGTCAAAACAGCTTTTACCGATTTATGATAAACCAATGATTTATTATCCGCTTTCAGTACTTATGCTTGCGGGTATTCGTGAAGTATTGATTATTTCAACTCCAGAAGACTTACCAAACTTTGAAAAACTTTTGGGCGATGGTTCGCAGTTTGGTATTGAGCTCAGCTATAAAGTACAGCCTTCTCCAGATGGCTTGGCTCAAGCTTTCTTAATTGGTGAAGAGTTTATTGGTCAAGATAGTGTATGTTTGATCTTGGGAGATAATATTTACCATGGTCAGCACTTTAGTCATCAATTAGAGGCTGCTTCTGCACGTGAACATGGAGCAACGGTATTTGGTTATCATGTGACAGATCCCGAGCGTTTTGGTGTTGTTGAGTTTGATAAAGCTGGCAAAGTGCTAAGTATAGAAGAAAAGCCAACCCAACCAAAATCGCCTTATGCAGTAACAGGTTTATATTTCTATGATAACCGTGTCGTTGAGTTTGCAAAACAAGTGAAACCTTCTGCACGTGGTGAGCTGGAAATTACTGACATTAACAACGCTTACTTACAAGACGGCTCACTTAACGTTGAATTACTTGGCCGTGGTTTTGCATGGTTAGATACAGGCACACATGAATCTTTGCTTGAAGCTGGTCATTTCATTTATACCATTGAAAAGCGTCAGTCCTTCAAAGTGGCATGTTTAGAAGAAATTGGCTTCCACCAAGGCTGGATTAGTAAAGAACAGCTTTTAGGTAGTGCGGAAGCATTGAAAAAAACCGAATATGGTCAATATTTGAAAAAAGTTTGGGAAGAATCAAATGAAGGTTGAAACGACTAAAATTGAAGGGCTTTTGATTCTTCATCCAAGTGTTTTTGGTGATGACCGTGGTTGGTTTATGGAAAGTTTTAATCAACAACGTTTTGCTCAAGCACTTGAAGATTTAAATTTACCAGTTCCAACTTTTGTACAAGATAACCATTCATTATCACAAAAAGGTGTGTTGCGTGGTTTACACTATCAAAATGCACCCTATGGACAAGGAAAGCTGGTGCGTGTTGTACAAGGTCGCGTTTGGGATGTGGCTGTAGATATTCGCCCAGACTCAAAAACCTATGGCGAATGGATTGGGGTTGAACTCAGTGCAGAAAACAAAACTATGTTTTGGATTCCTGAAGGTTTTGCCCATGGTTTTATCTCTTTAGAAGACAATACCCAGTTCTTGTATAAAACCACAAACTACTACAATAAAGAAAGTGAAGGGGCCATTATTTGGAATGACCCAACACTTGCAATTGACTGGCCTTTGGCGGAAGTTGATGAAGTATTAGTGAGTGATAAAGATCAAGCGGCATCTTTGTTTACAAAATAAGGTAAAAGAGAAAGAATTTATGGATTTTATAGCTGATGGTATTAGTGTTGTTATTCCAACTTATAACCGTGCGCATTTGATTAAAGAATCACTGCAAAGTGTTTTGAATCAAACACTACAACCACTTGAGATTATAGTTGTAGATGACTTTTCAACCGATAATACTGAAGAAGTCGTAAAATCTTTAAACTCACCTCTTATCAAATATTTTAAGAATCAGCGTACGAAAGGAGCGAATGGCGCACGTAATACAGGAATTATGTTGTCGCGTGGAGAATTTATTGCATTTCATGATAGTGATGATACTTGGTTACCTCAGAAATTAATATTACAGAAATTAGTTTTTGATAAGCAAAAGGATATTAATTTATGTTTTTGTTCTTTAGAAAGTATAGATTCAGTCAAAAATGAGAAGCGAGTAATACCAAGAAGATATGTAGATAAAGAAAAGGTTAAAGATGTCTTATGGAAAAAAAATATAATCAGCACACAAACGATTATGGTTCGAGCTACCTTAGCAAATGAAATATTTTTTGATGAAGAATTAAAGCGATTTCAGGACTGGGATTATGTACTAAGAGTTGTTCATAGGGGGGAGCAAATATTTCATTTGGATACTGTTTTAGTAAGGCAGGTTATTAATATATCAAGTATAAGCTCAACAAATAATTTTCTTGATAACTATTGGATACTAGCAAAAAAACATCCATATTTAATACGTAATGGAGTTTTTGCAAAACAATTATACTATAAAAGTGAATTTTTGAAGAATAAAAGTATACAAAATATAGCTGTATATGTATTTATGACTATTGTTGCCAAATTTTACAGTAGAATTTTCTACTAAAGATGATGAGTTTGAGATGAAGAAAATTGTTTTAAGTTATTATTTGCCACAATTCCATGAAGTTGAAGAGAATAATTTATGGTGGGGTAAAGGGTTTACTGAGTGGACAAAAATTAATCAGGCGGTAGCTTATTCTAAATTTCATGAAATAAGAAAACCAGTTCAACCATTGGGACAATATAACTTACTTGATAAAAATATTATTGAGAAACAATACGGTATTGCTAATGAACATGGTATAGATGGCTTTTTAATCTGGAATTATTGGTTCGGTAAAGGTGAGAAATTGCTTGAAAAACCATTAGAATTAATCTTAAAGGAAAATATTAATGTTAAATATTGTTTAGCTTGGGCGAATCATAGTTGGTTAAATAAAACGAAAGGAATCCTTTTAAAAGAGCAAAAATATTTAGGTAAAGAGGATTATATTGAATATTTTAACTATTTGTTGCCATTTTTTAAGAATAAAAATTATATAAAAAAGGATAACAAACCTGTTTTTTTAATATTTAGGCCACAAGATATTCCAGATTTAAACGATTTTATGAGTATTTTTGATGAGCTAGCAAGGAAAAATGAGCTTGCTGGCGTTCATTGGATTGCAGAAAATACTGATAGGGATGCAGAATATGTAGATAAATTTGATGGTTTTTTGAATTCTGGTAAATTTTTAAATTTAAGAAGATATAAAACATTAACTTTTATTAAAGAAAAAATAAATAATTTTACGAAAGGTCGATTTAAACTAGGCCCCTTCTTTTACTCCTATAAACGAATGATGATGCTAGAAAAAAATCTAAAAAACAGTTCTGGTGAGATACCTGTTATTTTTTCAGGATGGGATACAAGTATTCGACATGCTACCAATGGTATTGTGCTAAATGAATTTGATTCACAAGTTTTTAACGAACATGTGTCACATAATTTAAATTTTGAATCTGATTTTTTGATAGTGAAATCATGGAATGAGTGGGCTGAAGGGAACTTACTTGAGCCTGATAGTATTTACGGTTTCACTATGCTTAAAGTCATGAAAGAGGCGCTGAGAAAATATGATTAGTATTTTCTTTTATATTATACCATATATTTTATTGAGCCTATGTTTAGTGCTAAACCATAGGCTCCGTAATAAATCTGCAAAGTTTCTAACTTTGATTTCTTCTATACCTTTAATTCTTGTACCTTTATTAAAGGGCATGGTTGGTGTGGATACTTATAATTACTATCGTTATGTTGAATCTGTTCAATTTTATTATATATCTAATTTTGAATATGATTTTGAACCTTTATTTGTTTTTTTGGTGAAATTTAATTTACTTTTTACAAATAATCCTTATATAGTTTTAAATATTTTTTCATTCTATATAATTTTCATTTTATTTTCTTTTTTCTTTAAGGATAAGGACAGAATTACAATTTTTATATCACTGGTCCTTCCAGTTTTTTATTATGATATGACAATGAATGGAATTCGATATGGTTTAGCATTTGCATTAAGTGGGTTTTTTATATTTAGCGAAAAAATGATGAGTAATAGAGTTTTAATGTTTTTTGCTTTTTTGTCTCAAAAAACATCCATTTTTTTTCTCTTCCTTAAGTATATTACTTATATTAGTTTTAAAAGATTGTTGATTTTGCTGTTTTTCTCTCTTGGTATGTTTTTTAGCTTTAAGGATTATATAGATTCTAAGATAGAAGATTATTCCAATATGAGCGCCCCTAATATATATTCTGGCTTAACTACATTGTTTACAACTATAGCTATTTTATTTTTAAATTCAGTGTTTTACAAAGAAAATAGAAATAGGAATAATCATCTTCTCTTTGTAGCTATATTTTTTTATGGATTAGTATTTGTTTCGTATGCTGGTCTAAGATTTCAATATTTGCTTTTATATTTTATTATAGTTTCACTTTGTTTAGACCAAAATCTTTTTAAAAATAAAAAATATACTATTTCTCTATACTGTGTGGGATTCATTTATTTTTTATATAGGATGTATGGATTCTATTCTCTAGCAGGAGTAGGTGATTCTCCATTTTTGCCATATACTTTTTTTTGGGAGTAAACTAATGTTAGATGTTAGTGTAATAATCCCTTTCTATAAGAGTGAAGCGACAATAGTAAGAACTTTAACATCTGTTCTTACCCAAACTCTACTGCCAAAAGAAATTATAGTCATTATTGATAGTTGTGATACAGAAATATATTTTGATCTATTGGAAAATCTTACTTACAATATTCCTATATATACAATTATAAATACAGTTAATAGGGGGCCATCATATTGTAGGAATATCGGCGTAGAGGCATCAAAATCTAGATATATCGCCTTTCTCGATGCAGATGATGTTTGGCATCCTCAAAAATTAGAATTGCAGATTGATTTTATGGTTAGAAATAACCTTAGCTTTTCTTTTCATAAATATCATGCAACACCTATAGACTTTAGTATTATTAATTCTACTAATTATGCTTTTATCAAAAAACAAAAGTTTATATTTAAACAATATATTGCAACTCCAACTGTTATTGTAGAAAGAAAAAACTTCATCTTTTTTGATGACAAATTGCGCTATTGTGAAGATTATCTGTGTTGGTTTATGAATTTAAGCGATCATGGTTTTTTTATGATTGATGAGTTCTTGGCACATGGATTCAAGAAAGCAATTGGCGAATCAGGTTTGTCTTCTAATATAAAAAAGATGCATCTTGGTTATTTAACTGCAAATTATGAGCTGCTTAAGAAAGGGAAAATTTCTATATTTTTCTTCTTATTTGCATTTATGATCGAATATTTGAAATATCCATTAAGATATTGGAAGAAGTTTTTTTAATGAACGTTATTGCTTCGATCGTTTTATATAAACATAGCTATGCTGAGTTAAAAGCAACACTCGACAGTTTATTTGCCACTCCAAGCATTGAAAAAGTTATTTTGGTAGATAACCATTCAAGTAACTGGGCTACAACATTTCAACATCCTAAAGTTGTTTATGAAAAATCAGAGGGTAACTTTGGTTTTGGTTATGGACATAATATCGCCATCCGTAAATATGCGCCAAAAAGTGATTATTTTCTCATTTGTAACCCAGATATTTACTTTGATGCTGAGCAATTTGCCCAATTGTTAGACTTTGCTCAAAGCCGACCTGAAGGTTTGTTTTTACCAAAAATTGTCTATGATACTGGTGAAGACCAATATGGTGCGCGGTTAATACCTACGCCCTTGAACCTATTTGCCCGTCGTTTTTCCCCATCTTTTGCCAAAAAGCTTGATCAACAATATTTGTTAAAAGATTATTCACTTAATCAGCCATATTTTGTGCCTTATCTTTCAGGCTGCTTTATGTTATTTGATGCGGCAAAACTTTTAGCAATTAATGGTTTTGATGAACGTTTTTTTATGTATATGGAAGATGTGGATTTATCTCGTCGTTGTGCTGACCAATTTGGTACAGTGTACTATCCATTAGCACAAGTAGTGCATGTTCACGAACAAGCATCATATAAAAACAAACAATTACTTAAAGCACACTTAAAAAGCGCGATACAATACTTCAATAAATGGGGATGGATTTATGATATGGGGCGTAGTAGGCTTAACGCAAAATGTTTAAATCAATTTTCTAAATAATGAAGCATTTAAAATGAAATTTGTAGGTATATTCAGATGTTAAAAAGGCTTGTAGATATCATTATTGCCCTATCTGCCTTAATTCTTCTAATGCCTGTTTTTTTGATTGTAATTTATAAAGTTAGGAAAAACTTAGGTTCCCCTGTCTTTTTCTTACAAGAACGTCCGGGCAAAGATGGTAAATTATTTAAAATGATTAAATTTCGCTCTATGAAGGATGCGGTTGATCAAGAAGGTAATATTTTACCAGATGAAGAGCGGATTACCCCTTTTGGGCAAAAGTTACGTTCTACTACACTCGATGAAATGCCTCAGCTGATTAATGTGCTTAAAGGCGATATGAGCATTGTAGGACCACGTCCCCAGTTGCCAGATTTTTTGAAATATTACACACCAGAGCAGATGCGTCGTCATGAAGTTCGACCGGGTATGACTGGTCTAGCACAGGTAAGTGGACGTAATAATTTGAGTTGGGAAGAAAAGTTCGATCTAGATGTGCAGTATGTGAATACACAAAATCTTTGGCTCGATTTTAAAATTATGTTTAAAACAGCAGAAGTCATGCTGAAAAAAGAAGGAATTAACGCACCGGATCAAGCAGTGGGCGCAAGTCGTTTCACTGGTTCTCGAGATAATTAGGTTTTTTTAAATAATAGTTGGTAACAGTTCAATGATTAAAAAAGCAGTTTTGCCAGTTGCGGGTTTAGGTACCCGTTTTTTACCAGCAAGTAAATCGATTCCCAAAGAAATGGTTACAGTTGTTGATCGTCCTGCTATTGAATATGTAGTACGTGAGGCAGTTGAAGCAGGTATAAAGCAAATTATTTTTGTGACTCACTCTGCGAAAGTTGCCATTGAAGATTATTTTGACCATGACTTTGAGTTGGAAACGACATTAGTACAAAAACAAAAATATGATTTACTCAAAGAAATTACCGATATTTTACCTAAAGATGTCAGTATCGTGAGTGTACGTCAACCAAAGCCTTTAGGCTTGGGGCATGCGGTACTTTGTGCTAAGAGTATTGTAGGTGATAATGATTTTGCTGTGCTTTTACCTGATGTGTTGGTTAAAAATAAATCTGAAAAAAATGATTTAGCTCGTATGATAGAGCGTTACGAAACAGTACATGCTGCCCAAATTATGGTTGAAGCTGTGCCAGAACACTTGGTTGATCAATATGGTATTGTCGATGTTCCTAACCCGCCAATTGCTGGTGAGAGTATTGCTATGCAAGGTATTGTAGAAAAGCCTGCTGTAGGCACTGCACCTTCAAATTTATCAGTAGTTGGGCGCTATATTTTACCCGCAAAAATTATGCAGCTTTTAGAACAGACCCCAAAAGGTGCTGGTAATGAAATTCAATTGACTGATGCCATTGCCATGTTACAGCAAACGAATACGGTCGAAGCATATCATATGCAAGGGCAAACTTTTGACTGTGGTAGTAAGTTGGGCTATTTAAAGGCTGTGTTGCATTATGGTGTTGAACACCCGCAATTAGGCCAAGCATTTAAAACAATGATTACTGAGTTAGAATTATAAATAAGATTTTGGATATAAGATGAAAATAGCAGTTTTTGGTGCAACTTTACATGCCGGAGTAATGGCAGCATTGTTGGCTGAGTATGGTAATCAGGTATTTTGGTGTACCAGCCCTGCCTGTGAGGAACAAGCTTGTATCTTGACGTTTCAAGATAAAGAAGTAAATTCCTATTTAGATAAACAACGCCAAGCTGGTTTTTTAGAAGAATGTTCTTTTTCAGCAATTCCGTTAGACGCTGAAGTTTATTTATTCTGTTATAGTCCAACGCAATTGCAGCTTGCTTTAAATACAGTAGAAAAACTTAGCCAGCGTCCAATTATTCATCCTCGTTTAATGATTAATGGTTCAACTTTTGGCTTACAAGGAACCCAAAAACTTAAACAGTATTTACCAAAAGATGAGTGGGTGTATTTTCCTGATGTAATCCAGGAAGGCAATGCTATCAATAGTGTCCTTAATGTAAAACATGTAATCATTGGCGCAGAAACTGAATATGCATGCGATATTATGCGCGAATTATTACGACCGTTTTTCCGTTTTAGTTATCAATATCTTTTTATGCCAATACTAGACGCGGAGTTTACCAAGCTGAGCATTTCGGGCATGTTGGCAACGCGCGTTAGTTATATGAATGACTTGGCTGTTGTTGCGGAAAAATTGGGTATTGATATTGCCAATGTTAAACATGGTATTGCAGCAGATACACGTATTGGTGCAGCGTATTTATCCGCTGGTGCAGGGTTTGGTGGCGAAAACTTTTCTCATGATATTCTGACTTTATCGAGTACTGTATCAAAAACTGGGATAAAAAGTCGACTGTTAGAACAGGTTTGGGAAATTAATGAGCAACAAAAAGAAATTTTATTCCGCAAGTTATGGAATTATTATCATTGTGATTTAAATGGAAAAACCGTTGCAATTTGGGGGGCGGCCTTTAAGGAAAATACCTCAAGTACACATAATTCGCCAATTCATGTCTTGTTAACGGCGTTGTGGGCGCAGGGGGTAAGAGTGCGTTTACATGACCCACTAGCGTTAAATGAAATTGAAAAAAAATATGGCAAACGTGATGATTTAATATTATGCGCTGACCAATATCATGCAGTTAATGGTGCTCATGCGCTTTGTTTAGTGACGGCATGGAAGCAATATTGGGGGCCAGATTTTAAACGGTTACAACAAAACATGAAACATCCACTCATTTTGGATGGGCGTAACATTTATGACCCTGCATATGTCAAGGCACGAGGTTTTGCATATGAAGGAGTAGGTCGTTTATGAGTAAAAATATAGAGCAATTCCCAAAAGAAAAGCTGCCAAGCTCGATGCTTATGTCACAGTTAAAGTTATTAGGGAAACAGTATGAACATCTGCACTTAAATGAGTTGTTTGCTGCGGAGCCAGAACGTTTTCAGAAGTATTCTGTTCATTTTGATCAACTTCTTTTTGATTATAGTAAACATCGTGTAAATCAAACTGTTTTAGATCAGTTGGTGACTTTGGCTAATGCCAAGCAATTAAAACCATGGATTGAACGTTTATTTTCACAAGAAAAAGTAAACTGTACAGAGCAACGTGCAGCGATGCATTGGGCATTACGTTTACCAGAGGGACATGCACAGTTTCCTGAACTGACCAAACAAGTTCATTTACAGCTTGAACGAATGTATGCATTGGTTGAAAAAATCCATGCTGGACAATATCGTGGTGCAACTGGTGAAGTGATCCAGGATGTAGTAAATATTGGAGTAGGTGGGTCCGACTTGGGGCCACTTATGGTAACTCATGCATTGTCTGACTTTAAAGTGCAAACAGAAAAGCCTTTAAATGTACATTTTGTTTCAACAATGGATGGTAGTCAGCTTTCTGAAAAGCTACATAGACTACGCCCAGAAACAACATTATTTATTATTTCCTCTAAGTCATTTGGTACGATTGACACGTTATCAAATGCACATACAGCTCGTCAGTGGTTAGAAAAAGCATTAGGGGAATGTACTCGTGTATTGAAGAGTCATTTTATTGGAGTATCGACCAAAGCTAATAAAATGACCGAATGGGGAATTGCTCCTGAAAACCAGTTATTGCTATGGGACTGGGTAGGAGGGCGTTACTCACTATGGTCTTGTATTGGGTTACCAATTGCTTTATTGATCGGTGTAGATGGTTTTAAACAGCTTTTAGCTGGTGCTCACGCTGTTGATGAACATTTCCAACAAGCACCATTTGAGCGGAATATACCAGTTCTAATGGCATTATTGGGGATCTGGAATAATAATTTCTTAAATATGCAAACTCATGCAGTTTTACCTTACGATGGCCGTTTGAAATATTTTGCTGCTTATTTGCAGCAGCTTGAAATGGAGTCTAACGGTAAATCAGTACAACGTGATGGTCAAAAAGTTGAATTAGATACATGTCCTATAGTTTGGGGTGAAGTTGGTCCAAATGCACAGCACGCATTTTACCAATTATTACACCAAGGATCATTCTCGGTAACTTGTGATTTTATTGCTCCAATCCACCGATATAATGCAGACCATTTTACATATGCTGATAGTGCTGAAGCATTGGTTGAGCAGCATCATTTAGCTTTGTCCAACTGTTTGGCTCAGTCGAGATTACTTGCATTTGGTAATCAGGCGCTGAATACTGCTGAGTTAGAAACTTTGCCAATTTATAAACAGTATGAAGGTAATCAGCCAAGCTCAACATTGTTACTTCAAGAGCTTAACCCTTATAGCTTAGGTATGCTCATTGCTCTGTATGAGCATAAAGTATTTGTCCAGTCAGTGATATGGAACATTAACCCATTCGATCAATGGGGAGTTGAAAAAGGGAAGCAAATTGCTGATCAGCTTTTACCAATTTTAAATCGTAAGCAAAGCGATTTATCAGCATTTGATGCCTCGACACGTGGTTTGTTGAAAATTTTGTTAGGGAAAAGTGAATAAATAATAAAGATGAATATTGGATTATTATGATAAATGATATATCAATATTCTAACCTATTTAAAAAGGCTTCTCATAATATGACGAGAAGCCTTTTTTGTGGCTGTATTGTGGTTGATCAAAAATAGTATAAGCACCTGAATCATGATGTATTGGATGGCACTAATCTTACTTATGGGATGTTTTAGAAGTGATAAAAAATAGGAGGACTATAGTGTCCTCCTATTCTATTTGTATGACTTAAACTAAGACTGAATCAACCTAGTCAACTCATCTACATAACGCTGCATTGGCTGAGCTTGACGGTCTGCACGACTTTCAATATTGAGACGTAATAACGGTTCAGTATTTGAAGCACGGACGTTAAAACGCCATGCGCCAAAGTCGAGGCTTACACCATCGGTACGGTCAATTTGTGGATTTTGATCGGCATAAAAATCAAAAATCTTTTGAATAGTGATCTGTGTATCAGCTACTTTAAAGTTGATTTCACCACTGCAAGGGAACTTGGTAATCATGTTTTCAACTAAGGTTGAAAGTGATTGTCCTGTTTCAGAAAGTAGGGCAATAGTGAGTAACCAAGGAATCATACCGCTGTCGCAGTAAGCAAAGTCACGGAAATAGTGATGGGCACTCATTTCGCCGCCATATACCGCATTGTGTTCACGCATCACATCTTTAATGAACGCATGACCAGATTTTGACTGTACAGCGACACCTTTGTATTCATCTACGATATCAAATGTGTTCCACACTAAACGCGGGTCATGCACAATTTTCTCGCCTGATTGCTTAATCAAGAAAGCTTGAGCCAATAGACCAACAATATAGTAGCCTTCAATGAACTGACCTTTTTCATCAAATAAGAAGCAGCGGTCAAAGTCGCCGTCCCAGGCAATTCCCATATCTGCTTTATGCTCAATTACAGCATTACGGGTACTGTCACGGTTTTCAATTAAAATTGGGTTGGGAATCCCATTTGGGAAAGTACCATCTGCTTCATGGTGAATTTTAATAAATTCAATAGGTACGTTAAGCGTTTTAAATTTTTCTTCAATGGCATCAATGACATGACCCGCAGCCCCATTACCTGCGTTTACCACCAATTTAAGGGGGCGGATTTTTGCAGGTTCAATGTAGGTGATTAAGTGATCAACGAACTCAGGTAAAATGTTATAACTTTGCGTTGTACCTTTTTGACTAACTTCTTCAAAGTTATTGGTTTCTGCTAAAGCCTGAATTTCTTTTAAACCGGTATCAGCACTAATTGGACGAGCATTTTCTCGAACCAATTTCATACCGTTATAGTCCATTGGGTTGTGACTCGCAGTTACTTCAATACCACCTTGTACATCTAAATGGAAAGCGGCGAAATAGACTTCTTCAGTTCCTGTCATGCCTAAATCAAGCACATTCACACCCGCATCATTTAAACCGCGGATGGTCGCTTGTTTTAAAGATTCACTGCTTAGACGAACATCACAACCTACAACCACGGTCTTTGGTTTATAGATTTGTCCATATGCGCGGCCAATTTTATAGGCGATTTCTTCATTCAATTCGGTGCCGAGTTTACCTCGGATATCATAAGCTTTAAAACACGTTAAAGTAGTCATTATTCAATTCAATACAAGTGGTTTGAGTTGTGTGCACATTATACATAGATCATCAAATAGGTATGTTTATAGTTTTTATATTCAAATTTTTCACTTCATTTCTGTAAGTCATATTTAAGTTTATAAGAAAGTATTTTTAAGACTTTAGTCTAATAAGAAAATTTCTAAATTAGAAAGAGCTTGATTTTACTTAGTACTATTGGTCTTACCAATTATGGTGACTATTTAATGATTGATCTTGCTAATATCTGCATTTATGATGTCTCCTGTGGTTTAAGGAACAACATTTGCACTTAATTTTTAATTGGTCATACCAATTGTGTTGAATGTTTAAGAATTTAAGGTACAAAAATTCGCCCCGGCATTTCAAGGAGATGACAATGCTCAATATGTGGCAACAACTTTATGACCCTTTAAATAATATTTGGCTGTCCAGTGCGGTTGCATTAATCCCGATTATTTTCTTCTTTTTAGCATTAGCAGTTTTTCGTTTAAAAGGCAGTATCGCGGGTACGGGCACAGTCATTATTGCATTATTGATTGCGCTCTTTTTCTATCAAATGCCGGGCCAAATGGCCTTTGCGTCAATCATTTACGGTTTCTTCTACGGTCTATGGCCAATTTCATGGATCATTATTGGGGCAGTTTTTCTATACAAAATTTCGGTAAAAACAGGCCAGTTTGAAGTTATTCGTTCAAGTATTTTGTCAATTACCGAAGACCAACGTCTACAAATGTTATTGGTTGGTTTTGCATTTGGTACTTTCCTTGAAGGAGCAGCGGGTTTTGGTGCTCCTGTAGCAATTACCGCTGCACTCCTTGTAGGTTTAGGCTTTAAGCCACTTTACGCTGCTGGTTTATGCTTGATTGTAAATACAGCGCCAGTGGCTTTTGGTGCAATGGGTATTCCAATTATTGTGGCGGGGCAGGTGTCAGGCGTAGACACTATGGAAATTAGCCAGATGGTTGGTCGTCAGTTGCCATTTTTAGTCATTATTGTGCTGTTTTGGATTATGGCGATTATGGATGGCTGGCGTGGTGTTAAAGAAACTTGGCCTGCGGTGTTAGTCGGTGGTGGCGCTTTTGCGATTGCCCAGTATCTTACATCTAACTTCATTGGTCCTGAGTTACCAGACATTACCGCAGCAATTGCGTCTTTGGTCAGCCTGACTTTGTTATTCCGTGTTTGGAAACCAAAACATATTTTCCGTTTTGAACCTGAAGCTGGGCAAACTTTGACTCAGCAACCTACTACAGTTCAACGTTATAGCATTGGCAAAATTGTGAAGGCATGGTCTCCATTTGCAATCTTAACCGTGATGGTGACGATCTGGAGTGTTAAGCCATTTAAAGCATTATTTGCAAAAGATGGTGCTCTTGAACATTGGATTTTTAAACTTGAAGTACCATATTTGCATAAATTGGTCGAAAAAATGCCGCCAATTGTGGCAGAGATGAAACCATATGAAGCGATTTATAAGTTTGACTGGTTCTCTGCAACAGGTACTGCAATTTTTATTGCCGCAATCATCACTACTATTTTCTTAAAAATGAAAGCAAGTGAGGCACTTACAACCTTTGGTGAAACACTCAATGAGTTGAAAACACCGATTTACTCCATTGGTATGGTCTTAGCGTTTGCTTTTATTGCGAACTATTCAGGTTTATCTGCAACTTTGGCTTTGGCTCTATCGCATACGGGTCATGCGTTTACTTTCTTCTCGCCATTTTTGGGCTGGCTTGGTGTATTCCTTACGGGTTCAGATACCTCTTCAAACGCTTTGTTCTCGGCATTACAGGCAACTACAGCGCAGCAAATTGGTATTCCGGAAGTGTTATTGGTGGCTGCTAATACCAGCGGTGGTGTAACAGGTAAAATGATTTCTCCGCAGTCGATTGCCATTGCTTGTGCAGCGGTGGGCTTAGTTGGAAAAGAGTCTGACTTGTTCCGTTTCACGGTAAAACATAGCATCATATTCACTGTCTTTGTTGGCATCATTATTACGGTTCAGGCTTATCTTGTTCCGTGGATGATTCCATAACTCCAGTGAAGGAAACGCGATGAGAATCTCCGATCAAGTGGTCATGAAATTGCAGGCATTAATTGAAGAGCGTCACATGAAAAAAGGTGACCGTTTGCCTGCCGAACGCCAGCTTGCAACTAGCTTAGGAGTTTCTCGTCCGTCTTTGCGTGAAGCAATTCAACAGCTCAATAGTCAAGGGGTGCTCAGTAGCCGCCGTGGCGATGGGACTTATATTCAGCAGTTACCTGAACAGTGGCCACAGCAACTGATTGTGAACCCGATTAGTAACCTGATTGAAGAAGATCCGCTGTACCGTTTTGATGTGCAAGAGGCGCGGTTATTGCTTGAGGGTGGCACAGCTTGGTATGCCGCATTACGCTCAACGCCTGAAGATCGCGCCAAAATCCATCATTATTTTAATGAAATTAGTCGCCATCAAAATGCGGGTGACTCAGCACAGGCTGCGGTGGCCGATGCTGAATTCCACTTAGCGATTGCTGAAGCATCTCATAATGTGGTGCTGATTCAAATGATGCGTAGCCTGTTTGATTTGCTGCAATACAACGTCTTGTTAGGACGTAAGAAAGTTTATAACGATCCGGTCAATGGTGACTTGCTCAGCGAGCAGCATTTTCAGGTGATGGATGCTATTGATCGTAAAGATCCCGAAGCCGCACGCCAAGCTGTCTGCGGTCATATTGAATTTGTGATTAATCATGTGCGTTCTCTGGATGAAGATGAAGCTCGTCAGAAACGTGCAAATCGTTTAAATAGAGTTGATTCAAAATGATTATTTCTTCTGGCAATGATTATCGTGCTGCGGCACAACGTCGCTTACCTCCATTTTTATTTCACTACATTGATGGTGGAGCGTATTCAGAATATACCTTAAAGCGTAACGTACAAGATTTGTCAGAAATTGCATTGCGTCAACGTGTGCTGAATGACATGTCCGCGTTAAGTTTAGAGACAAAACTGTTTAATGAAACGCTGTCGATGCCAGTTGCATTAGCTCCTGTCGGTTTAACAGGTATGTATGCGCGCCGTGGTGAAGTGCAGGCAGCGATGGCAGCCGACAAAAAGGGCATTCCATTTACGCTTTCAACAGTTTCTGTTTGTCCGATTGAAGAAGTTGCACCTGCAATTAACCGTCCAATGTGGTTCCAGCTTTATGTATTACGTGACCGTGGTTTTATGCGTAATGCTTTGGAGCGTGCAAAAGCAGCAGGCTGCTCAACACTGGTATTTACCGTAGATATGCCTGTGCCGGGTGCACGTTACCGTGATGCTCATTCGGGTATGAGTGGGCCAAATGCTGCGATGCGTCGTTATATGCAGTCCATGTTCCACCCACATTGGTCATGGAATGTGGGCTTAATGGGTCGTCCGCACGACTTGGGAAATATCTCTAAATATTTAGGTAAGCCGACTGGGCTTGAAGATTATATTGGTTGGTTAGGCTCGAACTTTGACCCATCCATTTCATGGAAAGACCTTGAGTGGATACGTGAGTTCTGGGATGGCCCAATGGTGATTAAAGGCATTTTAGATCCTGAAGATGCCAAAGATGCTGTGCGTTTTGGTGCTGACGGGATTGTGGTATCAAATCATGGCGGTCGTCAGTTAGATGGCGTGATGTCATCTGCTCGTGCATTACCTGCAATTGCCGACGCAGTTAAAGGTGATTTGGCGATTTTGGCTGACTCAGGCATCCGTAATGGTTTAGACGTGGTGCGTATGTTGGCACTCGGTGCCGATACGGTTTTACTTGGCCGTGCGTTTGTTTATGCCTTGGCAGCAGCAGGTGGGCAAGGAGTGTCGAACTTGCTTGATTTAATTGATAAAGAAATGCGAGTTGCGATGACGCTCACGGGTGCTAAGTCAATTTCGGATATTAATGCGGATTGTTTAGTACAGGTGATGAAGCTCTAACGTTTCTGTATTAACTTTGATGATATTGGCACGACAGAGCCTTATCGGGAAAGTTCAATGTAAGTAGCTAATTGCCGTTACTTTTTTAAAAAAGTAACCAAAAACTTTAGTTTCGATGATGGTAAGTCCTTGCTACCGCATCGAAACGGCGGCATCCATGCCGCCAACCACGATAGTAAAAACAGGGCTGATTCACATTAGGGAATGAGCTAATTAAATTATAAATTACAAACGGTAAGATCCCGTCGTGTTGGTCTAATTTGATAAATGGATGACCAAAAGGAAACCATCATGCAAACATTTTCTCCTCAAGCAGTGATCGAACGTTTACAGAATATTGTAGGGCGTTCTTATGTTTTGACCGATGATCAAAGTACGCGTCAGTACCGCCAAGGTCGTCGTTTTGGTGAGGGGAAAGTGCTTGCTGTGGTGGTGCCGGGGACCTTGCTAGAGCAATGGCAAGTGTTGCAGGCTGCAATTGAGGCAGACTGTATTGTGATTATGCAGGCGGCCAATACAGGACTCACTGGTGGTTCAACCCCATATGGCGATGATTATGACCGTCCTGTTTTGGTGATGAGTACGCGCCGATTAAAGGGCATTCAGGTCATTCATGACGGTAAGCAAGTGATTTGTTTGCCGGGTGCGACCTTAGATAATTTAGAGCAAATTTTAAAAGGCTATGACCGTGAACCTCATTCGGTGATTGGTTCATCTTGTATTGGGGCATCAGTACTTGGCGGTGTCTGTAATAACTCGGGCGGTGCATTGGTACGCCGTGGCCCGGCGTATACTGAACTGGCGTTATATGCTCAGGTGAACGCTGCTGGTCAGTTAGAACTGGTGAACCACTTAGGGGTGAATTTAGGTTCGACTCCTGAAGAAATTTTGACTCGTTTAGAGAAACAGCAATACCAAGCCTTAGATATTTTAGATGACAGTGAAAAACAGGCGTCGGACCATCGTTATGCGCATGATGTGGCTCAGGTTGATGAAGATACACCTGCTCGTTTTAATGCAGACCCGTCACGTTTGTTTGAAGCATCGGGGTCGGCTGGTAAAGTCTGTGTGTTTGCGGTACGCCTTGATACCTATGAAAAAGTAGAGAGCAATGTTTTTTATATTGGTACTAATGATGCCGATGATTTAACAGCGATTCGTCGTTACTTACTGACCTCACTGCCAAGCTTGCCGATTGCGGGCGAATATATTCACCGAGATGCTTACCTGATTGGTGAAAAGTACGGAAAAGACACATTCTTATTTATTGAGAAATTTGGCACAGCCAATGTTCCAAAAGCTTTTGCGATGAAAGATAAAGTCGATGGCTTTTTAGAAAGATTTAAAATTAAAGGCTTAACGGATCATATTTTACAAGCGATTACCTTCTTTTTACCGAGTCATTTGCCGAAGCGTATGACCGAATATCGAGATCGTTACGAGCATCATTTAGTGCTGCGTGTTGAAAATAATTCAAAAGCTCAGACCGAGCAGTTTTTAAAAGAATATTTTGCAGTGCATCAGTCAGGTAACTATTTCGTATGTAGCGAAGAGGAAGGCCGAAAGGCTTTCTTACACCGTTTTGCTATTGCAGGGGCGGCAATTCGTTATCGTGATACGCATCGTAGTGAAGTTGAAGATATTGTGGCGCTTGATATTGCGTTACGTCGTAATGACCGCGAATGGGTAGAGCAACTGCCGGCCGAGATGGAAAATAAAATCATCCATAAACTCTATTATGGGCATTTCTTTTGTCATGTGTTCCATCAGGACTATATTCTTAAAAAGGGCCATGATCCGTTAGAAATGGAACATCAAATGTGGAAGTTGTTGGACGCGCGCCGTGCTGAATATCCGGCAGAGCATAATGTTGGGCACCTTTACATTGCCAAACCTGCCTTAGCGAACTTTTATCAAAAACTCGACCCAACCAATAGCTTTAATGTGGGGATTGGACATACCTCAAAACTGAAATATTGGGGCAAAGCTAAATCGTAATATCGAGACATTAAAAAAGGCGCCGAAGCGCCTTTTTTTGTAGATGTCTTATGCAGCTTCTACAGATTTAGCAAGTACTTCTGCAACTGCTTTAGCAACAGTGTAAACATTGTTCATGTTTAAACCTGCTACACAAATACGGCCACTACGTACTAAGTAGATTGCATATTCTTCACGCAAGATATCAACTTGCTCAGCAGTTAGACCTGTGTAGCTGAACATACCTTTTTGGTTTACAAGGTAGCTAAAGTCACGGTCTGGTAATGCTTTAGTAAGTTCGTCTTTCAAGATGCTACGCATTTTAATAATACGCTCACGCATCTCTTTTACTTCACCTTGCCATTGTTGGTTAAGTTCAGCGTCATTTAACACTTCATCAACTAACCAAGCGCCTGTAGTAGGAGGGCTAGAGTAAATACGGCGTACAGTCGCTTTTAACTGACCGAATGTACACTGAGCAGCTTCTGCATCGTCACATACGAAAGTTAAGCCGCCAACGCGTTCGCCATATAAAGAGAAGATTTTAGAGAAAGAGTTGCTCACAATGAAGTTTAGACCCGCTTGGTCTAAAGCACGAATTGCATACGCATCTTCTTCCATACCGTCACCAAAACCTTGGTAAGCGATGTCTAGGAATGGAATAAGGTTACGGTCTTTTAATGCTGCAATCACTTGGTCCCATTGTGCTGGGTTTAAGTCAGCACCAGTTGGGTTATGGCAGCATGGGTGCAATAACACAATGCTTTGCTCAGGCAAAGTTTTAAGTGTAGAAAGCATACCGTCAAAATCTACACCACGCGTTTCGTTATCGAAATATGGGTAGAAATGAGTTTTGATACCAGCGCCATTGAAAATCGCAACGTGGTTATCCCAAGTTGGTTGGCTTACCCAAACGTCTGAATTTGGGAAATAAGTTTTTAAAAAATCTGCACCAACTTTTAATGCACCTGAACCACCAAGTGTTTGGATGGTTACAGCACGGCCAGCTTTAACTGCCGGGCTGTTTGCACCAAATAAAAGTGCTTGAATTGCTTCACGGTAAGGTTTGAAGCCTTCCATTGGCAAATAAAGTTTGGTTTTACCGTTTTTAGGCTCAATACGCTTTTGCGCCTCGATAATGGTCTCTAACTGAGGAACAATGCTGTCTTCGTTATAATAAAGACCAATACTCAAGTTCACTTTTCCAGAACGAGTGTCAGCATTGAACTGTTCCATTAAAGAGAGAATTGGATCGCCTGCGTATGGGGGGATATGTTGAAACATCAAAAAAGTCCTTTCATTCAACAATATGCATAGTGCTGGGTTTTTTCTGTCTCGAAAAATACGCCACAACTATGTCGATGCTCAATAATGTATCAATAAAGCTACCGTGAAGCACCTGATAATTTCACTAATATCGATATTTTCTGGATGAAAATGATAAAAAGATTTAAAAGAAATTACGGTAAATAGAAACTAATTTCTAACTCATGCTTTCATTCAAGCAGATTGTCTACAATCTTGCTGTAATACATTGGTTGTAGACTAAAGTTTGAAACAAAAGATTAGAGGTCGAAAAGCAACTAAAAAAGTATCATAAATTTATAGGTAAAATAATATTAAATATCTGTTTTATAAAGACTAATTTGTAAGTGGTTTAATGCTTTAAATATAAGGTGATATAAGCGGTCAGGCTATAAAAATTGACCTGATGCGTTCTGTAAAGTGTCAACAATCACCTTGATTTTTTTCATTCATACCGCTATAAAACTCATAATTGATTAAAAATTGTCGACAATATGCAAGATTTGACCTACGCACCAGAGCCATTACAAAGTCAGGGAAGAACACTGACCGAGCATGTATTTAAACAAATACAGACGGCGATTGTTTTGGGTCAAATTCCGGCAGGTAGCAAGATTTCTGAGCCTGAGCTGGCACGCACTTATGGAATTAGCCGTGGGCCATTACGTGAAGCGATTCATCGCCTTGAAGGGCAACGTTTGGTTGAGCGTACTGCACACGTGGGTGCGCGCGTGGTTTCGCTTTCACTGCAACAGTTTAAAGAGCTTTACCAGATTCGTGCGTCTTTAGAAGGTTTGGCTTGCAAACTTGCGGCACAGCATATTGATAAAAAGCAAATTTTGGCGCTACGTGATGTATTACGTATGCATGCCGAAGATGAAAACTTTAAAGCAGGTAAGGGATATTACTTGCAAGAAGGGCAGGACGATTTTCACTACTGCATTATCAAAAGTAGTGGCAATAAAACGCTAGAAAAAATGCTATGTGATGAGCTTTATCACCTCATCCGTATGTACCGAATTCAATTTTCAAACACACCCGATCGACCTAGCAAAGCTTGGGACGAACATATCCGTATTTTAGATGCAATTGCAGAAGGTGATGGTGAACTTGCCGAGCTGCTCATGCATCGACATATCAATGCTTCTTACAAAATTATTGAGCAAACACTGCTACAAGCACAAGGAGAACATAACAATGGCTAAACAATCCGCAGGTCAGCTATTTCGCGATGCAGTAGCCCAAGAAAAGCCATTACAAGTGGTTGGAACCATCAATGCCAATCATGCACTTTTGGCAAAACGTGCAGGTTATAAAGCGATTTACTTATCAGGTGGTGGTGTAGCAGCTGGTTCTTTAGGCTTACCTGATTTGGGAATCAGTAACCTTGATGATGTGTTGACAGACGTACGCCGTATTACTGATGTATGTGATCTTCCGTTATTGGTCGATGCGGACACAGGTTTTGGTGCTTCTGCATTTAACATTGCCCGTACGACAAAAGCACTCATCAAGTTTGGTGCTGCGGCAATGCACATTGAAGACCAAGTGGGCGCAAAACGTTGTGGTCACCGTCCGAACAAAGCCATTGTGACTCAAGAAGAAATGGTTGACCGTATTAAAGCTGCGGTTGATGCGCGTGGTGATGACAGCTTCGTGATTATGGCACGTACCGACGCATTGGCAGTAGATGGCTTACAAGCTGCAATTGACCGTGCGGGTGCCTACATCGAAGCGGGCGCAGACATGTTGTTCCCTGAAGCAATTACTGAGCTTGATATGTACAAGCAATTTGCTCAGAAGACTGGCGCACCGATTTTAGCAAACATCACAGAGTTTGGTTCTACACCACTGTTTACCACTGAAGAGTTAGCATCTGCCGATGTAAGCCTTGCGCTTTATCCGCTTTCTGCTTTCCGTGCCATGAACAAGGCAGCCGAAACTGTGTATGAAACCTTACGTAAAGAAGGCACGCAAAAGAACGTGATTGATATTATGCAAACGCGTAAAGAGCTATATGAACGCATTAATTACTATGCGTTTGAAGACTACTTAGACAACGCATTTGCTAAAAAGAAGTAATAAATTAAAAAGTTGATTAATTGGAATCTGATACTCGGAGGCGTCATCTGCAACTGTTTGAGGCAGGACTACATTTTTTAAAATTGATTCTGCGATAGATAGGATATTCGATGGTTGTGGACGAGTTTTGCAGATGACAATCGTTTTGCCTACTTTTCCCGAAAGAAAAGTAGGTCGAACCGAAGGTTAATCCTGAAATAAGAAGTGAAAATGGTACGACTCCGTCGTGCTTAATAAATAAATTCAGATAGATAGGAAAGGACAATCTTATGAGCTCAAATGAAACAACAACAGGCTTCAAACCAAAAAAATCAGTTGCACTTAGCGGACAAGTTGCAGGCAACACAGCACTTTGTACCGTAGGACGTAGCGGTAACGACTTGCACTACCGTGGCTATGACATTCTTGACCTTGCAGCAGGTAGCCAGTTTGAAGAAGTTGCTCACTTGCTCGTACATGGCAAATTACCAAACAAAGCTGAACTCAAAGCCTATAAAGCAAAATTAAAAGCACTTCGTGGCTTACCAGCAGCGCTTAAAACAGCACTTGAACAATTACCACCGTCTGCACACCCAATGGACGTGATGCGTACAGGTGTTTCAGTGCTAGGTTGTTTAACACCAGAACACGAAGACCACAACGAAGCGGGCGCAAAAGACATTGCTGATAAATTAATGGCATGCCTAGGCTCAATGCTGCTTTATTGGTATCACTTCAGCAATAACGGTCGTCGTATTGAAGTTGAAACAGATGACGACTCAATTGCAGCGCATTTCTTACATTTGCTTCATGGCGAAAAACCATCTGAAGAATGGATTCAAGCAATGCATACCTCTCTTATTTTGTATGCTGAGCATGAGTTCAACGCATCTACATTTACCTCACGTGTGGTTGCAGGTACAGGTTCTGACATGTACTCGGCAATTACAGGCGGTATTGGTGCACTTCGCGGACCTAAGCACGGTGGTGCAAACGAAGTTGCATTCGTGATTCAACAACGTTACGACAACGCAGACGAAGCAGAAGCTGACATCCGTAAACGTGTTGAAAATAAAGAAGTTGTGATCGGTTTTGGTCACCCTGTCTATACAGTTTCTGACCCACGTAACGAAGTGATCAAGAAAGTTGCGCACGACTTGGCACAAGCGCAAGAAAACACCAAAATGTACCTCATCGCTGAGCGTTTAGAAGCAGTGATGAAAGAAGTGAAAAACATGTTCCCGAACCTCGACTGGTTCAGTGCGGTGAGCTATCACTTGATGGGTGTTCCAACTGCAATGTTTACACCGTTATTCGTAATTGCACGTACAGCAGGTTGGTCAGCGCACGTGATTGAACAACGCCAAGATGGCAAAATCATTCGTCCAAGCGCGAACTACACAGGCCCTGAAAACCTCGAATTTAAACCATTGGCGGAGCGTGGTTAATGAACACAAAATACCGTAAACCGCTGGCAGGAACCCAGCTTGAATATTACGACGTGCGTCAGGCCGTTGAAGATATTCAGCCAGGCGCATACGAAAAACTGCCTTACACCTCTAAAGTACTCGCTGAGCAATTGGTACGCCGTGCCGATGCCGAGAACTTAACTGCTTATTTAACACAGTTGATTGAACGCCGTCAGGACTTGGACTTTCCTTGGTATCCTGCGCGCGTAGTGTGTCATGACATCTTGGGTCAAACTGCTTTGGTTGACCTTGCAGGTTTACGTGATGCGATTGCTGACAAAGGCGGTGACCCATCTAAAGTCAACCCAGTTGTGCCGACTCAGCTGATTGTTGACCACTCTTTAGCGGTGGAATACGGTGGTGCTGACCCAGACGCTTTTGCAAAAAACCGTGCTGTTGAAGACCGCCGTAACGAAGACCGTTTCCACTTTATTGAGTGGACCAAAACAGCATTTAAAAATGTCGATGTGATCCCTGCGGGGAACGGCATTATGCACCAGATTAACCTAGAGAAAATGTCTCCGGTGATTCAGGCGCGTGATGGCGTAGCATTCCCAGACACATGCGTAGGTACAGACTCACACACGCCACATACAGACGCTTTAGGCGTAATTTCTGTGGGTGTTGGTGGCTTAGAAGCTGAAAACGTAATGTTAGGCCGTGCATCTTGGATGCGTCTGCCAGACATTATTGGTGTTGAGTTTGTAGGTCAGCGTCAGGCAGGCATTACTGCAACGGATATCGTACTTGCTTTAACTGAATTCTTGCGTAAAGAGCGCGTAGTGGGTGCTTACCTTGAGTTCTTTGGTGAAGGTGCTGACAGCATGTCTGTGGGCGACCGTGCAACCATTTCGAACATGACTCCAGAATATGGTGCTACGGCTGCGATGTTCTACATCGACCAAAACACAATCGACTACTTACGCCTAACAGGCCGTGAAGATACTCAAGTGGCATTGGTTGAACAGTACGCAAAAGAAATCGGCCTTTGGGCATCTGACATGACCAAAGCAGAGTACCCACGTGTACTTCGTTTTGACCTATCGACAGTCACACGTAACATTGCTGGCCCATCAAACCCACATGCACGTGTTTCAACTGCCGACCTAAAAGAGAAAGGCATTGCGGGTGTCGTTGAAAACCGTTCTGATGGCTTAATGCCAGATGGTGCAATCATTATTGCTGCCATTACTTCATGTACCAATACTTCTAACCCACGTAACACTGTGGCGGCAGGTTTATTGGCACGTAAGGCAAATGAGCTAGGTTTAGTTCGTAAACCTTGGGTGAAATCATCATTTGCACCGGGTTCAAAAGCAGCTGCACTTTACCTTGAAGAAGCAGGCGTTCTAAAAGACTTAGAGCAACTTGGTTTTGGTATTGTGGCTTATGCTTGTACAACGTGTAACGGTATGTCGGGTGCGTTAGATCCGGTTATTCAACAAGAAATTATTGACCGTGACTTGTACGCAACAGCAGTACTGTCTGGTAACCGTAACTTCGATGGCCGTATCCATCCATATGCAAAACAGGCGTTCTTGGCATCTCCACCATTAGTTGTGGCATATGCAATTGCAGGTACGATCCGTTTCGACATCGAAAAAGATGCGTTAGGTCATGACAAAGACGGTAACCCGATTTACCTCAAAGACATCTGGCCATCTGATGCTGAAATTGATGCGCTAGTTAAAGAAGCTGTGAAGCCTGAACAGTTCCGTAAAGTCTACATTCCAATGTTTGACTTGGGCGAAGTTGAGCAAGCGAAGAGCCCACTTTACGACTGGCGTCCGCAAAGTACTTACATCCGCCGTCCACCATATTGGGAAGGGGCGTTGGCTGCACCACGTACTTTGGCGAACATGCGTCCACTTGCGATTTTGGGTGACAACATCACCACTGACCACTTGTCGCCTTCAAATGCGATTTTGATGGACTCGGCTGCGGGTGAATACCTTCACAAAATGGGCGTACCAGAAGAAGACTTCAACTCATACGCAACGCACCGTGGTGACCATTTGACTGCACAACGTGCAACATTTGCCAACCCGAAACTGTATAACGAAATGGTGGTTCGCTCAGACGGCACCATTAAGCAAGGTTCAAAAGCGCGTGTAGAGCCAGAAGGCGAAGTAATGCGTATGTGGGAAGCGATTGAAACCTACATGAACCGTAAGCAACCGTTAATTATTATTGCGGGTGCTGACTACGGTCAGGGTTCAAGCCGTGACTGGGCTGCAAAAGGTGTACGCCTTGCTGGTGTTGAAGCGATTGTGGCAGAAGGTTTTGAGCGTATTCACCGTACCAACTTGGTGGGTATGGGCGTGTTACCACTTGAGTTTAAACCGGGTGTAAACCGCAAGACGTTAAAACTAGATGGCACAGAGCTTTATAGCGTGATTGGTAATATCGCGCCGCGTTCGACTTTAACTTTAGTGATTGAACGTGCTACAGCGGATGGTAAAGAAGAGATTCTTGAAGTGCCTGTGACTTGCCGTTTAGATACAGAAGAAGAAGTTTCTGTATATGAAGCGGGCGGTGTATTACAGCGTTTTGCGCAAGACTTTTTAGAAGGCCAAGTGGCTTAATTTAGTCTATAGCTGATTGAAAATTATTCAAAAGAACCCTATCTTGATGATGGGGTTTTTTTATAGCTTATATTTGAGTGTATATGCGAGATTTAGGACAATTAGGTGAAAGCACCTTTGCAATGTGGTGTGCTCAAGTTGGATTAATTGCTAATGGTTCGGCAATTGATAAAACAGGATGGGACTACTATGTAGAATTCCCAATATCTTCAAATATAACTACTCATGAATTACATAAATCAGCTTTTGAATGTAAAGTTCAAGTTAAAGCAACAGATAAAAAGGATAGAAAACTCGCTATTACAGTATCAAATCTTAGACGGATGGCAACTGTGCAAATGCCAGCATTTTACGTTTTTCTAGAATTTGATGGGAAGAATGAAGCACAAAATGCATTTGTTTTACATATAGATAATGAGTTGGTTTATAAAATTCTTAAAAGAGTTCATCAAATAGAACAAAGTGAAAAAAATAAGGATTTAAATAAAAAGACAATTACTCTTACTTATAGTGAACAGCACAGACTTGAAAAATTAGATGGGGAAA
Source organism: Acinetobacter sp. SH024 (assembly GCF_000163635.1). Lineage (NCBI taxonomy): Bacteria > Pseudomonadati > Pseudomonadota > Gammaproteobacteria > Moraxellales > Moraxellaceae > Acinetobacter > Acinetobacter sp. SH024. The sequence continues at coordinate 105,928 of NZ_GG753605.1, read as the reverse complement.
ATCTAAAACAAAATTTGTTGAAATATATCGGTGAAAACTATTCTGATTACATAGCTAGTAAAAATAAATATTTACAAGAGTGTGGTTTTGAGGATGGGTATGGAACAGTTCAATTTTCCCTTGAAGGTGAAGAGGGTATTCAGAGAATCATTGATGTTTCTTTAGGATTAGAAGAGGATTTAGATGTCCAAAACTTAGTTAATATTGAAAAGCGATTTGGTATCCCATCTAAAAAGTCGAATTTTGAAATACCTAAAGCAAAACTAAGTTTGAGTGTGCAACCACCAAAAAAAGGAAAAATTAGATTTAAAGAAGATAGTCTCTCTACTGGCTTAGTTTTTGATATAGATTTTTATAACTCACCTTTTAGTTTTAATGAGTTTAGGAAATTTTCAAAATTTCGAGTTGTTGGCGATTTCTTTGATATGACTTTTGAGCCATATAAAAAACAATCTAATTATAAGTTTAACTTAGGTGACGATAGGAGATTTGAGTTAAAGAAACTAAAAGATGCTATTGGCTTAATTGAATTGATGAGCAGAGATAACCAAGAATTCATTATTGAACTAATCATAGAAAATTTTGAAACTGTAGTTTCTTCATCTAAAAGTAAATTTATAAAAAGAGAGCTAAGTATATTTGATGATCTATTGAACAAGGCATTAGAAATATGTTTTCAAAGCAAAATTTATGATGAAATATTTATTTCTATTCAGGAGTTATATAATTATAGAGAAGAAATTGAACAGTTCCATACTATAATTACTAAAACAAATAAGTGTGATTTTAGAGTCGAGTGTGAGGTAGACAGTAATCACATATTCGAATTTGAGAAAACAAGTTCGACTTCGGCTATATTTTGCAGATTAGGTAGTCATGCCATAGGAGCAATTCTAACAATTATTGGTAAACCTGAGAAAATATCAAAAAATAAATTTAGGATTGATAAAGGTGAACTAATGATAGATAGAACTCTTATATTTACTCGAAGTAATGAAAATATTAATGAAGAAATTAGTAGAGTAATACAAAATACGATAAGTAAATATGCAGATGAATACGATGTTTTCTATAACTGGGATACAGATGTTGTATAAAATAAAAACATAAAAAAAGCCCGACATCCTGTCGGGCTTTTTCGTATTTGGTTGCTAGATATGACTCCTGTCGTATCTCACGCTCCTGGTGCTTGAACCTATTATTGTTGTTTTGTGTTCCGGAACATCCTGTTCCTGTATGAGTTCATATTAGAAAAAAAGCAGAGGATAGCCAATCGGCTAAATCCCTAAATCTATGTAAGATAAATCGTACAAATAACATTTTTTGCATTTATGCCATCATCATCGGGCGAAATGGACAATTGACATTCACTTTAAGTGGGTTATATTCCTGTTTAATATATATACGATTATAGGAATGTAATCATGGTAACAGCTGGCGAAAAACCCGGAACAGGCTTCTACTTCTGTGCTCAGTGCGGACATAGAGTGTTTTTAGAAATTAATACCGACCCTTTACCACCTTGCACGAAATGCTACTGCACGCAATTTAAACGTTAAGAATGAAATAATATTTGCGTTCGCATTTAACAAAAAGCCCTGTCACCTGATGGGGCTTTTTTGTTAATTTAAAAATAAGACTTACATAACAAGACCCGTGATGGGCATGAAAAGGAAACCGTTATGGAAACAATATTGGGTTTATGTATTGGCTTGGGGCTGAGCGCTGCCTGCGGTTTTCGCGTGTTTGTGCCGCTACTGGTTATGAGCATTGCAACCATGATGGGATGGTTTGAACCATCAAAAGGTTTTGAATGGTTAGCTCTGCCATCGGTGTGTTTAGCTTTAGGTGTGGCAACGGTGTGTGAAGTTGCAGCCTACTATATTCCGTGGGTCGATAATGCCTTAGACACAGTCGCGACTCCTGCGGCGATGATTGCGGGTACATTAGCGACAATGGCGGTGAGTAGCGGAGAAATGTCTCAGTTTGCCAGTTGGGCGGCAGCGATTATTGTGGGCGGTGGTACGGCAGGTGTGGTGCAAATGAGTACCGTTGCTGCACGCGGTGTTTCAACTGCAACTACGGGTGGTTTAGGGAATTTTGTCGTTGCGACAGGTGAGTGGATTGGAGCGATCTTACTTTCGGTTTCGGCCATGTTAGTGCCTGCACTTGTTGCGGTAGTAGTGCTGATTGCGATTATTTTAGCGGTACGTTGGATCCGCCATAAAAAGCAAGAACAGGCGCATAGTCCTCTATAGGCTTAGCATAAACATATTTTTAAACAGCAATAAAAAAAGCCCAACATCCTGTTGGGCTTTTTCGTATTTGGGTACTAGATATGACTCCTGTCGTATCTCACGCTCCTGGTGCTTGAACCTATTATTGTTGTTTTATGTTCCGGAACATCCTGTTCCTGTATGAACTCATCATAGGAAAAAAGAAGGAAGTCGCCAATCCGCAAAATCCCTAAAAGTTTGTAGGATAAAACGTACATTGAAACATGGTGTGAGGCGTTTTGTAGTTACAGAGGGGGCTTACTTTTATACCTAATCATTTAAGATGTTGAGAAGTATAAGAGTTGCTATTGATAACAATATGTTATGTTTAAGTTTGGTTGTAAAAAGAACAATTTTATCGGGAGTAATCAATAAATGACCGTTATGTTGGTAAAACCTCATTTAAGGTTTAAAGAGAGCTATAACAACTATATTAATGAATTGGCAGATGAAGATCGTCACCCTTTGACAACGGAGTTTGACCATACAAATTTTGAATCATTTTTGAATAAACTGAGAGATTATGAAAATGGGGAATCCCTAGAAGAAGGGCATGTTCCCAACATTACATATTGGTTAGTAGAGGATAATGAAATTATTGGCGCGTCTAACTTGCGACTTAAACTCAATGAACAGATTGAATATTGTGGTGGACATATTGGTTTAGGTATTCGTCCTTCTAAACGTGGACAGAATTTTGGCTCGAAATTGTTAGAGCTTACAATTCAGGAGGCATGGAAGCTAGGCCTAACGGAGTTACATATACATTGTTATAAATCTAATTTAGCTTCTGCAAAAACTATTCAAGCAAACAATGGTCGTCTTGATTCCGAAATTACTCTCAACCAAGTAGTTCAAAGGTATGTTGTGCATAAAACAATATAAGAATTTTCTTTAAGTTGTTTTTAAATGAACATAAAAAAAGCCCGACATCCTGTCGAGCTTTTTCGTATTTGGTTGCTAGATATGACTCCTGTCGTATCTCACGCTCCTGGTGCATGAACCTATTATTGTTGTTTTGTGTTCCGGAACATCCTGTTCCTGTATGAGTTCATATTAGGAAAAAAGCAGGGTGTCGCCAATCCGCAAAATCCTTAAAAGCTTGTAGGAAAAAACGTACAAGATCGCTTTCGATATATATTATTTTGAATTCAACTTTAGGCCCCTGTGCCGCAACAGACTTTAATCTTTTGCGCTGATTTAAAGTAATAAACCATTGCAACACAGAGATAAAGAGCTAAGCCAAACGCTTAGCCCAGACTACTTTTGTCACACCGCTGCATGACGCTAAAGAAAGTAGGGGCAAAGTCCCGTGGGAGAACAGGACTTTGCAAACTGACATGTTTAAGCTGCTGCATGAGCTTAGGGGAGTAGGTTTGTTCAAGTCGCTGATAAATACATCCACAACTGGTCTTAGTGTGTCCACCCGACAGGCAAATTTTTTCAAACTCCTGCTGAGTATGTAAGTTACAACCCGAAATTCCCAAGCTCGCTACAACCAAACTTAAAGCCATAATAGATTTATAAATTGTCATATTATTCTCATAATGATTTATATCTATGAGTAGAATAAAAATATAATTTGTTTTAAGGCTTAAAATAATTTTTGGGTAATAGTTAATCCTCCAATGTATGTAGGAAAATAAAATAATTAAATTTTTAAAATAAAAATAATTTATAAATTTAAAAACTAGGCAATAAAAAACCTAAATTTTAAATAAATAAAATGATTAAGCAGGAGAGGGAATAAGTTTGAAAAGTGTCATGGTCAACTCCTTATAATTTATGGAGTCCTACCACCAGATTACCGCGAATTAATTTATGGTGGTAGAACGAAAGGGGGTTGACAGACTGGACTCGTAGAACCAGCACGCACGGGGCGTCCCCCTCCCGTCCTGAACTGCACCCCATAAGTTAGACTTTTAAAACTTATGAGGTGTGCTCTATGCCAATTCCGAAGCATTCAAAAGAGTTAAAATTAAAAGTCATTCAAGCTTATTTAGAGGGAAGTAAAGGATATAAAATCCTTTCACAAGAATTTAATGTAGATCTCCAAACCATCCGCTTATGGATTGAAAACTATAAGGCACAAGGTGAAGATGGCCTGAATGTTAAAACTAAAAAAACCTACTACTCTTCCGAATTTAAAATCAAGGCTGTACAAATGCTTCTTGATAAG
>NZ_GG753605.1:0-100413 GCF_000163635.1 Acinetobacter sp. SH024 | reverse complement strand
AAAGCAACATGGTTTAATTCAAAGTATGTCTCGTAAAGGAAATTGCTTAGATAATGCTGTAATAGAAAGCTTCTTTGGAATATTAAAATCGGAGTGCTTTCATGGTGAAAAATTTCAATCAACTGATGAGTTAGAGAAAACTATACGAGAGTACATTCATTATTATAATCATGAGAGAATCAAGGTGAAGCTACAAGGTTTATCCCCTGTACAATATAGAAACCAGTTTTTAAAAACTGCTTAACTAACTGTCCAACTTTATGGGGTCAGATCATCCTACCGCAAAGAAAAGGGGACGCAAGGGTCTAACGAATTATAGTAGAACTATAACCCGCTACGAGTTACGGTCTGTCAAAACCGTCTGGCAATGTAGGCCAGCAACGAGATAATAATCGGTGATTTTAATTACGTCAATTTAATGTTTAAAATATTTTTGATTTAATAATAAAACTAAATGTATTTTTAAAATAATAGGATTAATATTTATATTTAATTAGAAAAAATAAATAATAAAATAATCTTATTAATAATAGGGTTCAGTATCTTATAAATAAAATATTATAGAGATAGCTGCCTATTCTAAACTTTTAAGCATTTCTTTAGCATCCGAATCACCTGCATCGGCAGCGTGCTGAAACCATTTCTTTGCCAGTTGTAGGTTTTTCGGTGTGCCTTCACCATTTAAATACATCTGGGCCAAGTTGTACTGAGCATCGCTTTCATTGTGCTCAGCCGCTTTGGTGTACCACTTAAGTGCTTGCTCATCGCTTTGTGAGACGCCGTGACCTTTTTTATATAGATGAGCTAAATTATATTCTGCGGGTGGGTAGCCTTGCTTGGCAGCACGACTAAACCATTCAAACGCCTTTCCATAATCTTGCGCAGTTCCTTCACCTCTGTCATATAACACCCCTAAGTTATATTGTGCTTTCGCATGGTCCTTGGCCGCAGCCTTAGTAAAATAATCAAAAGCGCGCTTGGCATCTTTTTCGACGCCCGTGCCTGTGTAATACATCATCCCTAAACTATATTTTGCCCCCATACTTCCATTTTGATCAGCCACAGTTAGCCATTTAAACGCTTGCTCATAGTTTTTAACAACGCCTTGTTCGCCACTTAAAAGCATCATCCCCAGATGATATTGAGCAACGGATTGTCCTTGTTCTGCACGATATTGAATATCGGCCACGCTCGGTTCAGCAAATGCTGAAGAATGAAGAGAGAAAATCATCGTAAATATATAAAAAGTAGTATTTTTTATTTTCATATCTCATCCTGCATTTTATTAATTTGAGTAGTTGTTTTCTTCAATATCTATTTGAATATAAAAGAAAAATATTAAATATATTTGGTTGGTTTATAGTGCTTTAAAATGATCTGATTTTACGGTTTAAATACCTATTTAATAAAAAATTAACCTAAAACTGCATATTTAGACTAGTTACATTTTGAAAATGAGTATAGATAGACAGATTAGTCTTTTTTTAATTAAAATGCGGCCTAAATATAAGTTTGATTGATAATAAAAATGCAGATGAGTGTGTCGAGTATATTGGAGCGTTTAGGCCTTGTTTCACAAAATCGCGCTGTTCATATCCAATTCTCAAATCAGTCTTTAAATCAGCAAGTTTTCTTGCAACGCATTGAGGGTGAACATACCCTCAATCAAGGTAGCGTTGCTGAGTTACTGTGTCTATCGACAAACGCACATATTGCATTAAAACAATTTATTGGCTGTCAGGTTGCCGTAGATCAAGTCACCGATACAGGCCAGTTCTTTAGAACCACGGGCATTATTACCGAAGCGAGCCAAGGGCAAAGCGACGGCTCACTCACCATTTATAACCTCACCTTAAAAGACCCAACTGCACTCTGGCATAAACGCCGTAATAGCCGCGTGTTTATGAACAAAAGCGTGCGCGATATTAGCGAAATTCTATTTAAAGAATGGCAGGGGAAAAGCCCGTTATTTGCCGCAAGCTTAACACTCGACACATCTGGCTTAACCAAAGACTATGATGTGCGTCCATTTGTGATGCAGTCAAACGAAAGCGATTATGACTTTTTAACCCGTTTATGGCGTAGTGAAGGCATTAACTGGTTGGTCGATGAATCGCAACTTTTTGTCACTGACCCGAATGCTTCCATTCAGCCACAAATGTTACGTTTAATTGATGATAACCAAAACTATCAGGCACTTGAACGTCGTAGTCTCCGCTACCAACGCAGCAGTGCGACAGAACAGTTTGATACCATTACTCAAGTCAAGGCAGAGCGAAGCTTGCAGCCAACGTCTGTTCATATTCAACGTTGGCAAGCCGATGCGCTGCAACAAGAAGAAGGCAGTGGCAGCGTACAAGGCACACAAAAGCACAGCGAACACTATGACAATGCCAGCTTAAACCTTGAAGATGCATGGCATGTCAGCCCCGCGTGGATGCAGGACTTAAATGGTAAAGACCAAGCTACAGCTTCAGGCAATAACCAGATTGAACAGCTGAACCAGCACATCAATGCTTATCATTACCTAAGTTCGAAACAGTTTACGGTTTCAGGTAACGTCCGTGATGCACAGGTCGGTTACTGGTTTGAACTTAATGATCACCCGGAACTCGACCAACATGACAGTGCCGATAAAGAATTTTTAATCTTAAGCAAGCACTACTACAACCAGAATAATTTACCGAAAGAATTACAACAGCAACTTGAGCGTTTATTACCAAAAGACAAGCTCAAGGCAGCCCAACTCGATAGCCAAAACCCTGAGCAGCGCCACTATGCTGAGCTGAACGTGGTTCGTCGCAATATTAAAGCTGTGCCTGAATATAACCCACTAGAGCACCGACCAGCCGCTCACCCGCAGCGCGCTAGAGTGGTGGGGCTAGAAGGCGAAAGCATCCATGTCGACCAGTGGGGACGCATTAAAGTCCGTTTCTTGTTTACCCGAACTGACGACCATAGTCATGACGGTGGAGCGGGAAGTAACGACAATGACACCGACTCCGCTTGGGTGGATGTGCTGACCCCATGGGCAGGTGCGGGTTATGGCGCACGCTTCCTGCCACGTGTTGGTGAGATTGTTGTCATCGACTTCTTTGACGGCAATGTTGACCGCCCATTTGTGGTGGGACGCATCCACGAAGCCGAACGCCACCCAACCCAGTTTGATCAGAAAGGCCAATTACCTGATACTAAAAAACTTAGCGGCATCCGCTCAGAAGAAGTCGACGGTAAAGGCTTTAACCAGCTACGCTTTGATGACACCACAGGGCAAATCAGTGCCCAGCTACAGAGTAGCCATGCGGCCAGCCAACTTAACTTGGGTAATTTAAGCCATCCAAAAGATAAAGCGGAAAGTGATGGCCGTGGTGAAGGTTTTGAGCTAAGAACAGACCAGTGGGGTGCGGTAAGAGCTGGCAGTGGCTTACTCATTAGTACTCACAAACAGGACCAAGCTCAAGGCGTACACCTCGATGCAAATGAGGCCAAGCAACAAATCGAAGGCGGCCTCAACAATGCCAAGGCACTCAGTGAAGTTGCTAAAAATCAGCAAACTGACCCGTTAGAAAATTTAGAAAACTTAAAATCTTTTATTGAAAAACTTGAGCAGCAAGACAACGCAAAAGCCAAAACCTTTAAAGAAGCGATTATGCTGCTGGCAAGTCCGAATAGTGTCGCGTTGAGTAGTAACGAAGACATTCACTTAACCGCAGATGGGCAGCTAAACCAAACTGCTGGAGACAGCATTAATCTGTCTACCCAAAAGAACCTGATTGCACATGCCCAAAATAAAATTAGTCTTTTTGCAGCTCAAGAAGGGGCAAGACTCTATGCAGGCAAAGGCAAAGTTGAGATACAAGCGCAAGGCGATGGAGCAGATTTGATTGCCCGTAAAGCTGTTCAGGTGATTTCGACTGAAGACAAAATCGAAGCGACCGCAGCCAAAGAAATTGTACTCACCGCAGGCGGTTCTCAAGTCAAAATTACCGGTTCGGGCATTTTTATGACTACGAGCGGCAAGTTTGAGGTGAAGGCTGGACAGCATTTGTTTAAAGGAGGAGCTGAAGTAGGCATGAACCTTCAAGGGTTACCTGCTTATGAAGCCTATAATGAGAGGTTCAAGATGTTATTACCTTCAGGTGAACCACTTTCATTTGTTGATTACAAGATATCTTCTGAAGGTAAAGAAATTTTTGCTAACTCAGATAAGAAAGGTCAAACCAAAGAAATACATAGCCCTAAAGAACAGGGGCTTAAGCTCGATTTGTTATGGTTGGATCTAGAAACAGTAGATGAAGCCGAAGTTTGGGTAGATCCAGCGCAAGGAAGTAAAAATGTCTAACAGTTTAGATTGGAACAGTAAAACGAACATAAGTGAACATAGTTGTAAGGATGCTCACTGTGACTGTTTGACATTTTGGGAAATATATCAGCAAGAAGCGATCAAGAGATTATCTAATTTACAAAGAGCGAATAACTATAAACTTGAGCCAGGATATGAGGCAAGAGCAAGAAGAATTGCCTCTGTATATGCCAAAATATTTTTAGAAATAGAGCTCGGTGGGAATAAAAATCTACTAGGACGATATTATTGGATGGGCTTAGGAGCCTTTGCCTCAAAAACAGTTGCAACTATATTCAAGCATTGGGGGAGTCTGCTTGGCTATAATGTCGGTGTACAAGAGGCTATAAATCTTTTTGCTCGTGGCAATTTGTGGTTGTTTATGGATATTGCTCCTTGGCATTTAGCTTGGAGTGTATCTTCGGAATCTTTTAAGAGTTGTAAAGATACACGAGATACAAGTACATTCAAATTTGTTAAGCCAGCATTAATGAATTTGCCATGGTCATCGTGTTTACCTAGTATTAAAAATTTAAAAGCGACAAAAGAAATTAGAAAGGCTTTTGCTCTATTACCTGAAATTGAGAAAGCTTTTGCGAATGAAAAAAGTGAACAAAAAAAATTTAAAATTGCTAAAGATGATTTATTTGCGCATTTAATGTTTATTGCTGTACAGGAGCAACATAATATTCTTCAAGTTGTTGTTTGGGAAAATACATCAGTTAAATTTGGCGCGTGGATGCAACGTTGGTTTATAGGTATGCCAGATGCCACACTTGTTCTATCAAGTGATTATAGTGTAGACGCGGTAAAAAAGAATTGGTTTGGTAATTATACAGGTAGTAAAGCTGATCAATTAGTAGAGCTAAAAGAGGATGTCTATATTGCTCCTCTCAAGGATACGATTGCTGAAGATTATGATAGTCGTATGAAATGGATTGGTAAAGCAGCTGAAAAATATCACCGTTTAATGCTTGATGAAAAAGGTCGGCCATTTTTACAACAAGAATTGAAAACCATTTCTAAATGGGGAAATAGTAAAGCCGATTTTAAAATACATTCAAGTAGTAATGAAGGGAAGGTGTGATGTTAGACAAGGCTGGAAACTTATCATGAAAAACTATTTATCTTTATTTATCTGCATTATTACATGCATCTTTTTAACTTCTTGTAAGCCCGCAAATAATACTACCCAAGGAAATAAGTCGATGAACCAAAATCAAGATGTAATAGCCCTTCATTTTGGTGAACAAGGCATGCAGGATTTTAGTAAAAATAGTACTACGCCAGTTGATCGTCAGCCTGCAGGGATGAATTTTTTATCATTAGATTGGACTCCACCAAAACTAGGTCGAGTACGTGTGATTACTGAAAAGAGTAATTTAGAAATTGAAAATGTGATCAGTGTGCTAGGTACACAAGTAGCTCGACGAAGCAATGATGGTATTCAAATCATGGACATTAATGCTAGCTTACATCCAAATGAATATACCACGAGCCAAGAAGCCTATACTGCTTATACTAAATTAGTACATCAGATTAATGACAAACAATGGAAGCAATATTTTTTACCTTTTAGTGCTCGAATTGATAAGCAAGATAATTTTAAGCATATGAATGAAACGATGGGTAAGGTTATCGATCCGACTTATGTATTAAGTTTTAAAGAATGGCAGGACATTTTATCGAAAACAAATAGACTCGTATTTAACTTATACAATGGTGATGCAGAATTAAGTATTAGCCTTCAACAAACGTATCAAGATGATAAAAAAGAACAGTATATGGTGAGGTATAGCTTTGAGAACTTTAAATATGCAGGACGAAATGCTATATCTGATACAGATAAGATGAATTCAGAGCAGTTAAAGCAAGCATTTGAAACTGAAGTTGCCAATAATAAGAAAGCCCGTAAAACTGAAGAAAATAATATGAAAAAAGAGGGTTACCATATAGATGAGAGCTATATAGACCCAGATATTTGGCCTTATGTGCAATAAGCTGTAAGAAGCGTAATTGATTACGCTTCTCTTGTCATAAGAAATAGTTTAAGCAGCTTGAATGGGCTTCACCACAAAAGGAAACAGTTTCTTGCTTATGCTGGTGTAAGTACCAGAACTGCTCCGCAATGGTTTCTGGATGTACCGTGTAGGTCTTATCTTGTGCTCCAGATGTCCCATCAACAAAATCATTCACAATCACTTGGCTCACATAAACATTTGAGTCCGCTAGACTATGAGCAAGTAAGTTGGTGGTTTTGTATTGGGCGGCAGCTGTAGTTGCTAAGGATGAATATTCTTTGGCAACAAAGTCGATGCCAACTGCATCGAAAGCAAAAATCCCGTTTGTCGATAAAATACTGCCATGATTCTTTTCTAAATCACCAGAGCAAATATTGCAAGCCGAATTAAAAAAGGTTCAAGTAAAATGAAATTTTTATCATGTATATGGATATTTTTATTATTTGGTTGTACTTCTAAAAATATAGATTATCAATCTACCGATATTAATTTTGGAAAATTTAAATATTTCCAATCTATGTATAGTGGAGAAAAAACATACCAAGGTTTTGTTACAAGCTCTTCTTCTTTAAAAGAAATTTCTGAAAAAAATGCATTTCCTATTTCTAAGCTAAATTGTTTGGAAAATCAGTTTATGGTAAGAGGTGGAGTAGACTTAGATTCAGAAGAAATTAATAATCAATTATATAAATATATGGCACATGTCGAAATATGTAAAAATGATGATTGTTCAGTCGATATTAAAAAAGCAAAAATTGATACTGAATGTAGAATCGAATTAAGAAAAAATTACTCAAATGATGCTTATCAATCAAATAAAGCAAAGTTGACGAATGCTAATTTTGAATAAAATCAATTTGTTGGTGCTAAATTTGATCTATAATTTATTAAGTTGAGAACTAGAAATGTAATAAACCCGCCAAAGCGGGTTTATTTATTTATCAGAGAAGCGTAATTGATTACGCTTCTTCTGTCATAAGAAATAGTTTAAGCCGCTTGAATGGCTTCTCCACAAAGAGAAACTGTTTCTTGTTTATGTTGGTGTAAGTACCAGAACTGCTCTGCAATGGTTTCTGGATGTACTGTGTAGGTCTTATCTTGTGTGCCCGGTGTTCCATCAACAAAGCCATTCACAATCACTTGGCTTACGTAAACATTTGAGTCAGCGAGACTATGAGCAAGCAAGTTGGTGGCTTTGTATTGAGCGGCAGCGGTGGTTGCTAAGGATGAATATTCTTTGGCAACCAAGTCGATACCCACTGCATCGAAAGCAAAAATTCCATTTGTTGATAAAATACTGCCGTGGTTCTTCTCTAAATCACCTAAGCAAGTTTGAACCGTCGCAATATAGCTCGAAACACGAATATGAAAGCTTTTACTAAGCTCTAGTGGAGGGTTTTCTAAGATATTTCCTTCAATATCATGGAAAGCATTCCAATGAATATTTTTAATCTCTCCTAATCGGTCTTTAATACGATTAATAAGATTTGGTATATCTTCAAGAACCGCTAAATCACATGCAAAAGCGTAAGCTTCAATACCTTGTGTTTTAAGTTCTAAAATGGCTTTTTCGAGTTTTTCAGCATTACGTGCCACTAAACCGATTTTATAGCCTTCTTTACCAAATTTATGTGCTACGGCTTTGGAAATACCCGTTCCATAACCAAAAATTATAATATTGTTGTTCATTATAAAGTTCCAAAAAACCAATTATTTGGTTAGAAATAGTTTATAATATGTTTTTATAATGTATTCAAGCGCAAAAGTTATCTCTAAGAATAGTACTCAAAGAATAAAAATGCTTAAAAGCGGGGATTAGGGAGTCAGCTTTACATGAGTTATTGGGCTAAACATGCGCGGTTGAACGAACTTCCAATTTGGCTTAAAAAATTTTCTTGGTAAAATAAACCGGAAAATACAAATAAAGTGGAATTTAAATTTAACTAATTATGTTTAAATGGGAATAAATTCTTTTAAATTGGCTTAATGTTGTAAAAAATCCCAAAAATAATAAAAATTCGCTTTTCTTAGAAAAACAATCCCGCAGGGTGGTGGCTAAACTATATCTCAAGGGTGTGATAGGGATCGAAAAGAGTAGCATGCACCAAAACGTATAACGTTAGTGTGTACTCACCCAAAAGGTCTCGATTCGGCTTAGGACGCTATAGATCAAAAGTTTATAGGCACAAGGTTATAACTTACAAAGTTATGATTGTTGAAGTAAACCATAGATGTTTTCCCTTGACACCCTAAAAAATTCTCTATAATAAAAACGATACTTTACAAGAATATAATTTATGAATAAGCCTTATCTTTCTTCGCTACCTTCTGACAGTCAAATCTCATCTCAATTGAACAATGCCTACTTCCACGACTCGTGGAGCATTGTGCTTGGTCAACCTGATCTAAGTGTATTTGAGCAGCTTATTAAGCTATTTCAGCACACTCCGCAGTGGATAGAGTGGAGCATGAATATGCGTAATAAAATTACTTCAAAGATTGGGCTTAAAGATTTAGGAAGTTTTAAGCAGATTGATACTCATAAAAAAGAAAATGAGTATGTGGCAGGTGACCGAATTGGAATTTTTACTTTTTTGCAGCGTACCGAAAATGAATTAGTGATTGGAGACGATGACAAGCACTTAAATGTGACTTTATCTATTTATAAAAATGAAGATACCCAAGTGCTTACCGTAACTACAATAGTGCATATTAAAAATTGGCTTGGGCGATTGTATATGCTACCTGTAATTCCTGCCCATCGAAAAATCGTACCAGCGACTTTACAGATTTTAGGTTAGATTACTATTTTTATTTACGATGTGATCAGCCAAAATTGTTTATATAATAATCTTATTATCATAATAAAGAGCTGAATAATATGGAAAATAAAAATCAGTGTCGGCAGTGCGCCGTTTGTGGGAAAAATTTTTCTTTAAAAGATCTAGTGTCTGGTGAAGTCATCCGTAATGTGATTAGCGACGAAATTTTAAAAGACTATCCAGATTGGAATTACTCAAGTTTTATTTGTCGGGCCGATCTGGCAGATTATCGAATTAAATATGTGCAGTCGCTATTACGCTCAGAAAAGGGTGAACTCTCTAATTTAGAAAATGAAGTGATTGGCAGTATGCAACGCCACGAGCTAATTAGCCGAAATACCGAATCCGACTTTGATCAAAAATGGACGTTTGGGGAAAAACTGGCAGATAAAATCGCATCATTTGGAGGAAGTTGGGCTTTCCTTATTTGCTTTGCTCTATTTTTGACAGGCTGGATTATTCTAAATACGGTCGTAATGGTAGTACGGCCTGTTGATCCTTATCCCTTTATTTTGCTGAATTTAGTATTGTCATGTTTAGCTGCAATTCAGGCGCCTATTATTATGATGAGCCAAAATCGCCAAGAAGCAAAAGACCGCTTACGTTCTCAACATGACTATCAGATTAATTTAAAAGCCGAGCTTGAGATTCGCCATTTGCATGAAAAAATGGATCATCTTTTGTCGCATCAATGGGAAAGACTTGCGCATATTCAAGAAATTCAGCTCGATCTTTTGGCTGAAATGAATAAAAAACGATAAAGATTTTCTGAGTTTCACGTGGAACATGAGTAGAGCGTTATAGATTATTTTGCGGTAGAACCGAAATTTCTTTATGATTTGCCGCCATGCTCCATTGCTGCTTCTACGACCATGCCTTTAAACGACAACTTTGTTTACGCTCCACCACAAGATCCACTTTCAATTCTATTTGAAGATGACGATTTAATTGTGGTTGATAAACCTGCGGGTTTGTTGTCGGTAATGGGCCGTTTACCAGAGCATCATGACAGTGCTTATTTAAGGGTGCTGGAAAAGTTCCCTTTGGCTAAAGTGACGCATCGTTTAGATATGGCGACGTCGGGCTTACTTATGTTTGCCAAGCATCGTGATGCAGAAGTTGCTGTAAGTAAAATGTTTCAGGCCAGAACAGTTAAAAAGCATTATATTGCGTTGGTGCAAGGCCAAGTCGCACAAGAGGGCAGCGTTGAAGTTCCTCTCATTACTGACTGGGAAAATCGCCCAAGACAAATTGTACATTTTGAATTAGGAAAACATGCTAAAACCTTGTTTCAACCACTCATTTATGATGAAAAGAACAATCAAAGTCGAGTATTACTTGAACCAGTAACAGGACGTTCACATCAGCTACGTGTGCACATGATGCATATAGGACATCCGATTATGGGGGACAAGTTATATCACCCTGAGCCTAAACGTTTTCGCTTAAACCGCATGGCCTTACATGCCGCATATTTGGCTTTCCAACATCCCTTAAATGGAACGGATGTAGTGATTGAGTCACAAGTGCCTTTTTAAAATTTATATAATTAAAAAATTAATTTGATGCAATTGGGAACGGAATATATACCCAAACTGCAATAAAAGTCGGGTATTCTTGATGTCGAATAATATTAATACTGCGACAACAACAAGGAACATTTTATGACTCGTGACTACGAACAATTTCCAGATGACGATAACGGCAACGTACTTTGGCAAATGGCTGAAGATGGGGATGACTTAACCGAGCTGCATGAAATTGAATTTTCTATTGCTTTTCATGATCAGAAAAATGCAGAGCAATGTGCGCTGTATTTGCTTTATCAAGAACAAAAAGTTTCACTTTTTCAAGATGACTCTGTTGAGCCAAATGAATGGGTGATTACTATCTTCGTTAACATGGAACCTGAGTATTCAGACATTGTTGACTTGGAACAATGGTTTGCCAGCATCGCTGAGAAATTTCAGGGCGAATATGATGGATGGGGCTGTATGGCCTATGTCTTCGAGGAAGACGAAGAAGATGACCTGTTGCAGTAAGGTCTAAAATAAAAAGTAGAAGATAATCATGAACTTATCTCAAAAACAAATTGCAGTACGGTTTTTAGAGCTTGCCGCAGCTGGTGAAGTCGATGAAGCTTACAGCAATTACACTGCGCCGAACTTCAAGCATCACAACCCTTATTATGCGGGTGATGCGACTTCTTTGAGGGAAGGGATGCGTGAAAGTGCAATTGAAACTCCCAACAAAGTCTTTGATGTTCAACATGTCATTGAAGAGGGCGATTTGGTTGCTGTGCATTCAAAACTTGAAATGCAAATGAATGGGTTAACCACCTTGGCCGTGGTTCATATTTGCCGTTTTGAAAAGGGTAAAATTGCTGAGTTTTGGGATATTGGACAAGTACAGCCCGACCCACTCGTCAATGAAAATGGTATGTTCTAATCAAAAGCCCGAAACTATTCGGGCTTTTTTATTTTATAGATAAATTAAAATTTCCACTGTGCCGAGATTGAAGCATTCAGTGGCTCACCTGGTTGAACCCATAAATCGCTATAACTTGAGACATAGTAGGTTTTATCAAACAGATTATTTACATTGAGCTGATAACGTAAACGGTCAGATGGTGCATAGTAGCTATTTAAATTGACCAGCGTATAACTTGGTAAGTTAAATCCATTATCTAGATTATGCCCGCTACGCTCATCCACATAGGTGAGGTTGGCACCTACACCTGCTTTTCTTGCACCTTCTTGTAGAAACTCATAGTTAGTGCTTATAGCACCTTGGTGTTTAGGAACATTGCTCAGCCGCGCGCCTTTTGCCAAGTCTTGGTCTTTTTCAATTTGAGCATTGGTATAACTATAGTTGACATTGACGAACCAGCGATCAGTGATCTGGCTATTTAAGTCAAACTCAACTCCTTTACTACTCACTTCACCTGCTGCGGTTTGAAAATTACTGTCGATTGGATCGGTTGTCAGTACATTCTGTTTTTTCATTTTAAACAAAGCGAGACTAAGCACACTTTGATCATTTATTTTATATTTGGTGCCGACCTCATAACTTTCGCCTTTTTCAGGGGCAAAAGTCTGACCATTTCGATTCATACCACTATTCATGGCAAATGAGCGACCATAGTTGCTATAAAACGCCCATTGGTCAGAGGCTTTAAAATTTACTCCGAAACGTGGACTATTCTGGTGAAGCGTTTGGTTGCTTTCAGTCTGAGTCAGGTGATTTTCAAAGTCTTGTTCGACCTGATCAAAACGGTTGCCAAATAGCACACTCCACTGATCATTAAAAAAGATCTGGTCTTGAATATTGAGTGCAAAATAACGCTGCTGTTCTTTGGTGTCGGTAAACGGGGCTAAGTTCGGTAAATATTTGCCATATTCGGGTTGGTAGATATCAATTGTGTTTGGCATGCCAGTACTGTGATTACGACGAAGCTGGTTTTGTTTATAGTCGAGTTGACCAAGCTCGGTCGAAAGCAAAATTTCATGGCGAGCCCACGAAGTATCAACCTTGCCAAGTACCTCTGTCTGAGCCAGCACATCTTGACTTGTATAATCACGATAGCGACGTTGACGCTCTAAAGTACGTCCATCGGCTTGCATACGACGAGGTTCGGTTGCAAAGCCGACCATTTTGGCGTCTTTATAGCTGACTGCACTGTTTAGCTTCCAGTCAGGGTTAAATTCGTGACTCAGACGTAATTGGTAAAAGTAATCTTTTATTTTCAAATCACCGTCGTCAGGTTCACCTGTAAAGGTTTTCGGGTCCATCACAAACTGGTGATTGACGGTGCTGACACCACGGTCAAAGGTTCCTTTGTGTTCTGTAAATTCACTGTCAAAGTCGAGTTGCGTCTGGTCTGAAATTTTCCATGTGAGCTGTGGTGAAAAGAACCAACGTTCACTACTGACATGATCACGGAAGCTTTGATTATCTTCATGAGCCACTGCTACACGATAAGCCAGTTCATCGTTGATAGGGGCTGTATGTTCCAGACTAATTCGATATTGTTCTTGGGTATTGGCACGTAGGTTAAGTTCACTTTCGCTTTCCCACTGCGGTTTTTTACTGTTGAGGTTAAGCAAACCACCAGTTTCGCCACGACCATATAGAGCAGCCATTGGCCCTTTTAAAAACTCTAAAGATTCAATATTTACGACATCTTTTGGCGCACTAATCCCTCGGTTGATACTCAAGCCGTTACGAATCATAGAGGCGCCTAAGTTGGGATCGGTACTAAAACCACGGAAAGAGTAGTTATCCCAAAAGCCACCACCAAAACTGTTTTGATGAAAAACCCCACTCACCAAGCTTAATGCGTCATCAATCCGTTGAACGTCTTGTTGTTCCATCATTTGTTTTGAAACATAAGCACGGTTAAAAGGGACATCTAAAACATCGTGAGTAAATTTAGTCGCCGAGCTATTTTGGCTCACACCTTCTTGGGTACTTTCAGCCTGCACGCGTATGGTCTCAAGTACTGTTGAGGTTTCGTCTCCCCAAGAGAATGTTGATATAAAAGATAACCCTAACGAAGACAACAATCCTAATTTGTGTTGCATAAATAATCAGCCATGAAAGACAAAAGAACTAAAATGTAATAGTATAACGTTACATTATTTTGTTTATTATCGCTATGCTTATAGAAAAAAATATTGAACGTTTACAGTCGATTGATGCATTGCGTGGTTTGGTCATCCTGATTATGTTGCTCGACCATGTAAGAGAAACATTCTATTTACATAAACAAGTTACCGATCCAATGGACGTAACAGTAACAGAACCAGCATTATTTGGCAGTCGATTATTGGCACATATTTGCGCTCCGGTTTTTGTACTTTTAACGGGTATTTCTGCATTTTTATTTCAGTCCAAAAAACAGGACTTACAACAAACGCGTGCCTTTCTATTAAAACGCGGCTTATTTTTAATTGTGTTAGAGCTTACGCTCGTGAACTTTGCATGGACAGCAACTTTTCCACCCGAAGTCATTTATTTACAAGTGATCTGGGCGATTGGTATTAGCATGGTGGTGCTAGCGTGCTGTGTAAGTTTGCCTTTACCTGTTCTTGCGGGCGCAGGTTTGGTTATTATTTTTGGGCACAATTTATTAGATTCAGTGCACTTCTCACAAGGCGTCTTGCAAAATATATGGTTTGTTTTACATGACCGTGGTTGGATTGAGATTGCAGACATCAAGCTTCGTACAAGTTACCCTGTTTTACCTTGGATTGGCGTGATTTTATTGAGCTATGCGCTAGGTCAGTTCTTTAGTTCAAAATATTCAGCAAAGCAAAGAAGCCGCACTTTACTTAGCCTTGGTTTAGTAAGTATTGGATTGTTTGTTTTACTGCGTTTTATCAATGTCTATGGCGACCAGCCGTGGCAACATTTTGAGTCATTACAACTGAGTCTAATGAGCTTTTTTAACCTCACTAAGTATCCACCGTCTTTATTATTTATTTTGCTGAATGTTGGAATTGGCTTGCTTGCGCTTGTTGCTTTTGAGCGTATGCAGCAATATTCATTCCTAAAACCCTTGGTGGTGTTTGGCTCGGTGCCTATGTTCTTTTACTTACTGCATTTATATGTGTTGAAACTCATGTATGTGTTTGCACTCAGTGTGTGGGGAGCTAACTACGGAAAGTATTTGTCGGTCAATCATGTGTGGATGCTGTGGTTAATCACGATTGTGTTGTCTTTTGCGCTCTATCCAGCAGTTAAGTGGTTCTCGAAGTTCAAACATCAAAATAAACATATTTCGTTTTTAAAATATTTCTAATTTTCAAAACTTGAGTAAAGCGAGTTCAATGGAGCTTCGCTTTACTTGCTTACATCTAGATATAGAGTTTCTTTGACTTCTTCCATAACCACATAACTGTGTGACGATGCCGAAGCAGGGAGTTTCTTTAGCAGATCTCCTAATAAGCGGCGATATGCACTCATTTCTTTTAAACGCGCTTTTACGAGGTAGTCAAATTCGCCTGAAATAAGGTGACATTCAAGCACTTCAGGAATCTCAACTAAATCTCTAGCCACCTGATCAAACACATCGCCAGATTTGGCAGATAACTTAATTTCTAAAAAGACAAGCAAGTTACGATCCACAAAGGCTGGGTTTAGTCGAGCGTAATAACCCATGATAATGCCATCGCGTTCAAGACGCTTTACACGCTCCGAACAGGGGGTGGTCGACAGGTTAACTCTCGATGCCAATTCACTAATCGCAATTCGTCCTTCACGCTGCAAAATGTCCAGAATCATGCGATCTATACGATCTAAGGGGCGCATAGATATTTCCTCTTTTTTTTAAATTCTCGCGAGAAAAACATAAATTTACCTAGATTATAGTCTAAAAAACAGTGAAATAAACTATTGAAACAGAAATATACTAGTTAAATAAACTGGTGTGCGTGAGGGAATGGAAATGCGCGTAATTGTTTTAGGTAGCGGCGTTATTGGAGTGGCAAGTGCCTATTATCTAGCTCAACAAGGAGCTGAGGTTACTGTTCTCGATCGCCAGTCAGGTCCTGCTGAAGAAACAAGTTTTGGTAATGCAGGTCAAATTTCGCCTGGGTATTCGACTCCTTGGGCAGCACCAGGAATTCCTTTTAAAGCTGTGAAATGGATGTTTCAACATCATGCACCGCTTGCGATTAATTTAGATGGCAGCATGTGGCAGTTACAGTGGATGGCTCAAATGCTAAAAAACTGTAATCCGCAAAGTTATGCTGTAAACAAAGAACGTATGATGCGCGTGGCTGAATACAGCCGTGACTGCTTACGTGAACTTAGAAAAGATACAGGCATTAATTACGAAAACCGTGCAAAAGGCACGTTGCAGTTATTCCGTAAAGAAGCACAAATGGAAGCGGTTCAACGTGACATTAGCGTGCTACAAGAATGCGGCGTAAGCTACGAATTATTAAATGGCAACGAACTTGGTCGTGTAGAACCAGCGTTGGCAAATGCGCAAGATAAATTAGTTGGTGGTTTACACTTACCAAATGACGAAACAGGTGACTGTTATTTATTTACCAATGCTTTAGCTCAAATTGCTAAAGAGTTGGGCGTTAACTTCCAGTTCAACCAGAACGTAGAAAAGTTGATTGTTGAAGGCGATGAAATTAAGGGTGTTTTGGTCAATGGTAAGGTCTTAACCGCAGATCGTTATGTCCTAGCGTTTGGTAGCTATTCACGTGATTTCTTGAAACCACTTGATCTACAGTTACCTGTATATCCTGTGAAAGGTTATTCGTTGACGATTCCAATTGTTGACCCTGCTTTTGCTCCGCAATCTACAGTGCTTGATGAAACCTACAAAATTGCGATTACTCGTTTTGACCAACGTATTCGCGTAGGTGGTATGGCTGAGTTAAGTGGCTTTAACTTAGGCCTGAATGAAGACCGCCGTGCAACATTGCAAATGGTGACTCAGGACTTGTTCCCGGGCGGCGATATGGCACAGGCGTCTTTCTGGACTGGTTTACGTCCAATGACACCAGACAGCACTCCAATTATTGGCGCAACTCGCTTTAAAAATCTGTTCTTGAATACAGGTCACGGTACTCTAGGCTGGACGATGGCGTGTGGTTCAGGAAAATTAATCAGTGACATCGTATTGAATCACAAAACTGATATCAGTACCGATGGCCTTTCAATTCAGCGTTATTCACACGCGCATGCTGCATAACGGACGTTAGGAAAGTAATCATGCCTCGTCCTATTACCGCAGTCATCCACCGTCAAGCCTTACAAAATAACTTGGCGGTGGTACGCAAGGCTATGCCAAACAGTAAGGTCTTTGCCGTTGTAAAAGCCAATGCTTATGGACACGGAATTGAACGTGTTTATGAAGCGTTTAAAGCAGCAGATGGCTTTGCCTTACTTGATCTTGATGAAGCAAAACGCATTCGTGCTTTAGGTTGGACAGGTCCAATTTTATTGCTCGAAGGAATTTTCTCCCCTCAAGATTTATTTGATTGTGTGCAATATCAACTCAGTTTCACTATTCATAGTGAAGCGCAAATAGAGTGGGTTCAAAAACATCCTTATCCTGCTCAATTTGATGTTTGCCTAAAAATGAACAGTGGTATGAACCGTCTTGGTTTTAAACCACAGCACTATGTTCAGGCTTGGGAACGTTTAAATAACTTGGCGAACGTGTCCAAGATTACGCACATGATGCATTTTTCGGATGCAGATGGCGAGCGTTTTGGCCAGCAAGGTATTGATTATCAAACCACTGCATTTGAAGAAATTATTAAAGATTTACCGGGTGAAAGGTCGGTAAGTAATAGTGCGGCAATTCTGCGTTATCAAGACCAGCTCAAATCAGATTATGCACGTAGCGGCATCATGCTCTATGGCAGCTCGCCAGACTACCCGACGCATAGTATTGCAGATTGGGGCTTACAACCGACCATGAGCTTACGCAGTGAAATTATTTCCGTTCAGCATTTAGAGCCGAATGAAAGTGTAGGGTATGGTTCAAACTTTGTCGCAGAGCAGCCCATGACGATTGGAATTGTCGCTTGTGGCTATGCTGATGGTTATCAACGTATTTCACCAACAGGTACGCCTGTTTTAGTGGACTCAGTCCGCACTCGCACAATTGGTCGTGTCAGCATGGATATGCTGGCAGTCGATTTAACGGGCATTGAAAATGCCAAAGTTGGTAGCGAAGTGGTGCTCTGGGGCCAATCAAGTACAGGTGTTGTTTTACCTATTGATGATGTCGCAGTTTCTTCCGGTACGGTGGGCTATGAACTGATGTGTGCTGTCACCGCCCGTGTTCAATTTATTAATCAGGTATAAGGAAATCCGAATGTCGAATTCAGATATACAAAAGATCAATACTAACGAAGTCATGAGTGCCGTGACTGTTTTTAACAAAGTGGTTTATCTGTCAGGTCAGGTGCCTAAAAATACCGAGCAAGATGTGGCAGGCCAAACTCGTGAAATTCTTGCAACGATTGATGAACTTTTGGCGTTAGCCAATACAGATAAATCTCGTTTGCTCTCTGCACAGCTCTATTTGAAAAATCTTTCTGACTTTTCAACCGTAAATGCAATTTGGGTTGACTGGTTAAAAGGGTGTGTTGCTCCATCGCGTGCCACAATTCAGGCCGATTTGGTCAATCCGGATTGGTTAATTGAAATTGCCGTGACGGCAGCACAAAAGTAATTCGTTTTTACTCCAAAAATGATGATGTATCTAACAGAAGGAAGATAGATACGGTTTAACCAGTCATTTTTGGTGAACAGATTCAGTGACCTATGGCATACGGTTCAATTTTCGCCGTAGGTTGCTGATCTTAACAAAGGAATTCAAAAAGGAATTTTAATATGACAACGGCTCGTCATTCAGATACGGAAAATTCTCCTGATCATCTGCAACGAAAACTGTCTAACCGTCATTTACAACTGATTGCTATTGGCGGTGCAATTGGAACCGGCCTATTTATGGGTTCGGGCAAAACTATCTCCCTCGCAGGTCCTTCAATCCTTTTGATCTATATGATTATTGGAGGAATGTTCTTTTTCTTAATGCGTGCAATGGGCGAGTTGCTCCTTGCAAATCTGCATTACAAATCTTTTGTTGATATGGCTCATGATCTGATTGGTCCTTGGGCTGGTTATTATTTGGGCTGGACTTATTGGTTAGGTTGGGTGCTGGTGGGTATTGCGGACCTTTCAGCAGTCATTAACTATTTAGGTTTCTGGCTACCCGATGGCGCAAGTTTCTCACCAATACAGCAGGCCATGATTAGCGCAGGTTGTGTGTTATTTGTGATGGGTCTTAACCTCTTAACAGTACGCCTATTTGGTGAAATTGAATTCTGGTTTGCTCTCATTAAGATCTTGGCGATTATTGGTCTGATCGGAGTGGGCGGCTACATGATTTTCAGCCATTTCCAAGCTCCGCAAGGCGCTGTCGCAAGCATCAGTAATGTTTGGTCACATGGCGGTTTATTCCCGAAAGGTACAGAAGGCTTCTTGGCAGGATTCCAGATTGCTGTATTTGCTTTTGTCGGGGTGGAACTTGTAGGTACAACGGCTGCTGAAACCAAAGACCCGCAGAAGAACTTACCGAAAGCGATTAATGCGATTCCGGTACGTATTATTTTGTTCTATGTATTGGCACTGTTTATTGTGATGTCGGTAACCCCTTGGGATCACATTCGTGCAGATAAAAGTCCGTTTGTTGAGTTGTTCTTAAATGCGGGTATTCCGGTTTCTGCAATCATCATGAACTTGGTGGTGCTATCTTCGGTCATGTCTTCAATGAACAGCGGCGTGTTTTCAACCAGTCGTATGTTGTTTGGTTTATCAAAAGACGGTCAGGCACCTGGTGCATTTGGTCGTTTATCAAAACGCGCAGTTCCTTCAAATGGTTTGATTTTCTCTTGTACCTTTATCATGGGCGGAGCGGTGCTTCAGTACTTTGTTCCAAACACGATGGAAGCATTTACTTTGGCAAGTTCACTTTGTGTGATTCTATTCATTAGTGTCTGGAGTCTCATCATGGTGTGCTATTTACGCTACCGTAAATTACGTCCTGAATTACATGAAAAATCAACATTCAAAATGCCAGGTGGCGTTTGGATGAGTTATGTTGTTTTGGCATTTATGCTTTTCACTTTGGTGATCTTGGCATTAGAGCCAGATACATTGAAAGCTTTATATGTCAGTCCAGTATGGCTGGTTATTTTAGGTGTTACCTATCATGTGTTGTATAAACCACGTATGAAAAAACTAGGACGTGAACTCGTCAACGATCATTAAGTTTGATTAAAAAGCCAATCAATTATGATTGGCTTTTTTTATTTTTATTAGATTTTTTATCGGAATAATATTGTTTATTTTTGAATCGATAGAGCAGTTTGGAGGGTATTGGAAAAGTACATATAGCAGGATCACATGCTACACTTCGGCTAATCTGGAAACCCAGATTGATTAATTAAAATTGCCGTGAAGGCAGTACATAAATAATGTGACTTAAAAAAATCAGGACAAACGATTTATCAATTAAGGAAAAAATATACTTGAACATCTTGTCCTGAGGTATAGACTCAGCAACCCACGATATACGGTTCGTTTTTCTCCCTATAGGTTGCTGATTTAAGTTAAGCAAAATATAAAAAGGACTTCTAATATGACAATGGTTCATCATTCTGATGAGGCAAGCTCCCCTGATCATTTACAACGGAAATTAAATAATCGCCATCTACAAATGATTGCAATTGGCGGTGCAATTGGAACCGGCCTATTTATGGGCTCGGGCAAAACCATCTCCCTCGCAGGTCCTTCAATCCTCGTTATCTACATGATAATTGGTGGCATGTTCTTTTTTCTGATGCGTGCATTGGGTGAACTACTGCTTGCCAACTTACATTACAAATCATTTGTCGATATGGCTTATGATTTGATCGGACCATGGGCTGGCTATTATATAGGCTGGACTTATTGGTTAGGCTGGGTACTGGTCGGTATTGCTGATTTGTCTGCGGTCATTAACTATTTAAGTTTCTGGCTGCCCGAAGGCGCCAGTTTCTCACCCATGCAACAAGCCATGATTAGTTCAGGCTGTGTATTATTCATTTTAGGGCTTAACCTTCTTACTGTTAAGCTATTTGGTGAAGTTGAATTCTGGTTCGCACTCATTAAGATTTTGGCCATTATTGGCCTGATTGGAGTCGGTGGTTACATGCTCCTCACTCATTTTCAAGCTCCGCATGGTGAGGTTGTGAGTGTAAGTAATGTGTGGTCGCATGGCGGCATATTTCCAAAAGGTGTAAGCGGATTTTTGGCAGGTTTCCAGATTGCTGTGTTTGCCTTCATTGGCGTTGAATTGATTGGTACAACTGCTGCTGAAACGAAAGATCCAGAGAAGAATTTACCGAAGGCAATTAACGCGATTCCTGTACGTATTATTCTATTCTATGTGTTGGCACTCTTTGTGGTGATGTCAGTAACACCTTGGGATCACATTCGTGCAGATAAAAGTCCATTTGTTGAGTTGTTCTTAAATGCAGGTATTCCTATTTCTGCAATTATCATGAACTTGGTCGTACTGTCTTCAGTGATGTCTTCAATGAACAGCGGTGTGTTTTCAACGAGCCGTATGCTGTTCGGTTTATCAAAAGATGGACAGGCACCGAGTGCATTGGGGCGTTTATCAAAACGTGCCGTACCTTCAAATGGTTTAATCTTCTCATGTATTTTCATTATGGGTGGGGCAGTGCTTCAGTACTTTGTTCCAAACACGATGGAAGCATTTACTTTGGCAAGTTCACTCTGTGTGATTCTCTTTATTAGTGTATGGCTTCTGATCATGGCATGCTATTTACGTTACCGTAAGTTAAGTCCAGAGTTACATGCTAAATCGACCTTTAAAATGCCGGGTGGGGTGTTGATGGCGTATGTTGTTATTGCATTTTTCCTGTTCACTTTGGTGATTTTGGCACTCGAGCCAGATACATTAAAAGCGGTATACGTGAGTCCACTATGGTTGGTGGTTTTAAGCGTAACTTATTTTGTGTTCTATAAGCCACGCATCAAAAAATTAGACCAAGAACTCGTTTAATGAACTATAAATGATTTCAAAAAAGCCAATCGATCATGATTGGCTTTTTTATTTGTATTCTTTAATCAACCAACAAATGCTGATATTTATCAGCTTGTTTACGCAAATAGTCCCAAACCAATTTAATGCGCGGTTCATGTTGTAAATCAACAAAGGTCAGCATCCAAAACGTGTGCGTAAAGCGAACTTGTTGCTCTAACACCTCTTCAAGTTCCGGTTTATCATCTGCCAAAAACTTGGGCAAAATCGCAAGTCCTGCACCCGCACTTACCGCAATTTGCTGGGCCAAAATACTGCTACTACGGAAGTTGGCATTCAGCTTTAAAGGGAGTCGTTCTAAACAGTACAACTCGGGGCTATACACTAGATCATCAATATAGTTCACAAATCGATGTTGGGTTAAATCTTCTAAGGCTCGAATAGGCGGGTTTTGGGCCAGATAGTTTTTGCTACCATAAATTTTTAAACAATAATCTGATAATCGCGTAATGATGTAAGGGCCAGACGTAGGACGATCAATTGACACCACAATATCTGCCTCACGGTGTGAAAGCTTAATCATTTTTGGCACTGGAATTAAGTCGATGGTGAGTAGTGGGTATTGAATCGAGAACTCAGCCAGTAAGCGAGCTAAAAACGCAGTACCAAAGCCTTCAGGTGTGCCAATTCGCACACGACCTTGCAAAGGTTGATGTGGTTTTTCAATTTGTAAGAAAGCTTGTTCCATTTGCTCAACTCGAGGAACCAGTGCCATTCCTTCGAGTGTCAGCTCATAACCCGTCGCTTCACGCTTAAACAGCGTTGTACCCAAAGCAAGTTCTAGGGCCTGAATCCGTCTAGCCACCGTACTGTGCTCGACACCAATAATACGTGCAGCATTGGTCAAGGTTTTAGTCCGAGCTAAAACCAGAAAAAAATGTAGATGATCCCAATCCACTTTCATTTTTGTTGTCATCCTTGTGCATATTTGCACAACAATCGTGCATGAATTTCCGTTGGTGGTCAAAGTTTTCTTTGCTAGTCTCAATTGAAACTGGAATAAAGAAAATACATAGATAAGTATTTTCTAATAATTGAACACAATAAAAATATGGCCTACAGAGAGGTTATGAACACAATCCAAAAAATCGAATTGGAAACCGCTAAATTACTCATTAACGGAAATTTTATCGAATCTGAAACAGAGGAATGGCAAGACATTATTAACCCTGCGACTCAGGAAGTGATTGGTCGTGTACCATTTGCAACGGTTAAAGAAGTTGACGCTGCTATTCAAGCTGCACAAGATGCTTTTGCTTCTTGGCGTCAGACTCCAATTCAGGCACGTATGCGCATCATGCTCAAGTTACAAGACTTAATCCGTGCCAACATGAAAGAAATTGCGCAAGTACTAACGGCTGAACAAGGTAAAACCTTGGCAGACGCTGAAGGCGATATTCAACGTGGTTTAGAAGTCGTTGAACATGCCTGTTCAGTTGGTACTTTGCAAATGGGTGAATATGTTGAAGGTGTCGCGCGTGGTGTAGACACGTATACCTTGCAACAACCTTTGGGTGTCTGTGCGGGTATCACGCCGTTTAATTTCCCAGCCATGATTCCACTTTGGATGTTCCCAATGGCAATCGTGTGCGGCAATACATTTGTTTTAAAACCATCAGAACAAGACCCGTTATCAACCATGATGCTGGTTGAACTTGCCATTCAAGCAGGTATTCCAGCAGGCGTACTCAACGTTGTGCATGGTGGCAAAGAAGTGGTTGACCGTTTGTGTACCCATAAAGACATTAAAGCGATTTCATTTGTAGGTTCAACTGCGGTTGGAACACATGTTTATAACCTTGCAGGACAACATGGCAAACGCGTTCAGTCGATGATGGGTGCAAAAAACCATGTGGTTGTGATGCCAGATGCCAATAAAGAGCAAACCTTAAATGCTCTAGTGGGAGCAGCGTTTGGTGCAGCAGGGCAACGTTGTATGGCATTGTCTGTTGCAGTCATGGTTGGTGACAGCAAACAGTGGATTCAAGAGTTAGTCGAAAAAGCCAAAACCTTAAAAGTAAATGCAGGCCATGAACCAAATACTGACATTGGCCCAGTCATTTCAAAACGTGCTAAAGCGCGAGTGCTGGACTTAATTAATAGCGGTGTTGAGCAAGGTGCAGAACTTCTGCTTGATGGTCGTGATGTTCAAGTACAAGGCTATGAATCGGGTAACTTTGTCGGCGCGACGATTTTTAGTGGCGTAAATACCGACATGCGTATTTATAAAGAAGAAATCTTTGGCCCTGTACTTTCGATTATTTGTGTAGATACCCTTGAGGAAGCGATTGCGCTTATCAACGCCAATCCATTTGGTAACGGTGTAGGTCTATTTACTCAAAGCGGTGCCATTGCACGTACTTTCCAAAACTTAATTGATATTGGTCAAGTGGGTATCAATATTCCAATTCCTGTGCCAGTGCCTTTCTTTAGTTTTACCGGTTCAAGAGGTTCGAAACTGGGTGATTTGGGGCCATACGGCAAACAAGCTGTGCAGTTCTATACTCAAACCAAAACCATCACCAGTCGCTGGTTTGAAGATAGCCATGAAGTTGGCGGTGTAAATACAACCATTAGTTTACGTTAAGGGGATCACGGATGAATATCGCCTTTATCGGTCTAGGCAATATGGGCGGCAAAATGGCCCATAACCTACTTAAAGCCGGGCTCAAAGTTTATGGTTATGACCTCAGTGAAGTCGCGATTCAGCACTTCGCCGAGGCAGGTGGAGTGGTGTGTAGCAGCCCGCAGGATGCAGCTAAACAAGCAGATGTGGTCATTACCATGTTGCCTGCGGCAAAGCATGTTAAGGAAGTTTACTTAGGTGAGAATGGTGTCTTGGAAGTGCTAAAAGCAGGTAGCTTATGCATTGATAGCAGTACCATTGACCCACAAACCATTAAAGACATTGCTGCTGTTGCGCATGGTAAAAATATTAAAATCTGTGATGCACCCGTCTCTGGTGGAACCATTGGTGCTCAAGCAGGAACCTTAACCTTTATGGTGGGTGCCGATGATCAAACCTTTAATGAAGTAAAACCTGTGCTTAGCCACATGGGCAAAAATATAGTTCATTGTGGTGATGTCGGCGCAGGTCAAATTGCCAAAATCTGCAATAACCTGATTTTGGGTATTTCAATGGCTGCTGTTGCTGAAGGTATGGCGCTGGGTGTGAAGCTAGGTATTGACCCACAAGCATTGGCAGGCGTCATTAATACTTCAAGCGGTCGTTGCTGGAGCTCGGACGTATGTAACCCATGGCCGCATATTAATGAAAATGCCCCAGCATCTCGAGGTTACCAAGACGGCTTTGCAACTCAGCTGATGCTAAAAGATTTGGGTCTTGCAGTAGAAGCGGCAGGCCAAGTCAAACAGCCAGTCGTATTAGGTGGCATGGTGCAACAGCTGTATCAGCAAATGTGCATGCGCGGTAATGCCAATCTCGATTTTTCGAGCATTATTCAGCAATACCTGCCACAAGAGGCATAACGGTAAAGCCAAAGGATGGCTTTAAACACATAAACCCTGTCGTGAATAACAACAAATCCAGACTGAGGGAAAAGATATGATGGATTATCAAAATGCTGCACAGACTTTCGATTTGGAAAGCACTGCAAAACAGATGTTATCAGGTTCACTTGATGCCTTAAATGCTTGTTATGAATGCTGTGATCGACACGCAGATGGCGACAAAATTGCACTGTATTGGCAAGGAAAAGATGGACGAAAAGAGCAATATACCTTCCGTGAATTAAAAGAGTGGTCAAGTCAGTTTGCCAACTTTCTAAAATCACAAGGTGTAAAAGCTGGCGACCGTATTTCAGGTCTATTACCAAGAACACCCGAATTGATCGTGACTATTTTTGCAGCTTGGCGAATTGGTGCTGTCTATCAACCACTATTTACTGCATTTGGCCCAAAAGCGATTGAGCACCGTATTCAGCTTGCACAAAGTAAGCTGGTGGTGACCGATACGGGCAACCGTAGCAAGCTTGATGAAATTGAAAATTGCCCTGCAATTGTGACTGTCGCCGACGCACAAGGTACTCCGCTTAAAGCAGGTGATTTTAATTTTTGGAATGAAGTGAAACAGCAGTCTGATCAATGCGATCTGGTTATGCGTAGCATTCAAGATCCTTTCTTGCTCATGTTTACTTCAGGCACTACAGGTCCTGCTAAACCATTGGAAGTGCCTTTAAAAGCATTGATTGCCTTTGGTCGATATATGCAAGATGCCATTGGTTTAACCGAAGAAGATTCGTTTTGGAATATTGCTGATCCGGGCTGGGCGTATGGTCTCTACTATGCGATTACTGGGCCGTTATTCTTGGGTCACGCTACTTTGTTCTATGAGGGTGGTTTCAGCACAGATAGCCTATGCCAAATTGTGAAAGATTATAAAGTTAATAATTTGGCAGGTGCACCAACGGCTTACCGTATGATGATGGCAGCTGACCCAGCACAAATGGCGCCCTTAAAAGGGCAGTTCCGTGTAGTGAGCAGTGCAGGAGAGCCGTTGAATCCAGAAGTGATTCGCTGGTTTAAACAAGTGCTTGATGCTCCAATTTATGACCATTATGGGCAAACTGAAGTGGGCATGGTGGTGTGTAATCATCATGGCTTAAAGCATGAAATTCATGCCGGTTCAGCAGGTTTCCCAAGTCCGGGCTACCGCGTTGCGATTGTCAATGAACAAGGTGAAGAGCTTCCAGCGGACACCCCAGGAATTTTAGCAGTCGACATTAGCCAGTCTCCAATGATGTGGTTCGGTGGCTATAAAGAAAGTCGTAAATCGCCTTTCGTTGGTCATTACTATTTAACTGGCGACACTGCCGAGCTTCATGCCGATGGCAGCATGAGCTTTGTTGGTCGTAGTGATGATGTAATCACTACATCGGGCTATCGTATTGGGCCTTTCGATGTAGAAAGCGCACTACTCGAACACGATGCTGTAATTGAAGCAGCAGTGATTGGTGTACCTGATCCGGACCGTACCGAAGTGGTTAAGGCCTTCGTAATTTTAGCTGCGGATGCTCAACCTTCCGATACGCTTGCTGAACAACTCAGTCAATTTGTAAAAAAACGACTTTCTGCACATGCTTATCCACGTTTAGTTGAATTTGTGAGTGAATTACCTAAAACTCCAAGTGGCAAAATTCAGCGCTTTTTATTGCGTAATCAAGAAATTGCTAAACAACAAGCTAAAGCAGGGTAAAGGAAATAATAATGCAATTTACCGAAGAACAATTACTCATTCGTGATATGGCGAAAAGTTTCGCCCAAGAACAAATCAAGCCTAATGCCAGTGATTGGGACCGAGATGGAACTTTCCCAAAAGAAACTCTGACTCAAATGGGGCAACTCGGTTTTATGGGTATGCTTGTTTCAGAGCAATGGGGTGGTTCAGACACGGGTAACTTAGCCTATGTACTAGCTCTTGAAGAAGTTGCGGCAGCAGATGGCGCAACCTCAACCATCATGAGTGTACATAACTCGGTTGGTTGTGTGCCTATTTTAAAATTTGGTACCGACGAGCAAAAAGAGCGTTTTTTAAAGCCTTTGGCTCAAGGTGAAATGATCGGCGCTTTTGCCTTAACTGAACCACATACTGGCTCAGATGCGGGAGCTATTAAAACCCGAGCAGTGAAAGATGGTGACGATTACATTTTAAATGGTGCAAAGCAGTTTATTACCTCGGGTAATAATGCCGGCGTCATTATTGTGTTTGCCGTGACCGACCCGAGCGCAGGTAAAAAGGGCATTAGTGCCTTTTTAGTCCCACGCGAAACACCGGGCTATGAAGTGATTCGTGTTGAAGAAAAACTCGGTCTGCATGCTTCAGATACCTGCCAAATTGCGCTGACGGATGTACGCATCCATAAAAGTCTCATGCTGGGTAAAGAAGGTGAAGGTCTGAAAATTGCTCTCGCCAATTTAGAAGGTGGACGTATTGGTATTGCTGCACAAGCAGTCGGTCTAGCACGTGCGGCGCTCGAAGAAGCAACTCGCTATGCCAAAGAGCGTATTACTTTTGGAAAACCAATTTTTGAGCATCAAACTATCGCTTTTCGCCTTGCCAGTATGGCAACTGAAATTGAAGCAGCGAGACAACTGGTTCACTACGCTGCGCGTTTAAAAGAAGCAGGTCAACCGTGTCTCAATGAAGCTTCAATGGCCAAGTTATTTGCTTCAGAAATGACTGAACGCGTATGTTCGAGCGCACTACAAGTATTTGGTGGCTATGGCTATCTCAGAGACTTCCCAATTGAGCGCATCTATCGTGATGCCCGTATCTGTCAAATTTACGAAGGCACAAGTGATATCCAACGTTTAGTGATTGCACGTAGTCTATAAAATCAGAACAAGGAATAAATAATGCAGTGGCAAAGTATTTTATTAGAAAAGCGTAATGGGGTTGGACTGATTACATTAAATCGCCCTCAAGCGCTCAATGCTTTAAACAGCGAATTAATTAGTGAAATTAATCAGGCATTAGATCAGCTCGAAAAAGATCGTGAAATTGGCTGCATCGTATTGGCAGGTTCTGAAAAAGCTTTTGCCGCAGGTGCAGACATTAAAGAAATGGCTGATTTAGCATTTCCTGATATTTATTTAGATGACTTTTTTCATCTTGCAGACCGTATTGCACAGCGCCGTAAACCTCTAATTGCAGCGGTGAGTGGCTATGCATTGGGTGGTGGCTGTGAGTTGGCGCTGATGTGTGACTTTATTTATTGTGCTGATAACGCCAAGTTTGGTTTACCCGAAGTCACTTTAGGTGTGATTCCGGGTATTGGTGGCACACAACGTTTAACCCATGCGATTGGTAAAGCCAAAGCAATGGAAATGTGCCTTACCGCCCGTCAAATGGGCGCTGTAGAAGCAGAACAAAGTGGTTTAGTTGCACGTGTGTTTACTAAAGAAGAATTACTTGAACAAACCTTGCAAGCAGCTGAAAAAATTGCGGCGCGATCTTTAACCGCAAATATGATGCTTAAAGAAACTATCAACCGAGCTTTTGAGGTGAACCTCACTGAAGGCTTACGTTTTGAAAGACGCATGTTCCATTCAATATTTGCAACATCTGACCAAAAAGAAGGAATGCAGGCTTTTGTTGAAAAACGAAAGGCAAATTTTAAAAATCAATAAGAGATCAATAAAATGAATACAGAAAATCACTTAATGATTGAGCAACAAGGTAAGTTGGCCATGATTACCTTAGACCGTGTGACTCATCTCAACGCATTGTCGCTAGATATGATTAAAAGTATTGGCACCCAATTGGAACTGTGGCGAAATGATGCTGCTGTTCAGGCAGTGTTAATTAAGTCAAATAGCCCAAAAGCCTTCTGTGCAGGTGGAGATATCCGCTATCTCTATGACAGTTATAAAAATGGCACGGCCGATTACAAAGGCTACTTTAGTGCCGAATATAAAATGCTAAATATACTGCGTGAATATGAAAAGCCAATCATTGTTGTGCTTGATGGCTATGTATTAGGTGGCGGTTTTGGCTTGGCTCAGGCTTGCCACATTGTGGTGAGCAGTGAAAAGTCCAGATTTGCCATGCCTGAAACAGCGATTGGCTTTTTCCCAGATGTTGGTGCAACTCATTTCCTATCTCGTCTTGATGATATTGGTGTTTATATGGCAATTACGGGTGAGCAGATCAGCAGTAGCGATGCGCTTTACCTCGATTTAATTGACTATCATGTGCCAAGCGAGCAGTTACAAGCGTTGCAAGATGCTCTCGTTGAAGCGCCAAGTTTAAGCAAAGAGGGAATTGAACGCATCATTACCCGATTTATTACTCGCCCTGCCGAAAGTGAACTCAAACAATTGGCAGAAGGTATTCGTAAACACTTCGGATATCAGCATTTAGATGAAATCGAGCAAAGTCTTGAAAATGAACAAGATGAAAGCTTAAAGACTTGGGCAAGTAAGATGCTTAGTATTTTGCAACAGCGCTCATTTATTGCCAAACAAACCAGTTTGAAACTGCAACATTTAGGCCGTGGGCTTTCTTTACCACAGTGTATGCAGCTTGAACGTGATTTACAGGATATTTGGTTTGAGCATGGTGACTTTATTGAAGGTGTCCGCGCTCTCATTGTCGATAAAGACAAACAACCACAGTGGCAAGAACGTAATTCGAAATTTGAACCAATTTTAGAAAAATTGAGCTAAACCGAATTATAAAAACATAAAAAGCTTAAGGAGATAAAGCGAGACCTGAAAATGCTTATGGTCAGGGCTGGTCATAAGCATAAAAAAGATAAAACAAGAAAATCTAAAAAGGATATTACGATGCAATCAATACATGGAAACGGTTCAAATACTAAAAAGTCGTCACATCGATTAGCAGGTATCTCTAGCATGGTCGGCACCACCATTGAGTGGTATGACTTTTTTATTTACGGTGCGGCAGCAGCGCTCATTTTTAATAAGCTATTTTTCCCAAATCTAGACGCACTTACCGGCGTGCTTGCCGCATTCGCAACCTATGCCGTTGGATTTATTGGAAGACCATTAGGCGGCTTAGTCTTTGGTCATTTTGGTGACAAGATTGGCCGTAAATCGATGTTGCTACTGACCTTGATGCTCATGGGGATCCCAACCGTACTGATTGGCTTATTACCGACTTATGAATCAATTGGATATTGGGCCGCGATTGGTTTGGTTGTCTTGCGATTCATTCAAGGTATGGCAATGGGCGGTGAATGGGGCGGTGCTGTACTGATGGCCGTTGAACATGCTCCCGAAGGCGGTAAAGGGTTCTGGGGAAGCTTGCCTCAAGCCAGTACAGGTGGTGGCTTAATGCTAGCCTCAATCGCGTTGGGTCTGGTGTCGTTATTACCTGAAGAAGCACTGTTTAGCTGGGGTTGGCGTTTACCATTTCTTGCCAGTATTATTTTACTGGCAGTAGGTTGGTATATTCGAGTAAAAGTGCCAGAGTCACCAGATTTCGAAAAAGTAAAACAACAGTCTGAAGAAGTCAAAGTTCCTGCTTTACAGGTTTTTAAAAACCATCCAAAGCAACTCATCACCATTATTTTGGCTCGCGCAGCTGAGAATGCATGGTTCTATATTGCCTCAACATTTACATTGGCTTATACCACTGCACAACTTGGAATTCCACGCCAAGACATTTTATTTGCCACCATTTGCGGCGCAGCCGTGATTTTAATTATGACGCCGTTATGTGGACATTTGTCAGATAAAGTCGGCCAACGCAATATGTTTATGTTTGGCCTATGCATACTGGCGCTTTACTGCTATCCATTTTTTACCATGCTCAATACAAAAGATCCGGTATTAGTGTGGACAGCAATTGTTTTAGCAATTGGCGTTGTGTTCCCAATTATGTACGCACCACAAGCTCAGCTTTTTGCCCGTCAATTTCCGGCAGAAATTCGATATAGCGGAATCTCGATTTCGGTACAGTTGGCTGGTGTATTAGGTGGTGGTTTGGCACCGATGATTGCTACTAAATTGTTGAGTGTCGGGCAGGGTAATCCATATCTAATTATGCTTTATATTGGAAGTATGGCTGTAGTCGCAATTATATCGACGTCATTTATGCCTTGTGATAAAAGCTTTGTAGTAGATACGCATCATACAAACCCTAAAAATTTAAATCTTAATACGAATGCTTCAGATCATTCTTGAGCTATTTGGAGAATAAAGGCCTAAGTTTTTCTTAGGCCTTTATTGAGGTAAGCTTAAAATTAAGATAATGACGATATATAGCTGTTGTAGAGATGAGATTGGTTTTTGTACGAATATATTGTATCAGGGGTGAAGTGGCTTTTTTCCAATCAAATGCGTTTTGATTTTTTGTCCAAGTAGATGAACCATTAAACCTAGCATCACAACAACAGAACCAAGCCATTGCCAGTTATTTAAATGTTCATCTAAAAAAATATTGGCAAAAATCATACTAATGACAGGAACCCATAACGAAAGTGGGCTAATCTTGGCTGCTGGATAACGTGTCAGCAAATAAATCCATAAACCATATCCAATAATAGTTGCGAAATAAGCTAAGAAAGCAGCAGCTCCCAAACCACGCCATGTTAAGGCGTGCCAGTCTACAACGACACCTTGCCAACCTGTATCTTGGATAGCGAATAATAAAAACCAAAGAGGAGTAAGAATATTTCCCCAAACGACTAACCCGATTGGATTAATGGACCCCATTCGTTTTATAACAATATTTCCACATGCCCAAGAGAATGCTGAACATAAAACGAGTATCAAGCCTAATAAAGGGATATGACTATGCTGTTGACCTAATGCAATCAGTAATAGTCCTAATGATGCGATAACGATTGCTAGCCATTGATTCCAAGATGCTTGCTCCTTAAGAAGAAATACAGCAATCATCACTGTAAAAAAGGCTTGTGATTGAACAACTAAAGCAACTAGCCCAGTAGGCATACCTGTGGCAATAGCACTAAACATAAAGGCAAATTGAGAAAAGTTGCTAATAAACCCATATGCCAAGAGCCATTTCCATCCGACTTGTGGAATACGAATAAAAAGTAGAGCGGGGATTAGAACTAAAATATAGCGTAAACATCCCAACATCATGGGGCTAATTTCACTCACACCAACTTTCATAAAATAAAAGTTAATACCCCAGATGAACACCACTGCAAAAGCAGCGAGTTTATCTTTCAACAACATGTGCTTATTCCTGAAAAGAGATTTACGACCTATCTAAAAGACAGGTCGTGTAAACGAGAGGAGGTTAGATTTTGTTATGCTTCGCAGGAACGAGAGTATCTAACTTGGGATGTTGATTACGTAATTTAAGTAGTTCCACATAGTCACGAATCATAAAAATGCAGAATAAAATCGCAGCACTAGCAATACCGAACCAGAACGCTTTTTGTAAACTTGGAATGAGGGACATTGCGGCAAAGATACAAACCATACCAATAATGGCAACATAACTGAGGTATGGGAAACACCACATACGAACTTTAATTCGTTCAGGGGCAACACGTTCTAGGTGACGACGTAAACGGATTTGAGAAAGGGCAATGATGATATAAACAAATAAAGCTACCGTACCATAGGACTCGACCAAGAAAGGAAAGATACCCTCAGGTGAAAAATACGAAGCTAAAATGGAAATATAACCAAATAGTGTGCTGAATAAGATGGCACGAACAGGGACTCCATTTTTAGACAATTTAGTTAAGGCACGAGGGGCATCACCATTTTTGGTTAAAGCAAACAACATACGGCTTGCAGCATAAACTCCTGAATTTAGACAACTCAGAACCGCAACTAAAATGACAGCATTCATAATATCTGCAACAAAAGGGATATTGAGTACTTTAAGTGCACTTACATAAGGTGTTGCGATATCGGGGCTGCTCCACGGCACAAGGCATACGACTAAAAAGATTGAGCAAACATAAAAGAGCAATACACGAGTGATGACAGATTGAGTTGCCTTAGCAACAGATTGCTCTGGATTTTTTGTTTCTGCTGCAGCAATTGTGACGATTTCAGCACCAAAATAAAAACCAGTAGCCGCAACTGCACCTGATAACACAGGAACCCAACCATTTGGCATAAAGCCACCATGGTTTAATAATTCACCTAGTCCTGAAGCTTGATGGTTTGGCCAGAAACCAAATAAATATAATGAACAAAGGAAAATAAATACCCCAATTGCTGCAACCTTGATAGATGAAAACCAAAATTCAAATTCACCAAAAGATTTGACAGAGAACAAATTGGTTGCGGTTAATAGAACGAGCAGAACCAGACTCACGATCCATTGGGGAATATCAGGTAACCAGTAAGCGAGAAGTTTAGCCCCAACAATTGCCTCAAGGGCAATCACGATCACCCAAAAATACCAATACATCCAGCCTGTCATAAATCCAGCGAGGCGAGATAAAAATGGTGAATCTTGAAAAGCGTAGCGAGCATAAGCATAAAAGGAACCTGTTACCGGTGAAGCAGTGGCTAACTCCCCCAGCATACGCATCACTAAAATGATTAAGGTACCTGTGATGAGAAATGAAAGAATGGCTGCAGGGCCGGCAGATTGAATCACTACTGAGCTACCGACAAATAGCCCCATACCAATGACACCACCAAGTGCCATCATCTGGACATGGCGTGGCTTCAAGCTACTTTTTAAATCTTGGTTTGAATCTGAATCATACATGGCTAACTCCCCTCATAATTTTTATAACCGTATCGTTAGGCTGATCGTTGAATAACACTTAAAGCATTTCGTCTTTTAAGTAATACCAGCGGTACAACAAGGCTTGCCCCAACCGTCTAAAAGGTCGAAATAAATGTGAAGGTAATGGTGACTGATAAATAGGTAGATCAAATTGTGGGCGTTGAATGCCCATTACTCGTTCTGCAAGACGACGTCCTGCCATTGCTGAAAAAGATACACCATTGCCGCCATAGCCAATTGCATAATAGATAGTTTCATCAGGATTAGGCTGTACAATTCGTGGCATCATGTCATGACTGACATCGACCCAACCCCACCATGAATATGCAATTGGTATACCACGCAAGCTTGGGAATTTGCGATAGAGTCCTTCTTTTAAACGCTCTAGATGTACAGGGTTATTTGCATCGGCTCCTGTTAAAGCACTTCTGCTGCCACACTGTACTGAACCATCAGGCAATAAGCGGTAATAATGGCGTAAAGTGCGAGTATCTGTAATGAACGTTGTACTATGTAGGCCTGCTTCTTTAAGCTCAGCAGCTGTTAACGGACGGGTGACAATAGAATTAGATAAAATTGGCATGATTTTGCCAGACAAGCTTGGATGCAAACCATTAGGTGTATAACCACCTGTTGCTACAGCGACTCGTTTAGCTTTGACCGTGCCATGGGGGGTACGTAGATAGTGAATACCATTACGTGTTTCCCAATCTAATACAGGACTTGAGGTATGTACTTTCGCGCCGGCAGCACGCGCTCTTTTTAAATATCCAAAAGCCAATTTTAAAGGATGTACACCAATACCATCAGGTTCGAGTAACGCACCGGCAGCTTCTTGGTCTCCAACAAATTCTTCGTGAAGTTGTTCGCGGCTTAGCATACGAGTGTTATAACCAAACACATCTTTCATGACTTTGCCTTCGTTTTCTAAAAACGCCAGTTTTTTTGCACGATGAGCAATATATAAATGCCCACCATCTTGTGCATCACATTCAATACCAGTTACCAGATGTTTAAAATAATCAAAACCTTCGCGGATTTCTGCATCTAAACGTTTGGCTATATCTAGTCCCCATTTTTCGATCCACTGTGAACGATATAACCGACCAGAAGCATTTTGACCTTGTCCACCATTTCGGCTTGTACAACCCCATGCACTACGATTTGCTTCAAGAACTAATGGCGCAGTGCCAAATTGTTCTGTAAGAGTTAACGCAGTTGAAAGACCAGTAAAACCGCCACCAATAATGACAATGTCGGCCTCTGTATCACCTGGTAATGGGCCATCATCATCGGGAGGTGTTCCAGCCGTTGCAACCCAGTAGGTTGGTGCGTATTGTTCGTTGCCAGTTACGATCTTATCTGTCAACGGATCAAATTTAGCGTTGTAGGTTTTAAAGCCACGATGAATAGGTTCAGATATTGGATCAACTATTTTGTCTAAAGAAGTTAATTGTTGTACTGATTGATTCATGGGCAGGCTCCTTAAGCGGCTGCTTGCACGGGGCGATTTTTACGGAATGCATTTTTGACTAAAATTTTTCCATCTTTAAAGGTGAAAACATCAACCATGTTGGCTTCAATCTTTCCACCTTCAGGGGTTGATGCTGTAAATGTTGTTTCAGAAATTCCGTATAGCGCATCTTCGCTCAACCAGTGTTTACCATTAAGCCACTGTGCATCAGGAAAACTTTTAAAAGTATTTTCAAATGCTTGACGAACAGCTTCATGCCCTTGAATACGTGTACCGTATACCTCATCACCTGCAACTGTTTCAAAACAACAATCAGGATGCATACAGTCCATGAGTTGCTCTACATCGTGTTTATTCCATGCTGTAGA
The DNA here is from genome assembly GCF_000163635.1 of Acinetobacter sp. SH024. Lineage (NCBI taxonomy): Bacteria > Pseudomonadati > Pseudomonadota > Gammaproteobacteria > Moraxellales > Moraxellaceae > Acinetobacter > Acinetobacter sp. SH024. The sequence continues at coordinate 64,523 of NZ_GG753605.1, read as the reverse complement.
AAAGTCAGTGATTAGTTGCAAAAGTTGAGCTTGGTTCATCTTTTTAACTCCAAATACATACGAATCTTTTTTGATGATTAAACTGTACGGAAATAGAGCAATTAGCCGTAGTACCAGATTTAATGTTTTGATGGAGCCAGATTTAAATTAATTTAAATATTTAAAATTTATTAATTTTTTATGTTTTTCATATATTGGAATGGGTCTTGCATTTGTATTTGTGATGCCAGATTTCGGTAAATCATAGGTCTTCAGAAGCAAAATGCACCATGTTAAGCATTTGGGCTTCAAAATAGGTCGAGAAATGCACTATGGAAAGAGATCAGTTTGTAACAAGTCCAGTAGTACCAGGTATATGGAACGTATTATTTGCAGAGACTGAGCAAAGTGGACTCAATTTGCAGGGACGAATTTGCCGTATGATGTTTACTGCATTAGTACAAGGTTATCTCAAGCCAGATATGGCTGTTCCATCAAGTCGTTATTTGGCAGATCAACTTGGAGTTGGTCGTAATACTGTGACTATTGCATATCAACAACTCGTAGCTGAACGTATTTTAGAGTCTAGGCAACGTAGTGGACACTTTGTGCATCCCAGCTTCCAAATTGATAGTAGTGAAAGCAAAACGATAAAAACGACATCAAAATCTACAGAATGGGTTTCACGCTTTCGTCTTTGCCCATCAGCACAAAGGCATATTAATAAACCTGCGGATTGGATGAGTTACCCATACCCGTTTATATATGGTCAGCCTGACTTTGAAAGCTTCCCGGCTTCATCTTGGCGTGAGTGTGCTGTTAAAGCTTTATCAGCTAAAGATGCATCGATATGGGCAAGGGATATTACACAACAAGGTGATGATACTTTTCTTATAAATGCAATACGGCAACATATTTTACCGACCCGTGGAATTATGGCCAAAGAAAATGAAATATTACTTACGGTAGGAAGCCAGCATGCATTGTATATGTTGGCAGCACTACTACTTAAAGAACAACAAAGTGTTGGTGTAGAAAACCCTGGCTATCCTGATGCACGAAATATTTTTATGTTGCATACACCAAATATTGTACCATTAGCGGTCGATCATGAAGGCGTTACTCTAACAAATGCTGTGGGCTGTGATTATTTTTATGTGACGCCAGGGCGACAATGCCCAACAGGCATCACCATGTCTCCTTCACGCCGTAAAAAGCTTTTAGAACTGGCGGAGCAGCAAGATAGTATCATTATAGAAGATGAATACGATGCACAGGTTTTGGTTCAAAATACTACGATCCCTGCATTAAAAAGTTTAGATCGGCATGGGAGAGTGGTTTATATCGGGAGCTTATCTAAGCCTCTAGCACCAGGTTTACGCTTAGGATACATCGTAGCAGCCCCAGAACTCATTAATGAGTTGCGTCATTTGCGTCGTCTAATGCTTCGGCACCCCAATGTTTTTAATCAAAGAGTATTTGCCTTTTTTATTGATCAAGGTTATTACCATGGCATGTTACGTCGTCAGTTTCAGCTCCATAAATATCGTGGTGAGCAGTTAATATCAGCATTACACCATCACTTTCCTACATGGAACGTTTACGCATTAAATGGTGGCTCGGCATGTTGGATTGATACCCAAAGTGATATCAATTGTACTGTTTTAGCCCAATACGCAGCTAATGTAGGAGTTTTTATAGAGGCCGGTCAGCCATTTTTTCTAAGTACAGATCACCATCAACATTTTTTAAGGTTAGGCATTGGATCTATTACTGCCGATAAAATTGATGAGGGAATTCAGGCTTTAGATCAGGCAGTTAATGATTATAAGAAATACAATTAAAAAAATTTTTATGAGTCAAACTAATTTTTCGGGTAGTGCTTTTAGTACATTTGAAGCGAAAAAAGAGGTGCAAGTGCTACTTTTTTCTCGCTCCAGCTGTTCAATGTGTACCTAATTGATTATGAACTACACATCAATCAAGCATGCAAACATCGCATAGCCATCAATAACCATGGGTGGGCCTGCACGATGAGCACGAAAACCCGCAGCACGTAATAACCGCTCTACCCCCAGAGGAGAGGTGGTAATGAGTTGTTTTGCGCCTTGTTCCCTTGCAAAGTTGATAGATTCTTGCAGAATTGCAATAGAGACGGGCGATGACACAGCTTGACTAGCTGAAGATGGCGGATTTGAGAAATCTACTGCTGAGAATCTTGATAACTCCCAAATTTCTGGTGAGCAAGGAATAGGCATTCCATTAAGTAATTGAGGAAATATCTCACCAAGTAAATAAGGTTGAGTAGTTGGTAGTAATCTGGCACAACCAATAATATTAGATTCTCTATCTTGAGCGACGACATAGGCGGTATCGACTTTGTCAAACTGATCTAGTTCTTCATTATTAGGACAGTTCAACTCCCAACCTAAATATTCAACAAATACCCTATAGCGGTAATTTTTAAATTTAGTATATAGGCCTTCTGAAAAATTATTTTGAAATCCAGCAATAACATTCATTACAAGTGCTTCCACTTATTTTTCAAGTGACTTTACTTAACAGGTGAGGAAGCGGTAACTGTAAGAATTTACAGGTTTCTAAGAGAAATATGGAGTTAATTTAGCCATTGTTTGGGTTGTATTGATTTGAGCATAAATGAACTGTTCCCAGAACAAAGTATCGATTTTCTTTTCAATTAGTGTTTCAGTAACTTCAAATCCAATATCTGTACCAGATACATCAACAAGCATAATATTGCTTCGAGGCAGTCCAATTCTTTTTATACTCGTGATGCCATTGTACTCAATGAATTCCCAATCCCATCCCGTACTTAAAGCTGGGGTCAGTGATGTTGCCCATTCAGTAAAACCATAATAGAGAATTTGAGAATCTTCAATTTGTGTTGATTCAACAATAGATATGAGGTGTTGGAGCGGATAGTTCATGAGCTGGTTTTCATTCATTCGAATAAAACCATCTGCTGATATTGAGAAATGAGGGGGGATGGTGACCATGCTACCTGTTCAAGTGACTTGAATTGGGGTTCAATGGATAAATAACATAAATTATTGCCAATAAAATACTGTTATGTTTAACAGGTTAAATGTAATTGTATGGCATACACCGTTAAGCTGTTCTTACTAGATAGTTATTCAGCCTTTAAGGCTTACTTATGAAAAAACGAGAATTTTGTAGTTTTAATATGCAAACTGCCTTTTAAAAAATGCTAAGTAGATTGGTGTTGTTATAGATTTTTTAGTGTACATCAAGTCTCATTGTTAAAATAATAATCCTAAGCAAGGTGAGTTGTAATGTAATTGCTTGATTTATTAAATTATTAAAGGTGTATTTAGTTTCTTTACATAATAATTAGTAAAATTATACCGGCTAGATAGTTGATAGAAAATATTGTTTAATTAAATTAATGAAAACTGAATATTAATAATAATTAATAGATCTTCTGATCTTTTTTAAAATACTTATTTTTTGGAATAAAATGCATCCTGTAAAATTTAATTTTTCAAGCATAATCCGCACATGGAATATAACAACCTTAGAGGCTCTCATAAATTTAGTTTGGCTGAATAATTTACGACCATATCTGGCTTAAAAGAGTTGTTAATTAGATGATGAATTCAAAATCTGAAATTGAGAAATCAGATAAATAAAATTAGGTATCTAAAAGCGTTGTTGAAATAAAGGTAAACGAAGAGACCTGCGCTTCAATTGGATTGTTTGAATTCACAATATGCAACTGAACAAAAAATGATTTGTGAATGGAGTCTAATGAGAGTAAATGGAAAATTGGCAAGAGGATTTATTATCAGAATTTCTGATCGTAAAAAATGAATACCAGCTGTTTGAGATCGTTAAATCTACAGCTTCAAAGCTTGGATTTGATTATTGTGCTTATGGTATGCAGTCGCCATTATCTATTGCTGAACCAAAAACGATTATGTTGAATAATTATCCAGAAGCATGGCAAAAGCGTTATTTGGAACAGCATTATGTGAAGATAGATCCAACTGTGCAGCATTGTATGGTATCACTTCAACCTCTTGTCTGGTCGAGCCAATCTGCAAAGACACAAGAAGAAAAAGATTTCTGGGAGGAGGCGCGCTCTTATGGCCTTAATGTCGGTTGGGCTCAATCAAGCCGTGACTTTATTGGAACCAGAGGGATGTTAACACTCGCAAGATCCAGTGACCAATTGTCGGAAAAAGAGCAAAAGGCACAATATACAAATATGTATTGGTTGTCTCAAACAGTACATTCCAGCATTGCTAAAGTTGTAAATGAGATGGAATTCGCTCAGTTTAATCTTTATTTAACGAACCGAGAAAAAGAGGCACTGCGTTGGACTGCTGAAGGTAAAACGTCAGCAGAAATTGCCCAGATTCTAGGGGTGACTGAAAGAACAGTAAATTTTCACCTCGGAAATTCAATGCAGAAGTTAAATGTGAATAATAAAATTTCAGCAGCTATCCGAGCTGTGATGTTAGGACTTTTATAAAGTATACGTATAAATAATACATCTGAATAAAGTAAATGCTTGTAATATTTATATTTTAAATCAATCATTACTATAGCTTATTATAAAAGCTATTTATCTGAGTTTTATTTTAAAATTAAACCGAATGGGAAAATTTAGTTCTATATTATTTTGTTATTCATGATCTTATATGAAAGTCAAAGTTAATTATATTGATTTGTAAAATTATATATTGTTTGTAAGAAATTATAATGTTGAAGTGTGATTTATTTTTAAATGAATAATATAGGTGGATTGTTAATCTATACTTAAATGGCTTATTGCTATAAGAAATTAAATCTCAAAAAATCAAAAACTAAAATATCAATAAAAGAATTATACGAGCTAAGAATTCGCTTATGGATTGAAAGCTTTTAGATACTTGTTTAATACTAAAAAAGTAAAGATAAAAATGAATTTAATTTTTAATCTAATTGCAAAAATAAAAAATAGAAATGAGTAAGACAATTTATAAAAGGTGTCCAGCTTCTCGATTTTTATAAATATAGACCAACCTGTAAGCACTTACAGGTGTAATAAATGGCACCCACACATAAAATATAATGTGAATTTATATTTTAAACAAAAAGTATATTCATTTTTATTAAAAGCCCCGACGAGAAATGTAATTTCTAAATTAGCGAATTTTAAGGGTGCATTATAATTAATCGGAGTAAGTTATGGCTGTAATGGATACGGATAATATCATTGCAACATTGGAATCCCACGCAAATTTAAATGGAAGTAAGGTTGCTTTCGAGTATTTAGGGCGTCAATCGGGTGGTATTCAGTCTCTTACGTATAAAGATTTGAACGCTCGGGTTCAACATCAAGCTCAGGTATTAATGAATCTTGTAGACAGTGGTGATCGCGCTGTGTTGCTGTTTGAGCCTGGGTTGGACTTTATCGTATCGTTCTTTGCTTGCCTAAAAGCTAAAATTATCGCGGTACCCGTCAGCCTACCGTTTAATCGTAATGGTTTTTCTAATATTTTGAATATTATGAATGACTGTGAGCCAAAGATCGTACTCACAACCAAAAAGATTCTTGAGCTATCAGGTCTGATCACATTAAAAGCTCAAAATGAAAGCTTAATATTACATGCCGTTGATGCTGAGCTACAGCGTGATTTGGTACAAAAAGATTTCCCGCTCATTACTGAAGAAGATATCTGCTTCCTGCAATACACTTCGGGATCAACAGGTTGGCCTAAAGGGGTAATTGTTACCCATAAGAATATTATGGCAAATGAAGTCATGATTGCTGAAGCTTTTGGCACACAACCTGAAGATATTGGCCTTACCTGGCTACCTGTTTACCACGATATGGGGTTGATTGGTTCAGTTTTGCAAACTGTGTATGTGGGCCTGACTTGCTATGTCATGTCACCGCTAGACTTCATTCGTAAGCCTCTAAAATGGCTGCAATTTATCAGTGAAAAAGGTGTCACGATTACTGGTGGACCAAACTTTGCTTATGAATTATGTCTGCACCGCATCTCTGATGAGCAGGCTGCATCACTTGATCTGAGTCGTTTACGTGTGCTGTTTAATGGTGCTGAGCCGATCAAAGCTCACGTCATGCAACGTTTCATGGAAAAGTTCAATACCCAGTCGGAACTGAGACTAGATACTTTCTTGCCATGCTATGGATTGGCAGAGGTTACGCTTTTAGTTAGTGGTGTGACTGGTCCTCTCAATGCAATTTCAATCGATCGTGACAAGTTAAATGCCAATCTAATACAGGCCAGTCAAGATCCGACCGCCGTGCAAGTGGTGAGCTGTGGCAAGATCTCGGCACATATTGATTGCCGTATTGTCAATCCGCATACCCGTGAAGAAGTAGCGGCTCATGAAGTTGGTGAAATCTGGCTAGCAGGTGAGAGCGTTACAGCAGGTTACTGGCAGAAGCCAGAGGTCAATCAGGAAACTTTTGCGGCGACTATCATTGATGACGCGGGTCAGCCGAGTCAAGTGCACTACTTGAGAACGGGTGATATGGGTTTTGTCAAAGACGGAGACCTATATGTAACTGGCCGCCTTAAGGATGTGATTATCATCCGTGGCAAGAACTATTACCCGCAAGATATCGAGTGCTCTGTTGAAATGGCACATCCTGCTGTTCGTAAAGGCTGTGTTGCAGCAGTGAATGTTGCTGATTCTGAGGGAGTTACGGTTGTACTTGAGATCAAGAAGAAATCACTAGACAAGACTCTCAATTTTGAAGCCATTAGAACTCAGGTCAAGGAACAAGTGACAGCTGATATTGGCTTACCTGTAGAAGGTGTCTATTTACTGCATCAAGGCCGAATTAACAAAACTACTAGCGGCAAAATTAGAAGAAGAAAAATTAAAGAACAGATCGAACGCGGTCAACTGGTCTGTTTAACCCATCCAAACCGTAGAACGGTGATTGCTCGAAACTATGTCAAAAACGGCTTAGAAGTCATCCGTGATCGTGAGCAGCGGGGGCAGCTGATTCGTTATAGCTCCAATCTTCTCAACTCAATGATCAAGGAACGTGAAGTACGCACGCTGATTTTTAATCGTCTGAAAAGTGCTTTGTTTTAACCCTTACCCTTTAATCATTTGAGTGAAAATCCATGTCACTTACATCCAATTTGCGGCAGTTTCAGTCTGCTGCTCGTCTGGAGCAAATTTTAGGCTCCGTACATGATAACAACAACGATTTTTCTTGGTCCGCTGCCATCGAGCGTGATGAGAAGGAGCAATATCCTCAACGTGCTGTTGATTTTCTGAATGCGGTGGGTATGAACCGTTTCTATGTGCCTTCAGAGCTCGGAGGTCGTATGGAAATTGGTGAAGAGTTGCTATATCTGCATCGCGTGTTGGCACGACGAGATCTAACTATCAATTCGACCTATAGCACGAATGCTTGGTCTGTGATCGTATGGATCGGCGGTAATGCGAATCAATGCCAAAACATTGCTAGCCGAATTTTAAGTGGTGCTGCTCCAGCATTGGCTTATAGCGAGAAAGCGCATGGTGCTGACCTACTATCTAGTGAAGTGACAGCACAGCCTGCCGAGAGTAAATACATCTTAAATGGAGAAAAATGGTCAATCAACCGCGCCACTTTAGGAGACTCTTTAAGCCTGATCGCTAAAACATCGAACGATCGTGGACCACGTAGTTTGAGCGCATTCTGGCTTGATAAGCGTCATATGGCTTCTAAAGGAACATATAGTTTGAACCGCCTGCCAACAGTGGGTATGCGTGGTTTAGATATTAGTGGTATTGGCTTTAACAACGCTGAAATTCACAAAGATGCTTTGATCGGTGAAGAGGGCCAAGGGTTGGAACTTGGACTCAAAACCCTACAGGTAACGCGTGCATATTGCAGTAGTTTCTCGCTGGGGGCTGGCGATACGATGCTACGAATCGCGACCGAGTTTGCTATCGAACGCGAGTTATATAACAAAAAAGTAATAAGCATTCCATTAGTGCGTGAGCAACTTGCTACAGCCTATGCCTATCTATTAGCAGCGGAGGTGTTATCACTCGTTGGCGCGCGCGGATTACACGTTTGTATTAATCAGTTCAGTACATGGTCGCCAATCGTCAAGGTACTGGTGCCTGAGTATGTAGAGTCACTTGCCAAGATCACTTCTTCAGTGCTTGGGTCACGTTTCTTCTTAAGAAATGCATATGCAGATGGAATGTACCAGAAAGCATTCAGAGACCATCTGATTGTTAGTGTGTTTGACGGAAGTAGCACCGTTTGTCTAGACAGTCTGAGTTTCCAGCTCAAATCTGCCAATAAAGGTCGTAGCAAAAAAGCCGACCATCTCAACCAAGTTGAAGCTAAAGCACGCTATCGCCAGTTGTATGACTTACAAGTGGAGACAGACGCTATTGATTTCCGTGGGCTTGAGATTTTCAACCGAGATGGCGATTTGGTGTTGGAGTCACTGGAGACAATCATTGAAATGCTCAACGATGCCGAAGCCACAGTAGGGTTATCTACTGAAATGCTATCTACGCTACGTGAGCATGCAGATCGGCTTCTCGTTGAACAGCGTACATTAGATCAAAAAATTCAGAATTACTTTTCAAGCTCTGAGGAAAGCAAAGAGTTTGAAACGTTGCGTTTTAGTCTCGCTCGAGGCTACGCCGAGCTATTTGCCCGCATTGCTGTGCTGGGTTTCTGGGTCTTTAACCGTCATGGCTTAAGGACTGCTTTAAAGGATGGAGCATGGTTGATCATTTTCCTAAATGCTGCTGAAGGGCAGACATCTCCTCCTATTACGTCATTACGTGAAAGCACATTAGCAGATTTGCTAGACCGAATTTCAACCAACCACATGTTATCTGTTATCGATTTCGCATTGGCACCGCGTGATGCCAAACCAGTTAAAGAGGAGATTACCCCATGAATAAGGATAAAGTTTACTGGAGCGCGATCATTCGTACGCTAGTAGCTAAAGAGATGCGTGTAGAGCCTGAGACGATTGATCCAGAGCAAAAATTTACCAGTTATGGTCTTGATTCGATCGTTGCTTTGTCTGTGTCTGGGGACTTAGAAGATCTGACAAAACTGGAACTTGAGCCGACACTGCTATGGGATTACCCAACAATCAATGCATTGGCTGAATATCTGGTTTCTGAGTTGCAACAGGGAGTTGCTTCATGAATAACATTGCGAGCCTAGAACCAAAAATTCTGTCGCGTCATGCGATTTCTGCAGAACAACTTGGTATTTGGTATATCCAGCGTCTTGAGCCAACTTGCAGTGCCTACAATATGGTGGTGGCTTTTGATGTGAAGGTCAACCAGCCATTAGGCAATAAGCCGATGGAGATTTTGGAAGCAGTGTTACATGATTATCCGTTACTACGTGTAAGCATGCCTGCCAATGATCAGGGTATCGAGCAAATCATTTGGGATCGTGTATATCCTAATATCATTCTCTCTGATGCTCGTCATGTTGAAGCTTCTGATTTGACGAAATTAGTCGAACAGGATACCAAGCAACCATTTGACCTGACTCAGCCACCGTTGTGGCGTATCCATTGTTATGAGCGTGGTCAGAATCACTATGTGATTGCAGTTGTGATTCATCATGCCTTAATGGATTTCTGGTCGATTGGTCTATTGCTGCGTGATGTCTGCAAGCGTTTTGGACTGGTAACAGAGTCAAATGTAGTGAACGGAATCGAGTTCGCTCAATATGCAGATAAGCAGAAGAGCAACGTGATCGGTGATGCTGATGAAAGCTTACTGTTTTGGAAAAATGCGTTAAAGCATGCTCCACATGTGCATAGCATTCCACTTGATTATCCACGTCCAGCTGTGCAACAACATAAAGGTAGCTCGGTAATTTTCCGTGTACCTGAGTCAGTATCGTCTGGTCTTGTAAACTTGGCGAAAGATTATGAAATTACCTTGTTCGGTCTTGTATTATCGGGCTTCTATATCCTGCTGAACAAACTATCGAATGAAAATAATCTAGTCGTTGCCACAGCAGTAGCAGGTCGACTTGAACGCTCTTTGCGCAATGCACTAGGACAGTTTGTCAATACAATTGCTCTTAACATAGACATCGATGCTGATCAGACTTTACGTCAATTTACACAGCAGGTGCAGGAACAATTAAAACAGAGTCTTAAACATCAAAAAGTTGCTTTTTCCAGAGTGGTTGAAGCTGTTTCACCAAAGCGTGATGGCAGTATCAACCCATTGGCTCAAGTTGGAATGTTTTGGGAGCGTCTAGGTGGTTTGGATGAGTTTAAAGAATTACTCTTACCAATCCAGAATCCAGCTACTTTAGCTGGTCAAGACTTGACGCTAGGAAGCTTTCCAGTCCGCCAACAAGAAGGCCAACTAGATATTATGCTAGAAATGGGCGGTGAATATCAGGGTGAACTGGTTGGTGTACTGAAATATAACTCTGAAATATTTTCTGCGGAGTCTGCCGAGAATATGGTGCAACTACTGCAAGTTGTACTATCGGAAATGGTGGCTCATCCTGAACGTAAGATCGTTGAGTTAGATATCGCACCTGATTATGCGAATGGCATTCAGCTAGGCTATCTATCTGGTCAGGTGACTGATTATCCTCGACATGATCTACTGGGAATGATTCTGAAGCAGATCGATGAGCGTGGTGACAATCATGCTATGACTTCTAGAGATCATGCTGTCAGCTATCATGAGTTAGGTCAGCATATTGCTGGGATTGCTGAATATTTACGTGCACATGGTATTACCAATGGGGATCGTGTAGGTCTGATGGTAGACCGCACTGTGCTATTGCCCGCGGCAGTCCTCGGAATCTGGGCGGCAGGAGCAGCATATGTACCGTTGGATCCTAGTTTCCCAAGAGAACGTCTGCATAACATCGTAGAAGATGCTGAACCTAAAGTCATCTTGACCCAAACTGACTTGATGGATGCTCTTACAGTCTCTGTACCACGTCTAGATATCAATCAAGCTGGTGTTATTCCCCTTGAGCAAGTACGTGAGACGCTTGCCTTTGGTGATACCGCTTATGTGATGTACACCTCAGGTTCGACAGGTAAGCCTAAAGGCGTGCGTATTGGGCATCCTTCAATAGCTAATTTCTTGTTGTCTGTGAACGATAGGCTTCACGCAACTGCTGATATGCAGTTATTAGCGATCACTACTTATGCGTTTGATATTTCTGTTGTTGAACTATTGATTCCACTGATGTACGGCGGTGTGGTGCATGTGTGCCCACGTGAGATATCTCTAGATGGTAACCTGCTGGTTGAGTATATGCAGGCGAAGTCGATCAATGTTATGCAGGCAACGCCGTCCTCTTGGAAAATGCTCTTGGACAGTGAGTGGAAAGGTATCCCACATCTAACTGCACTTAGCGGAGGCGAAGCGCTAGATCCTGTACTCGCAGAAAAACTACTGAGCAAAGTCAGCTGCCTTTGGAATGTCTATGGCCCGACCGAGACAACTGTGTGGTCCAGTGCAGCCCACATCACCGATGCCAAATATATTGATTTAGGCGAACCAATGGCGAACACCCAGCTTTATGTTCTTGACGAACAGCAGCGATTGGTTCCACGAGGCGTTATGGGAGAGCTCTGGATTGGAGGCGAGGGTCTTGCAGTCGATTACTGGCATCGACCTGAGTTGACAGATGCACAATTTAGAACTTTACCATCCCTACCAAATGCTGGTCGACTCTATCGCACCGGAGATAAAGTCTGTCTGCGAATGGATGGACGTTTGACTCATCATGGACGTTTGGATTTTCAGGTCAAAATCCGTGGATTCCGTATTGAGCTAGGCGAAATCGAGAATGTTCTCAAACAGATCGATGGTATTACAGATGCAGTAGTCTTGGTTAAGACCACAGCCGACAATGATCAGAAGCTGGTGGCTTATGTGACCGGACATGACATTGAAATGGCTGGTCTAAAAAAGACTCTGCAAATCCATCTTCCGGCTTATATGGTGCCAAGTACGTTTATCCGATTGGATGAGTTTCCAATGACGGCTAACAATAAGTTAGATCGTAAAGCATTCCCTGAGCCAGTGTTTGAGCAGAACAACGATTATGTTGCTCCACGCGATTCGATCGAAATCGAGTTATGTACTACCTTTGAGCAGATTTTGTCAGTCAAGCGAGTTGGTATACATGATGATTTCTTTGAATTAGGTGGGCATTCATTACTGGCTGTGAAACTTGTCAATCATCTCAAGAAGGTATTTGGTACCGAATTATCAGTTACTTTACTTGCACAGTACTCAACTGTTGAGAGTTTGGGGGAGATCATCCGTGAAAATAAAGAAATCAAACCTTCAATCGTAATCGAACTGCGCCGCGGAACTTATGAACAGCCGCTATGGCTCTTCCATCCGATTGGTGGCAGTACCTTCTGTTATATGGAACTCTCGCGTCATCTCAACCCGAACCGTACTTTACGTGCTATTCAATCTCCGGGTCTGATTGAAGCAGATGCTGCTGAAGTAGCGATTGAAGAAATGGCGACACTCTATATTGCTGAAATGCAAAAAATGCAGCCTCAAGGGCCTTATTTCCTCGGTGGTTGGTGTTTTGGCGGTGCGATTGCATACGAGATCAGTCGTCAGTTGCGTCAAATGGGACAACAGGTCACAGGGATTGTCATGATCGATACACGTGCTCCAATTCCAGAGAATGTGCCTGAAGATGCTGATGATGCCATGCTTTTGTCTTGGTTTGCTCGTGATTTGGCTGTGCCTTATGGCAAAAAGCTGACGATATCAGCGCAATACTTGCGTGAATTGAGTCCAGATCACATGTTTGATCATGTGCTTAAAGAAGCTAAGGCCATCAATGTCATACCTCTGGATGCTAACCCATCAGATTTCCGACTTTACTTTGATACCTATTTGGCTAATGGCGTCGCACTTCAAACCTATTTCCCAGAGCCTGAAGATTTTCCGATCCTCTTGGTTAAAGCCAAAGATGAGTCTGAAGATTTTGGGGAAAGTCTCGGCTGGGATCATTTGATCAAAGATACGCTTACACAAGTGGATCTACCTGGTGACCATTCATCGATTATGTTCGCTGAGAACGTTGCGGCTGTGGCCAAAGCAATTGATCAGATGTACCCAATTCCTGCATAAGAAATACAAGAAGGTAGAACCACTATGGTGACCATAGAACATGCTTTCCTTATACCGGCCGAGATTGATAAGGTTTTTAAATATCTTGCAAACCCGGGCAATGATGCAAGCTGGCAATTGTCATGTAAGCATTCAGAGCTACTAGACACTACTCCGCGTGTGGGCAGCAAGTATGAACTTAATTTGAGCTTTGCTAGTCGTGAGTTGGCCTTTAAAGGTGAAATTACACATCTGGTACCGAACGAATTGTACGCCTTCCAAGTGTTAGAAGGACCGTTTTATTATAAAGGTACTTATCGCTTCAAACCGCATCCAGAAGGTACATGGATTGAATGGTTGTTTGAGGCAGAGCCGGGCGGCTTTTTTGGTGTATTTCCTAATGCACTGCTAAAAAAAATGGTTCTTGCCCAGTTCAAGAAAGATCTTGCTAATCTTCAGGCGCTAGCTCAGAAGGGTGGAACCTATGAGGCTGTGAGTACGCAAACGCAAGAGATTGAAGAGCCATTGGTAGAAGTCAAAAAACCATTGCAGGAGATAGAAGAACCATCGCCAGAGATCAAAAAACCATTGAAGGAGATCAAAGAATCATCGCAAGAGATCGAAAAACCAGTTCAAAAGACTCATCTAGTGATGGAGCAATATGCGCGATGGATTCTTAGCCATCGCCGTATTGTACTGACGGTGGTCATGCTTTTGACGATTGCCTTGGCATACCTTGCATCTGGTGTAAAAATTATTATTGATCCAGGCGCACTTGCACCGAATGGGCATCCTTATATCACCTCGACCAAGCTGATCGAAAAAAAATTCGGCTCCAAGTATATGGTTGTGATCGGTATTACACCGAAGCAAGGTGATATTTATCAGCCGCAAGTGTTGGAAAAAGTCAAACGAATTACCGAAGAAGTGGACAACGCCCCCGGCGTTGTTCGATCAACTATGATGAGTTTGGCTGCACGTCAAGCGAAAGGGATCATGGCTAATTCGGAAGGGTTTGATGCCAAAAAATTATTGCCGACCAGTTCAGTCACTCAGGATGATATCGATCAACTGAAAAAAGTGTTGGCAATGAATCCAACTTATATGAATTCAGTGGTGTCTAAAGATCAAAGAACTGCTGCAATTTTGCTTGAGCTTGAGGAAAGTCCAGAGGGCTTCCAGAAGATGATGGCTCCGATCAACAAAATTGTAGAAAGCGAACAATCTAAAGATATGACGCTCAGTGTCGGCGGTAATCCTGTCTATCTGGATAAAGCTGAAGATTACTCTAAGCGTATCAATATTTTGTTCCCGATTGCCGTATTGGTGATTGGATTGTTGCACTTTGAAGCATTCCGCAGTAAGCAGGGCTTGATTCTGCCACTCGTTACAGCTTTGTTGGCTGTGGCATGGGGTATGGGCATGATGGGGCTGTTCAAACAGCCGATGGATATCTTTAACTCGCCTACACCAATTTTGATTCTGGCTATTGCAGCAGGGCATGCCGTGCAGTTGCTCAAACGCTACTATGAAGATTTTGATCGTCTGATTGCTCAAGGGATGGAACCTAAAGCTGCCAATAGCGAAGCTGTGGTGCAGTCTTTAGTTCGTGTTGGTCCAGTTATGGTGCTGGCTGGCGGAATTGCGGCGGCTGGATTCTTCTCTCTGTTGACCTTCAATATTCCGACTATTCGTTCATTCGGTATTTTTACTGGAATCGGGATCATCAGTACGCTGATCATTGAGATGACTTTTATTCCAGCACTACGCTCAATGTTGCCACCGCCTTCGGTTACGAAGGTCAAACGCAAAGGGCTACCGATCTGGGATTGGATTCCAAATCGTATTGGCGATGCCATTTTGTCAGTTCGTCCACGAATGATATTAATGACTGCAATTGCGACAATTGGTGTCTTTCTTGCGATCGGCACGAGCCGTATTGTGGTAGATAACGATAGTCGGAATTTCTTCTCTCGTGACCTACCGATGCAGCAGGATGACAGGTTCTTGAATCAGTCACTTGGTGGCACAAACAGCCTTTATATTATGGTCGATACGAAGGTCCGTGACGGTATTGAAAACCCAGAGATCCTAAAAGCGATTGATAATACAGAGAAGTTCGCGAATTCAATTCCAGAGGTTGGTAAAACAATCTCTATCGTGGACTATATCAAAAGGATGAATCAGGCAATGAATGCCGATCAGCCACAGGCATTTCAGGTTCCTGCAACCAAAGATGTTGTTGCTCAATATCTGCTGTTGTATTCAATGTCTGGTGAGCCGACTGATTTTGAATCCTACATTGATACTACTCAGCGCTATGCCAAGATCACGATTCTTATGAAAACGGGTAGCAACCACCGTATCAAAGAAATCCTTGAATCGCTAAAAACGTATATGGCGGCTCAATTGGGGGACAAGGCTGTAGTGAGTTTTGGTGGTGACGTGACGCAAACCATTGCTTTGACTGAAACAATGGTTCACGGCAAGCTTATGAACATTCTACAAATTTCATTTGCCGTATTCTTTATTTCAGCACTGGTCTTCCGTTCGATTTCAGCTGGACTGATTGTTCTGACACCACTTTTGTTCTCAATTCTTGCCATCTTTGGTGTGATGGGCTGGCTCGACATTCCGCTCAATATTCCAAACTCCCTTATCTCGGCCATGGCTGTAGGTATTGGTGCGGATTACGCAATTTATTTCCTCTATCGTTTGCGTGAAATCTTGCGCGAAGAAGGTGGAGATATCAAAGATGCTATTCGTAAAACATTAAGTACTGCTGGTAAAGCTTCTCTTTTTGTCGCGACTGCGGTCGCTGGCGGGTATGGCGTATTGTCGTTGTCCCAAGGCTTCCACGTACATCAATGGCTGGCGATGTTTATTGTGATTGCGATGCTATTCAGTGTGTTTGCAACCTTAATTATGGTACCTACAATGATTCTAATATTAAAACCTCGTTTCATCTTTTCCTCAAATAAGAAGAGCATCCCTGTTGCACAAACTGTCGTGACAAGCCTTTTGTTGGGTACTGCGCTCACCTTTTCATTACCTAAAACATCTCATGCAGATGAAGTTCAAGACATTGTTAATCGTAGTGATGATGCCTCTAAATTTCTGACCTCAAGTGCTAGTGCCAAATTTATTTTGACTTCTAAAAATGGTGAGCAACGTGTGCGCTTGACTAAAAATATGACCAAGCTTGCTGGAAATACTCAGAACAATATGCGTTTGACCGAGTTCATCTCGCCTGCAGATGTACAGGGAACCACGACGCTATTGATTGAGAACTCAAAAGGCAGTGATAGCATGTTTGTCTATTTGCCTGCATTGAAAAAAGTACGTCGTCTTGCCTCAGCGAATAAGGGGGATGCTTTTATTGGTACGGACTTTAGTTATGGTGATGTACTTGGCTATAAGCTAAGTGACTGGAAGTACACCAAACTTGCAGATAGCAAATTTAATGGCAAAGATTGCTACATGATCGAAGCAACGCCAATTAATAATACGGTGAAGAGTGACTTTGGTTATAGCAAACGTCGCATGTGCATTCTCAAAGACAACTTTGTTACAGCAACCATTGATATATGGGACACAGCAGGCAAACCGTTAAAGCATATTGAGTTCACGGATATCCGTCCTTATGGCAAAGTGAAACCAAGATGGCAAGCCATGAAATCTATGGCGAAGAATCTGCAAACTCAGCATATGACACAAGTGATCGTTAATGATTTTGTCGCAGAGAAAACTTTATCCGATAAGATTTTCTCACCGCAGAGTCTTGAAAAATGACGCAAGGTGCCTATTGGGTATTTGCATGCTGCAGTAGCTTTATGCTGCTGCAGCATGCTTATGCAGATGACAGCGAAATGAGTTTTGTAAGCCAGAACTCAGCCAGACTCGATGTCTGGTCATCAGATCGTGATTTAAGTTCGTTAAAAAACATTGGGCAAGCAAGTTTCTGGTCCAATGGTACGCTCAAGTTTAACCCTGAGTTTAAGATCCATTACGACATAAATATTGGAGACGAAACGAACCATACTGTAAACCCAGATCAGGTGAGTAAGGTGAATCGCAACTTACGTGAGTTGTACGCCTCTTACAACTGGGACCAGACCGTCTATGTCGATGTTGGTCGTCAGATTGTCGTGTGGGGGAGAGCTGATGGGATTAATCCAACAGATAATCTATCGCCCCGTGACTATACGCGCCTAGTACCAGATGAGACAGATCAACGTCTTGGAAATGATGCACTTAAATTGACATATATTCCTGAATCTGGAACTAATAAATGGACTGCATTGTGGTATCCGCGTAGTCGTTCAGATGTGATTCCATTGCGTCAGATTGCTGGTGTTCAATATGACATAGACCGTAAGAGCCGACCTGCATTTGCAGTGCGCTGGGATTATTCTGTAGATGGCTTAGATGTTGGTGCATCATATTTCTCGGGTTTGGACCATATGCCCGATCTGTCACTGCAGTCGTTATCTCCAACAGGAGCAACTTTACAACTGAAAAATAATCCTATGACCGTCTATGGATTTGATTTCAGTTATAACTATAACGATATCGTATGGCGAGGTGAAGCAGCCTATACCCACACTGATTCAGAAGGTAGTGAAGATCTTACGCACAAAAAAAATAATCTGACTGTAGTCATCGGTCCAGAATTAGCATTGAAGAATTCCACCGTGAGTTTAGTAGGTGTCTATAAACATACGGAGGACTTAAGATCTGCCGATAGTCTAACAAATCCATTATTGAGAGAAGTTTACCGTTATCAGCAAACCATCAGTAACCAATATGAGCGTGATCAATATGGAGCTATGCTGCGCTATGCACTTAACCTCCTGAATGACAATCTAAAGTTAGAAGTAACAGGTTTCTACTTTGCACCAGAGCCCAATGAGATGTTGAGAGTTCGTATTAATTACAACCTTAATGATCACTGGCAATTGAATGCAGGTGGTGATCGGTTCTGGGGCAGAAATGATACGGTGTTAGGACAATTTAGAGATAACAGTCTGGTATATGTCCAGGTTCGATATAACTTTTAAGATAATTCGCTCCAAAACAATGCTGGAGTTTGCAGTCCCTAATTAAGGTGATTTATGAATAATTTAAATAATGCAAAAAAAGATAATTTTTCACGGAAGACCATATTAGTAACAGGTGCAGCAGGTTTTATTGGCAGTAGATTGATCGTTGAACTTCTACGAGATGGTCATCAGGTGGTTGCCGCACTGCGTAATGCGGCAACTAAGAAAGAAAAGCTATTAGGTTTCATTGCAACACAAGGGCTGACAGATCCATCTATTTCTTTTGTTGAATATGATTTAAGTCATGACTTTAAGTTGGACTCTCTACTAACGGATACTCAAAAAAAGATCCATGTTGTTTATCATCTTGCAGCATCATTTAATTGGGGCATTAGCAAAGCTGAAGCTCAGCGTACGAATGTTAAATCAGGACTTGCTCTGATTGAATGGGCTGCGACATTGAAGCAGCTTGAGCGATTTATCTGGATTGGTGGATATCGAGTCGCTACTCCACCGCAAGAGTCTGCTGATGATTTGTATTATAAATATGGTGGTTACGAAGCTTCGAAAATTTTAGGGCATCAGGCTTTTATTGAGACATGTAAGCGTTTAAATGTGCCATGGACCGCAATAAATCCGGCGACAGTCATTGATGGTTTTTATACTTATGGTGATATGCAATATATTGGTATTGCCGAAATGATTGATAAGTTATATCAAGGACGTCTGCTGGCGCTGCCTGGAGGGAGTGATACATTCCTGCCACTGTGCAATATGCAATATATCGTGAGCTTTCTCATCCGAACGATATCTTTTCCTGAGACTATTGCTCAAGAGTATGTGTTACTTGATCCTGCGACACCTAAATGTCATCGTCTAGTTCACCTAGCTGCCGAGCACTTAGGGGTTAGCGCACCACATTTGCAAATACCTAAAGTTCTGCTCGAGAAATTACCCGAGGTATTGCTTGGTGGCTCAAAAGAGCAGCTCGCTTTCATTTCTAATGAAAACTATCATGTCACTGAAACAGAAAAGATAGCTGTTAAGATGGGTATCGCAGACCTAATCAATACCAGTCCTTATTTTTCTCGTTGGATTGATCGTCTGGTCCTTACACGTTTTGGTCGTATGCAAGCTCCAACGCCTAACTGTTTCAGCTATCAGAATCGATATTGGATAGAAATCTATACTAAACAACCAGTTGGTTCAGAAAAATCTTCTGCATTATTTTTACACGGTATTCCATTCGATAGCACATGTTGGCTCCCAATAATTAATAAAATCACCTATGATCAGGTCGCTATGATGGACCTACCTGGACTTGGGCGTTCAGGTAGTTACGAGGTGATGGAAGATAACAATCATCAGTTTATTGATAATGCTGCAAAGCTTTTAGCACCAAATAGTGTTGTTATTGCTCACTCGTTAGGATGTTTATTTGCATTGAGTCTTGCACAGAAATATCCAAATAAAGTTGCACGTCTTATCCTTATATCGCCTTATTTCGTGCAGGCACAGGCCGCAAAAATATTTCAAATACAAACGATCTCTAATCTAATTTTCCGTTTTGTATCGAAAGATAAAATTGCTAAAAATCTGCATCCAGATGGACAAAAAAATCTATCTGTTGGTTATGCGATGGATTCATTACACCGGGTGTCGGTAGCCAAGCATATTAGTGAGTATATGCATCGTATTAGTTTGCCTCAGCAGAGAGTATCTCAAACAGCTTTGTTAAACGAGCTTGGCTCTAAAGTTGAAATCATTGTTGGAGAGAAGGATCCAATTGTTACTACAATAAGTCCTAATATTCCTGTACATATCATTGCTGGCGCAGGCCATAATCCGCACGTTACCCATGTAGAAGCGGTTTATGATTATCTCACACCAGTTCTAACCAAATATATCAGCACCACAGTACAGCTCAGTGATGTCTGATATTTCCAAAGTACAGGTTTATGTCTGCCCGGTTTCACGCGTGCCACAAAACCATCTCATATTGAGTCATTATCTCAGCTTTCTCAATGCGGCAGAAAAGTTGAGATATGATCAATATCATCCTCATGCTGCACGACTTTTCTTAATCTCTCGTGTCTTAACGAAGTCTGTTTTAGCAGATAAGTTGGGTATTTCACCCTATGAGGTCATCATTCAATTACAACCTAACGGCAAACCTTTTATACAAGGTAGTAAAGCTATTTATTTTAATCTTAGTCATTCAGCAGATGTTATTGTTCTTGCGATGACTGAAAAAGGAGAAATAGGAGTTGATGTTGAACGGCTGGACCGTGGGTTCGATTGGATGCGTGTCGATAGCGTCTTAGCGCCAAGTGAAATTGAATGGATTCAGGAAAATGAAAGGATTGATCCATCCAGTGTATATCAGCGTTTTTTTCAAATATGGACCTTAAAAGAATCCTATATTAAATGTACTGGCGAAGGAATGAGTCGTCATTTAAAGAAGCTCAACTTTCATGTGTTAGCTGAACATATAGATTTTCTCGATTCAACTCGTGATATTCAAAAGACAGAAGAATATTATTTCCAAAGCTATGTCTATGATCATAACTTTATCTTTTCAATCTGTTTACAGCAGCTTCTTGCCCAAGAAAGATTTGATCTGGATTGTTTTCAATTAGTGCCATGTATATCTACACATCGAATAACGCCAGTACCCTGCAAATATAACTAGATTAACTCGATACAATTACTTATTTAAAAATCTGAGTCTATTAATGAAATATTCGGCCTTGAGCTGAGCTATTCTCAGAATATACTGTGAATTGATAGAACGTAAAATCATCGACCAATAAAAAGAAAAAAGCCCCAGTCTTTCGACTAGGGCCTTTTAAATTTGGAGCGGGAAACGAGACTCGAACTCGCGACCCCAACCTTGGCAAGGTTATGCTCTACCAACTGAGCTATTCCCGCATATATAAGCAGTTTTTACTAAAACTTTCTCAAAAAAAACCAATTTGGAGCGGGAAACGAGACTCGAACTCGCGACCCCAACCTTGGCAAGGTTATGCTCTACCAACTGAGCTATTCCCGCGTGCCGCTTATAATACATTAAGCAAAACAAGGGTCAACAACTTTATGCAAATAATTATGCTGATTGCATAAAATAAAAACAGAAATGACCATTTAGCGGTATTTTTGTTGTTAAGTTGCCGAATAAATAGACATTTTGTTTGAAGTCAAAGCATACAAGAGCAACTTTTGTTTGTGTGTAGACAAGGTATACTAGGTTCAAATATACGAATAATCGTAAAAGGAAAAGCTATGAGCCTTGAACAACAGTTGATTGAACGGTTACAAACACTTGCACCTAGTCATTTGGAAGTGATCAATGAGTCTGCCGGGCACGGTGGTTATTTTCCAGGCAAGGAATCTCATTTTAAAGTGATTATAGTGAGCAACGAATTTAATGGATTGCGTTTAGTTCAACGTCATCAAAAAGTATACGCGTTAGCTTCTGATTTAATGAATCCAGGCCAAATTCATGCTTTAGCGATTCATGCTTATTTGCCAAGTGAGTGGCAAGGTCAAGCACCTGCTAGCCCAGAATGTGCACATGCACCTAAAAGCTAAGGGTTAATTTCATGGATGCACATTTACTCACTAAAATTATTCATATGACTGCGGTAGCTGCTGCACTTATGGTCTTTGTTTTACGCGCTTCAACTCTGTTTATAGGTGTTCAAGGTGAACAACCCAATCCAGCAGGGCGTAAAGTATTAGTTGCCTTACAACATTTGTCATTTACCGTGGTTTTCATTACGGGTGCAATTTTGTTAGTCATGAAAGACTTTCAAGTACAACCGTGGTTTTACGCTAAAATTATTCTATTTTTAGTGTTGTTATCTTCCTTGATGAAAGCCTTTAAAAAAGATGACACTCTTTTGTTGGCACAGCGCCGTGCAGGTTTAGTCATTAGTGCGATTGCATTTATTGCTATTATTATCTTAGTGATTGTGAAACCTGTTTTTGCTTAATTGTTCTACATTCTTTGCCTTTTTGATTAAGCTCTAGGTTAAACTGCGTACAGTAAAATAATATGCAGAGGGAAACATGTTAACTCGTGTGGTGTTTAACCAAAAAGGCGGTGTAGGGAAATCAAGTATTACTGTAAATTTGGCTGCAATTAGTGCCAAACATGGCTTAAGAACATTGGTGATCGATCTTGATCCTCAAGCCAATTCTAGTCAGTATCTTTTAGGTGACGAAGCAACCTATTCTGCTGAAAAATCAATTTTAGAGCCAAATATCGAAAATTTCTTTGATGATGTGTTGGGCAACAATCAACAAAAGGGTTTAATCGGTAACGCATTAGGTTCAATTTTAAAAGCTCCAAGAAATAAAGATCTCGACAGTTTTGTTCATTCAACTCCTTTTGCAAAATTAGATGTGCTTCCAGCAAGCCCTACACTTGGCGCGCTTGAACATGCGCTTGAAAGTAAACATAAAATTTATAAATTACGTGATTCGATCCAAAACTTAGTTGGGCGATATGACCGTATTTATATAGACACACCACCAGCATTTAACTTTTTTACTCTTTCTGCTCTGATTGCGGCAGATAAAGTACTTATTCCTTTCGACTGTGATGTTTTTTCAAAGCGTGCGTTACAAACATTGATTGAAAATGTTCTCGAAACGCAAGATGATCATAATGATCGCTTGGAAATTGAAGGAATTGTGGTGAATCAATTCCAATCCCAAGCAAAATTACCTCGGGAAGTGGTTCAGCAGTTAAAAGATGAAGGGTTGCCTGTACTCAATAGCATGTTACCGCCTTCGATTTTGATGAAAGAATCGCATCAGAAAAATTTACCTTTGGCCCATTTGGCACCCGAACATAAATTGACTCAAGCTTATGAGACATTGTTTGGTGAGATTGAGCCAAAACGATAAGAGAAAAATGATGAAAGGCTTATATATTGCGCCTTTGGTGGCAGCCACTTTACTCCTTGGCGCTTGTGCTACAACGGTAAAACCGACTTATGTGTCTCCGACACAATATCAATCTTTGAGCTGCCAACAGCTACAAAGTGAATATAACCGTATTCAGCAATATATCGACAATGGCGTGCAAACTCCAAAAAGTACAGGTATGGGTGTTGGTCTTGGACTCGGTGGTGGCTGGGGACGAGGTGGTTGGGGATTCGGTCCATCTATTTCTGTAAATATGGGACAGTCTTCTTCAACGAAAAATACCGAACTTTCACGTGTTTTAGGTCAACAAGAAGCAATTGTTCAGGCTGCTCAGTTTAAGAATTGTCCAATTATTGTCCGTAAAAAGACCAATTAATAGTCAACTTTACATCACAATATGCTAACTAAGGCATGTTGTGATGAATAAAGTTTAGCAAAATGTTTCATAATAAAATTAATATAAATAAGTGGTTTATCAATTTTTAAGCTTCCAAAATTCTGTATTTTCTGTAATCAAAAAGCCTTATAAACTTGCTATATTTTGCCTGTTTCGTTTAAGGTGGCCCCATCTTGGATATTATGGAAACTTTATGATTGAGAGTTGGTTTTTTGTATTGGCAATGTTGGCTGTTTTGCTCATTCCTGGGCCGACAAATGCTTTACTTGCAACCGCTGCTCATTCTCAAGGTTTATCTAAAGCATTTTGGCTTATTCCTATGGAATGGTTAGGCTATGCCTACGGTATTAGCTTTTGGGCTGTGTTTATTCATTTGGCAGCACCAGTTTGGCCGGCGTTATTGCTCATTTTACATATTATAAGTGTGGCGTATGTGTTCTGGATGGCATTCCGATTATGGAAAACCACCCATTTACAACAATTTAGTCAAACTCACCGTAACATTCGCCCACGTCAATTATTCTTCTCAACCTTAAAAAATCCGAAATCTTTACTTTTTGCTGCAGGTATTTTCCCTGCCGAAACATGGAATTCGCCTGAAAATTGTCTAATGGTATTTGGTATTTTTACATTGACGCTCATTCCAGCTGCGAGTTTCTGGATGATTTTTGGACGTGCACTATTAACGGGCCCAGTACAAAAAATAAAAGCCGATCATTTATATAAAGGATCGGCTATGTTGCTTATTTTATGTATGCTTCCAGTGGTATTCCGTTTCTTCTAAATTAAGCCTTAAGCATTGGTTTTACGGCTTTTTAGCTTTTCACGTATAAAGCCGATGATGCCCGGTAAAACACTAATAATAATGATGCCAAAAATAAGATGAGTGAAGTTATCTTTAACGATTGGCATATTTCCAAATAGATAGCCCAACGCCACAAAAGAAGCGACCCAACAAAATGCGCCAATCACATTATAAGTTAAGAAAAACTTATAGTTCATGCTACCAGCACCCGCAACAAAAGGGGCAAAAGTACGGGCAAATGGAACAAAGCGAGCAAAAATAATCGTCTTGCCACCATGACGAGCAAAGAATTCTTGAGTTTTAATTAAATGCTGCTTATTAATGAATCGTGAATTCATTTCAAATACACGTGGACCGATAAAACGACCAATATGGTAGTTCACTGTATCGCCTAAAACGGCAGCAATGAAGAGTAGAGCACCCAATAACCATGGATCCATCGCACCTGTAGATGCTGCTAAAGCACCAGCTGCAAATAGTAAACTATCTCCCGGTAAAAACGGCATAACCACTAAACCGGTTTCGACAAAGATAATTAAAAATAAAATGCCATAAATCCACGTCCCGTAATTTGTAATAAACTCGGCGAGATGTTGATCAACGTGTAGAATAAAATCAAGAAGTTCCATGAGATGATTAAGTGGTAAACCGTGCTCAAATCCTAGCAGTGACCCTATAGAAAGTCAGTATAAAACATCAAAAATATACAAATTGATCATCCTGTTTGTGCAACGATATATATGGATTTTGAGTATTTAATTATCAATGTCCCAAACCTAGAATGAGCTCATCAATAAATAAGCATTTAAATAAAGGTGGCAAAATGTTTAATCCAAATGTAGTGGTCAAAAATATCGTAACGCAATCAGGCGCGGACAGTTTTATTAGCCTTATTGCTCGTCTTCTTATGGCTTATATCTTCCTTGTTGCTGGTTGGGGGAAAATTACCGGTTATGCAGCAACTGCAGGATATATGGAAGCAATGGGTGTACCAGGTGGGATTCTTCCTTTAGTGATCTTGGTTGAGTTTGGTGGTGGTTTAGCCTTGTTATTTGGTTTCCAAGCACGCTTTGCAGCTTTTGGTCTTGGTATCTTTAGTATTTTAACTGCATTCTTGTTCCACCAAGGTGGGGCTGATGCAGCGGCACAATACAATAATGGCATCCACTTTATGAAAAACTTAGCAATGGCAGGTGGTTTATTCTTCCTAATGCTTCATGGTGCTGGCCGTATTAGTCTGGATCATGCAATCGAGAAATAATATTCAAGACAAAATAAAAACCGGATGAGCAATTCATCCGGTTTTATTATTTCTTTATTTTAAAAATTAAAGCATAAATTGGATTTGCAATTCCCCAACCACGAAACCAAGAACTGCGCCGACTGCAATCAAGGCCCACTCATCTTCTTTAAATGCAGGACGTAACATCCCTTCAAATTCAGAAGGTGTTAATTTTTGCATACGTTCAATGAGTGTGCTACGAATATTCATTGCATCTTCTGCATAAGACTCTACATATTTCATCGTCTCTGGAAGCTGTTGCATAATACGTTCAGCAACTTGTGATTTCATATTCTGATATTTTTCTCCGCCAATTGCATATACAACTAACGGACGAATAACCCCAGCTTGCATATCAATTTCTTGTTTAACATGGCGGTTAACCAGATCAATAACACGTGCAGAATGTGTACCCGAAAATAACTCTTCCATCATGTGACGTGAAGTCAAAAGCTGTTTAGAAATTAAAGCTGCATAGTCAGCTGCAACTTCATTTTGACGTTTAATAAACAGCCCTTGCCATGTGTAACCCAATATCTTTTTAGGATAAAGTGGTCTAAACATCATTTGTAGTGCAATCCAGTCACTGAAGAAACCCACAAAACCACCAAACAAAGGTAGCATCCAAGGATATTTTCCTTGAGTGACAATCCAGCACAGCATCTGAATCACACCAATACCGAAGCCAAATACAAAACCTACATTACTGAAAAATTTAAATTCTTGTTTCCCTACACGTTTAAAAATATTGTTCAGTAAACGTTTATCTTTAAGCAAGTTACTGATAACAAGATGTTTAATATCAAAGTATCGATTCACATCACGTTGTACTTCGCTCATGATGTGTTCAACAATTTCTGGTGCTTTTGATTGCACACGACGGATGAGTCTTTGGCGAGCAAATTCTGGCATGCCTTCCCATAAACCAGGCTGATACTCTTGAGCAACGTCACGGGTAATATCTTCAGCCGCTGCAAGTAGGGGTTTTTCTATTTCTTTGGCAATACGTTTAGGATCTAGGCGTGCAAAAATTTCTTCAGGCTTAATGAGCTTTGCTGTCATGAGCTCAACAGCAATGGTTGCCATTTTCTCGGCTTTGCGAGGCACGATGCCTTGCCAACCCAAAAATGGTTTAATACCTTTAAATTCAAGTGGTGAAAACATCATCTGGATGGCAACCACCTTGGTGATATAGCCAATTAAACCACTCATAAAAGGAATAGAGACATACAACCAAAAATGTTGCTGGAAATCTGCAATCATAGTTTGAAGCATTGTTGTTCCTTAGATTTCTATTGATTTTGATAGGGGGCAACAAGCCATAAAAATGGATAATTGTTTAAGCACAGACAAATATCGCTTATGGTATTTACCTTTCCATGGTAATGCCTGTTTTATCGGCTCATCTTAACATCAAATTCAAGGTGATGTTGCATAGAATGTGATGAATTTATCAATACACATGGAGTTTTTAAGCGTAACCCATACAGTTGATAAATATAAGTAAATTTTGATTTATATCAAACAATCCAATTATAGAAATGATTCTGATATGAAAAAAATAAGATATATGATGATTTGCGGTGCGCCGAAGCGCGAAAAATGTTAAAATGGCGCGCTTAATTCTTTTGCCATTTAGTGGTTTGTCATGACTACCAATACTCAAATTACTGAAGATCGTATCCTGATTCTGGATTTCGGCTCTCAATATAGTCAGCTCATTGCACGTCGTGTACGTGAAGCTGGTGTTTACTCTGAAATGTATGCTTTTGATATGTCTGAAGAAGACATTCGCGCTTTTAAGCCAAATGGCATTATTTTGTCAGGTGGACCTGAGAGTGTGCATGAAGAAGGCAGCCCTCGCGCACCACAAGTAGTGTTTGAGTTAGGCGTTCCAGTATTGGGTATTTGCTATGGCTTGCAAACCATGTCTGAACAGTTAGGCGGTAAAGTTGAGCCAGGTACTGTACATGAGTTTGGTTATGCCGAAGTTGATATCGTTAAACGCGACCAACTGATTGGTAACTTACAAGACCGTGAAAACCAACTTCATGTTTGGATGAGTCATGGTGACAAAGTTAGCCAGATTCCAGAAGGCTTTACCATTACTGCAAGCACACCAAGCTGTCCAGTTGCTGCTGTAAGTGATGAAGCGCGTCGTTTCTATGGCGTGCAATTCCACCCAGAAGTAACACACACGGCAAAAGGTGAAGAGTTACTTGCAAACTTCGTTCATAAAATTTGTGGATGTGGCGGTCTTTGGACGCCTGAACACATCATTGATTTACGTGTAGAACAATTACGTGAACAAATTGGTAATGAAAAAGTTCTTTTAGGTCTTTCTGGTGGTGTTGACTCATCTGTCGTTGCTGCGCTTTTACACAAAGCAATTGGCGACCAGTTAACATGTGTATTTGTTGATAATGGTTTACTTCGTTTAAACGAAGGTGACCAAGTGATGCAAATGTTTGCTGAAAACATGGGTATCCGTGTTATTCGTGCAGATGCTGAACAACGTTTCTTAACTGCATTGGCTGGTGAAGTTGATCCAGAGAAAAAACGTAAAATCATTGGCCGTGAATTCATCGAAGTATTTGCTGAAGAAGCACGTAAACTTGATGGCGTGAAATTCTTGGCACAAGGTACGATTTACCCAGACGTAATCGAATCTGCTGCAAGCAAACAAGGTAAAGCACACGTAATTAAATCACACCACAACGTGGGTGGTTTACCAGAAGATTTAGCATTTGAATTGGTAGAACCTTTACGTGACTTGTTCAA
Source organism: Acinetobacter sp. SH024 (assembly GCF_000163635.1). Lineage (NCBI taxonomy): Bacteria > Pseudomonadati > Pseudomonadota > Gammaproteobacteria > Moraxellales > Moraxellaceae > Acinetobacter > Acinetobacter sp. SH024. The sequence continues at coordinate 36,180 of NZ_GG753605.1, read as the reverse complement.
AGATGAAGTTCGTAAGTTAGGTACTACACTTGGTTTGCCACATAGCATGATTTACCGTCATCCATTCCCAGGGCCTGGTTTAGGTGTTCGTATTTTGGGTGAAGTGAAGAAAGAATATGCTGATATTCTTCGTCTTGCTGATGACATCTTCATGCAAGAGCTTCGTGACAGTGGTTGGTATGATAAAACTGCTCAAGCATTTGCTGTTTTCCAACCAGTTAAGTCAGTTGGCGTAGTAGGTGATGGTCGTCGTTATGCATGGGTAATCGCACTTCGTGCAGTTGAAACAGTTGACTTTATGACAGCTCGTTTTGCACATTTACCATACGAATTAGTTGATAAAATCTCAACACGTATTATGAATGAAATTAAAGATGTATCACGTGTTGTATACGACGTGTCATCTAAACCACCAGCAACGATTGAGTGGGAATAATTAAATGAAAAGGCAGGATTTAATCCTGCCTTTTTTATATCTGTTTCTTCCGAAGGAGGTGAGAGATGCCTGATTTAATTCAGTTAGAATATCTACAAGAAAAATTACAGCAACTTTTAGCGGAATCATTATTTGCAATTTATCTTTATGGTTCAGCTGTTGACGGTGGTTTAGGGCCAGAAAGTGATCTTGATGTACTGGTCGTGGTCACTCAACCATTAACTTCTGCTTTACGTGAGCAGCTTGCACAAGAATTACTAAAAATTTCACAGCCTGTTGGGGAATTACAAAGACCATTAGAAGTTACTATTTTATTAAAAGATGAGATTCAGTCTGGAATTTATCCTTTAAGTTATGAAATGCAATTTGGTGAATGGCTGCGTGAAGAGCTCAAAGAAGGTGGCACACTGAGCTCACAGAAAGACCCAGATATTAGTATATTGCTTAGAAAAGCGAGATCTCATCATACAGTTTTATTTGGGCCAGCTTTAAACCAATGGGCACCTGAAATTTCTGATCAAGAACTATGGCAAGCAATGTCTGACACTTATCCCGAAATTGTAGCGTATTGGGATGAAGATGCAGATGAAAGAAACCAGATTTTAGCTTTATGCCGGATCTATTTTAGTTTAGTGATGAAGGATATTGCTTCAAAAGACAATGCTGCACGATGGGTTATGTCTCAGCTTCCTGATGAGCAGAAATTCGTATTGCAGCGACTTATACAGGAATATAGAGGGGAAATCGGCAAACAAAATTGGCAAGAGGAGCATTATGCTTTGCAGCCTATTGTCAATTTTTTGAGTTCAAAAATTGAAGAGCAGTTTGAGCAGAAAAGAAATCTGATCACATAATAATTTTTGATTCTGGCTTTATTTACCGACTTTGCTAAACATGTGGCTATATAAGAGTGCTTAAGCACTCTTTTTTATTACTTAGATTTTAAAGCTCAAAATTAATTTTGATAACTATCAAACCAATAGAACAACTCTTATTACTTTTACTTGATCAAAGATATATTAAGATATATCTTAATAATTATAAATTGATCATTTTGGATCTTAAAAGATGAAGCAACAATCAGAACAGCATCATACTGAACATCATCGTTCGGGACGCCGTGGAAGACTTTTTGAAGCTGGACGCATGAAACTTTTGGTACTTCATCTCATTCAGCAAAACCCAAAGCATGGCTATGAAATCATTAAAGAAATAAGTGATTTGGTAGGCGATGGCTATACGCCAAGCGCAGGAACAATTTATCCAACATTAACCAGTCTTGAAGAAATGAATTTGATTAATTTGCTGGATGTAGAGCGTAAGCAATATCAAATCACGGAATTTGGGAAGGCTTACTTAACTGAACAACAAGACAAGTTGAAAGAGTTATTAGAAAAACTACGTTTAAGACGAGAAATCCACAGTAATGATGAATTAATCGAAATTCACCGTGCAATGGAAAACCTAAAAACAGCCTTGCGTTTGAAGCTGAACTCGGCAGGTTTACAGCAAGAGCAGATTTATCAAATTGCCGAAAAAATTGATCAGGCTGCTGTTGCGATTGGGCGCCTATAAGTCGACCTTAAACAAGTTGAAATTTTTCAAAGTTATTAATTTTAAGAGAGAATTTATATGTGAAACAACATCAATATCATGTCACGGTACAACACTTAAAAAATGCAAAAGGAGAAGCGTCTACTTATACAGAACGCCTTGAATTCTATGCGGGAAATCATGACGATATTTTTGAAATTGTTGAACGCTTAAAAAAATCAGATTTTTTTGATGATGAAACAACAAAATCTTTTGGAGTTGGACTAAAACTTTTTAGTGAGGTTATGCTTGAAAACCGTGACCACCCACTATTTCAAGAGTTTCTCCCACAATTTGGTCAATTTATGAAAAACCTAAAACAGCTCGTTAAAACTCAATCATCTTAAGCTGCTCAATGCAGCTTTAATTTTATGTAATTAACAAATGATTGTCTCATTCATAGCACCCTGTGTATTACTAAAAGACTATATTGAATAATGAGTGTATTGTTAAGATCATTACAACGACTCATTGCAAAAGCATAGGTAAAAGAGAGTAATATCATGAGCAATAATAATGATTACGATATTTCTGATTCAAAGGATTGCGAAAAATTTGCCAATCAGTTTATTCAGGAATTTCCAATTCGCTCTGCTGAAATTGGACAGGGGACAGTCATTAAGCGGGCTTTACCTAGCCGACAAAAACGAATGATTGGTGCGTGGTGTTTCTTAGATCATGCAGGCCCAGTAACTTTTCCGGCGGGTGATGGTTTAGATGTTGGTCCTCATCCTCATATTGGTTTGCAAACCTTCACGTGGATGATTGAAGGCACCATGATGCATACCGATAGCTTAGGCTCAAAACAACTGATTCGACCTAAACAAGTTAATTTAATGACGGCAGGTCACGGAATTTCACATACAGAAGTTGCACCTGATACTGAAACTCAAATGCACGCTGCTCAGCTCTGGATTGCCTTACCAGATGCTAAGCGCAACATGGATCCGAAATTTGAACATTATCCTGAACTGCCTGTTGTTGAGAAAGACGGTCTAGAGTTTACCGTGCTTGTGGGTGAATATTTGGCAACGACTTCCCCAGTCTTGGTACATACACCGTTAGTGGGTGTTGACCTCATTGCTACCGAAGATACTAAAACCCGCATTCCATTAAATCCTGAGTTTGAATATGGTTTTATGGCATTAGATGGTGTTGCCCATGTGAATGGCCATGAGTTAACGGCTGACAACATGGTGGTATTAGATACTGGTCTTAGTGAGATCGAAATTGAAGTAAAGAAAGGGAACCGTGTGCTGTTAGTTGGTGGTGAACCGTTTGAGACTCCAATTTTGCTATGGTGGAACTTTGTTGCACGTACAATGGATGATTTAAAAGAAGCCCGTGAGCAATGGATTAACCATGATGCACGTTTTGGTGAAATCCCAGATTATGTTGGTGCACGTTTAGAAGCCCCTGTTCTTCCAGATCAAATGAGAGCATCAAAATGACAGCAGTAATCGCAAGCAGTAAAGCAAAGCCCCTTGCTGAACAATGGAAGGGCGAAATCACCAGTGGTCGTCACCAATATTTTTGTGATGAGCCAGAGAAGCTAGAAGGGCAAGATCAAGGCCCAGCGCCATATGATTTGCTCACTGGAAGTTTAGCCGCGTGTACGCTCATTACTTTAAGAATGTACGCAAAGCATAAGGGTTATGATTTTGGTGAGTTTTCGGTTGAAATCGATTTTCATACCAATAGAGAACATGAAGAACATATAGAACGTCGTATTGTTTTTAAAGACTTGCCAAACGAAGAGCTTCAACAAAAAATCTTAGCGGTATGCGGTAAAACCCCAGTCACTAAAACTTTGTTACGTAGTTTAGACATTCATACTGTGCTTGTTACAGCGTAAAAATGCTATTTTGTTGAGGTGGATGATTTTATATCCATCCCACAAATGGAATAAAACAGCATGTTCACATGCTGTTTTTTATGTAAAAAAGAAAAATAAAAGCAGGCAATAACATGATTAGTGTACACCACCTGGAATGTTCGCGATCGTTTCGAATTCTATGGGCTTTAGAAGAGTTGCGCTTAGATTATGATATTCATTATTATCAACGTCTACCTAACTATTCCGCTCCAGAAACATTGAAATGTATTCATCCTTTAGGTAAAGCTCCAATTTTGACTGATGATGAACAAGTCATCGCAGAATCTGCTGTGATTTTAGAATATTTACAGCAGCGTTATGATCAGAAGCAACAATTTAAACCTAAAGAGCCACAAGATTTACAGCAGTATATTTACTGGATGCACTATGCAGAAGGTTCACTTATGCCGTTATTAGTCATGACTTTGGTCATGAATGGTGTAAACAAACATGTGCCATGGTTAATTCAGCCAGTAGCTAAAAAAATTACAGAAGGGGTGAAGGCAAATTTTGTTCGCCCACGCATGAAAGATCATATTAGTTTTTTAGAAAACTATTTGGCAGAGCATGAATATTTTGCAGGTGACTTTTCATTTGCTGATATTCAAATGAGTTTCCCACTGGAAGCTTTGCAATCACGTTTGCAAGGGAAATACCCTAATATTCAGGCTTTTTTACATCGTATTCAGCAAAGACCCGCATTTCAGAAAGCGAAACAAAAGGGAATTGGTTCTAATGAAAGGAATTGTGCTGATATTTAAAAGAAAAGGAACAATTATTTGTTCCTTTTTTATTTGCCGTTTACTTGCGTTTGATCACGATAGAATCAATGCCGCTATGTTGTAAGGTTTGTTGAGCGGCCAATGCAGCGTCTTGAGTATCATACGGTCCAGAAATAACGCGATACCATGTTTGTCCGTTTTCAGTACTTTTGACTACATCAGCAGATAAGCCATTTAAAATGATTTCTGCACGACGAGCATCAGCCTGATCAGGATCGTTATAACTACGAACTTGTAAAATATATGTAGGTTGCTGAGGAGTTGTAGCTGACTGATTCGGGTCAATTCCTACACTTTCAGAGGCAGCTGGTTGAGTGGTACTTGGTGCCTCAACGATCATAGCAGTGCCTTGATTTTTACTTTCAGGGATCGCTTGTTCAGGAATAGGGGTAACCTGTTGTTGAGGCAATAGGTCGTAGAAGCGATAGTCTTTATTAGTATCTTCTTCTTGATAATGTTCAGAAGTAATCTGATTTTTCGCAGGAACAGGTTGCCAAGGTTTCCAAAGCATAAGCATTACAGCGATACATAAGACCGCCAAAATAGCGACAAGTGTCCCTAACCATTTGGGAATTAGAGGCTTTTTAGGCTTATTAGGTCTTTCAGATACACCGCGTTGCGTTTTGCCAAACACGTGGATTATTCCTCTGTATTTTGATTGTTTTTTAATTCGAGTTTGAGTCTCGTCTTACGATGCTAAAAACAGTGGTTTGTATTGATATTTTAACTATACAAACCACTGCTGACTATATATTGCATGACCTTTAATTTGCTGTCATGCAATATATTTATTACATAGATTCTGGTGCAGATACACCAAGTAATTCTAAACCATTACGAAGCACTTGTTGTACATTGATTGAAAGCAATAAACGGGCTTGTGTAAGCTCTGCATCATCGCTTAATACTTTATGTTCATTGTACCAACCGTGGAACAGGGCGGCTAACTCTTTTAAGTAGTTACCAACCTGATGAGGTTCATATGCATTTGCAGCACGTAATACCGTGTCTGGGTATGCTGCCAGTTTAGCAAGAATCTCAATTTCTGCATCAAGAGACAAGCGAGCTGCATGTGGACGAGCAGCGTTTACATCGAATTGTAAATCTGTGCTTACTGCTTTTTCTAACATACGACAAATACGTGCGTGTGCATATTGAATATAGTACACAGCATTGTCTTTACTTTGTGAAACAGCAAGGTCAAGGTCAAAGTCGATGTGTTGTTCACTCTTACGCATTACGTAGTAGAAACGAGCTGCGTCATTGCCCACTTCTTTACGTAAGTCACGTAAAGTCACGAATTGACCTGAACGAGAAGACATTTGAACCATCTCGCCGCCACGCCATAAACTTACAAACTGAACTAAAAGAACAGTCAATTTCTTAGAGTCGTAACCCATTGCATCAATCGCCGCTTTTACGCGAGAAATATAGCCATGGTGGTCAGAACCCCAAATATCGATTAGGTCAGTATAACCACGTTGTAGTTTATTTAAGTGGTATGCAATGTCAGATGCAAAGTAAGTCGTTTGGCCATTACGACGCTTAACAACACGGTCTTTTTCATCACCAAATTCAGTCGACTTGAACCAGATGTTGCCATCTTTTTGATAAAGGAAGCCACGTTGATCAAGTGTTTCTAAAGCTTCATCAATTTTTGCACTAAGAGATGCTTCACTAAACCATTGGTTGAACGTTACACCAAAGTCAGCAAGGTCATCTTTAATATCATCTAAAATGGCGTGAAGAGCAGCTTGGTGGAATACACGGTAGCCTTCACCTAATAATTGTTGTGAGTTGGCAATAAGTCCATCAATATGCTTTTCTTTATCGCCAGATAAAACGACTTTGTTACCTTCGCTATCTAGCTCTTCAGCATATTGCACATCTTCTGGTACATCTTTATAAACATTCGCAACTTCACGAACGTAAGCGTCGCCATCTTTATCAATAATGCCTTGTGCGATTTCTTTAACGTAATCGCCTTGATATGCATTTTTAGGGAATACAAGGTTTTGTCCAAGTAGTTCCAAATAACGTAAATAAGTAGAAGTCGCCAAAATATCCATTTGACGGCCAGCATCATTCACGTAGTACTCACGGTCAACTTTAGCACCCGTTGCTTCAAGTAAATTAGCAACAGTCATACCGTATGCCGCACCACGACCATGACCTACGTGTAGGCTAGACGTTGGGTTTGCAGAAACAAATTCGACTTGAATCTTTTTCGCTGCATTTGCTTGGCTACGACCAAAAATTTCTTTTTGTGCTTGAATTTGATCAAGAATAGCAAAACGCTGGTCTGCATTTAAAAAGAAGTTAATAAATCCGGGCCCTGCGATTTCAGCTTTACTGATATCTGCCACTTCTGGTAATGCAGCTAGAACTTTCTCAGCTAGATCACGTGGTTTCATACCAGCAGCTTTCGAGCCGATCATGGCAATATTAGAAGCAAAGTCGCCATGGCTTCGGTCTTTGGTGCGTGTTAAGTTGCTTGTGTTTTTCCAGTCGGAAGGAAGCACCCCTTCTTGTTGAAGAGTTTGCACTGCATGGTCGAGAGCTGCTTGTATTGCCGTATTCATATCAATCGAAAATAGATGTCGCAGAAAAACGTCAAATATAGCAAATTTCCGATGACTTAGGGGAGGGGATTTAATATTCCAATAATTCTTTATGCAAATTACTGATGATTATTTTTTAAATGAATGTCGGTTGATGAATCACCTTACTATTCTGAAAATAATGAATTACAAGCCTTCTGGGTAGTTTTTGTGAGTAAATTACGTGTTTAATTTAATACTATTTCCTGAGGAAATACCTGTTGCCGCTAAATCATATAATTATGGCTTTTAAATTTGAGAAAATAAAAGAAATTTTTAAAATCATAAAAATATTAAGATACTGATTTTTATTATTTATTTTTAAACATGTTTTAACTAAATAGTATTTAATTTTAACATCATGGTTTAAAATATCTATTTTGATCGAATTAGGCTTAAGCTTATACGCACAAAGAGTTTTAGAGACCATACAAAACGTGTTTTTCTCTACTCTAAGCTGGAAAATGAGATAGGCAATGATATCAGGACACCCAAGTAAACATCCCCTTTATATTCCATATGCAGGTTTTACACTTTTAGAGTTACCACTCTTAAATAAAGGTTCGGCTTTCACTGAAGAAGAAAGAAGTAACTTTAACTTACACGGTTTACTCCCCCATATTATTGAAACTATTGAAGAGCAGAGCCAGCGTTCTTATCAGCAATATTGCGCTTTTACTGATGATATCAACCGACATATCTATCTGCGTAATATCCAAGATACTAATGAAACCTTGTTCTATCATCTAATCGAAAATCATCTTGAAGAAATGATGCCGATTATTTACACCCCAACAGTAGGTGAGGCATGTCAGCGTTTCTCTGATATCTATCGTCGTCATCGTGGTGTTTTCATTTCATATCCAGATCGTGATGTGATTGATGATATTTTGCAAAACGTAAATAAAAATAATGTAAAAGTGATCGTCATTACTGATGGTGAACGTATTTTAGGTCTTGGTGACCAAGGTATTGGTGGTATGGGTATTCCTATTGGGAAACTTTCACTTTACACCGCTTGTGGTGGAATTAGCCCAGCCTATACATTGCCAATCACAATTGATGTGGGGACGAATAATCCACAATTGTTAAATGATCCGATCTATATGGGTTGGCGTCAGCCACGTATTAGTGGTGATGAATATTATGCATTTGTCGATATGGTGATTGAGGCTGTGAAGCGTCGTTGGCCAAAAGCGTTAATTCAGTTTGAAGATTTCGCTCAAAAAAATGCGATGCCACTTTTAGAAAAGTATCGAGATAAAATTTGTTGTTTTAACGATGATATTCAAGGAACAGCAGCGGTATCTGTAGGTAGTTTGATTGCTGCAAGTCGTGCAGCAGGCAAGCAATTAAAAGATCAAACAATTGCTTTCTTAGGCGCGGGCTCTGCGGGATGCGGTATTGCCGAGCAAATCGTTGCGCAAATGGTTGCTGAAGGTCTGACTGATTCTGAAGCACGTGCTCGCGTTTATATGGTAGACCGTTTTGGTTTGATCACTGAGAATCAGCCAAACTTGCTCGACTTCCAACGTAAGTTAGCACAAAAAGCTGAGGTGGTTGATCAGTGGGGCAATATTGAAGAAGTGATTTCACTACTTGATGTTGTTAAAAATGCGAAGCCTACAGTGTTAATTGGTGTTTCTGGTCAACCAGGTCTCTTCACAGAAGAGATTATTAAGACCATGGCAGCGAATTGTGAACGCCCAATTGTCATGCCATTGTCTAACCCAACTTCACGTGTTGAAGCAGTACCGGCTGATATTGTGGAATGGACTGAAGGTAGAGCATTAATTGCAACAGGTAGCCCGTTTGCTCCTGTGAATCATCACGGCAAGCTTTATAATATTTCTCAGTGTAATAACTCGTACATTTTCCCGGGCATTGGCTTAGGGGTGGTGGCATCGGGTGCTAAACGCGTTACTGAAAATATGTTAATGGCTTCAAGTAGTGCTTTAGCGAATTGCTCGCCATTACTGAAAGATCCGCAAGCTGATTTATTGCCACCTTTAGGTGAAATTCAGCAAGTCTCTAAAGTGATTGCATTTGAAGTTGCCAAAGCTGCAATGGTCGATGGCGTGGCAGTAACGATTAGTGATGATTTGCTACAGCAAAAAATTGATCAATCATTCTGGAAACCTGAATACCGCAAATATAAGCGTATTCCTTTCTAAGGTTGAGAACGTAAAAAGAGGAGCTTAAGCTCCTCTTTTTTATTTTAGTCTTCTAAAACTTCTTCTAGCAATTCTTCACTAGGTGCAAAGTAATATGCGCCGTCTAGTGGTGTCACGAAATGCAATAAGCGATCATGGATACCATCTCCACTTGTACCAAACATACGTTTTAACATGGCATCAATAATATTCAGGTCCTTGGTGTACGCAATGAAAAATAAACCCTGATCACCTCTGCCGTCGCCATAAGGCAGACTATGACGCAAGATTTCCATTTCTTCGCCTTGATCATCTTCGACAACAGTACGTGCGACATGAGCATTTTCTGGTTTAACGTCATCATCCAGTTCAATTGACTCAAGCTTAGTACGACCCATGACATTTTCTTGAGCATCAACTTTTAGTTTTTTCCATTTTTCTAAGTCATGTGCATAGCGCTGCGCGAAAATGAAACTGCCATCAGCAAAAACTCCCGCGCTTTCTGGCAATAGAGCTGTTTCTGCACGGTCATCTGGAAATTGAGGGTTTTCTGTACCGTCTATAAAGCCTGTAATATCTCGGCCATCAAAATAGCGGAAGCAAACACGCTCATCAAGAACTTCAACTTTATCTTTAATACCTTCAAAAAATGCTTGGCTTAATGCAAAACAAATATCAGAACGCATACTAGCAATATGGATGAGGACATCAGCGGGAACGGCTGGCATGTTGAATGCGCCGTTTTCTGGTTCAAGTTGTTTAAAGCCAGCAGGAGATTGACTGTAAAGTTGCTTCCAAAGTTCTGGACCAAAAGCGACTGCTGTTTTGATTTGCGCGTCTGAATGCTGAGTAATGAGACGGTCGCGTGTTTCAAACAACGCTTCGAGTTGTTCTTTTAATTCATCAATTGATAAGTCTTTTAAACGAAGAACAATAAATCGGGCATGATCTGATGGCAACGGCAAAATGACAGATTGAGCAGTCATTGGAAGGTATCTCCTCAATTATAATTTAGTATGAGCTTTAATTATTGTGCCTGATGCGAAGAGCGGTTAGTAGTCTATTTCTTGATTTTATTGTTTGAATTCTCATCAATATAGTTTTATAAAACAGTATAATTCCACTTTTATTGTCTATTTTTACTATGTCTTTGCAAGTTTGGTTTGCCTATATGTTGGCCTGTTGGGTCATTAGTATCTCTCCGGGTGCGGGAGCTATTGCCTCAATGTCGAGTGGTCTAAATTATGGCTTTAGACATGGTTACTGGAATGCAATTGGTTTACAAGTTGCCTTGGTGCTTCAAATTATGGTGGTGGCAGCAGGTGTCGGGGTTTTATTTGCAACGACTCCTTTAGCTTTTCAGGCCGTTAAGTGGTTTGGCGTAGCCTATTTATTATATTTAGCCTATTTGCAGTGGACAGCACCTGTAAAAGATATAGAAATTCAACAAGAAAAAAGAGATAAATCTGCTTTAGCTCTGCTATTAAATGGTTTTGTAGTCAATATTAGTAATCCTAAAGCGATCGTATTTTTATTGGCAGTTTTGCCGCAGTTTTTAGATTTGAGTAAGCCTCAATGGATACAATATCTAATTATGGCAGCCACTATGATTACGATCGATTTGATTGTAATGGCTGGATATACGGGGCTGGCATCCAAGGTTTTAAGATTACTTAGATCCCCTAGACAGCAAAAATATTTAAATCGGGGCTTTGCTGTAATGTTTAGCTGTGCGGCTTTATTATTGAGCACTGTTCATCAGGCGTCCTAAGTTAAGCCGCCTGTGTTTGATTTTTTACTTTTTGAGTTATAAAAATAACAGCAAAACTTAATGCCATACATAAAACAATACTAAGACCTGTAGAGATATTGAGTGCTGCACTTGACCATAAACCGACACTAACACCGAGCTGGGCTAACACGAATGCCCAAATAACCATTTGCTTTGGTGAGTTTGCCAATAGACGAGCACTTAAGGCTGGTATTACGAGTAATGCACCCATTAGCAAAGAACCCACAGCACGCAAGGCTAAAACTGTAAATAAGGCTAATAACAGCATGAAAATAAGGCGTTGCCAGTTTGCATTCACTCCTTCACTAATTGCGATATCCGGATCAATTGCAAACTGTATTTGTGGCTGCCAAAAACGGTAAAGAATTACGAGTGATATCGCAATAATCAAAGTGAAAACAGGGAGGTCAGGCCAATCAATGCTGAGCAAGTCGCCAAATAAATAACTTAAAAGCTCTGGTCTTAAACTTGGTACATGTTGAATAAACAATAAACCACTACACAGTAATGTCGCTGAGCATAAGGCTAACAGAGCATCGTTGGGCAAACGATTGTCGTGTAAAGCCCATAATACGCCTACCAGTAAAACCGCTGTGCCTGCAACGCCAAGCCATAATGGAAGACTTAAGGCTCCTGCAATAGCAACCCCGAGTAGTGTTCCGTGCGCCATCGTGTCAGCAAAAAAAGACATGCGTCTCCAAAGCATTAAACAACCCAGAGGTGCAGTCAAAAATACCAGCAGGGTTCCCATAATCCATGCGGGCAACAATAATTGTAACCATTCCATCATGGCTTAAGCTTCCGGTTCTGGGTGAATATGAGGGCGGTCATTATGAGGGCAAGGGTGAGCAGCATCACCGTGAGCACAATGGTCATGATGATGTTGATAGAAGACCCTTTGAGTTCCAAATATTGCCTGATATTCAGGGTGTTGCTGAATATTCTCGGGTAGCCCACTACAGCAAATATGTTTATTTAAACACACTACGCGGTGTGTTCCTTGCATAACCCATTGTAAGTCATGAGAGACAATTAAGATCGCACAACCATATCGTTCTGGCAGGCTACGAACATAATCATAAAGTTCCGCTTCTGACTGAATATCTAGACCTTGCATGGGTTCATCAAGAACTAAAATATCTGGCTGACGAAGCAGTGCACGAGCCAATAGTACTCTTTGGCGTTCTCCACCTGAAAGTTGTTGTACTTTTGATTGTTGTAACTTTGAAATACCTGTGTCTTGAATAATTTCCTGACGCAGGGCAGAGCTGCATTTTTCTAAATCAAGAAGGTCCTGAACACGTAAAGGGAGACTGTGTGAAGGGTTAAACTTTTGTGGCACATAAGCCATTTTAAGTTTTTTATGATTGATAACACGCCCACTACTCGGCTGGAGAATACCGAGTAGAACCTTTATCAGTGTTGATTTGCCAGCGCCATTGGGGCCAATTAAAGACACAATTTCATTTTCATGTAAGGCAAAATCAACTTTTTTTAATATATCCCGATCATCACGATGAACAGAAACCTGCTCAAGCTGAATTAATACAGGATTTAAGGAGTTGTGCGGCACTGTTGGCATTTCCCCGAAATTTCAATAATGCTGTGTTGAGCCACGAAGTCATCTGAAGCTGCAAGCTGGTCAAGCTGGTGTGTGAGGCCTTGAGAGGAAGCTTCTTTAACCATATGGCATTCGGTACAAATCAGGAATGCTGCTTGATGGCCTTCACGCGGGTGGCAACAAGGAATATACGCATTAATAGAAGTTAGGCGGTGAATGAGACCTTTTTCTAATAAGAAATCTAAAGTTCTATATACAGTTGGAGGCGCAGCAGGGCGATCAGTTTGACTTTTTATACGTGCCAATAAGTCATAGGCACCCATCGGACCCGAAGCATTTAAAATGAGTTCCAGAACTTCTTTGCGCAAAGGTGTAAGGCGTGCGCCAGTCGCAGAACATAAACTTTCTGCTTCAGCTAAACGACTTGCGACATTATGATGATCATGCACACCATGCAAAGAATCATGATGTTCATGCGAGCAGGAACTCATAGGGGTAACCTCGAATTTTTAACGGAATATTAGCATGAAGCGATGCTTCATTCGATTAATCTTAGGTATTTTTGTAACTTTGTTATATTATAACATGCTTCGAGCTAATTTAAATTGATGGTCTGTCATGTTCCGTTTTTTTGTTTTCAGTATGTTCTCACTTTTGAGTACGTTAGGGTGGAGTCAGGGTTTGGTGGTTTCTACACACCCGATTTATCTGATTGCAAAAGAAGTCACTCAAGGGGTTGAAGAACCACAACTCTTATTAAAGGGACAAACTGGGCATGACGTACAATTAACTCCAGCGCATCGTAAAGCAATTAATGATGCGTCTTTGGTGATTTGGTTGGGTAAAGCGCATGAAGCGCCCTTAAATAAATTATTAGGTAATAATAAAAAGGCGATTGCACTATTAGATAGTGGCATTGTTTCTGTTTTGCCCCAGCGTAGTACACGTGGTGTAGCTTTACCTAATACAGTAGATACACATGTATGGTTAGAGCCTAACAATGCGGTTCGAATTGGTTTCTTTATTGCGGCTTTGCGCTCTCAGCAACATCCTGAAAATAAGGCAAAGTACTGGAATAATGCCAATGTATTTGCTCGTAAAATGTTGCAGGCAGCACAAGCTTACGATAGTTCAAGTAATGGCAAACCGTATTGGGCATATCATGATGCCTATCAATATTTAGAGCGTTCACTAAACTTAAAATTCGCTGGTGCTTTAACAGATGACCCTCATGTTGCACCAACAGCAGCTCAAATTAAGTATCTTAATGATAGTCGACCAAAAAATCAGATGTGTTTGTTGGCAGAGAGTTTTACCACTAAGGGTCAATACCAAAAATTAGGTAACATTACTTTTCAGCCAGTAGACGAGAGCATGAATAATGAGGATGATTTCGTCACTGCATGGAAGAAACTGGCTATAAAAACAGATAAATGTGTATTAAGTACGCAAAAGTAAGATAAAAAGTAAACAAAGGCTGACTGTAGCGTCAGCACCACCTGTCATGAAAAACCCCGACTAAAGTCGGGAAAAGATTGCATGTTCAGGGGTGTAACTCTATAATGCCTGCGATTAAAAGCGATCATCAGCTAAACTTGTCAAGCATTTATGCTGTGAGTGGATAAATAATGAGCCAAACTAGTCGCTTGATTGACCGACGATTAGCAAAAGCTTTGGTCTTCTTACAAGCATGTATGATCCCTGTTTCCGCACTTGTGGCGTGGAGCATAAAAGACATGACAGCAGCATTAAGTGCGGCACTTGGTGCGTTGGTCTGCTGGCTTGCTACGGGTTATTTTTCGTGGCAATCCTTCAGAACAGCAGGTGCACGAGCATCAAAACAAGTGCTGTCTAACATGTATAGGGGCATGTTAGGCAAATTTGCAATCATGATCGTTGGATTTATTTTGATTTTGAGCAATGTTAAACCTTTATCACCGTTAGCATTGCTGTTTGGTTTTATTCTCGTTCAGGCAATGTCGTGGGTCGCTCCGTTTTGGGTGTCACGTCTACAAAAACGGGTGTAGAAACAAGAAGAATTGAAGATTTTTTGGAGGGTGGCGAGATATCGACAGTACGCCGATGTTCGTTTCCCTTCTTTTTAGTAATTGACATTGACCAGGTGTGATTTATGGCTGCTGAAGAACATGCCCTCACTTCGACAGAGTATATCAAGCATCACTTGACCAATATGACCTATGGCAAAATGCCAGACGGTACATGGAAATTGGCTGAGACTGCTGAAGAAGCTCATTCGATGGGGTTCACTGCAATTCACTTGGATTCAATGGGTTGGTCAATTGGCCTTGGTGTGATTTTCTGTTTGATGTTCTGGATCGTTGCGAAAGCTGCAAATGCAGGTGTTCCAACTAAATTCCAGTCAGCAATCGAAATGATCATTGAGTTTGTTGACTCAAGTGTCCGTGATACTTTTCATGGCAAATCACGTTTAATCGCTCCGCTTGCACTCACTATTTTCGTGTGGATTTTCCTCATGAACTTAATGGACTTGATCCCAGTTGACTGGATTCCTCAAGTTGCAGCGTTTGTAGGTGCAAACGTATTTGGTATGGACCCTCACCACGTTTACTTCAAGATCGTTCCATCTACAGATCCAAACATTACTTTAGGTATGTCTTTATCTGTATTTGTACTTATCTTGTTCTACAGCATCCGCGAAAAGGGTGTTGGTGGTTTCGTTGGCGAGTTGGCACTTAACCCATTTAACCCAAGTAATCCAGTTGCAAAAGCGTTGCTTATTCCAGTGAACTTGATTTTGGAATTGGTAACATTCCTTGCTCGTCCGATTTCATTAGCTCTCCGACTATTCGGTAACATGTATGCCGGTGAGTTGATCTTTATCCTAATTGCTTTATTGCCGTTCTGGATTCAATGGGCGTTGTCTGTGCCTTGGGCGATCTTCCACATTCTTGTAATCACGTTGCAGGCATTCATCTTTATGATGCTTACCATCGTTTACTTGAGCATGGCAAGCGAAAAACATTAATGGTATTGCCTAACTATCAAATGATGGTTGGGCTGAATTTTTTTAATTTAATTTGGTAATAACCTAACCTCTGAGGAATTTTTCATGGAACTCACTTTAGGTCTAGTTGCAATTGCATCTGCTATCTTGATCGCTTTCGGTGCTTTGGGTACTGCGATTGGTTTTGGTCTTTTGGGTGGTCGCTTTTTAGAAGCTGTTGCTCGTCAACCAGAATTGGCTCCACAACTTCAAACTCGTATGTTCTTAATCGCGGGTCTTCTTGATGCTGTGCCTATGATCGGTGTTGGTATTGGCTTGTTCTTCATCTTCGCTAATCCATTTGTAGGTTAATCATCTTAATTCCTAAATCCACTATTTGAGGAATTGCAATGAATATCAACCTCACATTGATTGGTCAAGCGATTGCGTTTGCATTCTTTGTTGCATTCTGCATGAAGTTTGTTTGGCCACCACTAATCAATGCGATTAGTGAGCGTCAGCGTAAAATCGCTGATGGCTTAAATGCAGCAGAAAAAGCGAAAGCTGACCTTGCCGATGCACAAGCGCAAGTTAAGCAAGAACTTGATGCAGCTAAAGCACAAGCGGCTCAATTGATCGAACAAGCGAACCGTCGTGCAGCGCAATTGATCGAAGAAGCTCGTACTCAAGCTGCGGCTGAAGGTGAGCGTATTCGTCAACAGGCTAAAGAAGCTGTTGATCAAGAAATCAATTCTGCTCGCGAAGAATTACGTCAACAAGTAGCTGCTTTGGCAGTAACTGGTGCAGAAAAAATCCTGAACCAGCAAGTTGATGCAGAAGCTCATAACGCCATGCTGTCTCAGCTGGCTGCTAAACTTTAAGCGAGGCGAATTATGGCTGAACTCTTGACGTTGGCACGTCCGTATGCCAAAGCAGCATTTGCTTATGCTTCTGAGCAAGGTGCAACAGACAATTGGTCGAATGCGTTACAAGTGCTCAGTGCTGCGGTGCAAGACGAAGCATTTTCCGCTTATTTAAATCGCCCTGAACTTACTCCTGCGGAGCAAGTGAAGCTTTTTGCTAAAGTTTTAGGTGAAGATCAATCTCAAGCAGTGTCTAACTTTTTGACACTTCTTGCAGATAACGATCGTTTAATGCTGTTACCTGAAATTGAAGCAGAATATGAACAGCTTAAATCACAGAATAACAACAATGTGGATGTCGTGATTGAATCGGCTTTCCCGTTAACTGCTGAACAAGAGCAACTGTTGAAATCTGCTTTAGAAAAGCGTTTTAACAGTACAGTAACTGTTTCAGTTGAAGTTAAACCTGAGCTTATTGCAGGTGTTGTAATTCGTGCAGGCGATCAAGTGATAGATGATTCTGCGCTTAACAAGCTTGAAAAAATGCGTACTCGTCTTCTTGCATAATGCAAATGATGAAGACTGAACTAATAAAAGATTGAGGAATAGCGCAATGCAACAACTGAATCCATCCGAGATCAGTGCGCTCATTAAACAGCGTATCGGAGATCTGGACACCAGCGCGACCGCTAAAAACGAAGGTACCATTGTTATGGTATCCGACGGTATCGTGCGCATTCACGGTCTTGCTGATGCAATGTACGGTGAAATGATCGAATTCGACGGCGGCTTATTTGGTATGGCACTGAACCTAGAACAGGATTCAGTGGGTGCCGTTGTTTTAGGTAACTACCTAAGCCTTCAAGAAGGTCAAAAAGCTCGTTGTACAGGTCGTGTATTAGAAGTTCCAGTTGGTCCTGAACTTCTTGGCCGTGTTGTCGACGCTTTGGGTAACCCAATTGATGGTAAAGGCCCAATTGATGCGAAATTAACTGATGCTGTTGAAAAAGTAGCACCAGGCGTAATTTGGCGTCAATCTGTAGATGAGCCTGTTCAAACTGGTTATAAATCAGTTGATACAATGATTCCTGTTGGTCGTGGCCAACGTGAGTTGATCATCGGTGACCGTCAAACTGGTAAAACAGCGATGGCGATCGATGCGATTATCGCTCAGAAAAACTCTGGCATTAAATGTGTATACGTTGCGATTGGTCAAAAACAATCAACAATTGCAAACGTTGTACGTAAGCTAGAAGAAACTGGCGCTATGGCGTATACAACTGTTGTTGCTGCTGCGGCTGCTGATCCTGCTGCAATGCAGTACTTAGCTCCGTACTCTGGCTGTACAATGGGTGAGTACTTCCGTGACCGCGGTGAAGACGCTCTTATTATTTATGATGATTTGT
Source organism: Acinetobacter sp. SH024 (assembly GCF_000163635.1). NCBI lineage: Bacteria > Pseudomonadati > Pseudomonadota > Gammaproteobacteria > Moraxellales > Moraxellaceae > Acinetobacter > Acinetobacter sp. SH024. Next base: position 18,153 of record NZ_GG753605.1, on the reverse strand, counting down.
CTAAGCAAGCTGTTGCTTACCGTCAAATTTCATTACTTTTACGTCGTCCACCAGGTCGTGAAGCGTATCCAGGTGACGTATTCTATCTTCACTCACGTCTTCTTGAACGTGCTTCTCGTGTATCTGCTGACTACGTTGAGAAATTCACTAATGGTGCAGTAACTGGTCAAACTGGTTCTTTAACTGCATTGCCAATTATTGAAACTCAAGCAGGTGACGTATCTGCATTCGTACCAACGAACGTAATTTCGATTACTGACGGTCAGATCTTCTTAGAAACATCATTATTCAACGCAGGTATTCGTCCTGCTGTGAACGCGGGTATCTCTGTATCTCGTGTTGGTGGTTCTGCTCAAACCAAGATCATCAAAAAATTGTCTGGTGGTATCCGTACTGCTTTAGCACAATACCGTGAATTGGCTGCGTTTGCTCAGTTCGCTTCTGACCTTGATGAAGCAACTCGTAAGCAACTTGAACATGGTCAACGTGTAACTGAGTTAATGAAGCAAAAACAATATGCTCCTTACTCAATTGCTGACCAAGCTGTTTCTGTTTATGCATCTAACGAAGGCTACATGGCTGACGTAGAAGTTAAGAAAATCGTAGACTTTGATGCTGCGTTAATTTCTTACTTCCGCTCAGAATATGCTCCGTTGATGAAACAAATCGATGAAACTGGTGATTACAACAAAGACATCGAAGCAGCAATCAAAGCAGGTATTGAAAGCTTTAAAGCGACTCAAACTTACTAAGTTTAGTTTTAGTTAAGTTTGGTTCACGGATCAACCTTCGGAAGCTCGAAAGAGCTTTCGAATACTAGGTTAAGCGTATGGCAAATTTAAAAGAAATTCGCGCCAAAGTAGCTAGTATCAAGAGCACGCAAAAGATTACTCGCGCGATGCAAATGGTAGCTGCTTCTAAAATGCGTCGTGCGCAAGAGCGCATGGCTCAGGGCCGTCCGTATGCCGATAATATGCGCCGTGTAATTGCTCACTTGGTACAAGCAAACCCTGAATACAAACACCGTTATATGGTTGACCGCCCAGTTAAGCGTGTTGGCTATATCGTAGTGTCTTCAGATCGTGGTTTGGCAGGTGGCTTGAACATTAACTTGTTCAAGAAAGTTGTGCAGCATGTCAAAGCACAACAACAGCAGTCAATTGAAGTTGAATTTGCTTTAATTGGTCAAAAAGCGGTTTCGTTTTTTAAGAATTACGGCGGTAAAGTGCTCGGTGCAACTACCCAACTTGGCGATGCGCCGAGTTTGGAACAGTTAACTGGCTCAGTCCAAGTTATGCTTGATGCATTTGATAAAGGCGAATTAGATCGTATCTATCTCGTATCAAATGGCTTCGTTAATGCAATGACTCAGCAGCCTAAAGTAGAACAACTTGTTCCTTTAGCACCAGCAGAAGAAGGCGATGATCTCAACCGTACTTATGGTTGGGACTATATCTACGAACCAGAAGCAGAAGAATTGTTAAATGGTTTGTTGGTTCGCTATATCGAGTCTATGGTTTATCAAGGTGTGATTGAAAACGTTGCATGTGAGCAGTCAGCTCGTATGGTCGCGATGAAAGCAGCGACAGACAACGCAGGACAATTGATTAAAGACCTACAACTCATTTACAACAAGCTGCGTCAAGCCGCGATTACTCAGGAAATTTCCGAGATCGTTGGCGGTGCCGCTGCCGTTTAACATTATTAAGTTTGAATTGAGGAGACAGCAATGAGTAGCGGTCGTATCATTCAGATCATCGGCGCGGTTATCGACGTCGAGTTTGAGCGCAATAGCGTTCCTAAGATCTATGACGCTCTCCAAGTTGACGGTACTGAAACTACATTAGAAGTTCAGCAACAGCTTGGCGATGGTGTTGTTCGTACCATCGCAATGGGTTCTACAGAAGGTCTTAAACGTGGCCTTAATGTAACTAGCACAAATGCACCGATTTCTGTTCCAGTAGGTCCAGCTACGCTTGGTCGTATCATGGACGTTTTGGGCCGCCCAATTGATGAAGCAGGTCCTGTAGCGACTGAAGAGCGTTTGCCGATTCACCGTCAAGCCCCTTCTTATGCTGAACAAGCAGCTTCTACTGATCTTTTAGAAACTGGTATTAAAGTAATTGACTTACTTTGCCCGTTCGCAAAAGGTGGTAAAGTTGGTCTATTCGGTGGTGCTGGTGTTGGTAAAACCGTTAACATGATGGAGTTGATCAACAACATCGCGAAAGCTCACTCAGGTTTATCTGTGTTTGCTGGTGTTGGTGAGCGTACTCGTGAAGGTAACGACTTCTATCACGAAATGAAAGATTCTAACGTTCTTGACAAAGTAGCAATGGTCTACGGTCAGATGAACGAGCCACCAGGTAACCGTTTACGCGTAGCGTTAACTGGTTTGACTATGGCTGAATACTTCCGTGATCAAAAAGACGAAAATGGTAAAGGTCGTGACGTATTATTATTCGTCGACAACATCTACCGTTATACACTTGCGGGTACTGAAGTATCAGCATTGTTAGGTCGTATGCCATCTGCGGTAGGTTACCAACCTACACTTGCAGAAGAAATGGGTGTTCTTCAAGAGCGTATTACATCTACTAAATCTGGTTCGATCACATCGATCCAAGCGGTATATGTACCTGCCGATGACTTAACAGATCCATCTCCTGCAACTACATTTGCTCACTTAGATGCAACAGTAGTATTGAGCCGTGACATCGCATCTTCTGGTATCTATCCAGCGATCGATCCACTTGACTCAACTTCACGTCAGTTAGACCCATTAGTTGTTGGTCAAGAGCACTATGAAATTGCGCGTGCAGTACAAAACGTATTGCAACGTTATAAAGAGCTTAAAGACATCATCGCAATCTTGGGTATGGATGAATTAGCTGAAGAAGATAAATTGGTTGTTTACCGTGCGCGTAAAATCCAACGTTTCTTCTCTCAACCATTCCACGTAGCTGAAGTGTTTACTGGTGCTCCTGGTAAATTAGTACCGCTTAAAGAAACGATTCGTGGCTTTAAAGGTCTATTAGCTGGTGAATACGATCACATCCCAGAACAAGCGTTCTATATGGTTGGTGGTATTGACGAAGTGATTGCTAAAGCTGAGAAACTCTAATTTAAGGAGATCATCTCATGGCGACTATGCAATGTGATGTCGTAAGTGTTAAAGAGTCTATTTACTCTGGCGCAGTAACGATGTTAATCGCGAAAGGTGCTGGTGGTGAGCTTGGTATTTTGCCAGGACATGCTCCACTTGTAACCTTGCTTCAACCGGGCCCGATTCGTGTTCAGTTGGAAAATGGTACAGAAGAAATCGTCTATGTATCTGGCGGTGTTTTAGAAGTTCAACCTCATGTTGTAACGGTTCTTGCAGATACTGCAATCCGTGCAGACAACTTGGATGAAGCGGCAATTTTAGAAGCACGTAAAAATGCTGAACAATTGCTTGCAAACCAAAAGAGTGATTTGGACTCAGCTGCTGCGTTGGCTGCCTTGGCAGAAACAGCTGCACAGCTTGAAACTATCCGTAAAATCAAAAACCGCGCACTATAATTGCCGGTTTGAGATTGAAAAAGCCACCGTAAGGTGGCTTTTTTTATACGTTGTTTTTTTAAGATTCAGTTTTTGAATCTGACTTTTCATCTCCTGCCATAATCATGGCAGCAAGCTTCACCATATCCATTTGAATGGTATTAAGCTGTTTTTCAATTTGGTCAAAATTGATTTGATCTAATTTCCCATTGAGTAATGGCATGCTAAGAGCTTGTTGGTTGGCATGTAATAAACTTTGGCGAATATTCTCAATTTCCTGACTTTTGATATCTAAAGTCAAAAGTGCTTGATTTAAACCTTCTAGTTGCTGTTTTAACGTAGTGACAGTAGTTTTTAGTTCATTCTGATTCTTATCTTGGATGGCTTGTTCAACATCAAGCTGAGTATCTTTAAGCTGTTCAACATAGTCACCAGCTTTAAGCTGTAAATTAGCAGCGTCGCGGACCATATAAAAAATATTGCCGCTTTTAAGTTCGGCTTTGTTGGGTGCAATTTCTGACTCTTGTTGTTCAATGTTTTGGTCAGCTGCCTGTTCAGCTATTTCAGTTTTTTCTTGTTCGGTAGCATGGTCTTGTGCCTGATCACACCCGAGTAAAAGCATGCCTGAGGCAAAAATTACAAAAGGAAGAAATGCGCCCTGTAAAATTTTTTTCATAACTACAAACAACATCAAATAAAGCAAATGGATACTATAGGCATAAAATATGAAGAAAGATTGTATTTTTGCAAACGAACAACACTTTGAGGAGAGCATAAAAAAGAGCGTATAAAACGCCCTTTCTCATATTTTAAAATATTATTTTGCTAACTCTGCTTCAACTGCTTTAACGATTTGTTCATCGTCTGCTGTTAGGTTTGGAGCAAAGCGAGCTACGACTTCGCCATTTTTATTAATTAAAAACTTTTCGAAGTTCCATAAAACTTCTGGAGCAGGGTTGGTTGGAATACCTAAGCCTTCTAAACGCTCACGGAAAGGACCTTCACCAGTGCGTTCCGGCTGAGCCGCTGTCAAAGTTTGGTAAAGTGGGTGCTTATCTTCGCCGACTACAGAAACCTTAGAAAATAAAGGGAAATGAACATCATAATTTAATGAACAGAACTGTTGAATTTCTTCATCAGAACCTGGTTCTTGCTCTTTAAAGTTATTTGCTGGGAAACCTAAAATTTCAAGACCTTGGTCTTTTTTTGCTTGGTAAAGTTTTTCTAAGCCTTCGTATTGTGGAGTTAAACCACATTTAGAAGCAGTATTTACGATAAGTAGAACTTTACCTTTATATTGTTCAAGATCGACCGTTTCGCCTGAAATAGCTTTTACTGGAATGTGATATACAGATTGTGTCATGAGTCTTTCCTAAAGATTGTAATTGATATCAAGTAACGCATTTGTTTTAACTGCTATTGAAGGGTAGTGCAATAATATTCGTGTTCAAAAAAGAAAAAGTTTTTAAAGATAAACTGAATTCTAGTTATTTCTGATTTGGATAGGTGTTTGCCCAGTGTAACGTTTAAAAAATTCAATAAAACTTGAGCTATGTTGATAACCTAAATCATATGCTAAACGCTTGATAGGCGTCCCTTGGCGAATCTGATGAATGGCATAAATAATTTTGGCTCGGTTACGCCATTCGGACAACGAAAGCTGAAGCTCTTGTTGACTCAAACGTAATAAGTGGCGATCACTGACCGAAAAGTTTTGTAGCAACTGCTGTAAAGAGTGATCAAAAAGTAATGGATCTGAAAGTTTTTCTAAAATAGGCAATAAAACAGGATGCCGTGTTTGCGGTAAATAATGCGAATATGCAGGAGCTTGTTTGAGTTGATCGAATAAAACTTGTAAAAGATGTTCTAAATATTCAGGTTGTTCGGTTTGTTTTTGCTGCTCTAGAATTTGTAAAACTAAAGTGCGAAAAAAAGGCTGAATACTAAAGCATCGACAGCTATTTCCTAAAATAGAGCATAGGCGAGGGTGCAGTCGAATACAGATATAATGAATTTCATGGTCGATATGGGTTGACTGATGAACAGTTTGAGGTGGAATCCAAAGACCATAGCTAGGTGGAGAAAGATATAGCTGTTCTTCAATCTCCATTTCTAATATGCCATTTAAACTGAAATTAAAATCTCCCCAAAGAGATGCATGAGGACGAACAATATCTTCTTTTTGGTATAGAAATTCATGAACTTCTATACTGTTTAATAATGAAAATTGCTGATCCTCATTGTTCATCTATATGCTCTGACTCATATTTTAATTTTCACAAGTAGCTTTAGGGTTATTAAGACCTTTCGCTAAGGTAAATGTACTCAGTAATGCTAGGGCAACAAAGCTTAATACACCATAAATTAAAGTATTTTCATTGAAATGATCAACCACATATCCCCCTAATAATGAACCTGTCGCAATCATCACCTGAAACATACCTACAAAAAGCGGCATACCTTTTTCAACTGCATTTGGCGCATGTACAAACATCCAAATATTCGCTGAGGTAGGGAAGGCACCAAATGCAAATCCCCATAACGCGGTTAAGACAATAGCACCAAACTCATGAACGGCAAAAAGAGGAAATCCAAAGAATACGATTGCAAAGCATGTACCCACAAAAGCTAATGTATAACGGACATTTAGATTCCCACTATATCCGGCAAAAGCATTTCCGAAAATACCAGCAATTCCATAGAGCAATAATAATGAACTAATGGTTGTTCCATTAAAACCGGCAACATTTTTAAAGAAAGGGGCTAAATAGCTATAGGCACAGAAATGAGCAAGTCCGATCAATAAAACAATCAACATGCCACTACGTGCTTTGGGAGTACGTAATAGTGCTGGTAAGTCTTTCAGGTGAATTGCCGAGTCTGGAATAAGTTTAGGTAAAAAGATTAATTGTAAGATTAAAACAATTAAGCCAATTCCTGCTGTAATTCCAAAAGCACTACGCCAGCCATAAAACTCGCTTAACCAAGTTCCAATCGGTACACCTAGAACTGTAGCAAAAGTCACACCTGCCATCACGACCGCAGTTGCTTTAGCAATAGGAAGATGCGAAGGAGCTAATTTTCCACTTAGAGCAATGGCGGTCGCCCAGAAACCACCAATTGAAATACCTAAAATTAAGCGGCTTAACAATAAAATATGAAAGTTTTCAGCAAATGCGGTAATGGTATTGGCAATAACCATAATAGCTGTCAGCAAGATAAGCACATAACGCCGATCAAGTTGTTTTACTGATACAGGCAATAGAGGGGCTGCAATTGCTGCCATAATGCCGGGTACTGTAATAATCAGGCCTGCTGTACCTACAGAAATATTTAAATCAGTTGCGACACTATTTAGAACACCAACAGGTAAAAATTCACTTGTTACTAATGCAAATGCTGCGATAGAAACGGCCAAAATGGCAAACCAGCTTCCTTGAGTAGAGGTCGTGGGTCGCGCTTTAGAGATAGACGATTGGTCCATAGGAAATCCTTACTTGGCTAAATTTGGAGTAAAGAAAGGCAATTTATTAATTAACTAACGATCATTATGAAAATAAAATAGTTGATAAAAAATCGAACGTCAATTAATTTAATAACGATTGTTATAAAAATAGATGTGATCTTTATGACAAATAGGCATGAAACGAATTTAGCTGTTACAGAAGATACGCTGAAAAAAAAGCGCGGACGTCCTAAATGCTTTGATGAACAAGAGGTTTTGCAAAAAGCAATGTTGCTCTTTTGGGAGCATGGCTATGAAGCAACGTCTATTAGCGATTTAACGCATGCTTTGGAAATTACAGCACCAAGCCTATACAGTGCCTTTGGCGACAAAGAAGGGCTGTTTTACAGAAGTGTTGATTATTATTTAGCTCATGAAGGATGTCCGATTGACACTATATTTGTAGAAGCAAAAACTGCAAAAATTGCTGTTGAGTTATATCTTTATGACATTGTTAAAAGATTGGTTCAGCCGAATAAGCCAGCAGGTTGTATGGTGGTCGTTGCTGCGATGAACTGCTCTGATGCAACTCAAGATGTACAGCAAAATCTATTAGATAAGCGCATAAAGACAAAAGAAAAATTATTAAAACGTCTTCAGCAAGGGGTAGAGCAAGGGGATTTATCTTCTCATGCACCTTTACAGGAAATGACTGATTTTTATACTACTGTCATTCAAGGCCTTACCATTCAAGCAAGAGACGGTGCGAGTAGCGAGCAATTACATAAAGTGGTAGGTCATGCCGTGAAAGCTTGGACATTATTCTAAAAAGGATAATGTCCTAAGTTCGATATCAATGTCGGAAATACGATATTTCAATTTATTAAGACATTCTTCAAAATAAAACCATCTTTTGTAGATGGTGTATTGCTATGAGTCAGGTCATGAAATATCACAAATGGGCGTTTATTTTTCCCATTTTGGCAGTATTGATTTGGTCTTTAAATATTGTAGTCACCCGCTATGTCTCGGATTATATCTCTCCGGTAAGTATTAGTTTTTATCGGTGGTTAATCGCTTTTATTATTTTGACTCCATTTATGTTTATGTCTGTGTGGAGACAAAGACGACTAGTCATACCCTATTTACCTAAGCTTGCTGTGTTAAGTGCATTTGGGATGGTGCTTTATCAAGGCTTAGCTTATACGGCTGCCCATTATACCAGTGCAACCAATATGGGAATTGTGAATGCATTTATTCCCATCTTTACGATCTTTGTTTCGCTTGCCATTTTAAAAGATGTGCCTAATCGCTTTGCAGTTTTTGGCAGTATTCTATCTTTTGCAGGTTTGCTATATGTCATGTCCCAAGGAAATATTAATAAGCTTTTAAGTGGTGGCGGACACCTTGGTGATGCTTTGATGATTATTGCCGTATTCTTCTATGCATTTTATGGAGTATTCCTTAAAAAATGGCAGTTGCCACTACCAATTATGACAAGCTTATATGTTCAGATTGGATTTTCTGTCATATTTCATATTCCTTTAATTCTCTGGTTTGGACTCGATGCTTTAAATGTAGAAAATGCACCAAGTGCTATTTATGCAGGTGTATTTGCTTCACTTATTGCGCCTTTAGTTTGGATGTTAGCTGTTCAACAACTCGGTCCTAATAGAACAAGTATTTTTATGAACTTGGTGCCTGTCTTTACAGCAGTTATTGCAAGCGTCTGGTTGTCTGAGCAGTGGACCATTTATCATACGTTAGGTGGGATTGTTATTTTAATTGGTATCATTATGGCTCAGAAGAAGGTGAGTCCTAAAAAGAGCGAATTAATGCAAGAACAAAACTAAAGTTGCTAAAAAAACTATGGCATATTTTGAAAAAAACTCATAAAAATATGCCAATTTTTTCTTAGTTAAAGTTTTTCTATATGATTTATAAATAGTTTATAGAAATAGGTTGTAATATAAATATTAAAAAAGCCGAGTAAAAATATTAATATAATTTTAATTTATAGGCAAAAAACCGCAAATTCCCTACACTTTTCATGCTTTTTTTAGAGAAATAATATATTTCTCTCATTGAATCTCTTACCACATAATAGCGGCCACTACGAAAGGCGCTCTTTTCTTTGTAAATTACCTTTTGTTCCACAGATATCCAAACCCTCTGGATGTGGTATATACCCATCCTTTTTTATGCTCAGTTATCCCTATATAACTGAGCTTTTTTTTGTTTGAAATTAGGCGCGAATAATCTCTCTGGTAAGAGCGTTAATGATTCGGCTTGGTTGTTGGCTCTGGCCTAAGTCACCATTCAGATAGTTTAATTGTGAACCAAAGTATTGGCAGGCATCCTGTAGTGAGTGTGCAGGTTCTTGTCCACTTGGGTTCGCACTAGTCGAGACAATAAAGCCATGAAAAGCATTGCATAATGCCACACATAAAGGATGTGTAGTGACTCGAACAGCGACAAGTGGATGCTCACCTTTAATCCATGAAGGAATATGTTCACCAGCAGGTAATAGCCAAGTTGTTGCTCTTTCTGAAGGTTGATGATTAGTCCAACAATCAATAATTTCTTGTTGAGTTGTTTGAGGTAGAGAAGTTAGTAGGTGCTCAACTTGGTTAATATGACCTGCTAATAAAATTACACCCTTTTCAATAGGCCTTTGCTTTAGTTCAAGAATCTTTTGAAAAGCTTGCTCATTAAAAGGGTCGCAACCTAGCCCCCAAACTGCCTCAGTTGGATATGCCAAAACTTGACCTTGTTGTAAACATTGGGCTGCTTCGGTAACTGAGGTGGTAATCATGGTAATACTCTTCCTTTCAATCAGACAGAATTGCTATTGTGCGCTCCAATACTAAGAACGACAACGTAAATACAATCCTGATTGTTGCATACATAAACCAAGTAGTTCTAGTTCCATCAGTGAAGAGGTGAGTTCTGCAACAGGCTGAGAGTGATGTAAAACAAGCTGATCAATATTTTGTCCGACCCAGTCTAAAGATTGATAAAGGTTAATTAAATGCTCAGGAATTTCTGGAGTACTAGAAACTACAGCCTCCTCGGTGGAGTTTTGTTGCTGACTTTGCCATTGAGTGGGTAAAGCAAGGTCTTCAATAATTTGTTCAGGATGATCGACTAAAATTGCTCCCTCACGAATAAGTTGATGGCAACCTTGATGAAACTCACTGTAAATATGACCAGGAATGGCAAATACAGTCTTACCTTGTTCGGCAGCTTTGTTCGCAGTGATGAGAGAACCACTTTTTAAGGTAGCTTCTACCACTAACACGCCTAAACTCAAACCGCTGACAATTCGGTTTCTACGTGGGAAATGCTGTTGTAATGGGGGTGTTCCAGGCAAAAATTCAGTAATAATCGCGCCGTTTTGAGCCAAAATATGTTCTGCAAGTTTTTTATTTTGAGCAGGGTAGGTACTGTCTAAACCAGTTCCTGTTACTGCAATTGTACGTTGATGTGCTGATGCTCCTTGGTGAGCAGCTTCATCAATCCCATATGCCAAGCCACTACTCACATAAAAACCTTTTTCACTTAAGTAATAGGCAAAATCATAAGCAACCTGACGACCATGTGGGCTTGGTTTTCGGCTACCTACAATCGCAATTTGTGGTTGCAACAAAGCTTGAGCTTGGCCTTTTCCAAAAATGATAGGTGGATGATCTGTATAAGGTAATAACTGAGCGGGATAACCTGAGTCATCTGCCGTTAAAATAAAGTCGGTATATTGCTGGATCTGCTCAGTTAGTTTTTCAAACTGAGCTTGACCCTGAGCAGTTTGAAATTCATCTACGCGTTTTAAATGATTAGCATGTAACCCGAGATTGCGCCATTGAGATAATCCAGCAGGTTGGACCGCCTTTTCACAGCTACCAAAATAATCGACAATTTTTTTAAAGCTGACTAAAGAGTGTTGCACCAAATACCACACTTTAAGCGTGTGGTAATGGTGTGAAGAAAGTTGAGTAAGCATTGTAAAAGGTACATCCAGCATTAATCATTAAAGCGGGGTGGCTGGATGCTTGAACCAACTTTAACTGGTAAATCGCTTTCTAATACGTAGGCATAACTCAACTGATCAAAAGTTCTAAAGACCATCAGACTACCAATTTGTTGTCCTGGTAACTGTATTGGTTCTTTGGTTTTAGGATCTCGAATGGTTTCACCTTGTTGCGTAATATCAAAAACTTGTCCTACTTGAATACCTTGTGCCGTACCGCGATCTAAAGTGACCACACTATTTTTGGCAGCAGTACCAATTGAGCCCATTACACGAATAATTTTGCCGCCGTCCGTCACCTGAGTGGCATCTACCGGATAAAACAAAGTAGGCAATGTTGCTTCTTCTTCTGGCATTACCCGATCACCACGACGTACTTCAGAATTGTAGCTATCAGTTAACTCAAGCGTGGTAATGTCTTTTTCAGAAGAGATCGCAATCCCTGAGGCAACTTGTTGTAGCTCAATACCTAGACTGTGCTTTTTGCCTTTATTATCGGTGAAATAATAAGGTTCACCTTCACGATAAACTGCGTAACGTTGACCATCAATTAAACCTTGTCCGCGCGCATAAATAGTTTGACCTTTTGCTGCAAGTACACGTTGATCGGCAGTACCGACTACATAAGGAGTGTGTTGAATTGCATCGATAGGTAGAATAGTGCTGTGTTCTAACCATTGTTTGATATGTTCAAGGGGAATAACAGGTACGTTATTGTTAAGTGACTCCACACGAACTTGAGGTTGTAAATTTGTCATTTGGCCTGTGTAACGGCGAATAATGCCGACACAGCCATCTCCCTCATCTTTACCGATCAATGGGCGGCCATCTAAACTACACAGCAGTAATCGATCACCAGGATAAATCCAGTGTGGATTTTTGACATGCTGATTGTTTGCCCAAATTTCAGGCCAGCGCCAAGGTTTACTCAGAAAATGACCGGAAATATCCCATAGCGTATCTCCTCGTTTTACAACGTAGACATGTGGTGCATTACTTTTAAGAGAGGGTGGATTATGGTTCGGACTAGCAGCATAAGTCTCTGCTACCGTACTGAATGCAACCCCTGTAAAAAGTGCCAAAGCAAGTAAATGCTTTTTTATCCCCAAAGCATGAAATTGAACCATGCCGTCAAAAACCTTTTTCATTATGATAATTCCTAAAAATTATGCGTGCAGATGCGTTATAATAGGCGGCTAACACACAATTTTTCGATGAAGTATTTCCTTCATTTGGTTTTTCAATCAATGGCATAAGTGAGGACGTCAGTATGGCCTTATTACCTATTTTAAGTTTTCCTGATCCCCGTCTTCGTACCATTGCTAAGCCTGTTGAAGAAGTTACTGATGAAATTCGTCAACTTGCAGCAGATATGCTTGAAACCATGTATGCGGCACCGGGTATTGGTTTAGCAGCTTCTCAGGTCGATCGTCATATTCAGCTTATCGTCATAGATTTGTCTGAATCTAAAGATGACCCTATGGTTTTCATTAACCCCAAAATAACTCCACTGACAGAAGATAAGCAGCAGTACGAAGAAGGCTGCCTATCGGTGCCACAAATATACGACAAAGTTGAGCGCCCGTCACGTGTGAAAATTGAGGCAATTAACCTTGAAGGTCAAGCATTTGAGTTAGAAGCTGATGGACTTCTCGCTGTTTGTATCCAACATGAAATGGATCACTTAAATGGCAAATTATTTGTGGATTATTTGTCGCCACTTAAACGTCAGCGTGCTCGAGAAAAAGTCGAAAAAGTTGTTCGTCAACGTGAGCGTGAAAAAGTTGCAGTAAAACGTTAAAAATTTCTATTCTTGAAACATTAATGTAGTGTGGATGTGATTTTTGGTTTTTCGTAGTGGCTTACTGCTTGCATGTGCAGCAGTATTTTTACAGGTTGCGGTATTTCTACAGCCGCTATTACCGAAGCAGTATCAAATTGCTCCGGTCTGTGAAACTATTACCCTCGCTTTGCTTAAACCTAAAGCACAAATGGAAACCATGTCACATGCCATGCATTCACATCATGAACATCCTGTTGAACAGGCTCAAGCCTCTGAGCAACATGATCATCATGATGCAAATCACCAGTGTCAATATTGTACCGTCTATGCCAATCTGGTTTTGCCACCTGAATTTGGCGTAAAAGAAGTTTTAGTCCGCATACAAGTCCGCTTAGTCGCTTATCAACAAGCATTTAGACATGTCTACTTTGCACTACAGCGACTTTTTTTACTCCCGCAAGGGCGTGCACCACCTCTATTTGCATAAATAAAAGCAATTTTTTGTTGGGGTCTTAACTGACTTCGATATCACTTTATTTATGTTTTAGAGCGTATAAAAATGCCACATTCTAAATTTTTACTACAACCTTTATGGGTTGCGATGTTTGCTGTCTCTCATTCGGGGCTAGTTTTTGCTAATTCAGAAAAAAATGATGCCGATACTAAAGCGCTTCACTCATTAGCACCTATTGTTGTTACAGCACAACAAGGCAACGATGCAAATGGCTTGATTGTACATGCAGACCCGAAACAGCCCATTCAGCCAGTGCCTGCTACAGATGGTGCAGACTACCTACAAAGTATTATGGGTTTTAACTCAATACAAAGCGGTGGAACCAATGGTGATATGACCTTCCGAGGCATGTTTGGTTCACGCATCAAAATTCTAACTGATGGAACTGAAAATTTAGGTGCATGCCCAAACCGTATGGATGCACCGACTTCCTACATTTCACCAGAAAGTTATGATCGTATTTCTGTGATTAAAGGCCCGCAAACAGTTCAATATGCCAATACAGGTTCTGCTGCAACAGTCCTTTTTGAGCGTCAGCCTGAACAGCTCACCACAGAAAAACCTTATCGGGGTCAAGCGAGTGTCTTGCTAGGTTCATTTGGACGTATTGATCATAATGTTGAAGCGGCAATTGGCGATGAGAAAAAATATATCCGTTTAAATGCCAACCGTTCAGAGTCGAATAGTTATCAAGATGGTGATGGAAATACCGTGCCGTCAGCATGGAAAAAGTGGAATGCTGATGTAGCGCTTGGCTTTACTCCAGATGAAAACACGTGGGTCGAAATCACGGGTGGGAAATCTGATGGTGAATCGCTTTATGCTGGACGTTCAATGGATGGTTCTCAGTTTGCGCGTGAAAGTTTAGGGCTTCGTTTTGAAAAGAAAAATATCACTGATGTGATCAAGAAAATTGAAGGGCAGGTGAACTACAGCTATAACGACCATATTATGGATAACTTTAGTTTGCGCACACCGCCATTAGTTGAAATGAATCATGGTGGTATGACCATGCTGATGCCGAATCCAATGGCAATGCAAGTGACACGCCGTACATTAAACTCACGTTTGGCAATGACTTCTGAATGGAACAAATGGAGTTTGATCACAGGCGTTGACTCTCAATTTAATAAACATGGCGGTAGCATGTCATCGCCAACAATGCCTTCTATGAATATTCCATATCGCCAAGATATGCGTTTTCAATCATATGGTGCTTTTGGCGAACTCGGCTATCAATGGAACGATTTCAACAAAATGGTTGCAGGTGCACGTTTAGATCGAGTTACAGTTGAAGATGAGCGTGCTGATTCTGAAGCAAAAGGCTTTAATACTAAACTTGAAAAGACTTTACCGAGTGCATTTGTCCGTTGGGAAAATAAGCATCCAGAGCATGACCTAAAAAGCTATATTGGTTTAGGTTATGTAGAGCGTATGCCTGATTATTGGGAACTTTTCTCGCCTAAACATGGTAACGCTGGCTCAACTAATACTTTTAACGGTGTGAATCCTGAAAAAACATTACAGTTAGATCTAGGTTTTCAGCAACAGCATGGTGCTTTAAACACATGGGCTTCTGCTTATGCAGGTTTGGTGGATGACTACATTTTAATGAGTTATCACCATCACCCAAGTACTGGAATGGGTGGGCATGATATGAGTCATGATATTACTGCGGGTGCCAAGAATGTCGATGCAACCATTGCAGGTGCGGAAGCGGGTATTGGATATCAATTTACCGATCATATTCAGGCAGATTTGAGTGCGATGTATGCATGGGGTAAGAACACCACAGATGACAAACCACTACCTCAAATTTCACCTTTAGAAGGTCGCCTAAATATTCGCTATGTGGCTGATAAATATAATTTAGGATTATTATGGCGAGCGGTTGCTGAGCAAAACCGCGTGAGTCTACATCAAGGTAATATCGTAGGATATGACTTAAAACCAAGTAAAGGTTTCTCGACTCTTTCTCTAAACGGAAGTTACAACCTTCGTAAAGATATCGATGTCTCTGTTGGCATTGATAACGTATTAGATAAGACCTATACCGAACACTTAAATAAAGCGGGTAGTGCAGGTTTTGGATTTGCGAGTGAAGAGCAGTTTAACAATATCGGAAGAAACTACTGGGTCCGTATGAGCATGAAATTTTAAAAAGCTTAGCGAATTAAATGAACTGAAAATATTAATTTAAAGAGAGAAATGAAATGACTGATAAATTATCACCTGAACAGTCTTGGTGGGGATGGAAGTTACTTATTGTGGCTTCTATTCTGAGTTTATTGTTTATGATTGTTTTTTACTTGGCGATCAACAATGAACCTGACTACATGCCAAGTCAAAAAAAGAAGCAGATGACGGAGTCACACGAGCAAATGAATCACGCTGAAATGCACAGTTCATCAGCTCAATAAGTTCCTTAATATTTGAAAATGGAAGTCTAATTAACGGGCTTCCATTTTTGTTTTTAAGTTTTAAAAGTTATTGATGCATACTCGCTAAGGTTTTTGCCTTACCTTGATTCTGATAAAGCGTTAAGCCAAGTTTTTGTATATTACGGCCTGATTTAGATAAAAACTTTTCAACTTTTGGTGAAAGCTTTGCACCATTATAAAGTAGTGAATTACGCACAATTAGATAATAAGCAAACCATGAGGCAGACTGCTGAGGCAATCCGAGTAGTTTCATTCTCTTCTTGCCAATAAAAAATTGGGTAAGTTCTAAATGTTGTCGATAAGCAAGCTTCTGCTGCAAAGAACGTAAATGTAGATATTTTCTCTCAAAAGGCTCTTTGGATAAGCTTGATCCTAACTCAACACTGCTGTGATCGGAGCGAGGGTGAGCAAACTGCATCCAGTAAAGTAACCTCCAACCCTCAGATTCAGATTGAATAAGCCATTTTTCATCAATACCCATCAACCAGCCAACATAACGCCAAAAATGTAGAAAACTCTTGGCTTCTTGTTTGGTCGGCCATACACCCAAAGCTCTAATACCGAGTAAAACTACACTGCTAAAAGCCAAATTAGTCATTGCTAAATCAAATTGATTAAGTGGAATTCCCCAAACCTCACTATTCCAACGATCAGACTTTTTTAATTGTCGGCGAACGAGTGCATGAATAAAGCGAACATAAATCGTTGAAGTAAAACCTGCGCTTAAACGGACAAGTCCTTGAGGTTCAGTAATATCGACCCACCATTTTGTGGTTTCAGCTAAACGAGTACCCGCCTGTTTCTTTAATGCACCCGTTAAAATTAGCGGCTGATTAAATCCCGGATATAAATATCCCGCCATTAAGGATAGATCTCTAAGAATAAAACCATTATTTATTCCTAAACGATGAGTAAATTTAACAGCCTCATCAATTTGACGCTCATCTAACCATCCAGGCTTTTGTTCAATGTAATTAAAGAAATTTTCTAACTCGGTAGGTATAGGCTCAGATAGATTATCGCGGCCTTGAAATAATATCTTCTCAAAAATCATGCGGTGATCTTTGGGATTTTGCATAACCCAATCAATCACCTGATCCATTTCAATATCCCCTTCATAAAGAGCATGTTGTAAAGACATATATTCCGTATAGTTTGGTTGTACAGGTTTTTCACAACAGATATTTAAAAACTGAGTAAAAAAATTGCTGTCTTGCATGTCATTAAAAGAAGCAAGTCGAGTCGGGCTAATCATTTGCATATCGTTACTTACTTATTGAACTGAATAATAAATAGGCTAATATGAATAATTATTCGCATTCAATTCGCATTTAACGAATAAAAACGATGAGAAAAGCCCCACAGCAACAGCGTTCAAAAATTATTGTTGACCATATTTTAGAGGCGACACAGCAGTGTATCGCCCAGTATGGATTACTACATACGACGACGCCTAAAATTGCAGAGAAATCTGGAGTAAGTGTTGGGTCGATTTACCAATACTTTGAGAATATAGATCAAATCATAGAAGAACTATTGCGCCGTAAAAGCGAATTGCTGGGGCTACAACTTAAAGAATTAGTTGTGCGACAAGGAAATATTCCTTTAGAGCTGCTCATTCCCTTAGCAATAGAGTTGGGATTTAATGCATTAAAAGCCGATCATGGATTTTTTATAGAAGTGCTGAAACACTGGCATGACTATAGTCATTCGCAAGCTGCTCAGATTTTAGAAAAGCATTTTTTTGAAGTAGGGTTATATACATTCAGTAGAAATCCTCATCAGTGGGACTTCGAACAGGTAAAGCATAAATCCTTTGTAATTATTAATAGTACGCTTTTTACGATGATGCGATATGTAAGCCAAAACAATTTTCTTATCTCAGAACAACAACTTAAACGCGAATTATCGAGCATGATACTGGCTTATTTAAGTCAAAAATAAAAAATTAAAATAATTATCAATATAAAACAATAGCTTAATTCGTGTGGTGGTTTAAAAGTAAACGCTCAAGTCATTAATTTTTAATTTTCGCTTGCAAAGGGGATGAGATGGTCTATAATGCACATCCATCGGCGGTGATGCGGATAGAAACTTGTTGAAAAACAGTTACTTGAGATTAGATTGGTTGCTTTAAGTGATGAATTTGATGGTAAGTTGGTTTGAGAGATAAGTTTTAAAAATATCGAAATTACCTGTTGACTTTTAAGAGATTAAGAGTAATATAGCCGACCTAGCTTGCTGGTGACGAACCAGGAAGAAGATCATTAAGAGAATTGAAGAACAACTTGTGTGGATTTTTACTGGTTGATTAATCGAAATAATTTTCATTGATTGATTGGTTTAAATTACTCGAAGTTTATTTGAGCGAAATTTAAGTCAGTAATTGATGAGCCAGAATTG
>NZ_GG753606.1:97540-98367 GCF_000163635.1 Acinetobacter sp. SH024 | reverse complement strand
TTTTTTAAAATTATAAAGACGATTAGATTCAATAAATTAGTACGAATAAAAGCTAGGGAAGTTTGATTTTTCTAATGAGCTTTGAAATGGATTATTGTGTTTAGTTGATCAATTTAAAAAGCTTGCCTAGTAGGCAAGCTCCCCTTTTTGATATTTGCGCTGATCAACAAGGTTTAGTGTTACCTACAGCAACACACTGATAATACAGAAATATTTAAAAATAAAAAAGCCCACTTCCTATTTTTATTCAGAAATGGACTTAGCGAAAAAAACGCTTAAACCTGAAATAGGAAATATCTATTCGGAAATATTTCCAACTTCATATTGGCATAATATTTAAGCACTAGCAATAGGGATTGAATTAAAAATATCAAATATTCATATTTAAATAGATAAAGATTTCTTTTTTTAAATGGTTTTATTTTTAGCCTACATAATTTTTTTACTTATCAAGACTTATAAAGAATATGTGCCCATCAATAGGTAATACTTAATAAGGTCTTATGTGCAGTAACCATTAGGCTCTAGAGAGTAAGAACTCAAACTGACTAAAAATAAAAAATAATTAATTTTCAATATCAATGATCATATACTGCAAAGTTAAGTATATTCCAACTTCTCCATTGTTGAGTGCCTCATATAAGTCTTCATCAACGAAATCTCCAGATTCATCATATAGCCATTTATGAATTTGAATAATTTGTATATTCCCTTTTTTGTCTATTCTTGCTATTGGGTCTATTACGGACCGAACTATCACCTTCTTCTTCGTCTCAACATCAAGCAATGTGATAATTGTCATTTTAAAATCCTTATAAATATCCTGT
>NZ_GG753606.1:63391-95808 GCF_000163635.1 Acinetobacter sp. SH024 | reverse complement strand
TGAGTGCCTCATATAAGTCTTCATCAACGAAATCTCCAGATTCATCATATAGCCATTTATGAATTTGAATAATTTGTATATTCCCTTTTTTGTCTATTCTTGCTATTGGGTCTATTACGGACCGAACTATCACCTTCTTCTTCGTCTCAACATCAAGCAATGTGATAATTGTCATTTTAAAATCCTTATAAATATCCTGTATAACAACTACGCTCAATCAATAAAGATTTTTATATTTAAATTACTCAAATAGCAATCTTTTCAATCTAAAAAATAAATAAAAAACACTTTAATAGTATGTGCCTATTAGAAAAGATACCTTAAATCTTCTACTAGCAATAAAAAAACCGCTTTAAGGGCGGTTCATATTATTCATCAATCTGATCATGCAGTTTTTTGATAAACTCTATAAGCTTTTCTTTACTTGCTGCATTATTTAAAACCGCTACTGTTATATCGCTTTTCGCTTTGATTTTCGCACTTTCAACCACCGCATCATATTCAATATTATTCATTACCATTTGTTAGTTTCTCATTTTATAAAGTGAGAGACATTAATAATATGAAATCAGCAACTATACAAGCACCTACTTAAGATCATCAGGCGTTTCCAAATAACACCCATTTTTATTACAGAAAGCATGAATGTCGTTTAAGTATTCGGTTAATTGAACTGTACTTGCGTCTGTAGTGCTCATTAGCTCACATAGGCCACTTGCTACATCTTGGTAGAGAGGATGCTTAGAATCTTTCAACTCTCTTACAGCCTTGAATGTTTTCTTGTATTGGCCAACGTCATCGCAATCATAGATTTTTGCTAAGAAGTTTTTCTTAAAGAACAGATGCTTGCAATCTTTATCTGTACCTTGACGTTTAGCCCATTGATTAAGCCACATCCAGTACAAACGGTTTTGAGCCTTCGAACGATCTTTATCTTGTGGTGCGATCAATACAACTAACGGCTTCCCTTCATTCACTGCCTTAGCATGATTCACATTAAGAAAGTTAGTTACTGGTGAAATGTCGCAATGGTTCTTAACAACATGTCGGAATTCCATTTTGACCTCGCAATAAAAAACCACCCGTGGGTGGCTTGATTTTTTTTGATAAATTAATCAACAGCTCAAAAATGGGTAACTGTCAGATCGAGTTTGGACTACAACACTTTAGCTCATCGATTTACCAAAGCGCTAATCTTCACACTATTGTTTAAAATCCAGTAATCAAACTGTGATGCTAAAGCTTTTAAATTCCCCTTTTTAAGCTGCTTAGGCTATTTTAACCAAAGTTCATCTTCTTGCATGATTTTTAACATTAAATTAAATATAACCAGTAGAGTAACATTTTTTTTATTAGGGCCAACAACTCTTTGAAAACTAAATTTAACTGTTCTCTCAAGCACTTCCAGATTAACTGGATAATTCTGTTTGTCTAAATTTAGGTGATCTCCAATAATTGGCTCTATACCAGCAATAAAATTAGCAATTCGTTGCTCATCATCTTTCTTTATGCATTGAAAATGTAGAAAGTTTTTACGTAATTTTCCAAATAATAATAATACCTTAAGTGCATTGACCACGTTCAACTCTTTAGGTATATCTTTCCCCTTATCATGTTGGTTATGCAAATCAAGGAGAGGAATTATTTCATCAGAACGTGTCAGTTTCTTAGCTTTGTCGTAAAGCTCATCAAACCAACCCACATCTAAATTTTTATTACTAACATAATTCGTTTTTAAATTAAAATTTTTGGGGTCCATCCATTTAGTGCTCATAAATTGACATCGCTGCATCCATTCTTGTGCTTGAATATCTTCGCTTGAACGGCCATCTCTTAAACTTATCAAACGTTGAAAAGGCGTCAGAGTACTCTTCTCGATACTAAACTTCTTTTCTTGTCGACCAGCAATCATAACTGGCTCTGTTTGCTGATAAGAGTTAAACCATTTCTGCTGCTGAGTATAACGATTTAAGTTTATGTACTCTGTACTTGAATTCACTGGACCAAAACACTGTTCTAGGACTTTTTTTGAAATGATACACGGCGAATTGTAAATTCGATCGACTGCTAATAAATCCAAAACATGAAGATAATTTGAAGCCGTTTGTTCAATACTGCTATGCCCCATCCAAGAGGCAAGCACCTGCCATTTATGTTGAATAATCTCTTCATGAGCACGTGCTTTAACACCAAACAATAAATCACGCATCTTTTTTGCTTTTACCCAAGGACAATCTGTATATGTTTTAATCATTTCTTTTGAACCCAGCAAAGTTATTGCTAGATAGTTAGCAGCACTGTGGCGCAACGTATGAAAACTAAAGCCATGATGCATACCTAATATTTGGTTAAACAACTCTACTGTAATTTTGCTGATACATTGATCAGTTAATACACGATGATTAACACTAAAAAGTAGATCATCCTGCTGATTAAACAAATATTGTTCATAACGATGTTGTATGTAATGTTGTACTACTAAAAACTCATGTTCTGACAAGGCAATTTTCAATGGTATTTGACGATTTGCACTTTGCGTTTTCAGACGGCGATATGAATTGTTCTGAATATGAAGCGTGATATTATTAAAAGCTGTATTTTCTTTTTCTTTATAAAGTAACTCTGGGCAAATAATATCTTGTATTTTAAGACAACGAACTTCATTTAATCGGAGTCCAGTTCTATAACTCAGTAAATACATCAGCTTTAAACAACTCAGATGATCGACCCACTCTGATGCCGTTGGCTCTTGACTTAAATGTTCTAGTTTTTCCAATAGCTTGCCAAATAGCAAAGGGCTTACTAGGCGTGCATTGCAAATTTGTAAATGCTTAAAACTTGAATTCTGTAACACCAATACCTCTGGTGCATTAAAATTATCTATACAAAATTGATGAAAATCTTTTAGGCGACCAAAACGGTATTCTGCTGTTTGGTGCATCTTACGAGAGGTTTTTCCTTTAACAGCTTCACGTTGAGTTGCTTGTGCATCTCGTTCACTGCTATATTTCAACAACTGTCGATATAAATCTTCATAATCATCAATGGATTGTTGCTTTAAATCCAATTTATTAAGCCAAATTTCAAATATAAATTCTTTAGCAAATGATCCTAAGTAGCTTTCAATAGTCGATAATTGAAGCCCTCTTTTTTTTAAATGCACTAACCAGTGAATTAAGCGTAATTGGGCTTCAATTAAAGACTTTTCTTCCGTATTTGCATCACGCATCTTCTTCTCTAACACCCTTCTGATTTCTTGCCAAAAACGTAGCGTGCGTTCTTCTTTATTCCTCTTTTTATCTAAGCGCTCAACTTTTTGAACTTTACGTTTCTTTTGATCAAACAACATCAACTCATACGGAATCGTTTGTAATTTGCTTTGAGCCGTCGGAACTTCAGGATGTAACTGCTCTTGTTCAAAATGAATAGGGCTATTCTCTAGTTCCATGACTTGATTACGTTCATTACTCCATAGCAATCTAAATTCGGATGGCCGTAAGGCGACAGTATTAATCTCTTGCTGAAGTACATTACTTAAAAATATATCTAGGCTAAGGTTTGGATTAAATTCAAGTACCATTTGCACATCATTAAATGCACGAAATCCACGGCGTTTAATTTGATATTGCAGATCGCCCAAACTTTTGTTTCGTCCCATGCGACTCAAGCTTTCCAGAATACAATCTTCAATTGATTGTTGCAGACGATATTCTTTATGAGTAGCTTTCAACTTTTTTAAATATTGCAAGATGAACTGAGCATATGAGTTAAAAAAAACATGCTTCCATTGGTACAACTTTCTCTGTTCTACATCGTTGCCATATTGAGAGTTTTCAACACGATAATGTAGTAACAATGGATTAGTGATTTTTTTGTAGTCCGAATGGTATAACCGAAAACAATTCAGATCTGTACCAAGCTCAACGGCCTCGTGCAATTGCTGCTGAATAGCAACCAGATGCTGTTCATCTGCACAGCCTGAAATATATATAAAACTTAAGCATAAATCCCCCCACAAATATTTAGGGTCATCCCAATATCCAAGTGAATCTTTCCAATATGCTTTCAAAGCGTTGACTACCTGGGCATGTAACTGCCCTTGTTTTAACCGTGACTCCGTACTCTCAATTTTTCTAGGCAGTACGATCCGTTTAGTATGTGGATTTAGCCTAATTCTGTATGATTTTTTATCTACATTCTGGTTGAATTGCCTTCTTCTTTTATTAAATTCATCTTCAGTAAATTGCATCAGTTTAGATTGTTCATCTCGGCTCAATTTTTGACTCAAACAATCAACACTATCTTTAATGTCATGCCATTTTTCGGCGATCTGCTGATCAAGTTTTTGCTGCATGTCTTGCGTCAATACTTCAGGTGAAGAAGGCTGTCTTTCTTGCGACTTTTTCACCAATTTCTGAATATCAACAAATAGATCGTCTAGTTGTGGTTTTATTAGTTCTTTGATTTTTTGCATACAACTATTTTCGCTCTAAGTGTTTAATCGATAAAGATCTGACATTATCTTGCAATTGCTGGCGGGCTTGCTGTACATAGACATTTGGAATAAGTGAAGAATACGGATGAAAAGCCTCTCGGTCACGTTGGTCATGACCATAAAGAGCCTGAATTAAATGGAATGCTAAAGCAGTTTTTTTTTCTTCTTTTTCTTCTTTTTCTTCTGCATACATCAAAAAATTCATATCAAAATGACGTAACCAATTCGAATACATATTCTTTGGAAAGATTCCTTCCATATATAAATTTACCCAGTTTCGAGATAAAGGGATTAACTTAACTTTCCTGCTATGCCACTCTTTGACAGTTATCGGCAAGATATCTTTACTATCAATGACCTTTCCGAATAAGTCATTGAGCGCAATTTTTTTCTTTGCAAATACTTGTTTTAAAAGTGGGCTATACAGTTCAATTATTTGTTTTAAAAATACAGTGTAATTTTGCAGTGCTTTTAAGAAGAAATCGGATAGCGGGATAAATCGTCCATCCTTTCTTGCCTTGCTATTCTTTTTATCGTTTACATATAGAATTTTAAGCTCAAAACAATAATCTTCCAAATTCCCCAACAGATTTTTATTAGGCCGTCTGGCCATGCTTAGCAAGCTAACATGCCACATCCAACACGCGTATGCATTCAATTGATTAATGATATGTTGATCTTTTTGAATATTTTCTTTGCAATGTCTATGTAAAAAAGCAAATTGCTCTTTCACAAAACTGGGGTCAAGTGCCAGTTGACTCCCTACCCTCCCTTTAGATGCAGATTGCACTTTGAATTGTTGTTGTAATATTTTGAGTTCAGCCGTGTCTTCTGTAAGTTCCTTAGAATGTGGTGTAAGTGCTGATTCTAAAAAAGCTAAATAGCTGCTATCAAGCTGAGCTTTGGGAAGTCCTCCGTAATAAATACCTGGCACATCATGCTTGATATCCCGCCTCGCAATCACATGAGTAAGATATTCATTATAGGTTTCATAATATATATGAAAATATAATTGGGCCTGAAGTTTTTCAACGGTGATAGTACCCACAAACTGATTAGCAAACCACTTCTTAAGTTCGGAATTAATATCTCCTGAAGAGATCTTTGGATTCGATGCTTGTTCTATGTAGTCAAACCATGCCGCAGGTAGATGTAGTTGGTGAGTCATCTCTTCATTCCAACGCACAGGCTTTAAACTCTTAATTTTCTGCTCGGTAACTTTCAAATTTAAATTAAGTAAATATTCCCGTCGTTTTCTTGAACCATTCTGGATCAAAACACCATCTTGTATGAGCTTGTTAAAATCCATCAGTGCTATGGGAGATAATCCAGTCAAAAGTGACAATAAACATGCGGCAGCGATTGCAGCATTATCCCAGTCCCCATTTAACTCAGTTCTCAACACATAAACAATTTGCTTCAGTACATCTGATGCTAAATAATGAGGATTTGTAATAAATGGCACATGACGGCGTTGGCGATGCCGCGTGTAATACACAGTATAATCACTAATTAAATGATTAAAATTTTTAGTTTTTTCATCTTCTGAGTATAATTCTACTTCAATGTCCAATAACTCAATTTCACCATCTTCATCTTTGTGAAGAGAGGCATCATAATAACTGATCTTTGCGTTATGTCCGATATCTTCATACTTACCAGATTTTATTTCACGAAATTTTTTGAGTTCAATTTTAGTTGGCCATTTCAAAACTTTGCTTTTTTTTGACTTACGCTGACGATGAACAACACGACGATCATCGAGTCTTTTAAAAATTATTAATAGAGCCGATAAATACTCTATGACTTGTACTTTTTTGAAATTTTTAATATTAAAAAGTTGATTACGATCCTCTTTTTTCAAATTACGTTCGTACGTGACATAACAATTTAGCAGCTTACTACATTCATGAAATAATTCAGCATTATTAGAATCCAGCACATATCGTGAGACATAGCGTAGGAGGTCACAAACATGTTTTTGCTTATTCTCAGCTTTATCAATTTTTGCAAATTCTTGATACTGCCGATATGTTAAAAAACTCGCTTGTAGAATCAAATAACGTTGCGATGACAGCTCTTGTGTATTACTAGTATCTGGACATGCAAAATAACTTAAAGAAGCTAGAAAATAATATTTACCTAATTGTCTAGAGCTAGATATATACCCATATATCTGTTGCGCTTCCTTATATAGAGCGTGGGCTTTTTCACGTAAATCATCTGATAGATCGACAAATTGTGTATTCACAACATCATCATGTAATAGACAATAATCTTGTTTAAATTTTTCTGCTAAATCTAAGAATTGCTCTTCTGTTTCAATCTTTGGCATATTCGCTTTCGCTTAATTTTTTATCAAATTGCATTGGTTAAATTCATTACGATCTGAACAATTTTGTAAAAGTTGATCTTTGATTGAACTTTTTGTCAGCTTAAAAAATCTAGCAAAAAATTTAGCATCTAGCTCTTTCTGAGCTTTTCTCTCAAAGCACAAGTGTTGCTGTGATTTTTCGATAAAATCATCAAGATTATGTATCAACTGTAAGATTGCAACATAATTAGAATGTACACGTAAGCATGGCTCCGTTTGCATTAATAGCAATATTTTTTGCCAAATTTTCACATAGATTATTTTGAACTTTGCTTGTACTACTACTTTCTGACTCTGTTTAATCTTTTTGATTTTCAGTAGTTCTGAGTTAATTTTTACTATCTTAAATTGAACATTTTGTCGCTCAAAGCAAAAGGGCATGATAAATTGCCCCATAAATATCTCTATATTTTTTACTAAATAGTCAAATTTTAACATTTTTATCGATATAAAAAATGAGCATATCTTTTTATATGAAAATACATTTAATCTATCAACTAAATTTTCTCAAAATTACAATTATCAACAAATACATATGGTTTACTTATTATGGGTCGTCTAAATTTTAAAAATTCTTCCACTTTTTTTTAGTTTTCTGTTATTACATGAAACAATACCGTTGTATTACATTTTGAAATGCTTTGTATGCAGCATTGATCAAAAAGATTCTCTGCTATACTTACTTCACGTGTAGCATCAATGGAGTTTCGAAATGCTCAGAACCACTGAACAGAAAAAAATATATTCAAGCGACACGTGTGCAAAACTATCAAGCCAGCCTAAAGCTTGAAGGCATTACAACGACAGCTCAAACAACTCAACAAAGTAAAGCTGAAATCTTGCAAAAATATAAGAAGTATTCGCAACCCGAAACGTTAGTCAGGTACATGTATGGGGAAATGGGTGACAGCCTGTATTGTTACCCTGGCACAAATATCCTAAAGAACAAACTCAATATTCGTGATGAACAAATTTTAGAACAAGCTGAACTAGAACTGTCTGGATTGGCAAGTAACTTAATTGAATATGCTGAACCACCTTACGACTTACAATACTTAAAAAATCAATTCATGCGCAGCTCTTTGGCGACTTATACGACTGGGCAGGAAAGTTAAGACAAATCGTATTTCCAAAGGTGACACCCGTTTTTGTAATTTTTTCCCGTATTGAAATTGAAACCAATAAATTACTTAAATCACTTCAAGAAAAAAAGTACTTTCAAGGCTTAGTACCACAATAACTAATTCCTCAACTTGCCGACTTGTATTGTGAGCTTAATGTCATACACCCATTCCGTGAAGGTAATGGACGTACACAACGGATTTTATTTGAGCATCTGATTGCTCATTGTGGTTATGGTATTGATTGGTCTCGCATTGACTCTCAACAACAATGGATTCAAGCCAATATTGAAGGTTTTTATGGTAATTTAAATCCATTAATTCAGATTTTTGAAATATGCTTTATTCAAAATACCTAAAATTTAAGTAGTCAGAGCCCACAATCCTTAATGAGCCATCATCTTTGCTTCAATCCACTGATTAATTTCCCAAATAAACCAACAAACACGATTCTTAAAAATCTTAATACCCTTCGGGTAATTTAGGATCGTAATATGCAGATTACTTATCCAGAATTGAATAGATCGTTAACTTAGATAGACTTTTAAGCAATGTAACTTGCCGCATTTTTATCAACATATGTCTCAAAAAAGTTCGCCTATACATAAATTTATGGTGTTTAGTGATTAATCAACGTCTGATGACCTGAATGGATGTTACAGATTACATGCAATTGAATTGATCTATGGCTGTATTATGGCTTTTGTGTAATCCAATCCATTTGATCCGAATGTTCTCTTTTGCAATAAAGCAGCCTCTTCTGCTTTTCTTGAACCAACGAACAATGCCATTGATTTGATTCAATTGGCAACGGTGATGCTGAATCACATCTCCAAAGAAGGGATTAAATGCAAGAAATGTGGTAAGAAAAAATAGGGGATGGAAGTTATTATCCGTCTAATTGGAACCAGCCCATGAGTGGAGATCAGTTGAGTAAGTATCATCTTAAGTGAATAAGAGAAGGATGGCTCACCTCACTTCTCCAAATAACAACGCTATACTTTTCAAGCCAGTTTAGATATTGGCAACTACATTTCATTCTTCATCATGCTGGTCTTATAGCATGTAGACAATCACTACATCATTTGCATTCAATACTCAATACAGCCTGTCAGCAGAACCGCAGCGATATTTTTTCGTGCATACATGTAGTGTTTAAATCCATTCATTTTTCAATGATCCCCTACCGTTTATCACATTTATGGTCGATCTTTAACCTTGTGAAAAATGCATATACCGATATCTTCAAACTGTCAAATTTATGGATACATGACATTTAAAGAAATTATCCGATCAATTTTTTAGATAAAACTCATCAAGAAAAAATTTATTATTATTCATAACTTCACTAACAACCACATAAAAACAATAATTTAACAAATTATTCTTCCAATTTTTTTAGATTTAGTGTTATTACCCTAAATCCATGCTTAGCTCATTCTATTACATAAATGATTTAGAAGTATCCACGATATAAATTGCTTGCCCTCACACCTCTGCCCCTCTCACG
Organism: Acinetobacter sp. SH024; assembly: GCF_000163635.1. Taxonomy (NCBI): domain Bacteria; kingdom Pseudomonadati; phylum Pseudomonadota; class Gammaproteobacteria; order Moraxellales; family Moraxellaceae; genus Acinetobacter; species Acinetobacter sp. SH024. The sequence continues at coordinate 86,308 of NZ_GG753606.1, read as the reverse complement.
CCCAAAAAATTTACACTAAAAGGCAGATTAAGCCCGTACGAGTTACATATCGCCGCATGCTATGTTGAAAGCATTTAAGAAAATATCCTCAATATTTATAAGATTTTTAAAATATGAACTACTTTTCGAAGAACCCTTTCTAAGTAATGTGACCAAAAAGGAAAAATGAAAATACTGAGATTTCCTTATCAACAATCAGTCAAAGTACATCCTGATGAATTTCTGTAACCGATACCCAAGGACCATACCTACCTTCCGAAGTGCTGTGCAACAAAGCCCTCCTCAACCACACTATAGCTATAAATTAATTCCATTATTTTGTGGTTTAATTAAATTATTAAAGTTTAAGACCCAATTTAATGGATTTATATTTCACTAAACCCGAAGAAGTCGTGACGCTTTTAGGTGAGCGTTTACGTAAGCAACGACTCTTTTTGGAGATGTCTCAAGCTGAGGTTGCAGCACGCGCTGGTGTCGGCGTGAATACGGTTTCGAATCTTGAAGCGGGACGAAATGTATCTGTTGAAAATTTAGTCCGTATTGCAATGGTCTTGGGTCGATTAAACGAACTTCAGGAGCTGTTTCAACCTCAGCTTAACAGTGTAAAAGACATTCTACGCTATGAAAGTCAAAGTAAGCGCCAGCGTATTAAGAGGAAGGGATAATGCTCAACAGTCTTAATGTTTATTACAACGGTTGGGGCGAATCATGGTTATGGGGAACGCTGATTAGTTCAACAGCCACCACAGGTAGACCCACTATTGCTTTTGAATATAGTCCAGAAGCAATACAGCGAGGTGTTCAGCTCTCTTCTTATTTACTCCCTTTAAAAGGTCTACCACTGAGACAGGGTTTTCCTACTTATCAAATGGGATTACCTGGTCCAGTCTATGATGCTTTGCCGGATGGTTGGGGCATGTTATTAATGGATCGATATTTTCGAAAAATTGGACTGCATCCGGCACGAATCGGCCCTTTGGAACGTCTAACTTATATTAGCACCCATGCAACGGGTGCTCTCTCCTTTGAACCCTGTGTCGCAGATATGCAAACTTCAGAGAATATTCCCCTGCCGCAGTCCAAGAAGTCCTCAAAGGAGAAGGTGGCGAATTTTTACAACATTTGCTGGTCATGGGTGGCTCCCCCAAGGTGCCAGATCCAAAGCATTGGTTTACCGAGATCCTGTCAATTTTGAGTTTTCGACGCAAGCTTCTGATCAAAATGAAGCCTGGCTGATTAAGTTTCCTGCTCAGCAAGAGCATCCTGAAGTCTGCGCCATTGAAGCCGTCTATGCAGAATGTTTGCGACTTTGTGCAATCGAGACTCCAGACACCCATTTTTTTAATTTGCCCAATGGTTTAATGGCTTTTGCTGCTAAACGATTCGACCGTCAAAATGGCATGCGGATTCCAATGCAGAGTTTGGCTGCATATACCGGAGCAGACTATAAAGTTCCAGGTAGCCTAGACTACCGCAATTTTCTTCGGGCAACCTTGATGTGTACGCAAGATGTGCGAGAAAGGCTGCATACTTTTAAACGTGCTGTGTTTAATGTACTTTTCAATAATCGGGATGACCATACCAAGCATTTTTCTTTTCTCATGGCAAAAAATGGTCAATGGAAATTGGCTCCAGCCTATGACGTGACCTTCTGTGAAGGTCTAGGTGGTTATGATCAAATGGACATTGTGGAAGAAGCGCTCAATATTTCTCGAAATGACATACATAAACTCGGTACTTCAGAAGCGAATCTGACTACTCTAGAAGTCGATGAGATCATCTTGGCCATGCGTGAAATTGCACTTCAATTTAGTCAAATTGCGCAACGCCTGTATCCTCATCAAATTCGAGAATCTACCCTAGAGATGATTCAATCACGAATTCAACAAAATATTGATTTTTTAACTGAAACCTAAGCGTAAATATAAACTAAGCGCCAACCATCAACTTATAGTTAGTCGCTACATAATCTGTAGAACCTGTGAATTAGCTCGCTTTATAATCACGAATATTAGATGGATCACCGCCAAGATACGTTCTGCAAACGTGAAATCACTACATCCAGATCGAAAATCGCTAAGAAAAAACTATCACCAAAAAAAGGTCTGCACTATGGATAGATGCAGACCAAACTCTGGATAACTACAAGCACGAGAAATATGTCGCAATTTTGTATAGACATGAATTTGATAAAATCAGCCCAGAAAGCCAGAAATTCATAAAAACTATTTCATCAATCCCCTATAACTTAAATCACGTTCATGGTCGATCTTAAATCTTGCGAAAAGTACTCATGCTGACCTAGCCAAACTGTAAAACTCATGTATTCATAGCCTTTAAATGAATCTTTCAATCGTTATATTTAAGGTAAAAACTAGTAATCAGAAGTTATTATCATTCCCATATAAAACAAACATCAGATTAAAAACAATAACTTAGTAAATTATTTTTCCATTTTTTTATATTTAGTGTTATCTTTCCTAACTTCATCTGGGAGAGTTGAGTTTGATCATAGATCATTCGATAGCCTGCTTGTTGCATTTCTGCGATCAAATTCCGTTGGTCTATCCGTTCTCCCCCTTGATCTTTCGGCAGAAATTGACGCTTACCCCCGCCTAGAATCACATCAACCCCATCTTTTAATTTGACGTTATAACGCTGATAGATATCACCTTGCGAACTTGGTACTAATTGGGATGCTATGTCATTTTCAGCATCACGATGACAAATATGAGCATAAGTCGATGCTGGTGTAGCATGCGTAATGCGAGTTGTTGTGACTACCCCTGTACCCCAACCTCGTGCTTTGGCCAATTCGAGTAAAGTTTGGGTGTCTTGCTTATTTTGGTTCTGAGGATTGGTTCCACATTGATGATTTCCGGCCTGATTTGGTTCTACTGCAATTGTTCCAGTCTGCATGGATATCACTTCATTTTTCATTTTTACACCTGTCATATAGGCACCCAGCGATGGTGCGCTATCTGTAACCTGTGCACCTTCTGAGAAAGTACGAACAAATGCTGACTCTGGCAGTTGATCTATTGGCAGTTGGCCATCTTCACCAACAGCGTAAATTCGTGCAGCTGTTAGTGTCGTGATACCCATTGCATCTTCCAAGAAAAAAACCACACGTTGAGGCTGTTTTGATGGTTGTACTGAAGTAGAAGTTGATTGAACTAAAGCAGGACTTTGACAGCACGTCAAAATAACTGTGCCCAAACTACACCATGCCAAACTTATTAATTTTTTATTAAATTTTTTCTTATGCCAAAGCATTGCATCAACTCATCTTAGGATGGTCGAAAAATACGCTTTAAATATTCAATTTACATGACAAATTTATGAAAATATTATTATGACTACTTATATAAATTTTCCTAATTGCAAAAAATAGTGTAGCAACTTGCTACACTATTTTTTTACTTTATTTTTCTAACATTCGTTTTAGGAAAGCTTTTAATTCTTGTAAATTTTGATCATCAAATTGGCCCATTTTTAAAGATACCTTTAATGTATTATGGTCAAATTTGATATTACCAGCAACTTTCCCATCATATTCAATTTTATGTACAATTGAAGTTTGAATTACTTCTTTCGTTTCTCTTGACTTAAAGATTTTTTCAGCTAGTGATGCCAGTTTTGTCTGTTCAACTTCTTTTTTAAGCAATTTTGACCATGCTTCGAATAATGCTTCTTTAGCATTTTCATGGTTTTCATCATGATCTGATAGAAACTTTTTCACTGCTGTAGCAGCGGTCCGTGCTAATAATGACGGCTGTTTCTCCAAATCTTCAATCAACTCTCCAGGTAATTTTTCAAAAGATAAATATTTATACATATCTTCACGATTCATACCTAATGACTTTGCTAACTTCTGCTTATTTTTTTTTAATTTTTCATCCAAAGAAGTTAATCCAACATATATTTCATAATCTGTCAGATCTTCTCGCTTTAAATTTTCAGCTAATGTTAATAAAGCAACTTCTTCATCCGATGCATCAATAATGATTACTTCAATAGTGTTCTTATTGAGAAATTGGTGGGCTTTCAATCGTCTTTCACCAGCAATCAACTCATATTTATCATTTATTCTACGAACTGCAATTGGTTGTAATAGCCCAATTTCTTCAATTGATGCTGCTAAATCTTCAATATCTTGTTGATTAAAGAGTTTTCGAGGCTGGTTAGGGCTAGCCTGAATATCTGTAATTTGTACATTACGTCTTAGCTCTTTGACATCGTTAATATGCTCCTTTTGGGCATGTTGATGCTTTTGAGTATTTTGCTGAAGACGTTTAGCCAATAGCTCTTTATTACTTACCATAGTATTTCCAGAATTATATTATCCGACACGCTGAACAATTTCTTGTGCTAAAGTTTCAAAAGCTTTTCGAACTTTTGAGTTTTTATCAACAGATAATAAAGGTTGTTGCAAAATTGCAGCTTGATTAACCTTAGTGCTCATTGGAATTGTGGTATGCAATAATTCTCCAACTTGATTAAATGCTTCATCTTTTATTAATTTACATACATTCTGACGCTCATCATGTTTAATTAATAAAGCACCTAAGAGTTCTAATTCAGGGTTAACTCTTCTAATTTTACTTAAATGATTAATTAAATCAGTAACACCATAGAGACCGTATTGTGAACCAGATTCAATTGGAACAATAACATGTGTCGAAGCGGCTAAAGCATTGCTGGTTAGTAATTTTAAGCTAGGAGGGCAATCAATAAGAATGTAGTCATATAATCCTTCTAGAATTTCCAATTTATTTGAAAGTTCCTCGGATGGTCTTGGTGCATCATCTTTCAATTGATCTTCAGTTTTACCAAGAGTTAATGAGCCATATATTAAAGAAACATTTTTAAATTTTGTTTCTTCTTCTAATGCTTCCGATAATAGACTTATATCACCAATAAGTAATTCAGCTGATGTAGTTTCAACTTCGCTAGGGTGTCTTAATCCTATATGTAAACTTGCATTTGCTTGTGGATCCAGATCAATTACTAAGACCTTATTTCCTAATTCAGCAAGTTCTGAAGCAAGATGTACTACAGTAGTTGTTTTCCCGCAACCACCTTTATGATTAGCTACAGCAATGATTTTAGTTGACATATTTGTCTTAAGGAATTTACTTTGATTTCATTTAATATAAAGATATTTGTAGCAACTTGCTACAGTTCCTTTGTCATATTTTTATCTTTTGAATTCAAAAGATGTGGGAAAAACATTTCTTAACTTTTTTAAAAAATATAGCTAGCTAATTTTAATTAGTATTAATTAGTATTAATTAGTTAATTATAATTAGACAAGTTTTATTTTTTAAAAAACAATTAGATAGATTTTTTAAAGTGGAAGGTTTGTCACTAATAAGTGGAAGGCCTGTCATTGATAAGTGGAAGGCCTGTCACCGATAAGTGGAAGGTTTGTCACTAATAAGTGGAAGGTTTGTCACTGATAAGTGGAAGGTTTGTCACTATGGTGGAAGACTTGTCATTGTGATTTATTTTAATGTGTATTTTTTAATTTAAAACAATACGATTCAACTGCTTGTGATGTTGATAAGTTTGTTTTTATTGAAATAAAGGTGGAAGACTTGTCATTAGATGTTTTTTATTCTGTGGATAAAATATTTGTATAAAATTTAATTGATAACATGATGTTTGATAGTCAAGAATACCGGAATGGTGGAAGGCTTGTCACTTTAATGGTGGAATATGTGTTGAGTAATTCCACTTTAGTGGTGCTGTAGGCTATTCCTACTTTCAAATTGATTGCTTGAGCGACACAGATGAATTATCAAAGGTGGAAGAACTGTCACTTAAAAGTGTTTATTTTTATATTTATTCCACCATAAGGCTGAATAGTACCAAAATTGCACTTTAATAGTGACACTTCTTCCACTCTTAAGGTGTTTGATGGGCATAAACTGAGTTAATTTAATGTAAGTATGAGAAAATAGTGAGCGGTTTGCATCTTCTTCCACTTTTGTGTATAACATGTAGAAAATATTTTAATCTTTCCACTTATGAGCAATCACAACGAACCAGAAGAATTAGAACATCTACCTTATTGTATTGGTAACATTCGACATAATGGAGTAGTCAGCACTAGTAACCGTCTGATTAGACCAATTGAATTATCATCTAATGAGTATAAAGCTCTTCTTTATGCAATGGCTGTTGCGAATTATGGTGAGAAGAATAATCAAGATCGTGAAATTACAGAGCAAACTTATATTTATTTGCATAAAGATGATTTAGGCGAATTATTAGGATTAGATAAAAAGAATTCCATTAATGTTGCTATTGATCGTATTTATAAAGAATTATCATCACGAGTAGCTCATTTTGTAATTGAAGAGCCCGTGGATGATAATAAGCGTAAAGTTAAAAAAGTACACTCAGTAGTACCAATTATTCGTGAACTCCGTTGGGAAGATGATGCTAAAAATGCTTTGCAGATACGTTTCACCAGTGAAGTACTTCCGTATTTTACTCGTTTAGCAAATGGAAATTTTACGACCTATCAATTGAAAGATTTATTTGCTTTGGACTCTGTAACCAGTATGAGTTTGTATTCATACTTTATCAAAAATGAATTTAAGTATGCTAATCAAGATTCTTATGAGGTTGAACTTTCACTTGAGAATATCAAAGCATTAATTGATATTGGGGAGAAAAAATACGATCGTTGGGTTGATTTTAGACGATACGTTTTAGACAAGATTATTGAAGAAATTAATGAAAGGACTAGTCTTCAATTAGAGTACGATACCATCAAGAAAGGTCGACCTATTGTCGGAGTTCGATTTAAAATTCTTAATAGGCATGCCACTGAAGTTGTTGTATCTAATACTAATGATAAGACTCAAATCTATTTAGATGTCAATTTTGATGATAACGCGCTTGTTAAAGAATTAGGTGCGAAGTTCGATATGACTGTAAGGTCTTGGTACATCTATGCAAACGACCCAAATTATAAACAGTTTAGTAAGTGGTTTAAGACAGAAGGGTGCTTAACTGAATCTCAAGCAAATGTGATAGTTAATGATATTATGTTCCAAATGGATTTTGCTGTAGCTGGCAGTTCAATGAGTGAATTTAAGAAAGAAATGAAATATAAATTAAAAAATAATCCAAATTTTGTAAAAGAAAATAGAAAACGATTGAATGAAATCTTTGGAAAAGACGTTATATGACTGTGTAGCAAGTTGCTACACTTTTTACTATAAGATGTAAAATAAGCTTAATATCAGTTTATGTCATATTTTTATAGGGCTTTGTTGCATAAAGGTTTGAAAGATAGAAGCGATCCTAATTGAGCCAAATTCAAGTGACAACTTGGGTGTGAGGGCGCCCCAATTCTGTGAATTTGTTCAAAAGGGCTACGCGTGCATGAATCTCATTCACCTGACTAGGAAAACTCCTTGCTGTTAATTTATCGCCTAATAATTTGATGCAATGCATCTTGGTTTCCACCAAACTTCGACGGTGATAACCAGACCACTTTTTCCAAAGTGACCTTCCTAGCAGTTTGACTGTTTTCAATAACTCATTTCGCTCTATAGACCTGACTTGCTAATCTTTCCGAGGCTTTGTATTCTTCCTGGGTGGAATGACCGCATGTGCATCACGATTTAAAATGACTTGTCGGCAGTGCTTTGTGTCATAAGCACCATCTGTATAAACTGAATCAATTCGTTCATCCAAGGGAACTTGAGAAAGTAAATCTTCGAGCACTTGTGAATCGCTGACATTATTTGTCGTGAGTTGTACTGTACGTATTTGAAGGGTTTCAGCTTCTATAGCAATATGGAGCTTACGCGATTGGCGACGATATTCAGATCCATGTTTCTTGCATTTCCATTCACCTCCACCTAGAAATTTCAAGCCAGTAGAGTCCACGAGTAGATGCAGACCATCTCTACTTTTTTGGTAGCTAATTGCAATATCAATATGCTTTTGTCTTCTACAAAGCGTGGTGTAATCTGGTGCTGTCCAATTTAATACACAAATTTTAATCAGACTTTGGACAAAGCCAGTGACCATATGTAAAGATAGACGGAATAAGGATTTAATCATTAACCAGCATTGGATAGCTGCGTCGGAGTAGGTTTGATTTCGCCCTTGTTTGCCTTTTGATGGAGCATACCATTGCGTAGCAGGATCAAACCAAATGGCAATATTTCCGCGACTCATGAGTGCTCGGTTATATGCGGGCCAATTGGTTGTGCGGTAGATTTTGTGTGTAGGCTTCTTCATTTAAAAATTATATCGCTGAAAAAGCCGTTACAGATAGGTTTGTGCAACAAAGCCCTTAGTTGAAAAAACTTTTAGATTTCATGCTCACACACCACCTAAAACAAAAAATATCTGATTGATTTTACAGGCTTTTAATTTAATGTTTTATTCTACCCACTCGCAATATCAACGTTTAGTATCACGACTCACTAACTCATTAACTAAATATGGAGCAGTACGGCTATCTTGATTTTCTGTTATTTGTTTTGGTGTTCCTGCCACAACAATATTCCCACCAGCATTTCCAGCACCTGGTCCCACATCAATCACCCAATCTGCTTGTGCAACGGCACGCATATCATGCTCAATCATAACCACGGTATTACCCGCATCGACTAATCGCTGCAATTGAACTAACAATCGATCTACATCTGATGGATGCAAACCTGTAGTTGGCTCATCAAGTATATACAGTGTATTTCCACGCTGATTGCGTTGCAGCTCGGTCGCCAATTTAATACGTTGCGCTTCTCCACCAGATAGTTCAGTCGCTGGTTGCCCTAAACGTAAATAACCAAGGCCAATTTCCTTTAATAATTGTAGTGAACGAGCAATCGAGACCTCTCCATCAAAAAAATCACGTGCTTCATTGACGGTCATTCCTAATATTTCAGCAATATTACGTCCATTCCAGCGAATTTTCAGAGTGTCATCATTATATCGAGCACCATGACATGTCGGACAAGGGGCATATACACTTGGCATAAACAATAATTCTACACTGACAAAGCCTTCACCTTCACAAGTTTCACATCGCCCTTTAGCCACATTAAACGAAAAACGTCCAGCATCATAATGAGCTTGGTGAGCTTCAGGAGTCCCAGCAAATAACTTTCTAACATGATCAAATAAACCCGTATAAGTTGCCAGATTAGAACGTGGAGTACGACCAATTGGTTTTTGATCAACCTGTACCAGACGCTGTATAGCCTCCACATCACCAGCCAGAGAACCCTGTGTAACCTCGGTAACCAACATTCCTTCATTTAAAGGATTATTTTCATTATTGTTTTTAGTTTCAGATTCATTGCCTAAATATGAAAGTACTAACTCGGGTAAAGCTTGAGAAACGAGACTAGATTTACCCGAACCTGAAATACCTGTAACTGCTGTAAGTACACCAAGAGGTATACGAGCATCAATATTATGCAGGTTATGTCGGTAAATATTGTTAAGTTCAAGCCAACCAGAGGGTGTACGTCCATAACTTTGAGTAACTGGGATTTTATTAAATAAATAACTTGCAGTACGTGAAGCTGAAATCTCACTTAAACCCTGAGGTACTCCACTATATAAAATATTACCACCTTGCTCTCCTGCATCTGGTCCAACATCCACTAACCATTGAGCACGACGCATGAGCTCTAAATCATGCTCTACAACAAATACGGAGTTTCCAGCGTCTCTTAATTTATCGAGAGAATCATATAATGACTGACTATCTGAAGGATGTAATCCAGCAGACGGTTCATCCAGTACATAAACTACACCAAATAGCATAGAACTTAATTGTGTTGCTAAACGCAAACGTTGTAACTCTCCCGCTGAAAGAGTCGGTGTGGCTCTATCTAATGTTAGATAACCAAGACCTAACTGGCGTAATTGATTTAAACGCCCCACCACACCATTTGCTAAACGCTGGGCAGCAATTTTCTTTTCATCTGAAAGTGCTGACGTACGTCTTACATCTGGAGATACAGAATGCACTGCTCTACCTGTTGTTGCTCGTTCAGATCTATCAAGTTGGGTTACTTTATTATTAGTCTTTTCTCCAGCATCATGAGCTTCGAAATTGCCAAGAACAATGGGCTCAAGCAGGCAAGTTAACTTATCCAAAGAAAGTTGCATAAACTCACCAATATCTATTCCAGCAAAGGTAATAGATAAGGCTTCTGGTTTAAGGCGTTTACCATGACAGGAAGGGCATATTTTTCCTTCCATAAAACGTGAAACACGTTTTTTCATCGACGTACTTTGGGTATTAGCAAAAGTATGAAGGACATAGCGACGAGCACCAGTGAAAGTGCCCATATAGCTGGGTTCTAGTTTACGTTTAAGTGCAGATTGAGTCTCAGCGGGGCTTAAACCAGCATAGACAGGAACTGTTGGGGTTTCTTCAGTAAATAAAATCCAGTCTCTATCCGATTGCGGTAAATCTTTCCATGGTCGATCAACATCATACCCTAGGGTTACTAGGATATCGCGTAAGTTTTGCCCGTGCCAAGCAGGTGGCCATGATGCGATAGCTTTCTCACGAATACTCAGTGTTGGGTCAGGAACCATTATCGATTCTGTAACTTCATAAATGTGACCTAAACCATGACAGGTAGGACAAGCGCCTTGAGGAGTGTTCGGTGAAAAGTCCTCGGCATATAACATTGGCTGATCGGCAGGATATGCACCAGCACGCGAATAAATCATTCGCACGAGACTTGATAAAGTTGTTACACTTCCAACAGAAGAACGGGTATTACTTGCACCACGTTGTTGTTGCAATGCTACTGCTGGTGGTAGACCATCAATAGCATCAACATCTGGTACTCCGACCTGATCTATTAAGCGTCTTGCATAAGGTGCAACAGATTCGAAATATCTTCTTTGTGCTTCAGCAAAAATAGTTCCAAAAGCAAGTGATGATTTTCCTGAACCCGATACACCTGAGAAAACAACAAGTGCATTTCTTGGGATAGAAACATCTACATCCTTAAGGTTATGCTCACGTGCACCTCGAACTTCAATACAATTATTAGATAAAGTAATGTTATTGTGTTCACCAAAAGAATGTATTTTCATGTTTCTACGAGCCTGTAAATTATTTTGTGTAAGTCCCATTTTTTTATAAATGATCTTTTAATCGATCATCGAACTGAATCGTAAACCAATTCATTGCTAAACGCCAATTTTGAATTGGCATGGTCCATTTTTTAGCAGCATTTGAAGTTGCTAAATAAATGACCTTTTTCACTGAATCATCAGAACAGAAGATCTTTCTCTTTTTAGTTGAATGGCGGATCACGCTATTCAATGATTCAATTGCATTTGTTGTATAAATCGCATGACGTATTTCAGCAGGATAGCTAAGGATCGTTCGGATATTTTCCCAATTTGCCCGCCAAGATTCTCCAATTTTTGGATACTGGTGATTTCATTGATCGCAGAAGATATCTAGGGACTTTAAAGCATTTTCCTCTGTACTTGCCTGATAGATCGCCTTCAATCCTGCTGTTACAGCTTTGTAGTCCTTCCAGCTCACAAATCTCAGGCTATTGCGTACAACATGCACGATACACAGCTGGATATCAGTATGAGGGTAGACAGAGGCTAGCGCATCAGGAAAGCCTTTTAGTCCTGAGAAGCGCTGCTTCGCAAGGCAGGCTACAAGAATATCTTGCACTCCTCGATTTTTAAGCTCTGTCATGACTGACAGCCAGAATTTGGAACCTTCTGTTTGAGCAAACCACATGCCAAGAAGTTCTTTTTGGCCATCTAGGTTAATGCCTAATGCTAAATAAACTGATTTATTGATTACTGTTGAATGCTGACGAACCTTAACAACAATGCAATCTAAATAGACAACAGGATAAAGACTATCGAGTGTTCTATTTTGCCATTCTGTCACTTGTTTAATGACAGCATCCGTCACCTTACTAATAAGGGAGGCAGATACATCGACATCGTACATTCTTTAAAAAAAGCAACAATTTCTCTATTTGTCATTCCTTTCGCATATAGCGAAAGAATTTGATCATCCATGCTAGTAATGCGTGTTTGATGCTTCTTAATAATCTGTGGTTCAAAAGAGCCGTCACGATCACGAGGGATATCTAAAGCAAGCTGCCCACCTTGTGTTAGAACTGTTTTGGAGCTAAAACCATTACGTGCATTAGATCCATTCTTAGGTTGATGCTTTTCATAGCCTAAATGTTCAGAAAGCTCAGTATTCAGAGCGGTTTCGATCATGAACTTTTTGAATATGGCTGTCATTTGGTTTAAATCTTCAGGAGTTTTTAAACCTTTAGCTAATTCAGCTGCCATACTTTTGATTGTAGCTTCATCCATGTGAAGTACCTCTTTTTATTATCCTCAGTAGGATAAATGAAAATTAAGTACTTACACAAAATTTAGAACAGTCCCACAACTCATTTTGTTGAACTATATCTGTACAACAACTCTACCTCGAATTTTTCCATCTAAAATTTCATTGGAAATATTTAAAGCATCTGTTAACTGAATTTCAGTCGTTACTGTTTCTAATTTTGTTTGATCTAATTCTGTAGCCAAACGTTCCCATGCTTCTTTTCTTAATTCGATTGGTGCCATCACGCTATCAATTCCATATAAGGTGATCCCTCTTAGAATAAATGGAGCAACTGTTGCTGGAAAATCCATTCCGCCTGCCAAACCACACGCAGCAACTGCACCACGATATTTTGTACTAGCACATGCATTGGCTAAAGTATGGCTTCCAACAGTATCAATCACGCCAGCCCAAACTTCTTTGTTTAATGGCTTTCCTGAGGAAGATAATTCAATACGATCAATAATTTCACTCGCACCTAGATAGGTTAAATATTCTGACTCTTGAGGTCGACCAGTTGAAGCTGTAATCTCATAACCAAGATGATTCAAAATAATAATGGAAATACTACCTACTCCACCATTTGCACCTGTCACTAAAATTTTTCCATCACTTGGTTTAATACCATGTTTTTGTAAAGCCATGACACACAACATTGCGGTATAACCTGCTGTACCAATAACCATCGTATCTTTAAAAGAAAAAGCAGAAGGTTTTTGTATGAGCCAATCACCAGAAACAGTGACTTGCTCGGCTAGCCCTCCAAAATACTTTTCACCCACTCCCCAACCATTTAGTAGAACTTCATCTCTTTCTTTCCATGCTGGATGTTTTGATTCAATCACAACACCCGAAAAGTCGATGCCTGGGGTCAAAGGAAAACTACGCACCACTGGTGAACGCCCAGTAATGGCTAAAGCATCTTTATAATTGAGTGTTGAATATTTGACTTCGACTCTAACCTCTCCTTCTTGTAAAGGCTTTGATGCAATCTCAGTAATTTTTGATGTGTAACCTGCTTCATCTTTAGTAATTACAATACCTTTGTACATAGAACTTCCTCTCTATTTAATTAGACTGTTTGTCTAGAATTAATTAAAAAATAAATACAGACGTCTGCATTTATTTTTTAATGGCTTTGTTGCACAAACCTATCTCTAAAGGCTTATTCCACAATATAATTTTCAAATGAATAAGTCGACACCTAAAATTTATCGCACAACCAATTGGTCTTCATATAACCGGGCTCTCATTAATCGTGGAAATATTGCCATTTGGTTTGATCCTGCTACGCAATGGTATGCCCCATCAAAAGGCAAACAAGGACGAAATCAAACTTACTCCGACGCAGCTATCCAATGCTGCCTAATGATTAAATCTCTCTTTCGATTGTCTTTACGCATGGTCACAGGCTTTGTTCAAAGTCTCATCCATCTTTGTGGGTTAAATTGGATAGCGCCAGACTACACTACAATTTGTAGACGACAACAGCATATTGATATTGTGATTAGCTATCAAAAAAGTTGTGATGGACTGTATCTAATCGTTGAATCTACAGGTCTGAAATTCTTAAGTGAGGGTGAATGGAAGCGTAAAAAACATCAGCCTGAATATCGTCGCCAATGGCGTAAACTACATATTGGTATAGATGCTAAAACCTTACAAATACGCGCTGTTCAGCTCACAACCAACAATGTGAGTGATTCACAGGTACTTGGTGATTTACTCGATCAGATTCCACAAGATGAGAGAGTTGACTCCGTCTATACCAATGGAGCTTATGATACCAAACAGTGCCGACAGGTCATTGCGGATCAGCAAGCACATGCAGTGATTCCACCAAGAAAAAATGCGAAGCCATGGAAAGATAAAAAGATGGGCTCGCTAGAACGCAATGAGTTGCTTCTAACAGTTAAACGTTTAGGAAGAACTATTTGGAAGAAATGGTCAGGCTATCATCGGCGAAGTTTGGTTGAAACCAAGATGCATTGCATCAAATTATTGGGGGATAAACTCAGTGCGAGAAATTTTCAAAGCCAAGTCAATGAGATTCATGCACGTATGGCAGTATTAAATAAATTTACGGACTTAGGCAGACCACATACCCGAGTTGTCACTTAAATTTGAGTAGATATGAGAAGTCTTAACTTTTAAATCTTTGTGCAACAAAGCCATTTAGAATTAGAAATCCCAAAGCAATCATAGAGTCCTTGAGCTAAAATATATTGGACTCTCTGCGAACCTCAAATGAGATTCAGCTATTCGATGGATTGCGGACATCTATCGAACGTTCGATCTCAAACACTATGACGTCAAGATCGGGTACTTAAAATTATCAAAATGATAAAAAGAAGAAATTTAAATGGTGAAATGAAAAATCATGTAAAAAGACTAAAAATCTTGCAATAAGTACAAGGCAACGTAAGATCAGCAGTGAAGTCATTTTAAATTCCTTGTACTGCAATTTGCATTACATGGAACAAACCCACAATAGTTACCGCTATTGTGGGTCATTAGCCCTCTTCTTGATTAAGTTATAAGAAAAAAACCTCTATCATTCGATTGATTCTTTTATATAAATAATAAAGTAAATCTCTGTTTTCGATGAAATTTTATAAAGTTCAGTATTAGACCTGTAGAGAAAACTTATCAAAAGAAGTATTGGTTAATCTTTTTCTTCAACTTCTTCCTTAAACTCAAACAAATCATTCATCGTACAGTTAAAGTATTTACATAACTTATCAGCGACTGGCAATTCGATACGTATAGCACGGTCATAATACATACTTGTCAGCGTATTACGATTAATTCCTGTCGCATGCACCACTTCACTTAATTTTAAAATTTTTCTATCGCCCATGAGGCTAGATAACTTACAAGTAATCATATTTAAATTAATTTACAAAAAATAACTTGCTGTGGGTTATTTGAAGTTGTTGCCTGAGTAATACTTTGCTAAAATTAACCTACAGCAGGTTATTACAACTTATAGAAAGTATATTTTATCCATTTCAATTAAATTATAACTTTTTAAATATAAGGATTGAACCTGCATTAGATTTTTTTGTGGAGATGACCGCCGTGTTACCAAATGAGTTATTAATCAGCCAGCAAGCTCGTGACTTAGGAAATCAATTAATTAAAGAAATGAACATCAATAGAAGTTATGGATTGGCTAATTTTCTTGGAGTAAATACTTGCTATGATAATCATCAGGCTGTACTTATTTGGACATTTCAACTGCTAGAAAGAGAACCTGCCTTAAATGAATTAGCAGAAATTAAAAAATATTTTCTTTTAATCTTTCCAGATAGTGTTTATCAATTAGCCTAAGTTATTTTTAAAAATTATTTTTTTTATATAAAAACACTAAATCAAAGAAAACTTTCTTTTAAAATACCTATTAATTCAAATTCATACGATTTACAGAGTATATGAAGCATAAATTCTTGTTCCTGCTTTATCACTCACTCCTACTAGACCTTAGTAAAGACTAAAATTACATAGCTCTTTTTACTGATACTAAACGATTCATGCCCACACTACGTTCTGCAGCTTCGAGGGCTAGTTTTTGTTGAACCACTGAGAACAAGGACAATAAATTGCCTACTATATTTTTCCGGAGAGTGGTGTAGGAACTTTTTCATTATTGCTAATCATATCAGCGACAACATCAGCAACGAGCTCCTCTATTCCTGAGAATGCTTTAGACTGATCCGCATCATGCTAAGACAATGATGGAAACTCAGCACACAACCCAACATACCCATTATCTTCAGCTGACCATTTAACACGGTAAGTATATTGTTTACTATCCATTTGACACCCCATCATGTTTTAAGTTTATGTATAAAAGTACGATTTTCACTTACTAGTACTTAAATAATCACCCCACCACTGCATCATTTCAGTCCGTTGAGCTAAATAGTCAGCGTGATTATAGCTGGCACGGGTACGGTTCTTATCAATATGTGAAAGTTGTGCCTCAATCCAATTATCTTGGAACAAACCTGAGTCATTCAAAATGGTACTAAAAGTAGAACGTAATCCATGAGAAGATAGTTGATGTTTGCCATACCCCATCTTACGTATGGCCATATTTAGAGTATTAAAATGAATCGGTTGATTGTGTTTGCGAGGGCTAGCAAAAAGGTATTTTTCACCGTATGACCACTGCATGACGTCTTTCAAAATCTCTAAAGCCTGATTTGAAAGTGGAACTAAAAAATCTGGAATCTCATGGCCTAATATGACTTTTCGTCGAAACTGTTTAATATGCAAGGCAGGTATTTTCCAGATTTTTTCATTTAAATCAAAATGATGAGGCTCAGCCAATAACAATTCGGCCCCTCTCACGCCAGTATGTAATTTGAACATCAGTGCTTTTTTAATAATGGGATGGGCATCCAATTTTTGTAATTTATTCTTAAAATCAGATATTTCCTCCGCTTTCAAATACGGATAATTTTTCTTGATTTTGCTGTTAATGGTGATTTTATTTAAACCATGAGCGATGTTGAACTCACAATAACCCATCGCTACAGCGTAGTCATAAATTTGGTTCAAATAACTACAAGCTTTTTTGACAGGTTCTTTTACTTGGCGTCCCTCTATTTTTTTGATTACTGAAACCAGGTCATAGCGCTTGATGTTTTGAAAAGGTAAATCCTGAAGGTCTGGATAAATATCTTGCTGTAAGCATCTTTCTGCTAACTGTAGTACACCACAGCGGGGTAGATCGTTGAAGGCATTCTTCAGTTTGAACTGTAACCACTCCTCCCCGACCTTACCAAAGGTGATAAGATTAGAGGCAGTATCATGTTCAAAACAGAAATTATTGTCTTTAAAGTCATCTCTGACTTGTCGTGCCTTTTTCAGCGATAAATCAGGATAAAGACCTAACTGAATGCGTCGACGTTTTTTAGTTTGTGGATCTGTATAGCGATAGCACCAAGATTTTCTTCCACTCGGCTCAATCTTCAGGCTAAGCCCATCTTCATCGGATAAAAAACAGGTTTTTTCCTTGCAATGAGCTTGGCGAACTTTAATATCAGTAAGACTCATGGAATTTAAATGAAACCTAATAAGGGGTTGATTGGATCAATTATATCAAAATAGAACGCTTTATATATGATGCGTATGATACGCATCATATATTTTTATAAGTATTTGTTAAATAAAGTTTATATATAGATTGGCTATTCCTTAGTGACCAATTAATTAACCATTGATTTCGCAAGTCTTAAATTAACATTTGAAGTGCAACTCTATGTTATGACTATTCACAGTTCTGTTCCATGATTCATGGTTACTTATTACTTATGTTACTATGTCAGGGGCGATACAAGAATTAAGGTAACCTTATGAAAATAGCGAATACGAAATTACTAGCTGGTGCTTTTATGACCCTAACTTTAACTATGCTTAGCCCTGCCGCACTTGCAAATGATAACAATGATATACGAAAGACTGTTGTAGTTAAGTTTGCTAAAAAAGCTTACTCTGCAAATTATTACGGAAGGATAGATGGATACAAGTATGATTCCTACAAATTTTATGCTAAAAAAGGGCAAAAGTTAAAAGTGAGGTTGACTGGAGGAAATGTTGAAACTTACTTATGGGGTAATCAATTAAAAGACTCCATCAATCTTGGAGAATATTCTCCAAAGCTTGATGATAATGGTATTTATATTTTACCTGCTTCAGGTGAGTATGAAATTAGAGTATTACAACCTAGATCACAGGCAAGAAAAGATAAAAAACCTCAATACTGGATGAGTATTAACATTAAATAAAGACTTGCTAGATTCGTTTAAACTTTTATACAAGGGTTCAAAAACTATTGCCAGTTAAACGGGGCGTGATTTTTACGTATATGCGTTTATGTTAGTAAAATGATGTAGTTTACTTGTTTAATACCCCGAGGAATAATTTAATCTTGCTGTGCGTTAGTCACGTTTCTTTCTTTCAGAAGTTGATTATATCTTTCAACGTAACCGTCGTGATATTCAAACTCTTTTGATAGGAATTTGATGGGAAGAATAGGCGAAACTTGTCTTAAATAATGGTAATTCCTTATCTTTAAAATAGAGAACGCCCGATGAAATTCATTAGGCGTTTAATTTAAATAAGTGTCAGCTTATTTTATAACTAGATGTACTTGACAATCACGATTCTTTTTCTAAATTGCCTTTAAAAAATCAATCTTGCTATTTTTGACTTTTCACACCATTTTGTTCAATTTGTACTGCGGCTTGCCAGCTAGGTAGTTGGCTTAAACCTGCTACATAACGTTGGATATGGGGATAATTTTCACCTTGTCCCATATGATAAACTAAAGCATGTAGTCCAAAGCCCATCATAAAGTCAGCACCGGTTAAACGGTCTGCCACTAGAAATTCTTTATCTTTTAAATATTCATTTAAATGGCCGAATACTTTATCGAACTCAACTTGAGTATAATTTTCTAGAAATACCAACTTCGTACCCTGCTTGGTTTCAATCGCATTAAACGTTTTTAATAAAAATGGCAGCATGGCAGAGCTTTCTGAGAAATGAATCCACTGTAGATAATCGACATAGGTAGGTTCATCCATATCTGGTGCTAAATGCGGCGCAAGTTTCTGAATTAATAACTCAACGATTGCGCCTGACTCTGCAATAACTTTGCCATCCCATTCCAATACTGGAGATTTCCCTAAAGGATGGATGTTTTTTAAAGATTCAGGGGCCAAATGCGTGCTTGAGTCACGATAATAGCTTTTCAGCTCATAGGGCTGCTTGATTTCTTCAAGTAACCACAAAATGCGAAAAGAACGTGATTGATCTAAATGATGTAGTGTAATCATAATATTCCTATTTTTTTAAATTTTTACAACCACTTTGCCAAAGTTTTTGCCTTTTAACATACCATTGAAAGCATTGATCGTGTTATCTAAACCTTGCACCATATGCTCTTTATATTTGATTTTTCTGTCTTTCAACCATTCAGACATTTGCTGATTGAATTCCGGATACTGATTGCCATAATCATCAAAAATAATAAAGCCTTGCATGCGAATACGCTTTCTTAAAAGAGTGGAAATAAAGCCAGGTAAACGGTCTGGCCCTTGTGCTTGCTCGGTAGCGTTATACTGCGAAACCACACCACACACCGGTACACGTGCCGCAGAGTTAAGCAATGGCCATACCGCATCAAACACTTTACCCCCTACATTCTCATAATAAATATCAATACCGTTGGGAACTGCTTGTTGTAATTGTTCTGCAAAATTTTCATCATGATAATTGATACAAGCATCGAAGCCGAGTTCTTGTACTGCATAATGGCATTTTTCAGCCCCACCTGCGACGCCAACCACGCGACAACCTTTAAGTTTGCCAATTTGTCCAACTGTAGCACCAACAGGTCCCGTTGCAGCTGCAACGACTAAAGTTTCACCGGCTTTAGGCTGACCAATGTCCAACAACCCCATATAAGCAGTAAAGCCAGGCATCCCCAAAATACCCAATGCCCAAGATGGATGTTCGGGTTGCATACCTAAGCTTTGACATGCAGTCCCATCAGAAATTGCGTAGCCCTGCCAACCATTTCCAGAAAGAACCCACTCGCCTTCTTTGAATTTTGGGTTTTTAGAGGCCATCACTTGACTGACTGTTCCACCGACCATCACTTCGCCAATTTCAACCGGTGCTGCATATGAGGGAGCATCACTCATGCGACCACGCATATAAGGATCGAGTGACAAGTAAATGGTTTTTAACAATATCTCGCCTTGTTTAAGTTCATTGAGCTCAACTTGCTCAATACGAAAATCGCTGTGTTTTGGCTCACCCACTGGCCGTTTAGCTAAAACGATGCGTTGATTAATAACTGTTTTCACACATATAACTCCATGTTTTATTTAAAAGTATTTCTCTTCATAATCAAAAATTATGATTAAAATTTCTTTACATCCATTGTAGATGAGTTATAATAAAAAACAATACGACTGGTCTATTTTTTTTACAATAGAGTAAATAATTAATATGAAGCCTACTCCTATTAAAAAGTCTGAAGCGAAGCGCTTACACATTCTTAACACCAGTTCAGACCTGATTTTGCATAAAGGTTTTACTGGCGTAGGATTACAGGAAATTTTACAGAGCTGTGAGATCCCCAAAGGCTCGTTTTATCATTATTTCCAATCCAAGGAAGCTTTCGGATGTGAATTGGTACAGCATTATGTGGATAATTACCAAGTCCGTTTAAATGATGTATGGCGTAGCGATAAATCCCCTTATCAAAAGCTGATTGAGTATTTTAATTTATGGATAGAAGATCCTGAAACACACTGTGGTTGGGCGAATAGCTGTTTAATTGTGAAACTTGCCGCAGAAGTTGCCGATCTATCTGAAGATATGCGTTCCATTATGTCCGCTGGCGTGGATGATGTAATCCAACGTATTGCTGGTTTAATTGATTTGGGAAAACAGGATCAGTCTATTCAAGCAAATACTGAGGCCTCGACGTTGGCACAAGTACTTTACCAAATGTGGTTAGGTGCAGCATTACTGAGTAAGTTGCAAAAAGATAAAACACCATTACATCAAGCTCTGAGAGCAACTAAATTTCTATTAAAAAGTGAAGATTGATAAAATTTAGATTAAATATCAATTACATAATTAATGACAGCAGCCCAATGATTAGTTATTAATGTGTTGCTATTAGATTAATTTACAATCCATGAGTATAGCGCACAATGAATTCTTCTCCTAAAGCCCTCATGACTCGTATTTTAGTCGGATATTTAGGCTTATATCCCACACTATTACTGGTACTCACTTTATTAAAGCCAATTACTCAGCATCAAAGTTTCCCGATGATGGTGTTGATTGAAGTCATAGTATTAGTGCCAGTAACGCAACTGATTTCTTTCCCACTGGCAGGTTGGCTCATTACACAGCTAAAAATTTTTAAGAATTTGTTTTAATAAGAATTTATGCTGGCAACAGCAATCCTAAGTCCTTATTTTGCCAACCACAAAGGTTGGCAAAATAACTCACTTAGTCAATATTAATCTGCGTAAGCTGGATAATCAATATAGCCTTTTTCCGTCCCACCATACATAGTGCTTGCATCTACTGCATTCAATGGCCAGCCATTGGCGATGCGATCGGGTAAATCTGGATTCGCAATAAATGGGCGTCCAAATGCAATTAAATCGGCCAGCCCTGCCTTTAAAATTCGAGTCCCTCTTTCTGCCGTATATCGACCTGCATAAATAATCCGACCACTGAAAGTGTCTCTGACATCTTTACGAAAATTATGAGGAAGTTCTGGTGCATGATCCCAATCAGCTTCTGCAATCGATAAATAGGCAATCCCAACTTCTTCAAGTATTTTTATGGCTTCAATATAAGTCACATGTGGATCATCTTCAACCAACCCCATATAAACACGATCTTCCTCTGTACTTTCAAATAGCGGGGCAAAACGCACTCCTAAACGATCTGCACCAACCACCTCAGCAACTGCCTGTACTACTTCACGTAAAAAACGCAAACGATTGTTTAGTGATCCACCATATTCATCTTCACGGTGGTTACTATGTGCAGAGATAAATTGATTTACCAAATAACCATTTGCACAATGAATTTCAACCCCATCAAAACCAGCAGCCAATGCATTACGCGCTGCTTGAGCATAGAGTTGCACTAATTCTTTAACTTCTGCATTGCT
This sequence comes from Acinetobacter sp. SH024, assembly GCF_000163635.1. Lineage (NCBI taxonomy): Bacteria > Pseudomonadati > Pseudomonadota > Gammaproteobacteria > Moraxellales > Moraxellaceae > Acinetobacter > Acinetobacter sp. SH024. The sequence goes on along the minus strand of NZ_GG753606.1, from coordinate 64,202 downwards.
TAAAGCACGTGGCATTGAAGGATCAGCCAAGGCCCCTGCATTGGGCCCGGTTTCAATAAAGACTTTAACATTACTATCAGCCCTAATAGCCGAGGGCGCGACCGGTGATGCGTGATCGGGTTGCAAAGATGTATGTGAAACACGCCCAACATGCCAAAGTTGTGCAAAAATAATGCCTCCTTTAGCATGCACTGCTTCCGTCACTTTACGCCATCCAGCAATCTGTTCAGGGCTGTAAATACCGGGAGTCCAAGCATAGCCTTGACCACGTGGCTCGATTTGCGTACCTTCGGTCACCATAAATCCTGCCCCGGCACGCTGTTGATAATAGGTTGCCATCAGTTCATTTGGAATATTCCCTGGCTGAGTACTACGCGACCGCGTTAATGGTGGCAATACAATACGGTTTTGCAAAACATAAGGGCCTAAGCTTAAGTTTTGAAAAAGTTTGCTGTCTTTCATTTCATTGAATCCAAGTCATCATGGCTTAATTGATCTAAATTAAAAAAATAACCTTCCTTCCTGTATATAGAAAAATAAAGGAAGGAAAGCTATTCACTCAGGCCCTTCACCATTAAGTGAGGGTTATTTTGCTTATTGCGCCAGTTGCTCAGAGTCAGAAGTTTATTCACTGCTAAGCACCACAACAGAGACTAGCTACTCTTTATTTCAACAATTGAAGTAATGCTGTAGCGGTTGCAGCAGAAGATGCTGGATTTTGTCCAGTAACCAGCAAGCCATCTACTTGAACATATACTTGCCAATCATCCACTTTAGAATAATGACCACCGTTTTCTTTAAGCATGTCTTC
>NZ_GG753606.1:45145-62975 GCF_000163635.1 Acinetobacter sp. SH024 | reverse complement strand
AAAAAATGGTACAATTTCAGTCAAACCTACAGCGGCCTCCTCAGTATTGGTGAAACCAGTCACTAATTTACCGCTAACTAAAGGCGCTCCATTACTCGCTTTCACATGTCGAAAAACACCCGGGGCATGACACACTGCTGCAACAGGTTTGCCAGACTGAATCGCCTGTTCAATCACAGAAATTGAAATCGGATCTTCTGCTAAATCCCACAATGGGCCATGCCCGCCTGGATAAAACACTGCATCATAATCAGCTACAGAAATTTCGCTAAGTTTATGCGTCTGTGCCAATGCTTGCATTGCAGTTGGATCAGCTTCAAAACGATGAGTGGTTTCAGTTTGCGCATCGGCCAAATTACTTTTCGGATCTAGTGGTGGCTGCCCACCTTGAGGCGACGCCAGCGTAACTTCAGCACCAGAGTCAATAAAGGTGTAATACGGTGCAGCAAGTTCTTCTAGCCAGAAACCTGTTTTCTTACCAGTATTGCCAAGTTGATCATGTGAGGTTAAAACGATTAAAATTTTCATGTTATTTCTCCGATATTTTTCAGGATTGAGGAGCATTGTTGCATGATCACTTGTCGTGTAACGTGACCATGACAGATACGCTTATTTAGATACTCGTCTCGAGAATTTGGCGACTGATCTCTAATGAAACAGTTTTATGTTCGCCTAGCTGTGTAAGATTGTGTGATTTAAGTTGCGTAATGATGATCTCAATATCTGTCTCCCCCAGTCCATAATCGCTAAGACGAGTCGGCAATCCAAGTTGCTCAAAGAAGGCTCGAGTACGAGCAATAGCAGTATCAATACGTTGTTCTTCATCACCTTCGACAATCTGCCAGACTCGAGCTGCATACTGTAGTAATTTTTCTCGCTTCTCTTGACGACGCACTTGTAGATTGGCCGGCAACACAATGGCCAAGGTACGAGCATGATCAATACCATGTAAAGCCGTGAGCTCATGCCCAATCAAATGAGTTGACCAATCTTGTGGTACACCAGCTCCAATTAGCCCATTCAGTGCCATGCTAGCAGCCCACATCAAATTCGCACGCGTGTCATAATCTGCTGAATCTTCCAAGATTTTCGGTCCAATCTCAATCAGAGTTTGCAATAGACCTTCGGCAAAACGATCTTGTACTTGTGCATTGACAGGGTAAGTTAAGTACTGTTCCATGACATGAACAAATGCATCGACCACGCCATTTGCTAATTGGCGCGTCGGCAAGCTAAAAGTTTTATTCGGATCCAGTACGGAAAATTGCGGAAAAACATAGGGGCTGTTAAATGACAATTTGGCTTGGGTCGATTTTCTGGTTACTACCCCACCGCTATTCATTTCTGAACCAGTTGCCGGAAGGGTGAGTACACTCGCAAAAGGCAAAGCTTGAGTAATTTTAGTACCATGGGTTTCTAAAATCTCCCATGTATCCCCTGTATAATTGACTGCTGCTGCAATAAATTTAGTACCATCAATTACCGATCCGCCACCGACAGCCATCAAGAAATCTATCTTTTGTTCTCGAATCAGCTCTACAGCTTTCATGAGGGTTTCATAACTCGGATTCGGCTCAATTCCGCCAAATTCATGAATTTCTCTTGCACCTAATGCTTCACGCACCTCAGCTAAAGTACCATTCTTACGTGCACTTTCACCACCAAACAACATTAATACTTTTGCTTCTGTAGGCACATAGTCATTGATTTTAGCTATTGTATCGCCACCAAAAATAATGCGAGTCGGATTATAAAAGTTAAAATTCAACATATTTTTATCCTAGGATGATCAGCTAATTGATTTGAAAAACCACCGTTATTCATCAAATAAACTTTAAAAAAATTGGACAACACTGCGGCTTTTGACTGCACTATGTGCTAACTATACACAAAAATAGACCAGTCGTCTATTTTTATAAAAATTATTTCAGCTTGCCGACCTTAGTGATGGTTAAACACATTCAGGCTTGTTCTATACCACTTTTATTATTGATGTATTTTCACGAGCGATTGTTGAATGGAAGGTATCAACACGCATGACTACTGACATGGTCGTGAACGCATTGGCTAAAGCAGTGAATGGCTCATACAAAATAGCAATGATTAAATATTTTAAAAGCAGATTGGCACGGTTTAGCAGATGTACAAATGCGACAGTAAATTAGATAGATTGGTTCAATATAAAGCGTGTAAATAGTTGCATTTGTTTATTTACCCTGTTTTGGATATTGACCCTTGTAAATGATGAGATTAAGCCATTAAATAAAGTAGCCCAACTTGAATAGAAAGCCTCTGACAAACATCATAGGGTTGAAGTGCTGCCTTACATTCAAAATTTCAGACAGCACCCTCATACATTTAAGCATCGGTTTAAGCTGGTAGTTTACTCGCCAAAACATCTACTTTTTCAATAGACGGTGGCTCTGAAAATAGCTCTTCGGCCTGAGCCATCAACGCAGCTGCAACCTTGCCAGATAAATGCGCTTGGCGACCCGCCTCATCAGGAAATGCATCAAAAATACCAAATGTTGTAGGTCCAAGACGTAGGCCAAACCACGCAACTGTCGCAGGTTCTTCCATTACAATAGGTAAACCGGCTTTAAGAAAAGCTTCCACTTCGTCTTCTTTACCCGGTTTAGCTTCAAGACGGACATATAAAGCTGTTTTAAGCATGACTAAAACTCCATAATTGATTAGAATTCAAACTGATTCTGACATTGCTAATGTATGCATGTCAGAAAGTTTTGTTGTATAAAAGTTAGAAAAAATTCCCATAGCTGAGCCAAAATTTAGGTTTTTATTTCGACATAATGCTATGAATTTATTCAAGTTAATATCATTAACATTTGAATCAAAAAATCAAGATATGAGATGATTAAATTCAATCTTATTTATATAAGGATCAATTGACTCTACCTTAGCTTTATAAGCTGACCTCTTCATCTGGAAATTATATTGCTCAAGAAGCATTCAAGAACAATATTGTACATCCTCATATCTATGAAAGTTATTTAGCTAGGAATTTGCTGTGAAACTCTATATGTTTCTCTATAAAGCTCGCAATGAAGTAATAGCTATGGTCATACCCTTCTCTTAGGTTAAGTGTAAGAGGATATTCTTGTTCCAAACAAATATCACTAAGAAGCTTAGGCCTTAACTGTTCTTCAAGAAAATCATCAGCTGTTCCTTGATCGACTAAAATAGGTAAATGAACTTCAGCGTTTTTGATTAATTCAATCGCATCATAGCTTTTCCATAAAGTTTCGGTTTCACCTAGGTAGTGTGTAAAAGCCTTTTTCCCCCAAGGTACTTGGCTAGGTGCAACAATTGGTGCAAAAGCAGAAATACTTTTATACAGCTCAGGATTTTTTAATCCAATTACTAATGCACCATGACCACCCATGCTATGACCCATAATACTTTGGACTTGATTGGTCGGAAAATTCAGGTCAATCAGATTTCTGAGCTCTTCCACAATATAATCATACATTTTGAAATGCTGCGACCAGGGTGCTTGTGTTGCATTCACATAGAATCCTGCGCCTTGGCCTAAATCATAATCTGCATGATCTGGTACATCCTCTCCACGTGGGCTGGTATCTGGTGCAACAATAATGACTTTATGTTCAGCCGCATACTTTTGTGCTCCGGCTTTAGTAATAAAGTTCTGTTCGTTGCAAGTCAATCCTGATAACCAATATAACACTGGCAACCGCTCATCTTTGTCATGAGGTGGCAGATATATTGAGAATTTCATTGAACAGTTTAATGCTATTGACTGATGGCGATACACTTCTTGCGATCCACCAAAAGAAGCATGCTTCTCAATTATTTCCATAATCAATTACCTATGTTGAGCAAGACTTCATGAGAAATCAAGTAAACAAAGAGTCTTACATTCTCCACAGAGAATAGTGATAAAGATTTAAAATGTAGGCAGGTTTATTGAACCTATACACGATGCCTACACAGATAGATCTGTTTTACAGATGATGTGCCGTTTTAGAGGATTCCATGCATGTCATTCATGATGCACATGCATGGAAAAGTATAAGGTCTGACGCAATTATTCGTAATGAATTACAGTACGAATTGACTTACCTTCATGCATTAGATCAAAGGCTTCATTGATCTGATCCAAGCCCATCGTATGTGTCACAAATGGTTCTAATTGAATTTTACCTTTCATGGCATCTTCAACCATTCCTGGAAGTTGCGTACGACCTTTTACACCACCAAAGGCAGAACCTAGCCATTTACGACCAGTAACCAGTTGGAATGGACGGGTAGAGATTTCCTGACCTGCGCCAGCTACACCAATAATTACGGATTGTCCCCAGCCACGGTGTGCACTTTCAAGGGCTGCACGCATCACATTCACGTTACCAATACATTCAAATGAATGATCTACACCCCAGCCAGTCATTTCGACAATTACTTGCTGGATTGGTTTATCGTAATCTTTAGGGTTCAAGAAGTCCGTTGCACCAAACTCTTTTGCCAGCGCAAATTTATCTGGATTCATGTCAACCACAATAATACGCCCTGCTTTAGCTTGACGTGCGGCTTGTACGACTGCCAAACCAATACCACCTAAACCAAAGACCGCAACACTATCACCTTCTTGTACTTTAGCCGTGTTATGTACTGCACCGATACCCGTTGTTACCCCACAACCCAGTAAGCAGACATGTTCGTGATTGGCTTCAGGATTGATTTTAGCCAATGATACTTCTGCCACTACAGTGTATTCACTGAACGTTGAGCAGCCCATATAGTGGTAAATCGGTTGACCGTTGTAGGAAAAACGAGTGGTACCATCTGGCATTACGCCTCTACCTTGAGTTTCGCGAACGGAAATACACAAGTTCGATTTTCCAGATTTACAGAATACGCACTCGCCACATTCAGCAGTGTAAAGTGGAATTACATGATCACCTGGTTTGACGCTAGTCACGCCTTCACCAACCTCAACTACAACACCAGCACCTTCATGCCCGAGAATAGCGGGAAAAACACCTTCAGGATCATCGCCAGATAAAGTAAATGCGTCTGTATGACACACACCGGTATGGGAGATCTTGATTAATACTTCACCTTTCTTCGGTGGTGCAACATCAACTTCAACAATTTGAAGAGGTTGACCAGGACCAAACGCAACAGCAGCACGTGACTTCATGGAATAATTCCTTATACAGATCTATTTTAAATATGATTTTAAAATCTTGGCGATTTCAGCCAATTCTTCTTTTCGTTGTTGTTCTGTGGTTTCACCTGATACTAAAGTGTCCTTTAAATGAACCTCCAACATTTCATTCATTAAACCATTAATAGCACCGCGCACAGAGCATATTTGTTGCAGAATTGCACCACATTCCACATTGTCTTCTAACGCTTTTTCAATCGCTTGCGTCTGACCTTTGATCTTTCTGACGCGTAGAAGAATCTTTTTTTTGTCTTCAACCTGATTAGGCATCAGACCTCCTTATTTGCTAGTGTTAATACTATAGTACCCTATAGTATAAAAAAGAACAATATTTTTTTATAAATCGAAAAGGCTTTGTACGAGATGACCAAAAACGGGCAGTTGGCTTGGTGAACCGTAATTTTAGTGCTGATCATCCTGACCCTTGCGAAGCAGTGCTTTTTGTATGTCAGGTCGCAGACTTCAGCTATATTCAAACAAATTCAGGCTAGGTCTATACCGCCCTTATTATTGATGTGTTCTCACGCGCAATTGTTGGATGGAAAGTATCAACACGGATGAATAGAGATATGGTGCTTGATGCACTGGAGCAAGTATTACGTGACCGATGTATGCCAAAGAATGTAATTCATGATTTAAATAGAGGTGTGCAATATCTTTCTATTCGTTTTCCTGTTAGAGGCAGCAAATTTAGGAGCATCAGTCGGTACAACTGGTGATTCCTATGATAATGCTTTGGCTGAAACGGTGAATGGCTTATACAAAACTGAGGTGATTGACTATTGAAAAGCAGATGTACAACTTGCGATATTAAATTGGGTAGATTGGTTCAATAAAAAGCGTGTACACAGTGCATTGGTTATGTATCGCCTTTTGATTTTGAAACAAAGTATTATGATAAAATTAACCCGTTAGTTCAGGTGGCCCAACTTAAATAAAAAGTCTCCTACAAACCCAGTACGGTTCACTCTGCTATCAAAGGCTTTATGCAACAAAGCCTCATGGAAATAAAGACAAAAGTGACTTTTAAATCTGAAAAAATCAAAATTGTGGTCTCAAAATTGCTTTATAAAAATATTGAAAAAAGTGAAGAACATTAAATTTATGTTACAAAACTCTAAGCGTATTGGTTTTTTATTACTCGATAACTTTTCAATGATTGCTTTCTCAAACATGGTTGAAGTCTTGCGTATGGCTAATTATGTTACAGAAGACAATTTATACCAATGGAATGTAACGGGTTTAGATGGTCATCATAGCTGCGCAAGCAATGGTCTTCAAATACAACATACCTGTGTTTGGTCACATTTACTGAACATGGATATAGTTTTTATTTGTGGTGGTTTTCAACTTTATAAAAATATGACAGTACGCTTAAAGAATTTTTTATATAGGTTGGATCAACAAAAAATTGCTTTAGGTGGTTTATGTACAGGCGCTTATGTATTAGCGAAAGCCAATCTACTAAATGGCTTTCGTGCTAGCCTTCATTGGGAAAATACCTTAGCGGCACAAGAAGAGTTTCCATTAGTACAGTTTACCCCACATATTTTTACCATTGATGCGAACCGTTTTACCTGTTCTGGTGGGCTTGCAGCGATTGATTTAGGCTTGGCACTTGTTGAAATACACTATCCAAATATTGCTAAAAGAATCTGTGAGCAATTTATTGTTCATCAAGTGCGTGAGAGCAATGAAATTCAACATCAACCTATTGCTGAACATAAGAAAAAACTTGATTTTCAGATTCAAGAAGTATTGCGCTTAATGGAAAATAATATTAATGAGCCTTTAACTATTGCTGAAATTGCACAGCATGTAAAAATTCAACCGCGTACTTTAGAGCGCTTGTTTAAAATGAATCTACAATTGGCTCCAAAAGAATATTATTTAAAACTAAGACTCACCTATGCACAGAATCTACTTAAACAGTCTACGTTAAACATTTCAAATATTGCTTTGGCATGTGGTTTTTGTAATGTATCTAGTTTTACTAAAGCCTATAAAGCTTTTTTTAACTATTCCCCCAAATTTGAACGTAACATTCTGGATTTTGCTCATTAGTGTTTTTTAGTCTTGTCGGTTTTTGACAACTTTTTGACGCTTTTAGCAAAAATCCCTATTCATATTCTGCATAAGCTTAGCTCATTGATTACATTACATTGATCTAGGAAAATATATGAATACTTTAGTAAATAATTTTGTTGCTTCACAACTACCATCATTATTAACCATTGAAAATGGTGAAAAAGTTTCTGCAACATTTTCATTATCTGAGTATCAAAATAGACAGAGCAAGTTACGCCAACTAATGGAAGAGCTAGAAATTGATCATATTCTATTTAGTTCAATCCATAACATTAACTATTATGCAGACTTTATTTATTGTTCATTTGGGCGCTTCTACGGTCTGGTGGTTAGCCCAGAAAAAGTGGTGACAATTTCAGCAAATATTGATGCTGGGCAACCTTGGCGTCGTACGATTGGCGACTATAACGTAGTTTATACTGACTGGCAGCGTGATAACTATTTTAAAGCGGTTACACAAGAAATTCCAAATAAAGGCCGTGTAGGAATTGAGTTTGATCATTTACCTTTAGAACGTTTAAACAAGTTAAAAGCAGTTTTACCGAATGTGCAGTTTGTGGATATTAGTGCCGCATGCATGAAGCTACGCATGATTAAATCTGCTGAAGAAATTGCACATATCACCCAAGGTGCTGCAGTATGTGATATTGGTGGTTTTGCAGTGACTGCAGCAATTCGTGAAGGTGTGCCAGAGCATGAAGTGGCTTTAGCCTCTACTCAATCCATGGTACGTGAAATTGCCAAACGTTTTCCAAACTCTGAACTCATGGATACGTGGACTTGGTTTCAATCAGGCATTAATACGGATGGTGCACATAATCCTGTTACAACCCGCCAAGTCCGAAAAGGTGATATTTTAAGTTTAAACTGCTTTTCTATGATTGCTGGCTATTATACAGCTTTAGAGCGTACACAGTTCTTTGATCACTGTGATGATGCTTCATTACGAATTTGGGAGGCGAATGTCAAGGTGCATGAAGCTGGCTTAAAACTCATTCGCCCAGGTGCACGTTGCAGTGATATTGCTAAAGAGTTAAATGAAATTTTCTATGAAGAAGGTTTATTGCAGTACCGCACATTTGGTTATGGACATTCCTTTGGTGTGTTATCACATTATTACGGTCGTGAAGCCGGTTTAGAATTACGTGAAGATATTGATACGGTGATAGAACCAGGCATGGTGATTTCAATGGAACCTATGATTATGATTCCGCAAGGAATGGCTGGGGCTGGTGGTTACCGTGAACATGATATCTTGGTCGTTACAGAATCAGGAAATGAAAATATTACCAAATTCCCATATGGTCCAGAACATAACATTATCAAATAAAAGATTTTAAATAGGCACTCTGAAAATGAGTGCCTATTTAATTAGGAGTAAATAGAATGAAAAACAATCATCAAATAGAGCAAAAAAATACTCTAAGACGTGTTGCTAGCGCCAGCTTTATTGGTAATTTTGTGGAGTGGTTTGATTATGCTGCATATGGTTTTTTGGCAACAGTTATTGCAGTGGTTTTTTTCCCGAAAAGTGACCCTTTAACCGCATTAATGGCTACATATGCGATCTTTGCAATTTCATTTATTTTTCGTCCATTAGGCGGTATTTTTTGGGGGCATGTTGGGGATAAATTTGGTCGAAAAAATGCACTATCGTGGTCGATTATATTAATGACACTGGCTACGGTATGTATTGCACTGTTACCAAGTTATCAAAGTATCGGTATTTTTGCACCGATTATGTTATTAATATTCCGGATGATCCAAGGCTTCTCCGCTTCAGGTGAATATGCTGGTGCAGCAAATTTTCTTGCAGAATACGCCCCTAAGGGAAAAAGAGGACTTTATACCAGTTTAGTTCCTGCAAGTACTGCAACGGGTTTACTACTCGGCTCTTTAATGGCAGCGGCGATGTTCGCTTTCATGTCAGAGGCGTTTTTACACGAATATGGTTGGAGAATTCCATTTTTATTGGCAGCACCATTAGGTTTAATCGGGTATTATATCCGTGTAAAGTTAGAAGAAACCCCAGAGTTTTTAGAACATCAAAAAAATAGCAACAAAGAAAATTTTCCAATCAAAGCCTTATTTACTCAGTATCAACCAGCACTTTTTAAAGCATTTGCAGTTGCATCTTTAAATGCCACCGCCTTCTATCTTATTTTTAGTTATATGCCAAATTATTTAGCTACAGAGTTAGGTGTAAATAAATCCCAAGCCTTTATATCAGGGTCAATTTCATTGCTATTTTATATTGCTGTAGTTTTTGTGATGGGCAAATATTCAGATCGAATTGGACGTAAGAAAATGTTGCTTTGGGCAGGTCTAAGCTTTATAGCACTGACTGTACCCTTGTTCTACTTACTTTCAACTGCCAGTTTTATTGAAATGGTGATCATTCAGCTCATGTTCTGCACATTATTAGCAATGAACGATGGGAGCTTACCTGCATATTTAACAGAACAATTCCCTATACAAGTGCGCTATACCGGTTTTGCCTTTAGTTTTAATACTGCTAATGCACTGTTAGGTGGAACAGTTCCTTTCGTTGCAACTTGGTTAATTCAACAAACAGCTAATACCTTAGCACCTAGTATCTTATTAGTTATAGTTGCAATTTTTGCAAGTATGGCTTTATTAGAGAGGAAATCACATCATTTAATCAATGCTAAGGCTTAAAAGGAATAGGTTATGCTTTTAAATGCTCTCCCTACATTCAATAGAAATATATCGACTTTAATTGGTCTTACAGCTGTCATATTTTGGAGTACAAATGTAGGCTTAATGCGTAGTGTCAGTGAGAGCTTTGGAGCTGTAGCTGGTGCTGCTCTAATTTACAGTGTCGCATCCATGATTTTAGTTTTCATGGTTGGTATGCCTAAGTTTTCTACCATCCCAAAATCCTATTTATGGTGGGGAAGCCTTTTATTTGTTGCTTATGAATTATGTTTTGCCCTTTCTATTGGCTATGCGCAAAACAGTAGACAAGCAATCGAAGTCGGCATGATTAATTATCTATGGCCAACATTTACTCTACTATTCGCAATTATTTTTAACAACGTTAAGGCCAATATTTTAATTATTCCTGGCTGCATATTCGCTTTAGTTGGAATTTGTTGGGTATTAGGAGGAGATACTGGATTTGATTTTTTTCAGATATTTACTAATTTAAAAGCTAATCCTCTTAGTTATGGTTTAGCTTTTGCTGCTGCTATTTTGTGGGCTGCATATTGTTCTGTGACAGTAAAAACATCTCAGGGTAAAAATCTAGTCACTATATTTTTTGCCTTGACTGGAGTTGTACTATGGATCAAATACCTTCTCATGAGTGGGTCAGCTCTTAATTTTACTTATGACAATACAGTCACTCTGATTATGGCAGCTGGTGCTTTAGGTTTGGGATATGGTGCTTGGAATATTGGAATTATTTCAGGGAACATGACGTTAATGGCTGGAGCTTCTTATTTTATTCCCGTGCTATCAGCTTTGTTTGCGGCATTAATTCTAAGTACGTCCTTATCTTTTATCTTTTGGCAAGGTGTTGCAATGGTGACAGCAGGAGCAGTTTTGTGTTGGTTAGCGACTCGAAAGAAACAAATTATTTAGAGTTATACTAAAATTAACATACTAGACTTTAAGCGAAGTCAAGATATTGAAACTGTTTATCTATTAGGGCGTGTCCTCATTTGAAAAATTGATTTTAAAGATTTAAAAGAATGATTTAACCTCTTTTTATTTGTATATTTCTCAATGGCACGAACTCTACTCACCGATGATATTTGACAACAAATCCAGTCTACGATGCAATTTCATGGTTGTTATTGTTCAAAGAACGGTAGAAATATCATGGAAGCCATCTTATGGAAATTATGTACAGATGCAACATGGCGTGATATTCCTGAAGAATTTTGTCCTTGGAAAACAGCATATAACCGCTTTAATCGTTGGGCGAGTAAGGGCTTGTGGGGTAAATTTTTTTAAACTACGAGGCGTATTGGATCAAGAATGAGTATTCATTGAGGGAAGCTACATATGCGCGCATCAGCATGCAAGTGGAGCTCGGCACGGTTTCAAGCGAGCAATTGGACGGTCTAGAGGTGAAAGAACCACAAAAATTCATCTTGCAACCGACGCGAATGGATTGCCGATTGATTTTAAAATCACTAGAGGTGAACTCCATGACAGCCAAGTTGCGGAGTAGTTGATTGGTGAGGCAGATTATCTGATTGCAGATAAAGGTTATGATTCGGAAAAAATTAGGACGTTGCCAAGAAAGCAAAATATTGTGCCGATCATCCCAATGAAATCAAATAGTAAGAGAGAAAATAAAGAATTTGATCGGTATTAATATCGTTTAAGTCATCTAGTTGAAAATGCCTTTGCGAGATTAAAACATTTCCGAGCGATAGCGACCCGATTTGATAAGCTTGCACGAAATTATCAGTCTATGATTTACATTGCTTGCATGTTAATTTGGTGCAAAGCCAAATGAGGACATGCCCTAGACATCAGACCTCCTTATTTTTTAGTTTTTATACTATAGTGCTCCATAGTATAAAAAGCAATACTTTTTATAAATCGAAAAATCAAAAAGGTCTTTAGCGAAAATTTTCTGTCTCTATTTTTAATTTTTTTAAATAAACATAGTAGAGCTTATACAAAAGTCACAAAAAAATGGGAGCTTTAGCTCCCATTTTTTTATTTTGGCTCATGTTCTTTGTAATGCTGTGACCTTTTAGAATTATGTTTCCAACTTTTAGCCACTTTGTAGATATTTTGAACGTATCACACCTTAAAAATACTACCGATAGTTTAGATTAAAAATGCCTTTACAGACTGTACTAGATTATTTTTAGTGAGCGGATGATATTTATTATTCATTATTTAGGAATTATTAAATCCTATAAATATCATTTATTGGATTATTTTACTTTGGTACTGTGCATATCAACCCCCAGTTATGAATAAGGAACAACTATGAATAAGATGATGAGTGCTCTTATCCTAGAAAATTTTGGTGATCATGAATTTACACGTGTAGAACTCCCTATACCTCAACCAGAGGCTGGGCAAGTTCTAGTACGTATTCATGCTAGTGGTGTAAACCCTATTGATTATAAAATTCGTCTTGGTGAAGCACCATATGCTATGCCAGAGCTTCCTGCCGTGTTGGGAACAGATATGGCTGGGGTTGTAACTGCTATTGGTGAAGGTGTCACTCACTTCAACGTCGGAGATGAAGTTTACGGTCTGATTGGTGGCGTTCGTAATCTTCAAGGATCTTTAGCAGAATATATTGTAGCAGATGCTGATCTGATCGCATTAAAGCCACGGAATATCTCTATGCGCGAGGCAGCAGTACTACCATTGACGTTCCTCACCGCTTGGGAAGGTTTAGTGGATAATGCTAAGGTTCAACCAGGGCAAACTGTACTGGTTCAGGGTGGTGCTGGTGGCGTTGGTTATATGGTTGTTCAGCTTGCAAAAGCACTTGATGCAAATGTTTGGGCGACTGGTCGTACAGCTGATCAATCGCTGATTTCAGAACTCGGTGCAACACCTCTCGATTACACAACAGCATCTTCCGATGACATTATTGCTGCAAGCCCTGAGGGTCAAGGCTTTAACATTGTTTACGACACTGTGGGTGGTCCAGTACTCGAAGCCTCACTTTCCATGACAACTCACTATGGCCACATTACCAGCTGTGCTGCATTTGGTAATCATAATTTAGCGAGTTCATCTCTACGATGTGCCACACTGTCTGGCGTATTCGTCCTATTGCCGATGTTAACAGGCAATCGCCGTTCTCATCATGGTGATGTCCTTAAGATCGCTACCCGTCTCGTTGAGGAAGGTAAACTGTGTCCTATTGTTGATCCTCGTCATTTTACTCTAGACCAAGCGATTGAGGCTCATGATGCTGTTCAAGATCGCTCTGCCAATATTAAGGTCGTTATTGATGTCATTTAACGCACTTCAGGCCAAGACTTGGCGCTTCAATTGTATTGGAGATACAGATGTTCTGACATTAGAAACACTTCCTGTTGCTTTACCAGCCGCAGGAGAAGTTCTAATACAGATGAAAACGATCGGACTCAACCGGGCTGATGTAATGTTTCGGCGTGGTACTTATATTCAAAAGGCAGTATTCCCTTCTCGTCTGGGATATGAGGGAGCAGGCATAGTTCTTGCGATAGGTGAAGGTGTACGCCAATTTTCTCCAGGAGATGCAGTATCGATTCTTCCGACTGACAATCTAGCCAAATATGGGACATATACGGACAAGCTTCTGATTCCAGAAACTTTTTTAGTTCACAAACCTGATAGTTTAAGCTGGGAAGAAGCTTCTTCAATCTGGATGCAGTATTTGACGGCTTGGGGTGGTGTAATCCATGCTGGTGGAGTTTCGAAAGGAAAAACGATCTTGATCACAGCAGCTTCAAGTAGCGTAGGACTAGCTGCGATACAGATAGCTGAAGCAGCGGATGCTAAGGTCATTGCAAGTACACAGACGATAGAGAAAAAGCAACGTTTACTGGATCTCGGTGTTAAAAATGTTATAGCCCGTGAAGATGAACCAGATTTGTATGAGGCGCTTGTTTTACGTTTAGGTGGAGAACATCTTGATGTCGCCTTCGATGCTGTGGGAGGGCCACATATTGAACAGATTGCAAAAGCGATGTCTGTGGGAGGAACTATGGTTATGCATGGTGCACTTAGCCCGGAGATCACACCATTTCCCCTTAAAGTTGCATTACGCAAAAGCTTAACCATGCGAGGTTTTTTATTCCTTGAGGTTCTCCATGACCCTGTTCTAAGGGAGCAAGCCAGACGATTTATTCTTAGCAGTATAGGTGCAGGATATCTTCGTCCAGTGATCGACTGTTGCTTTAACTTTGAGGACATGCATGACGCTCAGCGCTATCTTGAATCAAATCAGCAAATAGGAAAAATTGTAGTTACTCTAAATACATGATGGTCTTATCTGATTTCTACTTTCTAAAAAAAAGGTTAGTTACATCTGATTCAAGTTTCTATATGGCCCAGCACTTCCGCTAAGTAATCAAACAATGCTCGGATTCGCAAAGGTGTCGGGCCCCGCTGTGGACGATATAAATACAGGCGCCAAACGGGAGAGTTTTCCTCATGAAGTATCTGAATGAGCTTACCACTCCTAAGCCACGGCAAAACTAGAAATCCAGGCATGTGTCCGAATCCGACTCCAGCGAGAATAGCTTGAAATTCAGCTTCTAGATCATCTGTAATAAAACGGGGCTTTGATGGCGTAAAGCTTCGACTTTCGGTGAATGTCCATGGCCAGTAACGCCCTGTTTTATGATCGACTAGTGCTGTTAGAGGGTATTTATCAAGATCAATAATTTTTTTGGGCATTCCAACCTTATCAATTAACTCTGGCGTACCCACAGAATAAAAGTTCACTTTAGCCAATTCCTTTGCCACATATCGATTGTCCGGCAAAAATCCAAATCTGATCCCGATATCTATCCGCTCATCGATCACATCCGAGTGTGAATCTGTTAGCACACAATCAACGACAATATCTGGATAACGTGTGGCAAATTCTGCTAGTGCAGGTATTACCAATTTACGCCCTAACACAGACGACACAGTAAGACGGACAGTCCCACGCATTTCATCTCGTTTTTCCTTGGTGTCTTTTACAAGCAAAGCATCGATTGATCCCACCGCAAAACGTGCTTGCTTTGCCAGACGCTCACCATCAGCGGTAATTTTAATTTGTCGAGTACTCCTGTAGAACAGAATCTCTCCGCGCTGCTCTTCTAGCTCTTTTATTGCCCGTGTCACTACCTGTGGGGAAATACCTAGCTGAGTTGCTGCCTCCTTAAAATTTCGAGACTCTGCTGCGACACAAAAGATACGCATCATTTCCAATTTGTTCTGCATGTCCAATCCTGTGTTATGGTAATTATTCCGTAAATAGGAATTCTGAAAGATAATATTATTCATTTATTATACCTGACAAGGCTGTAATACTTAACCCATCAAATATGATTGACAGATAGGTTGAAGGTTACTTATATGAATAATATAGAAAATAAAGTTATTGTTATCACTGGTGCAAGTAGTGGTTTAGGTGAAGCTACTGCTCGCTTACTTGCTAAAAAAGGTGCAAAGGTTGTACTTGGTGCTAGACGTACTGAAAAATTACAGGCTATTGTTCACGACATTCGTGCTGAAGGTGGTCAAGCTGAATTTATTGGTATGGATATAACCAAACCACATGAAGTACAAGCACTTATTGAAAAGGCATTAAGCGCATTTGGTCAAATCGATGTATTGGTAAACAATGCTGGATTAATGTCTATTGCACCATTAAGTGAGCTAAAAGTTGATGAATGGGATCGTATGATCGACATTAATATTAAAGGTGTTCTTTATGGTATAGCAGCTACACTGCCTGTTTTCCAAAAACAAAACTTTGGACACTTTATTAATCTCGCATCTGTTGCAGGGTTAAAAGTATTTAGTCCAGGAGGTACTGTTTATAGCGGTACT
Source organism: Acinetobacter sp. SH024 (assembly GCF_000163635.1). Classification (NCBI taxonomy): domain Bacteria; kingdom Pseudomonadati; phylum Pseudomonadota; class Gammaproteobacteria; order Moraxellales; family Moraxellaceae; genus Acinetobacter; species Acinetobacter sp. SH024. Next base: position 47,140 of record NZ_GG753606.1, on the reverse strand, counting down.
AAGTTTGCTGTAAGAGCCATCTCTGAAGGCCTTCGTCATGAAGTTGGGGGAACAATTAGAACGACTACTATTGAGCCTGGTGCAATTGAGTCAGAACTAAAATTTGGTTCTTCTCATAAAGAAAGTTCAGAGTTTGTTACTGATTTCTACAAACAAGCCATACCAGCTGACTCAGTCGCTCGAGCAATTGCTTATGCAATTGAACAGCCTGCGGATGTAGATATTAATGAAATTGTTTTGCGCCCAACGAGCCAAGAGTTTTAATTATTGAATAACATAAAATGGGAGTACTTCGCTCCCATTTTTACTATATTTTTTTAAAGTTGAGGACAAATCTATGAAAGCCGTATCGTATGTTATAAATAACCATGATGATTTTAAAAATTCATTGGTAGATATTGAAAAAGCGAAGCCTACGCTTAAGGAACGTGATGTACTGGTAAAAGTTCAGGCAATCTCTGTGAATCCAGTTGATACTAAAGTGAGAAAAAATTCGTCTGAAGCAAATAATCGTATTTTAGGTTGGGATGCCGTTGGGGAAATTATCGAAGTTGGCTCAAAAGTTACCTCGTTTAAAGTAGGAGATTCTGTTTGGTATGCTGGCAATTTAACCCGAGATGGTAGTAATGCTGAGTTTCAAGCAGTCGATGAACGAATTATCAGTCTTAAACCAATTACAGTATCTAATGCAGAAGCAGCAGCATTGCCATTAACTGCAATAACGGCATGGGAAATGCTGTTTGATCGGTTTCAAATTTCAGAAACAGAAGTTGGCAGTATTTTAATTATTGGTGGTGCAGGCGGTGTAGGTTCAATTGCTATCCAACTCCTAAAAGCAAAAACAAATCTGAGCGTTATAGCAACAGCTTCACGTGAAGAAACGAAATCTTGGGTGGAATCACTTGGTGCCGACCATGTCATTGATCATAGCAAAGATTTAAATGTACAAATCGAGACACTAGGCATTGAAAAACCAAAATATGTATTCTCTACAAATCATACAGAAACGTATATCAAGCAAATAGTTTCTCTGATTGCACCACAAGCCAAGCTTGGATTGATCGATGATCCACAAGCATTTGATATTATGCCGTTTAAGACTAAATCTATTTCTATCCATTGGGAGTTGATGTTCACCCGTTCAATGTATGAAACCGATGATATTGAAAAGCAAGGTAATCTATTGCAACAGGTTGCCCAATTAGTTGACCAGCAAAAAATTAGAAGTACCCTCAACCAAAATCTAGGAAAAATTAACGCTGCAAACTTGGAGAAGGCGCATAAGTTGCTTGAATCAGGCAAGTCAAAAGGCAAAATTGTACTAGAAAACTTCTAAAACAAATTCAAGGTGAAATAATGACTATTTCAATAATTGCGAACTTTAAGGCAAAATCAGATCAAAAAGAGACGTTAGAAGCGCTTTTAAAAAGTGTAATAGAGCTTACGCTTCAAGAAGAAGGATGCTTGAAATATGAGCTTTATATTAGCGAAAATGACTCGAGTAGATATTTCTTCTTAGAAGAATGGCGTAGCAGGGAGGATTTAGATATCCATATAGCCTCTGATTATATTCAAAGTTTATTTGGTAATATCCAATCGCTAATTGAATCAAGTGATATTATAGAAATCAAAAAAATATAGCTGTATTCGGACATTATGATGAAGTATTCTTCAAATTAACATAGAGACTTAGAAAGCTAACATAAAAATTGTAGCTATAAGCTCCTGTTTTTTAATATTTTTTTAATTTTTTAGTAGTAACCTAGGCTTCAACAAATTATGCCCCTAAGGGGAGCCACCAATACCCTGCATTTTGACAACAATGTCATCGTTTAGAGGCAGGAAATTTACGAGCATCAGTCGGTACGACTGGTGATTCATATGATATTGCTTTGGCTGAAACGGTGAATGGCTTATACAAAACAGAGGTGATTGAATATTTAAAAGCAGATTGGCAAGGTTTAGAAGATGTACAACTTGCGACACTAAACTGGG
>NZ_GG753606.1:35115-44615 GCF_000163635.1 Acinetobacter sp. SH024 | reverse complement strand
ATTGAATATTTAAAAGCAGATTGGCAAGGTTTAGAAGATGTACAACTTGCGACACTAAACTGGGTAATCGAGAATAAGCGAATTCCTATTCCTGAACACGTAGAGCCTTAACCGGAAAAAAGAGGCTTTGGGAGCCGATTCTTTAAGCCGTATGGCTGATCTGATTGTTCACCTTGGCTTATTAAAACCGTGGAACATTGATCAAATAGTAAGCGTGGAACATAAAAAATCATTAAAAAAGCCCATTCGAGGGTAAATGAGCTTTTTAATAGTATATAAAAAATTGATTTTTAAAGGAATAAAAATAGCATTTCGTATAAGAGTTTTTATGTTAAATAGGACTAAAAATATACTCTAATTTTAGAGTTCTCTTTTAGGTATGATGTAAAAACATACAAGCCTAAGAGTTTAATTTAAAGGTTAAGAATTGAATAAATTAGTAAATATTTTTATGGCTTTAGGAGTTTGCCTTTCAATGGAAACATTTGCAGAACCTGTTTTTTCTAATGATTTATTAGCGAAAGCAGAAAGTGGAGATACTTCTGCCCAGTTAGAATTAGCTGAGATTTATCTATATGGTCATGGTGTTGATTCAGATGAAAATCAAGCTGAAATTTGGGCTATTAAATCAGCTGAAAATGGAAATGTAGCAGCAATGTTTTGGTTAGCTGATGGATATGTTACCTATGCTAGATTAATAGAGGATGATGACAAAAACGATTCTTTAGAACATTTCCAAAAAGCTTTTAAGTGGTTTCAGAAAGCTTCAGAAAATGGTCATTCTGAATCAATGGTTGAGTTAGCTGACCTATATACTCGCGCAGATAGCGGAATAGAAGTTAATATTAAGAAAGCTTTAGAACTTCGTGAAAAGGCTGCAAAGTTAGGTAATAAGAAAGCAATGCGAAGTCTTTCCGTTATGTATCGTGATGGTATAGGCATTCCTAAAAATACTGATTTAGCTCAAAGTTGGTGGGATAAGTCTGAAAATTAGTCTTAAGACTTCCTAAAATTAACATAATGGCGGTTACACGAAGCAAAAAACGTAGGAAATTGGCTCAGGCTTTGTATAACTCGTATTATGTTAATTTTAGTAAAAGTTAAGGATTTTTAAGAGTTTAATAAATGAATAGTGTTCATGAAATTATAGCAAAAATACATAATGAATGGGAGATTGAACCTAAGAAAGCTATTCAGAGAGGTATGGAATGTCCCTTTCCTTTGCAGTGTTCATTAAACCTAAAAAGCAAAATTTACTCACAAATACCCCAAGTACTTTTACCAAAAGTATTAGAGGATTTTTATACAGTATCTAATGGTGCAGATCTATTTAAAGATCAAGAATACGGACAATGGGGCTTAAAATTATATTCTATTGAGGAAGTAATTTTTGCTTCAAAAATTTATAAAATTAATCGTAATAATGACGCTCTTCAAAGTGACTTAATTATTGGAGAATTCTATGGAGATTCAGACTTATTGTTAGTTCGATGTGATCCTAATAGTGATGATTACGGCTCTATTTTTGTTGTCTTACCTATAGATCAAAGACAAGATTGGTACATTGTTGCTAATACTTTTCAAGAATTCATTAGTAAATTTTATGAAACTCAGGGTGATAAATTCTGGGAACCTTAAAATTATATGGCGGACATAAGCTCTATTTAACTTATGTTCACCTAAAATTTATTTAATTATCATAAAAATAGTATCATTTTTTGAATTTCATATAACGCGTATTATGTTAATTTTAGAAAATCTATACAGTTCCTATTAATAAAATTTAGATATTTCTAATGGATAAAAACAGTATAATAATTAAAAGAAATTTAAAGAGTGCAATATATGTTTGGTATTTTTTCTTCTAAAAAGCAAAACTCCTTAAAAAACCCTGTTTACTTAGAAAAATTCATAAATAATGCCTACTTAGAATTAAGTAATAGTATTAAATCACCCAATGAGCTTTATCTTTTTTTAATTGAGGAACTTTGTGGAGCATCACAAGGGAACAATGATGGAAAACAACTAGTAGATTTTTCACAATTTCATGAAATTGAATATAGGAATGCATTAAATAAAGAATCTGCAATGGACTTACCTAATAGCCCACTATCAATATTAAATAATAGTGTCAGCCCCCAGTTGATTAAGGAGTTAGGAATAGATGAGGCTGTAAAAATAAGATGTACGCTTATAAAAAGGTTAATAGAGGCAAATCAAAACACATTAAATAGTAGCCGTTTAACTTTTGCAAAAAGCTACATTCAGGTTGGAAGTTCTTATCTTCCAGAAGGTGAAATTCAAGCATGGTTTGATGTCATTAACTCAATACAAGGAGCTAGTAAAAAAACTATCCTAGAACCCGATGATTTAACAAAAATTATTACTCCTTCAAACCATACAGCACAAGGAAAGTACTATGACATGTTCAAAGACCTTGAGGATTATTTAAGTAGCTTATATGAACAGCCATCACATAGTACTTTTATGCCCTTACTTTACGCTCTTCGTATCGCTTATGCTGGCATGTATTCTCAAGGAATATGTTCAAAAGCTGACTTTGATGCTGTTGATCAAGGCTTTTTTAATAGAGTCATTCTAATCGGCCAATCTATTTCTAGAGAAGAGCAAGTCTCTTTTCAAGAATCATCATTAGATAAAGCACTAGAGTGGATCAATAAATATTATATTGTTATAGACAGACAGACTTCTTCACATTTAGTGAATACAGCTAAATCAGGCTTGTAAGATAGTAGTCTATAATTTACATAAGCGCTTATATTTAAGATAAAGTTTTTACTATTTCCTAGCTATAAAAACTAAAATCCATACCTCGATCTTGCTTAGATCGAGGTTTGCTCAGCTACTTTTACTGTTCTATATCGTTTTTTAGTAAAAATATCTAAAATTTCATCATTTAACATAATGGCTGTTATAAAAACTAGCTATGTAATGCAATTCGCATTACAATATCCCCATACATTCAATAAATGGGAAAAAAATAATGGCTACTGTTAACTTCAGGGTTGATGAAGCCCTTAAAGAAAAATCTTATTCAGTTCTTAGAGAACAAGGTATTGCACCTACTGAGTTTTTTACAAATGTCCTTGAATACATTGCAGCGACTGGGAAACTCCCTGTACAAAAAGCTTTACTCTCAGAAGAGGATACCGAGCTATTAGCGATTGTTCGTAAACGTATGAATGATCCTAAAGAAATGTTCGAGGAAATTACTTTAGATGACTTATAAGCTTTTACGTAATAAGGACTTCACAGCTGAATGGGAAAAGCTTCCTAGTGCTATAAGAGATCAATTTAAGAAGAAACTCGCCAAGGTCATAGAGCAGCCACATATTCCCAAGAATATGCTTAGAGGTGATCTCACGGGATGTTATAAAATTAAATTACTAAAGACTGGAGTTCGACTGGTCTATCAAGTCAAAGATGATCAGGTAGTTATCTTGCTCATCACCGTTGGGAAACGAGCTGACAGCATAGTTTATGACGAAGCAAAAAAACGCATTAAAGACTAAAAATGGGAGCTTCAAGCTCCCATTTTTGACCTCGTATAAGGTGTATTATGTTAATTTTTAGTTAATATAAAATTTAGATAGCTTCTGCAACTAATTTTAAAGCTGATTTAATTTTTTGCTTATTCTCATACATTTTTTTGTCAGCTTGTTCTGCTGCAAAATATAGCCCAATACTGGGATGCCTCCTACAAGGCAAGACATCTGATCGAGAAATTTTTTACCAAGCTCAAGCAGTATCGTGCTATTGCCACACGCTATGATAAATTGGCTCAAAACTTTTTATCAGCGATCTACCAGGCTTAATTGATAACACGCCCTAAATATTTCTAGAATATTCTCTTAAAATCTCCTACACCCTAATTTTATCTTCATATATAGTTTTCTCTATCACTTCATTGATCTCTTCATTCGTCCACTTTTGAAACTTAGCCCTACAAATGAATATTGATTGCAAAATAAATTTGTGCTTACCTTTTCTTAGATAAAGATTCTTTACTTTTTTCCATAAGAAACAATTAAATAGCTTACTACTTCTAAATTTATACCAATTAGAAAAAATTTACTGTTAATTAAAACTTAACAAAAGCCTGAGCTTGTAAAATAATCTAAATATCAGTTACTTTATGCTCAGAAAAATATTATTATTGTATTATTAATGTTTAATATTTGTGGTTTGTATGTTTTGGATTCTTATAGCAGTTCTAGTTTTGATTGGTATACTATTAATTATTTCTATAGTGAAGGAACATCTTAAAAATCCTTTCAGATAAATGACTCAATTTTAATCCATTTAACATAATGGGCGTTATACGAAATGAACAAATTGAAACATATAAAAATCAAAAACTTATGCTATAAATAATTTGCTCGACGATGACGAAAAGCCGACTTGGAAACAAGTCGGCTTTTTATGAGCAGTTTTGATATATTTTGCCAATAAAATTGGTTAAAAAACGATCAATTCGTAAGTTCCTTCCGATTCCTTAAGGCTTCCATTTCTGAATTTATCCCCATTTCTTGCGGTTAAGCTTTGGGATAATTTTTGATGATTTTTTGTACGCTTTGGCTTACAGCATTTTACGAAATTGTTTGTATCCAAGCACCAGTGAAGTCCCTATGATCGATCTATATGAACAGGATGTTCAATGACTTAAAACAAGAATAATCAGTCAGACACCATGACCATTAGGTAGTCAGCCCTACCTATGCGCTCCACACCGAAAAATCCCGACATGACGTCGGGATTTTTTATTTTCATTTGAATAATAATTCAATTAAGCATAAAATATAGATTGTAATCTATATTATGGTTGTAATATGTGGACAGTCATTACAACGGATCTGTTTAACGAATGGCTTGTACAGCAAGATCAATCTACACAAGAGAAAGTACTCGCAGCGTTGGTCGTTCTACAGCAACAGGGACCAAGTTTAGGACGTCCTTTAGTAGATACCGTCTATGACTCCAAATTTACCAATATGAAAGAGCTACGTGTTCAGCATCGAGGTAAACCACTGAGAGCCTTTTTCGCGTTTGATCCTTTACGACAAGCTATTGTGCTGTGTATCGGTGATAAAGGCGGTAAAAAGCGTTTTTATAAAGAGATGTTAGATATTGCCGATTAGCAATACGAAATTCATCTTTCAACTTTAGGAGATCAATCTAATGGCTAAGACCCTACAAGAATTATTGGCTAATCGCTCTCCAGAGAGTCAAGCTCGTATTCAACAAATGGCGGATGAATTATTGTTGGAAACTCAGCTTCACCTTATTCGTGAAGAGTTGGAGATTTCTCAAAAAGAACTGGCTGCAACCCTTGGAATCAAACAGCCTTCATTGTCAGCAATCGAAAATCGTGGTCATGATCTTAAAATTTCAACGATGAAAAAGTATGTCGAAGCAATGGGCGGAAAACTTCGTATTGATGTAGAGCTTCCAACAGGAAAACATATAGGATTCAATGTCTAATAATAAACCTTTGAAAAATAGTAGTAAATTACTTGTTAACTTGGACAAGTTTATATTTTTAGTGAATGCTGCTGATAGCCTAGAGGAAATTGAAATTATTAGAGATTTATGCTGTGACTATTTTTCACATTGTAAGAAGTTAAGCTATTACACTGATATTTTCGACAATGCTTATTGGATAAAATATTACGAAATAGCTTAATCTTTCAAGATTCGCATAAGAAATTTTATGTTAAATAGATATGAGAAAGGCCATAAATTGTGACTTTCCCATATACGAAGAGAGAGCTGAGAACTTTCGTTTTATTGATTTATTCAAAATGAAGCTGATATTGATGTGTGGTGATTTTAATTTTTAGTTGCTTATATTTTCTTTTCGTAGTGCTCAGAGCTGAATTAGACACTTCTGTATAAAATATAGAATCATACATCAAATCAGAAAATAATTTATATTCAATCAATAATTTACTGTATTTATTCCCATCTTTGAGATTCGTTTCAATTAATTGATCTAAATCTTTTACAGAAAAACTATGCATATTAGCCTCGGATAGAGTGTTTCTGAACGGGCACCATACAGGGTTGGCGATAGGAACTAAAGTTAAATTAGGTATTGATATATGGAATATTATTGTAAAATAATAGATTAAACTTATATCGAGGCTAAACTTTACTCCTTTAATACTAAAAATCTTATTCAGGATCCAAGATATGTCCTTCTAAAAGACTTTAGTCCTTCTCTTTTCAAGTCAAATTTACCCGTAATTCTGGCTAGAATACTCTCTCAAAATTGCATATACCCTATATTTATCTTGATATAAGGTCTTTTCTATAATTTTTTGGATATCTTCACTAGTCCATTTTTGCTGCTTAGCTTTAAAAATGAACTGTGATTGCAGAACAAATGAGTGTTCACCTTTTCTTAAATAAAGATTCTTGACTTTTTTTTGCATAAGAAACAATTCAATAACCTATAATCTTAAACTTTATACTAGTTGGGAAAAATTTACTTTTAATTATAACTTAATAAAAAACTTAACTTGTAAAGAAAACTAAATTTCAGTTACTTAATAGACAAAAAAATATTATTATTTTTGTATCAGTAATGTTTAATATTCTTTGGATTGTATGTTTTCGATTCTTATAGTATTTCTAGTTTTAATCAGTACACTATTAATTATTTCCATATTAAAAGAGTATTTTAAGAATCCTTTCAAATAGAAGAATAAATTCTAGTTTGTTAAACATAATAGAGCCTCTACGAAGTAAAAAAATGGGAGAGATTAACGCTCCCATTTTGTTTGTTAAACATTGAATCCTATATGTTTTCCTGTTGGAAGCTCTACATCAATACGGAGTTTCCCCCCCCATAGCTTCAACATACTTTTTCATGGTTGAAATCTTAAGATCATTGCCACGGTTTTCGATTGCTGACAATGAAGGTTGTTTGATTCCAAGAGTTGCAGCCAGTTCCTTTTGGGAAATCTCTAATTCTTCTCGAATAAAGTGAAGCTGAGTTTCTAAAAGTAGCTCGTCAGCCATTTGTTGAATACGAGTTTGGCTCTCTGGAGAGCGACTAGCCAATAATTCCTGTAAGGTTTTAGCCATTAGATTGATCTCCAAGGGTTGAGAGATGAAGTTCGTATTGCTGCTCTGCAATGTTCAGCATCTCTTTATAGAAACGCTTTTTACCGCCTTTATCACCGATGCACAGCACAATTGCCTGTCGAAATGGATCAAATGCGAAAAAGGCTCTCAGGGGTTTTCCTCGATGCTGAACGCGTAGCTCTTTCATATTGGTAAATTTAGAGTCATATACGGTATCAACTAAAGGGCGACCTAAACTTGGTCCCTGCTGCTGTAAAACAACTAAAGCGGTTAAGACTTTCTCTTGTGTTGATTCGTCTTGCTGTTCAAGCCATTCATTAAACAGATCTGTCGTGATGACTGTCCACATACAACAACCACAATATAGATTATAGTCTATGTTTTATAGCGAACTCAGCCAGTTTTCAAATGGCAATAAAAAAGCCCTACATCCTGTCGGGCTTTTTCATATCGGGTTGCTCGTCTTACTGATCTCATGCTGCCCATTCCTTGCGCAATTTTCTTATTCTTGTTGTCTGGAAACATCCAGTTTCGTTATATATTCATCATACGGCTAATGACTTGAATTACCAATCCGCAAAATCCTTAAATCTGTGTAAGTTTTAGCTTACAAAGTTGGCCTATTTTATCCCAAGAGTTGTCCGCAGAAATTGGGGGTTATTTCTGAAATGTGAACATTGATAAATCAGGAAAAAATGCAAAATAGAATGTTTTTTGATCAATTTTGTTGGCTAAAAGTTACAGTTTTGCTTAAAAAGAAACCGACTTGTTTCCAAGTCGGTTGAACGAGAACGTTCCAGAGGGTATGAATAACGATAAGATACTAATCTTAAAGTAATATTAAAAACACGTTCCGTATAAGCACCATTATGTTAATTTTAGAGAAACTAAAAATTTGAGTGCTATATGTTTCTAAAAAATAAAGAAGGTATTGAGAATAAGTTTTGGCGAGCAGTTTGTATACTAACAATCTTAGTCATCGTAATCTCGGCAGTATCTCTACCTTTTATTGATGATATTCTTAGTTTTATTAAAGATATCTCAGGCACGGCAGCAACAATACTTACTGCTTACATTGCTGTTATCCTATTTCAAGATTGGAGAGATATTAAGAAAGCCGAAATTCTTAGCCAACACTCAACTGAAGTATTCCCGATGCTAAATGATTTAGCATCATCCTTATTTTTTCTGAAAAATTCATTGGGATGTACTATTGGCCAATTCTATAAATTAAAAGAATATGAAAGCGAAAAAGGAAAATCAGAAGAATTTAGAGCAAAAATTTCCGATATGATCACCAGTACAAGTATTAGTGAGTTTGTTGAATCTTCTGAAAAAATCAAATACAAACTTTTCTTTATATCTCAATCTTTAGACACTAATATGCAAAAAAAAATAGATAATTTTAAAAGCATATTAGATGAGTTTATGTGGCTCTCTGAAGAAAATAGAGATCTATTTTTAGATCTCTCTGAGATAAAAAATCAAGAAGATAGAATTGAAAATTTATATACACAATTGAGAGTTTTAGCTAAAGAAATATTTGCAGATAAATTAGTTAGATACTCAACGTTTAATGATTTAGATTAAATTTTTAGATAGCGTTATTGATGATTTGTTAAAAATGAAAAGATTTATTTTATTGAGTGTATTAGTTTTTACAGGGGTTGAAATGCAACTGATTACAAAACTGTTTTAACAAGAAAAACTCTTTATATGAAAGGCGGAAATTGTGCTGGCCTATCTCTTTCAAAAAATGCTGGTTTAATTGGAGATCAGTTTCCCTGTACGGTAGACTTACCAACTAGAGTACGATGGATAAGCAATGATACTTTCATGATGGTTGAGAAACATCAAATTTCTCTATACCGCCTTTATTATTGATGTGTTCTCACGAGCAATTGTTGGATGGAAAGTATCTACACGGATGAATACAGATATGGTGCTCGATGCACTTGAGCAAGCATTGCATGATCGAGGCATGCCAAAGAATGTGATTCATCATTCCGATAGAGGTGTTCAATATCTTTCTATTCGCTATACCAATCGTTTAGAAGCTGCAAATTTACGAGCATCAGTCGGTACAACTGGTGATTCATACGATAATGCTCTGGCTGAAACGGTGAATGGCTTATACAAAACAGAGGTGATTGAATATTTAAAAGCAGATTGGCAAGGTTTAGCAGATGTACAACTTGCGACACTAAACTGGGTAGATTGGTTCAATAAAAAGCGTGTACACAGTGCACTGGGTTATGTATCGCCTTTTGAGTTCGAAGCAATGTACTATGATAAGATTAACCCGTTAGGTCAGGTGGCCTAACTTAAATAAAAAGTCTCCGACAAACCCGGTACGGTTCATAGACTCCAGTAAGCATAGATTTCCCTAT
>NZ_GG753606.1:29302-34731 GCF_000163635.1 Acinetobacter sp. SH024 | reverse complement strand
CTGAAACGGTGAATGGCTTATACAAAACAGAGGTGATTGAATATTTAAAAGCAGATTGGCAAGGTTTAGCAGATGTACAACTTGCGACACTAAACTGGGTAGATTGGTTCAATAAAAAGCGTGTACACAGTGCACTGGGTTATGTATCGCCTTTTGAGTTCGAAGCAATGTACTATGATAAGATTAACCCGTTAGGTCAGGTGGCCTAACTTAAATAAAAAGTCTCCGACAAACCCGGTACGGTTCATAGACTCCAGTAAGCATAGATTTCCCTATTTTTAATTTGCACGATTTAAAATTTATTTTTTTAGATTATATAGTTACATACAAATATCATCTACTAATTTTAGAAATATAAAATCGTCCCATAATAAATAACGGTCGTTTTCTTACATTCGGAACAAGATTCTGAAATGATTTAATTTTTGCTATCCCGTATAAGGTCTTAGATATGAATCGATTAACTTTTATAAACGGTGCGATTGTTTCTGCGACTGATGTTCGCAAATCTTGGAGCAAAATTGTTCAATGTGTCAAAGATAGTCATAAACCTGTTTTTGTTTATACGAAGAATGCGCCCGAAGCTGTTGTTCTGAGTTTTGAAGAATTTCAAAAAATGCAGGAAATTATTGAAGCTGTCCGGCGTGAACAGCTAGGACAACAAATGGTTTATGATCTTTTGGATATTAATCAGCTCACTGGTCAACCGATCAAACACATGCTTTTGAACCCAAAAGGTGTATTTGAAGAAGTAAATGGACAAGAAAAATAGCTTTTTGAGGATATTAACGGATTCGAGATTAGAGACAAGCTGATTTAAAAGTCATCTTATATTTATATTCGTTGAACAATGAGCTTTTATTTTCGTAAAATACTAAGAAGTGGAAAACATATTCGTAAGTTAAGTAGCACTGACATCATAGAGTTGACTAATTTTATTGAAAATTAAAAAGAACACTTGGATGTCTATAAAATTATATTAAATAACGTACTGGGTAAAGTAATAGACTCACCCTAATAGGCAAGTCTATTAAACCAAAAACTATTTAAGATTCTTATTGACCTCTTTAAAGATAGTTTCAAATCTTGATAAAGTAGCTTCTGAAAGGCTATTAACAAAATCCTTATTACTAGCAAATTCTTTTGCAGGTAAATAATGATTAAATCTATTCTTTTTAATAACTTTATTAATTTTTGATAATATATCTTCAATTTCAGTACTTAATTCTTCCACCTTAATTTCAGCATGGGTAGATGAGAGAGAAATATTAAAAAGTTGCAGATATTCATCAATAGTAAATATATCTTCAATATCAGCTTTTTTTCTATTATCCAAAAAATCATGGAAAAATTTTATATTTTTATCAGATATAATTTTTTGAATAGTTAGACTATCAAATCTTGCCTGAGACTTTTGGTCAGTAAACGAATCTAATAGGCAGAAAATTGATAGTTTTGAACCTCGAAGTAATGAAATAAAACTAGCAACTTTATCTAAACCGCCTGTAGGCACAATTGTAATATCTTCATTTAAGCCAGTTCGTTTATTCGCATTCAAATATTCTGAAATTGTGGTCAAGTATAGTAAGTCTGAGACACCTTCTACCAATAGATTTTTTTTAGAAATAAATAAATTCTGTGCAACATCATACCCTAAAGCAGCTTGTAAAGGGAAAAGTGTATTAGGGTCTTTTTGTTGAATACTATCACTAACGATAGAGCTATCGGAGTCACTAAATACCGTTCTGACCCGATTTAATTTCGTTGTTTCTACCATGAAAGGTGAGTGAGTTGTATAAATAACTTGATACTTATCAACCAAACTTTCTAAAAAACGTAGTAAATCTGCTTGAGCAGTTGCATGCAAGTTAAGGCCTGGCTCATCTAAGAGTAGAATATATTTTGAATTTGAATCAGCCTGAATTTTGTTAAACCAAACTAAGAATGAAAAAAACCAATTAAATCCTTTACTTCTATTCTGAAGAGGTAAAGAAACTCTCGTTTTCGAGTTTTTTACTCGAATATCTAAGACATGTTCAACAATATTTGTATCGACCGTTGTAGCACTGCCATAACTTGTATTTACTTGCCTTTTCACAGTAGCTGTTTTTTTATCAATTTTAAATTCAATATTTAAGTTCTGATTTGCAGACCAATATTGAAATAGTGTGTCAGAAATCAAAGCCTCAGTTGCTTCTAATTCAGCAATAAAGTCTTCGAAATCGTCTGCATTAATAAGTTCATTCACATTAATTTCGGATAAATCTAAGAGTGCCTTTGCTGTTTTTAGATCATCCGATAGATCAACATCATCATCTAAAAAACTTTCTAGAATAATCCTTGATGGGAGTTGATAATATTCATCATAGTAAATAAATTTTGGTAAATGTCTTTTTATTAAAACACTATATGCATATCTTTCAATAAAAGTCATCCATGTAGAACTTTTGAAGAAATATTTTCTTAAAGGCTCTAACCTTTCGGTTTCATCTGGGAACTTCTTTAATATTTGATCAAATTTCTCTTCTGTTAGAGCCAACTTCAACTCAGTTTTTACATCATCACCAATATCAGATAAATTTAAGTGTTTTAAAAATAATTCAAAATTTATCGATACACCACTTATTAATGTAGATGAATCACCATAAGAACTTGTTAGGGTGATTTCATTACTTCCTTGCCAAGTTCCTTTACCTAACCTATTTTCGATTAAGCCAATTAGTTCATCTGAAATATGATAAGTGCAAATAATTGCTTTAGGTTTGCTATCCGACTTACTGATACTTTTTAGTTCTTTTCGAGGATAGTCTAACGTTTCGTTAAATTTAAACTTTTCATCATCTTCAAAATAATTAGTTTTAGCTAAACATTCTAAAACAGAAGTTTTTCCCGATTCATTCATTCCTACTAAAACAGTTATATCTTCCTCAATGTTTATTGATTGAGGAGTTGTAAATGACTTATATTTTAATATCTCAATATTTTTAAGTTTAATCATAAATATTTCTCCCTAAAATTAAATATATAACATTGATAAAGATTAACAATTTCATTGTTTCTAAGCTTACTATTGAATAGCCACCAAAATTCTAGACACACATAACCATCTTTTGATGGGCCTTTTCATAATCTAATGGAGAACGCTGACCATTGGAACCATGTCTGCGTTTTGAATTGTAGAACATCTCAATATATTCAAAGATATCGGACCTTGCTTCAGTTCTTGATGAATATATTTTCTTCTTGATCCTCTCTCGCTTTAACAGCTGAAAAAAGCTCTCAGCAACAGCATTACCATGACAGTTTCCTCGTCTACTCATACTGCTTTCAAGATTATGATGTTTGAGAAATGTTTGCCATTCATGACTGGTGTATTGGCTGCCTTGGTCAGAATGAATCAGGACTTTGTTCTTTGGGTTTCTTCGCCACAAAGCCATCAATAACGCATCTAAAACCAGATCTGTCGTGATTCTGGATTTCATAGACCAGCCAACAACAAGACGTGAAAACAGGTCAATCACAACTGCG
Organism: Acinetobacter sp. SH024; assembly: GCF_000163635.1. Classification (NCBI taxonomy): domain Bacteria; kingdom Pseudomonadati; phylum Pseudomonadota; class Gammaproteobacteria; order Moraxellales; family Moraxellaceae; genus Acinetobacter; species Acinetobacter sp. SH024. Next base: position 31,203 of record NZ_GG753606.1, on the reverse strand, counting down.
ATATATAGCCACCCTTCATGAGTACGGATATCTTGCGAAGCAGTGCTTCTCATGTCAGTCACCCACAGCTGGTTGAGCTGAGTTGGATTAAATTGTCGATCTAAAGTGTTTGCGGCAACGACAGCCGGAGCACCAGCGTGAGCTCTAGGTTTACGATAACCGCGCTGAGATTTAAGACCATCTGCTTTCATCAGCCGATGTACTCGATTAATCCCACAACTTTCACCAACATCTTTCAAATCACAGTGAATCTTGCGATAGCCGTAGATACCAACAGATTCCAGCCAGAATCTGTTTAATCAATCCTGAAAGCTGTTGCCGTTTCCGCGCAGTTTTACTGGTGGGTTGCTTTAACCATGCGTAATAACCACTGTGATGAACATCTAAAGTTGAACATAAACGACGAACAGGCCATATATGCTGATTGTCCCGAATAAAGGCGTACCTCATTTGGACTGGCTTGCGAAGTACACCACGGCCTTTTTTAATATGTCCCTTTCTTCAGTAACCCGTTGCAGCTCTTTTTTTAACTTTGCTAATTCTGCCCTTGGATCATTAGATTCTGTGATCTTGGGCTGCTGTGGATCATAACGTTTAATCCAGGCATACATACTATGGGTGGTGGTTCCCAAACGTGCAGCAACTTCGGCCACACTATGGCCTTTCTCAGTAACTTGCTTTACTGCTTCAATTTTGAATTCTTCAGGGTATCGTTTACTGCTCATAAGCACCTCGTTAATTAGCCATTTTATCTAACTAAAAGGTGTCTACAAAATCGGTGGCTATTCACCCTTTTTTACCCAAGTAAATTTCAACAACTAAAGATTACTACTGTAATCTTTAGTTACGTAAGTGTCCGCTAGCGAATCCATTTAAATACAAGCTAGTACAATTAAACAATTAACAAATCTTTCTCGATGTCATTTTCCGCACTCATTTCAGATTCGTCATCTACCCACACTTTGTGTTCTACATCTTGAATTAAGCTACTCATTCCATGTGTAGGTTTTATGCCCATTGCATCAAGTTTTTCCTTTAATGACATAATCATATTTTCACGTTCAATGAACCAACTCGATGCAAAGCATCTCCAGAATGTCCATCCTGCGCGTTCTAAAGCACGTTGACGAGTCATGTCATCATGCCATTGTTCTGGCCCATGATAGCTATCACCATCACATTCAACAGCCAAACGCTGATCACCATCTGACTCAACGACTAAATCGATTCGATAGCTTCCAACCTTAACCTGTGGAGTAACTGTGTAACCCATTTCATGGAGTGTCGTAAATACAGATTTTTCAAACTCCGATTCACACAAATCTAATTTTGCTTCAAATGATGCTTTTTGATCTTCTTGCAAATCATAAAAATGATTGAGTAAATTCAGCCTTAGATCTTTTGGAGATATATGATCACGACTCACGGAATGGACGAGATACATCCGTTCACGAGCACGGCTTGCAGCCACGTTAAATCTCTGTTCATGATCGGATCGACTCAAAGCATGACAATTCTGAGGATCTGCTACCATAGATAAGAAAATAATATCTCTTTCTGCACCCTGAAATGCTGAAGCATCCCCACAAGCAAATTGAACTTGGGTAAGAGTCCCTGCACCAAATTCATTCAAAGCTTCTGATTGAATGAACTCAGCCTGCGCCGGTCCCAACAATGAGATCACACCGATTGATCTATTTGCGTATCGTTCATCTTTAAGAAGAAGTTTCATTTCCTCAATAATTGCTTTCGCTTCTATTCGATTAATATGTTTGCTATTTTTAGATTCTCTATACCCCTGCGGTGTATAAATTGCGACTAAAGCTGGACTTAACTGCTCAGATTTCTTCGATAATCGCATTGGCTTAATACGGTTACCATAAAAGTTTTTATTGCTGTAA
>NZ_GG753606.1:25652-28782 GCF_000163635.1 Acinetobacter sp. SH024 | reverse complement strand
TCGCAGGATGACAGCGGAAATGCTCTAGAAGCATCACACTTGACTCATAGATAGAAGAAGCCATGTCGTATAAAGACATATCTGGTGTTAAATATGCAGCATGTGGCTGACCATGTAGATAACGATTTCTTAATACATCAATTTGAGCACTTGCTAGACCGACATTACTCGGAGAAACTTGTTTATTATCCCCCACTACTAATAATTTTTTAGCACGCATTAAAACAGGTAATACGTCAATTGATGATTGTGATGCCTCATCCACAATCACTAAGTCAAAGAGGCCTAATTCAGCAGGCATAGATTCAGATACCTGAAGATGTGACATGACCCAGCAAGGAATAGCTGCTGTTGCCTCTTTAAGGGCTACTTGAGCATCTTTTCTATAACGTGGAGCATTCTTACCTGTCCCTTTTCCATAGTGTTGTACAGCAATTTTATAACGCTGTAATGCAACTAAAATTTTGTCTGAGGCATTTTCCTTTAATGCCAGCCATGTCTTGTTTGCTGCCAATTGAGCGTAATTTTGAGATAGATTCTTCTCGTGAATACGACGGTGCTCATACAAATTTTCAATTTGACTTGTATTACTGATGGCTATTACAAAAATCTCAAGACGTTTCCATTCCCAAGCCTCTAGCAATGTATTACGTAATACAGGATCTTCAATTTCTTCAGCGTACGGAACTTCCAGAATATGTTTACTAAGAATCAAAGCATTTGTTTTACTCAATCTAATACTGGCGGATTTAACTCTTTCAAAATCTTCTGTTAGATCTTTTAAATGTGATAATTTTTTTAATAGATCAGCATAATCTCCAAGTTCACTTTCATGTAATGAATCGGAATCAATCTGAGATACAATTTTTTTTAACTGATTTGATATTTTATTACCAAACTCTGATAAATAAAGGATTTGATCAGCCAGTTGTTGTTGATAGACTTCTAAATTAAATATTTTTAACTTCTGCCCTAACAATTGAATCAAGTCATCAATATTTTTAGGTAATCCGTAGAAATCAAAAGATTTAGCTCTCTTAAAAGCTTTTAAATAATTCGTATTAAATAGATCCAAATATTTATTTTTCAAATCTAGGCATTTTTGGGTTCTACTGATGAGCTGCGTGAACTCTTTTAATATTTCATCGATATTACGATTATTTAACTCAATTAAAGGAATGTCTAATTGTGCTGCAATACTATTCCATTTGCTCATAAAGATGTTAAGAGTCTGCTTTCTATCAAGATATTCTTTAAGTCTTTTCCATTCATCTGATGTATCAGGATATTTTCCAGAAACTTTAATTGACTTAAAAAGGTCTTGTAATTCAGCAGTACCAAAATGATACCAATTAAATGGCTTACCTGTATCAACAGCACGTTGAACAGCTTGATATTCTTTTGAGTTTGGTTGTATCTCAAAATTCAGCTCTATGGGATCAATTAGTAGCGTTTTCCTGTATTCCAATAAAGGCTGAACTTCTTGAATAAGGTTACTATAGATATCAAGTTCCATAGCCTTATCTTCTGCATTTATCTTCTTGAAATAGCTCAATAACCATGGTTCTGCTTGATCAAGAACAAAGTTTAGATCTTCTAGATAAATCTTCAACCAATCTCTTAGCTCATTAATTTCTGATTCAGAAATAGTTTCCTTGAAATTATGTAGGTCATTTTGCTTTAAGAATTCCTCAATCTCATCTTTTTCTTTTAAGAACTCACTTAATTTCTTCAGGCTCGCCGAATCTAACAGCTTTTCAGGAGCTGGTAGAGGTCCATAATTTATGTATGGTAAGTTTGTACCTATTTTCTTCCTTGAGTCTCTCAATTGAATCAACTCAATCTGGGAAAAAGGAAACTGGTCTTTTTCCTCCAAAGTTAATTGGTCGGTAAACCATTCGCAGGATACTCTACTTTCTAATACCGTTTTCACGATATCCATAGGTAATTTTTTATTACCATCTACTTCAATATTCTGATAATGCTTTTCTGCAAAGTTATATATTTCTCGATCAATCAAAGCCATTTCATGATGGTTATGATCTATTTGATGTTTTAGAACTTCGATCGTTTTTCGAACTTCTGCAACATTCATTTGGGTAATTTTTTGCACAATCAAATCGATTGAAGATTCAAGCTGATTTTTACTTTCTTTGCTTGAACCAATGCGACTGACTACCAAAGGCTTTAATTCATCAGGAATCTTTTCATGTACTGTTTTAAGGACATGTGACTGCTGTGCAGTTACCAGTACTTTTTTACCATTCGCCAAATAGTGACAGATAATATTGGCAATACTATGTGTTTTACCTGTACCTGGTGGACCTTGCACCACTACACCACTGCTGATTAGCAGATTCTGGACAATAGTAATTTGTTCTTTGTTATAAGGCAGCGGGAAATAAAGCTCTTCAACTTTTGATCCGAATCCCTCAGTACCAGAACGCCCTCTAAAACTATAAGTCTCTTTTTGATTAATATCGCTTTTTAATTCTGTCACTAACGATAAAGGTTGTTCAGGTATAGCCACTGAAGGGTCATTAAGTTTAGTTTTTAATAACTCAATGTCATCGCTTAAAATAGAATTTCTTTTAGGACGACTAAACAGTACTGATGTTAATGTCACCGTTAGATTTTTGGATGGTATAGCCCTATTTTCTGCCTCAACAATTGCTCCTTTTGAAAAAATATTCGCGACGAAGGCATTAACTATATCAGAGTAAGTTTCCCCTTCAAATAGGCGTAATGAGCGACCATTATTTAAGTTTTCTTTTAAGGTTACTTTTACTTGTCCTGAAGTAGGCAGATCATCCTCTAATAAGATGGCATCCATTTCTATATTGGCACGTGTATCTTTGGCACCTACACGTATTAATCCATTTTTTTCTATCTCCATTTCTAACGGGATAGTAATAAGAGGATATGAGTAAGATTTTTGAGTCGTTGGAAGTACCCAGTCAACTAAGCCAAAGCCTGCAACAATTTCTTCACCATCGCCTGTTCCACCTAAATTAATCGCGGTATTCCATGAGAATAATTTATCGTAAACAACAATAGATTTTTTAATCTCATCGTTATTTTGTTTCCAATCTTTCCAAATATTTTGATAACTTTCGAATTCTTTGAATAG
>NZ_GG753606.1:0-25258 GCF_000163635.1 Acinetobacter sp. SH024 | reverse complement strand
AGGTCAATTTTAGTAATCAAATCACATGCCACGCTACTGTAGGGCAAACGGAATTGATGAACTCCTTTAAAAAATACAATCTTATTTAAACTAGAAAAATTAACAGTGGGTTCTTTTTCGGCATCAACATGAATATAGGAAGAGAGTATTTGAGATGGTTTCGGCATCGATTGAAGCTGTAATCGTTCAATTTGAAACCACCAATCGTCATCATTCAGAATTTTTAAGCCACGAAGTTTTTCTAGATCATGAGAATAAAATCTATTACCACTCATTTCATATTGAATTTTTTGAGTATCCTCAGCTTGATGAGATACATAATCCAACAATTGAATCAGTTTATTTTTAACAATATTATTTAATTCAAGTTCAGAGTTCATCATTGGTCTTTCTAAATTTTTAACTGACGGGATTATAGCTAAAGACCAGCAAAAGGCTTCATTTTGTGAAAATATATCTTGATTTTGATATAAAAAAGCATTCACTTCTTTCTTTTCAATACCAAGAGTTTTAGCAATTTCTCTAGCAGTAAGTTTGGGCTGTTTAACCAAAATAGCTGTTATTAAATCCTTCATGTGATTCATATTTCCTAATCATTTCAAAAGCTTTTCTCTTTAACTGATTTATACAGAATCAACTCAACCCACACCCAGAGCTTTAAATACCGCATCCACCGGATCTGCATAAAAGCTGGTCTGGAACTTGGTAAACAGTTCTACAGGAATCGTTGGGATATCTGCCGCACTACTCATTGGCAAAGCAACCTTCTTGGCACCCGCATCAAAAGCAACTTGCAGACATTCGGCAATACTTTCCACCGGTGTCACAGAACCACCCAAGCTTATATCACCCAGTACCACCATCTGACTTTGTACCGATCGTCCTAACAGGCCAGAAGCGAAAGCTACTAAACTTGGCAGAGCAAGATGACTGAGTGGTCCGGTGTTCTGTAATTCAACCACATGTAAGTGGAAGTCATGTTCCATCACCTTACTGCCACCCGAGATTCGAGATGCATTGGCCTTGAAGTAGTCAAATGCGACCTTGACCTGCTCCTTGGCACTGCTTGAATTCCATAAGCCTGATGTCGCCAGCTTTCCTGAACCTTTGGTGACTTGAAGTTCTAAGCGGTATAACCCTGGCATGCCTTTATTACTGAGCCCGATGGTATATAAGAAACCTGGCTTGGCTGGACCTTCGGGAATCAGTCCACCTCCACCCTGCTCTTTGACTGAAACAAAGTGCTCTTCAAGCGTGTCATTATCGATGTAGCTGAAATGCACATCATAGAATTCCATGCCACCAATTTTTTTCAGCTGTTCTTTGACCCGACGACGTACCTGCAGGGCATATTCCAGACACTGGCGTACATCTTCTTTATTAAACTGACCGTGTGGGTAGAGCAACTTCATCAATCCGGAAACCGTCTTGCGAACGGCGATCACATCACGTTGATTCAGGTTGTTGCCGAGTTTGAAGTACTTCTCAATGGCATCTGCAAAGCTACGCTTACGCATTTCCCGGAAGAACTCAGCTAGATAATCAACGATCAATCCATAACGGTTGGTGAAGAACTCCGGGCGCATCTTCGGAATTTCCCAGCCGGGGATATAAGCATGAAAACGATCGAAGAATGCCGAATCGATCATGGCTTCAGGGAAAGGTGCCAATAGATGGCTGGTTTTGACCAGGGATTCCACGCTTTGGTTGATATTACCCACAAAAACCATTGAAGCAGAGGCTTCCATCTGTTCGCGGCCACGGGCAAAAGACCCTGAGGCCATGTAATCTTTCATGATCTGTACGCCATCTTTGTCCTTAAAGGAAATACCGGCGACTTCATCAAAGGCTACCACATCCCATAAGCCAACCAGACCAATACGGCGGCTACTCATGTTATAGAATAGGTTGGCGACAGTCGTTTGCCCACCGGAGACTAAAATACTATTCGGTGAACATTCTTTGTAAATATGGCTTTTCCCGGTACCGCGTGGTCCCAGTTCACAAACGTTATAGTTATTTTCAACGAACGGAACCATACGTGCTAATAGCTGCCATTGCACGTCCTCTTTTAGCGAAGCCGGTTCCATGCCGATCGAACGGATTAAACTCTCGCGCCACTGATCAGTGCTTAATGCTGCTCTTCCACTGAAGAGTTCATCCATATTCATATTCGGCATTTGAATCGGCTTGAGTAGGCTCACACCAAATGGAGAATTTGACTGTCCTTCATCAAAATAATAACTGAGTGTTGCAATCACCCAGATACCACCAACGAGTAATTTTTCATACTCTTTGACGATGCCTGCCGAAATCTCAGCATCTTTAATACCTAGATTACTGAAAGAGGCTTCGTATTTGTCCTTACGCTCATTCAGCTTCACGGTAACTCGGTCAATGACCTTATAACTGCCACGTTCACGAACCAGGGATTTTACTTTCTCCGCTTCATCCGGGCGGACATAATTCTCTGCCAGAACGGTCTTTACGTTACGCAGCCCCTGTTCAATGATCTCAGGGTCATCCGAGGCACAGTAAATCCCCAATAGGTACTCGAGCACATAGACAGGGACATTGGCCCCTTCTTTGATCAGTTTAGTCAGATCCTTACGTACCACCCGCCCAGCAAAGTGTTCATTCAGCAGCTGATCCAGTTCTTTATCGTTAGCAGATTCCATGTAGGCTACGCTCTATCGTTAATTCGTTATCAGAAGAAGTCATCGGTAAATGCCAGATCAATGCTGACCTTATAGCGCTGCATTTCGATATTCAGGTCTTTGTCCTTCAGCACCAAGAAGTAATCTTTCTTACGGTCAAAATCAGTGCCAGACAAAGACAGTCTGACCTGTTTTACCCGTTCCGCAATAGAGTCGGTACTGCTATCAAAGGTCAGAGTTTCTTCACTGGAAACTTTGACATCCCCATCATAAATGGCAATCGACAGGGTTACTGGCATGACCAGTTCACTGACAGCTTCAGTTTGCATCAAATCAAACTTCTGGATGTTATTGACCATCTTCAGCGTAGATTTGGTAGAAATGACCTCAACTTTACGCTTGGTTCGCTGTCCAGCCTTTTCACCACGTAGCTGTTTCACTGTCAGTACCGGCACCACAATTTCCTGAGGCATGATGCCGCCATGCACGAAACGTGAACCTCCTACAAAATGGAAACGGTTTGCCCCTTTTGGAATCCAGAAATCAGTCGCAGATAATGTACCTGCCGTAGCTTGGGTTGAACCTTTCCAGGCTTCTTTGCTCACTGGCAAACCATGTCCGATCACATAACGCTTCTTGCTCTTCAATACATTGGCAGGTTTTTCAGTCAAGATAGAACGATCCGCAGATTCCAGTTTACTTTGCTGGAACAAGAACCCATGGTCAGCTGTGATCAACAGGGTAGAAATATTGAAATGCAGTAAGATTTTACGGCTTAGCTCGGTCAGCTCTTCAATGGCATGTTCCACGGCCATAAAAGTTTCTGATTCTGTCGAGACGCTGTCACCGCGTGCATCAATGACGTTATGATAAACATAAATCAGATCATGGTCTTTAAGTGCTTCACGGCCTTCATCACGCGACCAGCCTTTTACCGTTTCAGCGGTCACGGCTAGACCATTATAGGCTGCCAGAATTTTGGATCGTGCTGCAGTTCCTTTGCTGGACTGTCCATCTACTAAAACATCATCCCCTGCACTCTCTTTGTACTCCAAAGTCTGGTGTGGCAGTAATGAGGCCATGCCGAGTGTGGTATAACTTGGCACAACTCCCAGCTGTGAAGACAAAGTCGCTTCTGAATAACGCTTTTCATTGATACGATCACACACCTCTACTGCAGCTTCATAGCGGAAAGCATCACTGATGATCACTACAATACGGCGTTTCGTTGCAGAACCCAGTAGGGGTCTGACATGGGTATCATAGAAGTTCTGCTGATTTGGGATATCTGCTATTTTCCAGACATTCAAGCGTTGTTCAGCTTCAATCCGCTCTCCCCAGTTGCGCGCCAGGTAATCGATAAACCAGTAGGAATAGCAATTTTCGATTTCTTCATCGAGTTTTTTCAGGATATCGACATGAGCTCGTTGTGAGGCTGTACTGTAGTGGCGATAGGTCATATCAAAGCGATACAACTCCTGCTCGTAGGCTTTATACAAGGCTTCACTGGAGTCGAAATAGAACCCGGAATCAAACTGCTGTCGCAGGCTGAACAGGTCAATGGCTGCCTGCAACGCTGTATAGACCGTGCGATATTTACGGCGTGTTGCATCATCCTTATGTTTGGAAGCCCAATAGCCATCCAGACGGGTAGAAATAATCGTTCTGAAATGTTCCAGTTCAGCTTGGGTTGCTGCAGGGATATGACTGGCCAAATCAACAATAATCTTTTGTTCAATCACTTCAAAGGTCATGACATCGAGCAGCTGTTCCAGATCAAAAGCCCCGACCTTCTCCTGGATCCGCAGTGCATTGGCCACGGTCTGGGAGAGTGTATCGAAGGTTGGGTAGTATTTGGAGCTGTCTCTCCAGCGTGACAAAAAGGCTCTAGCCGTCGCACGTGAACTGACAGATGACATCACCAGTTCTTGAGCCCATAGCGGTATATCGCCCAGGCTTTCACAGAAACCTGTGCTCATCAACCGGATAAAGAACGTACCGAGCTTGAATGGTGCTTCCCCATTCAATTCTTCAACCGATGCTGGATAACCAATTTCCGTCTGTAATGCGGTAATTAAAGCTGGCACCAGTTGGAATTTTTCCAGTTCAGCAAAGGATTCCGGATTGACTTCCAGAGCCAGGTTCTGCTGTACCACTTCATCTGCCAGTGCCAGAACGATATGCATGAGTTCGACACTGTCAGCCTTGACCACAGCTGCAATCATAGCCATGTCCAGATCCTGTGCATCTGCATCAGACTGGATATAGCGTTTTAAGGTGCTCAGACGGGCTTTGGCTTTGAGGAATTCTTCACGTTTAGCCAGATGTTCTCTTAAACTTTGTTGCTGTAGCCCAAGCTCATTAAAGATAATCGAGAAACGATCGGCATAGAAACTGCGAGAATATAGCTTAATGTCCAGTAGCCAGTCTTTTTCGGTTTCAGGCTCTGGACTTGGGAAATACAGCAAGTATTTACCCTGCTGATCCTCAAGTTCCAGTTTGAGCTTGATCGCCAAACTCGACTCTTCTGCCATATTTAGAATATGGACATCATTCAGCTTTAGGGCTTTGATTTCTTCAGTAAATGACTGTTCTGCATCGTACCAAAAGACAATCCGATGCTGTTCAGTATAAAAGGCTTGTTCCAGACCTTGTTTTAGTTGATCTAAATTCATGGCTTACTATCACCCACAATGTCTTTAATTTCTTTAACTTGGCCAATCATTTCTTTTAAGTTTTGAATTGAAGACACCCCCTCTTTTTGCTGCTCTACTTTTTGTTTGCTGGGTGGCATATATATGGTTTGCACAGAATCCATAATTAACTTGTCTTGATTAGCAGTCTCTTTTAATTGTTCTGCATAAGAATTAACTGTAAGTGCAACTGCGGACTTAAATGCATACTCTTCCTGAAAGTTACGCTCTTTGGTGTATTGAGAAGTCGTAAAGAAAAACAATCCCAATACAGGCAAGGTTTTTATTGAATTTATTAAAAGCAACTGCCAGCTAATCGATGCAGGATCAACTCCCCAAAATAGATAGACGATCCAAAAAGCGGATACTAGTGCTATAGTAGGAATACTCCATTTCCAAAATTTAATTGAATCTGTTAATTCAGTTTTCCTTTGCTTAAACGTTTCAAACAGAGATGCACCAACTTCTCTACCTATTAGATCATCTAGATATTGATTCCGTTGTTCAAAGTATGCGTGTTTGCTCTCTACAAAGGTAAGCTTAGATTTGAAATCCTGTTTAAGAGTTTCAAAATCATTTTTTTGTTCTAAAATATTTTGCTCTATGTTCTCAAAAGTCGTTTTTAACGTTTGTAATTGTGCACGTGTCTCGATCAACAGTTGATCTGAATCCGCTTTTTTCTCTTCAGATGCCTGTAATAAAGAATTTATTTTTTCAATTAAGACCGCAGCCTGACTCTGCAGATTAGTAATTTCTGATGAGTGATTTCGACTCGCAGTTACTAACGCCTCTATTTCACTTAATTCACTTCTTTTTACGGAAGTAAAAGAATCCAAATCATCTTTGCTAGTTTCTAGTACTTTCAACAAAGTCTCTAATCGTTGTGATGTGGCTTCTAGATGAGTAGAGACTAACTCGATACGTTCTTTATCTTGCTGAACAGAGAGTTCCGAACTTCGAAAATATTTCCGTTTACTTTTCTCCCAAAACCCATTTATTGCCTGGTAATGAATTAAACGATTAAGATGTAAAACCGCAGCAGGGAAATTTCGATTATTAATATTTTGTAAATAACCAGCTAGATCTTGATTTAAATCTGCACCACCATATTCATTTTGAAATTGATAACTATATGGTAAAGCTTTAGCAAATACGGTATCGATCTCTTCTTTAAATTGGTTGAAAACCTTATTAGATGCACTGAGAAATTCTTGTGCTGTATATTCACCAATCTGAACATTGCTTAGGTCTGATATATGAGAATGCTGTTGAGCAAGAATATTTGAAAGCCCGAGCGCATAATAAGCTTCAATATGTATCTTTACCTGATCAATTTGAGCTTTATTCATTCTGTTTTATCACCCGTAATCGCTTTAACTTCAGCTAACAAGTCCCCAAACTTGCCGTAGTTTACTTTCACCCCATCATCGAGATCTAACGTAATACGCTGATCGGCATAGTGACGTAATTTTTCTTCAAAAGTACTCAGTTCAGCCTGTTGCTTATGCAAGTCTTGCAGTTTTTTCTCGATACGTTTGATTTCAGCCGCAGAGTCACTGCTTTCTTTTGTTGTTTCCAGAGAATTAGCATAAGCAGCCATTTTGGAAATCAGCGGCATGACGTATTCGGTACGCATACGCGCCAAAGTGCTTTCGTTATAGCGGTGCAAGTACACCAATGCCTGGAAAGCGCCTTGTTTACCACTGCTGAATAACCAGTAGATCGGGCGCTTTTTATAGGTCTGCATGTGGTCTTTATAAAACTTACTAGCAAGATAACGGCGGATCGTGTCTTCCGCTGTTTCGTTGGCTTTTTTGTCCAAGCTTTCTGCCAACCACTGCATATTGGCATCCAGTGTATCTTTACCCCACACTGCAGTTAAGAACTCTCGAATACGGTGCGTTGCATCGTCTTCAAACCAGTGCATTTCAGTCAATGGAATAATGCCGTCAGCATCGGCTGGGAATTTCAGATAACGGTTGGCATCGAAGTCTTGATTGCCTGCATGGGCATAGATCAAACCTGGTTCATCTAAGCTATAACGTCCCATCATGCAGCCAAGTACATAAGACACTAAACGTTGGCTGTCTTTTTCACGGTCGGCACGGGTTAAAGTGATTTGCTCATCAGGAACATCTGGCGTTAATTCATCCTGTAAACCATAAGCATCAATAAACAGCTTATTGTTTTCTTCTTCTAGACGTTTCATTTCTGCCACAGCGTCAGCATTTTGCTGTTGCCATGTGTTAAACGCTTGTTCTAGGTTTGACTGCTGCGTACGAATGATTGGGTTTTGAGTAAAGTCCCATGAGGTTTCGTATACATTCCAGTCATCTCTTGCAAATTTAATCATCTCCTCTACATTTTCTCTTGCCTGATTTGAGGCTGAGAAAGGAACATAAGGCAATTGAGAGATTACACCTGCTGTTGTATTCATAGTAGGATTTATTATTATTTTCAAAAATTCTAGTACAGGTGAATTCATAAGTCCTATAATTTCAAGGAGTTCATTATTTCTAGCAAATAAACTATCAGCTGCCTGATCAAAAATATAACCATTATCCATATAACGTACACTAAATGTCCCAGAGCCAATCATTGACCAAGATATGCCATTTCTAAAATAATATTGAAGATTTTTTATTGTTCGTGTTGGGCTACCATATAATTTTTTTGCAAGCGCAAACATTTCTTCACCATCATTTTCCCAGTTAACTAAATACTCATTATTTCCATACCATTTTCTAAATTCTCCACCTTTATTATACGGGAACCACTTTTTATTAGAATTTTTCGCATCTTCCCTATTTATAGAACCAAATGCCATTTTTTGATTGCTAACTTCTGCCCATCTTCTAATGAACTTATTATTATCATTTGTTGCCAACCCACGACGTGGTTCTGAAATCTCTCCTAAAAGCTTATTTCCAGAAAATAAATTTCGAGTCTGTATATTTACCCAATAAGCAATAGGACTACCAGGAATTTTCTTAAAATCATCTTGAATCGTAGAGTCAAAACGATTAAGTCCTGATCTTAGTTCTGATTCTTTTTGATCCTGCCCTGTATCTACAAGTCTAAAAAATACTGGCTTAAATCCATTTATATGTTGCCCTTGCATCACAAAAGCTGTTGTTTGTACGACTTCCCCTGATATTTCAGGAAATGCTCGAGCACCTAAATGTGCCATGGTTTGAATTGTACGATCTTGTAATAACTTTTCACGCATCGCTTCATAAGATGACAAGAACATCCAGCTTTGCATGGTTACCATACTGTTAAAACCACTTTCTTTACACCATCCAAAACCACGTTCAATAAACATGGCAAATAGATCTGACTTGCTGTCAGGGAATTTCTTCTTGGCAAAATCTTTTAAGGCTGTATTCATGCCTTTGCCACCCATATACGGCGGATTCGCAATCACAGCATCATATTGCTTTGCTAATAAATTCGCTTGCTGCACTAAAGGTAATAACTCCTGTGCTGACTGCTGTGCAAAAATATCCCCTGACGCTAATGCTATATTGAGCTTTGTTTCTAAATCAGGCAGCTTTTTAGCGAATACTTCAGGCACCTGAATCAAAGACCCAAAAGTTGAAGCATGTTCAAATAATTCTAGCAATTCTTTTAAATCCGCCTGCGCAATACCAGTGTTTGCCAAATCCTGACTCAATGCGTCTAAACGTTCAGGTTGGCTGTCTTGCAACGCAATAATATTCAGCTTCGGTGGATTGCTAAATAAACGGCGGTCATCCTCACGCGCTTTCATCAGCAGTGCAAAACTGGCCAACTGTGCCGCACGGGTATCAATATCAATGCCGTACAGGTTGTTTTCCAGAATCAAACGTGGAATATCACGGCTGCGGTAACCACGTTCTAAATAAATGGCTTTCAGGCAATCATAGGCTTCCACCAGAATATGCCCCGAACCACAGGCCGGATCTAGCACCGTAATGCTTTCAGGGTTTAAAGTATCGCCATCTTCACTAATACGAACATCAATCAGCTGTTTCAGCTGTGCATTGACCTCATCCGTTTGTTCAGCGGGTTGAATATAATATTCCCAATTATTGGCCAGCGTACTGTCAGGCTGTGCCATCATCCATAAACGGCCAACACTGTTCTGTACCAGATATTTTACAATCCAGTTCGGGGTGAATAACTGTGTCGCGGCAGGAATGTCCTCACTCTTGACGACTTTACCAATCACCTGGTCTTTCTTTTCAGAAATATAGAACTGATACAGCCAGCCAATAATCTGTACATCCGACCAGTCTTCTTCTGGAATGCTGCTGACCAGATCACGGATCAAGGAATCGGTTTTGGTGAGGTTATCCGGTAACAGCAACTCAGATTCATCAGAAACCTGTTCAAACAATAATGGCATGACCTGATTCAATGCATGACACTGAGCCAGTAACAGCTCTCGGTACAGCTCTTCGTCTTTATTGCCATCCAGCTTGAGTTCAGCCACACGGCTAGCATCTAAACCCGGTAAGTCAATATCCAGACACTCTTCCAGAATCTGCGGCAAGCCTGCACTGCCATCGGCACTGCTCAGTACACGACGACCATGATCCAGCAAGCCTTTGCATTCCATGTAGCGAATCGCACAAAGACGGTTAAACCAGCTATAAGCGATATAATCGATGGTCTGCTCAAAACTGCTGGTTTGAATGCGCTTGATCAGCTTTTCACGCGGTTTCATTACTGACAGGGGAAAAACCTGATCGCCAATCAGCAACAAGTCGCCTTTCTGCTCTGTTGGTAAAGTGCGGTCTGCGGTGATGCCGTATTTGGCCGACTGCTTGCGCATGGCTGCGATAAAATCATTGCGTGCTTGCGGTGCGTATTTTTTAATATTACTGGTATTCATCTTTAAACCTTTAATTAATGACTGATGCCAATATCCCTAACCCGAGTTAGCGGATACGCACACGCTTTTTATCACTCACGATTTTTTTCAGTTCAGCTTTGAGTGCGTCTACAAACTGATCCACTGACTCTTCTGTTTCCAGATAGACACTGCTGGAGCTTTTGCTGTAAATGCTAGCAACATCAACTTCGACTACCGGTTTCGGTGGCACTACGGCTGTCACAGGCTGTACCGGACTCGCAGCAGGTGTTGATGTAACTGGGCTGGAGGTGGTTGCAGTGTTGGTTACACTCTCGGCTTTGCTCTGAGCCAGTTGTGCCGCTTTGGCCTGACGCTGGATTTCCGCCTGAACTTCGCTCTCCAGCTCATATAAGGCTTCATCAAAACGCTCCACGGCGGTTTGGGTTTGCAGCATATAGATGGTGGACAGGCTAGTTTCCACTTCAATATCCGTTTTCAGCAGTTGTAGTGGGCGTAATAGCTTGTTACTCAGCTCAGCGGTAGCGATGCCACTGTTTTTAATCTCGGCTTCTAACTGTTTGATCTTGTCATCAATTTGCTCTACCGCATGGCTACGCTTCTCACTCAACAGTCGCTCATTGACGCTTTCAACTGTGCGAACTAAATCAGCGATTTTATTTAACAGGCCGTAGGGCGATTCAAGGGTTGAAATATGATGTAATTCGGAGAGGGCTTTTTTAGCGAGCTCATCACTGCCCAGCGCCTGTTTGTTTTTCTCAAAATGACGTAAGGCCTGTTGCAGTTGTTGCCAGCTTGGCATCTGATTACTAAAGAATTCATGAATGTCACGATAATCTTCTTCCAGATCCAAATAGTCGTCCTTGTGATCAACCACGGCCTTAAAGAAATCGAAGCTGTCGCTATTCGCCAGCAGACGTTCCAAAGTCAGAATCAACTTTTCAATCACTTTCTTGCCTGGGAACTGTCCGACATCTGTTTTGCTTTTGTACGACTTAAAGTTGGCTAACCAGTTTTTAAAATGTTGGGTATAGAATTCAAATAGCTCTTTCTCTGTCGCTGGTCCCATAGCCGAGAATAGATCTTGGGTCAGTTGGCGTGCCTGTTTCAACACCTGATCATCAGTCTGGCGCTTTTTAATGATCGACACATCGCGTCGACGGCGGCTGTTTTGTAAAGGCTCAAAGGCATCTTTTAACTGCAAGCTGCCACCATTTAACTGCAGTGAAATCCGCCCCATTGCCGCCAGCTGACCTACCAGCAATAAAATCTCGGCATCTGGCCAGCCATAAGGGCGTTTAGCAAAACGATCCACCACATCCGATACCAGAATACGTTCTGTACCTGTTGCCCGCAGCGAGATGTACTGTTCCACTTCTTGTAGGGCTTTCGGATTCGTTTGACCACCATCCAGAGACAATCCGAGCTGCGCCATATCATCGACAGTCAAGACGGCGTTCAGTTCACGCCAGGCATCCTGCTGATAGACTTGCAAATAGCTCAGTTTGGTATAGGTATTTTCAAGCAGATAACGACACGCCTCATCCAGCTTGGTGGAAGGGCTAGAAGATGAAAGTTGTAGATGTTGACCCAAGGCATAACTTTCCGCATCTAGCAGCATTTCTTCAACCCGGGCACGCAGGCGTTTTTTACGCTCCTGATTCTCACGGCCACGGTCTGCCAGGATACGGCTGATATCCGATTGGGTGCCATCATCATTTAAGCGGATGAATTTATTGGTTTTCAGCCAGGTGCGCAGTTCATTAAAGAACTGTTTATCGTCTGCCAGTTTAAACAGCACTTGTCCTTCGTCCTGAGTACTTTTACCAATACAGTAAGCTTCAGTGTAGAGGTTGTATTCCGTATCAAGCGGAGAAATAATTTCAACTTTCAAATCGCTCTCATACTTCCCATCCAGGCTATGGCTATCTAGGAAACGACCAATCTGATAGTCCATCTTGTTGGCTTGATGGCGGTATTTGTTCTGATCGCGCAGTAAATCTTTAAAGATCAGATTGGCTAACTCTTTATTTTCTTCTGAAGCAGCCAGATCAGTGGCTTTAATTTTGCGGGTGATATCGCGCTCTTCATTGGTGAGGAACAGGAACTCATCACCATTGCGGGTAATCAGGCTCTCTTTTTCCAGACGCAGCAGGCTTTCTTCAATACGCTTGCGTAATGCCAGCTTGTCTTCGTCAATTTTCTCAATCGACAAAGTCACCAGGTTATCCAAGGTCCCTTTGATGATATCGACATAGCGGATCATAAACAGCGTGCGCAGCATCTGTACGTCAAAACTATCTAGGGTTTGATTCTGCCCTGCCTGGTCGATGGTGCGCTTCACTGCAGTATCCAGAAATCCTTCCACTGAGGTATAGAAGCGGTGGAAAGGAACCAGTGCACCGACTTCATCTGTAGCAATCGCATTCGCGGCCATCTGGAACGCATCCAGCATGGACCGTTCACCATAGGCCAAGTGTGCACCGGTCGCACCGACTTTACGGATTTCTTCAAATACTTTTTGCACCAACTGGAAATGGTACGGCGCAAAAGGATAGTTATGGATAAAGCTGTCTGGACCCTCATAGTTGTTGAGTGTTGGGCCTGAACGGTCAAAGGTAATCTGGTTTTTTAAAATATCGCCCTTTTGCTCAAACACCGATCTGAGCAATGCTTCTGCTTCCGGGGTTTTACGTAATAAACGTTTCTGGATGACTTCATCGGTATTGGAACTGGACAGTGATAAACGGGTTTTAAAACGCCCAGCAATCTTGGAGAAATCATTGGCTTTGGAAGAAGACATCTCACCTAGAACCGCGTCGATGTCCGCCTGTGAGGTGACGACAATCCAAGCACGGCCTTTACAGATCGTACCAAGGTTTTCAGTAATGGTCTGTAAAGTCAGCATCAAGCGGGTATCGCTGCCAATAAACTGCCCCACTTCATCCACCAGGAACAATATCCGTTGCTGTGGTCCTTTGCTATCTAAGTATTCTTTCACCCACTGACAGAAGTTTTCGACCGAAACACTAAAGGTCTGCTCAGAATCCTCAAACCATTTATGCGCAGCTTCAGCAGATAAGTTGAGGGCTTGGGAAATCGCGGTTTCGACATCATCCTGATAGAACTGATAGCCGTCACGCTCCTCTAGCCAGGACATACCGCTGGATTCCTCAAACGCCTGTTTAAAGCGTTCGTAGACACCTTTCTGGCTCAGGTGACGTTCCATATGGGCAATATGTGGATGGTCAGCACTAAAACCCTGATACTCGTTAAACACGCGTAAAAACACATTCAGGATCGGATTGCCATCATCATTGGAGCTGGCTTTACTGTCGATGTTAAACAGGATGACATCGGCATGATGGCTGACGGCCTTGCCAATATCCGCACGGATAAACGCATCACGAATTTTGCTTTCATCAAAGAATTCTGCAGCACTGCGTTCGTTACCTTGCGCATCGCGTGCCACTTTATTGGCCAGAATATACGACAAGGTTTTCAGGAAATGTGATTTACCTGAACCAAAGAAGCCTGAAATCCATACGCCGACACGGTTAGCAATCGAAGGATCGCTCAGGTCTGTGCCATAAGACTGGAAAAAGTCCCGAAAATGCTTTTCCAGTTCATTGGTGACCACATACTCATCGAGTTCCTGATAAACCGTGGTATTGTCATTCTGGTCTGCTTTTACGACCCCGTTAATTGCACGATCTAATGGCTTGTAAAAAAGCTCTTTAATATTCATCTCAATCAATTCCCCCGAATTCTTATTTCTATTTGCCGTGTTAAGGCACTAATCTGAATGCTCTGTAGTAATTGTTGCTTGGAATTTTTCCAAATAAACTCATGGCTTGACCATCGTAATAACCTGGGTAAAACAGCACGACCGGCTTATGCCCCAGTAACGAATGTAAACTGTTCAATAAGTGATGGGCACGTAACAGTGGCCAAACCGAACCTACCCCAGTCATCAACACAATATCTTGCGCATTGGTGGCATATTTACTCACCAGATAGGGCGCGAACTTATCCATATGCAGTGGGCCTTTCAGCGCTTTGAGCAGCGCCTCATCGCCTTTGTCTTTTTGCATTTGAATGGCTTTATCGATGAAGTTACGCTCAGCCAGATAATCCACCACGGCTTGCAGCAGGTTGATATTCACCACCTTCAGCTGACTGTGTTTTTTCTCCAGCATCCCGTCTAGAAAATGCAGATATTCGCGCACTTTCAACTCATCTTCAGGTGCATAATCAAAAATCCAGAAGCCAATTTCATTGCCCAGTCCTTGCCCGGTGAGAAACTCGGTGGAAAGAATTCGCTCTGGAATCTGGTTCAGACGCTCATGTATTTTTTGACTCATTGCTGCCCCTCTACAACTACCGCGTCCATAGCGACACTTCCATAGATCTTTTAATGCGTTGTTTATAATGTTCTTCCAACAGGCTACGCAGCTCTGCTCTGACGATCACACGCTGCAACTCCAGCTTACGGGTATTTTTTAAGTAACCGGCTTCTGCCAGGATGCGAAACACCACCTGCCCCATTTTTTTCTTGCTGGACTCTTTCCAATCACAGATATCAAGATCGCGTTGTGAACGCTCATCCAGAAAGTCTGACCAAATATAGCTATCCAAGTATTGAGCCTGGGAGATATAGGCCTCTCTCATCACCGTTTCCATAAACTCAAGCAGCAACAGGTTGCGTTCCAGTGCCCCACAAAAAGCCACCTGAGTCGCCAGCTCATCATCCCCATCCCGCAAAGCTTTCCAGAAATCAGGCTCTAAGCGCTCCAGACGCTTACGAATAGCGGTGGCATTGCGTTGAGCTGAAGCAGGCGTTCTTTTTTGCAGAATATTGTCAATCTGAATTGCCTGATGCCATTGTTCTGGAGTCGCTTCTCGTAATAACAGATCCGCGATCAGCCGGCTTTCACGCACCATCAGGGAACCGCCAATCAGGTCACTGTCATAATAAAATTGTTCTAACATAGCCAATCTCCTATGAAGCTTGATCAAACAGGTAAGACGACAGCTTTTCGATATCTGAACCTTGTAACACTAAGGTATATTTCAAGGCATCTTCCGCCTCAGCCAGCGTGATCGCGGCCTGATATCGCTGCAAGGTATAGTGAGCCAGGGCTTTTTTCACCGGAATCTGTAATCTGCCATCAGGCATGCAGAAGTCTTTTTCGACCAGCGCTTTTTGAGCTTCATTCAATTTTGGATTAGGGATCAGCGTCAGTACAATTTCTTCATGCCATTGCTGATCCTGAGCAGGGTCTACTGACTCAATCGCCACCACAACAGGTGTGCGAGCAATTCTGGAGAGTAAAAAGTCCTTAAACTGCTTGCTCTGATGGCAATAGGCACGGACATGCCAGCGAAAACCGGTATACACCAGGGTATGTGGGGAAATCATGCGTTCATGCCACTGCGGATTCTGCATGGAGGCATAAATCATTTTTAAAGTACTTTGGTTCCGGCAGGCACGCAAAACTTCCCGAATCACTTCAGGACATACACTGCGATCAGGTAATTGAACTGCTGCAAGATTCGGTTCTGGCATCGCAATCAGGGCATGCGATTCACTAACCAAACCTGACAACATATTGAGATATTCATTGATATGCGCTGTAGTCAGTACAGGCTGGAAGCTGGCTTTAGGCACATAACCCTTGACTGAGGGGTCATGAATCAAGGCATGGGGGTTATACAGCGTATTGTAACGCTTGATATCCGCAGAAGCCTGCTGTCGACTGAGCCCAAACCAGCTCATCAAACGATTGGTGACCAAACGACCTTCCCAGTATGCAAGCAGCTCGATCGCTCGCATTCGTAGCAGGACTTCATGCTTATGTGTCGTCATATACCAATCAGTCAATAAATAGCAGTTTTAAGATTACCCTACAGCAAATATACAGTAAAGATTTTTGACGGTATTTTAAGGTAGTATTGCAATCACCAGATAAAAAATATACGGATGTCTCTATGGGGACAACCGACTAGCGAGGTAGATGAGGATCTGAGATTCTCTGAATTTACCTCTATTAACTGAAATACACAGCGAACTGGTTTTGCAAATGGGGGAAATATGGACTTTAGATTTCGCAAGAGCATTAAAATCTTACCGGGTTTAAAAATTAATCTGACGCATAAGGGCATCAGCAGTGCGAGCATTGGCAAACCCGGTGCTTCTTTAAATATTGGTAAAAAAGCACCCGAACCAGCGTGGGCATTCCCGGAACAGGACTTTCTTATTCCAAGCATCATCCCCATACAAACAGGCCGAATACCCCACAGAATACCTCTCAGCAACCATCTCCATTGAATAACCCAGGTATGCAGACATCCAGATCAACTGTCTGGCTCTGGATCGCGTTTGGGGTGTTGTGTTTTATTGTTGGAGCAATCGTTTTTTAGAGGCTTTACAATGATGTTTGATTTTTATCATGGAATCATTTGAAATGTCAGCAGTAGGCCTGAAGAAACACTAAAATTGATGCTGAGTACGATATTGGTCAGGTGTTCAACTTACTTCTAATCTTTGAATATTAAGTTTAATCATTTTTCCAGTGAGCTTAAAGTTACCTTCTTTCCATTCTGCGATCACTGCTTGATTCATAGCATCTGAACTCACAGTGGTCCAATCGATCGTATAACCTTACTTAAATAGTATCTGGCCTAGCATGAAACATTGTGAGCGACCATTACCTTCTCTAAATGGATGAATATAATTTAAAACAACAAAAAATCTGGCTAAAAAACTACAAACCAAATCTATATTTTCTTTATTATTAATCAAATGGTTAAAATTATTATTGAGGCATGAAAACAGCAGATCTGTTAAAGGAGCTATGCTATTGTAATGGAGAAAGATACATTCACCTTTATAGGTATTCACGCGTCTTAATTGGCCAGCCCATGGGTAGACATCCATAAATAATTGATGATGTATATTTTGTAGGTGCTGTAAATCAAAATTGCCTAGAAAAACAGAGATATTTTCCTGTAATCTTGTATTTTGTAAGGCACTTAGCGCTTTCTCTGCCTCATTCAGGTCTTTGGTATTAGAAATACCAAGATTGTTGATCAAAACACCATTTTTATCACAGAATGGATCATCATAAAAATCTTCTTCCGTCAGATAATAATGTAGTGCATCATCAAAAAACATTTTTATCTTACACGGTACATTTCAACGAGTGTATTTCTGGCTTGTTCAAATGTCTTAGAACCCTTCACATAGTCATTAATTGCTTGTAAGCCTTTATTATCTACAACCAAATTATCTACGGCAAATGAAGCTTTTACGATTTTAAAGGCTTCAGTACGGCTATTTCTCATACCAATAACTTTTTTCATAAAATTCTCGCTTCAAATGGATCATGCAGACTCTAAGGATATAATATTTTCATTGAGAAAAAAGAAGTTCCTATGAAGTTTTCACAATTATCTTAATAATTCGCCTTGAATAGGCTTTGTTGCACAAACCTATCTGTAAAGGCTTTTTCAGCGATATAATTTTCAAATGAAGAAGCCTACACACAAAATCTACCGCACAACCAATTGGCCCGCATATAACCGAGCACTCATTAGTCGCGGAAATATTGCCATTTGGTTTGATCCTGCTACGCAATGGTATGCTCTATCAAAAGGCAAACAAGGGCGAAATCAAATCTACTCCGACGCAACCATCCAATGCTGCTTAATGATTAAATCTTTATTTCGTCTGTCTTTACTTATTGCCACTGGCTTTGTGCAAAGTCTAATTAAACTTTGCGGATTAAATTGGATAGTACCAGATTACACCACGCTTTGTAGAAGACAAAAGCATATTGATATTGCAATTAGTTACCAAAAAAGTAGCGATGGGCTGCATCTACTCATGGACTCTACAGGGATGAAGTTTCTAGGTGAGGGCGAATGGAAACGCAAGAAACATGGGCCTGAATATCGTCGCCAATGGCGTAAACTACATATTGGTATAGATGCTAAAACCCTACAAATACGCGCTATTCAGCTCACAACCAATAATGTCAGTGATTCACAGGTGCTTGGTGATTTACTTAATCAGATTCCACAAGATGAGCAGATTGACTCTGTTTATACCGATAGAGCTTATGACAACAAGCAATGCCGTCAGGTCATTGCAGATCGGCAAGCGCATGCGGTAATTCTACCTAGAAAAAATGCGAAACCATGGAAAGATACAAAGAGTAGCTCGCTAGAGCGAAATGAATTACTTCGAACAGTTACACGTTTAGGCAGGACACTATGGAAAAAATGGTCAGGCTATCATCGGCAAAGTTTGGTTGAAACTAAGATGCACTGCATTAAATTATTAGGAGATAAACTCAGTGCAAGGAGTTTTGATAGCCAAGTGAATGAGATTCATGCACGTGTAGCAGTCCTCAACAGATTTACGGAATTAGGTCGACCACTTACGCAAGTTACGCCTTAAATTTGGCTCAATTTAGAGCGGTTACATCCAAAATAAATCAATAACTTAACTTAATTCGCTGCATTCTTGTTGCACTATTTTTTAAAATTGCATTAGTGTTGCTTTTGGTATTTTTAAACTACATTCAAATTTATTTTAAATCCACTTTAATTGGCAATTCCCAACGGTGTCTATTAAACATCACTGTTCCATCATTGTTGATTGGTAATTGATTGCCGTTATAGTCAAAGACCTTTAAGACTTTACCGCCATTGTTTACCTCAGCAAGCAAATTGCAAGTATGCTCAAGCTTTCCAGCTTCTGTAACCATAATCATTAGCTGCATGATAAACCTCGAGAGAATATGAAATGAGAAAAACTTTGCTCAAAATGTGCAATTATCCAGTTAATTGAGCAAATAATTGCACATTATTAAAGGCCTTATTCAAGAGCCTTTTCAAAGTTAAAGCTTCCGTCTGCATTCTGAAGTGGAGTTTCTTCTAAATAAATTGACTGAAGGCCATTTGCTAGCCCCTCAATTTCTCCTTCAGCTAATCCATAAAGGACTTTAATATAAGTTTTTGACTGTGCAGAATCTGGAGAAATTACGGGTTGCCGTTGTTTTTTACTTCCCTTTTTTGCGCCTACTACTGCATTCATAAGAAATCTCACGCAATAAAAAAGGCGCTAGAAAGCGCCTTTTTAATAATTTGAATTTACATCTGATCTTCTGGATATTGACCAGCACTCACAATAAATCCACCAATCTCACGTTGCTCATATAAAATCGGCACAGGATTACCTTGAGCAACCGTTGTTACGGCTCCGCCAAAGCCTTTATTCGCTCTGTTTCCATCTTGGTTTTGATCTTGAGTGGTTTCGATTTTAGGCATTAACATCATGGCAACTCCCCCGAGCATCATCCCAATACCAGAGCCAATCAGAGCAGCTCCTAGTGGGGCTCCACCGCCCAATGTACCTACCGTCGTAACTGAAGCGCCAATCTCCTTATCAAGAACGTCCAGCACCCATTTGCGGAATTGCTTCCCTACAGCAGTACGAGCAAACATTGCTATTAGGTGGCAACCACGTAGTGAGAAAATCCGCATACCCAAATTGGGTAGCCGAGGATTATCAATAATTTGTGTCATATTTTCCGTAAATTCATCAGAATTACGATTAAAAATTTTACTGACCGCGTTCTCTTGTTTATATCCTAATGCTTGTGCCAATTCACCTGAAGAAAGCCAAATCTGGCCATCTTGCCGTGGCACGGGATTGAATTTCACTTCATTAAAACTTAATGCTAAACTAGACATATCAATATCCTTTCCTATGGTTGTTGATAAAAGCCCCTTGCCGTCAGAAAGTTGGGGGCTTTTCTTTTTCATGGCTTTTAGCCTTGATGAAGTCATCTTATTTAATATCTTTTATTGTCTCAATTCTTTTTGTTGTGCTATCACAAAAAATAGTAATTATCTTTTATTGTGCTACAATATTCTAAAATTTAACTTGTGGTGCAGCAATGGAAGTAAAGAATAATGTTGCCTATTTGCGTGAAAAAGCAGGATTAACGGTTTATGAACTATCAAAGCGATGTGGTTTTGTTAGTGGCAGCAGAGTTTTATCAAACTATGTGACACGAGCTGAGCAAGGACATTCTGTCAAGGTTGATACAGCCTTATTTATATATAAAGAACTCAAAAAAGCTGGTGTATGCGAGAAGTTTGAAGATGTATTTTGGCTTTCTGATGAAATAACAGAGAAAACTACAGAACATCCAAACCCGAAATAAATTGCCAATATTATCAAATATGGTAATATTAACTCTCATTGAGTAGAACATGATATGTATACAATTGAATATTACAGCGAAGACGTTCAGGATGAGATTCTTACATTACCTGATGGTCTTTTGGCTCGATATTTTAACTTAACTGACCGTATGGTGATTTACGGCGCAAACTTAGGAGAACCTCACACATTACCAATGAGTAAAGGACTATTTGAGTTGCGCTTAAAATCTCAAGAAGGTATTGCTCGTGTTATGTATTGCACACTAGTCGGTAAACGCATTGTAATGCTCCATAGTTTTGTTAAGAAAACCCAAAAAACACCTAAGCAAGATCTAAACCTAGCACTTGACCGCATGAAAGAGGTGAAAAATGCGAACACATGAAGAAATGAAAGCACTTGCATTATCTCGTTCAGCAGTGCGTACCGAATACGAACGAATTGAACGTGAAGAAATGCCCCTGCTCGATATGGTACTTACTGCACGTCGAGATGCAGGTCTATCCCAAGCGCAAATCGCGGAACGCATGGGAACAAGTGTACCTGCCGTTTCACGGCTAGAAAAAGCATTGATCACAGGCAAACCATCACCATCTATTGCCACATTGCAAAAATATGCTGCGGCAATTGGTAAACATGTTGAAGTGCGTTTTGTCTAAATAAAAAAGCACCCTAGGGTGCTTTTTACCAATTCACTAATCAATCAACTTTACACATTTAGCAACAACATCCTGTGCGTATAGACCCTTATCTTTGAAATTACTGTTATACGCACGATCAATATCTCTTAAGCCTTCTTCAATTTCTGCTTTTGATGCATTTTTGTCTGCTAGTATTTCATTCCTTAAGCTTTCCTTGGAAACCCCTTTAAGCCTTGCATCCATTCATTATAAGAGACTATCCTTTACACACTCATTGCGCTCTTTTAAAGATAATTTATTTGGAGTGCAGTATGCTTCCCAAATTATTGCAAATGTCTCTGGTTCAACACCTTCTGAATCCTCCATTAAGACTCCACCATCAATAGAGACATATCTCTTAAAACCAACATAACCACCGTAGCTATTCTTAGAATTTACCTCTCCGCAATATCCTTTTATATTTTGGAATTGGGCGAATCAGGATCTTTTAAGGTGCTTAAGATAGCTTCTTTTGACTCTTTTTCCACCTTTGAGCAACCATTAATCCCTACCAAACCAAGAACCAAGAACCAAGAACCAAGAACCAAGAACCAAGAACCAAGCTTAAAAAATAATCTTTTTCATATAATATCAACACCTTAAAATTAGCTAATAATCCAAATAAAAATTATTAAAGCTATAAATAAAATAATCCCACAAATAATCCATTCAGCGTTAGGGTAACCCCATACATTATCTGGATTATTAAAATCGGGTTCTCTTCTACGTGTTGTTTTCTTAGTATGACTAGAGAACTTGGAATAAGATAAACCAGTACCCGGTAAACCTACTGTTGTTCGAGTTCCCTTCTTACTAACATTTACTCGTGCCCCTTTTCCACCAACAGAAATACTTTAGACTCCTTTTTTACTTATATTTACCCGGACTCCCGGAGCAATTTTTATACTTTTTCTAAAATTTAATCCCATATCGTCACCTATCTAGAGCAGATCTTTTTAGAAGCACTGATGGAACCATCATTACAAACAAACTTACTACCATCGCAATGACTTACCCCACCTTTCTTACCAGAGCAAGGTTGTCTGCCTCTACCTGCTTCCGCAACATTTAATGAGCTTAGAACTAATAAAAGACTTAAAATGACTTGTTTCATGGTTTTTTACCGTTTGTTATAAAGTGAATAAACTTTAACAAATTGGTTAATAAATGTCACATATGAAGATATTAGATACATTTAATAAACCAAGCTTGTTTATAAAATTTAATCACAGCCTCAAAATCTCTCAAAAGTACTTCTTCTGAATATTGATGCGGAGAAGGCTTCAGTAGTGCTGGCATATAGTGGTTTTTATAGACTTCTGGATATGACTTACACAATATCTCACGCTTCTCATCATTTGGTACATCATGATTATTTAATGCATCTAGCATCTTGTCTATTTCATGTTTTGAAGTTAGATAGTCCTCTTCAACTGAAGGAGGAAGTGGTTTAATTTCAACTTTTTTAGTGCAGCTAATTAAAACTACTAAAAAAATAGAGCATCCCAATGTATAAAAGTTTTGCTAACATATTTTTAAATCTTATAATTAATTGTTTCTATTATATATTTCTTAAACTTTGAAATCTTTATTTTTTAGATATTAAAAAGCCACTCGATTGAGTGGCTTCACCACATTAAGCATTTAACAGCTTTTCAGCACCAGCGGTTAATTTTAGTAAATACCTCTATGGTTATTTTTTAGGATTGTTAGTTTTTTTATGTGACTCATCTAGAAAGAGATTATCAATTGTAAAAAATACAATCATTAAAGATGTCTCTTTCTACCGGCAATTCATAGTGCTCACAGTATGCAGAGACGGTAGAAATATCCAAAGATAGCAAAATACCTTGCTCATATCGGGCCACCAACTCGCTGTTCGCCGTTCACCATATACTTACAGGTAGAAAGCATCGGGCGAAGCACTTCTTCCCATGCAACCCATTTACAGTCGGCCCATTCATCAATAATTAAGAAAAATAAACCAGATCCACGAAGGTCATCATAGTTATCTAGACCAACAACACGGATAATATGACCACTTCTTAATGTAATTGAACATTCAATTTCATTAGGCTTACCAGCTCGCCAAGATGCTGGAATAGCTTGTTTTAGTCGCTTCCAGAAAACCCGTTTTGCTTGCTTAAAGGTAGGCGCTGCATACCAGATTTCATCCTCTACCGAAACATTCCATTTAGCCGCTAGTCTTGCGGCTCTTCGCATTTCCGCTTTGGCCAAGAATGTTTTACCGAAACGTCGGCCACAAACAGCATCACGAAATCGGGCTTCTTTTTGCCAGCCCCACAAATAAATATTGGCTTGCTTAGGCGTTAATTGAACTGAACCTTCTGGAGGATTAAAGAATTGGCTCATTTGGTATCTCCTCATCAGGATTCAGCACAAGCTTGTAATCCTCTTCAGGTGGACGATACTCAGGTGGATTTACCTCACGTTGTAACTTCTGAAGTTCAAGTTTTTTAATCTCAAGTTCTACTTCAGCTTTAGTTTGGTTCGCTTCAGAATTACCACCTTTATTATTTTGTTCCCCCTTCTTCTCATAAAACCCTTTCATGATCTTTTGTATTTGGTCCACGATCTTAATTGTCATGGTCACATTGTTTTTTTAGTCCAAAGCAAATCAATTAAAATCTTCAACTGAACAATGTCATTTGCTCCACTGATTTTATTTAGTGGCTGACTCAAATACTCTTCCCGTGTATTTTCGAAAATTTCTTTGAGTTCCTTACTTAAGTCTCTCCCAGCAAACTTTGTAGGGTCATATGACTCTACCTGCTGTCTCGAAACATCAATGTCAAATTCCTCCTTGACGAGACTTACTGTTTCTTGAGGGGTGTTAAACACAGCAAACGATTGTACAATAAAGAGTTTCTGCTTTTTTTAATGTCGCCATTTCTCTCTATCCGTCAAGGTACGTCAAGGAAACATGGCAAAAAAAATGAGCCAAAAGGCTCAGGTAATTACACAGTTTCCACAGCATTTAGAAATATCTAAATCAGAAACAAACGGCGGGTTTTTAGCGACTTCAACAAGCCGCTTAACACTGTCATTAGCTCCCCAGCGCTTAACAACACCGATGAACTCTTCCACATCGTGGCCAGCTAAATAGTGCTTTGGTAAGCCAGTATGATCGCTGTAAATAATCTCACCGTCCGAATCTCGCTCTACACCAATGTGATAGAGCTCATGTTCAATCAAAGCACAAAACTCGTTATCGTTTGCCTTTTCACAAAAGCTTGCATCGATAGTGATTAAGTAAATTGGAACAAAACCGAACCAATCACGCATTTGCTGCTCTTGACGGGCTTTCTTCCAGCCGCCTTGTTGAAACATAACCTTTTCACATTGGCCGAGCACCATGCGCTTAGCTCTCGTATAAGCAGTAGAAGCCCATGCAAAAGCCAAAAACCCCTCATTGTCATGAAGCATCTCAGCGATATGGTCATGATCTGGATTATGTAAAGGTCCACCAAGTGTAAGAAAATTAGCAACTACCCAGTTTTTTAAATCAGACGCAGGTACTATGCGAATCGCTTCCTCTTCATCTGCTTGGTCAATAAAATCAGTTGGAGGAAATGGTCTGATCTGATCCATTAAATATTTGCCTCTTTAAATTTTTTAACCACTCACTAGCGTATTCAGTCCGTAACTGCAAAGGTCCAGACTCATCAATGCGGCATCTTGAAGCTGTCTCTATGCGAACTACGGTGTAGCCCATCTCTTCAGCCACATCGTAACGATCAAGACTACAAGCTTTATTTTTAAGTTTGCCCTTACGACCGCCAGACCATGGACCACCCACAATTTCAACTAGTATTCGATACTCAATTAAATGAAAGTCAAACCGCCAGTGCTTAGTAGACTTAAACTGAAATTTCTTTTCATATTTAATTTCCAGATTATCTAAAGTTTCAGTAAATTCTTCTTCTGCCTTTAGATATTTTTGTGTAGGCTTTGGCAGTGGCCAGCTTTTAGTTTTAGGTTCTTTTTTCCGAGTAAGCCAAAAGTATTCTGTAGAATCCATTATTCTTACCCATAAAAAAACCGCCCTTAGGCGGTGGCTAAACTCACAGGCAATATAGTATTACTTCTTAAAAGTTGACTTATAGAGCTTT
>NZ_GG753607.1:6509-68339 GCF_000163635.1 Acinetobacter sp. SH024 | reverse complement strand
ACCCGTCCGCCGCTAAGATCAGTAGCAAGCTACCTCTCTCCGCTCGACTTGCATGTGTTAAGCCTGCCGCCAGCGTTCAATCTGAGCCATGATCAAACTCTTCAGTTAAAATCATTTTGCACCTTATTTATAGACAAGGTGCCAATTCTGGCTCATCAATTACTGACTTAAATTTCGCTCAAATAAACTTCGAGTAATTCAAACCAATCAATCAATGAAAATTATTTCGATTAATCAACCAGTAAAAATCCACACAAGTTGTTCTTCAATTCTCTTAATGATTTTTCTGCTCTTCGTCAGAGACAGAATTCAACGCAATACTAAGCTTTCATCTTAACCCTGTAAGCTAAGATATTCTCGTGTATCGCGTCGGGATGAGTGCATTATAGGGAAAAAAAACTGGTACGCAAGCACTTTTATAAATATGCACGTTCGACCGGTTCTTTTTCAGCCAAAAAAAATCTCAAAAACAAACAAATATATGATTTATATGGTTAATTTATTTTTAAGGAGTTTTAAACTTTATATCTACTATCTTTATAGCCTGTTTTGGTACGTTTTGATGCATGCCATAGTTTGATGTAGGGACCTGAACAATATGGTCAACCACATCCATTCCTTTAATTACTTTTCCAAAAACTGCGTAACCCGGATTACCAGCAGAACGATTTAAAAAATTATTATCTGCAACGTTAATAAAAAACTGACTAGTAGCTGAGTCAGGATTTGCAGTACGAGCCATCGCCAACGTTCCGCGTGTGTTAGCAATTCCATTTCCAGCTTCATTTTTGATAGGTGCTCGCGTAGTCTTTTCCTGCATATTTGCAGTAAGTCCACCGCCCTGCACCATAAAACCAGGAATTACGCGGTGAAATATCGTATCTTTATAAAAACCTGACTTTATATAGTCTTTAAAATTCTTCACACTGTTTGGTGCTTTATCATCATAAAGTTGTATTTCAATGTTGCCTAAATTTGTTTGCATTTCAACTAAAGTGTCAGCCCAGACTGAATGGCTGCTTATACCCAAACAACATAACATTAATAATTTTTTCATATTTTCCCTACAACAAAATGCCAAACTTAATGAAGGATAAATTTAATCATCTATATAAAAGAATTCTAGTGAGTATTTATTATCTTTTATTTAGTGCTTTATATTTTAGATTTGAGTATTAGTCCACGTTCCACGTGAAACATGGACTAAGCTTTTATTTAACTATTTTTATCCCAGAACTTTCTGAAGTTTTTACTAATCTCGATGGTATAGCGTTTTGCCTTTTTCGAAATAGGTGTCAAGTTTATAAAACCGTGGGTTTGATCTGGATATTCTTCATAATGCATTTTGACGCCATTTTGTCTTAGCTTATAGCTATAAATTTTCGCTTCATCATGCAATACGTCATGACCAGCCGTAATCACGAAAGCTGGCGGGTTCTTTTTCAAATTACCATAGGTTGGAGAAATAATTGGATCATCTAATTCTACATTATGCTGAGTTGCATAATATTGGGTAACATAATTGATATCATTATCTGTTAAAACCAGTCCTTCATTATAGGCATAGAAAGAAGGATGTCGGCTTTTAAAATCAACTGTAGGATAAATGAGAAGCTGTGCTTGTGGAGCATAAGGTTTGTTTACTGATCGTTGAGCCACAACCGTACTAATATTCCCCCCTGCACTATCCCCTGCTACAGCAATACGATTTTTTAATATTTTTAATTGTCTACGATTTTGATATACCCAAGCTAATGCATCTTCACATGATTGGATTAAATGTTGAGGTGAGACCTCAGGTGCAAGTGGATAATCAATACTGAGTACTTGTACTTTTGCATATTTTGCCAATATACGACAAATCTCATCATGAGTATCTAAACCACCCACAACGAACCCTCCCCCGTGATAGAAAACAATCAGAGGTAATTTTTTATTCGGTGAAGGATGATAGTGTCTTGCGAAAACAGTTCCACTTTGAAGCGGCAAACGAATGTCTTCTACTGAATCAATTTCAGTTGATTTCTGGCGTATAGCCAACATTTGTGTATCAAACTGCCGTCTAGACTCAATAGGATCTGAACCAATGAAACCAATACGTCCCTGTTTAATTTGTACGGCCATCATACATTTAGTAAACGAGTCGAGCTCTGGGTATTGGTAGGCATATCCAAGGATTTTGGCAAGTGATTCTTGAGCTAATCGAGGTAACTTATCAAGAGCTCGAGCAGCAGGCCCTTGGCCCTTATCTAGCAATGTTTGAATTTTTTGATTAAATGCTGTCATGCCTATCTCCATGAATTCCTCTTATCCTTCATATTTTCTACAGAATTCTTTGTTGTTTGACTATATTCGCATACAACTCATGTAATCAAGATACAAAGGTAAAAACCAATCTACGCTAATCTGATTTATAGCAAATGTCATTAACAAATCTGTCGTTTAAAACAGGACTTTTTTGCCAATTATTGTTAACAGACAAAAGGAGATTGTGCTATGTCAGCAAAACTAGTTGTTACTTTATTAGCAACCAGTCTTTTAACTGTAGGTTGTGTTGCTTATACAGATGATCCTTATTACCGCGGTGGTTATGCTTACCATGATCATGATGATGACCGCTATGATGGACGTCGCTATAGTGACTGGGAACGAAAACGTTGGGAAGAGCGTAAGAGAATATACGAACAACAACGTAAGGATGCTCGCGAACAGGATAGAAATCGTCGTGAGTGGGAAAAAAGACACCGTGAATGGGAGAAGAAAAGATTAGAAGATCGTGATCACAATCATAGAGATTATCATGATGATGACTAAAATCTATTGGAATATGGAAGCCCCAAAGAAAAAATCTCTTGGGGCTTTTTTATTGAGAAATCCACATTCTCTTGACTATAGAATAATGAGTAGCAGCTCATTTCATATATAAATCGGCATCTTGAATATATGTACTCTATAATCTTTTAACTGTTCTTATCGCTAAGAATTACTGAGCAGTTGCAGAACCTGAAACAGAACCAGAAGCACCAGCATCAACTTGACCTGGTTGTGCTTGACCAGAAACACCAGCATCTACACCAACACCAGCTTGTACGCCAGATGGGCTAGCGCTAGTTTGAGCTGAACCTGATGCATTTAAGCCAGCTTCAGATGCACAACCAACAGCTGTAAAAGCAACACCAGCAAGTACTACAGAGATAAGACCTAATTTTTTCATAATCACTTTCCTTTCATTACGACAAACATTTAAATGCAAAGTTCATCTTCGCGCTGCCTATAATTCACAATTTTTTTTTCTGGCGTGCGTATCATTGGTTGTCTTTTGTAGTAATAGAAGTACAAATTGTGCAATTTTTTATTAAAACCTCTTCCTTAGCCTCACCTCTACCTTTTATATAGAAGCTATAACTTAAGCTTTTGTTTATTTTTATCAATTTCTAATTTTTATCTTAGCCTTT
The DNA here is from genome assembly GCF_000163635.1 of Acinetobacter sp. SH024. Lineage (NCBI taxonomy): Bacteria > Pseudomonadati > Pseudomonadota > Gammaproteobacteria > Moraxellales > Moraxellaceae > Acinetobacter > Acinetobacter sp. SH024. The sequence goes on along the minus strand of NZ_GG753607.1, from coordinate 64,884 downwards.
TACCCTCGTTAAAAATTTTCTCTTCATAGAAACGCTATATAAGGTGCGTAGAATGTTACAGAGACTTTTTACTTGAAAATGCCTTATTTCATAAAAAAAGCCGGGGATAGACCACGGCTTTATTAAAAAATTTATAGTGTTTCGATTCAAATTATGGCCATTGCATCTCGCCTTTTACAACTTTTGCGCCTAGTTCTAGGCTATCCACACTCTTTAATGTTGGATATTGTTTCTGCATGAGCTGACTTAGCTCACTCGCATTTTTACTTACTTTGGCCACTTTCTCATAGCTCTTGAGATAGTCGATAGAGAAGTTAACCGCATCCAAACCTTGTGGACCTCCCTCAACCATATGAGCTGGAACAACAGTTTGAGGTTGGAGTGATTTAATACTTTCTAAAGCTTGAATCACTTCATTGCGATCTTTAACTTTTGGCGTATCTGCCATCCATAAATGAATACCTGAAGAGACAGGAATACCGCCTACAACTGCTTTTGAAGAAGGAATCCATAAATAAGTAAGTTCTTTCTTACCTTTAATCTCGATTGACTCATTCTCTAGTTTTAAAGTTTTAGCAGCATAAGCTTGAGGCACAATAATTTGGCTAGGCGCATTTGCACCCATTTGTGGGCCCCAGTATTTTACTTTAAGCGCTTGAGTATCTTGGATATGTTTAACAGTTTCTGGTGTTGCAATGATTTGTACATTTGGGAAGTATTGTTTAAATACATCTAAGCCAAAGTAATAGTCCGGATCGCCATAACTTACGAAAATTGTCTTTAATGTTTTACCACTATCCAAAATATCCGCAGCAATACGTAATGCTTCAGATTTTGAGAATTGCGCATTTACCAACAGAACTTCTTTATCGCCTTCAATTAAAGTAGAAGTCACACCGAAATGTTCGGGTTTAGCCAGAAAACTTTGGATTTTCAAATCTTGCGCAAAAGCTGAGGAAGCTACCGTTAAAGCAGTCGCAGTTGCTAAGGCTGAAGCAGTTAATTTAAAAAATTTCATTATGTATCTCCAATTTCATGAGAAATACTTTAAATTGCAATTCTTGTGAGGTAAATGCACTAAATTAAGATAAACTGTTGCATATATTGTAATAATGATAAAACATATGGACACATTAAAAGCCATACACGTCTTTGTTTCTATTGCTCAACATGGCAATTTAACCAAAGCTGCCGAACATCTAAATTATTCCCGTGCAATGGTTTCTCGCTATCTTGAGCACCTAGAGCACACCTTCTCAACTCGACTATTTCAAAGAAATACCCGAAAAATATCTCTCACACCAGCAGGTGAAAAAGCCCTCCTCTACTGCGAAAATATTTTACAACAACAGCAACTTCTACAAGAGTTAGCCGCACCTGAACAACATAATGGTACGATTCGTTTTACCTGCGGTTTATTTTTATTTCAATTAGGGGTTGGAGAATGTATTCGCCAATTTAAACAGCAACATCCGCATATTCAATTTGATGTATATCTGACTGAAAATACAATGGACTTAATTGATGCACAGGTCGATTTAGCCTTACGTATAACGCAAAAAGTTGCAGATGGATTAATTGCACGACCTGTTTGTCAAATCGAGTCCGTTTTCTGCGCTCATCCTGATTATTTAAAGCAACACAGCCCCCTCTCCCATCCAAGGCAACTTATTCAACATGAATGTTTAGCTCACCATAGCCAACATCAATTTTGGACACTTTTTGATACTGAACAGCAACCGCAGAATTATCCTTTAAACGTCACCTTTAAAAGTAATGATGTAAATGCTGTTTATGACATGTGTGTACATGCTCAAGGTGTGGCAATGTTACCGACTTTATTAGTTAAAAAAGATTTAAAAGAAAAACGATTAGTTCCTTTATTTAAAAACTTTTCGGCTCCCGAATTAAGTTTGTCGGTGGTATATGCTTCAAGACAACATTTGCCCAAAATAACTCAGGAATTTATTGCTTTTATGATCGAAAATTTAGATTTTTACTTAAAACCGCAAAATTAAAAGTTTTAAATTGCCGTGTACGCTTGAATTTTTAGGCAATGCCCATACTTCATCCCTATTAATGAATTACAGCATATGCATGGCAGTTCAGGTTTTACCCAGTAAATGCTGATGCCAAAAGGACTGTACATGTTTAAAAACCCATTTAAACGGAGATCATCAATGGCTAATGAGCAAAATGAGCAAGCTCAAGACATTCAACACGAGCAAGCAGAGCAATCTAATGAGCAAACTCAGGCTGAAGGTGTAGAGCAAGCAAACGACGTTACCGTTGAATCTTTACAAGCGCAAATCACCAAATTAGAAGAAAGCCTAAAACTTGAAAAAGCACGTACTGCGAATGCAGTTTACGAAGCACAAAAAAGTGTAGAGCGTATTCAACGTGAGTCTGACAAGCATAAAGAGACTGTGCTTGAAAAATTTGCAAAAGAATTACTAGATTCTGTTGATAATTTAGAGCGTGCAATTCAAGCGGCTGGTGATGAAGAAACGCCAGTACTTGAAGGTATTAAACTGACCTTGAAGTCGCTGTTAACCACACTTGAAAAATTTGGTGTTGTAGAAGCTGATACAAAAAATGGCTTCAATGCAGATTTACATCAAGCTGTCGGTATTGACCCAAATGCTAAAGCGAATGAAATCGGTAGCGTTTTACAAAAGGGCTATACATTAAACGGCCGCTTATTGCGCCCTGCTATGGTTATGGTTGGTCAATAAATAATTTTTTGAGAGTTTTTAGATTTTTTTTCGCTAAAACGCTTGAAAAAAATAGATTCACTCTCATATCGGATAACAAGCAAAAACATTGCAAAAGAATTTTTGAGGAAAACGTCACATGGCAAAAATTATTGGTATTGACTTAGGTACTACCAACTCATGCGTTGCTGTACTTGAAGGCGATAAAGTAAAAGTAATCGAAAACGCTGAAGGCGCACGTACAACTCCATCGATCATTGCTTATAAAGATGGCGAGATCTTAGTAGGTCAAAGTGCTAAGCGTCAGGCAGTAACTAACCCGAAAAATACATTATTCGCTATCAAGCGTTTAATCGGTCGTCGTTATGAAGATCAAGCGGTACAAAAAGATATCGGTCTTGTACCTTATAAGATCATCAAAGCAGACAATGGCGATGCTTGGGTTGAAGTAAACGATAAAAAATTAGCGCCTCAACAAGTTTCTGCTGAAATCTTGAAAAAGATGAAGAAAACTGCAGAAGACTATTTAGGTGAAACAGTTACTGAAGCAGTTATTACTGTTCCTGCTTACTTTAATGATGCTCAACGTCAAGCGACTAAAGATGCGGGTAAAATCGCTGGTTTAGACGTTAAACGTATCATTAACGAACCAACTGCTGCTGCACTTGCGTTCGGTATGGACAAAAAAGAAGGCGACCGTAAAGTTGCAGTTTACGACTTAGGTGGTGGTACTTTTGACGTATCAATCATTGAAATCGCAGACCTTGATGGCGACCAACAAATCGAAGTGTTATCAACAAACGGTGATACTTTCCTTGGTGGTGAAGACTTTGATAACGCATTAATTGAATTCTTAGTTGAAGAATTTAAGAAAGAACAAAGTGTGAACTTGAAAAATGATCCACTTGCGTTACAACGTTTGAAAGAAGCTGCTGAAAAAGCAAAAATCGAGCTTTCTTCATCAAATGCAACTGAAATCAACCTTCCATACATCACTGCTGATGCAACTGGTCCTAAACACTTAGTGATCAATGTAACACGTGCGAAACTTGAAGGTTTAGTTGCTGATTTAGTTGCTCGTACTATTGAGCCTTGTAAAATCGCACTTAAAGATGCTGGTCTTTCGACTTCAGACATCTCTGACGTGATCTTGGTTGGTGGTCAGTCTCGTATGCCACTTGTACAACAAAAAGTACAAGAGTTCTTTGGTAAAGAGCCACGTAAAGACGTGAACCCTGACGAAGCAGTTGCAATCGGTGCTGCGATTCAAGGTGCTGTATTGTCTGGTGACAAAACTGACGTTCTTTTATTAGACGTAACACCATTAACTTTAGGTATTGAAACAATGGGTGGTGTATTAACACCAATCATTGAGAAAAACACGACGATTCCTGCGAAGAAATCACAAGTGTTCTCTACTGCTGCTGACAACCAGCCTGCCGTAGACATTTCAGTTTACCAAGGTGAACGTAAGATGGCTCAACAAAACAAATTGTTGGGTAACTTCCAATTAGGCGACATCCCACCTGCTCCACGTGGTGTGCCACAAATTGAAGTATCTTTCGACATCAATGCTGATGGTATCTTGAAAGTATCTGCTAAAGATAAGAGCACTGGTAAAGAGCAATCGATCCAGATTAAAGCGAACTCAGGTTTGTCTGATGCTGAAATCGAAGCAATGATTAAAGATGCTGAAGCGAATGCTGAAGAAGATCGTAAGTTTGAAGAACTTGCAAAAGCTCGTAACGAAGCTGATGCATTAATTTCAAGCTCGAACAAAGCTGTTAAAGATCTTGGTGACAAAGTTACTGAAGATGAAAAAACAGCTGTAAGCACTGCCGTTTCTGAACTTGAAGCAGCAACAAAAGAAAATGATGTAGAAGATATCAAAGCGAAAACTGAAGCTTTACAAAACATCTTGATGCCTATCACTCAACGTGCTTATGAACAAGCGCAACAAGCTGGTGGTGCTGAAGGCTTTGATCCAAATGCATTCCAAGGTGGTGATGCGGGTCAACAAAAAGCAGATGATGGCGTTGTAGATGCTGAGTTCACTGAAGTTAAAGATGACAAAAAATAATTTGTTTCTTTGATAAAAAACCGCGCTTAGGCGCGGTTTTTTATTGTTTACAAAAATTAACAATAAGTTTTTTAATGATATTATTCAAATATTTCTGTCAGAAAGATCAATCATAAAAACTAAATATTTAATTTTAAATAATATTTTTTTGCTAAAAAATCACTGTTATTTACTACATTAATTATTTGATTATTGCCAAGTCTGAGAACATCTTTTTTAATTTTTCGACCAATATCACAAACCTCACCTAAACTATTGAGATTTTTATCATTTTGACGAATTAAATTAAGTAGCTAACAATAAGATTTATTTATATTTTTTTATTTTGCCATGAAAAAATTTCTATGGTGGGGATTGAGCTTATGCTTATGCATGGGCTTACAAACAACACTTTTTGCTCAAAGCAATCTGCCAATTAAGTCATCTCATCAACCTTTAAAATACCGAATTGCTTTTATTGATCCGCGGTTTCAACTCACTAAAGAACAATTAGTTGAGGTAAGCCAACAAGCTGCTGAAATCTGGCAAAAAGAAACTGGGAATACCTATTTTATTTATGATTCACAGGCTCAATTATCAATTAACTTAATCTATGATGATCATCAACTCATTAAAGATGAACAACAAAACAATTTGGATGCACTTTTGCAAAAGCAGGAAGCATGGCGCATTAAAAATGAAGAAATTGTTCTAAACAAACAGGAAGTTGCTCAACTATCAAGTGATTTAAACAAGAAAAAGCTCAATCTAAAAGTTGAGTTTGAACAATATCAACAAGATGTAACGCGCTTTAATCAAGGAGAACATCAATACTCTAGTGCCGATAATTTAAAAGAATGGCAAAAACAACTAGGGCAAAAATCGGAAAATTTAAAAAATGAATCCAACATTCTAAATTTTAAAATTCAATCACTTAACTTAAAAATTAAAGAGCTAAATCGAGAGCAAAGTGATTTAAGCGCTTTAAAAACACAATTCAAGCTAGAGCAGAAAACTAGTATTCAACCCTTCCATAAAGGATTATTCAGTCAAAACCAAATTCAGATTTACGGTTATGCTTCTTTAAATGATTTACGCTTGACCCTTGCTCATGAACTTGGGCATGCTTTAGGGCTAAAACATACGACTGATCCTAAATCTTTAATGTATCCCTATTTAAAAGAGCAAGATATTCATAACTTTAAACTAACAGATTCAGATTTAGATTTATTAAGTTCAATTTATAGACCAAATTAAGGAAAAATCGTTAAAGTTAAATGATTAAAAAAACTAAATAAAACCAAATATATTAAATTTTTTCTAAAAAATAATTTGGCATTTGGTAAAAAATAATGAGACTAAAGTCTCATTTATTTTTCTGATTTGTACGTTTTTTGATTGATTTTTCATTTTATATTCTTATAATACGTTTTTTTTAAAATCTCCCCCCTTCGATTATGCGTTTAACATCTTTGTTATTAGGCGTAGCCTTTGCTTTTTCTAATTTTCAGGCTAATGCTAATCTTGCAACTCCAGCTCATACTCAAATCCAGCAAAAAGCAGGTCAACATTTGACTTACAAAATTGCTGATATTGATCCACGTTTTGGTTTAAGCCAAGACCAATTAATTCAAATTAGTCAACAAGCTGCGGACATTTGGAAACAAGGTACTGGACAGGATTATTTTACTTATGATCCAAATGCAAAGTTAGAAATTCGTTTAGTTTACGATAATAGTCAAAGCCGTTCTGAACAGCGTCAAAAAATCGCAGCTCGGTTCCAACAAGAACAGCAACGTGTAATTGATGAACAGCAACAAATTAAGCAATTGAAGCAAACCCTTGGTCAAACTCAGTCTGAGCTTGAAAATAAGAAGCAGATTTTGAATGGCAAATTGAAAAATCTTGACCAACTAATGATGGAGCTTAACCAAGGCAAATTAGCACCTGAATACAGCGCTAAATCTTGGGCTAAAACTCAGAAAGATTTGCAAAAACAAACTGTTGCTTTAAAGAAAGAAATTGCTGCATATAATCAGCAAGCTAAAGACTTAAATGTCAAAGTGACTCATTTTAATCAGATTAATAATGAGTTTAATAATTCATTGAACCAATTTAAGCAAAATGCTCAAGCGGATGTCTTTAAAAAAGGTATCTATAACGGCAAACAAATTGTGATTTATGAGTTTAAGTCTATTGATGATTTACGCTTAACGATTGCTCATGAGTTAGGACATGCACTTGGTTTAAAACATAGTGATCAACCAAATGCATTGATGTACTCAGTACGTAAAGATGGTGACAAAAAAATCACTGGACTTACGGATGCTGACCGTGATCTATTAAGTGCTTTACCTCAATAATTAAGAGCTTGATATAAAATGATGTATCTATTTCTATATAGATACATCGAAATTGGTATCAAAGTCATGTTATTGTGGTCATAAGAGCTAACGAAAATAGAATGGAGATCAAGATGAGTTATTATCATATCCTGATTGAAGTAAATGATCATATCAGCACAATTGAACAGACTCGCGACATTGAACTGTTTGATATTATTGAAATTAAACCATACCTCCATTCTATTTTAATTCCCTTTTTCAATGAGCATGAAATCGAGCTTGAGGATGAAAATATCGAATATAAAGATATTCTCCATCTTGAAGTAAAACAGACTCTGTTACCGATTGAACATTTAATTGAAGAAGAGCAAAAGCAATTACCAAGTGATACTGATGTCACGATCACTGCGTATGAAATCTTTAATGATCGTGATTTAAGCCAAGATGTTACGTCAGTTATTTTTGATATTTTGGAAGCAGTTAAATTAGAGTAATCCTCTTATACAAGTACCTATAAAAAAGGTCTGCATAAGCAGACCTTTTTTTAATTATTTTCAGCTTATTGCATCATTTTTTGAGCTTGTTCTTGACGGAATGCGCGTAAAATTTGTTGCCCTGCCCGTCCTGTTGGATTTAAACCTAAACGAGTTTGCTCTTGACGAATAGCTACGCGGGTTTTATCTCCAATAAGGCCGTCAACTGCACCAATATCATAGCCACGGTTAATCAAAAACTGTTGGATTTCACGACGCTCGGCACGTGAAGTTCCCGGATCATCTGTTGGCCAAGACGCAACAAATGGACCCGCACCTTTTAAACGATCAGATAAATGGGCAATCGCAAGTCCATAACTTTCCGCAGCGTTATAGCTGTAGATAGCATCAAAATTCTTAAATACTAAAAATACTGGACCATTTACACCTGCAGGTGCCATTAAACCCGCTGAAGTACTGCTAGATAAAGCCCCTTGAACAAGTGGAGAACCATCAATTCGGGTTACCCCTCGTGCACTCCAGCTACTTAAAGCTTTCTTTGAACGTCGCCCTTCTCCCTCAATTGACATACCTTGGGGAACTTTGACTTCAAAACCCCACGGCATTCCTGTTTGCCAACCTGCTTTATTTAAGAAATTGGCAGTTGAAGCCAGTGCATCAGCTGTACTCGACACTAAATCGCGGCGACCATCTCCATCAAAATCAACAGCTAAACGTTCATAAGTAGATGGCATAAATTGAGTATGGCCGAATGCCCCAGCCCATGAACCTTTCAGTTGATCTTCGGTTAAGTCACCACGTTGTAAAATACGCACAGTGGCAAAAAACTCAGTGCGGAAATAACTTTGTCGACGCCCTTCACAACTTAAAGTCCCGAGTGCTTGTAATAAAGGATATTTTCCAGAAATATCACCAAAATTACTTTCTACCCCCCACACTGCCACGATTGTTTCTGGTGGCACGCCGTAAGTTTGAGAAGCACGGTTTAAAACATCTCGATGTTGCGCCAGTTTTTGTTTACCAAGCTCAACGCGCTCTTCATCAACTAGACCAGAAAGATAATCCCAAATTGGCGTCGAAAATTCTGGTTGATAGTTTAATTTATCAATAACTGAATAATCTGGGGTCAAGTTTTGGGTATAACGATCATAAGTTGTACCAGATACTCCAGCAGAAATTGCTTGAGAACGTAAATTTGCCAAACAGCTTTGGAAATTATTATTAGGCGTATAATCTTCACTCGTCACCACTGGAACAGTAGCACTGCTAGATATTGTAGAACCATTAATTACGAGCTCTGCTTGAGCCTGAGTCATCGCTAAAAATACAGAGCCAACAATACAAGAAAAACGTCGCATATTATCCTAGTTCAATTTTTAAATTTAAATTTGTAAGTACCATACCATTATGAGTCCAAAATTTCAGAGAGAAAACGTAAATTTGAATTCATAATCTCTACTTTAAATTCATTTCCCATGTTTTAAATTCAAATTTTCTACTTCATTTTTGAATTTAAAATTCTCTAAATCAAAATTATTAGTTTTGAATTCAAAACCGATACTCAAGTTTAAATTCAAAAGCACTTCTTTAAATTTAAACTACAAACCTTTCTTTATTGTGGATAACTTTATCCACAATACAGCCAAAACACCTTTATTCCTTAATCCTATATCACCTTATTATTTATTACAGGCTATAGCCAATCACCAAAAAACCGTATTTTTTTAAATTTAAAGATCAACCAAAATTTTTAAATTCAAAACCCCATACCAATAGACTTCTATTTTTGAATTTAAAAAGGTACATCCAACTCTCTCATTTAAATTTAAAAATACTTTTGTGGATAACCAATTTTAAATTCAAAAGCACCCAAAACAGTTATTTATAGTTTTAAATTCAAATTACAGTAGCTTTTTTAAATTCAAAAGTTTAAATCAGAGTTATCCACAAACATAAAATATGCATGTTCTATTATTTTTAAATTTAAAAGATAAAAAAAGCGATCTGAAGATCGCTTTTTAGAGAATTAAAAATACTTTTAGAGGGTCATATCTGCTGTTAAAGCGAGTGGTTCTGGCAAAATTTCCGCCAATTGACGGCATAAATTCGTCAATTCATTACTATCCACAGGCATTAAAGTGATATGGCCTAATTTGCGGCCAGCACGTTCTGACTTGTTATAAAGATGCAGATGAGCACCATTTAAGGCAAGTACATCCTCAGTTTTAGGATGTTGACCAATAATATTGATCATAACCGTTGGGCGAACAACATCTGTTGAACCCAATGGTAGTCCTGCAACAGCTCGAATGTGGTTTTCAAACTGAGAACAAACAGCGCCTTCAATGGACCAATGACCTGAGTTATGCACTCGCGGTGCCATCTCATTTGCACATAAGCCTTGTTCTGTCACAAATAGCTCTAGAGTTAACACACCTACATAGTTAAGGTGATTCAACAAACGAGTAATGTAGTCTTGAGCCACAGGTTGCAAAGCTTCGCTATTCGGTGCTGGAACAATTGAATGCGATAAAATACCATTATGGTGGTGATTTTCAGCCAGTGGCCAAGTTTTTACCTCACCATTTTGGCCGCGCACCGCAATAATTGAAACTTCACGAGAGAATTTAACAAAGCTTTCGGCAACTAGACTTTTTGCAGGACCAAGTTCAGCCCAAGCGGTATCAATCTGGTCTTCTGAACGAAGTACAAACTGGCCTTTGCCATCATATCCGCCAGTTGCAGTTTTAAGTACAATCGGCAAACCAAGCTCAGCCACAGCCTTTTTCAAGCTTTCTAAGCTATCTACAGCACGATACGGCGCAACAGGAATAGTAAGCTCATCAAACAATGCTTTTTCTGACAAACGATTTTGCGCAGTTGCTAAAGCAACACGGGGAGGGTGCAATGCTTTGGTTTGTGTCAAAACATCAACATCTTCAACTGGCGTATTTTCAAATTCAAGACTGAAAACATCAGCACTTTCAATAAACTGCTTTAAACCTTGCTCATCTTGGCTAGAAAAAACCTGGCCTAAAACACCTGCTGGACAATCTGTATTTGCTTCAAAAAAAGTACATTGAATATTTAATGGTAACGCTGCTTGAGCCATCATACGGCCCAGTTGCCCACCACCAAAAATACCGATAGTTTTATCCATCTCAGCCTCTTACACCTGACCCGGAATATTTTTGCTTGCAACTTTATCAGTTTGCGCAGCACGGAAATCAGCTACATTTTTTGCGATTTCAGGACGAGTTAAACCTAAGATTTGTGCAGCCATAATTGCCGCATTCGTTGCACCAGCTGGACCAATCGCTAAAGTACCAACTGCAATACCTGCTGGCATTTGTACAATTGAAAGCAAAGAGTCTACGCCATTTAAAATTGATGATTTAACTGGCACACCTAAAACAGGTAAATCAGTTTTTGCGGCACACATTCCAGGTAAATGCGCTGCACCGCCTGCACCAGCAATAATCACTTGAATACCGCGATCACGTGCAGTTTCTGCATATTCAAATAAACGATCTGGAGTACGATGAGCAGATACCACTTCCGCTTCAAATGGGACACCAAGCTGTTTAAGCATATTGGCTGTGTTTTCGAGAGTTGCCCAATCAGATTGAGAACCCATAATAATTCCAACGAGAGGTTGAGCGTCTTGTGCTGCGGCCGCATTCATTGCTAATGTTCCAGAGACAAAAGTAAAAGAAGATAAATCTCGACGAGAGCCAAGTTTTAAATGGTTCGGAAGCCCATTATTATAGACTGATTTTTCATCTCACGAAAATTTAACTGACTAGCTCTGCGAATATTTTTAATATCATCAAAAAATGTCATGCTTTAACAGTGATACATTCTCAATTTTTATTAATATTAATTAATTAGATATCTGAAATATAATCAGGTATTTGAAAAATTAATAGCTTGTATAGAACCAATTATTCAATACAAGCTACCATAGATTACTGGCTTCTAAATACGAAATAAACACAACCAAATAGGCATAACATCGCCCATAAGTAATCGAGTTTAAAGGGTTGCTTAAACAAGAAAATCATAAAAGGTACAAACACGACCAATGTAACCACTTCCTGAGTGATCTTCATTTCACCGAGTAACCAGCCTTGCGCGCTTAACATACGAGTGGCTGGGATCATAAAACTGTATTCAAGTAAGGCAATAATCCAACCGAATAGAATCGCTTGCCAAAGTGGAGCATGGTGCAAAAATTTAAGATGCCCATACCATGCAAGTGTCATAAAGCAGTTAGAAATAATTAATAGCGTAAAAGCTAAAACCGTTGGGCTCAAAGGCACATCCTTCATCATCACGATGATTTAAGTATTTTAACGATACAAAACATTATAAAAGATAAAACTGTAATTCAGCTTAAATCTAAAAAATAAAGCTGTAGTTTTATTAGGGTCTCAAACACATAGAACAACAACGATTTTTGACTATCTTTTCGAGTTTAGCCTTGCTATCGTTGCTGGCAAATTTATCAATAATGCACACACAGCAATTCATTTTAATGTTGTGTACAAAAGCAGTGGAGAAGGCGAGCAATGCATCTGCATATCTTGGGTATTTGTGGCACTTTTATGGGCTCTTTAGCACTTTTAGCTCGTGATTTAGGACATAAGGTAACTGGTTCCGATTTAAACGTTTACCCACCGATGTCTACCCAGTTAGAAAATGCAGGCATTACACTCATGCAAGGCTATGACCGTAGTCATTTACAGCCTCATCCGGACTTGGTTATTGTCGGCAATGCCATGAAACGTGGTATTGATGCTGTTGAATATATGCTAAACGAAGGCCTGCCATATATTTCTGGTCCACAGTTCCTTGCCGATCATGTTTTACAAGGTAAACATGTACTTGGTGTCGCAGGTACTCACGGAAAAACAACAACCACAACCATGTTGGCTTGGGTGCTTGATCAAGCTGGTTTAAATCCGGGCTTTTTAATCGGTGGTGTTCCACTTGGTTTTAGTGAAAGTGCTCGTTTAGGTGGTGGCAAATACTTCTGCGTTGAAGCCGATGAATATGACTCTGCTTTCTTTGATAAACGTTCTAAGTTTGTTCACTATCACCCCAAAACGGCGATTTTAAATAACCTTGAATTTGACCATGCCGATATTTTTGATGACCTAGCAGCGATTCAAAAGCAGTTCCATCATCTTGTGCGTACTATTCCAAGTGAAGGCCGTATTATTGCGCCAATTACTGAAACGCATATTGATGAAGTGCTTGAAATGGGCTGCTGGACACCCGTGATTCGTACCAGTCTAGAAGCAAATGAAAAAGCTGCTTTGTCTGCCGAACTCATTTCAATTGATGGTAGCCATTTTAAAGTACTCGAAAATGGTAATGTCGTTGGTGAAGTGAAATGGAGCATGACAGGGCAGCATAGTGTAGCGAATGCTTTAGCAACAATTGTAGCTGCTCAACATGTAGGTGTTACGCTTGAACAAGCTTGTGAAGCTTTGTCTAACTTTGGCGGTGTGAAACGTCGTATGGAGTTACTCGGTACAGTCAATGGTATTGAGGTTTATGATGACTTCGCTCACCACCCAACAGCAATTGACACAACTTTAGATGGCGCACGCAAACGCTTAGGTGAACGCCGTTTATGGGCCATTATTGAACCACGTTCAAACACGATGCGTATGGGCAGTCATAAAGATGGCTTAGCACATTCAGCACGCTTAGCAGACGAAGTGATCTGGTATCAGCCAGAAGGCTTAGATTGGGATCTACAACCAGTGATTGAAGCTGCTTCTAACCATGCTCAAGTGAGCCGTTCACTTGATGAAATTATTAAACGTATTGTTAATGAAGCAGGTGAGGGCGATGCCGTTGTGATTATGTCTAATGGTGGCTTCGGTGGCTTACATCAAAAACTTATGAGCGCATTAAAGGCAAAAGCTGCTTAACTTTCGCTCTAGATGATTCAATAAAAAACGGGTTTCAAATTAAAACCCGTTTTTTTGTCAGTGACTTTTAAAGCTTTTCTGGCTCTATATTGGCCATAAATTTATTAGAAACCATTAAACGTAAACTATAGACAATGCCCATCGCAAAAACGCTATATCCCACGTTATTACAAATAAACGGAATACATAAAATAATTAGGGCTGTGATCGGGTAAAACCATTTCGTGATGCCAGATAAGCATTGGAACTCATAAAGTATCCAAATACAGGTGGTATAAAGCACTACACTCACAGCAACAACTATTCCCATATATAAATCAGAAATATGCGCATGATGGGTTGTAACATCCACGGCAGCAGCAAGCGCAGCACCTACCGCAGCAATACTGACAAAAACAAAATAATGGCCATAACCCCAAACAAACGGACGCACACCTTTAACATGATGGTGTTGTTCACTACGATCGAAATAAGCCCACCACATGGCAAACATCAGCATCAATCCACCAATCATCAAGAATACAGCAGGGATATTCATCGACTGAGCGGCTAAAGCATCACGTATGGCATTAAAACTACCGACAATCGACTCACCCAACACAATAATTGTGAGTAGGGCATAACGTTCTACAATATGATGAGGATGCCACGGCGTTGGTGAATATTTTTCTGCATAGATTGGAACAAATAATTCCACTACAACCAGAAATAAAAATAGAGGTATTGAAAGTACATGAGCAAAGTTAGCGACAAGCCAGCCAATTTGTACTAAGACTATACCTATTGCATAGCGATAAGCCGTAACACGCCTTTCAGGATCATGTTTTGCAGCTCTCAGCCACTGAGTCACTAAGGCCATGCGCATGATCACATAACCGATAATGATTACATCAAAATCCTGACTACGAAATACATCAGGGATACCCGCTGCCATGACCAATGACCCTACAATCTGTACAAAGGTAAGGCACCGATACAATGCATCATCGTTATCGTAAGCCGAAGCAAACCATGAAAAATTCATCCATGCCCACCACAGCGCAAAAAATACCATCAGGTAGCTTGGTAATGCATGCCAGAGGTGATTTTCAATAATTGCATGATGTAACTGCTGACCCGCTGTTGCAATCGCGACCACAAAAATTAAATCGAACAATAATTCGAGTGGAGTCGCTGCTCTATGCTGCTGATCAGGATCTCTTGGGGATAGGGGCCTCAAGCTTAATTTTTTCTGTTTTTCTTGAGTAGTCATAAAATAACGTTCTCGAATAAAGTGCCAACACGTTAACACTTTAATATTAACGCCCAGAATACGCATTAAAAAATATCTAGACCTGCTGTTTAATCTTTACTCACAAACAAACTATATTTCATTTTTGTGACAATTCTTTATCAAGATAACAGGCTTAATTCTTTATCATAGCCCACGTTTTTTGTTCTTGTTTGGAATATGAATGTCTTTAGAAACACTCAACCTTAGCTTATTCCATGTGATTAATGGGGCTCAGGATGCGAGTCAATTTATCATTCGTCTTGCTATCTTTTTTGCTAATGATCTCCTCTATATTCTCTTATTCATCCTTACATTTTTATGGTTTTATGGCGATCAAGATTTAAAAAATAGGGTCATTAAATCTGTCTTTTTAACCTGCGTATCACTTTTAGTCGGTTACGTTATTTCTTTGTTTTACCATCACGCAAGACCGTTTGTCATGGGTGTGGGTACGACTTTTATTGAACATGCACCAACGGCATCTTTTCCAAGTAATCATATGCTGATTTTTAGCACCATTGCTTTATCTTATTTGTTTGCTCAGCGCAAAATAATTGGAATTATCCTTTTATTTTTATCATTTGTAGTGGCGTGGTCACGTATTTATTTAGGTGTGCATTTCCCTTTAGACATGTTAGGGGCTTTTATTGTCGCACTACTAGTCAATACAGCAGGTTATTACTTCTGGAATGCTTACGGTACAAGTTTGACTGCATTCTGTATTCACCTTTATCAAATTATATGCAAACCACTTTTAGACCGCGGTTTGATTAAATAACCTATAGATCTTTTTTTGCATTCAAACCACGACATTAAGTTCAGTTGCGTAATACAAAAAAATCTGCCATTCTATGTCGACTTGGATATGTTTTATCCAAAACAGAATTTAGTTTGACAAGGGGAGTAGCCTCCTCCAAACATAACAGCAGTGTTATGTGTCAGATATCGTCAATACGCTTTTATTAAAAAGTCGGTATCTGAGCATCGTGAAATTCATGGTGTAGGCAAGACCTTGATCATGTTGATACAGATGTTTAATTCATCTGGCAACTGGTCGAGGTTTTTTTATGCCCAATTGCCGGATGTATGGAGGATTTATGGAATCGATCGGCAATTTATGGCTGTACATAGCATTCTTTGGCATAGTCATTGTGATGCTCCTGATTGACTTTTTAGGCTTTAAACAAAAGCAAGGTCAGGATGTCTCAATTAAGCAAGCTGCTTACTGGAGTGTAGCGTGGGTAAGCGTCGCAGCCCTATTTGGTGGTGGTTTATGGCTTTACCTACAACAAACAGTTGGGGTGACTTTAGCAAACCAAAAAACCATGGAATACTTTGCGGGTTACTTACTCGAAAAGTCCCTCGCAATTGACAACGTTTTCGTCTGGTTAATGATTTTCGCAGCGTTTGCTATTCCAGCTGCACTACAACGTAAAATTTTGCTCTACGGCGTATTAGGTGCAATCGTACTACGTACCCTCTTTATTTTTATTGGTGCATGGTTCGTTCAAGAATTTTCTTGGGTACTTTATATCTTCGGTGCGTTCTTGGTATATACAGGCTTTAAGTTCTTAAAAGGCCAAGATGAAGAAACCAATATTGAAGATATCAAGCTCTTAAAATGGTTACGTAACCATATGCGTATTACACCACAGCTTGAAGGTGACAAATTCTTTGTACGTCAAAACGGTTTATTGTGGGCAACGCCGTTATTTCTAGTTTTGATTTTGGTTGAAGCTTCAGACGTGATTTTCGCAGTAGACTCTATTCCTGCTATTTTCGCGGTAACTAGCGACCCGTTTATTGTTTTAACGGCGAACTTAATGGCAATTTTAGGTTTACGCGCAATGTTCTTTTTACTTGCTGGTGCTGCGACTAAATTGCATTACTTACCATACGGCTTAGGCATCATTTTATTGTTCATTGGTGCGAAAATGTTGTTGCTTGATGTATTCCACATGCCAATCTGGATCTCGTTAAGCTTTATCGTAATAGTGTTAGCAATCACTGCTTATCTCTCTTTACGTCATAATAAGCGACAAATCTCATAGAATCTTTATTTGAATAATATTAAAGGGCTTTCATAGAAAGCCCTTTTTAAATTAAGAATTGACTATTTTTAATTTTGGCCATTGTTGTAACCAATTTTTGCTTTCTACACGATTTTTGAAAGTCTGATAACTAACTAAAGCTGAATTCCAACGTAGATTCAATTCAAATAAATCTGATAAGCCAAAAGGTGCAATTATTTCTAAATTGCCGAAACTGTCGAAACGTATTGCTACAGCTGTTGCTGTTTCTGACCATAATGATAATGCTTCCTCAATCGAAGTTAATGGCTGAATTTTTTCACCATTATCTTTACGGTACCATGTATGTACCAAAGCCTGATTAACAACATCCCAATCTTGATTTGGAAATTTGCTTTTTAAATCACTTTGCAATTCTTTTTGATAACTATCATCATATTCATTAGCATTATAATAAATCACATCCATATCACTTGTATTTAAATCATAAGTTTTACCATGTAAATATGACCAAACAGTGTTTCTCACAGCACCAGCACTTAAATAAACTTTTGGATGCAATTGAGAAATAATAAATAATATCTTTAATAAACAAGGAGATTTCATTACCAAATCAATAAAATCTTGTTGATAATTATTATAAATATTTGTCATATTTTAAAAAATACTAAAGTTATCCACCATGTAATAGTACATAGAAGCTCTGTACTTTAAAAGCGCTGATCAATATCATATGCCAACTTAAAATTTATCTTTCCTAATCAGAAACATAATAGATAACAGCTATTCGGTATTTTATGCCGAACATACTTATTAAAATGTGTGGAGTCTCATGCGTTCTAAAAAAATTAATCTTGTCGTTGTCCCTCTATTACTCACGGCATGTAGCCATAATGATGGTCCTTTAGTACAAGACGTATATAACAACCAATATGACTGTGCTCGCGACTGGAATAATGAAACATGTAAACAAGAAAATAGCTCCAGTGGACATGGTTCTAGCTATGTTGGTAGTCGCTATTTAGGTCCTGCGTATTATCGAAATAATCGGGAAGTTTCTTTTCGCGGCAATACCTTACATCCTTACAGCAATTTGAGTGTAGGCCGACCAGTTATTTCAAGCACAGCGAAAAGCGCGTCTTCTTCATCCCCAATTCGTGGTGGTTTTGGCCGTAGCGGTTTTTCTTTCGGCGGCTAAGTCTTTAGGCATTCACTTAATATGAAAAGAAAAATATTTACTCCACGACCAGACTGGCAAGTGGAGCATCAAAATATTGGTTTTGATTATTT
Source organism: Acinetobacter sp. SH024 (assembly GCF_000163635.1). Taxonomy (NCBI): domain Bacteria; kingdom Pseudomonadati; phylum Pseudomonadota; class Gammaproteobacteria; order Moraxellales; family Moraxellaceae; genus Acinetobacter; species Acinetobacter sp. SH024. Next base: position 46,734 of record NZ_GG753607.1, on the reverse strand, counting down.
TAATTTACCTTCTCTTGATGGCTCAATTTACTGGTCTGAAGGAGTTGCTTATGAGTTTACCCTTAAACAGATTGAACAACTGGAAGATGCGGCAAATGAACTGCATCAGATGTGTTTATCGGTAGTAGGAGACCTCATTCAACGGGGCGACTATCCTGCTTATTTTCAAATTCCAGAAACAGCTATAAACCATATTGAACATTCATGGAAACAAAATGCCCCCATGCTGTATGGCCGCTTTGATTTCGCTTACGATGGGCGAAATATCAAAATGCTGGAATATAACGCCGATACACCTACTGGCTTACTCGAAGCCTCTGTCGCGCAGTGGCTGTGGATAGAACAAGTCTCAGGCATTGCAAACCGAGATCAATTCAATAGCATTCATGAAGACCTGATTAAACGCTGGAAAACAATTTTACCGCGTGGTAGCCATGTACATTTTGCTGCCTGTCAGGAAGCCGGAAGGGAAGACTGGGGTAATTTAGAGTACTTAATGGATACCGCTTATCAAGCTCATCTACAAGTTTCCGAGCTTTCTATGGAGAATATAGGCTGGAACGGGCAAGATTTTGTTGATCTCCATAATCAGCCCATTCAAAACATATTTAAGCTCTACCCATGGGAATGGATTTGGGAAGAAGCATTTTCTCAATATATCCACCCACAAACACAGTGGATTGAACCCTGCTGGAAAATGTTACTTTCAAATAAAGCGATTTTGGTTGAGCTTTGGAAGCGTTACCCAAACCATCCATTGTTGGTCGAAACCCATACCTATGACCCGCAACAAGCTTTGTCTGGCAAATGGGTGAAAAAGCCGATTTTGGCAAGGGAAGGGGCCAATATTCGAGTTTTACAAGACGGCCATGACCAAGGCGCGGCTTCTGGTAGCTTTTATTTTGATGACTATGACAAATATGGTTATATCGTACAGAAATGGGTAGATACCCCATTATTTTCAGGGCAACTACCTACACTCGGTTTATGGATGGTTGGACATCAATGTTCAGGCATGTCTATTCGTGAAGATTGCTATGACATTATTGGTAATGATGCTCACTTTGCAGCACATTATTTTGTTGAGTAATAAACGCCTAGAGACATAAAAAAGCACTTTTTAGGTGCTTTTTTATTGTACCTTCCACGCAGTCAATCAGTGCATTTTAAGTATATAGCGAATAATAATTTTTGGTTTTTAAAGCTAAATTAGATCAAAAATTCAAAAATATAATGATTTAATCTTATGTAATTTAATACTTTTATTCTTATTTCTTTAATTAAAAATCAATATTGGCAAGCTCTTTGCATCTCCTAAAAAGAAAAAAGCCTAGATTTTAAGGGCTCGCGAGAGCCCTGATTTTTTTAAGGAGTGATGCCATGAATGCGATTCCAACTTTAACGCCCCTTGCCATGCCGTGTAACAGCAATTTTGAAGCAAAAGATTGGGAAATTTTATCTACTCACTGGTATCCCGTCGCACGTACTCAAGATGTCTCTACTGCACCTCAACGAGTCACGCTACTAGACGTCAATATGGCGTTATATAAAACAGAAAGTGGGGAAATTCATCTGGTTCGAGATATTTGCCCACATCGTGGGGTGCCATTAACCAAAGGTTGGGTGGATGGTGAGGAGATTGTCTGTCCTTATCATGGTCTACGCTATAACACTGAAGGGAAATGTACCCAAATACCAGCTCAGCCCGAACTGACTAAAATTTCTGATCGTTTTTCTCTGACCAAATTTCCAGTTGTACAAAGATATGGTCTCATTTGGACCAGTATTCATGGTCGTGATATTGCTAAAGCTAATATTCCTATATTAGATACTTGGGACCACGCAGAGCATCAATCAATTTTACCGCCTTTCGTCAATATTGGTGGTTCTAGTGGACGTCAACTTGAAGGATTTATCGATGTCGCTCATTTTGCGTGGGTACATCACAATGCCTTTGCGAATCGCGATAACCCCATCGTCCCTAAATATCACACTGAACGTACCGACTATGGTTTAAAAACGGTCTATATCAGTAATGTCAGTAATTATCCACATGAACTAAAACATCTCGAGCCAGAAGGCTTTTTGTGGAAGCGCACCTTTGATGTCTATCCACCTTTTTCAGCCGTCCTTACAGTCGATTTTCCAGAAGGTGGGGTCTTAAAAATCTTGAATGCGTGCTGTCCTATTTCAATCAATAAAACCCGTTTATTTGTTCCACTCACCCGTAACTTTGATCAGACAGGTGATTTAGAAAAGGTATATGCGTTTAATGCCCAAATTTTTGCCGAAGACCAAGATATGGTCGAATCACAAAAGCCAGAAGAACTGCCGCTTGATTTAATGATGGAAGCACATTTTGAAGCAGACCGTTCATCAACAACTTATCGACGGATTTTGGCTGAATGGGGACTAAGTAAACGTTATACCGTTTAAATATTAGCTAACTGGGGTACAATCAATCGAAAAAAGTGAAAATATAAAGGCTTTCCATGTCATTGATCGCAAATACCACCGTTGTGCGTGGTCGTTTTTTAGATATCCAGCAAACCGTCTCTGAGCCAACAGATATTCCAAATCAAGTGCGCTATTTGGAAGATGGTGTATTGGTTAGTGAACATGGAAAAATCAAATGGTTTGGTGCATGGGAAGACGCTCAGGCGCATCTACCTGCTGGGGTTGAGATTCAACATTATCCAGAACAATTGATTGTACCCGGCTTTATTGATACCCATATTCATTTCCCGCAAACTGAAATGGTTGGAGCATACGGCGAACAACTTTTAAGCTGGCTCAATACTTATACTTTCCCAACTGAAATCCAGTTTCAGGACAAAGCATATGCAAGTGAAATTGCCCAATTCTTTGTTCAAGAACTCTTAAAACATGGTACAACCACAGCACTAGTGTTCTGTACAGTTCATCCCGAGTCTGTTGATGCCTTATTTGAAGCCGCAGAACGCGTTCAGATGCGTTTAATTGCTGGTAAGGTACTTATGGACCGCAATGCCCCTGAAGCGCTTTGTGACACGCCAGAAACGGCTTACAGCGACACCAAAGCACTGATTGAGAAATGGCATGGTAAAGGCCGTGCGCTCTATGCGATTACCCCACGTTTTGCACCAACGTCTACACCTGAACAGTTAGAAAGAGCAGGGCGGCTAAAACAAGAGTTTCCAGATGTATATGTACATACCCATTTAAGTGAAAACAAAGATGAAATCGCTTGGGTGAAATCTTTATTTCCAGAACAAGCTGGCTATTTAGATGTTTATCAACATTATGGCCTGACTGGTAAACGTTCTGTATTTGCTCATTGCGTTCACTTAGAAGATCAAGAATGGCAATGTATGCATGATACACAATCGGCTATCGCATTTTGTCCAACATCAAACCTGTTCTTAGGCAGTGGTTTATTCCCATTGAAAAAAACATGGGAAAAACAAGTGAAAGTGGGATTGGGTACAGATATCGGTGCTGGTACATCATTTAGTTTACTGCAAACCGTTAACGAGGCTTATAAGGTTCAGCAGTTACAAGGTGATAAACTTTCAGCTTATGAAGCGCTCTATCATGCAACTTTAGGCGGCGCAAAAGCGCTTGATTTGCAAGATCAGTTAGGCAACTTCAATGTCGGTAAAGAAGCAGACTTTGTGGTACTAAATCTTAAGCCAACTGCATTACAGCAACTTCGCCAGTCTAAATCCAAAACTGTTGAAGATTCGCTGTTTGCTTTATTCACTTTAGGTGATGACCGTAATATTGAGGCGACTTATATTTATGGAAAACGTGCTTATCAAAAAGAAACAGCCAAATAAAAAAGGCATTGTTAAGTTTTTGTTATTATTTGGAATATGTGCTGTTGTGTTAAAGCGTGATCGACATAATCCGCAAAATGATAAAATTTCACAGCCATCAAAGGGTGCATGAAACGTCATTTTGCTTTAAAATTTTACCATTAACTCAGATTTTCGAGGTGTTGCAGGTCAACACCTTTTTTATTTTTTCTTTTATATCTTGTAGGAATCTGCCATGACTGTTGCAATGAGCATCATGATTTCAACCGAAGAAATTCAAGCAAAAGTCAAAGAGCTCGGCGAGCAAATTAACGCTCACTATGCAAATAGTGATAAAGAATTAGTTCTTATTGGACTACTTCGTGGTTCTGTTATTTTCATGGCAGACTTGTGCCGTACAATTACCAAACCGCATGAACTCGACTTCATGACAGTGTCTAGCTACGGCGGCGGTACGACTTCAAGTCGAGATGTTAAAATCTTAAAAGATCTTGACGGTGAAATTCGCGGTAAAGATGTATTGGTGGTTGAAGACATTATCGACTCAGGCAATACCTTAAGCAAAGTCGTTGAAATGTTGCAAACTCGCGAGCCAAATTCGATTCAACTCTGCACATTAGTGAGTAAACCATCTCGCCGTGAAATTGATCTTGAAGTGAAATTTTTAGGTTTTGAAGTTGAAGACAGATTCATTGTGGGTTACGGCTTAGACTACGATCAAAAATATCGCCACTTGCCATTTATTGGTGAAATTGGTTTATAAATTTCAGAGAAATAGCACCGCAAGGTGCTATTTTTTTATATAAAGCCTTAGCTTTGAACAAAAAAGACACAAAAAGTCGCAATCTGCTACAGACAAAATAGACAGCTCTACCGCACGATAGAATATGAAGCAAAATCATTAACTTCATCAAAAAAACAACTGGAGAACAAATATGTGGTCACTTATTGTTGCTATTGTAGTTGGTTTCTTTGCTGGCTTAATCGCTCGTGCTTTGCATCCTGGGGATGATAAAGCAGGTTTCATCGTAACGACCTTGATTGGTATTGCAGGTTCACTTCTAGCTACTTATGGTGGTCGTTTACTTGGACTTTACGGCGAAAACTCAGCTGCAGGCTTTATCGCATCCGTGATTGGTGCCATCGTTATTCTTTTTATCTACAACTTGATTGCACGAAAAAGCTAAACTTTAATTCATTTATAAAAAAAGCACCTTATGGTGCTTTTTTTAATTTATTTTAAAGACCTAACTCTTTCCATACGGCCTGAATTTCTTCAGCAGAGCGTGCGCCAACCAGTTTGAAACCATTTGCAAAAATTAAAGTAGGAGTGCCGTTAAAGCCGAGTTTTTTTCCTAATTCCAAATTACGGTCAATTGGGTTCGCACAGCTCGTAACTGTTGGTTTAACACCTTGCTGAATCAGTTTTTTCCATGAGTAAGATTGATTTGGTGCACACCAAACTTGTCTAGAAACCACAATAGACTGAGGTTTTAAAGGATAGATGAACGTATAAATAGTCACATCTTTAAGCTTATCGAGTTCAGGTTCAAGCTGCTTACAATAAGGACAATTTGGATCAGAAAATACTGCTAAAACATGCTGGCCATTACCTTTGACTGTTTTAATCGCATCTTTTAAAGGCAGTTGTTTCCAATCAATTGAGTTCTGTCCTAAAACTAGATCTTTGGTTAAGTTCTTTTGGTCTTTTAGCCGAATCATAGAGCCTACAAACATATGTTGCCCATCTTCACCAACATAAATGATTTGCTGATCAAGATTAGCGCTATATAGCCCGGGCATTTCAGTTTTCTGAATATTGCTAATTTTCAAATTAGGATATTGTTTTTTAATATTTTCCCTAACAGTATCTACATTAGCGAAACTCACACTTGTAGTTAGGCTAAATAACGCCAATATTCCTAATTTTTTAAGCATAAAACTGACTCATAGGTAGGAGAGGAGATCATTTTAATCAGTTCAGCTTTTTAAAACAGAACTGATTACCGAGTTATAACTAAACTTCCACTCATTTATGCCAATGTTTCACGTGGAACATAAATAGGTTTTAGAGTATTAATTTCTACAGATATATGCACGATTTCATCATGAATGGACAAAGCATGACGAATCTGATCTGCGGTTAAAGAAATATCATCAGTTTCGAGTGCCAGAATACAAGAAAACTTACCTTTCGCGACTTTCCAGACATGAATATCCGTAATTTCAATATATTTAGGAAACTCAGCAATGACTTCACGGATCTCTTCAACCACAGGATGATCCATTTCTGCGTCTAAAAGGGTTTTTCCTGTCTCTTTCATTAATCCCAGAGACCATTTTGCAACCAAAATAGCACCTAAAATTCCTAAAAGTGCATCTAAAAAATCCCATCCGAAATACTTACCTGCGAAAAGCGCAATAATTGCAAAAACAGAAGTTACTGCATCTGCAACTACATGTAAAAATGCAGCTTTTTGGTTTAAATCGTGGTGATGATGCCCATGGTCATGCTCGTGATGGTGATGGTGATGGTGATGGTGATGGTGATGGTGATGGTGATGGTGATGGTGATGGTGCCCATCATCGTGAAGTAACCATGCGCAAATCAAGTTAATGACCAAACCTAAAATTGCAATCGGAATCGCTTCATTATAAAAAATTTCAACTGGATTAAATAAACGTTGTATCGACTGAAACGCCATAAAAATGGCGACAACCATCAACAAAATTGCACTGCTATAACCCGCTAAAATCTCGATTTTCCACGTTCCGAAACTAAACCGACGATCTTTGGAATAATGACGAGCCGCACGATAGGCAAAATAGGCTAAACCAAGAGCCAACATATGGGAACTCATATGCCAACCATCAGCCAGAAGTGCCATTGAATTGAAAAACCATCCACCGAATATTTCTAACACCATCATTGATGCCGTTAAAATCGTTGCAATCAAAATACGTTTTTGTGCAAGTGGATTTCCTTCATCAAACTGATGTTGATGATGACGTGATACACTATGATCCTGCATAATATTTAAACCCAATATACTCCCTACCAGTATATTGAATTATACAAGAGAACACAGATGAGTCACATTGGTCAGGATAAAAAAATACTTAATCGTGTAAAACGACTAAAAGGACAAATCAACAGCATTGAGCATGCTGTTGAACAGCCAGATATTTCATGCATAGAAATACTACAACAAGTTGCTGCAATTAAAGGGGCAATAAACGGTTTGATGAGTGAATTAATGGAACAGCATTTACATCACCACGTGCTCAAAGACGCACAAGTTGATCAAAATGAGCTAGATGAGTTTTTAAAGGTTCTAAAAAGATACGGTTAACGAGGTGACTGAATGACACAGCCATGTGCATCATTCAGAATTTTGTAATTATTTTCCAATACAGAATGTAATTTATTTAAATATATACATATAAAACAATATTTTAATATTTAAATAAACACACTGTGACTATATGGCGACTAATTTAATCAATGCTAGGCAGTTTTTAGCGTGTGCCTAAACCCTATTTTCTCCACCGTACCGAACCACATTTAAAATGCTCATGGGTGGCATTTGACATATGACCCAATATTTTTCATCTACCACCAATGTGGGTCATGTGGAAATTCATTACAACCTGATTGATTGAATAGAACCATCATTCAATCAAACCTTATCAATTAGAGTTTTAATAGTTAAAACACTATACCTACCGCACTTCTCCTGTATCTGCATATTTTGTCGTTCCAGTTTCTCAAAGCGGAACGAAATGGAACGCCAAGTGGAACGCGACAAACTAAAAAATAGCATTAATTTCAATTAATTACACCATGTCCAAAAAACACTTTTGACCCTTTACGCGCGTAAGAGTTCTTAGGTGAGTAGTCTCACACGCTCACACTTTTTATTAGGGAATAATGCCTGTACGGGTATAACGGTTTATTGCGTTTTTTCATTAAAAAAGATTGATACAATAAAGCCACTTTTATCTTACATTCAGTGATGTCATGCCTTTACTTGATTGGGTTAATCGAAACCAAGCTGAAGAAACAGCGACCCAAGTTCCATACCATCTTTTAAAATTCGAAAAAACTTATGGCGATGAGAAGCAAGCAAAAGAAAACCTGATTATTCAAGGTGATAATTTACAGGCATTGAAGGCATTGCTACCACTTTATGGTGGTCAGGTGAAATGTATTTTTATTGATCCACCATACAATACACAATCAGCTTTTGAGCACTATGACGATAAGTTAGAACATGCTCAGTGGCTTTCAATGATGTATCCACGCCTGCAATTACTCAAAGAGCTTTTAGCTGAAGATGGTTCTATTTGGATAACTTTGGATGATAACGAATCACATTATTTAAAAGTACTATGTGATGAGGTCTTTAGTCGTAAAAACTTTGTTCGAAATATTGTTTGGCAAAAAAAATATACTGTTGCGAATGATTCAAAGGGTATTCCTGATTCACATGATCATATTTTAGTTTATAGAAAATCAGATAAATTTCTGAGAAATTTACTTCCGCGTACTGAGAAGCAAAATCAACTTTATAAATATGATGATAATGATGGTAGAGGGAGATGGCGTACAGATAATTTAACTGTGAAAACTCTTTCCCAAGCCTATTTATATCCTATTACTAACCCTAACACAGGCAAAGAGTATTTACCTAGCGCAGGAAGATGTTGGTTAACTAGTTCAGATAATATGGTCAAGCTAATTAACGAAAATAGAATTTACTGGGGGAAAAAAGGTGACGGTGCCCCTCAATTAAAGCGTTATTTATCCGAAGTTCAAGATGGTATTCTTCCAACATCATGGTGGACTTTTGATGAAGTCGGTCATAACGATGAATCACGTAAGGAACAAAAAGTCTTTTTTGGTAGTGAAGCTTTTAGCACTCCTAAACCTGAAAGACTTATTACTCAAATTTTAAAAATTGCCACTAATTCAAATGATATGGTCTTAGACTCATTTTTAGGCTCAGGCACAACGGCTGCTGTTGCTCACAAAATGAGCAGGCGTTATATCGGTATTGAAATGGGTGAACATGCAAAGACCCATGTAATTCCACGGCTTGAAAAAGTTATTGAGGGTGAACAAGGTGGTATTTCTAAAGCAGTAGATTGGCAAGGTGGTGGTGGTTTTAGCTTCTATACTTTAGGTAGCCCTGTTTTCGATGATAATGGTTTCTTAAATTCTGATGTGAAGTTTAAAGACCTTGCCAGTTATGTATGGTGGTTAGAAACTAAATTCGCATTAAATCAAACAGAAGCATTTGAAAACCCATTCTTAGGTGTTCACGACGGGACAGCCTACTATTTACTATATAACGGCATTTTGGGTGATAGACGACCAAATGGCGGTAATGTACTTACGTCTTCCGTATTGAATCATTTGAATGAATGTCATGCCCATGATGGTAAACGAATAGTGATTGGCGAAGCCTCCCGTTTAAGTCCTGCTCGATTAGAAGCAATGAATATTGAATTTAAACAAATTCCATATTCACTTTATGGCAATAAAGCTAAGTAAGGATTACCCATGTCACTTCAATTAAAAAATTATCAAAATCAGTCTTTACAAGCTTTAGAGCAATTTTTTACCTTGGCTGCATCATTTGGAGCAGAAATAGCTTTTAAGCAGTGTGTGGGCGAAAATATTCAATATAACGACCGTTTGGAAGGCATTCCAAGTGTATGCCTACGAGTTCCTACAGGTGGTGGTAAAACTTTACTTGCATCCCATAGTATTCCTATTGCTGCTCGAAATTATACAAGTACGGATACGCCTATAGTTTTATGGCTAGTTCCAACGGATATGATTCGTCAGCAGACACTTGCAGCTTTGGCAGATGTAACACATCCCTATAGACAAGCTTTGCAAAGCTACTATGGTGATAAATTAAAAATTTGTGATATTGAAAGCTTACAAACACTGAATAAACATGATGTTAATCAATCATGTATTGTGATAGTAACTACGATTCAAATTTTTAATATTGATAAAGAAAAGACATTTCAACGCAATGCCTACGCTTTTGATGAATCCTTGAGTGAACATTTCACTGGTTTAACAGATTTTCAGACCAAAGATATGGATCGTGTTACGGCAGATACATTGCAATATCAGCCTTTCTTGACTGAAAAAGATATTGGTCGTGTTAAACACTCACTGGTGAATTTCTTTAATTTACATAGACCGATCATTATTGTCGATGAGGCACATAAAAACCGTGGCGGTAAGACATTCTTTCCTACATTAAAGAGATTGAATCCAAGCTGTTTGGTGGAGCTAACAGCTACACCTAAAGATAATAATGTTCTTTATTCAGTATCCGCTGCTGAATTAAAAGTCGCAGAAATGATTAAGCTTCCAGTTGTACTTACTGAACATCCACATGGTTGGCAGGATTGTATTAGAGATGCACTCATTCAACGCCAAAAATTAGAGGTGCTGGCTCAAGGCGAAAAAGAATATATCCGCCCAATCTTATTGATCCAAGCTCAAGATAAAAAAGGTGAAGCTAACGTAGAAGCTGTAAAACAGCACTTATTAAGCGAATATGAAAATATAACTGAAGACTGGATTGCAATCTCTACAGGGCAAACCAAAGAACTTGAAGATGAGAATCTTTTTAGTCCTACAAGTAAGGTAAAAATTGTCATTACTGTAGAAGCATTGAAAGAAGGTTGGGATTGTTCTTTCGCTTATGTATTAGCTAGTTTGCAAAACATTAACTCAGCGACTGATGTCGAGCAGCTATTAGGGCGTGTCTTGCGTATGCCTTACGCAAAATTACGTCAAAACGATGAGTTGAACAAAGCATATGCCCATGTTATTTCCAGTTCTATAGCTCAAGCAACCATGCTACTCAAAGACCGCATGGTGCAGAATATGGGTTTTAATAAATGGGAAGCAGACACAGCCATTGTCGTTAATCCTCAACCTGAATTAGACCTAGGTCAAACAGGTAGTGGTGGAGCTAAGCCTACACCTGAAGTCATTATTTCAGTACCATTTGAAGTAAAGGCGGACACTATTCCGACAGATTTACAATCTTCAGTTCAGAAATTAGATAACAGCCAAGGTACATCTTTAGTTATCAATAAAGGTACAACTGACGAAGAGTTTGACCAAATAGAACAGGCTGTTATTAATCAAGCAACTCCGAAGCAGAAAACACAAGTCAAAGAAGCCTTTGATGATGCTCGTGCCGAACGACAAGCGCACCAAGCACCTGAAAACTGGAATGCGACATTTGCCTTGATTCCGCAATTAGGTTTATTTGTAGATGGTGAATGGCAAGTTGCTGATAAAGAGACGATTGAAGACTCTGTAGAATGGAATTTACTGGATTTTCCAGTGCAACTTGAATGTTTTAATATCAGAGAAACTGTACACAGTTTTGAAATTGATCTAAATATTGAAGATCAAGAATTAAAGTATGGGCAATTAGGTAGTCAACAAATTCAATTTTCTGACATGCCAACACTTATCACTGAAAATGATTTACTAAACTGGCTTGATCGCAAAGTAAGACGTCAGGGTTTAACACAACTTCAATTACGGGCTTATCTCACAAAACTAATCAGCTATTTGTTGAATGTACGAAATTTCACTCTAACTCAATTGCATCGTGCTCAGTTCCAATTGTCGCTTGCCGTATCAAATGAATTGGATCGACTATTCGAGCTTGCTCGTAAAAAAGCGTTTCAGGGTGATCTATTTAGCCAGTTACAGGTAGCAAATGAACTTAAACTCGAAAATAGTTTTGAGTTTAAACGTGGCATGTACCCTGTTAAAAAACCATATCGTGGAAGTTTCAAGTTTAAAAAGCATTTTTATGCTCAAATTGATGATTTAAGGGAAAAAACGGATGCAGGTAGTATTTCTGAAGAGTTTCAGTGTGCTCAATTATTAGACTTACATCCTAAAGTTAAATATTGGGTACGGAATATTCCCAAACAACCTCAATACTCATTTTGGTTACCGACTGAAAAAGACTATTTTTACCCTGACTTTGTTGCTGAATTGGTTGATGGTTCTATTTTTGTTTTGGAATACAAAGGTGGACATTTAGATACTGCTGATGATGCACGTGTGAAGAATGCTATTGGTAAACAATGGGCTAATGAGAGTAATGGCAAACGACTATTCTTAATGGCTAAAAAGCAAGATGAATTTGGACGTAGTTTAGAAGGGCAAATTAATCAAATTTTAGCAGTCTAGCGCGGCTTTGATGACGTTTGGCATTGGTTTAAATCTCTTAAATTCTCTCAGAATGTCTATTTTTGATGGGTAACGTAGGTAACATGGGTAACAGCCTTGATATGACAGCGTTTCAGCCTGTTACCTCTTTATTTTTTGATAGGTAACGGTAGGTAACATGGGTAACAAATCGGGAAAAATATAGAACTTGTTACCTCTGTTACCTCGTGTTACCTGTACGATTTAGCTATAGGTAACACCCTCAAAGCCTTTATTCATGCGGTTGTTACCTGTGTTACCTTTGTTACCTCGCTTTTTTAGGCTTCCCAACTAAAAATGGCTTCTTTTACGACATAAGCCTTGAGTGCATTTTTTCTAACAGGAACCCTAACAGTTTTACTGGTCTTGCCTGTGTCGTGCATAAGTAGCTTTTCGATAAGTAAAGCATTGGCTACTTTTTTACTATCGTGACCTTTACACACTTCATTTTTAAATTGCTCAGGTAACACAATAAATATCTTTTCACCGCTTTCTATCTTCCAGTAGCCCACTCGATTGATGATTTTTTCCATATTGTCGGTATCAGGTGTAATCGCTTCAAATCGGCTAGATTCATAAGCCTCTAAAAATGCTTTAACCGCTAAAATATATTCTCGGTTCTGATAATCACCGACATACTCAAAGTCTTTCACCCATTCATTAAAAACAGTTTTCACGGCGTTAAAGGCTGTGCCTGTCTGCCATCCTGTAATGCCTGCTTGGGTCGCCAGTTCGCCTGCCGTAGCAATCAAGGCAAAAGCATTTGCCACACGTACAATATGACCTTGTTTATGCTCTGCAATTAACTCTAGGTTATATCGCTCCAATAGCTGTTTAGCCGTGGCTATGGCTGTTTTCTTGTCACTGGTGAGGTAATCCAACCATGCCATGCCTGCAACGCCATAGAATTGATTAGAACGCTCTACAAGTAATCTTGATTGCTTTGCACCATCTTCGGCAAAGTCGATCTGATCAAATAAGCCATATTCGGACTGGTCTATATCAATATCAATCAAACGGATTTCTTGACCAAGTTTGGTCTTTTGTCCGTTTTCCTGCATGATTTCCTTGAGGCTCTTTTCCCCTGTAGACAAGAATATGACTTTCCATGTGTATGAGGGTTTAGCGGTGATTTGCTTAGTTAATCGTGCTTTACCTTTGCCATTGGCAAGCATATAAGCAATGTTGCCCAGCTCTTTAGGATTGGCGACCTCTCCAATTTCATCCAGTGCCAAAAATCCATCATTGTGAATATATGCCGTATGCTCTAAAGCATTGCCTGTCGATTTCCATGTTTTGCAATAGTTACTTGGTTTGCCCCATACACTACAGCCGACATATAACGCTGTGGTTTTGCCCTTAGAGGATTGCCCTTTAAAGTGAACGCCTGCACCTGTCTGTTGCTCAAGTGGTGCAAGCAATTGCCCTGCAAAAGCTGAACTCAAGGCAACCACTAATTTTGAATGAGTGGCAAGGGGAATAGAGATACCTTGTTGCCATTGCGCTAATGTGCCTTTGCTTTGATAGTTGCTATCAATCCCTTGTGTGGTCTGATAAACAATCAAATCGTCATTCTCATGCTGTCCGATCTGTTGGTGAGGCAAGACAAAGACATCATCATGCCATCCAACACGGTCAACACATAATGCCCTTTGGGCGGTCGGAAAACTCATTAAATAGCTTTGCAGTAAATTTCTTGCTCTGCCATCGGGTGCAATAACGACACCTTGATAGGCAAGGGCTTTACGGAGTTCCACGCCATCCGATTGAAATAGCTCCATAGACAGGGCTTGGGTGTGTGTTACCCCATCTGAATCTTGCCATTCGAGCAAACGTCCCCATGCGTTATTGGTGGTATCTCTCGTTTGAGCCAATACTTTGATCGGACTTGAGATAAAGCGTTTATGTTCATCCTCTTTGGTTTGCTCAATGTAATACAAGCCACTTTCTAAAAGGTGAAATACACCATCACCATATTTAAACGGTTTGGCTAAATGTCCTTTGGGCAATGGATCAAGTTCAGGCAATTGCTCAATGGCATAATCAAGAAATGCTTTTACTTCTTCTGCATCATCATCCTGTAAAAGCTCAGTTAAAAACTCGCTTTCACCTGCCTTTTGAAATTGGTTGAGCAATCGAACAGGGCTATTTTTCTCAAGGTTTTGGAATGCCTCAAGCTGTATCTGTTCAGGGCGTACTGGTATATACAACCTGTCAAAACCTGACTTTAAAAGCTGATTAATCACAAATTGGATTTGCTCAAAATCAAAGGCTTTTAACTCAACTTGTTTGGTATTGCATAGGGTAGGCAATAGCACCAGTGCAACGGCGTAGCCTGTTTGGGCAATCTTAAAGAATGCCTCTAGGCTGTAGGTGATGATGATTGGCTCTGCATGGTCAAAACGACCATACAATGCAAAGCCTTGCGCTAATCCATTCGGGAAAACTTGCGCACGTTGCCCATCTTGCAAAACAGCGCATTGCACAAGCTCTAATTGCCCATCATAGACTGGTAAAATCAAAGGATTGTCATAGCTCACGCTGTTTATATCTATGTGACTTTGATCAACATACATCGGCTGTAACGGACTGCCAAAACGCTGAATAAGAGGATGATTGATATAGGCATCATCTGATGGAGTAAGTGATGTGCAAGTTGCTAAAATGTCCGTAACCTGTTCAAGGCTCTGGGAATGATGAAATGAGTTCATTTAGCCCCCTAGAGTTTCAAAACAAAATTTAAGACCAATCATTAAATCAAATAAACAATTCTTCATGATTGCACCTGTACTAACTCATAACGTGCATGAGTCCCTTGGCTTAATTTATTTTTCTCCTTATGCGTCACAATTTCATAGCCAGCATTACGTAAGCAATTAATAATCGCACTTAAACGATAACATCCAAAGAAATTGATTGCTTCGGCTTGGGTTAAAGTATGACCTTGCTTTAAGAATTTAAGAATTTGATTTTTTTGATTAACTTTCATGGATTAACCCTCCATTGTTGCAATAGAGGTACGGCTTGCTATACGTTCAGCAATCCATGCATCAATCTCAGATTCAATCCAAGCCACACGGCGCTCTGAAATAAATACTGGTTTAGGGAAATTTCCCTTAGCCATTTCGGCATAGATAGAAGAGGCACCAAAGCCTGTTTTAGCTTGTACTTCTTTACGGCGAATTAAACGCAAGTTTGTAATTTGTTGTTCTTGAGATAAATTCATATAGAAATTCTCCAAATTTGAGAAAATCTAAAGATAAAAAGTAAGAAAATTTACAAAGTGATCAAAAAATAATAGTCATCAAATAGCAGGTACAGGTAATCACCTACCAATTCTTCGGTATTCTTTACGCCAAATTATAATTCAGCTAATATAACGAGACGATATTCAATATCGTTTGATTCACTCAGTTACTTAATTCGCTTACATCTCTATTCTTTAGATTTGTACCCTTGTACGGGCGATTAATTAACTTGGGATTTTGGAATTGCCGTTCCAAATACCCAATCCTTAAAAAAGCTGCTTTAGGTACTCTAATACCTTTGGCA
The DNA here is from genome assembly GCF_000163635.1 of Acinetobacter sp. SH024. Classification (NCBI taxonomy): domain Bacteria; kingdom Pseudomonadati; phylum Pseudomonadota; class Gammaproteobacteria; order Moraxellales; family Moraxellaceae; genus Acinetobacter; species Acinetobacter sp. SH024. The sequence continues at coordinate 31,113 of NZ_GG753607.1, read as the reverse complement.
GTTTTTTTTCATATTTTATTCAGTAAGCCCTTAGAACTTAATGAATTCGCGACAAGATACATCAATTCACTATTAGAGTGATGTGTCACAAATGCGAAAGCATTCTCTAAAATTTATGAAACCCCACAAATAAAAATATTAATAACATTAAAAATCATATATTTAAATCAGAAAAACTCTATTCAATAAAATATTTCGACTGCCTACAAAAAATACAGATAAATTTCTAAACTCATATCTTAAACACTTCGTTTTTTTACATTATTGAAGAAAATGACATTCATCTCATAGATTAAAGAAAATATAAAATCACTCCATTTACGCATCATTTCTACACGTTCTTTCTCGTACTTTGCTTTGTTATAAACACCTCTAACACCTCGCATGGTGTGGTTTAAACAAGCCTCGATTGCATCACTATTAAAACCTTGTTCATTGAGATGTGTACTCGCTGTACGGCGTAAATCATGTACTGTGAAATCGGGTATATCCGTTAATGCCAATGCAGACTTTTGCGCCGTGTTAAAAGCGTTATGGCTAATATGTGTGCCACTCTTACGACCAACAAATACATAAGGCTCATTGCCTGCAATGGTCTTTAATTCGTTAAATATCTCTATGACTTGGTCAGACATATAAACGACCATTTCACGGCTATGACCTGTCGCACTATCCGCCTTAGTTTCAGGAATCAACCATATCCGTTGTTCAAAGTCGATATGCTCCCACTTAGCCCTCAATAGTTCTGATTTACGCACTAACGTAAGCAATGACAGCAATAAACCTAATTTACGTGGGCGGTAAATACGTGAGTTCAAAAGGGTAGTGTAGTAGGTACGGATTTCACTGGTACTTAAATATCTATTTCTCGGTACGGCTTTAAAGATGTGGCGTGTCGGAATAGCTAACACAGGATTGTATGGGACAAGTCCAAGTGTCATTGCATAATCAAACATGCGCTTTAATAAGCCTCTGACTTGATTTGCAGCGGCATCATAGCCTTGATCTTTTTTACGCCATATCACACGGCGTACATCATCAATACCGATCTGATCTAAAGCGATATGACCTATCATCGGGTAAATATCATTGTTCAAACATAAAATCATGTTGTAAGGGTCTTTACGCTCTTTCTTAATGACTTCATTTAAATAGCGTTCACCGTAGTCACTAAATAAAACACTGGTGACTTTCTTTTTACTTTGTTTTGGTGAAATTCCTTTAGCCACCAATGAGGCAGATTCATCACGTAACTGCCGTGCATCTTTTAGTGATACATCAGGATAGCGACCTAATACTAATCGGTCTTGTTTGCCATCCAGTGAATAGCGATAGTGCCAAGACTTTACGCCTGATTCCTTTACCTCAATGAATAAGCCGTTATTCAGCTTGTCTTTAACTGAATATCGCTTTTCTTGCGGTTTAAGGTTTTGTATCTCTCGATCTGTTGAGAAAAACAAGCCATTTGTCTTTGGCATTATTCTAGTCACTCAAGTATAAAAATAAGGTTTTATTGTCACGTAGCTATAAAGTGACTAAAAAAATCATAGCACTAGATGAATACATAGAACATATTGGAATAATAAAAAGGCATAAAAAAAGCACTAAGTAATTAAAACTTAATGCTATTTAATTTATATTAAAACTTATTGGAACTTATTGGAATATTGATTTAATTTTAGATTACTTTCCAATACAGAATGAACCAAAAATCTTGCCTAATAAGTCATCGGCACTAAAGTCACCGGTAATTTCACCTAAAGCATTTTGGGCAAGACGTAATGACTCAGCAACTAGTTCACCTGCGTTAAACACAACAAGTTGCTCACGTGCTTCTGAAAGATAGAGCTGTGTGCGCTTCATTGCGTCTAAATGACGTGTTCTTGCAATAAAGGTGTCTTCCTCAGGGTGGAAGCCTGCATGCGCTGTAATCGCGTCTACGAGGCCTTGTACGCCCATCTCTTGTTTTGCAGAAACGGTTATATGACGGAAACCTTGGAAATCACTTATTTCAGCTAATTGTCCAGTTAAATCGCATTTATTACCAATTAACATTAAACGACGCGGTTCAATATGTTCCGCAAAATACTCTTGAGCGAGTTTTAATGGGTCATCACCTTGGTTTAGATCATAAACCAGCAATAACAAATCAGCTTGTTCAATTTCTTTGATTGCACGACGAATCCCTTCTTTTTCAACTATGTCACCTGTTTCACGAAGACCCGCAGTATCTGTTAAGGTGATTGGTAGACCATTTAAGCTAATTTTTTCATGTAAAACATCACGAGTTGTACCAGCAATATCGGTCACAATTGCACGCTCAACACCAGCAAGTGCATTCAATAAGCTCGACTTACCCGCATTTGGTTTACCTGCAATAACGACTTGTAGACCTTCACGTAATAATTGACCTTGTCGTGCAGAGGTTTGAACAGCATGTACCGACTGCTGAACATCTTCAAGTAAAGCTAAAATTTTACCATCTGCCAAGAAATCGATTTCTTCTTCAGGAAAATCAATTGCTGCTTCAACATGCAGGCGTAAATGAATCAGTTTTTCTAAAACAGTATTAATTTTTGTTGAAAAAGCGCCTTGTAAAGAGCGAACCGCAGAGCGTGCCGCAGCTTGCGAAGTCGCATCGATCAAGTCGGCAATCGCTTCCGCTTGTACCAAGTCCATCTTGCCATTTTCAAAAGCACGCATGGAAAATTCGCCGGCTTTTGCAGCAATTGCGCCTAGCTCAAATAGACGCCCAAGCAAGGCATTTTGGATGACTGGACCGCCGTGGCCTTGTAGCTCTACAACATCTTCACCTGTAAACGAGTGAGGATTGGGAAAGCATAGAACAATCCCTTCATCCATAATGCTGGCATCAGCATCATAAAATTTACGGAAACCCGCCATACGCGCTTCAGGCAAGTTTTTTTGTGTCAGGTTTTGAGCAATTTCATAAGCCTTAGGTCCAGATAGGCGAATCACGCCCACACCACCACGCCCAGGTGGCGTTGCAATTGCGGCAATCGTGGTTTGACTTTGCATATTATTCACCTAAAAACCTAAAATCCAGCCAAAGAAAAATCCGCCTAAGATTACCATCTTAAGCGGATTTATTCAGCAAAAGTTCAACGATTAAGAAGCTGATTCAGTCTTATTGATACGACTTTTCTCAACGCTCTTATTAATAAACGACTGCTGTAAAATAGTAATACTGTTGTTCACAATCCAGTACAGTACAAGACCGGCAGGGAAGAACAACATAAATACCGTGAACATAATCGGCATAATGCGGAACACTTTTGCCTGCATTGGATCAGCGGGTTGCGGGTTCAACATTTGCTGTGCAAACATGGTAGCACCCATGATTAACGGCAAGATGAACCAAGGATCCATTGCTGACAAGTCCTGAATCCAACCTAACCATGGTGCGTGACGTAATTCCACACTTTCCATGAGTACCCAGTACAAAGCAAGGAAAATTGGCATTTGTAGCAACAATGGTAAACAACCTGAAAGTGGATTTACTTGTTCACGCTTGTATAAAGCCATCATTTCTTGCGAGAAGCGCATACGGTCTTCACCGAACTCTTCTTTCATGCGTTGCATTTCTGGTGCAATCACACGCATTTTCGCCATAGAACGATAACTTTTTGAAGATAAAGGCCACAAGATCATCTTCACCATAATGGTAAGCAAGATGATTGACCATCCCCAGTTGCCCACAATGCTATGGAAGAATTGAAGACCTAAGAACAAGAGTTTAGCAATCGGCCATAACCAACCATAATCAACAGTCTGATTTAAACCAACAGCTAAATCTTTTAATTCAGATTGTACTTTCGGACCTGAATAAAGTTTTGCATCCACTTCCATTGAAGTGCCTGCCGGAACATTAATCACTGGTGAGGTAAAACCAATGATATTCATGTGATCAGCAGATTGACGAGATTCAAGCTTAGCTACATAAGGCTGACCATTCGCTTGAGTCAGCTTAAGGTTTCCAGGAATCCAAGCACTTACAAAATAATGCTGAACAATCGCAACCCATCCACCTTTCGCTTCAGTATTTACTTTTTCTTCTGAGAAATTAGCAAATTTAAGCTTGTTGTAATGTGCATCAGGCGTTCCCCAAGCTCCACCTAAGAAAGTTCCTAGAGTGAAAATACCTTGAGAAGATTTACCTGGATCTTCAGAATTATCGCGCTTTAATTGTCCAAACATCTGACCTTGCCAGCTTTGTTGGCTACGGTTAATGACTTGATGTTTTACAACAATTGGATATTGACCTTGAGTAAAGGTAAAAGTTTTAATAATTTCAACGCCTTCAGGTGTTTTAAATACCATCGGAACGTTTAAAACTTTTTCAGATTGACCCTTTTGGTCCTGTACACCTTTAGCATCAGCCAAAGTATATGATGTCTTTTCAACAGCATATAATGGACGACCACCACGACTACTATCTGGTCCATTCAAACCAATTAAGCCAGATTGAGCAACATATGTACGCTTGGCATCATTTTCAAGCATAACAAAAGGTTGATCGCTGTCTTTGCTTTTGTCGTGTGAGAGTAATTCAATACGAACAATATCACCACCTTTTGGATTGATCCAAATATGGTAAAGGTCAGTTTGTACTGAAATAAGCTGTTGATTCACAGGTGCAGTTGCATCTGTGGTTTGTGACTGCGCAATATTTGCTTGTGGCACATCGGAAGCCACTGTTGCATTTTTAGCATTTGGCAAATCAGCAGATACTTCATGCGAACTTACAGCTGCCGCTTGTTGTTGCGGAGCAGTTGCAGCATTTCCATAATCTTTTTGCCAAGCCAAAATGAGCAAATATGCGGTGACAAACATGGCCCCGAGAATTGCAAACCTGGCCCATTGTTGCATATCTATTACCCCAGATGGTTAGAGAGATTTTGCTTCAGTAAACGATCACGAAAGGGTACAGCAACATGATGCGTTTGAGAATCTATTTGATGAAACGAAATAAAACGAATTGCTTTTGGCGGTACCGGATCATATCCAGATCCTCCCCACGGATGACAACGACAAATCCGTTTAGAAGATAACCAAACGCCTTTTATCGCACCATGAGTTTGCAATGCTTCTATCGCATATTGGGAACAAGTCGGGATATAACGACAACGGGGTCCAAGAAGCGGACTAATCGCAATTTGATACAGTCGAATCAACCAACGTAGAAAACGGACCATTGGCTATCTCTTAATTCTGCGAGGTTGTGCCAACTTTAGAATGTTTTTTTGCTAAGCGTTGTAATTTTTGCCAAGCAAAGTCTAATTGTTGATATAGCTCAGCATTCGTAATCGTTTCTATACCAACTTTCGGCATCACCACAACATCTATGTCTGATCCAAAATTCGGCTGATGTAGACGAAAGCTCTCACGAGCAAGACGTTTTATTCGATTTCTTTCATGCGCTCGGCGCACTTTTTTCTTAGCAACAACAATACCCAAACGGCTTTTAGGCTGTTCGGTTAATTTTGCAAGAAATAAAAAATGGGGTTGATGCACTTTAAAAAGCGCACCATCAAATACACTTTTATAATCTGCAGCACAGCGTATTCGCACGTCTGTGCTAAAACTGTAAAGTGTCATCACACCCAAGTCTGGTCAGCGTAACAGTATTAAACAGTTAAGCTATGACGACCTTTTGCACGACGACGAGCTAATACTTGACGACCAGCTTTAGTTGCCATACGAGCACGGAAACCATGAACGCGTTTACGCTTTAATTCAGATGGTTGGAAAGTACGTTTCATATTGAAACTCCCAAAAATGATCTTTCTATAAAGGTCCGCGATTTTATTGTGCAATGTTTACGCTGTCAATGAAAAACCAAGAAAGTTTTGTATTTAACCCAAATTTTTAATCTCTTCTCTTCTTTTTATCACGGTCATAATTCAGTGCAATATATAGCTTTAAAAGTTATACACAAAGTAATTGTCTATTTTTATTAGAACTTTTAATATATACACACCTTATATACATATTTATCAACAAAACAAGATACCATCTTGGTTTGGATTTGCTGTATTTGAATTTAAATTCATATTTTGCAGTTATCCACAAAAGACCACCACCCTATTAAATAAATTCAAATTTAGAAATTTAAATTTATTCTTATTAGGGATAACTTTTTCTGTGGATTTCGCACTTTTAAATTTAAAAAACATATATTTGAGTTGTTGATAACTCTGTTTTTACTATATTTATGGATTGTGGATAAGTTTATGTGTTAATTTATCCACAGGTTGTGCAAAAAGTTATACACAAGCCATTTTGAATTTAAATTTATTCACAAGAGATTTCTTTTTAGACAAAATCAACTGAAATCGTCATGACAGATGTGGATAACTTGGTTAGAATGGCGACCCCTTCTCATCAGGAAGGGTTAATCTTTAGATTATTTGAATTTAAAAACGCAGAAATAGGGGATACACATGCTTTGGACAGACTGCTTAACTCGCTTGCGACAAGAGCTCTCTGATAACGTCTTTGCGATGTGGATTCGCCCATTAGTTGCTGAAGAAGTAGAAGGGACACTGCGTCTTTATGCACCTAATCCTTATTGGACGCGTTACATTCAAGAGAACCATCTAGAATTAATTTCTATATTGGCCGAACAGTTATCAGAAGGGCGAGTACGTCAGGTTGAGATTTTAGTTGATTCTCGTCCTGGTAGTATTTTGTCATCAGGTGAGCAGCCAGCAACTACAACTGCTGCTTTGCAAACTGCGCCCCAACAAAGTATTAAAGTAAAAAAAGAACCAGATTCTATTTCCAGTTCACCTACTACTAATAGTGTAGTGAACCCAAAAACACCGAAAAAGAAACTATTAAACCCCCAATTTACTTTTTCTTTATTTGTTGAAGGCCGTTCGAACCAGATGGCTGCTGAAACATGTAGAAAGGTATTAACACAATTAGGTGCTTCACAGCATAACCCTTTATTCTTATATGGTCCGACAGGATTGGGTAAGACTCACTTGATGCAGGCAGTTGGTAATGCTTTATTGCAAGCCAAGCCTAATGCACGGGTGATGTATATGACCTCTGAGAGCTTCGTTCAGGATTTTGTAAGTTCTTTGCAAAAAGGCAAAGTTGAAGAATTTAAGAAAAATTGCCGTTCTTTAGATTTATTGTTGGTCGATGATATTCATCTTTTGGCAGGTAAAGAAGCAAGTTTGGTTGAATTCTTCTATACATTCAATGCATTACTTGATGAATCTAAACAGATTATTTTAACTTCAGATCGTTATCCAAAAGAATTGACCGAGTTAGATCCGCGTTTGGTTTCTCGCTTTTCTTGGGGACTTTCTGTAGGCGTTGAACCGCCAGATATTGAAACTCGTATCGAAATTCTATTGAAAAAAGCTGAAAATAGCGGCGTTGATTTACCTCGAAATTGTGCATTATTCATTGCACAACAAGTAGTTGCCAACGTACGTGAACTTGAAGGTGCACTCAATAAAGTCGTCGCAATTTCTCGTTTTAAAGGTGCACCAATTGATCTTGATGTTGTCCGCGAGTCTTTAAAAGATGTGTTGGCAATCCGTGCACGTACAATTAGTGTAGAAAATATCCAACGTGTGGTTAGTGAATATTTCCGTATTCCTTTAAAAGAATTGGTAGGACCAAAGCGGACTCGAATCTATGCGCGACCACGTCAGTTAGCAATGGGACTTGCTCGTGAGTTGACTGGTGATAGTTTTCCCGAAATTGGAATGGCTTTTGGTGGACGTGACCACAGTACAGTCATGCATGCTTGCGAAAAAGTAGTAAGTCTACGTGAAGAAGATCCGATTTTTGACGAAGATTATAAAAATCTATTACGTCTACTCCAGAGTTAATGAAATGATAAGACGTTGTTGCAAAGTCTACGTAAGTGCAGCATAGTACACAGCTAAAAAATGAAATATTTGCTCCAAGTTGCTAGAGGAATGAATCGTGCGTTTGAAAATCGCTAAAGAAAGCTTACTCAATGTTTTATCGCATGTTGTCGGTGCGGTAGAACGTCGTCATACATTGAATATTCTTTCAAACGTCAAAATTCAGACTAATGCTCAGGCACTCACCATTACCGGTTCTGATTTAGAAGTCGAGCTGGTTGCCAGTACTGTTTTAACAGAAGGGGCATGCATTGAAGCAGGTGAAACAACCGTTCCTGCTCGTAAGTTGATGGAAATTTGTAAATCATTGCCTACAGCTGCATTGATTGACTTACAAATTACAGAAGATCAAAGATGTATTTTAAAATCTGGTAATAGCCGTTTTGTATTAGGTACTTTACCGGCAGAAGATTATCCATTATTGACCACTGAAAATAGTCAAGGTACACAAGTACAAGTCACTCAACGTGAGTTAAAGCGTTTATTTGAAAAAACGGCTTTTGCTATGGCTGTACAAGATGTACGTTTCTATTTAACGGGCACTTTATTAGAAATTGATGAAAATCAATTACGTGCAGTAACAACAGATGGTCACCGTTTAGCACTTTGTGAAATTACTGCTTCTTCTACATCATCTCAATTGGTCCAAGCAATTGTGCCTCGTAAAGCTGTTGGTGAATTACAGCGTTTACTTAGCATTGAAGATGAACAATTAACGTTGCTGATTGGTCGTGAATTGTTAAATGTCACAATTAATACGCCAAGCCGTGACAAAGAGCAGGGCGATATCACTGTTCGCTTTACTACAAAGTTGATTGATGGAAAATTCCCTGATTATCGTCGTGTAATTCCACGTGGTGGCGATAAACATGTATTAATTAGCCATGATGTGTTCAAACAATCATTACAACGTGTCGCAATTTTGAGTAATGAGAAATTACGTGGTGTTTTCTTGAATTTTAATCAAGATTCTTTACAGCTACGTGCAAATAACCCTGAACAAGACGAAGCGATTGAAGATTTAGCGATTCAGTATCAAAACATACCGCTTGAAATGTCATTTAATGCACAATATTTGCTGGATGTTTTAGGTGTGCTTGATGGTGATGATGTAAATATGAGCATGACTGAGGCAAATCAATCTGTATTGGTTCAAGATCCGGCACATCCTGATCAAACCTATGTCGTTATGCCGATGCGTGTATAATCTGGCTATCTAATATGCATCTTACGCGTTTAAATATTGAACGTGTGCGTAATTTAAAAACGGTTGCACTCCAAGGGTTGCAACCGTTTAATGTATTTTATGGCGCTAACGGTTCAGGAAAAACTTCAATACTGGAAGCAATCCATTTGCTTGCAACAGGGCGGTCGTTCCGTACCCATATACCTAAAAATTATATTCAATACTCTGCTGAAGATGCGATTGTTTTCGCGCAATCTGCAACTGAAAAAATTGGCATGCAAAAGTTGGCCTCTGGTGAGCAGTTGATGAAGGTCAATGGCGATACAGTGGCTACACAAGGACAACTCGCTAAACTGCTTCCTTTGCAGCATATTGATCCACAAAGTACAGATATTATTGACCATGGGGCGAAACCTCGGCGCCAGCTTTTAGATTGGCTGATGTTCCACGTGGAACCTGAGTTTTATTTTGCTTGGCAATATTATTCTCGTGCATTAAAGCAGCGTAATACTTTACTTAAAACCAGACGGAATATTTCTCTAGCGGATTTAGAGCCGTGGAATAAAATGTTGAGTGATTATGGTGAAATTTTACACTCTCAGCGTTTAAGTATTGTGGAACAATGGAATGTCTTTTTTCAAAATGATTTAAGTCAATTGCTACCTGATCTAGAGATTGAACTGGAATATAGTCCCGGTTTTCATACAGAGCAGGGACTCATGCAAGACTTGCTGAATCAACACCAGAAAGACATCGAACGACGCTATACCGAGTATGGCCCACATCGTGCAGATTTGCGCTTAAAAACCCCGTTTGGACATGCTGATGTAGTTTTATCAAGAGGTCAGAAAAAACTCTTGATTATTGCCTTAAAACTGTCACAAATTGCAATGTTACATGCGAGTAATAAGGAAACTGTGGTATTATTAGATGATCTGACAGCAGAATTAGACTTAACCGCACAACAACGTTTAATTGAACGATTAAGCCAACTTGGTAGCCAGGTTTTTATGACAACTTTAGATCATGCATCGGTAAAAAAACACTTACATGATCTGTCTATTTCATATCAATTATTCAATGTTGAATCCGGTCAAGTTAGTCTTGCTTCACCATAATTTTTTGATGTTACCCATCTTTGAATAAACCTATATTTGCTAGGGAGAAACCATGAGTTCAGAGTCTCAATCAGCCTCTCAAACAGAACAAACCAATGAAAAGGCTTATGATTCCTCTAGTATTAAAGTATTACGTGGATTAGATGCAGTTCGTAAACGTCCGGGTATGTATATTGGGGATACAGACGACGGTACCGGTTTACACCATATGGTATTCGAGGTTGTCGATAACGCAATCGATGAAGCTTTAGCTGGGCATTGTGACGAAATTATTGTCACGATTCACGAAGATGAATCGGTAAGTGTTTCTGATAATGGCCGTGGTATTCCAACAGATATCCACCCTGAAGAAGGGGTGTCTGCAGCGGAAGTAATTCTTACGATCCTGCACGCAGGCGGTAAGTTTGACGACAACAGCTATAAAGTTTCAGGTGGTTTGCACGGCGTAGGCGTTTCAGTTGTAAATGCGCTTTCAAGTAAATTGCATTTAATTATTAATCGCGCTGGCCAAGTGCACGAACAAGAGTATCACCACGGTGATCCGCAATATCCATTACGTGTGATTGGTGAAACGGATAGCAGTGGTACAACTGTACGTTTTTGGCCAAGTGAACTAACTTTTAGTCAAACTATTTTTAACGTTGAAATTTTAGCGCGTCGTTTAAGAGAGCTTTCATTTTTAAACGCGGGCGTGCGTATTGTTTTACGTGATGAACGTATTAACCTTGAGCACGTATATGACTACGAAGGTGGTTTATCTGAGTTTGTAAAATACATTAACGAAGGTAAAACTCATCTAAACGAGATTTTCCATTTCACTGCTGATACAGAAAACGGTATTGGTGTAGAAGTTGCATTACAGTGGAATGAAAGTTATCAAGAAAACGTGCGTTGTTTTACCAACAATATTCCTCAAAAGGATGGCGGTACTCATTTAGCAGGTTTCCGTGCAGCTTTAACCCGTGGTCTTAACCAATATCTTGAAAATGAAAATATTCTCAAGAAAGAAAAAGTCAATGTGACAGGCGATGATGCACGAGAAGGTTTAACCGCGATTATTTCGGTAAAAGTACCTGATCCGAAATTCTCTTCTCAAACTAAAGAAAAACTAGTATCGAGTGAAGTAAAACCAGCGGTTGAGCAAGCAATGAACAAAGAGTTCTCTGCTTACTTACTTGAAAACCCGCAAGCTGCAAAATCAATTGCTGGTAAAATTATTGATGCTGCGCGTGCACGTGATGCTGCACGTAAGGCGCGTGAAATGACACGTCGTAAGAGTGCACTTGATATTGCAGGTTTACCAGGTAAATTGGCAGATTGTCAGGAAAAAGACCCAGCACTTTCTGAATTATATCTAGTCGAGGGTGACTCTGCTGGTGGTAGTGCTAAGCAAGGTCGTAATCGTAAAATGCAGGCTATTTTACCGTTGAAAGGTAAAATCCTGAACGTTGAACGTGCACGCTTTGACAAAATGATTTCTAGTCAGGAAGTCGGTACTTTAATCACTGCACTTGGCTGTGGTATTGGTCGTGAAGAATATAACCCTGATAAGCTCCGCTATCATAAAATCATTATCATGACCGATGCCGACGTCGATGGTTCGCACATCCGTACCTTGTTGTTAACGTTCTTCTTCCGTCAAATGCCAGAATTGGTTGAGCGTGGGCATATTTATATTGCTCAGCCACCTTTGTATAAATTGAAGAAAGGTAAGCAAGAACAATACATCAAAGATAATGATGCATTGGAAACTTATCTCATCTCAAATGCAATTGATGAGCTATCTCTACATACCAATGCTGAAGCACCTGCAATTACTGGTGAAGCACTGGCGAAAGTGATTCAAGACTATCAAGTTTCACAAAAGAGCTTACAGCGCTTAACTTTACGTTATCCAGCTAGCTTATTGGATGCTTTACTTGAAGTAGAAGTATTCAAGAGTGATCAAAACCATGATGAAGCTTATGTACAACAATGGGCAGATCAGGTACGCGATATCATTACCAGATTACAGCCAAGTTTACGTCCAGAAATCTCTTTAGAGGCATTTGAGCGTGAAAATGCTCAAGGTGAAAAATCTGCGCATTATTGGCCGCGTATTACTGTCTATGTTCATAATCTGCCGCATGCGTATTTGCTTGATGCAGCTTTATTGAATTCAGCTGAATATGCACGTTTACTCAAAAACTCGAAGAGTTGGTTCACTTTACTTGAAGACGGTGCTTTTTTACAAAAAGGTGATCGCCGTATTCAAGTGGCTAACTTTCATCAAGTTTGGCAACATATTTTGCAAGATTCACGCCGCGGTATGATGATCCAACGCTATAAAGGTCTTGGAGAGATGAATGCTGAACAGCTGTGGGAAACAACAATGGACCCTGAAAACCGTAATATGTTGCAGGTGACAATTGATGATGCGATTGAAGCAGATCGTATGTTCTCTTGCTTAATGGGTGATGATGTTGAACCACGTCGTGCATTCATCGAAGAGAATGCTTTAAATGCGGATATTGATGCTTAATTCATAACATGATTCTAAATCAGTCTAGGGAGAGAATGATGAGTCAGAAATTATTAGCTAGCCTATTAATTTCATGTGTGTTTTTAGGAAGTTCTGCTGTTTGGGCGGCAGACCTAGAAACGAATATGAAAACTTTAGCGAAGAGTACTAAAGCATTTGCTGAAGCGAAAGATGCTGATAACGCGAAAAAACAGCTTGTTGTAATGCGTGAAGCAGCAGTTTCTTCTAAGCAATATTTGCCGCATAAACTCGAAGGTTTGCCATCAGAAAATGTAAAGGTAAAAGAGTACCAAACTGGTTTAGATCAGCTTGTTGCCGAAATTGATAAAGTAACTGTTTTAGTTGAGCAAGGACAATTAGATCAAGCCAAAACTGAAGCAATTAATTTAGTCAAAATACGAAATGAAAATCATAAAAAATTTAGATAATTGATTTTTTATGGTAAAGGGCTAATCATCATTAGCCCTTTTTTTGTATCCGAAAAAAGCATTTTGTTTAACACGTAAACTATTCGAAGTTATATTCTTTATGCGGTACTTACTAATAACAATAGGAAATATAATTATGAAAAACACACAAAAACTCTTATGCATTGGAATCATATTTTTTAATTGTTTATTTCAACTGCATGCTGCGATAGCCCCAACCTTTTATGGAAAATTAGTATTTCATCGTTATAGTGATTATGAGGCATGGGACAGTAAGCTTTATCTTTATAATTTCACAACACAGCAGACCACATTACTCGGCGCAAATTGGAAAATTGACCATATGATGAATGGCCATTTCTCTCCAGATGGAAAATGGTTAACGTTCATGGGAGTGAATTCTGGGCAGCATTATGGCGATGCATGGGATATATATGTATGGAAGGTCGGAAGCACTGAGTTACCTATTAACTTAACTCAAGGCAATAATAAGCGCGATGAAGACCCTAAATTTATAGATAACCAGCGTATTATTTTTAAACAAAATGGCGATCTAAAAATCATTAGAATGACGGATCGTACGATGACTTCTGTGACTCAAAATGGTTGGGATATAGAAGAATCGATGCCTTATCCGATGGTGAATACCACTCAAATTTTGTATGCAAAAGGTGCTGGAAATAATTCTAGAATTTTTAGTATTGATCAGTCGGGTGCTTATGATACACAACTGACCAATATCGCTTCATATTATCCAGTATGGTGGCAAGGAAGTCGGTTCTTATATGTGCGCTGGTATAGCCCAACAAATCCTCATGACCAGATCTATATTTATGATATGGCTAATAAACAAACTACACGTTTGCCATTTAACAACACCAATTATGATACTTCCGATCCAGCTCCTTTAGATCAGCGTTACATGGTGGTATCTCTTGCAGGACAAACAGGGAGTCGAGGCGGATACGATTTATATATTGCTGACAGCTTATCAAGCAGTGTTTGGCCTTTACCGATCAATACCAATTTAAATGAATTGGGGGCTTTTTATACGCCTTACTAATCAATAAAAAAGCCGATTAAGAAATCGGCTTTTTTATTTTAGAAAATGGATTAATCAAAAGAAGCTTCCATTTCTTCTAATTCCATCATGAGTTCCAAAAGCTGCTCTTCGTGTTGCTCAAGTTTAGCTTTCAGCTCTGTCTGCTCATTCATAAGTTTGAGTAGATCATCCTTACGTGCAGCCTCATATAAAGATGTGTCTGCTAAGGATTCTTCAATTTTGGCGAGCTGTGGTTGTAGCTTTTCAATTTGTGATTCAACCTTTTCAATATTTTTACGAATAGGTCGAGTCTGTTCACGACGGCGAGCGGCTTCTTTACGCTGTGCTTCTTTATCAACTTTAGCAGGCGCTGGAGCGGCAGAGGACGAATTATTCTGTGCCACAGCAGTCTGAGCATTGATTTGTTGCTGACGTGCTTCACGTAGCCATTTAGCATAGTCCTGTAAATCACCCTCGAACTCAGTACATTTACCGCCGTGTACTAAAAGAAGCTCATCACATACACTTGCAATAAGTTGACGTTCGTGGGAAACCAGAACAACGGCACCTTCAAAATCTTGTAATGCCATGCTCAGTGCATGACGCATATCAAGATCTAAATGGTTTGTTGGTTCATCGAGAATTAAAACATTTGGACGCTGCCATACAATGAGTGCTAGGGCTAAACGAGCGCGTTCTCCACCAGAAAAGCTTTCACATGGTGTATCCATGCGTTCACCACTAAAGCCAAAACTCCCTAAGAACGAACGTAGAGTGGCTTCACTGATTTGTTTATCTGCTATACGGGCAAGCTGTAGCATTGGGCTAGCGTGACCATCTAAAGCATCCATCTGGTGCTGCGCAAAGTAACCAATATTAAGCAGCTCGGAAGCTTTACGTTCACCTGCCAAGAGTGGTAAATCACCTACCAAGCTCTTAATCAATGTTGACTTGCCTGCGCCGTTCATACCCAGTAAACCAATACGTGAGTTTGGCGTAATTTGTAATCTGATTTTTTCGGCTATTTGCTTATCACCATAACCAATGCTGGCGTTGTCTAAAGTCAGCAAAGGTGAACTCATTTTAGTTGGTTCACGGAAACTAAAAGTAAACGGCGTATCTACATGGGCTGGTGCAAGTTGCTGCATGCGCTCAAGTTGTTTAATACGACTTTGTGCTTGACGAGCTTTAGTTGCTTTTGCCTTAAAACGGTCAATAAACTTTTGTAAGTGAGCACGTGTTTCTTGCTGCTTTTCAAAAGCTTGTTGTTGCTGGGCAAGACGTTCACTACGTGTGGTTTCAAATGTAGAGTAGTTTCCGGTGTAAAGCGTGAGTTCTTGATTTTCAATGTGAAGAATATGATCTGTAATCGCATCTAAAAAGTCGCGGTCATGCGAAATTAGAATGAGTGTACCTTCATAGGCTTTAAGCCAATCTTCTAACCACAGAATTGCATCCAAATCTAAGTGGTTTGTTGGCTCATCCAGTAAGAGTAGATCAGAACGACTCATGAGGGTACGCGCCAAATTTAAGCGCATACGCCATCCACCCGAGAAGCTTTCAACGTTCAAACGTAATTGATTTTCTAGAAAACCAAGGCCTGCCATGAGCTGCGCAGCTTTAGAGGGCGCTGAATAACCATGGATTTCATCAAAACGGCCATGCAATTTAGCCAATTCAAAATCAGTCAGTTGATCTGGTTGAGCAAGCTTATTTTGTATATCCCAAAACTCTTCATCACCTGAAAGAACAAAATCAATTGCAGGCATATCTAGGGCTTTTACTTCTTGCGCCATATGCGCCACGGTCCAGCCTGTCGGACGAGTAAGTGAACCTTCATCTGCACCTAAACTTCCAAGTAATGCAGCAAATAAGGTCGATTTACCTGCGCCATTTACACCAGTTAGACCAATCTTCCAACCTGGGTGTAATTGCATAGACGCTTTTTGAAATAGAACACGTCCACCGCGGCGTAAAGAAACTTGGTCAAATTGAATCATCTTATTGTATCGAGGTGAGTTAGGGATGCTGTATTTTAAAGAGAACTGCCGATGAAAACAAAACTTTCCGGATTTTAGTGAGCAGGTATTAATAATTAGATATATCCAGACATTCTAAATTTCGCTATTCATCCGAAATTTTCAAAATATTGAACAAGATAGAATACTTTTAAAAAAATATGGCTAAAATAAAAACAGTTTGAAATTTG
The DNA here is from genome assembly GCF_000163635.1 of Acinetobacter sp. SH024. Taxonomy (NCBI): domain Bacteria; kingdom Pseudomonadati; phylum Pseudomonadota; class Gammaproteobacteria; order Moraxellales; family Moraxellaceae; genus Acinetobacter; species Acinetobacter sp. SH024. Next base: position 14,696 of record NZ_GG753607.1, on the reverse strand, counting down.
GTTGATTAATGAGCTACTAATAAAACTAGACTAAGGAAAGTCAAATGAAAAAAAGATTGGGGATAATTGGTGCAGTATTTTGCTGTGCTGTGGGGACAGTACATGCTGGGCAAAGTGTCTGTGTGTTTGATTTATTAGGAAAGTCAGGTGAATCCTATAAAATGATGGAAGAGTGGGCGCTTGCAGCGAAAGAATGGCAAGCAGATATCACTTTAATTCCATTTCAAGATGAAGGCTTAGTTGACCGTAGACTGCGTGAAGGAAAATGTGACGCCGCTTATATGACCTCCATGCGGGCGCGAAATTATAATAAATTTGCAGGTTCAATTGATGCGATTGGAGGGGTAACCAGTAATGCAATCGCCCAAAAAGCTATTAGTTATGTTTTAGATAAGCGTAATAAACATCGCATGGTGACTACACAAACTGGAACCAATTACGAGGTCGTTGGTATTGTTCAGATTGGATTGGCTTATTTATTTGTAAGAGATAAAAACCTCAACTCAATTGAAAAAGTACGTGGGACTAAGTTTGCTATTTTGCAATATGACGCAGCACAAAAAATTATGGTGGAAAGCGTTGGCGCTCAGCCCATTCCTTCAGAAATTACCGATTTTGTGAAAAAGTTTAATAGTGGCCAAGTCGATGCAATTGCGGCACCAGCCTATGCTTATAAACCTTTAGAGATTGGTAAAGGGGTCGGCGTGAAAGGGGCAATGTTTACTTTCCCCGTAGTTAACGTTACGGGTGATTTAATTGCCCGAAGTGATAAGTTCCCCACAGATTTCGGTATAAAGTCACGTGCTTGGTTTATACAAAAATTACCTCAGAATTTTGCCATGATAAAGCGGCTAGAAATGGGTGTACCCTCAAAAATTAAAATTAATTTTTCAGCAGAAGACAAAACTAAATATCAAAAAATTTTACGTGAAGGTCGCCTCAGCTTAACAAAACAAGGTGTATACGATGCAACAATGATGAGTGTGCTAAAGCGTGCCCGCTGTACAGTTGAACGGACAAATTTTGAATGTACGCTTAATGGGGAGTAGTTTATTTTTTAAACACAAAAACGCTACATATATTTCAAAGCTGAATATGGGTATGAAAATTATGAATATAAAAAATAACTTACGGAAAATTAGCGATTTTTCCTTTTAATAAATAATTTAAAACCAACAAACAATGGTTCAATGAGATAAAAATATTTGAGTAAAAGCTCTATTTTTTTCTAAAAAACATGATTAATATCTGTGTTTGAAAGGAAACTTCAAACAAAAAATCTGTTCCGTGGAAGGATGAAGAAAATGAAAAAAATCGTACTTGCTATGGCTGCCGCTTCTGTTGTTGGTTTTTCTGCTTCAGCGCAAGCAGCGAGTACCGTATGTGTATTCGACCTCTTAGGAAAAGCAGGCGACTCATATAAAATGATGGAAGAATGGGCTCTTGCTGCAAAAGGCTGGGGTACTGAAATTAACTTAGTTCCTCGTCAGGACGAGGCTGTTGCTGATAATGATTTTAAAGCGGGTAAATGTGATGCTGTGGCAATGACAGCAATGCGTGCACGCCAATATAACAAATTCGCAGGATCTATCGACTCACTCGGTGGTGTTCCAAACAACCAAATCGCTCAACGTGCAATTACTTATGTATTAGATGCGCGTAATGCAGCAAAAATGACCACGAATATGGGTGGTAAAAAATACGAAGTTGCTGGTATTTCTCCGCTAGGTTCAGCATTCATTTTCGTACGCGACAAAAACATCAACTCTGTTGAAAAAGCTGCGGGTAAAAAATTCGCTGTACTTGGCTATGACGATGCACAAAAAATTATGGTGCAACGTGTAGGAGCTCAAGCAGTTCTTTCTGATATCTCAAACTTTGCTGCTAAATTTAACAATGGTCAGGTAGATATGGTAGGTGCACCTGCTTATGCTTACAAACCATTAGAGTTAAATAAAGGTTTAGGCGCAAACGGTGTAATGTGGAACTTCCCTGTATTACACGTTACAGCAGATCTAGTATTACGTTCTGATAAATTCCCAGCTGGTTTTGGTCAAAAATCTCGTGACTGGTTTGTTAAACAGTTACCTAAGAGCTTTGCAATGATCAACCGTTTAGAAGCGCAAATTCCTGGCAAATACAAAATGAACTTAAGTGCAGAAGACAAACTTAAGTATCAAAAAATGTTGCGTGATGGCCGTATGGACTTAACTAAACGCGGTGTTTACGATGCTGGAATGATGTCTGTACTCAAAAAAGCGCGTTGTTCTGTAGACAAAGCTAACTTTGAATGTTCAATGCCTGGTGAATAATCCTAATTTCTTTCAAAAAGCCTAGACTGAGTTCTAGGCTTTTTGTTTTATATACGCTGTCAGTTCTGCCATTGTGGTTAGTTAGAAAGACGTTAAGCTAAATTTAGATAAAAACTTCATAAGGAAACATGAAGGTATAAAAATAGATCAAGGACTTGAGTGATTAAAATAATTGCTAATAGATAGGTCATTCGCTATCTATTTTTCAGGGAAATAAAATCATAAAAGCAAATACGGTCTATACAAATATTCCATCATGATTTTTATATGAAGCCTATCCGATTCATACCTGATGGTGTGAAATTTCTTGGTATCGAAAAACAAAAACTCCACAAGGAAAGGAAAAAGAATATGCAATTTTCCAAAACGCTATTACTTGCGATGGGACTTACCACAGTTTCTTTTGCAGCCGAGGCTAAACAAACAGTATGTGTTTTTGACTTCGTTGGAAAAAATGGCGACGTTTATGCGCTGATGAAGGATTATCAACTTGCCGCAAAAAACTGGGGAGCTGATATCGAGCTTAAAGTAAACCAGAATGAAGCCGTGATTGCTGAAGATTTTAAAGCGGGTAAATGTGATGGTATTAGCGTGTCAGGGATGCGTGGTCGCCAATTTAACTCATTTACTGGATCATTAGATGCAATTGGGGCCATTCCTGATCTCAAGCTTGCTGTAAAAGTGATGCAAGGTTTAGCGAGTCCGACTTTTAGTAAATATATGGTTAATGGTCGCTATGAGGTTGTCGGTGTTATTCCGGTTGGTGATGCTTACCTTTTGGTAAATGACCGTAGCATCAATACGGTAGCGAAAGCTGCAGGTAAGAAAATTGCTGTGCTTGACTATGATGAAGCACAAAAAATTATGGTTCAGCAGGTCGGGGCACAGGCTGTGAGTGCTGACGTAACAAATTTTGGTGCGAAATTTAATAACCATCAAGTTGATATTATTGGTGCGCCAGCAGCAGCATTTAAGCCTTTAGAACTACAAAAAGGTTTAGGAACAAAAGGTGCGATCGTGAATTATCCAATCTTACAGGTCACAGGAAATATTATTATCCGACCTGATAAGTTCCCAGCTGGTTTTGGCCAGAAATCTAGGGAATGGGTTTCAGGTCAGCTACCACGTGCTTTTACCATCTTGGGTAAGATGAAAGCTGATATTCCACAAAAATACTGGATGGATGTCCCAGCAGCAGATAAACCGGGTTACCAAAAGCTTATGCGTGAGTCTCGAATTAACCTTACACAACGCGGTGTCTACGATAAACGCATGATGAAATTACTATGGCAATTCCGTTGTAAGCAAGATGCTAAAAACTTCGAATGTGGCTTACAGGATGAGAATTACAAATAATCTTGATAAAAATACTCAAGATTCGCTTTAAACTTCGAAGACAGACCCTATATTGATTATGCTATACTCAATATAGGGTCTTTTTTATTTTGAAAGGCACAGCAAAATCCGAGGAACAATCATCATGAATGCCCAAGCTCTAGTTTTGACAGATAATGCTGCCAATAAGGTACGCCAACTCCGTGATAGTGAAGGGAATGACGATCTCATGTTACGTGTGTATGTAACAGGAGGCGGGTGTTCAGGGTTTTCGTATGGCTTTAATTTTGCTGAAAGCGTAAATGAAGATGATGCAGAATTCGTAAATGGCGATGTAAAAATGCTGGTTGACTCACTTAGTTACCAATACCTTATTGGTTCAGTAGTTGACTATGTAGAAGGTCTTGAAGGTTCGCGTTTTATCGTACAAAACCCGAATGCAACAACAACATGTGGTTGTGGTTCTTCATTCTCGATTTAAAAGAATTTTAAAATTTAAAAAACCTCTCTATTTTGAGAGGTTTTTTTATTGATCAAATCATTATTTTTTACGGACAGATTCTAAAAAGTATTGTACCAGTTCAGGTGCATTCTGATATGGAATCCAGTGCGACGCATTCATAAAAACTGCTTCATAACTATTTTTAAAATAATGTGAGTTTAGCTCGGCGCTTTTTTCTGTAACGGCAATATCATGTTTACCCCAAATAAAAAGAGTGGGGACATCTATGGCTTTAAACGGATTTTGAGGTTTGTCCCAAAAAAAGCCACGATACCAATTCAACGCCGTGGTTAATCTATTTTCCTTTATAAACTCAGCCTCAAATATCGCAATTTGCTGTTCAGTCATGCCTGATGACTTTAGAAACTTACGACCCAATTTAGGTATCTTTTTAAATAAAAGTTCGGGCAGAATCGGTAACTGAAAAATTGCAAAATAATAAGATTTAAAAAGTTGTCTACTGCTTAAACAAGCTTTTAAAAATGCAGCTTGATGAGGTACAGAAACTAAAGTGAGATGTTGAATATATTGTGGATACTTCATAGCAACGCCTGACGCAATTGCCGAGCCCCAGTCGTGCCCCATTAAATAAACTGGCTGGTCAAGCTGTTTAATTAAACTTGCTACGTCTTCTACAAGTTCACTCAAGGAATATTGAAATCGGCTTTGAGGTCTAGCATTTAAACTATAACCACGTTGATGAATCGCAAGTGTTCTAAATTGATACTCATGCAATAATTCCGAAGTCTGCTCCCAACTATGAGCAGTTTCTGGAAAACCATGCAATAAAACAACGAGAGGACCATCTATAGGGCCTGAATCAATCACATCGAATGTCCAAGCCCCACGTGTGTATTGATGAATACGTTTAGTTAGATCCATACAAACATGCCTTAAATTATTTTTATCGGCATTTATCATGAGTTTTTATGCTCATTTAAATAACAGCATTTCGGGTCAGTAAATGTGCTATGAGGTCGAATCTGGCCAATCAGTCAACAAATAGTTTTATACCGCCGTGATCGTGCCTAGGATTCTGAAATCCGAAGCGCCTGTGACTGCTGGTAAATTACCACTTAAACCATTTACAAAACGCATTGCTAACCATGCAAATGCTGTGGCCTCAACCCAAGTAGGGGAAAGTCCTAACACATCGGTAGGTTGAACAGACCAATTATGTTTACGTAAACGCCAACGTAATTGTTCTAATAAATAAGAGTTATAAGCTCCACCACCACAAACATATACTTCACCTGTTTCCATCTCAGAACGATAAATTGCTTTTTGAATGGCACGCACAGTAAGTTTTAATAGGGTTGCTTGAATGTTTTCAGGGGTATCTTCTAACTCATCATAAGTTAAATCATTTCGCCAATCGATTAACTGATCATCTAACCAGTCAATATTAAAGTCTTCACGTCCTGTGCTCTTAGGCGGTTCTTTAGAAAAATACTCGTGGGCATGGAGACGGTCGAGTAAAGAGCGGATAGGATGACCATAAGCAGCCCAATCACCATTTTCATCATATGGATGACCTGTATGGCGATGGCACCACGCATCCATCAAAATATTTGCAGGACCTGTATCAAAACCAAATACGCCGTCACTGTTATTGGCAGGCAGCATACTCACATTAGCAATACCACCCAAATTCAAAATTACACGATGAATACTTGGATGTTGAAATAATGCTTGATGGAAAGCCGGAACCAATGGCGCTCCTTGACCACCTGCTGCCATATCTCTACGACGAAAATCTGAAACAACCGGAATCTGAGTAATTTCAGTAATAATGTTGGGATCGCCAATTTGTAGCGTAAAGCCATGTTCTGGACGATGACGAATGGTTTGCCCGTGTGACCCAATTGCTTTAATTTGGCTACGGTCTAATTGATGCTTTTCAATGAGAGTATTAATCCCATGACCAATCATTTGGGCCAGAGCAACATCAGCTTTACCCATGCGGTCAATTTCATTGTCATCAGGTAAAGTTAATGCCATAAGCTCATCACGTAACTCGGGTTCGAATGGAACTGTAAGAGTGGCATGAAGCTGTAGTGGCTCAAATGAAGCCGCAACAATATCTACACCATCCATACTAGTGCCAGTCATTACGCCGATATAGATTGCGCTCATATGCAACTTCCCCTGCAAGACGCTGAAAAAATGTTAGTATATCGCACAAATTGAATAACTGATGTGTTTAGGTTTTGTGATGTCAAATTTCTTGCCCGCCGAAGAACAGCTTGCCCTCATCCAACGAGGCACGCACGAAATTATTTCAGAAGAAGATTTACTGAAAAAGCTTAAAGAGAATCGTCCTCTTAAAATTAAAGCTGGTTTTGACCCTACAGCACCAGATTTACATTTAGGACATACGGTTCTTATTAATAAACTAAAAACTTTCCAAGACTTGGGCCATGAGGTTACCTTCTTAATTGGTGACTATACAGCGATGATTGGTGACCCAACTGGTAAAAGCGCAACTCGTCCGCCGTTGTCACGTGAACAAGTAGAAGCCAATGCTAAAACTTATCAAGAACAAGTTTTCAAGATATTAGATCCGAATAAAACAAAAGTACGTTTTAACTCAGAATGGTTTAATCAAAAGTCTGCTGCTGACCTTATTCAATTAGCAAGTCAGCAAACCGTATCACGTATGTTAGAGCGTGATGACTTTACTAAGCGTTATAGCAATCATCAGCCGATTGCAATTCATGAGTTTTTATATCCTTTAGTTCAAGGTTATGACTCAATTGCGCTTGAAGCTGACGTTGAGTTAGGCGGTACAGATCAGACCTTTAACTTACTTATGGGTCGTACTTTACAAAGCCGTTATGGCCAAGAATCTCAAGTGTGTATCACCGTGCCGATTCTAGAAGGTCTAGATGGCGTAAATAAAATGTCTAAATCTTTAGGTAACTATATTGGTGTATTTGATACACCAGGGGCAATGTACCAAAAAGTTTTATCAATGCCAGACTCTTTAATTGAACGCTATTTCGATTTATTAAGCTTCAAATCTCTTGATGAGATCAAAGCTCTATTAGATGAAATTGCTGCTGGTCGTAATCCACAAGAAGTAAAACGCATCCTTGCACTTGAGTTAGTTGAACGCTTCCATGATGCAGAAGCTGCTGCTAATGCCCATAAGAGTGCTGGTAACCGTATTACAGAAGGTGAAGTACCTGAAGACACACCAGAAGTGACTATTTCACTTGGTGAGTTTGGAGGAGAAATCTTTATTGCTACGATTTTACGTGTAGCAGGCCTAAATCCGAATGCAGCTGCGGCAAAAGATGCGGTAGCTCGTGGTGCGGTAAAAGTTGACTGGAATGCTGTTGATGCAAGCTTCTCTGTAAAAGAAAACGGAAGCTTTATTATTCAATCAGGTAAAAAAGCAATTGCACGTGTAATTTTCACTGACTAATAAAAAGTTATAGATTAAAAAAGCAGGAGTAATCCTGCTTTTTTTATTTCTGGATCACAAAAACAATTCAACGTTCCACGTGGAACCATCTAAACATAATTAATAATAAATGAAGTAAGTTAAAAGCAAGAAGAAATATTGCTGGGAATAGAGTGTTTACTCTATTATTTCTTTGGACTTAAGGGACTATATATGTCTATAAACTCTATTAAAGACATAGGAAATTAAAAATGTCCCAAATTCTTAAATATAAAATTAATAAAAGGCAGTGAAAATGCCTAAAAAAAAGCCATATATATCACTTTTTTCGCAAAATAGTAGAAAAAAACGGCACTCAAGTGAAAAAGGCTGAAATACCCCTTGCAAAGGGAATGAGATGGTCTATAATGCACATCCATCGGCGGTGATGCAGATAGAAACTTGTTGAAAAACAGTTACTTGTGATTAAGTTGATTGCTTTAAGTGATGAATTTGATGGTAAGTTGGTTTGAGAGATAAGTTTTAAAAATATCGAAATTACCTGTTGACTTTTAAGAGATTAAGAGTAATATAGCCGACCTAGCTTGCTGGTGACGAACCAGGAAGAAGATCATTAAGAGAATTGAAGA
>NZ_GG753607.1:3786-6281 GCF_000163635.1 Acinetobacter sp. SH024 | reverse complement strand
AATGGTCTATAATGCACATCCATCGGCGGTGATGCAGATAGAAACTTGTTGAAAAACAGTTACTTGTGATTAAGTTGATTGCTTTAAGTGATGAATTTGATGGTAAGTTGGTTTGAGAGATAAGTTTTAAAAATATCGAAATTACCTGTTGACTTTTAAGAGATTAAGAGTAATATAGCCGACCTAGCTTGCTGGTGACGAACCAGGAAGAAGATCATTAAGAGAATTGAAGAACAACTTGTGTGGATTTTTACTGGTTGATTAATCGAAATAATTTTCATTGATTGATTGGTTTAAATTACTCGAAGTTTATTTGAGCGAAATTTAAGTCAGTAATTGATGAGCCAGAATTGGCACCTTGTCTTTAAATAAGGTGCAAAATGATTTTAACTGAAGAGTTTGATCATGGCTCAGATTGAACGCTGGCGGCAGGCTTAACACATGCAAGTCGAGCGGAGAGAGGTAGCTTGCTACTGATCTTAGCGGCGGACGGGTGAGTAATGCTTAGGAATCTGCCTATTAGTGGGGGACAACATTTCGAAAGGAATGCTAATACCGCATACGTCCTACGGGAGAAAGCAGGGGATCTTCGGACCTTGCGCTAATAGATGAGCCTAAGTCGGATTAGCTAGTTGGTGGGGTAAAGGCCTACCAAGGCGACGATCTGTAGCGGGTCTGAGAGGATGATCCGCCACACTGGGACTGAGACACGGCCCAGACTCCTACGGGAGGCAGCAGTGGGGAATATTGGACAATGGGCGCAAGCCTGATCCAGCCATGCCGCGTGTGTGAAGAAGGCCTTATGGTTGTAAAGCACTTTAAGCGAGGAGGAGGCTACTTTAGATAATACCTAGAGATAGTGGACGTTACTCGCAGAATAAGCACCGGCTAACTCTGTGCCAGCAGCCGCGGTAATACAGAGGGTGCAAGCGTTAATCGGATTTACTGGGCGTAAAGCGCGCGTAGGCGGCTAATTAAGTCAAATGTGAAATCCCCGAGCTTAACTTGGGAATTGCATTCGATACTGGTTAGCTAGAGTGTGGGAGAGGATGGTAGAATTCCAGGTGTAGCGGTGAAATGCGTAGAGATCTGGAGGAATACCGATGGCGAAGGCAGCCATCTGGCCTAACACTGACGCTGAGGTGCGAAAGCATGGGGAGCAAACAGGATTAGATACCCTGGTAGTCCATGCCGTAAACGATGTCTACTAGCCGTTGGGGCCTTTGAGGCTTTAGTGGCGCAGCTAACGCGATAAGTAGACCGCCTGGGGAGTACGGTCGCAAGACTAAAACTCAAATGAATTGACGGGGGCCCGCACAAGCGGTGGAGCATGTGGTTTAATTCGATGCAACGCGAAGAACCTTACCTGGCCTTGACATAGTAAGAACTTTCCAGAGATGGATTGGTGCCTTCGGGAACTTACATACAGGTGCTGCATGGCTGTCGTCAGCTCGTGTCGTGAGATGTTGGGTTAAGTCCCGCAACGAGCGCAACCCTTTTCCTTATTTGCCAGCGAGTAATGTCGGGAACTTTAAGGATACTGCCAGTGACAAACTGGAGGAAGGCGGGGACGACGTCAAGTCATCATGGCCCTTACGGCCAGGGCTACACACGTGCTACAATGGTCGGTACAAAGGGTTGCTACCTAGCGATAGGATGCTAATCTCAAAAAGCCGATCGTAGTCCGGATTGGAGTCTGCAACTCGACTCCATGAAGTCGGAATCGCTAGTAATCGCGGATCAGAATGCCGCGGTGAATACGTTCCCGGGCCTTGTACACACCGCCCGTCACACCATGGGAGTTTGTTGCACCAGAAGTAGCTAGCCTAACTGCAAAGAGGGCGGTTACCACGGTGTGGCCGATGACTGGGGTGAAGTCGTAACAAGGTAGCCGTAGGGGAACCTGCGGCTGGATCACCTCCTTAACGAAAGATTGACGATTGGTAAGAATCCACAACAAGTTGTTCTTCATAGATGTATCTGAGGGTCTGTAGCTCAGTTGGTTAGAGCACACGCTTGATAAGCGTGGGGTCACAAGTTCAAGTCTTGTCAGACCCACCATGACTTTGACTGGTTGAAGTTATAGATAAAAGATACATGACTGATGATGTAAGCTGGGGACTTAGCTTAGTTGGTAGAGCGCCTGCTTTGCACGCAGGAGGTCAGGAGTTCGACTCTCCTAGTCTCCACCAGAACTTAAGAGAAGTTCGGATTACAGAAATTAGTAAATAGAGATTTCGGTCTTGGTTTATTAACTTCTGTGATTTAAGTATCACGGTATTAAGCATGACCTGACGAAGGCGTGTTTATTCATTAACAGATTGGCAAAATTGAGTCTGAAATAAATTGTTCACTCAAGAGTTTAGATTAAGCAATTAATCTAGATGAATTGAGAACTAGCAAATTAACTGAATCAAGCGTTTTGGTATATGAATTTAGATTGAAGCTGTACAGTGTTTAAGTACACAGACAACAGATAGTAGCGATGAAGAATC
>NZ_GG753607.1:0-3520 GCF_000163635.1 Acinetobacter sp. SH024 | reverse complement strand
TCTGTGATTTAAGTATCACGGTATTAAGCATGACCTGACGAAGGCGTGTTTATTCATTAACAGATTGGCAAAATTGAGTCTGAAATAAATTGTTCACTCAAGAGTTTAGATTAAGCAATTAATCTAGATGAATTGAGAACTAGCAAATTAACTGAATCAAGCGTTTTGGTATATGAATTTAGATTGAAGCTGTACAGTGTTTAAGTACACAGACAACAGATAGTAGCGATGAAGAATCGCACGGACAACACTCACTTGTAGGTGTTGACGACTGTTTGGGGTTGTATAGTCAAGTAATTAAGTGCATGTGGTGGATGCCTTGGCAGTCAGAGGCGATGAAAGACGTGATAGCCTGCGAAAAGCTCCGGGGAGGCGGCAAATATCCTTTGATCCGGAGATTTCTGAATGGGGGAACCCACCTACTTTAAGGTAGGTATTGCAACATGAATACATAGTGTTGCAAGGCGAACGAGGGGAAGTGAAACATCTCAGTACCCTTAGGAAAAGAAATCAATTGAGATTCCCTCAGTAGCGGCGAGCGAACGGGGATCAGCCCATTAAGTTATGTGTGTTTTAGTGGAACGCTCTGGGAAGTGCGAACGTAGAGGGTGATATTCCCGTACACGAAAGGGCACACATAATGATGACGAGTAGGGCGAGGCACGTGAAACCTTGTCTGAATATGGGGGGACCATCCTCCAAGGCTAAATACTCCTGACTGACCGATAGTGAACCAGTACCGTGAGGGAAAGGCGAAAAGAACCCCTGTGAGGGGAGTGAAATAGATCCTGAAACCGCATGCATACAAGCAGTGGGAGCACCTTCGTGGTGTGACTGCGTACCTTTTGTATAATGGGTCAGCGACTTATATTCAGTAGCAAGGTTAACCGTATAGGGGAGCCGTAGGGAAACCGAGTCTTAATAGGGCGTTTAGTTGCTGGGTATAGACCCGAAACCAGGCGATCTATCCATGAGCAGGTTGAAGGTTGGGTAACACTAACTGGAGGACCGAACCCACTGTCGTTGAAAAGCCAGGGGATGACTTGTGGATAGGGGTGAAAGGCTAATCAAGCCTGGTGATAGCTGGTTCTCCCCGAAAGCTATTTAGGTAGCGCCTCGGACGAATACCATAGGGGGTAGAGCACTGTTTCGGCTAGGGGGTCATCCCGACTTACCAAACCGATGCAAACTCCGAATACCTATGAGTACTATCCGGGAGACAGACTGCGGGTGCTAACGTCCGTAGTCAAGAGGAAAACAATCCAGACCGCCAGCTAAGGCCCCAAAATCATAGTTAAGTGGGAAACGATGTGGGAAGGCATAGACAGCTAGGAGGTTGGCTTAGAAGCAGCCACCCTTTAAAGAAAGCGTAATAGCTCACTAGTCGAGTCGGCCTGCGCGGAAGATGTAACGGGGCTAAAACTATGTGCCGAAGCTGCGGATTTGACATTAGTCAAGTGGTAGGGGAGCGTTCTGTAAGCCGATGAAGGTGTATTGAGAAGTATGCTGGAGGTATCAGAAGTGCGAATGCTGACGTGAGTAACGACAAAACGGGTGAAAAACCCGTTCGCCGAAAGACCAAGGGTTCCAGTCCAACGTTAATCGGGGCTGGGTGAGTCGACCCCTAAGGCGAGGCCGAAAGGCGTAGTCGATGGGAAATTGGTTAATATTCCAATACTTCTGTGTAATGCGATGAGAGGACGGAGAAGGTTAAGTCAGCCTGGCGTTGGTTGTCCAGGTGGAAGGATGTAGGTATGTATCTTAGGCAAATCCGGGGTACTCTATACTGAGATCCGATAGCAAGCTGTACTTGTACAGTGAAGTGGCTGATACCATGCTTCCAGGAAAAGTCTCTAAGCTTCAGTTACACAGGAATCGTACCCGAAACCGACACAGGTGGTCAGGTCGAGTAGACCAAGGCGCTTGAGAGAACTCTGCTGAAGGAACTAGGCAAAATGGTACCGTAACTTCGGGAGAAGGTACGCTGTTGTTGGTGATGGAACTTGCTTCCTGAGCTGACGACAGCCGCAGAAACCAGGCCGCTGCAACTGTTTATTAAAAACATAGCACTCTGCAAACACGAAAGTGGACGTATAGGGTGTGATGCCTGCCCGGTGCTGGAAGGTTAATTGATGGGGTTAGCGTAAGCGAAGCTCTTGATCGAAGCCCCAGTAAACGGCGGCCGTAACTATAACGGTCCTAAGGTAGCGAAATTCCTTGTCGGGTAAGTTCCGACCTGCACGAATGGCATAATGATGGCGGCGCTGTCTCCAGCAGAGGCTCAGTGAAATCGAAATCGCTGTGAAGATGCAGTGTACCCGCGGCTAGACGGAAAGACCCCGTGAACCTTTACTGCAGCTTGACACTGAACTTTGACCTTACTTGTGTAGGATAGGTGGGAGGCTTTGAAGTTGGAACGCTAGTTCCAATGGAGCCGTCCTTGAAATACCACCCTGGTAATGTTGAGGTTCTAACTCTGTCCCGTTATCCGGGACGAGGACCGTGTCTGGTGGGTAGTTTGACTGGGGCGGTCTCCTCCTAAAGAGTAACGGAGGAGTACGAAGGTGCGCTCAGCGTGGTCGGAAATCACGCGTAGAGTATAAAGGCAAAAGCGCGCTTAACTGCGAGACCCACAAGTCGAGCAGGTACGAAAGTAGGTCTTAGTGATCCGGTGGTTCTGTATGGAAGGGCCATCGCTCAACGGATAAAAGGTACTCTGGGGATAACAGGCTGATACCGCCCAAGAGTTCATATCGACGGCGGTGTTTGGCACCTCGATGTCGGCTCATCTCATCCTGGGGCTGAAGCAGGTCCCAAGGGTATGGCTGTTCGCCATTTAAAGAGGTACGCGAGCTGGGTTTAGAACGTCGTGAGACAGTTCGGTCCCTATCTACCGTGGGCGCTGGAAATTTGAGAGGATCTGCTCCTAGTACGAGAGGACCAGAGTGGACGAACCTCTGGTGTACCGGTTGTGACGCCAGTCGCATCGCCGGGTAGCTATGTTCGGAAGGGATAACCGCTGAAAGCATCTAAGCGGGAAGCCTACCTCAAGATAAGATTTCCCTAGGAATTTATTCCTCTAAAGAGCCGTTCGAGACTAGGACGTTGATAGGTTGGATGTGGAAGCATAGTGATATGTGAAGCTGACCAATACTAATTGCTCGTGAGGCTTGACTATACAACACCCAAGCAGTTGTATATGAAGCATCAATCGATTCATAAACATGCAAAGCAACTTGATTTAGTTAAACGCTTAGCTAAAATGAACAACGAAAAATCAGACCAATCAGCCCATCTGTAAAGATTTGGAAAACGCAACGTATCACACAGTGAATAAAACGAAGCAAGTATCCATACCAGTTGTGCTGGCGACCATAGCAAGAGTGAACCACCTGATCCCTTCCCGAACTCAGAAGTGAAACCTCTTAGCGCTGATGGTAGTGTGGGGTTACCCATGTGAGAGTAAGTCATCGCCAGCTCATTATTCTAAACACCCCCGTTCTAACGAATGGGGGTNTTT
>NZ_GG753608.1:0-29892 GCF_000163635.1 Acinetobacter sp. SH024 | reverse complement strand
TATTTCGATTAATCAACCAGTAAAAATCCACACAAGTTGTTCTTCAATTCTCTTAATGATCTTCTTCCTGGTTCGTCACCAGCAAGCTAGGTCGGCTATATTACTCTTAATCTCTTAAAAGTCAACAGGTAATTTCGATATTTTTAAAACTTATCTCTCAAACCAACTTACCATCAAATTCATCACTTAAAGCAATCAACTTAATCACAAGTAACTGTTTTTCAACAAGTTTCTATCTGCATCACCGCCGATGGATGTGCATTATAGACCATTAACAACCCTTTGCAACCCTTTTTTTAAATCAATATCATCAACTGGATACTTTTTGAGCTTTTTGGTCACTTTTAGATGAGATATTAAACTTTTTTTACATTATCAACTTCATGTAGAATAGATTATTCGTGCAATAGTTTGGCATTAACTCACCATGTGGCAGTTCGCTAAAAAAGTATTTGTTTGCATACTTGTAGTGCTTGCTACGAGTGGGCCTTGTTATGCCAATTCAAAACATAATTTCTATGTACTTACTTTATCTATCCTAAGCTACAGTAAGTGGGAGAATGTAAATACTCCTACTCTTTGTGTGATTGATAACCCTTCTATTACATCTACTTTTCAATCTTACATCCAGCAAATGTCTTATAATTATCGCGTTCAAACTGTAAATGCGAAAGATTTTGCTCGGTCACATTGTCAGGCTGTCTATTTTTCTAGTACTTCTCCGCAGCAACAACAAAACCTTATTCAAAACTATCCTTATCATTCTTTACTTTCTTTAAGTATTAATAATTCAGAGTGCGAGATAGGAAGTATCTTTTGTTTATATACTCAGAATAATTACACTACCTTTAAAGTTAACTTAGATGCTTTAAGTCACTCCAAAGTTCATATTGATCCGAGAGTATTACTCTTGGCTAAGAATGCGGAGTAAGGATCATGATATCGAAGTTGTATCAGTCCACTTCACTGCACGCTTTATTTAGAAAATCTCAATTTACTATTTTTGCTATTACTTTTTTTATTTGCTCTTTTACGTTTGTCTCAATTTCCGTTTTTACTATGGAAACTTATGCCAAACAGAATTTGCAATTGCTTAGTCATACTCTATTAGAGCGTATTCAGCCCGCAGTTGTGTTTAATGATAAAATTACAATAGAGCAGATTTTGAATGAGTACACGAATGATCATTCAATTCGTACTATTCATATTTATGATTCAGAGCACCATCTGATCGCCCAAAGTTTTAAATTATCAAGTCAAACTTCAATTTTAGAAGGCTGGTTTGATCACTGGTTTTTAAATGAGCCTGTTCATCTTACAATTTATCATCATGAACAAAATGTAGGTGAACTTACACTTTTTGGTAGCTCTGAAAAAATATTGCAGTTCCTCAAAATGATTATAGTAGGACTTGCGATTGCAATGTTGTTTATTGTTTGCGCTTTATGGTGGTCAGTAAATTTAACTTATCGTCAAATTATGCAGGCTATTTATCCACTTACTAATATTGCTCAAATTGTAAGTGAACAAAAAGCTTATAATCTTCGTTTTCCTTATAACCGAATTAAAGAATTTCAAGATTTAAATACCGTTTTTAACGAGTTACTTGAAGAAATTCAGATATGGGATAACCAGCTACAAAAGGAAAATCGTAAATTATCCTTTCAGGCTCATCACGACCAACTCACCTTATTACCTAATAGACATTATTTTTACCAAATCCTTTTAGACATGTTTGAAGATAAAGGGTTTGATAATAAGTCTGCATTATTATTTATAGATAACAATAACTTCAAAGCAATTAATGATCAATTTGGCCATTTAGCTGGCGATGAAGTTTTAAAAGAAATGGCAAATCGCCTGCAAACTCGTTTGCGTCATCAAGATTTTATTGCACGGTTAGGCGGTGATGAATTTGCTGTCATTTTGCATTCCATTAGTCATGCTGATCATTTAATATCTATTGCTGAAAATTTACTCGAAAGCTGTAAAGAACCATTGCATCTAAATGGTCAAACCATTTACTTCAGTTTCAGTGTAGGTATTGCTTTATCACAATTTGCATCTAGCCCCGAAGATTTCATTATGCAAGCAGATCAAGCAATGTATAAGGCTAAAAATTCGGATGAACACTGGTTTATCTATAAACCTGAAAATTAAATTTAGGCTAATCTATGAATACAAGATCTTTAAAACTCTCTTTTATTGCATTGCTATGCATTACTCTTGCAGGGTGCCTGAGTTTTGGTCCATTAAAATATCGTCAAGTAAAATTGCTCAAAAAAGAAGGTTTCGTTCTTACTGATGAAGGCTGGACTTTAGGTTTACCAGAACGCTTGTTATTTGACTTTAATAATGCACAGTTAAAACAAAGTCATGAAGCTGAGTTAGTACGTCTGGCAAATCAACTGAATAAATATGACCTGAATAAATTGAAAATTGTTGGTCATACTGATGATGTTGGTGATGCTACATATAACCAAAAGTTATCTGAAGAGCGTGCTCAAAGTGTGGCAAACCTTTTCTTAACACGTGGATTCAAAAAAGAAAACATCTACGTAATTGGCCGTGGTTCAACGCAACCTTATGTGCCAAATACAACCAATGAAAACCGTGCCATTAACCGACGTGTTGCGATTGTCGTTATTCCATAATTAGATTTAACTCATAAAAAAGCCAATCCTCTGTGATTGGCTTTTTTATTTTAAACTAGCTCAATAATATCAATGGTTGGTGGCACTCTGAAACGCAAAGGAATTCCAACCATTCCTGTGCCAACGGTAACGAAGACATCTGCATGCTCGTGAGAGTAAAATCCACGCTTATGACCTAAAATTGATACTTTTTTCATAATATAGTTAGTCAACCATGGAAGCTCTACCTGCCCTCCATGTGTATGTCCAGATAACATTAATGGTCGATTCGGTAATTTAGGTACCATATCTACCGTATCGGGGTTATGAGATAAAATTAACCAAGGCTTGTCTTGCGGTAAATCTGGCATAGAACGCATATCGGTTTTGCCTGCCCATAGGTCACCAATACCAATCAAACGAAATTCTTCAAAATCAACAATCTTACCTTCGATATCAACAACTTCATTATAAAATAGGGCATCTTTTAATAGTTGCTGAATTGGTGGACCAGGATATTGCTCATCATGATTCCCAGGAACAGAATATACAGGTGCCTGAATTTCTTTTAAAACTCTTAACTCTTCAATCAGTCTATCTTCCGGCTCATATGTCCAATCACCAGCGACTACCACTAAATCAGGTTGCTGTTCATTTAATTTTCTAACGATGGTTTTGAGCTGACGTTCATGTCCGGAAAATAAACCAATATGTAAATCTGCAATTAAGGCTACTTTTACTGGTTTATCAAAACTACGATCTGGATTTAACCGATATTGATGAGTATCGACACGCACTAAATGAGGTTCGATAAATCGGGCATAAATTAACACGCCACTTAAGAAAAAGATGAAAATACCTTGATGAATTGAGTAGTAACCAATCCAAGCAGCATATAAATTAAAAAACCAGAGAGGAATAAGTAGATAAGAGAGATAAAATGCGAGTAGATGTACAAAAGCTTTAAATGGATGAATCGTCTCGGTTCGTGATTGATGAATCCAAGCCTCAGAAATTCCCCATAGAGCAAGTATTGAAAAAATAAAGTAAAAACAAAAAATGATTGAATTCGGATTCCACATTACGACTCTCGACTTATCTTATATTGATTGCTAGTAATCAAATTCAATATTTATCTTTCAATATGCACGAATTATACTCTAGCTCACCTTATCGTATGTACTGATTATGGCACAATCCTTTCATTCCAAACAGCTTCAAACGAATCAACAAGCTAAAGGCTTTTTGATAAAAGCCTCTATAGTCCTATGTTCAAGTTTTGCTGTGGGTTTGACAGGATGTAGTACTCTGCCAAAACATGGTGTTGAGCCTGTGCAATATGCAAAGGACATTGATACCTCTGAGACTTCACTTGCCAAAATTATTACACCTTTACGCCAGCAAAATCCAAAGTTAACGGGTTTCCATGTTCTAAATGATCCTCTGGAGGCTCTCGCGGCTCGACTTAGATTAATTGATAAAGCCGAAAAGACTTTAGATTTACAATATTACATTTGGGATAATGACAAAGTTGGTGCTTTAGCCTTGCACGCGATTATTCGTGCAGCTGATCGAGGTGTAAAAGTCCGACTTCTTATTGATGACAATAATGCAAAAAAAATGGAAGGGATTTTACTGGCCCTTTCTCAGCATAAAAATATTGAAGTTAAGCTTTTTAATCCCTACCGTTTCCGCAAATATCGTGCGATGGATATGGTGCTTGATTTAAAACGTATCAATCGTCGTATGCACAATAAAAGTTTTATTGCCGACAATGAGGTTGCTCTTATTGGCGGGCGTAACATGACCAATCAATATTACAATGTAAGCGATAGCTATCAGTTTTCTGATGTCGATGTAATGTTGGTAGGCGCTGCTGTTGATGATATCGTAAATTCGTTTGACGATTACTGGAATCATGAATATGCATATTCAGTTCAAAGTATCGTAAGTCCTGAGCAGCACCGTTTACGCTATGAAGGCTTAAAAGAACAACTCGAAGCACACTATCAACAAGCTACCGTCCAAAACTTTTTAAACTTAACCGCAAAATCTCATGCATTTGATCAATGGCTAAATCACAATATTCAATTTGATTGGGTCAAAGCAGAAGTCGTAAAAGACTCACCTGATAAAATCAAATCGAAAGCTAAGAAAGAAGAACACCTCAATTTCCAGCTAATTAATCATTTGGAAAAACCAGAGAGTAACGTTGACTTAATCTCTGCTTATTTTATTCCTGAAAAACAAGGCGCCAAGATTTTAAGCACGCTTGCCAAAGAAGGTGTTGAAGTTCGAGTTTTAACGAATTCTTTTAAAGCGAATGACGTTGCTGTTGTACATGCCTTTTATGGGAAATACCGTAAAGAGCTGCTTAAAAACGGCGTACAACTTTATGAATTTTTACCGACACCAGATAAAAGAGATTTAAATAAAAATACAGATGAGCTTGCTACTAAAGCTAAAGTAAACATGAAAGGATTAAGCCGCTCAAGTTTGCATACTAAACTTATGGCATTAGATGAACAGGTTTTTATTGGTTCATTTAACTTTGATCCGCGCTCGGCTTACTTAAATACTGAAATTGGTGTGATTTTAGATAGCCCATCGCTGGCTAAGACGATTCACCATACAATGGATGAAAATTTAAATAAGTATGCTTATAAATTAAAGCTCGACACTAACAATCATATTTATTGGCAGCAAGAAACTCCAAATGGTCCTGTAATTTATAGACAGGAACCTGAGATGAAATGGTGGCAAAAAGCAGGCATGAAGTTTCTTTCATGGCTGCCACTTGAAGGATTTATGTAATTAGTTTTTTGGCTTAAGTACTTTCTGATGTAGTTGAGCCAAACCTTCCACCATTTTTTCTTGAACTTCGCGCGTTAAACTTTTGACGTCATGCCCTTCCACTGAAATAGGAGGCAAAGTTAACAGATGAGCTGTTACTTTAGGCATTTCAAGTACACGTTGAATATGTTCGGCAAATGTCATGTCACCAATGAATGGCGCAACTGTATCTAATTGCCCATCGCGGTTTACATAACAAATCAAACAAACCTGTACTGGACGCTGTGCTTCAATCGCTGCCCCCAGTAATCGCCCATGAACTTTTTTAACAGAATGTCCATCTGTAGTTGTGGCCTCAGGGAAAAATAATACGGGAATATTCTGTTTTAAAAATTCAGCAATTTGTTCACGAATTCTGACGGAATCGCCAGATCCGCGCTTAATAAATAACGTTCCACCACTTTTGGCTAAATTTCCAAGAATAGGCCAATTTTCAATTTCAGCTTTAGCCAGAAAGAAAACTCGCGCACCTGAACCTAGAACTGCAACATCTAGCCAAGAAATATGATTACTTACCCATAAAGCTGGTTCTCTAGGAATTGTGCCATGTACTTCTATATCTAAATTAAAAACCTGACATAAACGGCGGCAAAAGTATTGGACATAACGTGTATTAACAGGATTATTAGGATCTTTATAAAGCCCATGTCGATAAACTAGATAGAAACCTTCACTAATTGCGGCCGTGGCAGAAGTGACCTTTTTTCCGTATAAACCTATTTTTGATAATTTCTTTAACGTTGAATTAACTATACTTTGCGTTTGAGCCATAAAATTTCACTAACGATTAATCATTGTTATACCCATCTCAAGTTATTCTATACGTTTCGTAATAAACTTGCATTGACGTTAGAGAACGGCAAATAAAATAAATCTGAACATTAGACTAATCTCATATAACTAATCTAAAGGATGAGAACAAACGCTTTCCCCTTTTGCTTAAGTTTCCTCTAGAATAAAGTTTTCCCATTTTCAGGATTTATAGCCACGTGGAATATGTTGATCGGCATCAAGGCGGTGAACGCACAATCTTAGTGAGTGTTTCTGTACAATTATTAGATGATCTGGATGCCGAAGAGTTTGCTCTACTTGCACAGTCTGCTGGTGCAGATATCCTTGAACATGTTAAGGTTCAGCGTAATAAGCCTAATCCTAAATTTTTTATTGGCTCAGGCAAAGTCGAAGAAATTGCAGAGCAAGTTCAGGAGCTAGAAGCGAGTCTGGTTATTTTTGACCACGCGTTATCACCTGCTCAAGAACGAAATCTAGAAAGAATATTAAAATGCCGAGTTATTGACCGCACAGGCTTAATTTTAGATATTTTTGCGCTGCGTGCCCGTACGCATGAAGGTAAGTTACAGGTCGAACTTGCTCAGCTTAAACATTTATCTACTCGTCTTATTCGTGGTTGGTCTGCCGACTTTGAACAACAAAAAGGTGGTATCGGCTTACGTGGCCCTGGTGAAACACAACTAGAGACAGATCGCCGGCTCATTCGTGTTCGTATTACCCAATTAAAAGATAAATTAGACAAAGTCCAACAGACTCGTATGCAAGGGCGTGCAGCAAGACAAAAAGCAGCTATTCCAACGATTTCATTAGTAGGTTATACCAACGCTGGTAAATCCACTTTATTTAATATTTTAGCTAATAGTGATGTCTACGCAGCTGATCAACTATTTGCAACACTCGATCCAACCCTACGCCGTTTAGACTGGGATGGTATCGGTACTGTTGTGCTAGCAGATACAGTAGGTTTTGTACGAAACTTACAGCATGATTTGGTTGAATCATTTAAAGCAACACTTGAAGAAACGCTAGAAGCGACCCTTTTACTACATGTTATTGATAGTAGTAGCCATGACATGCTTGACCAAATTGAAGCGGTTGAAGGCGTATTAAAAGACATTGGTGCTGATGCTCCCGTACTTCGGGTGTACAACAAAATTGATCTAAGTGGTGAAGAGGCCAAAATTATTTATGCTGAGCCACACGTCCCAGATCGAGTTTATGTTTCAGCTCATTCTGGTCAAGGTCTAGAGTTGCTCCAAAAAGCAGTACAAGAATGCTTAATGGGCCAAATTCAAAAGTTTTCACTCGTGCTTAAGCCTGCTTATGGCAAATTACGTACTCAACTTTATGCCTTAAATGTGATTGAGTCTGAACATTATGATGATGCAGGCTTATTACATATTGATGTGAAGATTGCGCCACATAAGTTAGAAAAGCTGATTCGCCAAGCAAAGCTTCCATTGGATGAAATCTTAGGAGAACACGCAAGACAATTTAAGCGCCCCTTGGAAGAGTTTGAAATCAAGGGCGATATCAGTTAAAACTTGATAAGTAAACTTTTAGAGATAAAAAATATGGATAAGATCAAAAGTATAGACTGGACAGCATGGGTAATTACATTACTACTCATTATTGGTTTTCGTGAAGGCTCTGTCGTTGTCATGCGTGCTTTTGGTCATCCAGAATTAGGTAATCTAGTCGGTCTAATCAGCTTACTTATTATTTTACTGATTTGGAGAAAGTTTAAAAAAATTCCACTTCGAATAGTAGATACCAATAATAAAATCATGAAAGAAAGTGGATTCGCGTTTTTACCTATCTGTGCAGGTTCATTAATTATGCTGGTACATATGGGTAAGGAAATTCCATTATTTCTTTTTGTTTTAGTGGTCAGTACCCTTATACCTTTGTGGGTCTATGCAAAAATGGCAAAACGTTGGTTATAAGGAGAATAAAATGTTTACGATTTTCTACGGATTTTTGATCACATTAATTGGTTATCTGTGTGCAAAGCCTTTAAACCGACGTTTCCCGCAAGTTCCACTTTTAGTTTTTGGCATGTTCATTGTAATTGGCTTACTTTCAGTTCTACATGTGCCATATGAACAGTATCGTCTTTATGTGAATGACTTATTTGGTCATCTATTAGGTTATGTCACTGTAGCCTTAGCCATTCCCTTAGCTGCAATGCGTTACGATGATCTTCCAATTAAATCGGTCATTGGTATTTTACTTTTTGCAAGTATTAGCGCCGTTGCCCTACCTATGGGGCTAGCATACTTGTTACATATGTCCGAACCTACAATTCTTGCATTTGCCACCCGTGCAGTAACTACTCCAATTGCTCTGAACATCGCAACTTTATTACATGCTCCTGAAACACTTGTGACCCTTATTGTTATTTTGTCTGGGGTAATTGGCGCTGCATTCTCACCATTCTTACTTAAACATATTCATGATGAGAGAGCATCAGGTTTAGCCTTAGGTTTAGCTGCACATGCCATCGGAACAGCTCAAGCTTGGCAACGCGGACCCGTTGCAGGTCGTTACGCTGCATTTGGTATGGCATTGAATGGTGTATTTACTGCAATTTGGCTACCAACATTAATGTTGTCTTTTGGAACACCATAATTAAGAAGTTGATTAAATAAACATTGAACGGTCTATCAATTCCAAATAAGATGACCTTTCAAAGTTAAAAGGATTTTTAATTATGGGGAAAATTTTTATTGGAGCTCTGCTCTTATTGGGGATTAATACTGCTACATTTGCAGCAGATATTACAGGTCTCTGGCAAACAATTGATGATAAGACAGGTGCTCCCAAAGCACAGGTAGAAATACGAAAAGAAGCGAACGGGACATATGCCGGGAAAATTATCAAAGTAACGCCACGCCCAGGTTATACGCCTAAAGAAATTTGTGATAATTGCCCTGCGCCATATACCAATAAACCGATTTTAGGTCTGGATATCGCAACTGGTTTAAAACAGGTAGATGGACTGAACTATACTGGCGGTAAAATTTTAGATCCGAATACTGGTAAAGTTTACGGGCTTAAAGCAAAACTTAGTTCAACTGGCAAACGCTTACATATGCGCGGTTATCTCGGAGTTTCAGCTTTAGGGCGTAATCAAATCTGGATACGAGTAGAATAATAGTTCCCAATAAAAAAGCCGCTTCTGCGGCTTTTTTATTTTAACTCAGCTACAAGCTTCATCTTACGTTCATAGCAAAGCATTGCTTTTCTTATAGTTGCACTGGGTTTTCAACAGAAAAAATTTCTTTGTCTTCAATACGATAAGCCATTAATTTTCTGCCCCAAACATAGCCACCATCGATATTCTGGATCTGCTCATTAATAGTTCGGCCCTCGAGCGCAGCCCAATGACCAAAAATAATCTGATGAGTTTGTGCGGCTTTGCTCGGAAATTCAAACCAAGGTAAATAACCTTCGGGCATTGGTGCATCCAAAGAATCTTTAAAACTAAACTCTAAAGCCCCTTCGGCATTGGTTAAACGCATGCGAGTCAAATAATTGGTAATACAACGTAAACGCGCAGAACCAGTTAGGTTATCTTCCCACAAATCTGGTTTAGAACCATACATGTCTGCTAAAAAAGCATCCAATACAGATAAATCTTCGTTTGCGAGTACAGCCTCAACCTCTTTTGCCAACGTTACAGTTTTTTGCGCATCCCAAATACAAGGTATGCCAGCATGAGTAAGGATCGTATGCTCGTTTGGCAATAAACATAATGGCTGTTTACGTAACCAATCGATTAACTCATCACCATCAATAGCATCAATAACGTCTTGGGTACGATCTTTTTCTTTAATCTCTTTTAAACCACGCGCACCCGCAATTAAAGTCAGGTCATGATTTCCAAGTACAGTTGCAGCAGCTCCGCGCTCAGCAAGCTTTTTAATAAAACGTAATGCCCCTACCGAGTTTTCACCACGTGCGACTAAATCACCAGCAAACCATAAAAAGTCTTGATCTGGATCAAAACGTATTTCTTTAAGCAAGGCTTTTAGAGCTTCAAAACACCCCTGCACATCACCAATAACATAGTTAAAACGCTTAGTCATTTACGCCACCATTTGATCGGCCAAAGCAACAAATTGGGCAAGTGTTAAGGTCTCTGGACGAGCCATCGGATCAACACCAGCTTTTTCAAAGCCATCTTCTGCAATCATACCTTTAAGACTGTTTCTTAATGTTTTGCGGCGCTGAGTAAATACATGGGCAACCAGTCGAGCTAAAGCTTTTTCATCTTTTGCTGTAATTGGCTTTTGATCATAAGGAACAAGGCGGAAAACAGCGCTCGTTACTTTAGGTGGTGGGTTAAATGCACCAGCTGGCACTTCAAATAAAAATGTTGGTTGACAGTAATACTGAATCATTACCGACAAACGTCCATATTCTTTCGTATTCGGTTCAGCAGTAATACGGTCAACCACTTCTTTTTGCAGCATAAAGTGCATATCTTTAACTTTGCTGCCAAATTCCAAGAGATGAAAAAGTAATGGGGTGGAAATGTTATAAGGTAAGTTACCGACTACACGTAATGGTCGGCCATCTTTTACCAGTTCGCTAAAGTCATATTTTAATGCGTCAGCTTCTATAATCGTCAAACGTTCAGGATGTGGAACACGTTCTGGTAGCCCAGCAGCTAAGTCACGATCTAGTTCCACTACTGTTAATGCATCACACTCCCCAATTAAAGGAGAGGTTAAGGCAGCTAAACCAGGTCCAATCTCAACAATATTGTCGCCTGTACGCGGACTTACAGAGCGCACAATTTTGGCAATGACTCGTTGATCATGTAAGAAGTTTTGACCAAAACGTTTACGAGCTTTATGCCCTTCATCTTTCGGGTTTAGGGCATTAATTTGATACATAGAACATTTCCAACATGAAAAATTTAGCTCGCTGCTAAAGATAAAGCTAAATCAACAGCGACATTTAAACTTGAGCTTTTTGCCAAACCAGTCCCAGCTAAAGACAACGCAGTGCCATGGTCAACCGAAGTTCGAATGAAAGGCAAACCCAATGTAATATTGATGGCTTCACCAAACCCTTGTGATTTTAACACAGGTAAACCTTGATCATGGTACATGGCAAGTACAGCGTCTGCATTTTTAAGATGTTCTGGAGTAAATAAGGTATCTGCAGGCAAGCTTAAACTCATTTTAATCCCTTGCGCCTGATAACTTTCGAGTACCGGATTAATGGTCTCAATCTCTTCACGCCCCAAATAACCATCTTCACCTGCATGAGGATTTAAGCCACACACTAGTACACGTGGGTCTGTAATCTTAAATTTAGTTTTTAAGTCATGCAGTAAAATATCAATGACCTGATGCAATCGCTCTTTGGTAATTGCATCCGCTACATCTCTTAAGGGTAAATGTGTAGTTGCTAAGGCGACACGCAAGGTTTTGGTTGCAAGCATCATTACGACACGCTCTACACCTGCAAACTCTTGATAGTATTCAGTGTGACCACTAAACAAAATTCCAGCATCATTAATAACCGATTTTTGCACGGGTGCCGTGGCTACTCCCACACTTTTACCAGACATTGCATAATCTGCTGAACGACGCAGTTGTTCTAATACGTAGGCTGCATTAGCTGGGTTTAATTGACCATCAATGACAGTTGCTTCTAAAGGCACATGTTCTATATAGAGTTCATTCAGAGATGATGACTCAGGCTGTCCGGTATATTCTATAAATTGAATATCGATCCCAAGTTTTTGGGCACGTTGCTCTAATAAGTCTCGGTCACCCAAGATAACAACAGGGCGTTCATCAACCCGCTTAGCCAAGCTCAAACAGATATCTGGACCAATACCAGCCGGCTCACCGGAAGTGACATATAATGGCAGCACAATCACTCCAGACACATAACAAGAATTTTTTTGATTTTAACATATCTGACATTCATCAGTTTATGGATTAAATTATATGGCTTAAACTGGATTTTTCTTGTGAGTTTGGACAAACTCGTTTAGAATGCTCGCTCCTTTTGTTTGGACAGATTCCATAGTCCAAACCAACTATAATAGGTAGTGGTTTAATGAAAACTCTCAGCGCTAAGCCAGCTGAAGTTCAACATGACTGGTATGTTGTTGATGCTTCTGGCAAAACTTTAGGTCGCCTTGCGACTGAAATCGCTCGTCGTTTACGCGGTAAGCACAAAACTTCTTATACTCCTCACGTTGACACTGGCGATTACATCGTTGTGATTAATGCTGAACAAGTTCAAGTGACTGGTAAAAAATCACTTGATAAGAAATATTATCGCCATACTGGTTTCCCTGGTGGTATCCGTGAGACTAACTTTGAGAAGTTAATTGCTCACAAACCTGAAGCTGTTCTTGAAAAAGCGGTTAAAGGCATGTTACCAAAAGGTCCTCTTGGTTATGCAATGATCAAAAAAATGAAAGTGTACGCTGGTACTGAGCATCCGCATGCTGCTCAACAGCCACAAGTTTTGGACATCTAAGGGATACAGCACATGGCTACTAATTATGGTACAGGTCGCCGTAAGACCGCAACTGCACGTGTTTTCTTGTCAGCTGGTACAGGTAAACTCGTTATTAACAACCGTACTTTAGAGCAATATTTCGGTCGTGAAACTGCTCGTATGGTTGTTCGTCAACCTTTAGAACTTTTAGAAGTTACTGAAAAGTTTGACCTTTACATCACTGTTAAAGGTGGTGGTATCGGTGGTCAAGCTGGCGCGATCCGTCACGGTATTACTCGTGCGCTTATCGCTGCTGACGAAACTTTAAAACCTGTTCTACGTCAAGCTGGTTTCGTTACTCGTGATGCTCGTGAAGTTGAACGTAAGAAACTTGGTTTACGTAAAGCTCGTAAGCGTCCTCAATTCTCTAAACGTTAATTCGTTTATCGAGTTGGACAAAAAGCCTTGGATTTTTCCAAGGCTTTTTTATTATGAAAATAGAGCCACAAAATGCAAACTTATAAATATAAACAAACTATCTCTTTAGAACCGTGATTTCCTACAGCATTTTTAGTATCCTAATCGATTCACTCAACCACGTCGTCTTGTGATATGTCGGTCGAAAACACCTCTATTCAGGGGATTACCCTTTACAGTCATGCTGATGATTTCCGTTCTCACTGGATTCGTTTCTTATTAGCAGAGAAACAAATCAAATATCAATTAATCATAACTGACCATGAAGACGAAGATTTAGCCAGCTTAAATCCTTACAACCAATTACCGATGTTGGTCGAACAAAATCTTAAATTATTTTCAGCACCTATCATCGCTGAATATTTAGATGATCGTTATCGTCAAAGTAAGCTTTATGCAGATGCACCTATGATGCGTGCGGAACAGCGTCAGTATATCTGGAGACTTGAAAACGACTGGTTTAAGTTAGCAGATCACATGTTAAAACATGCGGACTCTCTAAATGTCGAACAAAAGCAAAAAGCTCAAAAAGAACTACGTGAAACATTAATTTCACTTACTCCCCTATTTCAGCATTTTCCGTATTTCATGTCTGAGAATTTTACAATCTTAGACTGCATGCTTGCCCCTATCTTTTTAAGATTAAATAGCATGGGAATTGATTTACCAAAACAGCACTGTCGACCTATATTTTTGTACTGTAAACGTATCTTTGAACGGCCTTCTTTTGCTAAATCAATGACGCCTCAAGAGAAAAACCGTTACAATGAACTATTAAATATGGAATAGCGTGATATGTCTGAGCAAACTATTGATTTAACCCCTACACGTCCTTATCTTGCTCGTGCAATCTATGAATGGATTTGTGATAACCAGCTTACTCCTTATCTATTAGTTGATGCGACACAACCGTATACCGACGTTCCGCAACAATTTGTTAAAGATGGGCAAATTGTTCTAAATATTGTGCCCCATGCAGTTCATCAATTGCTTATTACCAATGAAGCTATTACTTTTTCAGCTCGTTTTGGCGGAGCATCAAAAGACATTTATGTCCCTATTCAAGCTGTTTTAGGGATTTACGCACGAGAAAATGGACAAGGTTTATTCTTTGATCCTGAAGAATATGCCAATGTAACACCTGTAGAAAATACAGTAGAGTCAGAAGTACAAGAAGCAACTGAAACAACATCGACTAAGAAAAAACCATCGTTAAGAATTTTAGATTAAATTTAGAGGAAGAAAGCATGGCATTTGATTTAGTCCAATACTTTGCTGAGCAGATAAAAATTCAAAAGCCTCAGCTTTTAAATCAATATCCAGTTAATGAAAAAAATAAACTGATTGATGAGGTGAATATTCTTACGCTTGGAAAACTGATTAGTTTATGGCGTCAGAATGATAATAAGATTTATCAAGAAATCAAAACCTCAGATCCACTTTATATTCAAGAAGTTGCTCGTCATTTAACGACTTCTAAACATAATCAGTCGACTTTAAAAAATTCAGAACTAGAACAGAGTATTTCTGAAATTTTAACTTTGCAGTTAGCAGAACTTAATCAGCTCGATGAAACAGGTGGTTTTGGACATAATGGCTTAAAAGAGTTAATTTTAGGTCAGATTGAACACTTATCAGGTCAAGCTGAAGATTGGGTTTGGTCAACAAACCACCTAAATGAATTAATTGGTTCTAAACCTGTGGAACAAGAAGAGCTATCATTGGATACAACAATGAAGGAGTTCAACCAAATGGTTCACCAAGCCCAACCTCATCATGATGACGTGCATATTGAAGAACAAGCCGCCGAAATTTCTGTACCTACATGGTCAAAGATTGTTGCCCCTGTAGTTGCTTTAGCAATTTTGGGCTATCTCTACTGTATTTATACACAGCTCGTTTAATTTAATTTTTATATAAAAAAAGGGGAATTCATTATTCCCCTTTTTATGATTAAAATTAGAATATTTTATTTTCCAATATTTTATTAACATTCTATTACAATTGTTTTATTCAGATTTTAAAATATATAATGTAAAACTCAGCACAATATTAAAAGTATAATGTAAAAATAATCTTATAATATTTTTTATAATCTGACATTTTCTGTCACTTATTTCCCAAAACAACAATTTCTCTTTTTCTTTGATTTATTGACTTCAAATTGAGCAGAAATATAATGAATTTCAACTACTTTTAGGAAAAAGTAGTAAATATAATTTTAGAATCCTGAGAGATAAAAACATGGCTAAACTTTCTTTAGATAGCTTAACTGAAATTGATGGTTTTATTGCATCTGCACTTGTTGATTCAGAAAGTGGTTTATCACTTGCAACTCAAGGTGGTGGGGAAATTGATTTAGAATTGGCAGCTGCCGGCAATACAGAAGTAATCCGCGCAAAACGAAACATCGCCAATGCTTTGAAATTAAATGACAATATTGAAGACATTTTAATTACATTAGGTAAGGCTTACCATTTAATTAGACCTCTAGAAAGTAATAATAATTTATTCCTTTACTTAGTCCTTGACCGGAGTAAGTCAAATTTAGCAATGGCTCGCCACGAGTTAAAGTCATTTGAAAAAGAGTTAGACTTTAGCTAATTAATCTGAAATGTGCTTTTTATACCTATTATAAAGAGCACATTAAAACCCCTCTCTTATTCAATAAAATTTAATGTGATACTATGGATAGGCATTGCATAAATATTGCAACCTCTGGTTTAAGCTTAAAAGTTTCGGATGAATTAAAAACTTTAATCAGAAATTTAATATCTAATCAGTATGATATTAATTGGGTTAATATTTCTAATATTCATATCGATCTATTATTAATTAACGAAAACTTTTTTGATTCAGATAATATTCAAAATATTGTTCAAAAGAAAAAATGTCCTTATTTAAAAATTAGTAAAACTCCCTCAAAAAATGGATATCAAGTTGATGAACACACCCTGCATCTGCCACTAGAAAAAGTAGAATCTCTACTTAACTGGATAGAAATAAACTTATTATCGTATTTGAACAAAAAAAATACTGCTGTAGTTTCAGATTTATCAAATGAGCCACTGTTGATTGATGATAAGTTTATAAGGAATTTACACAGTCCGGAAAATGCCAGACTACATATTTTTGATGATAAAGGTACTCTAGCCGTTATTGATAATAGAACTCAAATTGCTTGGTTAGAGCCATCACGCCAACATACGCAAACCAATCAAAGCTTTGATTTTACTTTTGCTAATACTTCAGACTTCACTAAGGTTTCGCGTAAAAAAGATTATTATTTACAGGACTGGTTATGGAATCTGATTTGGAATTCAAACAATTTTGAAAATCTAGCCTCGAAGGATAGCTATTTTAAAATTGATCATTGGCCACAGCCCTATCAAAAAGAATATAGAAAAGTGAGCCTACAACTCTCTGCATGCTTTATACAGGGAGCAAAAATTACTGATGTGGCTAACCAGCTTAACTTATCAATTGATGATGTCTTACGCTTCGTTACAGCTTGCTTAATGGCAAATAATGGAAAATTTGTTTCTGCAAGCAAATGCACTTACACACCAAATTCGTACTTAAAGAATTCAAATACAGAGAATCATTTTTTTAAAAATTTTATAGGGAAAATTAGACGGCGATTTGGTCTTTAAGGGAAGTTATGATTATACAGCAATATAAAATTGTCTTTGCAGGTAGCATGGGGGCAGGAAAAACAGAAGCGATTAAATCACTATCTGAAATTCCAATTCTAGAAACAGAAGCATTCAATACAGATGTTCAAAGCCATCAGAAAACCCAGACCACTGTAGGGATTGATTATGGTGAAATTACTTTAGATGATGGAATCAAAATCGGACTCTATGGAACCCCAGGACAAAGCCGTTTTGATTTTATATGGTCGGTCATTTGTGAAGGTGCAATCGGTGTTATTTTATTATTAGATCATAATAGCTCTAATCCAATTGCCGAGTTAGAAAGCTATTTAGAAACCTTTAAAAATTATAACGACAATATTGCGATTGGTATTACTCATGTTGACGAAAATAAAGAGTCATCACTTCAACAATATCGTCATTGGATAAAAGCAAATGCACTACCATACCCTCTTTTTTTTATTGATGCACGTGAGCAAGAACAAATTTTAATGATGGTTGAATCATTAATTGCATCACTTGAAGTCAAGGTAGGCTCAACATCTCAAGAGAATGATCATGCTTAGTATCCCAACTCAAAAACGAACCGCTCCAACACAGTTACTACAACTTGCAAAAGCCGAAGCTCATAATATTTTGATGAATACGCGTGGTGTAGATTTTGTCATGATTTGCTCTTCTGATGGTTTTGAATTAGCAACAGTGAGCCACAAGAACCACCATAACACTACTAAGTTAGCAGCCGTAAGTAGCTCAATTTTGGCAATGGTCACTGCATTTTTAAAAGAGATTCAACTGACGGGCTGTAACAACATTACTTTAGATGCAGATAATGGCAAGGCCATTTTAACTGCTATTCCTGCTGTTCATCACCCAATGGTCATGGTTACGCTAAGTAATAAAGAAGTCCTTTTAGGTCAACTACTATATAGCCTAAAAAAAGCAAGTCAGACAATTGCAGAGGCCGATGGAGAATAAATCAGGACTCCTCATTTAAAGTAAAATACCGCTCATATAGAGCGGTATTTTTTACTAGATTTGAATAGTAAATAACATCTGCCGTTTTTTTACTTGCTGCCCTTGCTGACCTAAAACATCATCAACTATTCCATCAACATCCGATTTAATCTGCTGTTGGATTTTCATGGCTTCAAGCACTAATAAAGTTTGGCCTTTTATGACTTGATCACCTTTATTGACCAGAATATTCACCACAGTACCATCCATTGGTGCACGAATTTTACCATCTCCGGCAACATCGGCAGCTTCTGGTGCAGCATAAGTTACATTGCGAATTGCGACATTGCCATTATTTTGATCTAAATAAAGCTGATCATCATTTAATACATATTGCACACGGCGACGTACACCATCAATTAAATAAACTAATTGCTCTGGCATTCTCTCAAGCACTTCAATACAAACTGATTGATCACAGAGCTCTACCGTAAACGTGTTATTTACAGATGAAAGCTGTAATTGAATTTGCTGATCATCATATTTAAGTTTTAATGGTAACGACACGCCAAGACCCGTTTGCCATGCCACAGTTCCTTTTCTTTGGCTAAATAATGCCGCAGCAATAGCTAAGGTTTCTAAAGATAGAACCTGCTTATGCAGACTGCTGTCGTTTTGAAAATGCTGTTGAATGAATGCAGTATTAGTATCCCCTGCAACCACGATTGGATGACGCAGTAAATTGACCAAAAACTGCTTATTACTATTTACACCTAGCAACACACAGTCATCAACTGCACGAGCGAGTAAGCGAATCGCATCCTCACGGGTTTTCCCATATGCAATCACCTTCGCCACCATCGGGTCATAAAATGGGCTAACCTCATCAGTTGCCAACATGCCATGATCAATCCGTACATTTGGCAAAGTTGCTGGCTGCCAACGCAGAACTTGTCCTGTTTGGGGTAAGAAATCTTGCCGTGGATCTTCTGCATACAAACGTACTTCAATAGCATGTCCGTTTAAAGTCAATTCATGTTGTTGCAGTGGTAAGTGCTCACCATTGGCAATACGCAACTGCCATTCAACCAAGTCCAATCCTGTAATAAGCTCAGTCACAGGATGTTCTACCTGTAAGCGGGTATTCATTTCCAAAAAGTAAAATGCACCCGATGCATCAAGTAAAAATTCAACCGTTCCCGCACCGACATAAGCACATGCTTTAGCGGTATCAACCGCAGCCTCACCCATTTGCTGACGCAGTACGGGAGTCATGACCGGACATGGAGCTTCTTCAACAACCTTCTGATGACGGCGCTGGATTGAACAATCGCGCTCAAACAAATACACATAATTACCATGCGTATCACCAAAAACCTGAATTTCGACATGGCGTGGAGCAATGACTGCTTTTTCTAAAATCAACTCCCCCGAACCAAAAGCATTTTCAGCTTCTGAACGTGCGGTTTGTAATGCCTCAAACAACTCGGATGCTTGCTGTACCAAACGCATGCCACGACCGCCACCACCCGCAGAAGCTTTGACCATAATTGGAAAGCCAATCTGCTCAGCTTGAGTTGCTAAATATTCAAGGTCTTGTCGGTCACCTTCATACCCCGGCACACAAGGAACGCCCGCCTCAATCATGGCGATTTTTGAAAGGCGTTTACTGCCCATTAACTCAATTGCAGAAGCGGTAGGCCCAATAAATGTAATCTGGTTGTCGATACATGCCTGAGCAAAATCAGTATTTTCTGACAAAAAACCATAGCCAGGGTGAACTGCATCAGCACCTGTCTTTTTGCATACATCTATTATCTTGGTAATTGAAAGATATGACTCAGATACTTTTGAAGCACCAATATAGACAGCTTCATCGGCCTCTTGCACATGGCGAGCATGACAGTCTGCATCGGAATAAACTGCGACAGTTTGATAGCCCATTGCCTTAGCAGTTTGCATGACTCGAACTGCAATTTCACCACGATTGGCAATCAGTACTTTTGAAAATTTCATTATTTTTATTCCTATCGCTTATGATTCATCGGTCCAATTCGGCAACCGTTTCTGGATAAAAGCCATCGTACCTTCTTGTCCTTCGGCACCACCAACCGCTTGAGCAAACTGCTGTGCAGCATCATTAAGCAATTCATTTAAAGGTTCATTAAGCGTTCGATGTAACAGTGCTTTAGTCGCACGCGAAGCTTGAGGAGCTGCTCGTTTAATTTGCTGAATTGTTTCTTGTAAAGCTTGCTCAAGTTCAATTTCATTATGTGCAATTTGATGAATCACACCGACATTCAGTGCCGTATGCCCTTCAAAGCGCATACCTAATAAAGCTAATCGACGAGCTTGAGTTAGACCAATACGTTTCACCACAAAAGGAGCAATTTGCGCAGGAATCAAACCAAGTCCAGTTTCAGGTAAACCAAACTGAGCATTGTCACGGCTAATGGCAACATCGGAAACACATGCCAGACCAAAACCACCACCTAACACTGCGCCTTCTAAAATCACCACAACCGTTTGCGGTGCGGCTTCAACTTGCTCAAGCAAGGCACCAAAACGGCGGTTAAAGTCCACATAAGGTTGTAGACTGCCAACATTAGCTGCCTCAACACGTAAAGTTGCCATGTCTTTAATGTCACCACCCGCACAAAAAGTTCCACCTTCCCCACGGATAATTACCGCGCGAATTGAAAGGTCATCGCGAATGGCAGCAAAAACTTGCTGAATTGCATTGACCATATTCAAGTTCATGGCATTACGGCTCTCTGGTCGATTTAACCAAAGGTATAAAATACCGCCGTCCTGTTCCAATTGAATACTGTCATCTATATCTAAAACTTGTAGAGATGCTGAAAGTGTCATGGTGTATTCCTTATATTTATTTGTGCTTTTTAGGCAGAATATCCATCAACTTACAGATAATCCCTAGCATAATCTCATCTGCCCCACCCCCAATAGACCCTAGGCGGCCATCACGATACAGCTGCGACGCTGGGTTATCCCACATGAAGCCATTGCCGCCCCAGTATTGCACACAACTATCAGCAACTTCACGAGTTAAACGTCCAGCTTTGAGCTTTGCCATAGACGCCAACATCGTGACATCCTCGCCCGCAATATGCTGTTCGCATGCTTGATAAGTTAATGCTTTGAGTGCTTCCACTTCGGTCATAAGTTCAGCAAAGCGGAAATGGATATATTGGTTATTAATGAGAGGCTGATCAAAAGTGGTACGCTCTTTGGTGTAATTAATCGTTTGCTGAATACAATGCTGCAAGCCGCCAATCGCATTAGCACATGCCCATAAGCGCTCTTCCTGAAATTGCATCATTTGCATCATAAAGCCCATACCTTCAACACCCACCAAGTTACGCTGTGGTACACGTACATTGTCTAAATAAACTTGTGCTGTGGTTGTTGAACGCATCCCTAATTTATTTAATGGTTCTGAAAAACTAATCCCTTTAGTTTTTGCTGGCACAATAATCATTGACTTATTAACGTGAGGTTTATCATCAGACGTGTTGGCTAAAAGACAAAAGAAGTCGGCCTGCAATGAGTTGGTAATCCACATTTTGCTGCCGTTAATGACATAGTCATCGCCATCTTTTTTTGCAGTTGTTTTAATAGCAGCAACATCCGAACCAGCATGTACTTCTGATACCGCAATCGATGCGACATATTCCCCAGCAATCGCTGGTGTTAAAAACTCATCACGTAACTCTTTACTTCCAAAACGTGCCAAAGCAGGTGTTGCCATATCAGTTTGTACACCAATAGCTAAAGGCACCCCGCCACAAGCCGCATAGCCAATTTCTTCTGCAACCACGAGGTTATACGAATAATCTAACGCTAAACCGCCATTTTCTTCTGGCTTGCAAATTCCTAATAAACCAAGATCCCCCATCTTCTTAAATACTTCATGGATTGGGAAACGTCCCGCGGCCTCCCATTCTGGAATATGTGGATTCAGCTCATTTTGAACAAATTGACGAGTTGTACGGCGCAGTGCTTCATGTTCATTAGTAAATTTCATTGTGTTATTCCTATTAATTTTTTTAATTGCGGTAAAGGTTGATTAAAAACGGGACACACCAAAACGAGTTGGATTTAGCTCTCGTTGCTGTGCTTCATAAATGGTCTGTAAAAGGAAAATTAATAATTTTCGGGTATCTCGCGGATCGATAATGCCATCATCATGTAACATGGCCGTATTAAAAAGTGCGGTAGATTGCTGTTCCAATTTCATCGCTGTACTTTGCTCAAGAAAATCGAGCATTTGCGGATTCGGCTCCTGTCCGGAAGCTTTTTGTTTTCCTTCGGCAACAATACGCAGTACTTTTCCAGCTTGTGCAGCACCCATTACAGCAACATGCGAATTTGGCCAAGCAAAAATAAAGTCTGGTGATAAACTCCGACCACACATTGCGTAGTTACCAGCGCCATATGACCCTGCCACAACGATTGAAATTTTAGGTACGGTACAATTGGCAACCGCTTGAATCAGTTTTGAGCCATGTTTAATAATGCCATTTTGCTCGGCATCGGTTCCCACCATAAAACCAGTGGTGTTATGTAAGAATAATAACGGGCGGTTAGTCTGTTCACATAAGTGAATAAACTGAGCTGCCTTCGCCGCCCCTTGAGGTGTAATCGGACCATTATTGGTAATAATACCGATGTGTAATCCGCCAATCTTCGCCCAGCCACACACCGTTAAATCATCATATTCCTGTTTAAATTCTAGAAAATCTGAATCGTCAATAATGCGGGCAACCACTTCTTTCATATCAAATGGTTGTTTAGGATCACTTGGAATCACACCCAATAATTCCTCGGTATCGTAACGAGGTTCTTTATAAGTTACATCAACTGGTTTGATTTGCTCTTTCCAGTTCAGATGTTCAAAAATTTCACGTGCAAGTCGAATACCATCAGCATCATTTTCAGCCAAATATTCTGCTGTTCCAGCGACCTGCGCATGCATTTCTGCCCCGCCCAACTCTTCAGCTGTTGCTACTTCACCAGTGGCAGCCAAGAGTAAAGGGGGACCTGCAAGAAGCATCTCGGTTTGCTTACGTACAGCAATTACATAATCTGAAAGACCGGGCTGATAAGCACCGCCTGCCGTTGCATTACCATGCACCACTGCAAGCTGTGGAATACCTGCCGCAGAAAGACGTGCCTGATTGGCAAATGTCATACCACCATAAGTAAATACTTCAGCAGCATAATTAAGGTTTGCACCACCACTTTCGGTCAGCGTAATCAGTGGGAGTTTTTGTTCTAAGGCAATTTTTTGCAAACGCAAAGTTTTCTGTACGCCCATAGGAGACATGGTCCCACCTTTAATCGCGCTATTACTTGCAGAAACCAGACAGCGCACACCACTCACAAAACCAATGCCGGCAATTACACCACCACCAGCTTCGGAGCCATCCTTGTCATCATGCATGTTGTAGCCGACCAAACCACACAGCTCAACAAAAGGTGAATCAGCATCGAGTAACAACCGCACACGCTCATGCGGCAGAATCTTGCCCTTTTTATCGAATTTCGGTTTAGCAGCATATGATTTATCAATGCTTTTTTGCTGAATTGCACGGACTTCTCTCAGTTGAGTAAGCAATGCCTCTTTATTCTTTTGATACTGTTCACTACCAACAGCAATTTCGGATTGGAGAATAGTCACTGTTATTCCTCCTCAGCCTCAGTCTTTTTCTGAAAAATTTCAGGAATAAACGCGCGATGGAAGCCATTATAAGACTGACTATTTGTCGCATCAGCTAGTGGATACATTCGTGTCCCTTGCGATGCGGCACCATCAATACGCAAAGTTACACCTGACACAAAAGCCGCAGCATCAGACAGTAAATAACAAATCGCCGATGACACTTCTGACTCAGTTCCCATACGTTTTAACGGTACATTACCAGCAAGACTTGGAATAATTACTTTGGCAAAATCACCGCTATAATTATCCATACCAGATGAAACGATCCAACCCGGTGCAACTGCATTTACACGAACACCAGATTTCCCCCACTCAACCGATGCTGTTTTAGTTAAGTTATCAACCCCCGAACGCGCAGCACCAGAATGTCCCATTCCCGGCATCCCACCCCACATATCAGCAGTCATGTTGACAATACTGCCACCATGTTTTGCCATCCATTGGTTATAAGCTTCACGCATTAAATAGAAAGTTGCATGCAAGTTATTACGCACAACTGCGTCAAAACCATTCGCTGAAATATTCTCTAAAGCTGATGGAAACTGACCACCCGCATTGTTCACCAAGCCATCTAGTTTGCCGAATTTCTCAATCACCTCGGCAATCATATTTTTCACTTGTTCTTCTTCACGGTTATCACAAACAATGAAATGAGCCAAGCCACCATCTTCTATAATTTCTTGGCTTACTTTCTCTAATTTTTCAATTTTGCGTCCTGTAATCACGACTTGAGCGCCGAGGGCCGCAAGCTCATGTGCCGTACAACGCCCTATTCCAGAGCCACCACCTGTCACAATAATGACTTTATTTGCGAAAGCATCTGGTCTAAATATTGATTGATAACTCATCTTTGTTTCATCCATTTATTTTATTTTTCTAAAAGATGTGCCGGAACTTTTACAGGCATATCCAATAATTGCTGTGCAAATGCTTTGCCTTGTGGATCGATACGTAAGCTTGCAACACCACCGCCACCCAAGGCATTTTCCAACATAAAATTCAGTGCATTCAAACCCGGTAACTCATAACGGATTACTCGCCCTTTCTCAGCATCCAAGACATGTTGCATATAGCTTGCAACAGCCTCTTCCGTAAGTGCTGCACGGATCCATGGCAAATAGTCTGCTTTACGCGCAATCACACCGATGTTGCTATGATTGCCTTTATCACCACTACGGGCATGCGCAATTTCAATCAAAGGAACTTCAATTTCATCTCCTTGATAAATTGCATTTTCACTTGCCTTTAAAGTAGGCAATTGCTCTGTAGAAATTCTTTGTGGAACCTCAACTAGATAACGTTTGCCTTCAAAATCAATTTCGACATTGACTTGATTTTTATCGATTAAAAATGAAAATAATTTAATCACTGGAGATGCTTTGGGGCGGCCTCCAACAATTCCTGCCAAGGCTGGAGCCATACCTGTTGAAGCCTGTGCAATTTCAGATGCAAAGAACATACATGCTTCTTTAAACATATGTTTTACAGCTATTTTGACCACAACTTCACGACTATCTAATGCCTGAGCATGTCCACCATAGGTACTTTCAATCCCTAAGATTTCAACTGATTTTTCACTAAAAGGTGGCACTGAGCGCATTGCTAAAACCCGCTCACATTTATTCAAAATCGCATCAGCAATGACTTGTGCTTTTTGTGGAGCTTCGCGACCTGCAATTAAAAAACTGACTAAAACCCGATATCCATCTGGGTAAGTCACACTGACTTTATACTGCGCAGTCGGTGCTTGTCCTTTTGCCCCTTTCACACGAACTCGGTGCTCCCCAACTTGTTCTAAATGCACCTGATTAAAATCCGCAATTACATCGGGTAGTAAATATGCTTGGGGATTACCAATTTCATAAACAATTTGTTCAGCAACCGTGGCGGTGGAAACTAGACCACCTGTACCCTGTGGTTTCGTCACAACAAATGAGCCATCTTCACTCACCTCAACGACTGGAAAGCCTATATTGTCGAAACCCTGAACTAAGCGCCAATCGGTAAAGTTACCACCCGTACATTGAGCTCCACATTCAATGACATGACCTGCCAAGGAACCTTGTGCTAATTTGTCATAGTCATCTAAAGACCATTGATATTCATGAAGTAAAGGAGCAAGTACCACAGCAGAGTCAACAACACGACCAGTAATCACAATATCTGCGCCTAAATTCAAAGCATCACGAATAGCCACCGCCCCTAAATAAGCATTACTACTCGCCACTTGTTCTGGCAAAGCTTCCCCGCTAAACATTTCCCGAATATTTTGCTGTTTGAGGTACTCATGTTGCGGTAAAAGATCATCACCTAAAACCACGGCAACTTTCAGGTCTAGACCATATTCTTTAATTATTTTTTGCAAGGCATCTCGACACGCCATTGGATTAACACCACCAGCATTACTAATCACTTTAATCTTTTTTTCTGCAATTTTTTTAAGTAGAGGCGCCATCACCCGACTGACAAAGTCCAAAGCATAACCATGTTTCGGTTCTACCATTTTCGCTTTTGCCATAATCGACATGGTGATTTCTGACAAGTAATCAAAAACCAAATAATTAATATCGGTCAAATGCACCAACTGAAAAGCGGCAGTATTGGTATCTCCCCAAAACCCAGAGGCACACCCTATTTTTACGACACGCTCATCATCCTGTTGATTAGTTGCCATCTTGTTTCTCATTATTTTGTTTAAAAATTACACTCAACATTACCAAGCAAGCGCTTGGTTTGTAAAGAGCAAAATGTTATTGTGAAATTGACTAAAACTGCCAAACTCGACAACTAGCCGAAAACATGGTGAGATTTAGCAAAATTTTTTCCGTAAATATTTTTATATAAAGGATCCAGCTTTCGTATGATTGCTACTTCAATTGAACAGATTCCAAATATTTCTTGCTTTGATGATAGTCCACGTGGTCGTTTATTACAGGGGGCTGCCTATCTATTTCACAAACAAGGTTATGATAAAACCACTGTCCGCGAACTTGCTCAATTTATTGGAATTCAATCAGGTAGCTTATTTCATCACTTTAAGAGTAAAGATGACATCCTCGCTCACGTAATGGAGCAAACTATCATTTACAATCTTGCTCGTTTAGAAGAGGCCGCAGCTCAATCTACCGATCCAGAACACCAATTACGAGCTCTTATTAAAGCAGAACTCATTTCAATTACTGGAGATACTGGTGCAGCCATGGCTGTTTTAGTTTATGAGTGGTTTGCGCTGTCAAAAGAAAAACAAAATTATCTTTTAGAAATGCGTAATGAATATGAACAAATCTGGTTAGATGTCATTGAAAAGTTACGTACTCAGGGCCAAATAAAACATGATGCCTTTATTTGGCGAAGATTAGTTGGTGGTGCGATTTCATGGACTGTCACTTGGTATAAATCTGAAGGTAAAGTCAAAATTGATGAGTTAACTGAAATGGTCTGGGAGATGGCTTTGAAATAAAAAAGGTGGCTCAATGACCACCTTTGCAGAATCAATAACCAAGCTGCTTACTAATCAAATCTTTCATAATTTCTTCAGCACCACCGCCAATCATATTGACCTTTACTTCACGGTAAATACGTTCAGATTTAGTTCCACGCATAAAGCCCATACCTCCCAACGTTTGTACAGCCGCATCAGCACAAAATTGCATAGTGCGAGTCGCAACATTTTTGAGCATTGAAATTTGTGCCACCAACTCAGGTCCTTGTAACTTCGGCTGAGTCATTTTCCATGCAGTTTCTTCAAGCAAGGCTCGTGTTGAGGTCAATTGTGTCGCCATATCTACTAATTTATGACGAACCACCTGATGATCAATTAATCTCTTACCAAAAGTTTTCCTTTGTTGCGCCCAGTCTAAAGCTTCTTCATAACAGACTAATGCATAGCCATACGCCACTACCCCCAAGAAGAACCGCTCCATATTAAAGTTATTCATAATAACTTTAAAACCAGCGTTTTCTTTACCGAGCAGATTTGATGCAGGTACTCGTACTTGATCAAAATGCAAATGTGCCGTATCTGAAGCCCACCATCCCATTTTTTTCAAAGGTGTTTTAGTAATTCCTTCACTGTGAGCATCAACGAGCAACATTGAAATGCCTTCTGCACCTGTTTTAGTTGGGTCTGTACGCACCGCAACTGTATAGTAATCTGCACGAATCCCTGACGTGATAAATGTCTTCTCACCCGAGACAATGTAGTAATTACCATCACGAACAGCTTTAGTTTGTAATGTAGCCACATCAGAACCACCGCCCGGTTCTGTAATCGCCAATGCTGAAATCTTTTCACCAGAAATAATCTCTGGTAAAACTCTTGACTTTAGTTCTTCACTTCCAAAATGCTGAACCGGTGGCGCTCCAATGGTATGGACCATAAGTGAAATATGCACCCCACCTGAACCAGCTTTTGCCATTTCTACACCAGCCAGTAATGAATAAAATGGATCTGCATCAGGAATACCGCCATATTCCTCAGAAAAACCTAAACCTAATAGACCAATTTCAGCAGCCTTCTTAT
The DNA here is from genome assembly GCF_000163635.1 of Acinetobacter sp. SH024. Taxonomy (NCBI): domain Bacteria; kingdom Pseudomonadati; phylum Pseudomonadota; class Gammaproteobacteria; order Moraxellales; family Moraxellaceae; genus Acinetobacter; species Acinetobacter sp. SH024. The sequence continues at coordinate 1,785 of NZ_GG753608.1, read as the reverse complement.
ATAGCTCTCTGGGGAATGTCTCAGCCTCATCCCATTCATTAACGAAAGGAGCTATTTCTTTTTGTACAAATCGACGAACATTATCAGCAAAAGCAATATGTTGTTCATTATAGTAAATTGGGTTTGGTTGCATTTCTACAGATGTCCTGATGTTTTTATTTAATTCCAGAACATATCTTGTCATGTTTGCCATCAATCAAAAGTTGCAAGAATCTCCATTTTCTTGGCATAAAACATCAAAGCTTCTTCTGTTTATTGAAATACAATGCAATGCCTATACTTTTAAGCAACAACGAAAACCACGAGCAGCATAATAAGACTGCGCTCCATTATGATAAATAAAGACACGACCATATCGACGATCAGCAAAAAGTGCTCCATCTAGTTTACGAATCTCATTTGGGGTTTTGAGCCAACTTGATGTTTTAAGGTCAAACTCTTCAATTTCTTGTAATTGGTAATATTGCTTTTCTGTTAAAAGTTCAACACCCATTTCCTTAGCTATATCTATTGCGCTATTTTTAGGAGGATGATCTTTTCTAGATTCTAGAGCCTCACGATCATAGCAAAGGCTTCTACGACCTTTAGGTGTCTCAAGAGAGCAATCTACAAATAAATATTCGTCTTTCTGCTGATCATAAGCAATAACATCAGGCTCCCCTCCTGTATTTTCCATTTCCAGCAATGACCAAAGTTTATCAGGAACCTTAATTAGTTTATTTTGCACATCCGACCACTCTATTTCTGTATGACGATGTGTATTTTTTTCAAATCTATTCTTTAATAATTCAAGGAGTAACTCTATTTGCTTTTGAGTTAGCTGTTTTTTATTTACCATTAAATAAGTCCTTATATTTATTAAATTGAACGGCCATCAAAATAATTTATTTTATTTAATATCAATGGCTTCTCCGCCTAGTACACTAATTGCAGAGATAGAACTAAATCCAATACCTCTACATTAGGTTCCATAATTAAGATAATCAATAATCGTTTACTATATATTTAATTCCAAAAGTGTCCACAACGCTTACATCTATTACCATTTCTAAAAGAAAATAAAGGTAGGCCCAAAAACATAAACGCTAAAAAGGCAGATTTTTTTCCTTTATTATTAACTTCTATATCCAAGCTTCCACACTCAGGGCAACATTCTTTACTCTCCCCAAACTTTTGTTCAAGCTCATCACTAAAGTCTTTTTCAAGAAATGACTTCGCTTCATCAACATAGTTTTCTGGAACTAATAAACGAACCCCACCTAAAGCATTAGAATAAAACCAATCCATATTAATTGTATGCTCATTTTCAATATAAACAGGAATTCCAAATGCTTCTAGTTGAGTCTTTGCAATTTGTGCCTCATAAGGAAATGAGAAAGTTTTAATTACGATCCATTGCATATTAAATTTCTAATTAGGTAAATAATTTTAGAGTAGCTTTATTTCTTTATAATTTGAATCAATTTCAGTATCTAAAGAATTGAGGATACAAATTCCGCGCATAAAAAAACACCCCCATTCATTAGAATGGGGGTGTTTAGAATAATGAGCTGGCGATGACTTACTCTCACATGGGTAACCCCACACTACCATCAGCGCTAAGAGGTTTCACTTCTGAGTTCGGGAAGGGATCAGGTGGTTCACTCTTGCTATGGTCGCCAGCACAACTGGTATGGATACTTGCTTCGTTTTATTCACTGTGTGATACGTTGCGTTTTCCAAATCTTTACAGATGGGCTGATTGGTCTGATTTTTCGTTGTTCATTTTAGCTAAGCGTTTAACTA
>NZ_GG753609.1:8877-20111 GCF_000163635.1 Acinetobacter sp. SH024 | reverse complement strand
CCGCTTTTTATATATTTAAGTATAGTCGAGCGAGGTTTTTTATACGCTATAGCAGCATCACTGATCGAAAATTTTTTTAAAAAATGATGATTTTTACCTAGCATACTATTTCACTTAAGGCATTATTAATTTCGTATATATATGTTAATAAAATTAACACATACAAGATATAAATCTTTAATCATTATTGGTTAATAATCGAACGTTTACTTTACACATGCCCTACTCTGATAATTTTTCTATTATTAAATCAATATGCTTTTAAAAATTTATATTATTAACATAATACACCTTATACGAAATGTGTTATAATTTTCCTTAGAAATCAACGCTGTAGTTTCTTTTTTGCCCAACCTCCCCAAGGTGGGCTTTTTTTTTATGATTTTTCACGTTCCACGCTTATTATTTAATCAAAGTTTCACGACTTTATTCATATTAATTAAACAATCGTGGTTAATCATAGGGTCTAAAAAAACGGCTCCAAAAGCCTCTTTTCTCAGGCTCTGGTTCAATGTGCTCTGGCACTGGAATCCACTTATTTTCCCTCCGCTCTGGAGTAGTCAATCCGTCATGTTTAGCTTCTGCTGTGTCAGGTTCGGGATCTGGTTTGGCTATGCTGGGTTGCACTAATTCTTGATCGGTAAACGTAGTCATATTAGGTTTTGGGGCTTCTAATAGGCGTTGCATCGTTTCAATTTGGTTCTGATAGAAAGATTCCCGATCTTTGGCATCATCAAGCTGGTTTTTCAGCATGTCTATCTGCTGTCTAAGTAGTAAAACTTCTGCCGAATTTGGACTGTCTATTTTTACAGGTTCTTTTACATCCTGTTTTTTGACAGGTTCCCCGAAAACACGGATAGCCTCGGCTAGATCGATCTTATTCTGGGAATTTTTACTTAAAATTCCTTTCTTTATGTTGTTGTAAATCGTTTGTCTATTGATATTGTAAAGCTTAGAAAGCTCGAGAACTGTAAGGCTTTTCATGTTGTAAATCTATGCCTAAACCTGTCAAAAGTTGTTGTCTATTAGACTGTCTAATAAACAAATGATCAAGTTTAAATTTTAGGCAGGTGCAAAGCCAACTTTTTGAAGATAAGGGAATAATTCTTGGAATTTTTGATAATCTTGGAGCATTTCTGCAATGCGTATAGCAAATTGTTGGAAGCTTTCGGTGCCTTCTGAATATTGCCCCATCTCAGGTAATTCAGAAAGTTTGTTGGCAAAGAGATGACGTTGTTTATCACTCATTTTGGTGAAAAGGGCTAATGTATCCGTTCCCTTAATTACTTTGTCAGAGTTGGTTTTTTTCTGCTTAAAACTGAAAGAAAAACCGGAAATTGAACGTCCTTTTTTATGTTGTTCATATTTAGCCGTTATATCGGTTAACTCATTTACTTGCTTGAGGGCAAAATCTAAAACATACGTTTTAAAATTACTCATTGTTTTGTATTGATGAGCTTCGACACCAAGTTGTTGTCTAAAGATCGATAGATCAAAAATTGGCGTTTTACCAGCAGATCTCCATTGAATTAATAACTCGTATAACCGAATAGCATAAGAGCTAGTTAATCTCGAAACCTGCTCCAATTCATATTTAGTAAAGTTTTCTTCCAGTCGAGTTATGAGTGGAACAATGTCTTGCGTGAAACGTAGGAAAACGATCCCGGATTGAGGTTCATATCCAATTTTATCGACCCAACGACAGTGAAAGCTACGATCCTTACCAGTCTTAGGATTAATGTCATGATACGTGACATAGCGATCAAACAAGCTTTTAGATGCATCCCGAAGCACGGTATAAGCAGTGTGTTTCTCGACATTAAAGGTATTGATATAACTACTTGCATGTACTTCTAAAAGGCTATTTTCAGTTATCCCGTGCCCTGTTTCCCGAGCTTCAGCAATGGCTAATAGGATCAGCCTTTGTTCAACTGTATCTAGGGTATAGCTAGCTTGAATTAAAGCATTATCCTTTACGATTAATTCACTCATTTCTAATAATAAATTTATAATTAAACTAGGTTGTACAATAGACTATTTTAATTGAATTGTAAATCGACTTAATTTGGGGTCGATAAACCTAGTTTTAAGGTCGATAAACCTAGTTTTATGGGTCGATAAACCTAGTTTTATGGGTCGATAAACCTAGTTTTATGGGTCGATAAACCTAGTTTTATTAACTCTAAAACTATTATGAATAAAGGGTTACAGCTTACTTAAAAGCATTTAAAAGATTAAAAATAATTAAAAGCCCAGGTAAAGAAAAATTGCCCTTGGTTTTCGCTTCGCTCAAACTCTATTGAACTTCGCTTTCGCTCAGTTCGTCGGGGCAATTTTTTGGTGAGCACTTACGTGACTTTAAAAAAGCAAAAGCAACTCGGAATTCGCTACGCTCATAAAACTTTTTTACTCGCTACGCTCGATCTAGACTCAAATTTCTACAACTTTTCCATGCTTATTTAGGTTTCACAGCCTAAAAAGCGGTTTTTCAGGGAGTCTAGGCAAAATTTTCCAAGGATCGCTCGTAGACACTCGCTTTGTTCTTATCGGTAAAATCAAATGATCTCCAAAATACTCTAATTTGCGTTTAGAGCACTCTAATTTTTTTATTGATGGGGAATATAGGTTTAGGCTAAAAAAGGCATATACGGCTTCAACAGTGTATTTAAACCCTATTATTTGAGTCAATCTAAGCTTTATTGAAAGGATTCCTTGGATCTTCTTTGGCTTGCTTAATCAATTTCTCCATTTCATATAGCGATTTAGCCGATAAAATATCTGTTTTTCTATTTTGATCCAGGCTAAATGCATTGTTCTTTTCTGCTCCGGATTGTGCCTGCTTAAATAAATCGAGCATTCGATCTAAATCTTCGTTTGAATTTGATCGCTCTAAACCGCTTTGTTCCAATAAGTTTAAATATAGTGATCCGATAAAATATTTAATGTGGTCTTGCTGTTTTCTTAAAGATTTACTAAGGGGGGCCTGGTTATATTTCTCAGGGTTTAAAACTCGTTCGACCTTCGCTGTAATATTCTTTTCAGAAGTCTGATTTCTTTTAATTTTTAAAACTTCATTTAATGCATCATGCATTGCAAAGTAAGCATCAATATCTGTTTTTTTACTTAATTCTAGAATATTCAATTCTAATTTTTTTAATTTCTGTGGCTCGGTTTTTTGGATCAGTTGTAATTGAACTATACGTTTATTATAAGTATTGCGCTCATAACGACATCGTTGAATAAGTTTTAAATCTTCTTCATTCAGTTGTTTCATTGATTCTCGTTCAGAAATCATTGCTAAAAAAGCATCTTGCATTCGTCTTTTAAACGGCAGCGCTCGAATATGTTTATCCAAATCGATGATTTCTTGTTGTGTTAAGGCAAATGTTTTTCTACCGGCCAAAGCGGATTTCCTGATTTTGGGTATCTAAATTGATGTTAGCGGAATTCTGATGGTGTTGAAACAATATTTTATGTTATACATAAAATATTGTTTATCTCGTTTCCGTGTCTTTTTTTAACAATGATTGCTTTAGCAATCATTGTTAAAAAAAGACACTTCTACTCGCTCCTGCGGAGGCTACATAAACCACTGATTTAATTATTAAATTATGAGTTTTTCTTCGGGTTTTAACGGTATTTTTCTTAATGGTGAAAAAGTAAGCAATGTCTGCCGTTACAAGAAATGGGAAAGGGGTGCAACAAGGAAAACAGCGAATTTTAGACGAGTGCAACAAACTTTTTTGATGAAATATCGATGTTTGCAACAAGAAGAGACTGCTCTCTGCAACAAGAATTAGCCCCTTGTTACAAGAAAATTTGCTGTTTCGTTACACGTAATTTGTTTGAGGTGAACTGATGTTTTATTTAAATCTAAAGCATAATATTAAAAAAGAGCAGAGTTCTCTGAATGCATTCCATTATTTAACTCGGACGGCACATTTTGAAAATCAAAAAGACAATGAAAAATTAGAGTTTATGCGGTATGGAAATATGCCCAAATGGGCAGAAAATAAACCAAAACTTTTTTGGAAAAGTGCTGATCAATTTGAAATTTCCCGGGGAAGAACAAGCTCTACTTTAACCATTGCTTTACCAAAAGAGTTAATACTAGAACAACGAGCAGAATTGGTTCAGAAGTTAATAGATCAGTTTGCCGGACAATATCAATTTCCTTATACCGCAGTCATTCATAATCATCCCAGTGAAATTACTGGAGAGGATCAACCACATTTACATTTGATGTATTCAGAAAGAACAATTTCAGATGATATTGAACGACCACCAGAGCAGTTTTTTAAACAGTACCGGCCAAAAAATCCAACTCAAGGTGGTGCGCAAAAGTTAACAGCTGATGCATTAGGTTTTGGGCGAAATCAAATCAAAGTATTCCGTGAAAAAACTCAAGAATTAATGAATTTGTTTTTAGAAAAATATGCACCAACTAAAAAAGTAATGGTTTATGGTGTAGAAATTGAAGTGAAAAATCAGGTCAGTTGCCTATCTAATGACGATTTCAATCAAAAATTCGGGACCAAATTACAGGATGTACCACAAATCCCTCGTTGGAAACTTTATAGCGCTGATCCAATTATTCAGCTTGATGTTGAAGCTCAAAAAAACACAATTAAAAAAATTAGAAATCAGAACAATGCTGAACTTTATGGCAAGGAATATGATTTAGAAATATCTAGACGCCATGTGCTTACTCAGAAAAAAGATCCTGGCTTTAGCTTAGATTGATTTTTATAAGTGGAAAATTTGTGTTTTTTGAACATGGAATCTTGAAAAAACTTATCCATATTGTGAGTGATTTTTAGCCACAACATGGAAAATTTGTGTTTTTTAGGCTGCAATGATGGATAGATTGTGTTTTTGATTCAGGTCAATAAGGAAAACCTAGATTTTTGCCCATAAATGTAAAATCTAGGTTTTTCGCATAAGGTGTATTATGTTAATTTTAGAAAATCTAAAAAAGGGATAGTTAAAAACTATCCTTTTATCTTTTAAAAATTATCTTAATAATAATACTGGTTTTGTAGAGCTTGATAACAATTTGGTCGTCGTACTACCAATAAAAAACTGGCGTATCTTTGAATGACCATATGCACCAATTACAATCATATCAATAACGTTTTTTTCTTGATAATCCAATATAGATTTCTCAACATCACCGTCAAGCATGCTATCAATTACATCAAAACCATTATTTGCAAGTAGCTCTTTTGCCCAAGTGACTTGTAATGTCATATCACTATTTGGCTTACCAACATATACCACATGAGCTGTCAGGGTTTTTAATAAAGGGCTATTTGCAATTTTGTCTACACAAATACGTGCAGTAGGACTTCCATCAAAAGCAATTAAAAAAGACTTAGGTGGACTAAAGGGTGAAGATGTTATTAATACGGGTTTATGAAGTGCACGAACAACATTTTCAATATGGGTTCCAACTTTACTGGAATCATGCTCGGTTTCAGCCCCATGTTTACCCATAACAAGAACACGAATATCCTCTTCCATTCCCATGATTGTCTCTAAAAGACTGCCGTGGCGTTGAAAACTTTGAGCATCAATAGAGAACTTCTCCAATAGATAATTCTTTGCTTCCCGAAGAAGAATTTGGCCATGCTCTAGTTCAATCTTCCCCTTACGCTCTTCAATTTCAACCAATTCTTTGAGCAAGGTTTCTCGACTTCCCAAGCCGATTGCACCGCTTAAATCTTGTGGTGCTTTCGCTTTTGGCTTATCAATAACATGTAATAACTTAAGCGGTGAACTAAGTTTATCGCTAAACCAAGCTGCATAATCACAAACGGTATTTGTTGCTAATGATCCATCAATACATGCAATAATTTTTGACATTTTTCATCCCTCTTAGTGGCTATTTAAGCGATCTAATGCATCTGGTTTATCATGGATGCCAAATTTATCGACTAAGGTTTTGCTGGCTTCATTCATTCCAATAAGTTCGACTTCTGTTCCTTCACGTCTAAACTTAATGACCACTTTATCTACGGCAGCGACCGCAGAAACATCCCAAAAGTGAGCCTGACTAACATCAATTACAACTTTTGAAAGTGCTTCTTTGAAATCAAATGCAGAAGTAAATTTATCTGCTGAGCTGAAGAACACTTGACCTGTTACCGTATAAGTACGGGTATTTTCAGGTTCATTAAATTCGGACTGAATTGCCATGTAGCGTTCAATTTTGTTGGCAAAAAATAATGCAGAAAGAAGTACACCAACTAATACGCCATAAGCCAAATTATGTGTCGCAACGACCACGATGACTGTAACGATCATCACAATATTGCTAGATAAGGGATATTGGCGGATATTGCGTAGTGAATCCCAGTTAAATGTTCCAATTGCTACCATGATCATGACAGCAACCAGTGCAGCCATTGGAATGGCTTTAAGCCAGTCACTGATAAACACCACCATAATTAACAGAAAGACCCCTGCACTAAATGTAGATAAACGGGTACCCCCACCAGATTTCACATTAATAATCGATTGACCAATCATGGCACAGCCTGCCATTCCGCCTAAGAAACCTGAAGCAATATTGGCAACGCCTTGTCCTTTACACTCACGGTTTTTATCACTATTGGTATCTGTTAAATCATCGACAATCGTTGCTGTCATCATAGATTCAAGCAAACCTACGGCTGCTAATCCCAGTGAATAAGGCAAAATAATCGTTAAGGTTTCAAGATTTAAAGGAATATCAGGAAGCAAGAAAATTGGAAGCGTATCCGGTAATTGCCCCATATCTCCGACGGTTCTTACATCTAAACCAATGAATAAGGCAAAGAGCGTAAGTAAGACAATACAGATGAGAGGAGAGGGTAAAAGCTTCCCTATCACTGGAATATAAGGGAATAGATAAATAATGGCTAAACCACCAATTGTCATCGCATAGACATGCCATGTCACATTAGTGAGTTCAGGTAATTGAGCCATAAAAATTAGAATAGCCAGGGCATTCACAAAGCCAATCACAACTGACTTGGATACAAACCGCATCAAGGCACCTAATTTTAGATAGCCGGCTAAGATTTGAATAAATCCTGTCAAAATTGTGGCTGCTAATAAGTATTGCAGACCATGCTCTTTAACCAGTGTTACCATTAATAACGCCATGGCACCGGTTGCCCCAGAAATCATACCAGGGCGACCACCTACGAAAGCAATCACCACGGCAATACAGAATGAAGCGTATAACCCGACTTTAGGATCGACACCTGCAATAATAGAGAAGGCAATTGCTTCAGGAATTAGAGCCAAAGCGACAACAATACCCGCAAGGACATCCCCGCGAATATTAGAGAACCATTGTTCTCGAATAGTGGATAACATGAAATAGCCTATTTTTTTAAATTTTAAGAAAGGCTAGTGATGTGATATATACGACACACAAGCTACTACACCACATCACTAGACAGTGATGAGTTATTTACTGATTTAAGAGGTAAATAAACTTATGGTGGCGTAAGTGTCATATTAAGAAAGATATCTATTTTGGAGGATTTCGGGGGCAATCATAGCAGCTAGCCCCTTTTCTATCCACCCTAAACGCAGTACTGAAGTAAAAGCTAAGAATTATCATAGATAATTTTAGAATTGATTTATGCCCATTTAACATAATGGGCGTTATCCGAAATCGTCTTTTATAAGTTAAATAAAATCATATGCTTAACTATTTTACATCACCCGTAACCACCGCAAAAATCCGCTTTGGAAACAAAGCGGATTTTTTTTGAGCAAGTTTGATACTTCTTGCCAATAATTTTGACTAAAAATTACTCCAATTAGCTTGAGTGATACAAATTTGTGATACATTATTGTATATACAAATTTGAATGTTTTTTATGGAACTGTATTTCGAATGGGATGAGGCTAAAAACCAAAAGAATCAGAAAAAACATGATGTATCTTTTGAAACGGCAAGCCTCGTTTTTGAAGATCCTTTACGGATCTCAATCCAGGATCGACATACCAATGGTGAAGAACGTTGGCAAACGATCGGTATGGTTAAAGGTGTACTGATGTTATTGGTGGCTCATACAATCATTGACGATGATGACTGTGAGATCATACGAATCATTAGTGCAAGGCAAGTCACTAAAGCGGAACGCAATCAATATGAGCATGGTTAGATATACACGCAAAGAACTGAATGAAAAATTCAGTGACAAGCAAGATGCTGAAATTAAACGCTTGCTTGCAAAAGGAACTGTACCAGATGAACAATTAGATCTATCTGACATTCCTGAGATTACCGACTGGAGTCATGCTGTTCGCCATGGGCAATTTTATCGTCCAGTGAAGCAACAAACATCTGTTCGTCTAGATGCAGATGTACTTGCATGGTTAAAGGCTCAAGGCAAAGGCTATCAGACACGCATGAATAAAATTCTGCGTGAAGCAATGCTAGAAGATCTTAAGAATCATTGATGAAAATGGGAGCTATAGACTCCCATTTTTGCTTCGCATAAGAGATTTTATGTTAAATAATTAAATTTTTTCTATGTAAATCTGACAGTCTTACGAAGAGTAAGCTAGTAGAAATCTTTCGATATCTTCGATCATCCTGTGAACATCTTCTTTTGTAAACTGATCATAATCTCCATGGGCCGCATTATTTCGAATATCAGCCATAGCTGTAATTAGTTTTTGCTGTAGAGGGTTATAAACTCCCGCTTTTGCCAAGTCTTCATTCAATCGTGTTAATTTTTTCTTCTCTAATTCTATTCCATTATTCAAACATAGTTCTTTAATTGCGGTTTCTAGAACTACACCAGCAATTACAGCAGCTGAATTTTTATAACCACTACTTAACAGCGATCGTGCTTGTTCTAATTCACTATCAAAAACTTCAGCTTGAACAATTTGCTTGAAAGAAGTTAAAAAACCATTTTTAAAATCATCATACGATGCTTTTAAAATTGGAATTAACCTACTGATTATTCTAGTATTAGTATCAAAGCTCTGTGTTTCTTCAGCATCTAAAAAATCACGGTAATGAATAGAATGTTCACCACATGATAGTAATAATAGATTTTTAACTTTAACTTTCCATTCAAGATAAAGAGCATCCCCCTCATCACCCAAAGTATCATAGCTACCGCTATATTCTGAGTAAGCTTTTTTTGTCATAGCTTTGATGGAAGCAGAATCGGTTAGTAGTTGTTCATAACGCTGTAATATTTTTTGACTCATGTTTACTCAGTTTTTTAGGGTTTCCAAATTAAGTAATTGAACTCTATAAATCTATTTAGATGAAAATTGGAAAATTAATGAAAACAATAAACTACTGAAAGATATCCAAAGATTAGGATCTTTAAATTTTTCTTTAAGGCCTGAAGTCATTAATTTTTGAGATATTTCTTCTTGATTAGTTGATTCCAGAAGGTTTTGAATAACTGATGCCAATTCATAAGGCTGAATAGTATCTGGAAGTTTTGGGGCTAATTGAGTAAGAATGATTTCTAATGGTGATTGTTGCGGTGAGCCAATAGTAATTCCATTCCCTTTATTGTTTGAGAAATAGCCATTAGATATGGTAATACTTCTGAAATCCTCAGGATTATTTATTCTTAGCCCATCACCATCATTATAAGATGAGTTGATTCCATCAAGATTTAGATGATCGTTCTGTTTTTTATCAGTCATATATAAGCCTTTATCTTTTGAATGATTTATAACTTATATCATACTGATCAGACCAAATGAAAAAAGTGAGCTTAAACTCACTTTTCTATATCTATACATTGAATCCTATATGTTTCCCAGTTGGAAGTTCCACATCAATACGGAGCTTTCCTCCCATAGCTTCAACATACTTTTTCATGGTTGAAATCTTAAGATCATTGCCACGATTTTCTATTGCTGAAAGCGATGGCTGTTTTATTCCCAAAGTTTCAGCCAGTTCTTTTTGAGAGATTTCGAGTTCTTCACGAATAAGGTAAAGCTGATTTTCTAATAGCAATTCATCAGCCATTTTTTGAATACGGGCTTGGCTCTCAGGAGAGCGATTAGCCAATAATTCTTGTAGGGTCTTAGCCATCAGATTATTCTCCTAATGTTGAGAGATGAAGTTCATATTGCTTATCTGCAATTGCTAGCATCTCTGTATAAAAACGCTTTTTACCGCTCTTATCACCAATACACAGTACAATTGCTTGTCGTAATGGATCGAATGCAAAAAATGCTCTTAATGGTTTACCTCGATGCTGAACACGTAGTTCCTTCATATTGGTAAATTTAGAATCGTAGACGGTATCTACTAAGGGACGACCTAAACTTGGTCCTTGCAGTTGCAGAACAACCAACGCAGCTAAGACTTTCTCTTGTGTTATTTCATCTTGCTGTTCAAGCCATTCATTAAACAGATCCGTTGTAATGACTGTCCACATATTACAACCATAATATAGATTATAGTCTATATATTAAAGCTGATTGAATAACTTTGCAAATGGCAATAAAAAAGCCCGACATCCTGTCGGGCTTTTTCATATCGGGTGCTCGTCTTACTGATCTCGTGCTGCCCATTCCTTGCGCTATTTTCTTATTCTTGTTGTCTGGAGACATCCAGTTCCCTTATGTATTCATAATAGGGCTAGTACCTTGGATTACCAATCAGCAAAATCCTTAAATCTCTGTAAGCTTTAGCTTACAAAGTTGGCCTATTTTATCCCAAGAGTTGTCCGCAGAAATTGGGGATTATTTGTGAAGTGTGACCATTGAGAAATCAGGAAAAAATGAAAAACGAATGTTTTTTGATCGATTTTATTGGCTAAAAGTTACAGTTTTGCTTAAAAAGAAACCGACTTGTTTCCCAGTCGGTTTTTTGTGGTTTTTTAGGGGGATGAAAAATTTTTAACTATATGAAAAACAAGGAGATTTTAAAAAGCATTTCGTATAAGCTCTATTATGTTAAATGGAATGTTTATGAGAAATTAATAGTCTATTTTTGTTTGAGATTGAAGTATATTTAAAAAAGTTAAGTTGTTTTTTTAAATGCATAACTTCATCTTTTAGTTTTTTGATTTGTTGCTCTCTTTCGTCCTGTATAGGGTAAGTAAGTTCACCAAATTTTCTAACTAACTGACTGTATTCAATCAATTTATTGTAGTCAAGTTCGAAATCTCCGCTTTTTATATATTTAAGTATAGTCGAGCGAGGTTTTTTTATACGCTATAGCAGCATCACTGATCGAAAATTTT
>NZ_GG753609.1:0-8857 GCF_000163635.1 Acinetobacter sp. SH024 | reverse complement strand
GACGGATTGACTAGTCCGGAGCAGCGGAAAATAAGCGTATTCCGGTGCCGGAGCAGGTTGAACCGGAACAGCCGAAAAGAGGATGGTTAAGCCGGTTTTTCTTGCCGAATGGCTAAGAGACTTGTTTAGGCATGCTAATCAAAGTTCTGACACATTGATCAAAGAATAGGCGTGGAACGTGAAAAATCATAAAAAAAACCCACCTTGGGGAAGATGGGCTATCAACTAGAAACTACAGCATTGATTTCTATAGATAATTATAACGCATTTCGTATAAGGTGTATTATGTTAATTTTAGCTTTTCTCTATAATTACTATCTTAAGGCCCACTACCAAATTCTGTAATTAGCCAATCAGATTGAGGAGATTGTTTCACAAGAGTAATAAATAAAATATAGTCACCTACTGGACTACCAGCATCATCTATATGGACGACTTTAACTTTTACCATCACTGAAATAATTTTATAAAATTCTTGATAATACTCAGGTCTACTTTCCGCTGAATCATAATTAATCCTTACTACTTCTAAAATTTTTGAGTCTTTGAAAGAGAGAAACCTTTCAGAACTTTTTAAATCTTCATGTAATCGCGCATCTGGCCAAACATATTTGATTGCTGATTCTAGATCATGTTTAGCAAGTGAATTAAAGAAAAGTATTGTTGTCTGTGTTGCCATCTCTTTATCATGATTTAATTTCTGTTTGTATGAATTAATGATTAGAAGTAGACATAGACCTACAAGTAAAATTCCTAATTTTATAAATATTTTAGACATTATAATTTCACTTTTATCTTTCGAAAAAACGCATAACCGACTAAAAGACACATAAGCCAAAATAAATAATCAAGAATAAAATATAAAAAAATGAATTGATCTATTCCTATAATAATATTTAAAGGATCTAGCGCTATACTACCGCCTGGAGATATTTCACCATCTACTAAAAACTGTAATGGAAATCCTCCTCCTATAACTTCAACTTTTCCAAGCTTGTCTACAACTATCCGGTCTATCAATGTATATTTCTGATGAAACAAAGACAAATAAGTCAAAACAAAAGCTAATATATTGAAATATATTATTTTTTTCTTTAATAATTCTTTAACTTTAAAATCAGTTAAAAATAACCAATAAGACAAGCCTGGAATTAGAGCCATAAAGATAGTCCAAGTGTCGGTATACATCTTCCACCATTCTTTCGAAACTTCTCCTGTATGGCTCCATCCAAAAAGAACAAAAAATGGCATAGCAATAATTAAAGAGCTAATACAGATAGTTAGCAAATTAAGAATACTATAACGATTTAAAAGAATTGAGACCATAAAGCTAAAAGGTACTGTCAAAATACTATAAGCCAAGTAAACAAGACCATGCCCTGCAAAAACCACAAAAATTGAATATAGACTATATTCACGATTCATTATGATAAATAGCAATGCTGTGAAAAAAAGTAGTGGTAAAGGAGCAAGTAATAGGGCTTTTACTATTTTTTCTTTTGAGTATTTCATTAACTTAATTCTCTTATCTACTCAATAACTATTCATACTATACCGATTTTCTTGGAGGTCGTTTGCTTCCATTTAACATAATGGGCGTTATACGAAACGCGTATAAAAATAGTTTTATATTTCAAAAAGTTATGCTATAAAAAAATTGGGACGCAAACCCGAAAAGCCGACTTGGAAACAAGTCGGCTTTTTTATGACCGGTTTTGATAGTTCTTGCCAATAATTTTGTTTAAAAAGTAGTCGATTTTGCGGTTTTTCTAATATTCTCAACGTCCCAGGATCTAAAATTATCCCCATTTCCTGCGGATAAACCTGGGACAGTTTTTAGCCTATCTTGTACGCATATACTCACAACAATTCCGGCCCTTTGCGTCTATACGCAATAATAGAATTTTCATATGATTAAGTGGTCAGGAACAGGAAGTTCCATATAATTAAAAATAAGCACCAGGATGGCGCTATATAAGACACGCAAGAGCACAGAGACCTAATGTTCCAATAAAAAACCCTGGCAGGATGCCGGGGTTTTTTTATTGTCATTTGCAAAATCACTCAATCAGTCTTAATATATAGACTATAATCTATATTATGGTTGTGATATGTGGACAGTCATTACAACGGATCTGTTTAATGAATGGCTGGAACAGCAAGACGAATCAACCCAAGAGAAAGTCTTAGCTGCACTGGTTATTCTTCAGCAGCAAGGGCCAAGTTTAGGTCGTCCTTTAGTGGATACCGTGTATAACTCTAAATTTACCAATATGAAAGAGCTACGTGTTCAGCATCGAGGTAAACCCCTGAGAGCCTTTTTCGCATTTGATCCATTACGGCAAGCCATTGTGCTGTGCATTGCTGATAAAGGCGGAAAAAAGCGATTTTATAAAGAGATGCTGGATATTGCAGATGAGCAATACGAACTTCATCTCTCAACCCTAGGAGATCAATCTAATGGCTAAAACCTTACAGGAATTATTGGCTAGTCGCTCTCCAGAGAGCCAAGCTCGTATTCAACAAATGGCTGATGAACTACTTTTAGAAACTCAGCTTCACCTTATTCGAGAAGAATTAGAGATTTCCCAAAAAGAATTGGCTGAAACTCTTGGGATCAAACAACCATCACTTTCAGCAATCGAAAACCGTGGCAATGACCTTAAGATTTCGACCATGAAAAAGTATGTTGAAGCGATGGGTGGAAAGCTCCGTATTGATGTAGAGCTTCCAACAGGAAAACATATAGGATTCAATGTTTAACAATAAGAAAGTCAGCTTAAGCTGTCTTTCTTATAAGATGTATTCTGTTAGTTTTAGAGACACTAAATAATCTATTAGACCTGAACATACACTTTATAGCCTTTCAGTGATTGCTCTATTGATTCACAACAGGCATTATTGCTTTATATATCTATGGCTTTTACTTAATCAAATGAAAATTCAAGAACTTGAAGGTGTTGAGTTTTATAACTTAGTTGCTCCCCAGAAGCACACTTATATTGATTTAAAAAAACAAATAAACATTATTACAGGTTTTAATGGAAGTGGAAAAAGTACATGCCTAAGTGCTTTACATCATATGATTTCGATGTATTCAGAGAATGCTAGAAACTATCCTCGAAAGGATTGGGCTAGCATGTTAAAAACCAAGAATCATTTTTATAGTTTATATAACTATACTTGTCATAGACCTGAAGAAATCAATCATGATCAAATTAAAGTTATTTTATCTGACTTAACCAAAGATTTCGGTAAAAGATTTGATAAAGCACAGGATTCAATAGATCCGACATCAAAATTAAGAAATTTTGTTAAAAATCGAGAGGTCTTTAACATAAATTATCTCATAACCTCTTTAGATGACTATAATGATAAACAAAGTGATGATTCTCACTTTATTAAAAGTATTCTTTTTATGAATGAAAGTTTATCTTCATCAGAAAAAGGGGATTTTGAAGCTGACTTTGATAACTTAGATTCTTTCTCTCAAGAAGTTAATATTGATAAAAGCTTATATAGCTTATTAATAGAGTTTTCCGTTCAATCTAGAGTCGAAAAAAGAATTAATCAAGTCTATGAAGACTTACTTAAAAAAATATCAAATAAAGATTTTTCTTCTATTAAAGAAGCACTAATGGAAAATTCAGAGATAGATGAACTAATAAAATTAGAAAAGATTAAAAAAGAAATTACCTCTAGTAAAAACAATCTAAAAGACAAACCTATTAACTCTTTTATGTCTATTTTAAATTCATTCTTCAAAGAAACTAATAGAGAATTTTTTATTAATAAAGATGGATTCTTAAATTTAAGATGTAATTATCCTGATAATAAACATTTGATTATCGAATGGCATAGTCTATCTATGGGTGAGAAAAATCTTTTAACATTACTATTATTGGTTTTTTTAAATAGACAAAAAGAAGTTCTGTTCTTACTAGATGAGCCTGACTTATCAATGCATATATCTTGGCAGAAACGATTCATTAAGACAATTGCACAACTCTCTCCTAGATCTAAATTTATTATCTCAACTCACTCACCAGCAATGATCGATAATAGCCTCAACATTCAATTTATGAACTTAAATTCTATCTGAGGCTAATTTTGTAATGAGCAATTTAGGTTTTGACTTAGATAACGATTATTTTGCTAATCAAAAGTTTTTTAGTCCTACAGCACAAGAAACTGTGAAAGTATGGGTTGAATCTGAAAATGACATAAATTTTTGGGCTAAGATCCTACCCCAAGATTCATCAAAATGGGTATTCGAAATACAAACAACTGAACTTATAGCTGATGATAATAAGATGGGAACTGGTTGTGACAGAATCAGATCTCTCGTTGCCTCCAAGGCAATAACATTGGGGAAAAACTCTATCGCCTGTACAGATAGTGATTATCATCAAGGTATAGGTTGGCTAATAAACCATGATTTACAATCACTTCAATCAAATCCTTACTGGTTTTATACCGTCTTACATTCAATAGAAAGTATTTTTTATACTCCAAAGAATATTCTAGATACACTCTGTTCGTGTTTTAGAGTACATTTATCCAAACTTGATCGAAATTTCTTATCAATCCTAGATAAGATTTCATCCATTATTTATTTACCATTGCTTATATCTCTTTCTAACTTTAATTTTATTCATAGAGATGAAAAAAAATTAAGTAATAACCTAAATGAAATTACGAAAATTTTGTCTCAGCTCTCAAAGAATACAGATCCTAAAGACTATAAAGATTTAGTCTCTTATCATAATTCTGTTTTAAATAATGATGTATGGAACGACATTGAACATGATATTTCATTGTTTATTGATTCTTTGATGATTGATCATGTAGCTTGCTACTATATGCAACAAACTATTAAAAAAATACAGAATGTTGGAATCAATCAAAACAACATTTACTTATTTTTTAGGGGTCATGATATTGATGATTTAATAGGTGGACTTTTTCAGAAATACGTTACCGTTTCGAAACAAGAAAAAATTGAGTTGATGGTGGCTGAATCGCTTCGTATAGGAGAGACAGAAGAAGTTCGAATTAAAAGAAAACAAGAGATTTCTAATGGATATCTTCAATTCAAAACCACTATCAAAATGAAATCTCTAGAAAACTTGGAACATGCTATTTTTTTCCAAGAAACATTTAGTAGACTGAAAGCTACTTATACAAATTAACTTTCTTATTTTTTAAAAGACACTTTTTAAAGTGTCTTTTTTATTTAACATAAAATCTCTTATACGCAGCCCAGGTTAATCCTGGGCTTTTTGTTCAATCTGATCATTGGCCTCAAACATGCCAGGATTAGTAATCCGGATATTTTCCTGACAATTCCCACAAAGCATCAGCCCTGCAAAAAGCTGTACGTTTTCCCTTGAATCACAGAAAGCACACGGTTTAGAAAGTTGAATAATATTGCTCACGGCTTTTTCCCCGCAAAATAGTTCTTTTGGGCATATGCATTTCCCTTTATTTGCATTCCTCGGATGTCTTCTCGATCGACTTTTAGATGCATCAACATCCCCATTTGAAACATGTACATATGTCCAAAGTCTTCAAAGAATTTTTCATTTAAATAATTGGCTTCAGTAAACTTATCTAGGGAATAATTAATTTGCTTTTCAAAATCATTCACCAATGTTTCAATCCGACTGACCTGCCGTTCAATACTGGCCATTTGTAAATTACTGGTCAGTAAATCCCGTAAATAAGTTCCGAGTTTATCGCCCTTCAACTGAGCCAAACGCTCATATTCTTGTGCGACTTGATTGTCTAATCTGACGGCAACGGTTCGAGTACTGTTCATGAAAAACTCCTACAATTTGTTTTCAATCTAAGCACCTAATTTCTAAAAAGTAACTATCAAATATAAGTAAACACTGTGTTAAGTTTTAATGATTACAGGTTAAATATCTAATATAAAAAGAGAAATTCATATAAAAGCGTAAACAAAGGTGATTACAAGCTATCCTATTGTTTTGTAAGTAAATATTGCACTTTATTTGCAACAAAACGTGTTTACAGCTAAACCTATGAAAAATAATAAAAATCATGCTAAAAGCGTAAACGCTTTCCAGATAGATGAAAAATCGCTGTATCCCTTATAGGATAAGGCTTTGGAGCCTTTATCTTTAGATGCGTGGTGTGTGAACCAAAAATTGCCGGTATGTACCGGCTCCCAATCCATTTAATTGACTTAACTGACAGTAAAGATAGTGCTTGGCCAAAAGAGATCCTGACTATTGTGTGTCTAAGGGAAAAAATCTATAAGCGGAAACTCTAGCCTACAGATCAAAAATAACACCCAAGTTGAAACGCTCTCACATGCGATTTCAGCCACATTTTTACATAAGACATAGAATCGACTATTGAAATGAGTAATCAGGTCAAAAAACGCAAATGAGCGCCAAATAGAGACTATTTTTATTCTAATCGGGATGAATAGAGCGAGTGTCTACGAGCGAAGCACCAAAATTCGCACCTCGACTCTCTGAAAAACAGCTTTTTAGGCTGTGAAGTCTAAATAAGCGTAAATCACATGCAGAAAATTGGGCCTAGATCGAGCGTAGCGAGTAAAAAAGCTTTATGAGCGAAGCGAATTCCGAGTTGCTTTTGCTCTTGCCTTTGCTTTTTCTCAAAGTCACAACAGAATGATCCAAAAAATTGCCCCACGAATCGAGCGAAAGCGAGATTCAATAGAGTTTGAGCGTAGCGAAAACCAAGGGCAATTTTTCATTCCCAATGCTTTTAATTATTTTTAAGTTTTTAAATGCTTTTAGATCTGCTGTAAGTCTTTATTTATAGTATATACAAGGGATATACCACACCAAAAAGTCACCTATACCACACCAAAAAGTCACCTATACCACACCAAAAAGTCACCTATACCACACCAAAAAGTCACCTATTTACACCATTAACTAATAATGGTGTAATAACACCACGTATAATAAAGGTGTAGCAAATGCCTACCAGTGAATTAATAGTAAAAGATAATGCTTTAATTAATGCGAGTTATAATTTAGATACCGTAGAACAACGGTTAATTCTACTGGCTATCTTACAAGCAAGAGAAACAAAAACAGGGATTGATGCAAACACTAGGCTACGGATCCATGCCAGTGACTATATGAGCAGATTTAATGTTAGTAAGCATGCCGCCTACAAAGCCCTAAAAACAGCAGTTACTAACCTTTTTGGTAGACAGTTTAGCTACCAAACAATTGATGAAAAAACAGGAAAATCAAAGAAAGTAATTTCTCGATGGGTTCAAAATATTTCTTATATTGATGATGCTGCAACCTTAGAGGTTACTTTTACAATGGATGTAGTCCCTTTAATTACACGTTTAGAAAAACAATTTACAAGTTATCAATTAAAACAAGTTACCCAATTAACAGGAAAATATGCCATTCGACTCTATGAGTTGCTTATAGCATGGCGTGAAGTCGGTAACACTCCTATATTTGAAGTTTCTGACTTTCGTTCGAAGCTTGGCTTAACTTCAGATGATTACCCAAGACTAGATACATTTAAACGACGTGTACTTGAATCAGCAGTCAAACAAATAAATGAACATACAGATATCATCGTTAAAGTTGAACAGCATAAAGAAGGTCGCTCTATTTCTGGGTTCTCTTTTAGCTTCAAACAAAAAAGAAATCCGAACAAAGCAATAGAACGTAAGAAAGATCCCAATACATTAGATATTTTTTCCAGAATAACAGATGCTCAACGCCACTTATTTGCTAACAAGCTTTCGGAATTACCTGAAATGGGGAAATACTCTCAGGGCACTGAAAGCTATCAACAGTTTGCAATAAGAATTGCTGAAATGCTTCAAGATCCTGCTAAGTTTCAAGAATTACATCCTTATCTTGAAAAAGTTGGCTATCGTTAAACTACTGATGTAACGTTACATGATTAATTATTGTCTACAAGCATACAGATTTTTACTTGGGTTACATAATGAAAGCACTATCTGTTATTGAGTTATCACAACTTTATGGGATGAATCGACAAAGTATTTATAAACGTATAAATAAAGGCGATTTATCAAAAAATAGTGATGGGAAAATAGATTTATCTGAAGCCATAAGAGTATTTGGCGAACCATCTAATAAAAATAATAATGTAACCCCGTTACAGTCTACTACGGTACAAAAAGAGACAGAAGTAGACATGCTAAAACAGCAGGTAGACATACTAAAAAAACAGCTAGAACTTGCACATGAGCGAGAAGTTTTCCAACGAGAACAGCTAGAAGCAAAAGACAATCAAATAGAAGCTATACAACGACTGCTAGAAGCCCCAAAAACCAATATGACTACGTTTACCGATCAGAAACCTGACCAGAATATAGCAACGGATCCTCGGCCAGAACCTGAGCTGAAACATGACGGATTGACTAGTCCGGAGCAGACGGAAAATAAGCGTATTCCGGTGCCGGAGCAGGTTGAACCGGAACAGCCGAAAAGAGGATGGTTAAGCCGGTTTTTCTTGCCGAATGGCTAAGAGACTTGTTTAGGCATGCTAATCAAAGTTCTGACACATTGATCAAAGAATAGGCGTGGAACGTGAAAAATCATAAAAAAAACCCACCTTGGGGAAGATGGGCTATCAACTAGAAACTACAGCATTGATTTCTATAGATAATTATAACGCATTTCGTATAAGGTGTATTATGTTAATAATATAAATTTTTAAAAGCATATTGATTTAATAATAGAAAAATTATCAGAGTAGGGCATGTGTAAAGTAAACGTTCGATTATTAACCAATAATGATTAAAGATTTATATCTTGTATGTGTTAATTTTATTAACATATATATACGAAATTAA
>NZ_GG753610.1:4607-9868 GCF_000163635.1 Acinetobacter sp. SH024 | reverse complement strand
AAAATCATCATTTTTTAAAAAAATTTTCGATCAGTGATGCTGCTATAGCGTATAAAAAACCTCGCTCGACTATACTTAAATATATAAAAAGCGGAGATTTCGAACTTGACTACAATAAATTGATTGAATACAGTCAGTTAGTTAGAAAATTTGGTGAACTTACTTACCCTATACAGGACGAAAGAGAGCAACAAATCAAAAAACTAAAAGATGAAGTTATGCATTTAAAAAAACAACTTAACTTTTTTAAATATACTTCAATCTCAAACAAAAATAGACTATTAATTTCTCATAAACATTCCATTTAACATAATGGGCGTTATCCGAAATCGTCTTTTATAAGTTAAATAAAATCATGTACTTAGCTATTTTACATAACCCGAAACTACCGCAAAAATCCGCTTTGTTTCCAAAGCGGATTTTTTTTGAGCAAGGTTGATACTTCTTGCCAATAAAATTGGTTAAATAATGATCAAAAATAGCAATTCCATAGAGTTTTTAAGCCTTTTTTACCCAAAAGAATCCACAATTTATGCGGATAACCATTGGGATAAATTTTGATTATTTTTTGTACGTTTTGGCTTACAGCGTTTTACGAAATTGTCTGTATCTATCCCCCGATGAAGTCCTTATGATCAATCTATATGAACAAGATGTTCAATGACTTAAAACAACAATAATAACAATAATAATCAGTCAGGCACCATGACCATCAGGTAGTCAGCCCTACCTAGGCGCTCCACACCGAAAAATCCCGACATGATGTCGGGATTTTTTATTGTTAAAATTTAAATTAAATAAATTTTGTTATTTGAAATAAAGGGGATTGAGTATGAATGACTCTGATGATCGTAATCATAAGGTAATTCTTGAGTATCTACAGAAAGTACTAGAAAGAGAGCGAGATCGATTTTATAAATTAGATGACAAAGTATCTAAGTTATTTACGACAGTATCTACTGTGATTACAGGATTTCTAATTATAGTTAATATCCTTTTAGATCATAATAAAATTAGTATTTTTTGTTCTTCCGAGATTACTATTCTAAGTTTATTGTCACTTACAACATTCTGCTTCTTGTGCATGTCTTGGAACTTCCTTTTTAAAGTTTTTAATTTAAAAAAAACAGCTCACCTTCAACATCAAGGGTTTTGGAAATATTATAAAAATAGAGAAGAAATAGATTTTTATGAAAGAATCATTAAGGATCATGAAACTGTTATAGATACATACATAGAATCTAATGACCAAAAAGTTTTACTTTTAAAGAAGTCTTTAAGCAACATCTATTTATCAGCAATAATGTTTGTTATATTAGTTATTATCTATTTGATTTTTAAGTATCTAAAATGACCCAAAAAAATTCCAATACAAGTACCAACCCAGCTAATCAACAACCTCACAAAGATATCAAATCAGAAGTTCCACCTCCTCCTGTTAGATATGGTTTAGATGAAAAAATTAAAGCTGAAGTTCCAAAAAGTAATAAAAAATAATCTCTAATTATTGACAACAAAAAGCCCGAATATATCGGGCTTTTTACTTATCCAAAAAGTTCAGAATGAGATCCAATCCGAGCAAGTATTAGCTCATTATTATCTTCATCCACATCCCAAATTAATAATAAATCAGGTAAAATATGGCATTCCATATGGGGTTTCCACTCACCAATCAAAGGATGAGGTAAATACTCATCTGGAACAGTCCCTGTTTTTACCAAATGCTCATCAATAAGATCCTTCAAAATTAAGAGTCCTTTCTTAAGCTTTGGGTTTGAGCTTACCCGTTTAAAATCTTTTTTAAATTGTTTCTTGTACCTAATCGTCAGTGTCATCTTCTAAATCCGTAAACAATTCCTGAGCAGAACTAAATTTTTTAGGTTCTGCAACAGAGTTCATAGCCTCAATTGTTGTACGGTTAGGGGTTCTTAACTCTAAAGGAAATCCACCTCGATTTACTACTTGCGTTAATAATAAGCGAATAGCATCTGTAGTATTTAAACCCACTTCTTTTAGAATTCGCTCCGCTTGAACCTTTAATTCATTTGGAACCCTAGCACGTACATACTCATCTTTTTTTGCCAAAGTATTCATATGTTTATCCAGTAGTCAGTTCAGTAGTCAGTTCAGTAGTCAGTTCAGTAGTCAGTTCATTGATTTGGCTAAAGCCATTGTAGCACACATGTGCTACACAACAACTAACTTAACATAAAATCTCATCTACGAAATGCAGCAGCACGTGCTAGGATCCAATTAAATCTTTAATTGGGTTCACATCAAATACTCTATTGATCACTATAAGCTCGAACTTTCTCAAAAATTGGATAAAAGTCCAGACCATCATCCTTCATATCTGAAATTACGACTGCAATTACTGCAATCGTAGTGGGCACTTTACCGTTCTTTTTATAGTTGGTAATTGAATTTGCGTTCATATCTAAAAGCGCTGCAAATTCTTTAATAGAAAGGCCAGACTTACCTATAAGTCTTTGAAATTCTTCGTAAGGCATAGTTTTAAAAGCAGAATTGTTCTGATGGAAAAGTATAGCACAGATCATTTATTTACATTTAAACACATAAATAATGTGTTTAACACATTATTTATGTGTTAAACACATTATTTATGTGTTTAAATGGTCTTATCAAGCAATTTTACTCTTTTGATAGGACTTGTTTTTATGAACCATTTCGTACAGCCCAAGCTTCTTATTTCTTCTCAAGCAAAAAAGATTGGATTGGCATTAATTAACGATCTTGAACTTTGTATAACAGCACGATTGGCTTTTTATCTGGATGTAAATCCTTCCTATGACGGCCATGAGGCAACATTCATTTGGATCGAATATTTTTTACAAGATCATCCTCAAGCCGAATTTTCTGAAGTTAGAGAAGCCTTTCTACAACTTATCCCAGGATGTTAAACGATGATAATGAAATCTGTATTTTATGAGTCAAATACAGATTTCAAATTCTCTTTTTTATAAGACTATGAATTAAATTTTCTCAAATAACTCTGCAGCAATCTTCCTAGCTAAATTATCTTTATCAACATCCAGTTCTGATAAATCTATAGCATATTGAATTGCCTCACGACCTGCGATTTCAATAGGTCCATAGTCATCATAATCCTCACCTGTATAAGCATTGTAGTCTCTAAAATCATCCTGCGTGAAATCAACTCCACACATTTGAGCTAAGTAGATGTATAACCATGCTTCTCCATGATTTTTGAAAATTTCTTCATACAGGAAGGATTCAATAGCACTCGTATCACCTCGATTACACAAGTACAGAATCTGGTTGTAAACTGTTTCCTTGTCTGCATCCAAATTAATTTCATGAAGATTCATAGGTGAATTTTTAATATAAGATTCAAAGTGTTCCGCTTGCTTTATGTATTCTTCATACTTTTCTTTATTTTTCTTAGTCTCATCAGAATTGATATATTTTTGTTTATTATTGTCCCAACGACTTCCAAAATTTGAGCCATGTCGACCATAAGGGGCTATCTGATTTGCTAAATAACGATAGTAGGCCCCGAGTAGAGCATAAGCATCAGCATTCTCACGATCTTGCGCATAAGATAAAATCTTCTCAAAAATAGCCCCAATTTTTGAAAACTCGAAATAATCACCTCCAAGTTCTAGGTCATCCACCTTACCATTTTCAAAATTGATATAACTTAATTCCTCTCTTACAGCATTGAAGTTAATAACTTCTAAATTAAGCCATAAAAGTTCTCGATAGACTGTTTTAGAAATCGACAAATAAAACTCTTCTGAGGCATCTAACTTAAGTAAAACCTTAAGTCTTATAATAATTTTTCTAATCTGCTCCAATAGAACATTACCTTCATAATCATCCCAATGAAGATCATCTTCACTATAATTTAGATAATCTGTTTCAGGCGGATTTTCCAATATTTCTAGAGTTAGAGCATCAACCAATTCGTGCTGATAATACTCTTCAGAATCATCATATTGAGCATCAAGTAAAAGATTTTGAGCAACAAAAGAGCTATAGGTCCTATAGTCCTGATCTAAAGCAATTAATTCATAAATATGTGAACGGCTAATCTTTACAGAATGCTGTTCCTGAATTTTTTTAGATAATTGAAATGCGAATTCTTGAATAGACATAATTTTCTCTACTTCCAACTCTAAACTCTTTATACAAAGAATCTTTGGTGTCATAAGACTTCTAGCAACGCATGTTTAAATGCTAAGAACCAAACGAGTTGATACTTAAGAAAATTAGATTTTAGATATGGCTTTAAAAATTAAACCTATGGTTTTTTATCCCTTTTCTACTCATGCGTAAGTACGGTAGGCGACCTTATTTTTAAAATAATAAATTTCGCATAAATTTACAATTGCCAAAATAGAAAAGTCAGCTAAAAAGCGGACAGTCAAAAAATTCATTCTTTTTCAGACCTACTTTTTATCTTTTTTTGAGCATTTATAATCACTAAATCGAGAAGCGTTAAAGTCTGCCCTTTTAGGCTATATCCAGACAGCTGATGGAGAACCTCAAAAAGTAGCTGATACTTTTCTGTATTTGGTCGCTCTAGTGCCCAAACCTTTTTATAAAGTTGAGATTGACGAAATTTCCCGGCAAGAAAACGGTCAATTTCGATTCTTTTTAGAAACTTTTTACTGTCTAAATTTTCATCATCTTTTACTTTATAAAGACTTAAAACCCCACCACCCACTTCAAACTTACGTTGATTTTCAGCCTTTCGCTTTTTCCCGGCATACTTTTTCTGGATCTGACTCAAATACAGCTCCAAGTCACTGTATTCAAGCTTTTGCGCTTTAAAATTCAGATAACGCGTACACATCGTTTTCAGGATATTCATTTCAGCCGGATCTAGATCATCTTTTTTATAATCTTGGTACAGCTCCAGGAATTTTTCTTCATACTCAGTCCTTCCTGGAGTTATCACCAACTCATCAAACAACAACTGAAGTTTCAAATGCTCACGGTACGGTTTTAACGCTTCTTTCACCAGAATCTGCTGAGCTTCTGACAACATTTCAAAATTAAAGTCTTCAGCTTGTAGTGCAGCAATAACCTGATTTTGCAGTTCAGAGCGAGGATCTTTTTCTAACAGGAACTCAACGAAAGCGTGTAACTCTGCCATTTGTAAAAGTTGAGCTGGTCTACCACGCTTTTTTGCTTTTTCTTGGGTCATATCATCTGCCGCCTAATTTTCAGAACTGCTACCGATTTAATATGTTTACGTACTATTTAATTACGGT
>NZ_GG753610.1:0-3870 GCF_000163635.1 Acinetobacter sp. SH024 | reverse complement strand
TAAAATTTCTTGAAAAGAAATTTTATTTTTAATTTAAATAATTCGCACTTGACAGTTTCTTCTAATCGAAGAAACTAGTACGCAATGGGGCGATTCCCCCTTGACCCCCTTTAACCGGATTTCTCAGCCATTCAGGCATTTCAAAATCCGGACGGTTTTCATTCCGTTTCACTGCATAAAAACCGGTCCCCAAGCCACCAGAGGTGAACATGGCCAGCTACCATTTCAGTGTAAAAAGCAAAAATAAAGGCTATGCGACCGGCCACTACCTCTATATTTCCCGGCTGATGCAATATGAAGGCATTCGAAAAACAAGCAATGAAACCATAGAACATATTGAACCTGGACGTTGCATGCCCGCCTTTGTCAAAGATCCGATTGAGTTTTGGCAGGCAGCCGATAGTCATGAACGAGCCAATGCCAAGGCCTACATGGAGTATGAAATTGCCCTCCCCAACGAGTTCACGCCAGAACAGCGTAAAACGCTCATAGAGACGTTTTTAGACAAACACATAGTCCCACAGCAATATCCTCACTCATACGCCATACACAACGTAAAATCACGCATCAGTGGCGAAGATCAGCCTCATTGTCACCTGATGTTCTCGCTAAAAGCGGATGACGGCATTGAACGCAGCGCAGAACAGTACTTCAAACGCTATAACCCTCAAGATCCAGCCAAAGGCGGTGCTAAAAAAATCCAACTTCAAGATGGCCATGAAAACTATTCCACTTTTTTGATCTATATCCGAAAACAATGGGAAAATCATTTGAATGATGCCCTTGCACAGCACTGCCCGACCGTCACCTACACACTGGATGGCCAAGACATCACCATCAAAAATCAGGTTTCAGCAGACAGCTATGAAAAATATAACGAGATCCACAGCACGCTATACCTTCCAGAGCCAAAACTAGGCGTTGGCCAACAAAATGCGACAGCGGAATATCTCGCTCAAATCCAAAAAATCCGAGAACACAACCAGCAAGAACGAGAACTCGAAGAACGCCAAAAGCAATTAGATCAACAACATGAATATTTTTATAGTGCTGAAAACCATCCATTTTCATCATTGGAAGTGATGTATTACCTGAATTACTTAATCAAAAATGCGAAAAATAAGGAAAAACTGGAAAAAGATTTTAGTGAAATTATCAAAATTCAAGAGCCTATACTGCACCAAGAAGGCTGGAACCTGAATAACATGAATCGAAAATTGAGAGATTCAGAACATAACTCAACGCCACGCTTTGAGTTTGAAGTCCATTCCCAGCCAAATTATCCATTACCCATGCAAAATAAGCCCCCTCAACCCGAACAGCCAAAGCCAAAATCTGATGATTATGATTACGGTGGTCCTGGTTTTTAAAATTATCTGGCTTTATTCAGGCCTTACAGAGCGAGTGTCTACGAGCGAACAGACCCAATTAAAATTTTCGCCATGCTTTTTCCCTGATTACAAACTCCCCTTTGCTGCTGAGACTGAGATACAGAGCATCCCGGAGGGTGCGAACAGATTTAATTTGCATCTAGGTCGAGCGAAGCGAGTATAAAAAACTTATGAGCGAAGCGAATTCCGAGTTGCTTTTGCTTTTTTGAAGTTATCACGAGATTAACCCAAAAATTGCCCCTTCGAACTGAGCGTAAGCGAAGTTCAATAGAGTTTGAGCGTAGCGAAAACATAGGGCAATTTTTCATTCTTTCCTTTTTAATATATTTTAAATCTTTTAAATCTTTTCAGTCGTCTCTGTGCCTTATATAGCAAAGGTTTCAACGTTTAAATATGACGGATTGACTACTAACTATGACGGATTGACTACTAACTATGACGGATTGACTACTTAACTATGACGGATTGACTACTAACTATGACAAGTATATATTTGTCATATATTAGAAAAATCAATGGTTTTGTTTTGAATAAAAATCACGTTGTAAAATCAAATCAAGTAATAGAAGCATCGTATCAATTAAGTGCCGTAGAGCAACGAATTGTCTTAGCTGCCATTTCACGGATTCCCAAAAATCAGCCTATTACAGATGATGAGTTATACCCTGTTAGCGTCGATGAATTAAAACAATTGGGCGTACATGAGAAAACTGCATACAGAGATTTAAAGGAAGGTATTAATAGACTCTATGAGAGGTCTATTAACCTCAGTATTGATGATAAATCTATAAAAATGAGATGGGTGCAAGAAATCCAATTTTTAGATAGTCAAAGTGTCATTGGAATCCGTTTTTCAAAACCCATTCTGCCATTCATTTCCAATCTAAGTAGAGAATTCACCAAATATGCCTTATCAGACATTGCTGGGATCAATAGTGGATACGGTATTCGTATTTATGAGCTACTGGTTCAATATCGGCAAATAGGTAAGCGTGAAATTTCTGTTGAGAGTTTACGGACAATGTTAGAACTCGGTAAAAAGTACCCATTATTCGCTGATTTCAAGAAACGAGTAATTGACACTGCTATAGACCAAATCAATGAATATAGCCCTTTAAAAGTCACTTATGAGCAGAAAAAAACAGGGCGTAAAGTCACTCATATTATCTTTTCTTTTAAAGAAAAATCTAAATCCATAACACATACCTCGAAAGATTTTTATCAGCTATCTGATGCTCAAATTAATCTATTCGGGAATCAATTATCACGTTTACATGAGCTTTCCCATTTAGCCTCAGAAGGTGAAAGTTATGAGATTTTAGCTGCTAAAATTAAGGATATGCTTAGAAACCCTCACCAACAACAGCAGTTTTTGCCACACTTAAAGAACTTAGGGTTTAAAGCTTGAGTGTATTGAAGAATACACTTATTGTATTCTTCAATACGTATCCTAAATACACAGCAATACACTATGAAAACAAGTACAAAATACAGTGTTAGTGATGCAGCCACACTGTATAAGAAATCTCGTGCTACACTTTATAAAGATATAAAAAATGGGGTGTTAAGTCGTGATCATGATGGCTCTATCGACTTCTCTGAGTTACTCCGCGTTTATGGTGAACCTTTTAGTGGAAAACACTCAAAACACACTGATACGTCTCCAACACAAACTATAAATACACCTGAATACACAGACAATACAGTTATTGAACTAAAGAATCAGATCGATTTTCTAAAGAAACAGTTAGAAAAAGCAGAAGATCGCGAAGCTAAAGCAAATTCTCGTATTGATACATTACTTACCCTAATTGAAATGAAGCCAACTCAGGTTCATCCCACACCAACTTCAGATCAATCTTCAGTGCAATCTAGTCCATCTCAAGTAGAACCTACATTGAATGTAGATAACGACAAACATGACGGATTGACTACTCCGGAAAAAACGGAAAATAAGCGTATTCCGGTGCCGGAGCCGGTTGAACCGGAGCAGCCGAAAAGAGGGTGGTTAAGCCGGTTTTTCTTGCCGAATGGCTAAGGGTACTATTCAACTGAGCTAATCAAAGTTGTAAGGATTTGATTAAAGAATAGCCATATTACGTGAAAGATCACAAAAAAAAGCCCGTACAGGGATGTTCGGGCTATAAACTTTGAAATAAGTATATGAATTTCAAGGTAAATTATGACACATTTCGTATAAGGTGTATTATGTTAATAATATAAATTTTTAAAAGCATATTGATTTAATAATAGAAAAATTATCAGAGTAGGGCATGTGTAAAGTAAACGTTCGATTATTAACCAATAATGATTAAAGATTTATATCTTGTATGTGTTAATTTTATTAACATATATATACGAAATTAATAATGCCTTAAGTGAAATAGTATGCTAGGTGAAAATCATCATTTTTTAAAAAAATTTTCGATCAGTGATGCTGCTATAGCGTATAAAAAACCTCGCTCGACTATACTTAAAA
>NZ_GG753611.1:0-4051 GCF_000163635.1 Acinetobacter sp. SH024 | reverse complement strand
TATCTAAACAATACATGATCTTACAGAGCGAGTGTCTACGAGCGAACTAGCAATATTCGACCCTCGACCCTCTGAAAAACCGCTTTTAAATGACTTGAACCCTAGAAAATCTATATTTTCATGCCGAAACTAGCCCCTAGACCGAGCGAAGCGAGCAAAAAAGCTCTATGAGCGAAGCGAATTCATAGTTGGTTTTGCTTTTAGATTTCACAAACAGAATTAACCAAAAAACTGCCCCTCGAATCGAGCTTGCGAGATTCAATAGAGTTTGAGCGAAGCGAAAACCTAGGGCAGTTTTGACCACTCCCCTGCTCTTATGGGCTTTTATAAATAAAAAAGCTTTTAAATGCTTTTAGGTTGTCTGAATGCCTTATGTAGCAATTGTTTCAGGAATAATAAGACGAGGTTTACCTTGCAATAAGACGAGGTTTACCTTGCAAAAAAAATCATTTAAAGACGAGGTCTACCTTGCAAAAGACGAGTAACAATACTATATTCGTCTTAACGAGATAAAAATAGTGTTCGTCTAATGAAAGAATTAGTAGTAAAAGACAATGCTCTCATTAATGCGAGCTATAACCTAGACCTAGTGGAACAACGGTTAATACTTCTAGCGATAGTGGAAGCAAGGGAATCAGGAAAGGGGATTGATGCCAATGACCCTCTAACAGTTCATGCCGAGAGCTATATCAATCATTTCAGCGTACACCGCAATACAGCCTACCAAGCATTAAAGGATGCCTGCAAAGACCTATTTGCACGTCAATTTAGCTACCAAGAGCAACGCCCTAAAGGTGTCGCAAACATTACTAGCCGTTGGGTGTCACAAATTGCCTATGTCGACAACTCCGCAACAGTAGAGCTAATCTTTGCACCTGCTATCATTCCTTTAGTGACAAGGCTTGAGGAACAATTCACAAGCTACGAATTAAAACAGGTTAGTGGGTTGAGTAGTGCCTATGCCATACGCTTGTATGAGGTTCTGATTGCATGGCGTAGCACAGGAAAAACGCCAGTCATCGAATTATCAGACTTCCGCCAAAAGCTCGGCGTTCTTGAAACTGAATATAAGCGTATGTATGACTTTAAAAAATACGTTTTAGACCTAGCAATCAAACAGATCAATGAACATACGGACATAACGGTCAAAGTCGAACAGCACAAAAAAGGGCGTTCAGTAAGTGGATTTTCTTTTAAATTCAAACAAAAACAACAGCCAAAAATTGAAAAGCCAGTTGACCCGAAACGAGATCCAAATACCCCTGATTTCTTTATCCCTATGACCGATGCACAACGGCATTTATTCGCTCACAAGCTGTCTGAAATGCACGAAATGAGTGAGTATTCAGTAGGTACTGAATCATACGAAGACTTTGCAAAACGTATTGCTGATATGCTTTTAGAGCCTGAAAAATTCAGGACGTTTTACCCTCTATTGGTACAAGCAGGATTTAACTATTAGGATATTGAAATGACAGATAGACAGCAATTACTGGAAGCCTTTAGAAGTGCTAAAGGCATCGTAGATCATGAGTTTACTCAGGAAATAATTGATTCTTGCCAATCAAAGGATCAAGCAAGGCAGCAGCGCATCCTGAACGGTGAAACCACCTTCGAACAGGAAGATGCAGCACTCATGGAAGAATGGTACAAATTAAACTCGAAATAACTAACCAGCGTTAGAAACAGGTTGTAAACCGAATAACAATCTATCTCTATCTTCTGTTAAATAATCATTAAGATCAGCAAGAATTTTTGCCTTTTCTGAATCATCTTGCATTTTTTTTAACGCCAAAGAACCAAGCAAAATTTTACGTCTAGTATCTTCTTTTCGCTGTTGATCCGTTGCTTTCTTTTTTTCACGAGCCAAAACAGCTTGCTTCTGAGCTTTAAGCTGTTTCAAACGTTCTTCTTGTTTAGCAATTTGCTGTTCCAAAGATTCGACTTTCATTACAAATCCAATGCCTAAAAAAACCACAGTTAGCATAAGCGTACATGAATTGAAATTCAAGGTACTATCTGCTATCGTGGTTTTCCCAAAGGGCGCACTTTACCATTGAAAAAAATCTTCGATTTTTATTCAATGGAAGTACGGCAGGGGATACCCCTACAACCCCGAAAAGCAAAGGCGTTAAGAGGCAAAAAGGATGAAAGACAATACTCACGAACATTTCATATTTTTATGCCCTAATTGTGGGCACGAATATGATTATAAATTTACAGATGAAGAAATAGAAATGGCGGCAGGAATGCCTATAGAAATCACAGCCGCACAGTGCGAAAAATGTAATACATGGGTTAAACCAGTGAGAAAAAATTAAGCATGGCAATCTTTCATTTTTCAGTCAAAGCGATAAGCCGAAGTGCAGGGCGTTCAGCCGTTGCATGTTCTGCCTATCGTTCGGGTGAAAAATTAGAAGACCATTATCAAGGTAAAATTCAGGACTACACCCAAAAAACAGGTGTGGAATCTAAAAAAATCTATGCACCTGAAAACACCAAAAAAGAATTATTAGACCGTCAAGAATTATGGAATACAGTTGAACAGGTTGAACGTAGAAAAGATGCAACCTTAGCAAGAGAGTTTGAAATTGCCTTTCCCCATGAGTTTAATGCAGAACAAAGACAAGACTTGCTCGATGAGCTATGTCAGGAAATTGTAGAAAAACATGGTGTGATCGTGGACGCATGTATCCATGCTCCACATACCAAAAGCGGAAGTGATGAAAGAAACTTCCATGCACACATCATGTTCACCAGTCGGCAGATTGACCCACAAACAGGCGACTTTGCCAAAAAGAAAAATCGAGACTTCAACAAAGAGCAATCCAGTGAAACCGTCAGCCACTGGAGAGAACACTTTGCAGAATTGACCAACCGCCATTTAGAAAAACATGGCTTTGCAGATCGTGTCGATCACCGTAGTTACAAAGATCAAGGCATAGACCTTGAAGCCACTCAACATGAGGGGCCACAAGTTACCCAACTTCGGAGACAAGGCATAGACACCGAAATCAGTCTATCCAATGATGCCATCCGTGAACGCAACCAATTTAGCCAACACATCAAAGGTTTAGATCAAGAGATACAAGCATCTGAACGACTGTTGAATAACTTGATTCAGACCAGGGAAAAATTAGACCAGGAACAACGTTCCCCTGAAGAATTAACCAAAATCGCATATAGCGTTATTTCGCAATATAACGATGCTGTAGCCACGGAAGCAAAAAACATAGCACTAACTACCCAAAAAACAGAAATCGAGCAAATAAACGCTGTTTTGGAGCAAATGGAGCTATCAAAAACCAATCTTGAACACCAAAAAGAACAATTAGGTAAAAGACCTATGTTTTTTGGTGGAAAATGGGATGCTGCGAATGCAGAAATTCAAACCCAATGGCAAGAATTGGACAGTCAGGAACGAGATTTAAAGACCAAAACCCCACGTTTAGAACCTGAACGCTATACAGATCGGGCAAAAGAGATCGTAAACAAAGCTAATCCGAACCTGAAAGCCAAACATGATCGAGCAAGACTTCACCTTGAACGTGAACAACAACGAAAGTTAGCCGAACAGGAAAAGCGGAAACAGGAAGCCAAGGCACAACAAGAACGAGAAAAACAGGCGTTTTTTGCACGTAAAGCCTTACGTGAGCAAGGAAAACATGACGAAGCCAATAAATTACTGGCTGAATCAAAAACACAAAGCCATAAGCCACGTTCACGCTAAAATTTAAATTTTCTTTTTTGGCGTTTATTAAAATTATCTAAACAATACATGATCTTACAGAGCGAGTGTCTACGAGCGAACTAGCAATATTCGACCCTCGACCCTCTGAAAAACCGCTTTTAAATGACTTGAACCCTAGAAAATCTATATTTTCATGCCGAAACTAGCCCCTAGACCGAGCGAAGCGAGCAAAAAAGCTCTATGAGCGAAGCGAATTCATAGTTGGTTTTGCTTTTAGATTTCACAAACAGAATTAACCAAAAAACTGCCCCTCGAATCGAGCTTGCGAGATTCAATAGAGTTTGAGCGAAGCGAAAACCT
>NZ_GG753612.1:0-1828 GCF_000163635.1 Acinetobacter sp. SH024 | reverse complement strand
CTATTTATATGCCCATTTTTTATTGATGTAAAAATTTAAAGATAGTTATTAATTAAAGCAACTAAACGCTCTAACAAGTCATCAGCCTGTGCTTGAGTCATATTAATTGGTGGTAATAAACGCACTACTGAACCAGCTGTAACATTAATAATAAGTTTATGTTGATCTCGAGCTATTGCAACGAGCTCAGCGCAGTCTTTAGGCAATTGAATACCAATCATCATACCAAAGCCACGTACTTGCACATTTTTATCTGCCAATTGCGCACGTAATTGATCAACAATATAACCACCAACAACTGCCGCGTTTTCTACAGCATTCTCTTTTTGGATTGTATCAATTACTGTATAAACCACACGAGAACCTAGCACTGTGCCACCATAAGTAGACCCATGGCTACCAGGTCCTAATAAGCCAACAGCTTTACCTTGGGTCATTACCGCGCCTACTGGAAAGCCATTACCAAGTCCTTTAGCAGTCGTCAAAACATCAGGCACAATGTTTGTATGTTGATAAGCAAAATACTTACCGGTACGGCCGTTACCTGTTTGGATTTCATCTAGCATCATTAGCCAGTTATGTTGATTACATATGGTGCGGACTTCTTCAAGATAGCTAAAGCCTTGAGGTGCTGTATTAATACCACCCTCACCTTGAATAGGTTCAATCAAAATCGCAACAATATCTGGGTGCTGCAAAGCAGCTTCTTGAATTGCTTCTACATCACCAAATGGCACACGAATAAAATCATTGGTTAAAGGAGCAAAACCATCTTGTACTTTCTTATTACCAGTAGCTGAAAGTGTTGCTAAAGTACGACCATGAAATGATTGCTCTGCCACAATTATCTTTGGGGAGCTTACACCTTGTTGAGTACCAAATTTACGAGCAATTTTAATGGCGCCTTCATTTGACTCTGCACCACTGTTTGAAAAGAAGATCTCTTCCATCCCTGAAACTTCAGCAAGCTTCTGAGCAGCTGCCGTTTGCCAAGGAATCTCAAATAAGTTACTTGTATGCACAAGTGTTGCAGCTTGTTCAGCAATTGCTTCTGCAATGACTGGATGCGCATGACCTAAACCACATACAGCAATACCGGTTAAAGCATCTAAATACTCTGTGCCATCTTCGGTATATAGATATGCTCCTCGGCCTCGTACAAAACTGATCGCTTGGCGACCATAAGTAGCCATTAAATGTGATGGTTGATCAGGTTGTATTGGAGCTAGGGTAATATCATTCATAACGAACTCTGTCTGTATGAGGTTTTAGGAAGGGTTTATATAAGCAAAAACTAGCTCTGATGAAAAGTCTCATCACTCATTTATCTAAAATTTCGTCCGCTTTTTGCTATCGCTTCGGTTTATACAATAAAATATTGAATATTCAATGCAACTTTAAGTAATCAGGTGGTTTGCAAAGCGGTATGAACACCCCCTATAATGCTGCTAGATTAGTTGAGGATCTCTTTATGACTGAACAAGCACGTGATACTGAAGCGTTAATCCGCGATCAAATTGCGAAGCATCCCGTTTTACTTTACATGAAAGGCACTCCACAGTTTCCACAATGTGGTTTCTCTGCACGTGCTGTAGAGGCGCTCAGTCAAATTGGTCGTCCATTTGCATATGTAAATATTTTGGAAAACCCTGATATTCGTGCAACATTACCAAAAATTGCGAACTGGCCTACATTCCCGCAACTTTGGGTAAATGGCGAACTTATTGGTGGTAGCGATATCATGCTTGAAATGTTCCAAAATGGCGAATTAAAACCATTAGTTGAACAATACAGCGCAGCGCCAGAAGCGTAAATAATAAAAAAGCAT
>NZ_GG753613.1:0-1554 GCF_000163635.1 Acinetobacter sp. SH024 | reverse complement strand
TAATGATTTGCTTGTAAGGTACAGTCGTACAGTCACCCGCAGCAAATACACCTTGCACATTGGTTTCGTTGCGGTCATTCACAATGATCTCGCCACGGTTGGTTAATTCAACTTCACTGTCTTTCAAGAAGTCAGTGTTTGGCAGTAAACCAATCTGTACAAAGATCCCTGCAAGCTCGACCACATGCTCTTCATCCGTCGCACGGTCTTTATATTTAAGACCAGTCACTTGTGATCCGTCACCTAACACTTCTGTACTTAAGGCATTCATAATCACCGTTGTGTTTGGCAAGCTATGCAATTTGTTTTGCAAGACTTGGTCTGCACGAAGTTTGGTATCGAATTCAACCAGAGTTACATGCTCAACAATCCCCGCAAGATCAATTGCAGCTTCTACGCCTGAGTTACCACCACCAATCACAGCAACACGTTTACCTTTGAACAGTGGACCATCACAGTGTGGGCAGTACGCGACACCACGGGTACGGTATTCTTGCTCACCCGGTACATTCATCTCTCTCCAACGTGCACCTGTAGAAAGGATTACAGTTTTTGATTCAAGTTTTGCACCGTTTTCAAGTTCAACTGCAACCAGACCGTTTTCAGTTTGGTTTGCACCTGTGATTTTGCTGACACGTTGCAGGTTCATGATATCGACATCGTATTCACGAACATGTGCTTCCATCTCGGCAGCAAACTTAGGACCTTGAGTCTTTTGCACAGACGTGAAGTTTTCAATGTCCATGGTGTCCATGACCTGACCACCAAAGCGTTCAGCCACGATACCTGTGTTAATACCTTTACGTGCAGCATAGATTGCAGCTGTTGCACCTGCAGGGCCACCACCAATCACCAATACATCAAACGCATCTTTGGCATTCAGTACTGCTGCATCTTTTTCAGCCGAGTTGGTGTCAAGTTTTGCCACAATCTCTTCAAGGGTCATACGACCTTGACCAATGTGCTCGTTGTCTTGGAACACCATTGGTACAGCCATGATTTTGCGTTGTTCCACTTCGTCTTGGAAGAATGAACCATCAATCATGGTTGCTGTTGTGTTCGGGTTATAAATCGCGATCAGGTTAAGCGCCTGTACTACATCAGGACAGTTATGACAGCTTAAGGATACAAACACATCAAAGTTTGCTTTGAGGTTTAAGCCTTTAATCTGATTTAAAACTTCATCCGACACTTTAGGTGCATAGCCAGACACTTGTAACAGTGCCAAGATCAAAGATGTAAACTCATGGCCCATAGGTAAGCCTGCAAAGAACACACGAGGCTGTTCACCTGCTTTAGCCACACCAAAGCTTGGACGACGTGTATTGTTACCGTCAAAACGGGCAGTGACTTGGTCAGATAGTTCAGCAATTTCTGTCACTAACTCTTTAATTTGAGCCGCTTTATCTGATTCATCTAAAGCAGCAACTAATTCGATTGGACTTTCTAGACGTTCTAAATAAGCTTTTAATTGAGTTTTAATGTTTTGATCTAACATCTGTTTTTACTCCAATGCATCCAAATTCTTTCAATAGATGCATAGTACGTGAAAAC
>NZ_GG753614.1:0-1515 GCF_000163635.1 Acinetobacter sp. SH024 | reverse complement strand
AGATTGGCTTTTTTATACTCTCAATTTCAACGATCACTTACCCCGACATAGCGAAATAAATTTTCCACACCTAAATCAGATTTTAAAATAATTAGATTTTCATAAGTTGTTGTCGTGAGAGCTTCAAAAATATTCATATTCGGATCTTCGTGCAACTCATCCACATTTTGATCCATACACTCTTCAAATCGATCAGCAATAAATTCAAACCCCAAATCCATAGCAATAAATAAAGTATGTTCACATGGCTGAATATATTGTTCTTGCGCCCAGTCAATTATTGCTTGTTTGCAAAATGGACATTCAATATTCGCAGAAGCATCGTTAAGTTCAATTAATTGATAGTGCATTAGATTTGAAAAGAATAGAAAATTGTAGTGTAAAAGAAATTAATTGAAAGTTCTAGAAAAGGCTAGAACCACTCATCAAAAAACATACAATAAAATTACATTGTAATGACAATATAATTTCAAATTCTCAGTTAAAGGAAATATCTTAGTATATGTTTTAATTACAAAAAATTTAGTTTAAGAATTATCGTTGCAAAATTAATAATGTAAAATCATGGTTGTTGCAGAAATAGGATATTTTAATGCTCACTGATCTTGATGATTTTTATTGTTTTGCTCTCGTCGTTGAGCATGGTGGTTTCAGTGCCGCTGAGCGTGTAACGGATATACCAAAATCAAAACTAAGT
The DNA here is from genome assembly GCF_000163635.1 of Acinetobacter sp. SH024. Classification (NCBI taxonomy): domain Bacteria; kingdom Pseudomonadati; phylum Pseudomonadota; class Gammaproteobacteria; order Moraxellales; family Moraxellaceae; genus Acinetobacter; species Acinetobacter sp. SH024. The sequence goes on along the minus strand of NZ_GG753614.1, from coordinate 818 downwards.
CGTCGTGTATATAGCCTAGAAGAAAACTTAGGCGTTCGCCTGATTCAACGCAGCTCTCGTCATTTTGCTGTTACAGATATTGGGATGGATATTTATAGACATGCTCAAGTCATGATGAATGCTGCACAGGCTGCTCATGATTTGGTTGATCATTTAAGCATTCAACCTAGAGGTGTTGTAAAGGTTAGTGTTCCTGTTGATATTGCTCAAAATCAACTGCCTAAAATTTTGCCTGCTTTCTTAAAAAAATATCCAGAAATTCGTTTGCAACTTATGGTCAGCAATCGTCGAGTAGATGTCATTAATGAAGGAATTGATATTGCTTTACGTGTTCGCTCAAAACTAGATGATGATCCAAGTTTAGTTCTTAGACAGTTTGCACTTATTGAACAGAGTCTATTTGCAAGTCAAGCATATCTAAATGAATTTGGAGATATAAAAAATCCAGAACAACTTAGTGAGCATCGCATTTTAAGTTTGTCAGAAGAGCATCTTGATCAACAATTCCTTTTGCATGGTCCAGACAATCAGCAAAAGAAAATCAAAGTCAGCCCTATCGTAATGGGTACAAATATCCATATGTTGGCGCAATTAGCGAGTCAAAACTGTGGGATCGCTTTATTACCAGAGAGCGCAGCAGAAGATTTTCTAAAATCTGGACAGCTTGTACAAATTTTACCGGAATGGAAAGCTCCTCACGGTATATTACATGCTGTATATCCATCACGCCGAGGGTTATTACCTGCTGTACGAGTATTTATTGATTATTTGGTAGAACATCTTTCTGAGCATTAAAATGAATTTAAAAAAAGTTCGAT
>NZ_GG753615.1:0-1503 GCF_000163635.1 Acinetobacter sp. SH024 | reverse complement strand
TTTAGTGTCTAGCCCCTCGTGCCCCCTCTACGGTGGAATGATCTGACCCCATAAAGTTGGACAGTTAGTTAAGCAGTTTTTAAAAACTGGTTTCTATATTGTACAGGGGATAAACCTTGTAGCTTCACCTTGATTCTCTCATGATTATAATAATGAATGTACTCTCGTATAGTTTTCTCTAACTCATCAGTTGATTGAAATTTTTCACCATGAAAGCACTCCGATTTTAATATTCCAAAGAAGCTTTCTATTACAGCATTATCTAAGCAATTTCCTTTACGAGACATACTTTGAATTAAACCATGTTGCTTTAATTGCTGTTGATAATGAGCCATTTGATATTGCCATCCTTGATCTGAATGGAGAATTGGTTTCTCATGTCGCTTAAGTTTAGCTAAAGCATGAATGAGCATATCTTTCACTAACTCATAATTGAGTTTACGTTGGATCCGGAAGGTAATAATTTCCCCATTAAATAAATCTATAATTGGTGATAGATAAAGTTTTTCACCGTTAACATTAAATTCCGTCACATCAGTTGCCCATTTCTGGTTGGGACGGTTCGCTTTAAATTGCCGTTGCATAATGTTATCGGCCACCATCCCGACACAACCACTTTTATATGAGCGATATTTTAGTGCTCTGATACGTGATTTAAGTCCCATAGTTTTCATAAGACGATATACACATTTATGGTTGATTATTATTCCTGTACTTTTCAGAGCAAGAGTAATTCTACGATAGCCATAGCATCCCTTATGCTTGTGATATATGGACTTGATCTGCTGTTTTAACTCAGTATATTTATCCTTAGAGCGTACAGCTTTCATGTGATAGAAATAAGTACTACGAGCGATCTTGGCAATACTGAGTAAGAGCTTTAATGGATAAATTTGCCTTAATTCTGAAATAACTTGAACACTGTCTGCAGTAGAAATTGAATTTAGGTACGTTGCTTCAGTTTTAAGGCTTTTAGCTTTTTTAAAAAGGCAACCTCTGCTCGTAAAGCGGTCACTTCATCAATGAGCTCCTGCTGAGATTTATCTTTGTCATCTTTTACAGACTTGGTTATTTTAGTTTTATCTTGTTTAAGCATATTGGTATAAATCCTCGTGGTATTAAACCCAGCAATCCCTTCTTTATGATACTGAGCTAGCCACCTTCTTAAAATTGACGTCCCGCTCAGATTTAACCGTCTTCTAACTTCTCTTACCGGTATCTTATCAAGAAGCATTTGTACAGCCTTGATTTTAAATTCGGAAGAGTAGTAGGTTTTTTTAGTTTTAACATTCAGGCCATCTTCACCTTGTGCCTTATAGTTTTCAATCCATAAGCGGATGGTTTGGAGATCTACATTAAATTCTTGTGAAAGGATTTTATATCCTTTACTTCCCTCTAAATAAGCTTGAATGACTTTTAATTTTAACTCTTTTGAATGCTTCGGAATTGGCATAGAGCACACCTCATAAGTTTTAAAAGTCTAACTTATGGGGTGCAGTTCAG
>NZ_GG753616.1:0-1476 GCF_000163635.1 Acinetobacter sp. SH024 | reverse complement strand
GTACAGTCACCCGCAGCAAATACACCTTGCACATTGGTTTCGTTGCGGTCATTCACAATGATCTCGCCACGGTTGGTTAATTCAACTTCACTGTCTTTCAAGAAGTCAGTGTTTGGCAGTAAACCAATCTGTACAAAGATCCCTGCAAGCTCGACCACATGCTCTTCATCAGTCGCACGGTCTTTATATTTAAGACCAGTCACTTGTGAACCATCACCTAACACTTCTGTACTTAAGGCATTCATAATCACCGTTGTGTTTGGCAAGCTATGCAATTTGTTTTGCAACACTTGGTCAGCACGAAGCTTGGTGTCAAACTCAACCAGAGTGACATGCTCAACAATCCCTGCAAGGTCAATTGCTGCCTCAACACCTGAGTTACCACCACCAATCACAGCAACACGTTTACCTTTGAACAACGGACCATCACAGTGTGGGCAGTAGGCAACACCACGGGTACGGTATTCTTGCTCACCCGGTACATTCATTTCTCTCCAACGTGCACCTGTAGAAAGGATTACAGTTTTCGATTCAAGTTTTGCACCGTTTTCAAGTTCAACTTCAACCAAGCCATTTGCAGTCTGGTTGGCACCCGTGATTTTGGTGACACGTTGCAGGTTCATGATATCGACATCATATTCACGAACATGGGCTTCCATCTCGGCAGCAAACTTAGGACCTTGCGTCTTTTGCACAGAAGTGAAGTTTTCAATGTCCATGGTGTCCATCACTTGACCACCGAAGCGTTCAGCCACGATACCAGTGTTAATGCCTTTACGTGCAGCATAGATCGCAGCCGTTGCACCCGCAGGACCACCACCAATCACCAACACATCAAATGCATCTTTAGCATTGAGTGCTGCTGCATCTTTTTCAGCTGAGTTAGTGTCGAGTTTCGCTACAATCTCTTCAAGGGTCATACGACCTTGGCCAATGTGTTCATTGTCTTGGAACACCATTGGCACAGCCATGATTTTGCGTTGTTCCACTTCATCTTGGAAGAATGAACCGTCAATCATGGTTGCTGTTGTATTCGGGTTGTAAATCGCAATCAGGTTAAGTGCCTGCACCACGTCCGGACAGTTATGACAGCTAAGCGATACGAATACATCAAAGTTAGCTTTGAGGTTTAAGCCCTTAATTTGATTTAAAACTTCATCCGACACTTTAGGTGCATAGCCAGACACTTGTAACAGTGCCAAGATCAAAGATGTAAACTCATGGCCCATTGGTAAGCCTGCGAAGAACACACGAGGCTGTTCACCTACTTTAGCGACACCAAAGCTTGGACGACGTGTATTGTTTCCGTCAAAACGGGCAGTGACTTGGTCAGATAGTTCAGCAATTTCTGTCACTAACTCTTTAATTTGAGCCGCTTTATCTGATTCATCTAAAGCAGCAACTAATTCGATTGGACTTTCTAGACGTTCTAAGTAAGCTTTTAATTGAGTTTTAATGTTTTGATCTAACATCTGT
>NZ_GG753617.1:0-1396 GCF_000163635.1 Acinetobacter sp. SH024 | reverse complement strand
TGCTTAGCTAAAATGAACAAAATCAGATTCAATCAGCCCATCTGTAAAGATTTGGAAAACGCAACGTATCACACAGTGAATAAAACGAAGCAAGTATCCATACCAGTTGTGCTGGCGACCATAGCAAGAGTGAACCACCTGATCCCTTCCCGAACTCAGAAGTGAAACCTCTTAGCGCTGATGGTAGTGTGGGGTTACCCATGTGAGAGTAAGTCATCGCCAGCTCATTATTCTAAACACCCCCGTTCTAACGAATGGGGGTGTTTTTTATTGGGGAATTTAATTTTTAATAAAAGATAGATCCAAAATTAGATTTGTATTCTTGCTGTATTCTATGAATATAATGACGAACTCTATTATTTTTGGGTACGTCCATGAAAATCAATTCTTTCTCTCCAATACCTGAAGATGATGAAGAGCTATCTTTGCCTGCATTGATTTATTGGGCATCTCTAGGTGATATCGATCAAGTAAAAGAATTACTAATAGAGGGAGAAAATCCTAATCAGATAGATGATGAGGGATATAGTGCTCTACAAGCAGCTGCTGAAAATGATCATTTAGAGATAGTTCAACTCTTAATTGAAAAAGGTGCGCATGTCGCTTACAAAAGTGAATACACAGCATTAGAGCTTGCAGAAATGGCTGGTAATACTAATGTAGTGGAGTATTTAAAGAGTTTATAAAATTAAAGGCCTCTTTTGTTTAGAAAAGAGGCCTTTTGTTCAATTAAGACAAATGATATTTCTGTAGTTTCTCAAGAATGGATTGAAGACCTTTTACTTCAAACTCATTAGCTTCGAATTTTTCATCTTTATTACGTTTAAATATATCTCTTATCTCTATTACAGCATTCGGGTCAATAATACTTAAACTTGAGGTGACTTGACGTATTTGACTAATAGAACGAGAGCCATTTGTTGAACCATAGCCAATAAATGCAGCAGGTTTACCACCCCACTCCTTGCCGACATAATCAAGTGCATTTTTTAAAGCTGGGCTGTAACCATGGTTGTATTCTGGGCTAATGAAGATAAATGCGTCTGCTTGAGCAATTTTGTCTGCCCATTCTTGTTGTTTAGGTTGATCATAAACCCCAGTAGCAGGTGGGTGAGAGCCTGAAAATAACGGTAAATTCCACTCTTTTAAATCAATTATTTCTGTCTGAAAATCTTCTAGATTAAATGATGGAATTGTGGATTCTAGCCAATTGGCAACTTTAATTGCTGTACGTTCTTCACGAACACTTCCTACGATAATATAGACCAGCATGTATTTTTCCTAAGAATTTTTATCTTTATAACTTAATTCATTCTATAGGTAGGAGAGAATATAGAATTTGTAAGGATTCTTATGTCACTAATAAAAATTGAATCATAAAAAAGCNCNCTACTAG
>NZ_GG753618.1:0-1348 GCF_000163635.1 Acinetobacter sp. SH024 | reverse complement strand
TATGATCTAGTAACTGTTCGGCAAAAGAATATGCAGGAAAATACGCAACACATAAGACACCTATAATGTATTTCATATAAGCCTCTTAAAGTGTGGTTTTCTTACCATTAACTGTTAGAGATACGCTGTATTTATGATTTGGTTGGTAGGTAAAGTTACTAATCGAGTAACTTTTCGACTTCTCCGCAAGAATATAACCATTCACAGTATTTACTTTAATGGGATAACTTTTATTTGCTGTTGTATCAATAAGCATTAGACGGCAGAGTAAAACTTGAAGTGCGACATAAACCACCTAATTAATTTAAAGGGTTTATGGAGTATATAAAATTGTCATACCATCATCTTAACTTTGAAGATCGTACTGCATTAATGCTTGAGTCAAGAAAAGAAGGCTTTTCAGCCAGAAAATTTGCTGAACTCATTAAAAGACATCCTAGTACGATCTATCGTGAGCTTAAAAGAAATAGCATCAATGACGTTTATCAAGCTCGATATGCTTCTGATAACACCTTCGCTAGACGTAGACGTGGTCACAGAAAACTCAAAATCGATTCAATCCTCTGGAAATTTATTGTTGAAGCGATCCGTTGTTTATGGTCTCCTCAGCAAATAGCAAAGCGTTTAAAGACATTTCCTGATTTGGATCAAACAATGAATGTAAGCCATACAACGATTTATTCAACGATACGAGCATTACCCAAGGGTGAGTTGAAAAAAGACTTATTATCCTGTCTGCGTCATGAAAATAAAAAGCGAAAAGCTAACGGTGAACCTAAAAAAGATTCTATATTACAGGATATTAAAACTATTCATGAGCGCCCAGCCGAAGTTCAAGAAAGAAAAATACCGGGTCATTGGGAAGCTGATTTAATTAAAGGTAAAGACAATAAAAGTTCGATAGCAACACTTATTGAACGAAATACACGGCTCTGTATCTTGGCAACATTACCTGATGCAAAGGCAGAATCAGTGCGCAAGGCTTTAACTGAAGCTCTGAAATATTTACCTGCAGAACTGCGTAAAACGTTGACCTATGACCGTGGACGCGAGATGTCAGAACATAAAATACTCGAAGAAGATTTAGGCATAGATGTATATTTCTGTGACCCACATTCACCTTGGCAAAAAGGCACATGCGAAAATATGAATGGTTTAATTAGGCAATATTTACCTAAAGGGATTGATTTAAATCAGGCAGATCAGCATTATTTAAATCAAGTTGCCATGTCACTGAATACTCGTCCTAGAAAGGCGTTAGATTGGCTTACACCATTAGAGAAATTTGCTCAGCTTGTTGATTATCATATGGCTTTTGAAACTGTCGCACCTCATGTTTGAATTCGCC
>NZ_GG753619.1:0-1071 GCF_000163635.1 Acinetobacter sp. SH024 | reverse complement strand
CAAAAACTTCGGCGGTGAAGCGAAAGATTACTCACAAATCGACTCAGCACCTGAAGAAAAAGCACGTGGTATTACAATTAATACTTCACACGTAGAATACGATTCTCCAATTCGTCACTACGCGCACGTTGACTGCCCGGGCCACGCCGATTACGTTAAAAACATGATTACTGGTGCTGCTCAGATGGACGGCGCGATCCTTGTGTGTGCTGCGACTGACGGTCCAATGCCACAAACTCGTGAACACATCCTTCTTTCTCGTCAGGTTGGTGTACCTTACATCATCGTATTCTTGAACAAGTGTGACCTTGTTGATGATGAAGAATTACTTGAATTAGTAGAAATGGAAGTTCGTGAACTTCTTTCTACTTATGACTTCCCTGGTGATGACACTCCAGTTATCCGTGGTTCTGCGCTTAAAGCGTTGGAAGGTGATGCTGGTCAATATGGTGAGTCTTCAGTTCTTGCTCTTGTTGAAGCGCTTGACTCTTACATCCCAGAACCAGAACGTGCTATCGACAAAGCATTCTTAATGCCAATCGAAGATGTATTCTCAATTTCTGGTCGTGGTACTGTAGTAACAGGCCGTGTAGAAGCTGGTATCGTTAAAGTTGGTGAAGAAGTAGAGATCGTTGGTATTAAAGATACAGTTAAAACAACTGTAACTGGCGTAGAAATGTTCCGTAAACTTCTTGACGAAGGCCGTGCAGGTGAGAACTGTGGTATCTTACTTCGTGGTACTAAGCGTGAAGACGTACAACGTGGTCAAGTACTTGCTAAACCAGGTACAATCAAGCCGCACACTAAATTCGACGCAGAAGTATACGTACTTTCTAAAGAAGAAGGTGGTCGTCACACTCCATTCTTAAATGGTTACCGTCCACAGTTCTACTTCCGTACAACTGACGTAACTGGTGCAATCCAATTACAAGACGGCGTTGAAATGGTTATGCCAGGCGACAACGTTGAAATGTCAGTAGAATTAATCCACCCAATCGCAATGGACCCAGGTCTACGTTTTGCGATCCGTGAAGGTGGTCGTACTGTAGGTGCTGGTGTTGTTGCGAAAGT
>NZ_GG753620.1:0-1051 GCF_000163635.1 Acinetobacter sp. SH024 | reverse complement strand
CTTTTGCTGGTTGACGTATAAGTCTAGGGTTGAAGGCAGTGCTGCCGAGCCAGAGAATTGCGGGAGTGCCGAGGTGACAATATCCCCGCGTTGGCTATAAGCACTCGACCACTGAAAACCGGCAAGACGGACACTACTGCCCCAATCTGGGCTATTGGAAATAAAGTCCCCTAGGGTATATATCCTGATCTTCTCAGGGTCGACATATTGCCACTTACTTTCTAGGCGCACCCACTTTTCATGACTATAACTATTTTCATTACTACCGTTATATAAAACGCCTGAAGAAAAGTTACCGATTGCGCTATTAAAGATCCCTTCTGCCGTACCAGAGAAAACATTCTCATCATTGGTTATGGTGTTATACAGACTGTAGTTCAGAATGGCTGCATTTAAGGGTTTCATCTTTAGCAAATGTGGGCTAGTGACCTGCTGACCATTGAGGTCCACTGCATAGCCTGTCAACATATCCGATGGAACATTTAGGTTTAGAGACTGCTCATTTTCGAGATATTTAAACTGGATTCCGTTTAGATCATTAATACATACCCACTGATTATCTGGGATATCTTCATCCATTTTTAGTCTTAAAGTTTTTAAAGTGCTAGATCGAATATATAGTTTTCCATCCTTAGATTGCTTTACTGCAACCAAATCTTCATTAGCATTTGAGTTAATCGAAACATTTAAAAATAGATGAATGAAATTAAGATCTTGCTCCTGCTCATTCGCTCCTACTTGTGTATATTCACCATTGCTACCTACAGATTTAGGAACACTGGGAACTGCAGTATTCGTATGATCTAGTAACTGTTCGGCAAAAGAATATGCAGGAAAATACGCAACACATAAGACACCTATAATGTATTTCATATAAGCCTCTTAAAGTGTGGTTTTCTTACCATTAACTGTTAGAGATACGCTGTATTTATGATTTGGTTGGTAGGTAAAGTTACTAATCGAGTAACTTTTCGACTTCTCCGCAAGAATATAACCATTCACAGTATTTACTTTAATGGGATAACTTTTATTTGCTGTTGTATCAATAAGC
>NZ_GG753621.1:0-805 GCF_000163635.1 Acinetobacter sp. SH024 | reverse complement strand
AGTTGTTATACAGGATATTTATAAGGATTTTAAAATGACAATTATCACATTGCTCGATGTTAAGACGAAGAAGAAGGTGATAGTTCGGTCCGTAATAGACCCAATAGCAAGAATAGACAAAAAAGGGAATATACAAATTATTCAAATTCATAAATGGCTATATGATGAATCTGGAGATTTCGTTGATGAAGACTTATATGAGGCACTCAACAATGGAGAAGTTGGAATATACATAACTTTGCAGTATATGATCATTAATATTGAAAATTAATTATTTTTTATTTTTAGTCAGTTTGAGTTCTTACTCTCTAGAGCCTAATGGTTACTACACATAAGACCTTATTAAGTATTACCTATTGATGGGCACATATTCTTTATAACTCTTGATAAGTAAAAAAATTATGTAGGCTAAAAATAAAACTATTTAAAAAGAAATCTTTATCTATTTAAATATGAATATTTGATATTTTTAATTCAATCCCTATTGCTAGTGCTTAAATATTATGCCAATATGAAGTTGGAGATATTTCCGAATAGATATTTCCTATTTCAGGTCTAAGCGTTTTTTTTCGCTAAGCCCATTTCTGAATAAAAATAGGAAGTGGGCTTTTTTATTTTTAAATATTTCAGTATTATCAGTGTGTTGCTTTAAGTAACACTAAACCTTATTGATCAGCGCAAATATCAAAAAAAGGGGGAGCTTGCCTACTAGGCAAGCTTTTTAAATTGATAATTTAAACACAATAATCCATTTTAAAGCTCAATAGAAAAATCAAACTTCCCTAGCTTTTATTCGTACTAATTT
>NZ_GG753622.1:0-639 GCF_000163635.1 Acinetobacter sp. SH024 | reverse complement strand
ACCTGTACTTGATCCAATCAATGCAACTGACCCGGTGAGCGGTACAGCAGAACCTGGTTCTACAGTGACTGTGAGCTTCCCTGACGGCACCACTGCAACAGTCGTGGCAGGCACAGATGGCAGCTGGTCAGTACCAAACCCGGGTAACCTGGTGGATGGCGATACCGTGACTGCAACAGCGACTGACCCTGCAGGCAATATCTCATTGCCAGGTACAGGTACAGTCTCTGCAGACATCACAGCACCTGTGGTTGCACTTGATGATGTGTTGACGAATGACAGCACACCAGCACTCACTGGTACAGTGAACGATCCGACAGCAACAGTGGTTGTCAATGTGGATGGTGTTGACTATCCGGCAGTGAACAATGGTGACGGCACCTGGACGCTTGCAGACAATACTTTGCCTGCGTTAACTGATGGTCCACACACCATTACCGTGACTGCAACAGATGCAGCAGGCAATGCGGGTACAGATACAGCAGTGGTGACCATTGATACCACCGCACCAAATGCACCTGTACTTGATCCAATCAATGCAACTGACCCGGTGAGCGGTACAGCAGAACCTGGTTCTACAGTGACTGTGAGCTTCCCTGACGGCACCACTGCAACAGTCGTGGCAGGCACAGATGGCAG
>NZ_GG753623.1:0-632 GCF_000163635.1 Acinetobacter sp. SH024 | reverse complement strand
CGATCCGACAGCAACAGTGGTTGTCAATGTGGATGGTGTTGACTATCCGGCAGTGAACAATGGTGACGGCACCTGGACGCTTGCGGACAATACACTTCCTGCGTTAACTGATGGTCCACACACCATTACCGTGACTGCAACAGATGCAGCAGGCAATGCAGGTACAGATACAGCAGTGGTGACCATTGATACTAGCGTTCCAGTTGTATCTTTAGATGACTTAACTACTAATGACACAACTCCTGCTTTAACAGGGGTAATCAATGACCCAACAGCAACAGTGGTTGTGAATGTGGATGGTGTTGACTATCCGGCAGTGAATAACGGTGATGGTACTTGGACTCTTGCAGACAATACTTTGCCTGCATTAATAGATGGTCCTCATACTGTAACTGTAACTGCAACTGATCCAGCTGGTAATACGGCTACAGATACAGCTACGCTTACTATTGATACCGTACCTGCAGACCTGATCGGTGCGATCACGATTCCTGAAGACTTGAATGGCGACGGTATCTTGAATGCAGACGAGCTTGGTACAGACGGCACCTTCAATGCACAAGTGGCATTGGGACCTGATGCAATCGATGGCACAGTAGTGAATGTGAACGGTACTAACTACACCGTGACAG
>NZ_GG753624.1:0-523 GCF_000163635.1 Acinetobacter sp. SH024 | reverse complement strand
TGGAGAAGAACTTACTTTTGTTGTCGTTGACCGAGCGGGTAACCGTAGTGCAGAGATCAAGCAAAACGCTTTAACTGATGATATTGCACCAAATTCAATTGAAAATATTGTACTTGATGCGAACGGACAGAACTTTACAGCTCAGGCAGAAGCAAACACTCAAATTGAAGTCAAAAATGCTGCTGGTGAGGTCATAGGATCTGGTTCAACCGATAGCATGGGAAATGTTTCAGGTTACTTATATCAAGTGTATTTACATGGAGAAGAACTTACTTTTGTTGTCGTTGACCGAGCGGGTAACCGTAGTGCAGAGATCAAGCAAAACGCTTTAACTGATGATATTGCACCAAATTCAATTGAAAATATTGTACTTGATGCGAACGGACAGAACTTTACAGCTCAGGCAGAAGCAAACACTCAAATTGAAGTCAAAAATGCTGCTGGTGAGGTCATAGGATCTGGTTCAACCGATAGCATGGGAAATGTTTCAGGTTACTTATATCAAGTGTATTTACATGGAGAA
>NZ_GG753625.1:0-520 GCF_000163635.1 Acinetobacter sp. SH024 | reverse complement strand
TTATGTTAAATGGAATGTTTATGAGAAATTAATAGTCTATTTTTGTTTGAGATTGAAGTATATTTAAAAAAGTTAAGTTGTTTTTTTAAATGCATAACTTCATCTTTTAGTTTTTTGATTTGTTGCTCTCTTTCGTCCTGTATAGGGTAAGTAAGTTCACCAAATTTTCTAACTAACTGACTGTATTCAATCAATTTATTGTAGTCAAGTTCGAAATCTCCGCTTTTTATATATTTAAGTATAGTCGAGCGAGGTTTTTTATACGCTATAGCAGCATCACTGATCGAAAATTTTTTTAAAAAATGATGATTTTTACCTAGCATACTATTTCACTTAAGGCATTATTAATTTCGTATATATATGTTAATAAAATTAACACATACAAGATATAAATCTTTAATCATTATTGGTTAATAATCGAACGTTTACTTTACACATGCCCTACTCTGATAATTTTTCTATTATTAAATCAATATGCTTTTAAAAATTTATATTATTAACATAATACACCTTATACGAA